>NZ_JBITCD010000001.1:0-1149916 GCF_044452905.1 Mycobacterium sp. NPDC051804 | reverse complement strand
CGACACCCGCGCCAACGGATCAGCCACCATCGCCACCAACACCCGCTGCAACCGATCAACCAACGCCACAACACTTTCCGCATCAAAAAGATCGGAGTCGTACTCGATGCGCAGGTCGAGTTCGGGACCTGGAGTGGCTTGCAGAGTCAATGGGTAATGAGTGGCTTCGTGGCCGCTGAACTCCGCGATGGCAAGCTCGCCGAGTTCTAGCGGCTCGGCCGTGTCGATCGGGTAGTTCTCGTAGACAAACAACGCGTCGAACAACTGATCATGACCCGTGACGCGGTGGATCTCGGTCAGTGCTAGATGTTCGTGATCCATGGTGTGCTGATAGGCGCTGTGTAGTTGACGCAGCAAATCGGCAATTGTGTTGCCCGCGTTGATCTTCGCCCGCACCGGCACCGTGTTGATCAGGAGACCCACCATCGATTCAATTCCCACCACGTCGGCCGACCGACCCGAGACGACGGCACCGAAGGCCACATCGTGCTGGCCGGTGAGCCAGACCAGCAGCTGAACCCAACCGGCCTGCAAGACGGTGTTGAGGGTGGTGTGGTGTGTGCGGGCGAGTTCGGCCAATGCCTTGGTGCTTTGTTCGCTCAGCCGGACCGATGTGACCCCGCGCTGCCCCGGCTCCAGCCTCTGGCGGGGGCCAACCAGGGTGGGCGTATCAAAGCCGTCCAGCAAGTCGCGCCAGGCAGCCTGAGCGGCTTCGAGATCCCGACCGGCCAGCCACGTCACAAACCTGCGATACGGCGCCGCCGCGGGCAGCCGGTGCCCCTGATAGGCGGCGAATATCTCCTGCAGCAGGATTGGAAGTGACCAGCCGTCAAGCACGATGTGATGGTTGGTGAGGACGAATTGGTACCGCTCGGGTGCGGTACGAACCAGTGCTGCTCGGAATACCGCCGCATTCGCGAGGTCGCATACCGCTTCGCGTTCAGCAGCACACAACCGCCCGACCTCTCGGTCGACGTCGACGTCTCCAGCGAGATCGACGAATTGCCAAGGGGTGACAGGATTTGCAGGTATGACCTGAACCGGTGGGTCGAACTGCGGGGAGAAGCGTGCGGCCAGGTTGGGGTGGCGGGCGACGACGGTACGCACGGCATTACCTAGCCGCTCGTGGTCCAGCGGGCCGGTGACAGTGAGCGCCAGCTGTCCGGCATATACCTGGTAACCGCCGGCATGGGCGGTGATGGCGTGAAAAAGCAGTCCCTGTTGCAACGGCGTCAACGGCAACACATCAGCGACAACGTATTTCAGCTCGAGATCGTCGATCTGCTGCTGGGTCAGACGCGCGGGAGCAATGTCTGATGGCGTCAAGCCGCCCCCACCGCGGCGGACGTGCGCGCAGATGCCGGTGAGCGCTTCAAACCACAACTGTGAGAGTCGGGTGACCCTGGCGCGATCGAGTGCCGACGGCGCCCACGTCCAATCGGCATGCAATCGCTGATCGCCATCGATGTCGAGCATTCCTGCATTGAGCGCCACGGTATGGGTGAGCGGCATCGGCAATGCGTTGGTCACATCGGTGATCGAAAGGGTGTCTGGACTGGGCTGCCACACCTCTGGCGACAGCTCATCGGTCCGGCCGGCTAGCCGCCCCAGGTAGTTGAAGCTGATCACCGGGTCCAGCCCGGTCAGCTCGACGTCCGTGTTCCGGTAACGCAACAGCCCGTAGGTCAGGCCGTCGGGCAGGCGACGCAACTGTTCCTTGGCATCTTTGACGACCGCGCCCAAAGGTGCGTCGCCCGCGATCACCTGAGTCCAGTCCAGACCGCCAACGCTCAGCGCCACCGGGTACTTCGCGGTGAACCAACCAACGGTGCGCGACAAGTCCACGTTCGTGCCGAGCTCCTCCTGGCGCCCATGCCCTTCCACGTCGATACCGATCGGCGCACTGGTGTTGCCCAACCACTGAGAGACCGCCAACGCATGGGCGATCAACAAGATGTCGCCTACCCCGGCATGAAACGCCGCAGGCACCTCGGTCAACAACAACCGAGTGGTTTCGACATCCAACGACACCGACAAGTTGTCGGCGCCGGCGAGAGTGTCGCCTGCGGGGCCGTCCAGCACTGCAGGCGTGTCCAGTACCTGCCGCCAAACCTGCGCCAGGGCAGCTATTTCCGGGCGGCGCGCATGCTCGGTCAACACTGATGACCAGCGAGCGAAGGACGTCCCTCCGGACGGAGGGGTCATCGGCAGCCCATGATGATGCTGGGCCCAGATTAAGTTGATGTCCTCCAACAGAATTCGCCATGACACTCCGTCAACGGCCAGGTGGTGAATGATCAGTACCAACTGGTTCGCAGAGGTCACCCAGACCGCACTGAGCATCATCCCCGTCGTCGGGTTCAGCCGGGACCGCGCCTCCACCAGCACCGCATCAGACAGCACGTCGACGGTGGCCAGGCATTTTTCCGCAGGCACTGAACCGGGCTCCGGCACGTGCAGCGACCAGTCCCCGGAGTCGAAGTCATCCACTCGTAGCCGCAACATGGCGTGTCGATCCAGCAACGCCTGAAGCACGATTGTCACGTCGGCGTCCGTCACAGCGGGCGGGGCGGTCACGACCATTGTCTGGTTGAACTGCTCGACGTCGCCATTGATGCTCTGCAGCCAGCGGGTGATCGGCGTCGGGGCCACCGGGCCGGTGCCCTCATCCACCACATCGTCGGCGCCGGTGGCAACCGTGGCCACTCGGGCCAGCCGTGCCACGGTCTGCTCGACGAAGATGTCGCGCGGCCGACATATAACCCCGGCTGCGCGGGCACGGGCGACCACCTGCATCGAAGAGATGCTGTCCCCGCCCAGGTCGAAGAAAGAGTCATCGACGCCTACGCGGTCGAGTCCGAGGATTTGGGCGTAGATGCCGGCCAACACCTCTTCGACCGCACCGGCCGGGGCGCGGTACTCAACGGTGGTGTATTCCGGTGCCGGCAGCGCGCGGGTGTCGAGCTTGCCGTTGACCGTCAACGGCAAGGCATCGATGAGCACCACCGCCGAGGGCACCATGTATGCCGGCAATCGCTGCGCCACCACACCGCGAATCCCGGCCGGATCGGCACTTCCGGTGACATAACCGACCAACCGCTTATCACCCGGGCGGTCTTCACGCACGATCACCGCCGCCGCCGAAACCCCCTCCACTGCGGCCAGCGCGGCCTGGATCTCCCCGAGCTCGATGCGATACCCGCGGATCTTGACCTGCGCATCGGTACGACCCAGATAGTGCAACTGACCGTCAGCACCCCAACGCACCAAATCCCCAGTGCGATACATCCGTTGCCCGGGCAGCCCAAACGGACACGCCACAAACCGCGACGCCGTCAACCCCGCGCGACGCACATAACCGACCCCCAGCCCACGCCCCGCGGCATACAACTCACCGACCACCCCCACCGGCACCGGCCGCAACCACGCATCCAGAACAAACAACGCCGCCCCCGGGATCGGCGCCCCGATCGGCGGTGTTCCCGACCCCGGCGCCAGCGGCGCACTGACCGTCACATCCACGGTTGCCTCGGTCGGGCCATAGGCGTTGACCATCACCCGACCCGGCGCCCACCGATCCACCACATCGGTCGGACAGGCCTCACCACCCACCACCAACGTCGCCGAACCCAGACCCTCAGGCGACAACATCGCGACCGCGGAGGGCGTCTGAATCAAGACACTGACGTGTTCAGCAACCAGCAAGGTGTGCAGTTCTTCCGGCGAACGGGCGACCTCGTCGGGCACCACCACCAACCGCCCACCGCCAAGCAGCGCACCCCAGATCTCGTGCACAGAGCCATCGAAGGCATACGAATGCCATTGCGACCACACCTGTTCCGGCCCCTGGTTCAGCACTGAATCCAATGACGCCAACAACTGGGCCACGTTGTGGTGAGTGGTCGCCACCCCCTTCGGGACACCGGTCGTGCCCGAGGTGTAGATGATGTGAGCAAGATCGTCAGCGGCGGGCAGCGGCAACGCCGCCGCCGACTGGGCCCCCACCGCGGGATCGTCGACATCGACGACCACCACCGGATACCCATCAAACCGTGACGCCAGCCCCGCCGTACTGACCGCCACCACCGGCGCCGCATCACCAACCATGAACTCGATCCGCGCATCAGGCACCACCGGATCCATCGGCAGATACGCCGCCCCCGACTTCAGCACCGCCAAAATCGACACAATCGCCTCAGCCGAACGTCCGAACAACAACGCCACACACTGGCCAGGACCCGCCCCATACCCAACCAACAAGCGCGCCAACCGATTAGAAGCCTCGTCCAACTCCCGATACGTCATCGAACGACCCGAACACGTCAGCGCCACCGCATCAGGAGTCCGCCCCACCTGCGCAGCGAACAACTCCGGAACCGACACCCCCACCACCGGCTCACCCAACACCGCACGATTACCCAACCGATCAAGCCGCCCACGCTCAACCACATCAAGCACATCCACACTCGACACCCGCGCCAACGGATCAGCCACCATCGCCACCAACACCCGCTGCAACCGACCGATCAGGGCCTCGATGGTGGCGCCGTCGTACACATCGGTGCGGAACTCAACGGATCCGCCGATGCCGGCCGGGTTGCCGTCTGAGTCGAAGCGTTCGGCCAGGGAGAACATCAAATCCATTCGGGCCGTGCGGGTGTCGACCGGCAGTGTGCTAGCCTGCACCTCGCCTAATCGCAGTTCGGGAAGCGAGCCCTGGTTGACACCGGTGAAGTTCTGCCATGCGAGCGCCACCTGGACGAGCGGGTGATGAGTCAGGCTGCGGACCGGGTTGAGCCGCTCCACCAGCACCTCGAAGGGAACATCCTGATGCTCGTAGGCGGCCAGGCTGCGTTGGCGCACCTGGGCGAACATTTGCGCGACGGTGGGATCGCCGCTCATATCGATGCGCAACACCAAGGTGTTGACGAAGAACCCGACCACTTCGTCGAGGGCCCGGTCATTCCGGCCCGCGATAGGAAATCCGACTGCCACGTCAGTGCTGGCGCTCAGTCGCGAAAGCAGTACTGCCATCGCGGCCTGAACCAACATGAAGCTGGTGACATTGTGCTGGCGGGCCACCCGGGCGATCTGCTGCTGCAGGTCGGCCGGCCAGTCCACGGCGAGATTCGCGCCGCTGTGATCGGCGACCGGCGGAAAGGCCCGATCGGTGGGTAGTTGCAAGCGTTCAGGCAGTCCGGCGAGGGTCTGCTGCCAGTAGCCGAGCTGCGCGGTGATGCGGCTGTCCGGGTCGTCGAGATCACCCAAATGGGTGCGCTGCCAAAGGGTGTAATCGATGTACTGCACCTCTAACGGCGCCCAGTCGGGGGCTTGGCCCGCAGAGCGGCTGGTATAGGCCGCGCCGAGATCGGCCACCAGCGGAGTCAGCGACCAGCCGTCGGCGGCGATATGGTGCACCACCGCTACCAGCACGTGTTCGTCCTCACCGACGCGAAACAGGGTGGCTCGCAACGGGATCTCGGTCGCCAAATCAAACGTGTAACGCGCAGCAGCGTCGATGGCTTCGGTTAGTCGGCCTGCCGACCAATCAGCGGCATCGACGAAATTCCATCCCACTTCGACGCCGTCAGTCGGGAGCACCACCTGCTCGGGGATCCCGTCCGGCGCGGCGAACACTGTGCGCAGACTTTCCTGGCGGCCCACTACGTCGACAAGCGCTGCAAACAGCGCGTCGGTATCCAGGCGGCCATGCAACCGCACCGCCGCGGGGATGTTGTACACCGGCGAGGGACCATGCAACTGGTCCAAGAACCACAACCGCTGCTGGGAGTAGGACAACGGTACCGCCGCGGGCCGCTCCACCCGCGCCAACCGCGGCAGGTGGCCCGAACCCACCCCGATCCGTGGAGCCAATTGGGCCACAGTGGGTGCGTCGAACAAAGTGCGCACCGAAACATCGGTGTCGAGGCTGTTGTTGACCGCAGCGATCATTCGCATCGCGGAGAGCGAGTCTCCGCCCAGGTCGAAGAAAGAGTCGTCGACGCCGACCTGTTCGAGTCCGAGGATCTGGGCGTAGATGCCGGCCAACACCTCTTCCACCGCGCCGGCCGGGGCGCGGTACTCAACGGTGGTGTATTCCGGTGCCGGCAACGCGCGGGTGTCGAGTTTACCGTTGACCGTCAACGGCAAGGCATCGATGAGCACTACTGCAGAGGGCACCATGTAAGCCGGTAGCCGCTGGCTCAACTGCGCGCGCACGGACACCAAATTCACTGCACCGCAGACTGATTCGGTGACATATCCCACCAGCTGCTTCAGGCCGGGGCGATCCTCCCGCACGATCACCGCCGCGGCCTCGACCCCCGCCACCGCAGCCAACGCGGTCTGCACCTCACCCAACTCGATGCGGTACCCGCGGATCTTGACCTGCTCGTCAGCTCGGCCCACGTACTGCAACTGTCCGTCAGAATCCCAGCGCACCAAATCGCCGCTGCGATACATACGTTGTCCCGGCGTCCCGAATGGACACGCGACAAAGCGCGACCCCGTCAACCCCGCCCGACCCACGTAACCGTGCGCCACCGCGGGGCCGGTCAGATACAACTCCCCCACCACCCCAACCGGAGTGGGGTTCAACCATGCGTCGAGCACCAGCGCACCCACCCCCGCAATCGGAGCGCCGATCCCCACGGTCTGCCCCGCTTCCAATGACGGAGTGCAGGTGGCCCAGATCGTGGTTTCGGTTGGGCCGTAGCCGTTGAACATCCGACGTCCCGGCGCCCACCGATCCACCAGCCCCGGCGGGCAGGCCTCTGCCGCGGACAGCAGCGTCTTCAGCCCGTCCAGCTCGGCAGGATCCAGCGATGTCAGCACCGTCGGAGTCAGAACGGCCGCATCGACGCGCTGTTCGGCCACCAAGGCCGTCAACGCTTCCCCGGCGTACACCTCGCGCGGAGCGACCACCAACGCCGCACCCGACCCTGCGGCCCACAACATCTCGAACACCGACGCGTCGAAGATCGGTGAGGCCGCCTGCAACACCCGCGACCCGGCATTCAACCGTAACGTCTCTCGTTGCGCCGCAGCCAATCCCATCAATCCCGCGTGACTGATTCCTACGCCCTTGGGTACCCCGGTGGACCCCGACGTGAAGATCACATACGCAGTGTCATCCACGCCCACCGGAGCCAAGCGATCAGCATCGGTGATCGGCGAAGCGTTGCGTGCCGACGCATCCAACGCATCGACGCGCACCAGCGGCCGCCCACCGGCCCCGGCCACCGCATCGGCGCCGACGGTCAGCACACACACCGCGTCTACGGTGTCCAAAACCGTGGCGATGCGTTTCACCGGATGAGCGCGATCCACCGGCACATACACACCGCCGGCCTTGACCACCGCCCACCAGGCCACCACCAGCTCCACAGACCGATCCAGCGCCACACCCACTGCGCGCTCAGGACCCACCCCTGCCTCGATCAGCACCCGCGCCAACCGCGTCGACAACTCATCGAGCTCGCGGTACGACCACACCCGGCCGGCGTCGAGCACCGCCGCAGCATCCGGGTCCGCCGTTACAGCCGCTGCCAATACCTCCGACGCCGTCCCCACCGGCGTCGCCACACCGAGTCCGGACCATCGCGACAACACCAACTCACGCTCGTCGCGGTCCAGCAGCGACACGTCCCCGACTTTCACCGACGCATCCGCGGCCAACACGCGGTCGAGGAGCGACTCCAAACGGCTTATATGCCTGTCGATCTCGTCGGTCGCGTATCGATCCGGATTCCACGCGAATTGAACTCGAGGCGCGCCGCCACCCAGCCGCGGATAGATATTGATGGCGATGTCCTGGATGGGGAAAGTGGTCAACACGTTGACGACACCCTCCGAAGGCCCGAAGTGGATCGCGGACGCGAAATCGAGAACGTTGATCACCTGGCCGAACTCGACATTCATGTCGAGTGGCATGGCGTCGGCAACGAGGTCGGGCCAGCGCCGAAACTGCTGATGCCGCAACGCACCGACCACTGCTTTGGCCACCTGATCGGTCAGGGCTCCGACGCTCTCGTCGTGGTGGACATGAACGAGCAAGGGCACCAGGTTCGAAACCATGCCTGCACATTTTTTCAGCGCGGCGGTGGTGCGCGCCGAGACCGGCAGTGACAACGAGATATCCTCGCGTCCTGCTGTTTTCGCTATGAACAACGCCAACGTCGCCACCACTCTCGCGACATCGAATTGGCCGTTCTCGCTCTGCGCCGATAATTGAGCGCACATCAGCTCGCGCACCAGTGGGTGGCGTGGCGCCACCGTTCGCCCCGTCCCGGCCAGATCCGTGACGTCAAGCGGCCCGCGAACGACGGTCTTCCAGTATTCGGCGTCAGCTTGACTGCGCGAAGACTCTTGATACTTGCGATCCGCGTCGCGGATCAGAGCGAACTCGGAGAAATCGACTTCGGTGGTAGGGGCGACTGATCCCGAATAGACCGCGGCGATGTGTCGAATGAGGTTGTTGGTGCCGAACCCGTCCACGAGCACGTGGTGCGTGCGCAGATAGAAGTACGACATGTCATCGGCGATCCGCAGCAACGCGAAGTTGGTCAGTCGATCGTTGACCAGATCGATCGGCTGACGATAATCGCGATCCATCCAGTCGCGCGCGGCTCCAACGGGATTGCTCTCGGCACGCAGATCGATGCAGAGCAGGGTCTCTGGGAAAGACCGGTCGACGACGAAGACGGGATCGCCGCCGACGAGCGACACTCGTGCACACGGCGTACCGAACCGAGCGGCCGCGGCTTCGCACGCGACCATCAACCTGTCCGCGTCGACATCGTGATCTATCGCGAGAAACCCGGCGAAGTTGTATGGAACTTCGGGCCGAAGCTGTTGGGCGGCCCATATCGACCGCTGAGCGGTCGTCAACGGTCCTAGCGTGTCCGGTTGGTTACCGTAATCGAGCATGATGAAAACGAACTCCCAGTTCTGGCCGCAATATCGGGGCCGGAAGGTTGAAGATGCTGCGGTGAATCAGCGCCCGCTCGAGGCGACGAGAGCTGGACCATGGCGGCCACCGCGATACTGCTGGTCAGCATGGTCGAAGGTCCTCTTGGTGAGCTCGGTTGGGGGACAGGGCTTTTCCGTTGCCCTGCAAGACTGGGCATCAAGCTAGGGTTGGTTGGTCAGGTAACCCCCGCGCCGAAAGAACTTGTCCGCGCTGTACTCGACCCCATCGGCGCAACGAATGCGGGTGATCACCAAGCCGCGGTGGTCGCCCCGAAAAGAGTTGGGACCGCACACCACGGCGCCGCCTTCCTCCTGCACGATCACCCTGCCTGCCGTTCCGCCATAGCGTGCTTCGGACACGTGAGCCTCGATGACCTCGATGGGCTCGCCCCGGTAGAAGGAGAACGCACGCGGATAGGGATCGGACAGTGCCCGCACAAACCGCTCGACATCCTCAGCGGGCCAGTTCCAGTCGATCAAGCTGTCGCGCTCCGAACGCTTGTGAAAGTACGTCCGTTCCGCCTTGTTCTGCGGCCGCCAGACCGCGGTGCCGGATTCCAGCAACGTCAGCGCCTCCGCGAGCACGGTGGGAATGAGGTCCATCCCTCGCAGGACCAACTCGGTCCCGGTGTCGTTCGGACCGATCGGCAACGAATGCTGCACAAGGATGTCCCCGGTGTCCAAGCCGTCGTCCATTCGGTGAACGGTCAGGCCGAATTCGGACTCGCCGCTGATCAGGGCCCACAGGACTGGGGAGAAGCCGGTCAGCTTCGGTAGCAGCGAATCGTGGAAGTTCAAAGTGCCGTGCGGCGGGATGCCGTAGAGCTCTGCGGGCATCTTGTTGTACCAACTGTTGACGACGATGACGTCGGGCTGGGCACGACTGACCAGGTCGATGGTCTCGCCGTCCACCCGCTCCGTGAAATGCACCGAGATGCCGTGCTCACGGGCGAGGTCCTCGACTGGCGCCGACCAGATCGCTTTGTATGACTCTTTGCTGACTGGGTGGGTGACTGCCAGCAAAACTTCGTGGTTCAGATCTATCAACGCCTGCAGAGTCTTATAACCCCAGGTCTGGTACCCGAAGAACACGATGCGCACTACTCGAACCTCCTGATCTGGGCTATGCCTCAGTGCTGCGCATCGCCTCCAAATAAGGGATCTTACGTTAGCCTTTCCTAACTTTCGACTCGCAGGCCCGGTCGGCCAGCCATGGGGGGACAGCCCTACCGTCGATCGGGCGGCAAACCGGATGGGTCGAGACACCGGGCGTGCTTAGTGTGAACGACATGACCGCTGCATCCGCGCAGCCAACGCGCATCGGACTGCTGCGCACCCTCGTCGGCGACAGCGGCTACCTCCTCAGCGGATTCCCCCTCGCGGTCGCGAGCTTCAGTGTCATCGTCACGGGACTGTCGGCCGGAGTGGGCCTGCTGATCATCGTCGTCGGATTGCCCGTTCTCACCCTGACCGTGCTCATCGCGCGGCTGTTCGCCGATATCGAGCGCTTCCGCGTTCCCGCAGTTCTGCGCCGGCCCCGCACCCGGCCCACCTACCGGACATCGCAAGCGGGCCAAGGTCTTTGGAAGCGCATCACAACACCGCTGACGCAAACTCAGAGCTGGCTCGATATTGCCTTCACGCTCCTGATATTCCCGATCGCGGTGTTCACCTTCTGCGTCGTCGTCTCCTGGTGGGCGGTGGCGATCGGCGGCACATTGACCGTCGCGTGGGACTGGAGCATTCCGCGCGGCCCGGACAATCAATCGCTCGCTCAACTGATCGGGCTCGGCAACAGCGCGTTTGCACGGATCGGCTTCCAAACTGTCGTCGGCCTGATCTGCCTGATCACGCTTCCCGCAGTGGTTCGCCTCTGCGCTCTCACCCAGGCCGGGTTCAGCCGCATGCTGCTCACCGGCATCGCCGAGATGCGCGAGACCATTACCGTGCTGACGGACCAGAAGGCCGCCGCGGTGTCCGCGGAGGCGACCGCGCTACGAAAGCTGGAGCGCGACATGCACGACGGTCCGCAACAGCGTCTCGTCCGGTTGGCAATGGACCTGGGCCGGGCCCAGCAGCAGTTGGACAGCGACCCCGAGGCGCTGCGGAGCACCCTTGCCGAGGCCGTCGACCAGACCCGCGAGACGCTCGACGAGCTACGCGCGCTGTCTCGAGGTATCGCGCCGCCGGTGCTCGCCGACCGCGGCCTGCCCAGCGCCCTGGCCGCCTTGGCCGGGCGGTGCACCGTCCCGGTCGAATTGCTGGTCGACGCTGATCTCGGCATGCCGAGCGGCCGGCTCGACGCGGCCGTCGAGAACACCGCCTACTTCACCGTCTCCGAAGCGCTCACCAACGTCGCCAAGCACAGCGGCGCGACGAACTGCTGGGTGACGGTCGCCAACGGCCCCGAACGGTTGGCGGTACAGATCGTCGACGACGGACGCGGCGGTGCGCACGTCGCCAAGGGGCACGGGCTAAGCGGGCTGGCCGATCGGGTGCATTCCACCGGAGGTGCACTCACCGTCGTCAGCCCGGCGGGTGGACCGACCGAGATCAAGGTGGAACTGCCGTGCTGAGAGTGGTGGTCGCTGATGACTCAGTCCTGTTGCGGGAGGGCCTCGTTCGGCTCCTGACGGAGAGCGGCCACGAAGTGGTCGCGGCGATCGGCGACGGACCATCACTGGTGGATGCCATCGAGCGGCACACTCCGGACATTTCGGTGGTGGACGTCCGGATGCCGCCGTCGCACACGGATGAGGGGCTGCGGGCCGCCGTCGAAGCCCGCCACCGCATACCCGGATCCCCGGTGCTGGTGCTGTCGCAGTACGTCGAGCTCTCCTACGCCGACGACCTGCTCGCCGACCGGGTCGGTGGTGTTGGCTACCTCCTCAAGGACCGCGTCGCGGCGGTCGCCGAGTTTCTCGACGCGCTGGAGCGGGTGGCCTCCGGCGGGATGGTGCTCGACCCGGAGGTCGTATCGCAGCTGTTGGTCCGGCGTCACCGCGACGACCCGCTGAAGGCGCTGACGCCGCGGGAGCGGGAGGTTCTCGCGTTGATGGCCGAGGGCCGGTCCAACATCAACATCGCCCGCACCCTCACCATCGCCGACGGCTCGGTGGAGAAGCATGTGCGCAACATCTTCACCAAGCTGACGCTTCCGCCGGACCTTGAACAGAATCGCCGGGTTCTCGCGGTCCTCGCCTACCTGAGCGGCTGACCTGCGACTTCAGCTTCGTAGCTAGTTTTTGAGTGATCACTCAACTATGGTCACTCACATGACCACAAAAAGTGCTGACAAGGCACGACGCAAGTTCAAGTTCGAGCGCAACCTGGGCCGCGTCGTGATGAACCCGATGGTCGCGGCGCTCGACCGGCTCGGCATCCGCTCGTCATTGGTCGTCGAGCTCGAGACCATCGGCCGCAAGTCCAAAGAACCGCGACGGGTGCCACTGGCCGGCCGAATCGACGGCGACTACCTGTGGGTCATCTCCCAGCACGGTCGCCGGGCCGGCTGGGCGTACAACATCGCCGCCAACCCGAACGTGCGTGTGCGTATGAACAACGAGTGGCGCACCGGCACAGCCACTTTCGAACCTGATGACGACGTGCGCGCCCGCGCCCGTAGTTTCGGCGGCGGCGGCCGGTTCGCACAGTCGGCGACCGCGCTGACGATGCGCGCAATGGAGAGCGACCCGATATCGGTTCGCATCGCGTTGGACTAGACGACGGTCCGCCGTTTCACGCCGACCGGGATGGGTAGTCCCACCGCGTCGGCAAAAATCGGAGGAACTGTGAACAAGCAAGCACGAACAGCGTTCGCTGTGTTCGGCGGCGCGGCCGCGATGGTGTTGGCGGTTGGCTGCGGCGGTGGCGACGAAGGTGACTCGACCAGCACCACCAGCACCACGTCGGAAACGACGTCGGCGACGACAACTATGACAACGACGGCGCCGGCACCAGCGCCGGCCCCGGGTGGCACCGGCACGGTTCCCGGTGGACCCACTGGCGGCGGCGGAGCCGACGGTGGCGGCGGCGCGATACCCGGTGGTCCCACGGGCGGCGGCGGTCCCGGCGGTGGCGGCGGCGAAATCCCCGGCGGCCCGACCGGTAGCGGCGGTCCCGGCGGAGGGAGCGGATCGATTCCGGGCGGCCCGTCAGGCGGCGGTGGTCCGGGCGGCGGCGGCGGTTGCGTGCCCGGTGTGGGCTGCATCGAGGTCCCGTAACCCGATAGCCTCGTTGACTTAGTCCGGCAGTGAGTTGCTCAGCCGTTCCGTCGCTGACAGGTAGTCCTCGATGAACTCACGCACCACCTCGCGTGCAGGCTTCACCTTGTTCATCAACCCCACACCCTGCCCGACGAAGTAGGTCGCCAGCGCCTGCGCGCCCGGATGCCCCTGCGCCGCAAGCACGTCGATGCGTCGGATCACCGGTTCGGCCACCATTGACTGCAGCGGCAGCGGCAATGTCTTGTGGCCGCCCTCGGTGGGCTGCCACGCGTCGGTCCAGTCCGAAACCAGCTGCCGCGCAGGCTTTCCGGTGCGGCCCGTGGAACGGATGGTGTCGCGTGACGACGCCGCGAGAAACTTCTGCACCGTGTGCGGCGCTGTCTCGGCCTCCTCCGTCGTCAGCCACACCGAGCCGGTCCACGCTCCGTCGGCGCCCATCGCAACGCAGGCGGCCATCTGCTTGCCGGTGACTATCCCGCCCGCGGCCAGCACAGGTACCGCGCCCTCGATTGCCTCGATCACTTCCGGAATCAACACCAGCGTCGTCACCTCGCCGCAGTGCCCGCCCGCCTCGGTGCCCTGCGCGACGATCAAGTCCACGCCCGCCTGCACCTGCTTGGCCGCATGCTCCTTCGCACCGACCAACGCGGCTACCGGAACACCGTTGCGCTTCCCCGCTTCGATCATGTAGTCGGGCGGCACCCCCAGCGCGTTGGCGATGAGCTTGATCGGATGGCTCATCGCGACCTCGAGCAGATCCTGGCCGGTATCCCCGGACAGGAACGACGGGCCCGTGCGGACCTCCGCCTCGGGCTCGATGTCGTGCTTGGCCAGCAGCTCCGCGATGAAGGTGCGGTAGTCCTCGGGAATGCGCGACGCCAACTCGCCCCGGCCCAGCTTCTCCCCCTTGCCCTCGAACTTGGCGGGCACGATGAGGTCGAGGCCGTACGGCTTACCGCCGACGTGGTCGTCGATCCACGACAGTTCCTGATCGAGCAGCTCCGGGGTATATGCGGTGGCGCCGAGGACACCGAACCCGCCGGCATTGGTCACCGCGGCAACCACGTCACGGCAGTGGCTGAACGCGAAGAGCGGGAAGTCGATGCCGAACTGTTCACAGATTGCGGGCTTCATCCCACCAGTATTACTAGGTGACACCGGTCGCCGACAGAAACTCTTGGATCTCGGCGATCATCTGCGGTCCGTCGATGAGCGCGGGGTCGTTGTGGCCCGCCCCCGGCACCACCACGTACCGCTTGGGTCCGTTGGCCGCCTCGTACAGCCGCCGGCTCAGCGACTCGGGCACGATGTCGTCGCGGTCCCCCGCGATCACCATCACCGGCGCGCGCACCGACGAGATTCGATCGATCGACGGGTACCGATCCATCAGCAGCCACCGCACCGGCAGCCACGGATAGTGCATCGCGCCGACGTCGGGCAGCGAGGTGAACGGCGACCGAAGCACCAACGCCGCGGGCGGCGTATCGACGGCAAGCCCGACAGCGACTGCCGCGCCGAGGGATTCGCCGAAGTACACGATCTTGTCGACGCCGGGCTGCGCCGCCAGCCATGCCCGGGCGGCCCGGGCGTCGGCTGCCGTTCCGTCCTCCGATGGCCGGCCCGGATTGCCGCCGTAGCCGCGGTAGTCGAACAGCAACACCGAGAGGCCGATCCTGTTCAGTGCCGCGGCCAGATCGATCCGGCCGGACCGGTCGCCGCCGTTTCCGTTGCACACCAGCACCGCGGGGCCACCGCCTGGCACGGGGAAATACCAAGCACCCAAACGGATTCCGTTGCTGTCCAGGACGACGTCCTGACCGTTGGGCAACACCGTTGCCGCGGGCGGAACCGGCCCGGGCGACGGGAAATAGATCAACCGCCGCTGCTGCGACCACGCCAATGCCAGCAGACCTGATGCCACGAGCGCGACGATAGCGACTACCACCGCGAGGCGCTTCATCTATGCCCGCAGTGGCGCGAACGCGAACTCGCGCAGGCCGTCGCGGGGGTCGACTGCGGCGCGAAAGCCCAGTACGTCGGCGGCGCGGGTTGGGTCGGCGACGATGTGGCGGACGTCGCCGCTGCGGTACTGCCCGGTGACGACGGGTGCCGCAGCGCCGCGCACGTCGCACAACTCACTGGCCACCTCCATGATCGAGATCGGCCGCCCCGAACAGACGTTGAACGCGTCGAACCCGTCGAGTCCGGATTCGACGGACGCCACATTGGCCGCAGCGATATCGTCGACGTGCACGAAGTCGCGCATCTGGCCGCCGTCTTCGAAAACCCGTGGTACATCGCCGGATTCCAGCTCCGAGCGGAAGATCGCGGCAACACCGGAGTACGGAGTATCGCGCGGCATGTGCGGGCCGTACACATTGTGATAGCGCAAGGCGACGACCGCGCCGCCGCTGGCTTCGGACCACGCCAGCGCGTAATGCTCCTGCGCGGTTTTGCTCGCCGCATACAGGCTGCGCGGCCGCAGCGGTGCGTCCTCGGCGACCAGCTGCCAGGTGACCGTCGCACCACAGACCGGGCAGCGATGGTCGAACACCCCGGCGTCGAGGTCGGCCCGCGAGCGGGGCAGCGGGTCGATCGGTCCGTGCTCGGCGCAGTCGTAGCGGCCCTGGCCGTAGACCACCATCGAGGAGGCAAGCACCAGCCGCCGGCAGTCCGCGGCGAACATCTCGGCCAACAGGACCGAGGTCCCGAAGTCGTTGTGGCTGCCGTACGACGGCGCGTCGGCGGCGTTGACCCCGGCGCCCACCACCGCAGCCTGATGACACACCACGTCGACGCCCTCCAGCAGCGGCGCCAGCGCCGACCCGTCCCGGATGTCGAGCACCCGGCAGTCCGGCGGCGGCTCGGCGCCGGGGCCGTGCGCGGCGGGCAGCATCGCGTCAACGGCGACGACGTCGTGGCCCGCGTCGCGCAGTGCGGCGTCGACCCGGGTTCCGATGAACCCGGCCGCACCGGTCAGCAGAACTCTCACGGCAGATCGAAGGGAAGTTGAACACCCTCGTGCGGCAGGCAATGTGTACAGGTCCGCTCGAGCTCAACCTGATCGATCGCCTCGTGCACGAGCTTCTTGAACGGCACCAGATTGCGCTCGAATTCGGCGAAGACGTCGACCGCCCGGACCGCGTTCGCACTGTCGATCCCCGCGTCCACATCGGTCACCAAAGCGATGGCCGCATAACACATTTCGAGCTCACGGGCCAGGACGGCCTCCGGATATCCGGTCATGTTGACCAGGCTGAACCCCTGGCCGGCGAACCAGCGGCTCTCGGCCCTGGTGGAGAACCGCGGCCCCTGCACCACCACCATCGTCCCGCCGTCCACCACACCGGGCAGATCGGCGACGGCGGCACGCAGCGTCGGGCAGTACGGGTCGGCGAAGCCGACGTGGATGCCGCCCGAGTCGAAGTAGGTGTCCTCGCGGCCGCTGGTGCGGTCGACCAGCTGATCGGGTACGACCATCGCGCCCGGCCCCAGATCCGGAGTCAGACTGCCGACCGCGCACGGGCCGAAGATGCGCCGCACACCGAGCGCGCGCAGCGCCCACATGTTGGCGCGGTACGGCACGGTGTGCGGAGAGAATTCGTGCCCGGAGCCGTGCCGCGGCAGGAACGCCACCTCGTGGGCACCGACGGCGCCTACGGTGATCGGCGCGCTCGGCTCGCCGTAGGGGGTGTCCAGGTTGATCGCACGGGCGTCTGAACCGAAGAACGAATAGAACCCGCTGCCACCGATGACTCCGAGCAAGGGCTAGTCGCCCGGCGTTTCGTCCTCGACGGCCGACTGCTGCGAAGCGCGCTTCGCTCCATCGCGGATCTCGAATACGTCGGTCGCGAAGCTGCCGATGGCGTTTGCAACGTCCTTGACCGCGGTGGTGATGATCGAGGCCACGTCGCCGACGGTTGCCGCGCCGGACTCGACGATCTCCTGCACGGCGTCCTTACGGATCTCCGTCTTACTGAGTCGGTCCTCCATGTGCTCAGTCTGCCATGCGTGCGCCTGCCGGGCCGATGGGCGAGGGGAACCACCGTGCAAGACTTGTTCGTGGCCAGTTTCGCGCAGTGGGTGGAGGGCGCCCGGCCAAGGACGCTGCCCAATGCGATCGCACCCGTCATCGCCGGTACCGGTGCGGCGGCCTGGTTGCATGGGTGGTGCTGGTGGAAAGCCCTGCTGGCGATGGTCGTCGCCGTCGCGATGATCATCGGCGTCAACTACGCGAACGACTACTCCGACGGTATCCGCGGCACTGATGACGTACGGGCGGGGCCGCTGAGGCTGGTGGGGTCGAAGGTGGCCACCCCGCGCGCGGTG
This sequence comes from Mycobacterium sp. NPDC051804, assembly GCF_044452905.1. Classification (NCBI taxonomy): domain Bacteria; kingdom Bacillati; phylum Actinomycetota; class Actinomycetes; order Mycobacteriales; family Mycobacteriaceae; genus Mycobacterium; species Mycobacterium sp. NPDC051804. Next base: position 1,132,391 of record NZ_JBITCD010000001.1, on the reverse strand, counting down.
CTGACCGCCGCGATGATCAGCCTTGCCATCGCGGCCATCGCCGGACTTGCGCTCGCGTGGTTCAGCGCCCCGTGGCTGATTCTGGTCGGCGGGCTGTGTATCGCTGGCGCGTGGCTGTACACGGGCGGTTCGAAGCCGTACGGCTATCTCGGGTTCGGCGAGGTCGCGGTGTTCGTGTTCTTCGGACTCGTCGCCGTACTCGGCACGCAGTACACGCAGGCGCTGCGGATCGACTGGGTCGGCGCGGCGATGGCCGTCGCGATGGGCGCGATGTCGTCGGCGGTGCTGGTGGCCAACAACCTGCGAGACATCCCGACCGACAAGGAATCCGGCAAGATCACGCTGGCCGTGCGGCTCGGCGACCCGCGCACGCGGCTGCTGTATCAGGCGTTGCTGGCGGTCGCGTTCACACTGACGCTCGTGCTGATCCTCGCGACGCCGTGGGCCGCCGTCGGCCTGGTCGCGCTGCCCCTGGCGGTACGTGCCGCAGGCCCGGTGCGAAAAGGGTTCGGCGGCAAAGACTTGATTCCGGTTCTGCGCGACACCGGACTGACCATGCTGGTCTGGTCGATCGCCGTTGCCGCGGCGCTGTTTTTTGGGTGATTTCGGCGCGGCTATCCGACGCTCGTCGGCGCCTCCGACACCTTGACCAGCGCCACCTCGGGTCTCGCCGGAACCTCGTCGGACAGGAACCAGCGGAACGCGAGGTTTCCACGTGGATAGTCAAGCGTGGTAATCGAATTCGGGTGCTCGGTCATACCGCGTGAGATGACGACAGTCACCGATCCATCGGCGTTGGGGACGGCCGAGTAGCCGTTGACCGAGCTGCGTGCATCGGCGACACCCGGCGTCGCCATGAATTGGTTCCACACCACCAGGTTCCAGAATCGGCACGACGGCGGCCGGTGAGTGACGACGAGCGCCTCGTCGTCTTCGAGCACGAAACTGCCGTAGGCATAGCAGGCGTCACGTGCCGACCAGCCGAAGTTCGCATCCGGCACCTGGTACGGCTCGGCGAATTCGTTTGCGGTCGAAGAAATCTCGTGTCCAAGCGTGTGTTGGTCCTCACTGCGAACACCGACCGCCAGCGGCAGGATCGCGAACATTGTGCGCAGCCACGCGGCACTGGAGCGCAGCGCGGTCGCCGTCTCCGCGTCACCGTGCCGAAACGGATCGGGTGCGTCCAGCGCCTCGATCTGCCACCTCACCGGACGCCCGGTCTGCGGATCGCCCTGGTAGTCGCGCGTCATCAGAACCGCCGCGTCCGGCGTCGGCCCGAAGTCGAAGGAGAAGTTGCCGTCGTCGTCGATATCGAGATCGTCGTCGCGCAGGATCGCCACGATCCGGTCGGACCACGCGCCCGGCGACGGCTCGTTGTAGGCGGTCACCGAGAAGTAGACGCTATCGCCCTTGTTCCCGCTGATTCGATAGCGCCGAGTCGGATCGACCGGGCACATGAAGTAGTAGGCGTCGGTGTTGTCGCCGCCCCACCGGCGGTCGGGGCGAAACGGCGAATTGACCTCCACCCACAATGGCCGACTCGGATCGGCGAACAAATAGGTGTCGAACGCGACGCCCAGCGTGGTCGCCAGCATGCGGTAGCCGTCGGCGATGTGGCGGTCATCGCTCACCGCGCGGTCGCCTTCGAGGAAGGTGCGGTCAAGGCCGCCAAGGGTTTCGAGCAGTTCACGCCAGGCCGCCGTGGACTCGTGCTCCGTCATGAGCTGATCCCTCTCGTGATGAATTCGGCGGTGCGGTCCATCCACGCATCGTCGAGCGTCTCCGGGTGAGTGATGAGGGCAAGGAAGATGATGCCCGCGAGTGCATCGACCACATCGCCGGAACGGACGTCGCGACGAACCTCGTCGCTTTTGCGTGCCGTTTCCAGCCACGCGTCGAGCCCGTGGGACAGGACGTCGACGAACCTATCGAGCAGTGCGGCGTGCAGCGTGGGATCGACGGCCATCTCGGCGACCAGGCCCGGCAATGCCGCCAGGGCGGCGGGAGTGGTCAGGAGGGCGAAGGTCCTGGCCATCATCTCTCGCACGTCGCCGAGCGTGGTTCCGGTCGAAGGCAACTCGGTGTACTCGGTGACCGGGAACACCGCCTCATGGACGAGGTGTGCCTTGCTGGGCCATCGCCGGTAGATCGCCGGCTTGCTCGTCCCCGCACGCTTCGCGATCGCGTCGACAGACAGCGACGCGTAGTCGGTCTCGCCGAGCAATTCGGCCGTGGCCTCCAGAACCGCACTGTCGATCCGCGGATCGCGGGGTCGACCAATTTCCACCATCATTATGGAACTCACAGTAACATAAGTTGCCGTGACTGACGCCTCAGCTGATTCCGTGCCGCCCACAGTTCATCTGGACGACCTCGCCGAGCCACGCTTCTCGGCGGAGGCCGAACCGATTCGGCAGATGATGGGCTCGATGGCGGCCGACTGCCCGCTCGACGCAAAGGTCCTGCACACCAAGGCCGCCGCTGAGACCGGACTCGACGATTTCGGCCCCGACGACTACCGCGAACGCCTCGACGTGTATCTCGATGCGCTGCACGATATTCCGGGAATGCACGACGCGGGCATCGTTAACTTCCACGCCCAATTGCTCCAGTGGCTGAAGAACAGGCTGCTACTCACCGACCTGTTGACCCGCCACCCCGAGATCCACGACATCGAACTCGCGCCGCCGGTAGTGATCGCGGGCCTGCCCCGCACGGGCACCACACACCTGCACAACCTGCTGGCCGCGGCGCCTACTTTCCGCACCATCCCCTACTGGGAGAGCAACGAACCCTTCCCGCTGCCGTCGGAAACAGGCATCGATCCCGATCCCCGTCGCACTCGGATGGACGTCGCGGTGGAGGTGATGAACCTCGTGATGCCCCACTTCGCACTGATGCACGAGATGACCACCGACCATGTGCACGAAGAGATTCAGCTGCTGGCCAACGACTTCTCGACGATGCTGTTCGAGACCCTGGGCTACGTGCCGAAATGGCGGGACTATTACCTGTCTCATGACCAGACGTCGCACTACGAGTACCTCGCCACACAGCTGAAGGCGCTGCAGTTCCTACGCGGCGGGCGACGCTGGCTGCTCAAATCACCCCAGCACCTCGAGCAGCTGCCAGTACTGAACTCCGTTTTCCCCGGCGTGATCGTCGTTTTCACACACCGCGACCCAGTGCCCGTCGTGCTCTCGATGCTCGCGATGCTGACCTACAGCGCGCGCATGCACTGCTATCCAGTACCGGTACCCGAGATCGCGGCGACATGGATCGATCGCCTCGAGCTGATGCTCAACGCATTGGTGCGCGACCGCGCAGAACTACCACCGGAACGGTCGATCGACGTCCGCTTCGACGACTTCATGGCCGACGAAATGGGTGTGGCCGCAGAGATTTACGAGCTCGCCGACGAGCCGCTGGGAGACGATGCACGGAGCGCGATCCAGGGTTACCTGGGCGGACACCAGCGTGGCAGGCTCGGCCGCATCGCGACGTCGGCCGAAATGTTCGGCCTCGACGAGAACGACATGCGGGCCCGGTTCAGTAAGTACTCCGACCGCTTCCTGGCGTGACGATCGACCACGTCAGCCCGCCGACGTCCCCGTCCAGTACTCGACGACACGACCTTCGGCGATCTTGAGCATGTCGTTGCCCGTGAACCGCTTCGGTCCGTCCGGCGCGGCCCCCGTACCGATCCAGCGCGCCGCCAACATGTCCCCGGAGACGAATGGCTCGACTTCGATGACGAACTGCAGATCGGTCAGCATCGACCTGGTCTTGTCGACCATCGCGTGCAGTTCGTCGGGACCGTGGACCTCACGGTCCGGCCAATGCCCAACGAAATCCTCGGACACGAGGTCGAACGCCACTGGCTGGCCCGCCCACAGCTCGTCCATCCAGCGCCCGTAAAGCTCTTTCGCAGAGATCACGCGCTCTTTCGTAGAAGACATGCGGTTTTACTACCCCGTCGCCCGCGAAACTATGCGCATTTGCTGTGACCCACGTCACCCATCGTAATAGGCCCACCACCCGAAGGTCAGGAAGACGAGGCCGGCCACGAATCCGGCGACGACTTGGCCGACCAGATACACCCAGATCGTCGGCCAGGCCAACACACCGGCTGTCAGGACGTGCAAGGTGGACGCCGCGTGCAGTGCACCCGTCGACAACGCCGCCAATCCCACCGCACCGACCACAGCCCCGATGCCGACCGCGACGTCGCATGCCGACCCAGCCCTGGACTGGTCACTGGTCGCGAAACCGAGGACGGAATAGGTGATCACGAATGCGAACGTCAACTCCGCCACGAACACCGCGACCAATATCGGATCGCTCACGGTGAGCTGTGCCTCATTGATAACCCTTGTTGGATCGGCGATTTCGCGCACCACCACCGCGGCGAGCGTACCGCCGCCGAGCTGGGCAAGCCAGCGCACGGCGGCGGCACGCATCCCGATCCTTCGACGCATCAGCACCGCGAGCGTCACGGCGGCGTTGAAGTGGCCGCCGGTGAAGTGACCGACGGCGTAGATCAGCACCATCAGAACCACTGCGATGCCGAGCGCGGGCAGCGGCCACGGACTCAGCACCGCCGCCCCCGCCGCGGAAACCAGCGCGAACGTGCCGACCGCCTCGCCCGCGGCGCTCGTCAGCCGTCGCCCTGCAGTGCCGGAAACCGGTTCGCGGGTGGACGGCGAGGGGAGTTGGTCCATGTTCTGCCACCTTGGCCGTCCACGTCCACCGCTGTCTCCATGGCTGTCTGCCAACCGCACTTGCCCGCCATCCCGACCGCGGAATGCCTGCTAGCTGCATTGTCGGTGCGCGTGCCATGCGGTGTGCTGGTGGCGGTGGCAGTACAGGAAGCCGAAACGGCTGGGGTTCGCGTGATCATCGCCGACGACGACGTGCTGCTGCGCGAAGGGTTGGCCAGTCTTCTGGATCGGTCGGGCTATCACGTGGTCGGACAGGCCGCCGACGCCGTCGAGCTGCTGGCGCTGGTGGTCGCGCACAGACCGGATCTGGTGATCGTCGACATCCGCATGCCGCCGACGCACAGCAGTGAAGGACTCGACGCGGCGAGCGCGATCCGTGCCGAGTCACCGGACACCGGCATCCTCGTGCTCTCGGCTCACGTCGAGGTCGACCACGCGATGGAGCTGCTCGGTGGAGACCGCGCGATCGGTTACCTGCTCAAGAGTCGCGTCACCGATATGGGCGACTTCCTCGACACGCTCGCACGCATCACCAGGGGCGCGTCGGTGGTGGATCCCGCGGTCGTCGCCGAACTCCTGTCGACCCGCCGACGCAACGACCCACTGGGAGCGCTGAGTTCGCGAGAGTTGGAGGTGCTGGCGCAGATGGCCGAGGGGCGCTCCAACGCCGGTATCGCCCGACGGCTCTGGGTCACCGAGGGCACCGTCGAAAAGCACGTCCGAAGCATTCTGGCCAAATTGGATCTACCGGAAACCGGCGACGATCACCGCAGGGTTCGTGCCGTCATCACCTTTCTGGAGGCTCGCTGACCGACTGGTCTTCAGCCGAATAACCATTTCGATGTCGAAATACCAAATCCACGATCGCCCGAGGCGACAACCCGATCTTCGGCAGGAACCCCACCGCGGCACTGTCGGCGATCAGCTCAGCGAGGTCCTGCTCCGCGTGGGCCGAGATCAAGATGACCGGCGACGGATGCGGCACTCCGCTCGCACAGAGCTGCTCGACGAGATCGAATCCGCTCTCCTCACCGAGGTCGACGTCGACGAGCGTGACGTCCGGCCGCAGATCCACGTAACACCGCAGACCGTCGGCACTGTTCGACGCGAGGCCGACCACGGCGATACCGCCGCGTTCGAGCATCCCGAGCGCGGCACAGCGGAAGCTCCGACTGTCATCGACGATCAGGCAGCGCATAGCCGAACCCGCAGCAACATTCCTTCAGTGTGCCTAACAAATCGCGATTTCCGCATTGCGGATAACTGGAATTCACCCGGCGCCGTATACGTTTGCCAATCCATGGTGAGGAAGTGATGACGCCCCCGGCGAAGGTGCGGCGCCGAACGCCGGCCTCGCTGGTCGGCGGATTGCTCTCCGTCCTCGTGCGGCCGACGACACCGCCGCTGAGCCTCGGCATCATCGTGGCGCTCGCGTTCATCGCGGCCGAAACTCTGCTGGTTTACCGCCTCAAGCAGGTCGGCCCCGAGGCCTACGGAGCGATCTTCCTGCTCGGCGTCCTCGTCATTTCGGCGGGTTGGGGCTTCGGCCTCGCACTTGCGACGTCGATCGCGAGCGCCGTCGTCTACTTCTACTTCCATGTCGAGGACTCCGGGGTGCTGTTCCCTGACGAGGCACAGGATTTCGTGGCACTGCTGGTGTTTTTGCCCGTCGCGCTGTCGGCCAACATCCTGGGCAGACTGGCCAGGCTACGAGCCATCGAATCCGAACAGCGCCGACACGAGGCGGATGTCGCCGCGTCGGTCGCGAGCGCGCTCGCCGAACAGCAGGCCGCGTTGCGGCGGGTGGCAACGCTGGTCGCGCGCGGGGTTTCCCCGGCAGAGATCTATCCGACGGCGGTGACGGAGCTCTCGCGGGGCCTGCGGGTCCAGAACGTCACACTGCTGCGGTACACGCAGGAGGGTGCGCACGTCGTGGTCGGCGCCCGAGATGAGAACGATGACCCGATCCTGCCTGAGGGCGAGTACCTGCCGTTGGAGGGTGACAACGTCGCGGCGCTGATGTACCACACCCGTGCGCCGGCACGGATGGACAGCTACGCCGGTGCCACAGGCCCGACGGCGGCGCGTATCCGCAGCCTCGGGCTGAAATCCGCGGTGGGCGCCCCGATCATCGTCGACGACCGCATGTGGGGCGCGTTCATTGTCGGGTCGGCCAACGACGAACGGCTGACCACCGACACTGAACATCGCATCCGCGACTTCGCCTATCTGATCTCCATCGCGATCGCCAACGCCGACACCCGCGCCGAGCTCACGGCCTCGCGCGCACGCATCGTCACCGCGGCCGACCAAGCCCGCCGGCGCTTCGAGCGCGACCTGCACGATGGTGCGCAACAACGCGTCGTCTCGCTCGGCCTCGAGGTCCGCGGTGTCGAAGCGTCGGTCCCGCCCGACCAACCCGCGCTACGCGAACAGGTGGCGCGCATCAACGACGGGCTCACCGCGATCGCCGCCGACCTCAGGGAGATCTCGCGCGGCATCCATCCGGCGATCCTGTCCAGGGGTGGACTCGGACCCGGCATCAAGGCGCTGGCACGCCGGTCGACGGTGCCCGTCGCGCTCGATGTGAACATCGACTGTAGGTTGCCCGAGCACGTCGAAGTGGCGGCGTATTACGTTGTGGCAGAAGCACTGACCAACGCCGCCAAACATGCCCAGGCGTCGGAGATCAGCGTGCGCGCGACCACCGACGGAGGCGATCTCCACTTGGACATCAGCGACGACGGGGTCGGTGGGGCGGTCGTCGGCGGCGGGTCCGGATTGATCGGACTCAAGGACCGAGTCGAGGCGCTCGCCGGCCACCTCGACATCCTCGGACCGCCGGAGGGGGGAACGCGACTGAGCGCGACGATTCCGCTCGGCGCCGAACCGTTACGACCGTAGTGCGTCGAGCAACCGGTCCAGGTCGTTCTCGTTGTTGTACAGATGAAAGCCCACCCGGATCGCGCCCGCGCGCACGGACGCGCGGATGCCGGCCCGCTGCAGCGACTCCGTCGCACCCTCGATGGGAAGTGAGACGATCGCCGAATCCTGCTGCGGCAGATCGAGTTCGGTGCGCAGGCGGGCGGCGAGTCCGAGGCAGTGCGCCTGCACCGTGTCGCCGTCCAGCGATGCCAGCCACGGTATCGCGAGCCCGGCGCCAAGGACGCTGAACCATGCGGGTGACAGATCGAACCGCCGCGCATCCTCGGCCAGCCGGATTGGTAGCCCGTAGATGGTCTGCCACGGCGCTTCGCCGGCGTACCAGTTGGCGGCGTGCGGCGTCATGGCGCGACTCACTCTGTCGCTCAACGAAAACCATGCCGTACCCCGCGGCGACAGCAGCCACTTGTAGACCGCAGCGACCGTGACGTCAGCCCAGTCCAGATCGAGACGCTTCCACCCGAGGGCCTGGGTGATGTCGATGACCGTCACCGTGTTGGTGCCTGCGACGTGGTTGCGCAACGCGTCGACGTCGAGCACCGCACCGTTTGCGGACTGGACAAGGCTCACAGCGACGACGTCGAAATCGGCTGCCGCGGTGACCAGTTCGTCGGCGGGCAGCTCGGTGACGGTCACCCCGCGGCCCGTCTGTGCGGCGAACGGAAAGGTGGTGCTGGTGAACTCGCCGGGCAGCGTGAGCACCCGAGCGCCGTCAGGGACGGCCGCGGCCACCAGTCCCAAAGCGGACGAGACGGTGCTGCCCATCGCCACCGAGTCGACGGGAACACCGGTCAGCGCGGCGTAGCCTTGGCGTCCGGCGGCCACGTGCTCATCGAACGACGGGACGTCCATCGTTCCGCTCTGCCACTTGCCGATGCAGTCCAGCAGCGCGTCGACGAGAAACTGTGGTGGCAGGCCGTAGGTGGGCGAGTTGAGAAATCCATCGGCCCCGTGGAATTCAGCGCCGAACACTTCCCGCGTCATTGCGTGGGAGGTTCATCGCCACGAAGTCGGGCCTGCAGTTGTTCGCGATCCTTGCGGCGCCGCTCGTCCAGAAGCGCGATGCTGGCGGTGGCGCGACGGCGCAGCGGGGCGAACATCCAGATGCCCAGCGGCAATGCGATCACCATGGCGAACAGCAGCGCCACCACGACCGGAAAGTCCCTCACCCCCAGCAAGTGCCCGGCCCCCACGATCATCGCGGTGATCGCGACAACGAGCAGCAACCTGGCCAGGGCATATAGCACCAGGTCTGCTACGAGGCGAGATCCGGGCCGATTGTCAGACACGGGCCGAGCCTACCGACGGCGCGTATATTCAGAGCAAGGAGGTTTGTTGTGGTTTACCTGTTCGCGATTCTCGTTTTGGCCGCCCTGGTCTACGTGGGCTTTCGGCTGATGCGCGCGAACGCGACTCGTCCGCGTCCGCGCACCATCGGCCCGGATGACGATCCCGAGTTCCTGCGCCGGCTCGGCCCGGAGGGCAAGCCCCGCTAGTCGCCGCGTTGCGTACGGGGGAAGCCCGCCGCGACCACCGCCGCCAGTTCGAGCAGCGCTTCTCGAGTCTCGGGCTTCAATCGTTCGAGGCTGATTTCGGCGCCCTCTTCCAGGTGTGGATCGAACGGCACTTGCAACACCGCGCGGCACCGCCGACTGAAGTGGTCGACGACCTTCTTCATATCGACCTTGCCGGAACGCGGCCGCACGGCGTTGATCACCGCGATGGAGTCGCGCACCAGTTCCTCGTGCCCGTGGGCGTCCAGCCAATCCAAGGTGGCCGATGCGCTGCGGGCGCCGTCGACCGATCCGGAGCTGATGACGATGAGCGCATCCGCCTTGGCCAGCACCGCAGCCATCGCCGAATGCATGAGGCCCGTACCGCAGTCGGTGATCACCAGGCTGTAGAACCGCTCGAGCACCTCGAGCGTGCGGGCGTAGTCGTCGGAGCTGAACGCCTCGGACACCGCGGGGTCGCTCTCCGACGCCAGCACCTCCAGCCGGCTCGCGCCCTGCGAGGTATATGCACGCACGTCGCTGTAGGCCTCGATCCCCTCGGCGTCGCGCAACAGGTGACGGACCGTCGCCGGCGTCTCCAGCGGCACCTTCTGGCTCAACGTGCCCCGGTCGGGGTTGGCGTCGACGGCGATGACGCGGTCGCCGCGGACCGACGCCAGCGTCGCCCCGAGCGTCGCGGTGACCGTCGTCTTGCCGACCCCGCCCTTCAGCGACAGGACCGCGATGCGGTGACAGCCGCGAAGCGGCCGCTGCGCCTGGGCGATCAGGCTGTCACGGTGGAGGACCTTCGGGCTCTCACCGACATTGATCAGCTTGAACGACGCCAGATACAGCCACTTGCGCCAGCCTACTGACGGAGCCCGCTTGCGCTGTCCGAGCAGCGCCACAGTCGACAGATCCAGAAACGGCGGCGGATCCTCGGCCGGCGACGCCGGGGTGGCCGGAAATGGAGCGGCCGGCGGTGCCGGCGTCAGCGGCAACCCGGTCGGTGGCGTCGGTGCGGTCCAGTCCTGCGGCACGTCCACCGCCGGGTCCGAAAACCGATTCTGGCCACGAAATCCTGGGAATGCTGTTGAGCCAGAGGAGTTTTTAGGTGCGCTAGCGTCCGTATCCAGCTTCTCGTCCCCTTCTAGCCGACTCCGGCGTACGAGTGCAGTCCCACGGTCACGAGGTTGATGAAGAACAGATTGAACACCATCGCGATGAAGCCCGCGACGTTGATCCACGCGGCCTTGCGGTCACGCCAGCCGGCGGTCGAGCGGGCATGGAGATAGGCGGCATAGATCACCCAGGCGATGAACGACACCGTCTCCTTGGGGTCCCAGCCCCAGTAGCGGCCCCACGCCTCTTCCGCCCAGATCGCGCCGAAGATGACACCGAAACCGAACACCGGAAACGCGAAGATCGTGGTGCGATACGCGATGCGATCCAGCGTCTGCGCGTCGGGCAGTCGGCCGATGACGCGGGCGACGACACCCTCGCGGTCAGGCTCCCCCAACTTCGACATCTTCAGGAGAAACAGAATGCTCGCGACACCGGCCACGAGAAAGACGCCCGAACCGAGGCTGACCACCGACACGTGGATCGGCAGCCAGTACGACTGCAGCGCGGGCATGACCGGTGCAGCATGGGTGTACAGCCACTTGCCGGACACCGTCAGCAGGATCAGCACCGGCGCGAGCACGAACACCCACAGCGCGCGGAACTGGGGGCGGCGTAACACGACGGCGGCGGCCACCAGGCCCGAGAAGCACGTCAGGTTGATGAACTCGTACATGTTGCCCCACGGCACTCGCGCCGTAGCCATACCGCGTAGCACGATGCACACGAGCAGCAGGCCGATCCCGAGATAGGTCAGAGCCAGCCCGGCCCCGCCGATCCGCTCGTCGACGCTGCGCCGGGGTTGCTCGACCACGATGCCGGGCCCGCCGCCGCCATGACCGACACCTGCGCCCACCGCTTCACGCTCGATGATCTTGCGGCTTCGGCTGTACGCCAATTCGATCGCGAGAAGGAGCAGGGCGCCGACGAGCACCACGACCGACGAGGTGAAAGCCCAGTCCGAATAACGGGACAGGCCGATGTCGACGTGGTCGGTGTTCATGCTCGCTTGGTCTTCATGTCAGATTCCTCTCGCTGCGCATCGTCGGCCCCGGCTAACAGGCGCTCGGTCAACCGCTCGAACTCGTCGCCCCAACCTGAGTTGTCGGTACGGGCCAGCCCGCCCAGCTCGACGCTCACGGTACCCGGCCCAGCGGGGGCGATCCGAATCCAGATCCGTCGTCGCCGCACGACGAGGGACACCAGCAGACCGGCCATCATGGTCAGCGCGAACACCAGCACCCAGATCTGGGCCGGGTCGTGTGACACCTGCACGTTGATGAACGGCACCGCGCCGTCGAACCGCACGACGGTGCCGTCATCGAGACGGGTGGACTCGCCGACGCCGAGGTTGACCCTGGCCTTCTTGGTGAGCCGGTTCTGCTCGATGAGGCGTGGATCGAGGGTGAACAAGGACTGCGGCCTGCCGGTGTCCAGACCGCTGTCGCCCTTGTAGATGTCGATGGCGACGGCCGGATCGTTGGGCGCGGGGAAACTCGACGACAGCAGACTGCCGTGCAGCAGCTCGGTTGGCGCGAACAGTCCCTGGATGGCGATCTGGTTCTTGCGGCGCTCGCCGGCATCCGGATAGGTCCCTGCCGGCGGGTCGAAGCGCATGGCACCCGAGGACAGCATCGTGATCTGGTCGTCGGGCCGCCACTGCAGCGTCTGGGTGCGGGTCTGGCCGTCGGGAAAGGTGACGGTGAAGGTCGGGGCGTAGCCGTGGCCCTGCAGGTAGATGCGATCGCCGCCGATCCGCAGCGGATGGTTCACTTCCAGCCGGTAGGGACGCCAAGTGTCCGAAGTCAGGTCCGCTCCGGCCTGATAGTCGATGTTCGCGGCGAACGACACCGCCTGTCCACTCGGCAGATAGTCGGCCTGGAAGTCGTTGACCCGCAGGCAGATCGGATGCAGTGAGGTGCCGTCGACGGTATTGCCCGCGCGGAACGAGTCGAATGCCGCAGGTGATGCCGAGCAAAATCCCGGCCCGCCGTCAGCGACGACGATGACGTTTCCCTCGTAGCCGAACAGCTTGCCGGCAGCCACCGCGACGAGAAGACCGAGCAGTGAGAAGTGAAAGACTATGTTGCCGAATTCGCGCAGATAGCCCTTCTCAGCGGATATCTCGGTGACGCCGTCGTCGCGGACGTTGGTGACCTTCCGCCAACCCCGTAGCCGGCCGGTCATCGTCGCGGCCAGCGCCTGTGGTTCGCCGCTCACCTCGGCAGCGTGGTGCTTGGGCAGGCGGCTGAAGTTTCGCGGCGCGGCCACCGGGATCGCGCGCATGCTGCGGACGTGCTCGATCATCCGCGGGGTCAGGCAGCCCACCAGCGAAATGAACAGCAGCACATAGATGGCCGTGAACCAGAAGCTGGAGAACACGTCGAACGCCTGCACTCGATCCAGCCACGGGCCGATCGTTGAATGCTCGGCGATGTACTGCGCGACCTTGGCCTCGTTGAGGTTTCGCTGCGGCAACAACGCACCCGGGATAGCGGCGAGCGCCAGCAGGAACAGCAGCACCAGCGCGGTGCCCATCGACGTCAAGGTGCGCCAGGTGTTGCGCATCAGCGCGAACAGACGCGAAAACCCCCTGAAACCGCCATTATTAGGGGCTTTCACGTCTTCTCGCGCGGCCGTGGTGCTCATATCGGCAGGGTCACGTCGCTGACGAAGGCATCACGCACCCAGGACACGAAGTCGCCCCACAGTCCCGTGACCAACGCGATGCCGACGACGATGAGCAGCACTCCGCCGAAAATCTGAATGCCCCGCGCATGTGTGCGTAGCCAGGCCATCCCCTGGACGGCACGCGCGGAGCCGAAGGCCAACAGCACGAACGGTATTCCCAGCCCCATGCAGTAGGCGATGACCAGCGCCACGCCCCGCCACACGTTGACACCGTCGGTCGCCGAGGCCACGGCGATCACGCCGGTCAGCGCGGGGCCGAGGCACGGCGTCCAGCCGAGCGCGAACACCGCGCCGAGCAACGGAGCACCGGCAAGTGTGGAGAGCTGACGCGGCGCGAACCGGGTGTCGCGTTGCAGCACCGGGATGAAGCCGACGAACACCAGACCCATGATGATGGTGACCACGCCGCCGATACGTTGCAGCAGAAGCTGATTGGTGATGAGCGTCGTCGTCATGCCTAGAACCGCGACAGTACCGAGCACGAATACCGCGGTGAACCCGGCGACGAACAGCGCGGCGGCCCCCGCGACACGGAGCCGCGCCGTGCGGACCGCGACGGCCCCGGGGCCGTCCTCCACGCCGACGACGGCGGCGAGGTACGACAGGTAGCCCGGCACCAGCGGCACCACACACGGCGAGGCGAACGACACCAGCCCGGCGAGTGCGCTGACGAGGAAGGCCAGCAGAACCGGACCACCCGCCATCAGCTCGTCGATCTGATCGAGACTCACGTGCCGCCCTTGCCCGGCTCTGGCGCTTCCGCGGCCAGGCGTTCCACGACGGGTTGCAGGTCCTCGGCGAGCAGTTCCCGCAGGAACACCGCGGCGACGCGGTGTTCGCGGTCGAGCACGACCGTGGACGGGATGACGGTGGTGGGGTACCTGCCGCCGAACGCGATCATGGTCCGCATCGGCGGGTCGTAGATCGACGGGAAGGTGATCTTCCGGTCGACGATGAAATCGGTTGCGGCTTCACGGTTGTTGTCGCGGACATCGATGCCCAGGAATGCGACACCCTGCGCGCGCGTCGCGTCGTACACCTGCTGCAACTGGGTGATCTCGGTGCGGCAAGGTCCGCACCACTGCCCCCAGACGTTGATCACGACGACCTTGCCCGCGAAGTCGTCGAGCGAGATCGTCTTGTCCGGGTCCATCAGGTCCGGCCCGGACAACTCGCCGGGGCGGCCGCGCTTTTCGGGCGGGTCGTAGAAGATGTCGGTCTTACCACCGGGGGCTACGAACTCGAAGGTGCCGCCCTGGGCGACGGCGTCGGTACCGGTGGAGCAGCCAGCGAGCGCGACACACACCGCGCTCGCCAGCATGGCCACGAACAACCTCACTGCCCGGCCAGCTCCGAATATCCCCAGCCGACGAGAGCGTCGTCGTGGAAGTAGAAGGACGTCAGCGAGGCCAGGTTGCATAGCCGACGAGTCGGAAAGTGATGCAGATTCTGCTTCGTCATCGCGCGCCGCAGCGTTTCGACAGGCAGTTGATGGCTGACGCACACCGCCTCGTGGCCGGCCCCCTTGAGGCGGGCGCGCTCCAGCGCAGTCGTCATCCGCTCGGCGATCTCCTGGTACGGCTCACCCCACGACGGCTGTCGCGGGTTTCGCAGGTGCCACCAGTTCTTCGGATTGCGCAGCGCACCGTCGCCCGGCGATACCCGCTGACCCTGAAAGATATTCGTCGACTCGATCAAATCGCCGTCGGTGTCGATGGGTAAATCGTGAGCCGCTGCGATCGGCGCCGCCGTCTCCTGTGCGCGCTCCAACGGAGAGGCCACGACGTATATCACGTCGCGGTCCGCGAGCCAGTCGGCGACCGCCTGCGCCTGGGCGCGACCCCTCTCCGAGAGGTGGTAATCCGGCAGCCGGCCGTACAGGATCTTCTCCGGGTTGTGCACTTCGCCGTGGCGCATCACGTGGACGATCGTCTTTTCCGTCATGCAGGTGGTGTCGCTTCCGCTGCGGCACGCGCGGCGCCCGGCAAGGCGGCGGCAATGCGATCGAAGGCATCGTCATCCAGAGCGCTTGAGACGAACCAGGTTTCGAAGGCGCTGGGCGGCGGGTAGATGCCCGCGTCCAGCAGCCCATGGAAGAAGGCGGGAAAGCGCCACGTCTCCGATTCGCGCGCCGAGGCGAAGTCGGTCACCGGCTGGTCGGTGAAGAACACGCTGAGCATGTTGCCCGCACGCTGAACCCTGTGTGCCACACCGGCTTCGGTCAGCGCGGCGGTGAACAGGCCATCGAGGCGCTCGGCGTTGGCGTCGAGTGCCGCGTACACGGCGTCGTCGGCTGCCCGCAGCGTGGCCAGTCCGGCAGCCATCGCGACCGGGTTACCCGACAGCGTGCCCGCTTGGTAGACGGGCCCGAGGGGGGCCAGTCGTTCCATCACCTCTGCCCTGCCGCCGAACGCGGCGGCAGGCAGGCCACCGCTCATCACCTTGCCGAAGGTGAACAGGTCGGCGTCGACGGGATCGACTCCGTACCAGCCTGATCTGCTGACGCGGAACCCGGTCATCACCTCGTCGGAGATCAACAACGCGCCGTGCTCGGCGGTGACGCGTCGCAGCGCCGCGTTGTAGCCGGGCAGCGGCGGGACCGTGCCCATGTTGCCGGGGCTCGCCTCGGTGATGACACAGGCGATCTCGTCGCCGAACTGAGCGAAGATGTCCTCGATCGCGGCGACGTTGTTATAGGGCATGACAATCGTGTCGGCTGCCGCGGCCCCGGTGACACCCGGCGACGAGGGCAGACCGAGCGTCGCGACGCCCGAGCCGGCGTCGGCGAGTAGCGCGTCGCTGTGCCCGTGATAGCAGCCGGAGAACTTGATGATCTTCGCCCGGCCCGTGTATCCGCGGGCCAGTCTGATTGCGCTCATGGTGGCCTCGGTGCCGGAGTTCACGAGGCGGATCCGCTCGACGGGGGCGACACGACCGATGATCTCCGTGGCGAGTTCGGTCTCCGAGGGGGTCGGGGCGCCGAAGGACAGTCCGTCGGCCGCGACGCGCTGGACGGCCTCGACGACGGCCGGATGGGCATGACCGAGGATCATGGGCCCCCAGGAGCACACCAGGTCCACGTATGTGTTGTCATCGGCGTCGGTGAGCCAATAACCGCTGGCCGACCTGATGAACCGTGGGGTGCCGCCGACCGAGTTGAACGCCCGGACCGGGGAGTTCACCCCGCCTGGGATGACGGCACACGCATCCGCGAACAGCGCAGCGGAAGCCGCCGTCGCTGATGAGGTGCTGCGCATGGCCACCAGTGTCCCAGCCGGGTCCAATCGGTCAACTACAGGGTGTAGTGGTTCGATGCGTCACTGCCGTTGGATGAGCGTCAGAATTCCCACTTGAACCGCCAGGCGAGCCCCGCCACGAGCAAGCAGACAACGCCGATCCCGACCCCAATGGGGTTCCATTCGGAGTGGCCCCAGTAAAGGGCCGAGGGCACACCGACCGTCAGGCCGAAGGCCAGAGGCGTACGCCAGGTATTGCGGCCCGACCCGCGCTCGCTGAAGAAGAGCAGCAGGTGTTCGCCGATGTTCTGCGGCGTCTCCTCGTCGGCTAGTTCGGAGGTCAACCCGAAGGTTTCCGTAAGCGTGAGCCAGTCCTGCTCCAGGGCAACGTAAGCGGGCTTCTTCGACTTGGGTCTCTTGCGCCACACCCCTACTCTCGCGTGCGGTGTGATGGCCACGGCCTCCATACCGGGTCCGACCAAGATCAGGTTGGCCCCGCCGCTGTACTGCCCCGGTTTTGCGGCCACCTCCGCCAGCGATACCGAGGCAATGAGCTCATTGCTTGCCAGGTCGATCACCCGGACAGCGTTCTTGTCCAGATCGATCGCACGGACCGGTATACGCGGGTCGTCCCAGCCGCCGTACGGATAGAGCAGGCAGCGGACCGGCTTGTCCGGGCCTCGACCCGGCAGCGAGCCGCTCAGGGCGATCTTGACGCGGTCCAAAAACAGGTCGACCTCGCCCTCGTTGTAACCGAAGCTGCCGAAGGGCGGCTCGGAGAACGCCACATTGCGCAGTTCGGCCTCAGTCACACCGCCGCGTGCGCCTGGATCTCGCAGCGTTGCCTCGACGCGGACGAGAAACGCGTCGACCTCGTCTCGGTGGTATGCGCCCTGGCTGCGAGATGCCTCCGAGAACACCACGCTGTGGACGTGCTCGGGAGTGATCCCGCCACGTTCTGGCCCCGTGATCTGCATGTCGACCTCGATCCCTTCGCGACCCCTCTCGGGCGAGTCCACATCGTGGAAGTGGCTACCGATCCCAATGATCAGCCTTTCGGCGTCAGGGCGAAGACCGGGTGATCGGCGTCAGAGGGCAGCCGGCGCCAGTAAGCCTCGACGACCTTGCCTGCCAGTGGCCGATAAACAGCGATGACCGGTCCGCGCTGCGCCACCGGTATCTCAGTGGCGAGGTACTTCCGCTCGCCGACAACGACTTCGGGAATCGCGCGGACGTTTTTGACCCACTCCGACTCACCGCGGGTCGACACGAGGTACTTCACCCCGTCCACCTCGGGCACTACCACCGGAATCCTCTGCAGTCCCTTACTGACGCGTTTGGTCACGGTCAGAGTCTGGCTGCCGCCGACACCGGTCGCCATCGCGATCCGGTTGAATATCGCGGCGGTGAACCATGGAGGCTTGAGGTATGCCATCACCAACGAGTTTGATGGTTGGCATGCAATTGCCGCAATGGCTGGCGCGGTTCAATCGTCACGTCACCAATCCGATCCAGCGACTGTGGGCGGGCTGGGCGCCGACGATGGGCATTCTCGAGCACGTCGGGCGTAAATCGGGCAAGCGGTACCGGACACCGCTGACGGTCTTCTCGACCGATGACGGACTGGCGATCCTGCTGACCTACGGTCCGGACCGGGACTGGCTTAAGAACCTCGCCGCGGCAGGCGGCGGCCGAATGAAGCGTTACGGCAAAACGTTTGAGCTGCGCGACCCGCGCGTCATGCCCAAGGCCCAAGCGGCACCGTCGGTCAACGGCCGGTGGCAGCCGATTTTCGCGCGGCTGCCGTTCGAGCAGGCGGTGCTGCTCACCCGCGCCTAGGGGCGACGAGCGCGCGGATGGGTCCCTTGGCGACGGTGGTGAACGGCACCTCGCACGCGAAGTCCTTGTCCACCGAGCTGACCTTCATCGCCCGCACGATGGTGGCGAGCGCCAGCGTGGTTTCCAGCCGCGCGAAGTGTTCCCCGATGCACGGGCGTCCGCCGCCGAGGAACGGGAGGAACTGCCAGCGGTCGCGGGCCTTGACGTTCTCCGGGCTGAACCGGTCGGGGTCGAAGTCCCTGGGGTTGGGCCACAGCGTCGGATCATGGTGCAGCGCATAGATTCCGACGGCCACGAGACTGCCTGCCTCGACGCGGTACCCGTTCACCGCGATGTCGCGTGTCGCCAGCCGTGCGACACCCGCCGCCGGCGGGCACAGCCGCAGCGCCTCGTGCAGCACCTGCACGGTGTATCCCAGCGCGGGCACGTCGTCAAAGGTCAGCTCCCGATCGCCGATGGCCGCTGCCTCCGCGGCCACGCGGTCCTGAATGTCGGGATGGTGGCCCAGGATCCACAAGGAATAGGTGAGCGCGGTCGCGGTGGTGTCATGGCCGGCGAGCATGAAGATCAACAGGTCGCTCGAGATGTCGTCGTCCGAGATCGGCTGCCCGGTCTCCGGATCGGTGGCCGCGAGCAGAGCCTGCACCAGCGGTGCGTCCCGGGTCGGGTCCGCTCGGCAGGCCCGCACCATCTCGTCGGTGATCGTGCGCATCTTCAGCACCGCGGCGCGGGCGCGGCGGCGGGCGGGTGTCGGCATCCATCGCGGTGCGCGAACCGGCCGCAACGCGCGGTCGGCGGTGTACGAGGACGCCACGTGCATGCAATCGGCGATCGTGTCGGCACGTTCGTTGAGATCCACACCCAGGACCGAACGGCCCAATGACTGCATGGCGATCCGCCGACACTCCACATCGAGGTCTACCTCGCCACCCGCAACCCACCGGTCGACGAAATGCTGTGCAGCCCTGGACATGTGACCGCCGAAGTTTCGGACGTTGTGCTTGGTGAAGACCGGTTGCAGCGCTCGCTTGCGAGGCCGCCACTGTTCGTTGGGCAGCACGAAGAGACTGTCCCCGGCCATGTTCCGCACTTCGTCATGGATGACGCACCGGTCCGACGATGCGTCGCTGCGTCCCAACACATCACGCATCGCTTCGGGCGACATCACCGCGACGATCGGCGGCATCAGGCTCTTCGGGCCGAACTGGATCCGGGTGATCGTGCCACCGGCATCACGGATGACTTCCTGGCCGGTGTCGAGCCTGCGCACCAACTTCACGAGTTGCCGGATCGGCAGCGGGTTCTTCGGCACCAACGGAAGGGTGCTGACGTCGACAGTGGAGGTCATTCCGCACTCCAGAGCAGCGGTGCGCCTTCGCCTTTCATCATGACTGTTCCGGCCATGACCCGCAGCCGATAGGGGGCGAGCCGCAGTGCGGCGAAATCGTCGGACGTGGGTCCGTCGGCCCACTGCGGGATGATCCGTGGGTCATAGCCCACGGGGGCGGGCGCATTCGCGAATTTGTCCCAGACCGCGGTGCGGGTCTCGTCGTCGACGTACCACTCGACGAGGCACTCTGCGCTACAGGTGTCCTGGGATGGGGCCCAGTAGTTCAGCGACATCTGCGGGTGTACGGCGAGATGGGCCTTCTTCACCGGGCTCGGCACCGTTGCGATCCAACCGAACAGGTCGGTGCCGTCCCACTCCCAGATCGGATGCAGGACGCGGCTGCGAGGATGGCCGTTGGCGTCGACGGTCGCGGCCGACGCCCAGACGATCGAATGGGCCATCTCGACAAAAGCGGGCGCGATCTTCTCGAGAGAGGTCACGCCGGAACTGTAACGCGGCGCTACTGGTCCTGCTTTTTGCTCTCGTCGCTGAACTTCGGGTTGCCGTCGTCGTCGACCCACTCGTTGACCGCGGTGCCGGACACGGCCCCGTCGGTGCCGGGCATCGTGATAGTCGGACGTTCCTCCTCGTAGTCCTTGCGCATCTCCTTGGCTTTCTCTTTGTGCTCGTCGGTGACCTCCGGCTTCTCGGTGGGTTCCGGCGGGTCCGGCGCATCGACGACCTGGTGGTGCTCGTCGGTTTCCGGCTCGACGTTTCGTCGCTCTTCGGTGCTTTTCAGCTCATCGGTGTTCTGGCTCTGTTCGGTGCTCATGGGTGATGACTGCCCGATGGTGTGATCTATCAAACAGAGGTTTGCTAAACAGTGACAACGGTGCGCAGAGCGGCGGGCAGGCTAGGCAGGAAATGCTGCGTGGCGAAGGCGCGGATGTCGTCGGCGCTGTCCAGCGGCTGGGCGCTGGGCAGCAGTAGCACCATCGCGGCATAACGCAGAATCGTGTCGGCGAATTCGTTGACGGCCTGCTCGCCGATCCGATCGGCGAATCCGGCCGGGAAGATGACGCGCAGGGCTTCGGCCATCCGGACGATCGCGGCGCCGTGGTGCTGGCCGGCGAGCTCGAGGACCAGCGCTGGTTCGTCTCTGATCATCCGGTCGAGCACGCGGTGTCTGCGGAACTTCAGAATCGCCAGCGTGAACGCTTCTACGTAGAAGTTCGACTGCGGGCCCGCCTGTTTCAGCTCGCGTGCGATGTCGGCGAACAGCGTCACGTTCTCGCGTTCGATGACGGCGGCGATCAGCTCGTCCTTGTTGCGGAATCGCCGGTAGATGGTCGTGCGGCTGATCTTCGCGCGCCGCGCGACATCGTCGAGCGCGACCCGGCGGAACCCATGCTGTTCGAACTCGACGACGGCGGCATCGAGGATGGCTTCTGTCGTGGAGTCAGCCCCTGGCATAGCCAGATTGGGCGAACGTGTTGTAGCGCAACCGCATTGGCAGATGATCCCACATCCAGTTCACCGGCCGGGTGCGCCACAGCGCGGCGAAGCGCTGATATCGGCGTTCTTGACGCTCACTCCACGGCAACCCGAGCAGCTCCCTGGTCCGCGGCGGCATGCCGCCGGTGGTCAGGAACGCGGCAACGGGATTGAAGACGGGCGCGAGCACCCGCCACAGTGCCGGCGAGACTCCCTTGGGGCGCGGGAAGCCCTTGGTGACATAGCCGACGCCGTACTTCGCGGTCGGATGGGCCACGACGATCTCGTCGATCATCCGGTTCCAGTACCGCTCGAACTCGTCGTAGTCGGCGGGCATCGGCCGGTCGCTGACGCCATAGCGGCGATACCAGGTCTTGGACTCGAGGTAGATCTGCTCCTTCTCGGCATGCGTCAGTCGTTTGACGAACGTGTCGGCGAAGTAGAGCACCTGCTCGACGAACGTCGCGTGGGCCCAGAAGTAGGTCTCCGGATCGAGCGCGTGGTAGCGGCTCCCGTCAGGCATCTCACCCTTGATGTTGGTGTGGAAGTCGCGAACCCGGGTGCCCTCGTTGTCGTCGTCGGCGCCGTAAACGGTCATGAAGATCGGCGGCAGCGAGCGCTTCACCCGCGCCGCGGTGTCGGCAAAGAACACCGAGTGGTCCAGCACGCCCTGCCCTAGTTCGGCGAGCATGTTTTGCAGGACGGCGGGCCGAGGGCCGATCAGGTACATCCGGTTGTCCCCGAAGTACCGCCAGACCAGCGAGTTCGGACCCAAAGGCAAGGCATCAATCGTCTGTTCGGCGTTCTCGGCCAGATCGGTCATGTGAAACAGTGTTACAAATTTCGAACTTTGTACCAACTGCTAACGGGTGTGACTCCTGTCGCACTTGAACGCGGTCACAGGCATATCGTCGGAAGCCTCTGCTTTCAACAGTGAAGGAACGCCGGTGGTCAAGCGTCTGAGTCCGCAGGACATGCTCTTCCTGTACGGCGAAACTCCCAGCTCGATGATGCACGTCGCCGCGCTGATGCCGTTCACCCCGCCGGCCGACGCGCCCGCCAACTATCTGCGTCAGATGTTCGAGGACACCAGAGACCTCGAAGTCGTCGAACCGTGGAATCTGAAGCTGTCGCATCCGCGCATGCTGTTTCGGCCGGACCAGTCGTGGGTGGTCGACGACAAGTTCGACATCGATTACCACGTCCGCCGGTCGGCACTCGCGAGTCCGGGCGACGAACGCGAACTGGGCATCCTGGTCTCCCGGTTGCACAGCCAGAACATCGACTTCACCCGCCCGCCGTGGGAACTGCACTTCATCGAAGGGCTCGAGGGCGGACGGTTCGCGATCTACATGAAAATCCACCACTCGCTGGTCGACGGTTACACGGGGAACAAGATCCTCGAGCGAAGCATGTCGACCGATCCGTCGCTGCGAGATCAGCCGTTGTTCTTCAACGTCGGACCGCCCTCGCGGAAGCGCTCCGAAACGCCGAAGCCGTCGCGCAATCCTGTCGTGAGCCTGGTCGGCGGCGTGCTCGGCGGCGCTCTCGGAGGAGCGCAATCAGCGGTCAACGTCGGAAAGGCGTTGTACAACACTCAAATTCGCAGCGACGACGGATACAGTCAAATAACCAACTCGTTCCAGGCTCCGCATTCGATCCTGAACAAACACATCAGCCGCAATCGCCGGTTCGCGACGCAGGTCTACCCCTTTGAGCGCCTGAAGAACATCGGCGCCAAGCACGACGCGACCGTCAACGACGTCGCCCTCGCGATCATCGGCGGGGGACTCCGGGCGTTTCTCGATCAACTCGACGAATTGCCCGACAAGCCCTTGATCGCATTCCTGCCCGTCAACATCCGACCGAAGGACGATGTCGGCGGCGGGAACGCGGTCGGAACGATATTGACCACGATGGGCACCGACATCGAGGACCCGGTCGAACGACTGCACGCCATCACCGCGTCGACGAGGGCGGCGAAGGGCCAGCTGCAGAACATGTCACAGACCGAGGTGCTGGCGTATACCGCGGGACTGATGGCGCCGACGGCTTTCCAGCTCGCCAGCGCCATGACCGGCGTCAGGGGACCGTTGCCGTTCACGTTCAACCTGTGCGTCAGCAACGTTCCCGGACCGCGAGAGACGTTGTATCTCAATGGAAGCCGACTGGAAGCCACCTATCCGGTGTCCATCCCGATGCACGGCATGGCACTCAACATCACACTCGAGAGCTACGCCGACACACTGAACTTCGGATTCATCGGCTGTCGCGACGCCCTGCCCCATCTGCAACGCCTCGCCGTGTACACCGGCGACGCGCTCGACGAGTTGGACAAGCTGGCCTGAGCGGATGCCGCTCGTCACGCGGACACTTGACCTTTCGACCCGTTACTTCTGGCGCCTCGTCGGTAGGCGAGTCGCGATCGCGGGCGCCGATCGCTGGCTGGACTCACCGACCAACGCCATCGAGGCCCGCGGCGACAACTGGCTCGACGTCCTCGACGCGGCGGGCCGGGTTCGCGCTCCGGATCCCGGCGACGGGCTATTGGCGACGTTCGCGGCGCTCGACGGCCCCGACTTCTCGTCCGCGAACGTCGACGAGAAGGTGCGGGATTTCTACGAGCACACCGCATCGTGGCGAATGGAGGTTTGGTCGCAGTGGAACACGTTGTTCGCGCCTGGCGGTGAGCTGATCGCCCGAATGTGGGGACGGCGCGTCGAGCAGCTCGCACTGCCCGTGGAACCGCTGTCGGTCAGCAGGGGCATGGCGAGCTCGGTGCGCATCGTCGACGACACAACCGGCGACCGCGCCGGCGCTGCCTGGCTGCGAACGCTGAAGTCCGACGGGTCGAACGTATACAGCGGTTTCTACCGGGTCAGCCAGCTGCCCGGCATCGACCAACCGCACGTTCATGTCTCGTTTCCGCTTGAGAGCGGCAGCGTCCAGGTGTTCCTGACTCCGCGCGCCGACAACGACGGATCCTTCTGGTTGCATTCTCGCTCAGAATCTTTCGGCGCCGACGGCGCGTATGCCGTTGTCCGGTTCGGCGACGACTGGTACGCCGCTCAACCTCCGCTGCGCGAGACATTCCACGTCTTCGCCGACGAGGACGGCGTCCTACGGACCGACCACTGGCTCAAACTCGGCCGTTGGCGGGCACTCCAACTGCACTATCGACTCGAGCGCGATTAGCGCGGCGCAACCGCGCCACCCCCAGCACCACCAGCACCCCCGCCACCGTCGCCAGCAGCAGCGCCAAACTCAGCAGGGGCGCGCTGTAGACCACGGAGGTGGTCATCGGCTCACCCTCGATGATCGGCGGCACTTCGACCGACGTGACCCCGGCCAGCCAGCTCAGGACACAGCCGGCGGCCGCAGCGAATGCCAGCACCAGCAGAACGACGGCGCGGACCTTCACGAAGCGGGCTCTGGCGGAATGCGTTCCTCGACCAACCGGGTCAGTTCGGTCCGCAACCGTTGATGCTTTCGGGCCCACGCCTGGGCTCCACGGTCGTTGGTCAGCTTGAGGCCGATGCCTTTGCGCCCGCGCGGCACGCCGGTGAGTTCGCCGAGCGCGCGCGAGGACTGCCATTTCGGCGTTTCGGGGCCGGTGGCCTCGGGATAGATCCGCACGATGTCGTCGATGCTGATGCGTTCTTCGCCCTGGCGCAGATGATCGGGCGTCAGTTCCACCGAGGTGTGGATCCGCGCCGCCTTGACCTGGATCCATAGGAACCCCGTCACGAGGACGAAGAAGATGCCCGGCACCAGCCACTGGATGCCGTATCCGGCCGAGAGTTGAATCAACGCCATCGCGATTCCCGCGGCGGGACCCGCCAGGATCCACCACCAGGTGGCGCCCGGCTCGTAGAACAGGATCTGGGGCGGTGTGCCGGTATCCGTCACTTCGCCTCGTCTTTCTGGTCGTTCGCGAACCACTCGAGAGCAGGCGGTCGCATCATCAGAACAGCGCCGACCATGGTCAGGATCATCAGGAGAAGCCATATCGGCCCACGGCTGTACAGCGCGAACAGCGCGAGGATCACGACCACCGCCAGCGAGAGCGCTATCGCCGCGCGACGGAACCGTTCGTCGCCAAGGCGGGCCCGTCCGGCCAGAAAGCCCAGCCCGAGACCCGACGCGGCGAACAGCGCGCCCATACCGCGGAACAGCGACGGAAGGGCGTCCGGCGAGAAGGCCAGCAATAAACCGAATGCGACCAGCAGCACCGCGGCGGCCGCCCAGCACCAGAATCCGGCGGTGACGACGCGCGGTCGCGACTGGGGAGCTGTCATGGTCGGGCCAGCCTAGCGCTTCACCGCGTGAAGAACGCGTGGGCGTCCTTGCGGTGCAACAGGAACACACCACCGGCGATCAGGACCGTCCCGAGGATGCCGCTGACCGCGTAGATCATCGCCGCGGCGGTGGGCCGTTCGACCGCGAACAGGTTGCTCGCGACGTACACGATCGTCGCCACCCCGCCGCCGGTCAGCACCGTGCGGGCCCATCGATAGCCGTGGCGCATCAGGACCTGGAAGGTCAGCACGACCACCGAGAGGATCACCACGAAAAGTATCGACAGCGCGAGCACGGCAGTCGGCAGCCGGTGGTTCGCCGTGGCGACCAGATCGATGATGTGGCCGATGACCAACAGCGGTAGGGAGGCCACCCACAGCCAGAATCCGGTGTCGACGTCCACCGGCGGGCCTTTCGGCTCGACCGACTCGGTCACGCCAGCCAGCCGGCGACGTCGGCCGCCCAGTACGTCAGGACGATGTCGGCGCCGGCTCTGCGGATACCGGTCAACGTCTCCAGCG
Source organism: Mycobacterium sp. NPDC051804 (assembly GCF_044452905.1). Classification (NCBI taxonomy): domain Bacteria; kingdom Bacillati; phylum Actinomycetota; class Actinomycetes; order Mycobacteriales; family Mycobacteriaceae; genus Mycobacterium; species Mycobacterium sp. NPDC051804. The sequence continues at coordinate 1,106,702 of NZ_JBITCD010000001.1, read as the reverse complement.
CGACGGTCTGCAGATCGATCCAACCGTTGGCGGCCGCGGCGCAGATCATCGCGTACTCCCCCGAGACCTGATAGGCGGCCACCGGCACAGGCGAGATATCGGCGGCCGCACGAACCAGGTCGAGGTAAGCCATCGCCGGCTTGACCATCACGATGTCGGCACCCTCGTCGATGTCGAGTTCCACCTCGTGCAGGGCTTCGCGGGCGTTGCCCGGATCTTGCTGATACGTGCGCCGGTCGCCACGCAGGCTCGACGACACCGCCTCGCGGAACGGACCATAGAAACCCGACGCGAACTTCGCGGCGTAGGCCAGGATCACGGTGTCGGTGTGCCCTGCCGCGTCCAAACCGTCGCGGATCGCGGCAACCTGACCGTCCATCATGCCGCTGGGGCCGACAACGTGTGCACCTGAATTCGCCTGTGCAACAGCAAGTTCGACGTAGCGGGTATTGGTGGCGTCGTTGTCGACCCTGCCGGTTGCGTCGAGGACGCCGCAGTGGCCGTGGTCAGTGAACTCGTCGAGGCAGGTGTCGGCCATCAGCACCGTGTCCTCGCCAAGGTCCTTGGCCAAGTCCCGCAGCGCAATGTTGAGGATGCCGTCCTCGGATACGCCGATCGACCCGCTGGCGTCCTTGTCCTCATCGCGTGGCACGCCGAACAACATCAGACCGCCAACGCCCGCGGCGACCGCGTCCGCGGCGGCGCGGCGCAACGATTCACGGGTGTGCTGCACGACTCCTGGCATGGACGCTATCGCACGCGGCTCGTCGATGCCGTCGGCGACGAACATCGGCAGCACCAAATGCCTTGGCTCCAGCGAGGTCTGCGCCACCAACCGACGCAATGCAGGTGTCGACCGAAGTCGACGGGGTCGGTGACGTGGGTACGCCATGCAAACCACCTTCTGGGTTGCGGCTAGCGGCGACGACTCTTCTTACGCGGCGGTGGCAGCGCACCCTCGGCACGCAACCGGGCCGCATGCTCGGCGAGCGCCTCGACCAGCGGACCCACGGCCGCAACCTCCGGCTGCACGTCGACGCGCAGACCGAATTCCGCTGCGGTCTCAGCGGTCTTGGGGCCGATGCACGCCACGATGGTGCGCGCATGCGGCTTGCCCGCGATACCGACGAGGTTGCGCACCGTCGAGCTCGAGGTGAAGCACACCGCGTCGAAGCCGCCGGTCTTGATCATCTCGCGCGTGTGCGCCGGCGGCGGGGCCGCACGCACCGTGCGATACGCGGTGACATCCTCGATCTCCCAACCACGTTCGCGCAGACCCTCAGCCAGCGTCTCGGTGGCGATGTCAGCGCGCGGCAGCAGCACCCGGTTCACCGGATCGAAAACATCGTCGTACGGCGGGAACTCGTCGAGCAGGCCGATCGACGACTGCTCGCCGACAGGCACCAGTTCGGGGTTGATACCGAAGGCGCGCACCCGATCGGCGGTCGCCTGTCCGACGCACGCGATCTTCACACCGGAGAACGCGCGGGCGTCGAGGCCGAACTCGTTGAACTTCTCCCACACCGCACGCACCGCGTTGGTGGAGGTGAACACCACCCACTGGAACCGGCCGTCGACAAGGCCCTTGACCGCACGCTCCATCTGCGCGGGGCTGCGCGGTGGCTCGACGGCGATGGTCGGAACCTCGATCGGCAATGCGCCGTGGGACACCAGCTTTTCGCTCATCTCGCCGGCCTGGTCCTTCGTGCGCGGCACCAGCACAGTCCAGCCGTACAGGGCGCGACTCTCCCACCAGTTCAGCTTCGCACGGTTAGCGACGGTCTTACCGATCGTCACGACCAGCGGCCCGGCCAACGGGCCCGCGGGCTCAGTGCCGAGCACTGCCTTGTCCAGCAGCCCGGCCAGGGTCGTTTCGATCGAACGCTGTTGGCACGTCGTGCCGTTCGCGGTCACCACGGTCTGCGTGCTGTCGGCCAGTCCGTACTCGATCAGCGTGCGCGCCGCGTCGGGCAGATGGGATGCGGTGGCGTGCAAGATCAGCGGGCCAGGTGCGGCGGCCAGCGACTCCCAGTCCACGTCGCCGCGGACGTCGGCCACGGTGTGCGCCGACCCGAGTGGCAGACCCGCGTACGTGGGTACCGCGGTGGTGTCGGGCAGGCCCGGCACGATCTCGAAGTCCAGATGCGTCTTCGCCAGCGCCGTCACCTCGGCGATCACCGCATCCACCGAAAGCGGATCGCCTGCCACCAGACGTACGACGTCGGCGCCGGTGCGGGCTTCGGCCGCCAGCGTCTTGGCGACCTCGGCCGGATCACCCAGCGCCGGCCGGATGTCGGGGCCGCCCGGAATGGCCGGGGCCGCAACGTCAGCCGACTCGCCGTCGGTCTTCGGGGCTTCGGCGGGTTCAGGACCCGACGGCGGCGGCAACTCAGAACCCGCAAGGGCGAGCACCGCTTCCGGCACGTCGGGGTCGGTGAACACCAGGGCGGCGTTGGCTAGCACGGTGCGGGCCCGCGTCGTCAGCAGACCCGGATCACCCGGGCCCGAACCGACGAACGTGATGCGGCCCGGCTTGGGCTTGCGCCCGCGCCCGCTCCCTTGGGCTGTCATCTATCACTCACCTCTATAGCTCTTCGCGTTCCGCCATGAGCTCGCGCGCCCCGAGTTCGAACAGTTCGTCGGCCACCGAGAGCCCCAGCTCCCGTGCCCGATCGGTGGTCCCGACCCCGGACGCACGGATCACGTCGGATCCGTCCAGCGTCGCCACACAGCCGCGCAGCGACACCTCTTCGAAGACATTGCCGTCCTCGTCGATGGACTCGACCACCTCGGCGATCGCACCCACCGGCGCGGAACAACCCGCCTCCAGTGCGGCGAGCAGGGCTCGTTCAGCGGTGACCGCTGCGCGGGTGTCGGCGTCGTCCAACTCCGACAGCAGCTCAGCGAGCTCGGCGTCGCCTGCGCGGCACTCGACCGCGAGGGCTCCCTGAGCCGGTGCTGGCAACATCTGCACCGGTTCCAGAGTCTCGGTGACATCGGCCAGCCGTCCGATGCGGGCCAGACCCGCCCGGGCGACGACGATGCCGTCGAGATCACCATTGCTAACCCTGTTCAACCTGGTGTCAAGGTTGCCTCTTAGGGGGCGGATTTCCAAACCGAGACCCAGTGCTCTAAGCTGTGCCGCCCGTCGCGGGCTCGACGTCCCGATCACCGATCCGGCCGGCAACTCCCCCAGGACCAGGCCGTCCCGGGCCACCAGGGCGTCGCGAGCGTCCTCTCGCGGGGGTATCGCAGCGATCTTGAATCGTTCGTCTTGCGCAGTCGGCAAATCCTTGTAGGAGTGCACCGCCATGTCCACCCGGCCGTCATCGATGGCCTCTCGCAGTGCGGCGGTGAACACGCCGATCCCGATATCGGCTACCGGAGCGTCGGACCGATCACCCTCCGTCGAGATGATGACCAACTCGGCGGCATGGCCTCTGCCTTCGAGCGCGTTTTTGATGTGACCGGCCTGGGTGGTCGCCAACAGACTGCCACGGGTGCCTATGCGAATTACAGTCAAGCTCTACTCGGTCTTGTCGAGATCGGTTGCCGCTGCGGTGAATTCGTTGCCTCCGGCAACGGTGGTGAATTCGTTGCCTCCGGCAACGGCGGCAATTTCGCCCGCCGCTACGGCGTCCACCGCCTGCTGGTCGAGCTCGAAGAGCTCACGCAGCGCCTCGGCATAGCTGTCGCCGCCCGGGGCACTCGCGAGCTGCTTGACCCGAACCGTCGGGGCGTGCAGGAGTTTGTCAACGACCCGTCGCACCGTCTTGGCGACCTCGTCGCGGTGGGCCGCTTCCAGCCCGGGGAGCCGGTTGTCCAGACGCAACAGCTCGGCCTCGACGACGTCGGCGGCCCGCTGGCGCAGGGCGGTGACGGTGGGCGTGACCTCGGCCATCCGCTGTCCCGACAGGTAGTTCGCGACCTCGGCGGCGACGATGGTGCGGGCCGCCTCGGTGTCGGACGCCGCGGCGCGCGCCGAGGGCTCGCGCTGGATCCTGTCCATATCGATGACGTAGACGTCGGGAAGACCGGCGACGGCGGGATCGACGTTGCGGGGCATGCCGAGATCGCAGATCACCAGCTGTTTGGGCATCTGGCCGTGCGCGAGGCCGCGGTGGACGTCGGCCAGCGACACCACCGGACGCACAGCGCCGGTGCAGCTCACGACAACATCGGCGTCGGTCAGGGTCGGCGTCAGGTGGTCGAACGGGAACGCGTCGGCCACGACGCCGAGTTCACGGACCTTGTCTGCCAGCCGCTTCGCGCGGGGCAGCGACCGGTTCACGATGTGGATACGCTCGACTCCGGCCTTGACCAGGTACTTGGCCGCCAGCGAACCCATGGAGCCCGCGCCGATGACGACCGCGCTGCGGCCCGCCAACGAGCCGAGCTTGGCGTCGGCCATATCGAGCGCCACCGACACCACGGACGCGCCCGCGGCGTCGATACCGGTTTCGGAGTGCACCCGCTTACCGACGGACAGGGCACGCTGGGACAGTTCATGCAGCGTGCGGCCGACGGTGTGGTTCGTCTCGGCGGTCGCGTATGCCCGGCGCACCTGGCCGAGGACCTGCTGTTCGCCGATCACCGCGGAGTCCAGTCCGCTGGCCACCGCGAACAGATGCTCGACGGCAGCCTCGGCATAGCGCACGTAGGCGTATTTCGTGAGGTCGTTGAGACCCATACCGGAGTGCTCGGAGAGCACCTGACCGATCACCGAGAGCCCGCCGTGGAACGCCTCGACGACGGCGTAGACCTCGACACGGTTGCAGGTGGACAGCACCATGGCCTCAGTCACCAGCGACGACTGCAGGACCTTTTCGACGATCTTGGCCTGTTCGGCCTCATCGGTGCTCAGTTGCTCGAGGACGGACACCGGCGCGCTGCGGTGCGAAACCCCGAAAAGCAGCACGCTCACGGCTTGTCCACCACACCTCTCCCCGTCGCTTCGCTCGCCCCAGGAACGTCACCCACGGTAGTCGTTGACCAGCTGGGCTACCAAATTTGCTCGACTCTTTATCGATCCCTCAGATCCGCCCGCAACCTGGGCTCATCGACTTCCCAATAGCTGTGCTCAACGCCGTCGAGCAGCACCACCGGCAGCCGATCGCCGAACTCCGCCCGTAGCGCGGGGTTCCCATCGGCCGCGGCCGCGTCGACGTCGGTGACCGTCAACGAGAAGCCCAGCTCCTCGGCCAGCTCGCCGAGCCGCGCCGCGGCCTTGGTGCAGATCGTGCAGCCGGCCCGTGTGAGCAGTTCCACGCGCCTTCCCATGACGCAAGTATCTCCGCTCGGTGACTTAGGCTGAATTCGTGTCCGACGCCGACGATCAGTTGCTCGCAGGTGAGGCCAGCGCGGGTGCTGCAGTGTTCGACCTGGACGAGGGAAGCGCACCGCTCGCCCCGCCGCCCGATCTGACCGCGGCGGCGTTCTTCGACGTCGACAACACGCTCGTGCACGGGTCGTCGCTGGTGCATTTCGCGCGCGGATTGGCCGCGCGCAAGTACTTCACCTACGGCGATCTGGGCCGATTCGCCTACGCCCAGGCCAAGTTTCAACTGCTCGGCCGGGAGAACAGCGAGGACGTCGCGGCCGGTAAGCGGAAGGCGCTCGCGTTCATCGAGGGGCGGTCGACCGCGGAATTGATGGATCTCGGCGAGGAGATCTACGACCAGATCATCGCCGACAAGATCTGGCCGGGCACTCGCGCATTGACGCAGATGCACCTCGACGCCGGCCAACAGGTGTGGCTCGTCACCGCGACGCCCTATGAGCTGGCGGCCACCATCGCCAAGCGGCTCGGACTGACCGGCGCGCTCGGCACCGTCGCCGAATCGGTTGACGGCGTGTTCACCGGCCGGCTTGTCGGCGACATCCTGCACGGCGCCGGTAAGGCGCATGCGGTGCGGGCGCTGGCGATCCGCGAGGGCCTGAATCTGCGGCGCTGTACCGCCTATTCAGACAGCTTCAACGACGTGCCGATGCTGTCGCTGGTCGGCACGGCCGTGGCGATCAATCCAGATGCCGACCTGCGTGATCTGGCGCGGGAGCGCGGATGGGAGATCCGCGATTTCCGCACGGCGCGCAAGGCCGCGCGCATCGGCGTGCCATCGGCGCTGGCATTGGGCGCCGCCGGCGGGGCGTTGGCGGCGATCGTGTCGCGCCGCCAGGATGGCCGCTGAGACCAGCGCTGATAGGCTCGCGCCGCACATCACGAGACGAAGAGACACCATGGCTATCGCTGAAGACATCATCGGAACCCACTACCGGTATCCCGACTACTTCGAGGTCAACCGGGAGAAGATCCGTGAGTTCGCGCGTGCGGTCAAAGACGAGCACCCGGCGCACTACACCGAGGAAGGCGCCAAAGAGTACGGCCATGACGCCCTCGTCGCGTCACTGACGTTCCTGGCGGTGGCCGGCCGTCGAGTGCAGAACGAGATCTTCAATCACTTCGACGTGCCGATCAACATGGAGCGGGTGCTGCACCGCGACCAGAAGCTGGTCTTCCATCGGCCCATCCTGGCCGGCGACAAACTGTACTTCGACTCCTACCTGGATTCGGTCATGGAATCGCATGGCGCGATCCTCACCGAGATCCGCGGCGAGGTGACGGACGCCGAGGGCAAGCCGGTCATCACCAGCATCGTCACGGTGATGGGCGAGGCCGAGGTCGACGAGGCCGACGAGGTCAGCGCACGCATCGCTGCGGCGCGGGACGAGGCCATCGCGAAGATGGTTGCTAAGCAAAGCTCTAAGTAGAGCTAACCGAAAAGCAGAGCGCGCGAAGCGAATTCCTTATCCGAAGAACGCGTTTCGCCGGTTCGCCAATAGCTGATAGAGCGTCTGCTGGATGGTTTCGCGCACGTGGTCCGTCAGTTCGAAAGTCACCATCGGATCATCGGCGGCCGCTTCGTCGTAATCGGACGTGTAGATCGGCTCGCCGAACTGGATGTGCCACTTCGACGGTAGCGGCATCAACCCGACGGGTCCGGCCAGCGGGAACAGCGGAGTGACGGGGAAGTACGGCAGCCCGAGCAGCCGCGCCAGCAGCTTGACGTCGGCCATCATCGGATAGATCTCTTCAGATCCGACGATCGAGCACGGCACGATCGGCGCCTTGGTCCGCAGGGCCGCCGAGACGAACCCGCCGCGACCGAACCGCTGCAGCTTGTAGCGGTCCTTGAAGTGCTTGCCCAAACCCTTGTAGCCCTCGGGGAAAACGGCGGTGAGCTCCCCGGCCGCCAACAGCCGGTGCGCATCGGAGGTGCAGGCCATGGTGTGGCCCGCCTTGCGCGCGGCCTGCCCGACGACGGGCATGTCGAACACCATGTCGGCGGCCAGCAGACGCAGGTCGCGATTCGTCGGGTGGTTGTCGTGGACCGCCACCGACGTCATCAGCCCGTCGAAGGGCAACACCCCGGCATGGTTGGCAACCACCAAGGCGGCGCCGTCCACGGGCAGGTTCTCGATGCCGCTGACCTCCACCCGGAACCACGACTTGAACAAGACTCGCAGCAAAGGCAAGAAGATTGCGTTATTGAGGTGGGAGTCGAAGCCGAACTCGTCGACGCTGTAGTCGCCCGTCATCCGCTCGCGGATGAATTCAGCTCCCGCTGCGATTCGTTTGGCGAGTTCGGACGGTGTGTCGTCGGCGCCCGCGCCACCCGACGCGGCGCCGCGCACCTGATCGATCTCGCGGACGACTGCGGCGATCTGCTCAGCGGAGGCGTGGGGACCGCTGTCGGAAAGTACGGACGGATGTCGGCGCGAACTTTCCGCACGCGCCGCGGCGGCCCTCCGCTGGGCCGTCGACCGACCCGAATTGGAATGCAGCGGAATGACTTTGGCTTTTGACTCGCCCGCCACCTTCGTACCTTCTCCCCGACCCGATCCGAACTGTTGCTGTTATCTTCCCCACCGCTGCGCCATCGAGACGGCGCGGCTCTCCATTGAGCGTACCCATTTAGGGTCGATGATCGGAGTCATCCCGCGACCTCTCACGTAATCATCAAACGCTTCCAAGGTTGTCCACTTCGGGCTGTAACCAAGGTCATTACGCATTCGTGTCGTATCCATGACCCGGCCGTAGCTCAAGTAGTCGAGCTGCTCACGATCGACCTCAGTGTAGCGAGTTGCGCGCGACAGCGAATCCACAGCGGAGAGTGCGGACCGCGGTACCGGCAGCGGTAGCCGGCCGGCGCGCCGGATGGCCTGGCTCATCATCATGATTCCCGAGGCGCCGACGTTGAACGCGCCGGACTTGCCCGCCATGGTCGCGCGCTCCAACGCACCGAGCGCGTCCTGCTCGTGCAACAGCTGCAGCCGCGCGTCGTGACCGATGACCGTCGGCACCACCGGACCCGCCAAATACCGCGACAGCGCGGTGTCCATCGCCGGACCGATCATGTTGGCCAGCCGCAGGATGGTGACCGTGATGTCGGGCCGACGCCGGCCCAGACCGCGTGCGTAGCCCTCGATGTCGATGCTGTCGCGCGCGAAGCCCTCGCCCGGTGGCCTGCGAGCACTGTTGTTCTCGGTGAACAGGACGGGATCGTGTGGATGCGAGCCGTAGACCTCCGACGTCGACTTCACGATCACCCTGCGCACCGTCGGCGCCTTCTGACAGGCCGCGAACAGCTGGATCGCGCCCATCACGTTGAGCTCTTTGAGCACCGCCCGGCCCCCGGCACGGGGAACGTAGGACGCCGCAGCGGCGTGCACGACGGTGTCGACCTCGCCGTTGCGGATGACCTTCGCGATGAACGGGTTGCGGATGTCGGCGCGCACGAACTCGGCGCGGCCCATCCGGCGCAGCAGATCCTTGCTCGGCGCGATGGCGTCGACGGCGATGACGTGGTTGATCAGCGGGTTCTGGGCCAACCGTGCCGTCAGATACCCGCCGAGGAACCGGCACGCGCCAGTGACAAGCACGACTTTCGGGTAGTGGACGGTGTCGTCTTGCGAACGACCCTCAGAATCCATCCGGTCAGCCTAGCGACCAAGCGCGAGAACTACTTGCCGAGTTTTCTGCGCTGGACCCTGGTGCGACGAAGCAGCTTGCGGTGCTTCTTCTTCGACATACGCTTACGCCGCTTCTTGATGACTGAACCCATGAACTCCGCTATCTAGATGATGTTTGTGCACTTCCATGCACCACGCTTTATCTGTGCGCTCCGCGCACGTGACTCGACCCGCTACCTTACCTGGGCGGTCAGGTTAGCGAAAAACGCGTGGCCATGAACAAGCAGGGTCAAGCGGTGTGGGGCGACCGGAGACCAAACGATCAGCCTGCGTCGAAGTACGAGCTTTCAAGCATGTCGTGCACTGCCTTGGCGTGCACGCGGAACGAGCGGCCGACACGCACTGCGGGCAACTCTCCGTTGTGCACCAATCGATATACCGTCATCTTGCTGACCCGCATCAGGCTGGCCACTTCCGCAACGGTGAGAAATTGAGCACGAGGCGGCTGGCCGTCGGACGCACCGCTGTCCCGCTTGCCGCTCGCCGAATCACGACCCGATGGCCCGTTCATAGACGTCATCGCAACCCATTCAGTTCAGGCACGAGCAGTTCCAGCAGCTTCCCCACCGCTGGCACCAACCCGTGCTTACACGAGGAGAATAGCGTGGCGTGTGGGGTTACTGCGACGGGTGTGGGCTAATCAATTTGAATTGATTGAATTACTGAGATGTAATTCCTAGCTGCTCAGACCGGGTTTTTGCGGCTTCGACCGCGGAAGCTACGGCCGCCCGCAAACCGCCCCTTTCGAGTTCTCGCAGTCCAGCCGCGGTGGTACCCCCGGGCGAGGTAACTGTCGCGCGCAGCTGCGCGGCCGTAGTGTCGATCGCCGTCCCCAAAGCCACATCGCCGGATGGCTGGGCCTCATCGAGCCGCTCGAGCAGCATCGCGGCCGAACCCGCCATTGTTTGCACGACGAGATCGGTCGACACCGACCGCGGCAGACCCGCGGCCACGCCCGCATCCACCAACGCTTCGACCATCAGGAAGAAATACGCCGGGCCCGACCCGGACACCGCGGTGACGGCGTCGAGCTGCGACTCCGGCACCGTGAGGACCCCGCCGACCGCGTCGAAGATCGACGACACCTCCTTGAGGTGCTCCTTGGTGGCGAAGCGGCCGGGTGCCAGGGCACTCACGCCGCCGCCGACGACGACCGGCGCGTTGGGCATCACCCGAACGACCGGCGACCCCGCGGGCAGCTTGTTCTCGTAGAACGCCGCCGTGACACCGGCCGCGACGGTCACGAAAACCTTTTCGGCAGTGTCGGTTCCGGCGTTGGCCGCAGCGTCGGCGATCTCGGCGACCAGACCCTCGACGTCGAACGGCTTTACGGCGACGATCACGTATGTCGCGGTGTCTACCGCATCGCCGACGCCAGTGACCAGCACCGAGTACTTCTCAGCGAGATACTTCGCGCGGTCTGGGTACTTCTCGGCGACCACCAGGTCCTTGACCTGCCGACCGGCGCGCAGCATGCCCGACAGCAGCGCCTCACCCATACTTCCGCCGCCGATGATCGCGATTCTGGCCATGCGGGCAAGCATTGCAGACGGCAGCCGGCTACTGCGCGCGCGGCGTCACGCAGCGGGCGGCACCAACGCCAGCTGGCGGCTCTGCACGACGATGTGGCCTTCGCAGTCGACGACGATGTGGTCCTCGTCGAACCAGTCCTGGCCGATCTGCACCGTCGTACAGAGCACCCGCAACCAGCCATCGGCAGGCAGCGCCCGCAGATAGGCGGTCAGCTGGACGGTGGGCGCCCAACCGAACCTGTTGACCCCGAACGTCACCGGAGCCGACACATCGCCGCACAGCAGCGCGAACAACACGTCGGGGGCCACCCCCTTCGGGCGGACCCAGTACTCGATCACCGGGGGGCCGCCGTCGGAGCGCGGCTCCATCGTCGTCAGCGACGGACGGATATCGCAGCCGTGCGCCAGATGGACGATGTCGGCCATCCGATGGCCGGGCCCGATCGGTTCCAGCCCGGGCGGCGGGTCCGGTTGCATCAGCGGGATGACGGGATTGACCGACAGCAGCGGCGGCACATGATGCTCGGGGTCGCCGAGCGTGACCGCCACTCGGACCGCCGTGCGATCGCCCTGGCTCAGCTCGACGTCGATCAGGCTCACGCGACGGCCGCGCTTGCGCACGGTCGTATGCACCCGCATCGAACCGGGATCCGGCGCCCACAGGAAATTGCCCGAGATCGCGATCGGTTGGACATCCCCGGCGTGCTCGGTACGCGCGGCGTTGGCGCACAGCGCCAGCATCGCTCCGCCGTGCACCTTGTCGCCGATGGTCCAATGTTCGTTCAGCTCACCGTCATACACGCCGTCGCCGGCACTCGTCAGCGCCATGGCATCGGTGAACAGGGTCGAGCTCGGCATGTGAGTCCTTACGTCGGTCAGCGCAGCAAGTTGGCGCGAGCGAACTGCAGCGACTCCGCAAGTAGCGCCTCGCGCTCGCTGGCCGACCGCGCCCCCGATGTCGTCACCTCAAGGATCACATGACCGGAAAAGTTGCTTGCCGCCAGCATCTCGCAGACCTCGACGGTCGGCTGGGTTCCGCGGCCAGGCACCAGATGTTCGTCGGCGGACGCGCCGCTGCCGTCGCACAGATGCAGGTGCACCAGGCCCTCACCCATCCGGTGCGCCATGTCGAGGGCGTCGGTGCCCGCGGTCGCGGTGTGCGACAGGTCGAGTGTGTAGTGGGCGTGCTTCCCGTCCAGCGGGTCGTAGGACGGCGCGAACGCCGAGATGCCCGGTCCCGGCTTACCCCCGCGCTTGCGCATGCGCTCGATCGACGTCTGGCCCGCGCCGAAGAACCGGTCGGCGCGGAACGGGAACATGTTCTCCACCGCCACCATCACATCGCTGGACGCCTCGAGCTCGGCGACCTGATCGGTGAATCCCTCGGCATATCGGCGCTGCCACCGGAATGGCGGATGGACGACGACGGTCTGCGCGCCGAGCTGCTCGGCGGCCCGCACGCTGCGCTCCAGTTTCGGGATCGGATTGGCACCCCACACGCGCTGCGAGATCAGCAGGCAGGGCGCGTGTACCGACAGCACCGGCATCTCGTAACGCTCCGAGAGCTCGGCGATGGCATCGATGTCCTGGGAGACGGTTTCGGCCCACACCATCAGCTCGACGCCGTCGTAGCCGAGGGTCGACGCGTACTCGAAAGCCGCCTCGGTCCTCAGCGGGTAGACCGAGGCCGTCGAAAGACCGACCTTGATTGCGGGGCGCACGTTGTCTATTCGGCGGCGGTAGTCGCCGTCAGCCCGACTGCAGCAGCGCCAGGGGTCCCAACGTGACCAGGGCCCCCACCGCCACCGCGATCAGCGTGCTGCCGATGTCCTCGGTTTTGCGCACCACCCGCACTCCGACGACCAGGCCGAGAATCACGAGAACCGACAACACCAGGGCAACGATGTTGTTCCACTTCCACAGCTGGTCGAATGCGACGAACAGGCCGGCTCCGAACGCGACCGCCAGGACGCACTGCCCCACGATCCACACACCGTGCATGAACGACGACATGGCCTTCGGCTGGGCGGCCTCGGCTTCATGGTCGGGAGCGTCGAGGTCGATGTCCTCCGGACCAGCCGACGTAGCACCGCGGGCCAGGTCGTCGGCGACAGTTTGGCCGCCGAACAACGCACCTGTAGCGGGGCGCGGATAGGACCGAGTGCTGTCGGAGTCCTTGGCTCCAACATCTGGGTCCTCGAGGTCGCCGACCGAGTCCAACGCGTCCACGTCGTCGTCGGATTCGGTCTCCGACCAGTCGAGGGCGGTGTCGTCGTCGACCGGGTCCGGGTCGGGGCTCATCTCCTCGGCGTCCACGAGCCCGCCGAACCGGCGCGGCGCGTAGCTCGAGCGGCGTGGTGGCGCGAAGAAGTCCACGTCGGCGTCGGTGTCGCGCGCCTCGATGTGCGCGGTGTAATCGGAGACCGCGTCGGCGTAATCGTCGTCGGTCTCGTCTTCGGTCGATTCCGGGGCTTCGTCTTCGACGCCCGGGCCACCGTCTACGTCGTCTTCGACGGAGTCTGCTTCGACCGCTTCGATCACGGTGGTGTCCTGGTGATCAACGGCGCCATTGCTCGATGCCGAGCTGCTCAGCTCCTCCGGCTCGACAGCCTCGACCTGGTCTTCGGGCTCCTCGACGGGCTGATCTGCCACCGGCTGTTCGACGGTCTCTTCAACGACAGGCTGTTCGACGAGGTCGCGATCGGTGACGATGGGGATCTCACCGGTCAGCTCGGCGACGGAGATCGAGTCGGTGTCGCCGCGACGGCGCCTACGGCGGCCCCCGACCGGCGGGGCACCGATGGTGCCATTGCGGGCCAGCAACTCCGCGACCGAGATCGGTCGCGTGCCTTGGCTGTCTTCAGGTCCTGTCATTCGTCTCTCGCCTCTGGGCCCCTGGTTTCGGTGCCGTGTGAGCCTCCGGTCTGCTGGTCAGCGTCGCTGGACGGATGTCTCCACCAAGGCTGTTCCATCAGCCTCGCTGTCGAGTTTCCGCAGAATCAGCCCTTCTCGCAATGCCCAGGGACAGATATCCACGCTTTCGACGTCCAGAGCCTTCATGCTCGCCTCAGCTACCAAGGCTCCGGCCACAATCTGCGGCGCCCGCTCGGCGCTCACCCCTTCCAACTCTGCACGGTCAGCAGCGGTCATCCTAGAGATGAATGCTATGAGCTGCCTTAGACCGGTGGCCGTCAGCGTCCGCTTGACCCTCGGACCAGCCCCGGACGGGGCCGCGCCGGTCAGTCGCGCCAGCGACCGGAATGTTTTCGAGGTCGCCACCGCCAGGTCCGGGTTGCCCGCTTTGAGCATCTCGGCGCCGGCGTCGGCCAGCTCGGTGGCCAGCCAGTCGCGCAGCATGTTGACGCGACGGCGGCCAGGCGGATCGTCGGGCAGCCATTCGCGGGTCAACCTGCCCGCACCGAACGGCAGCGACAGCGCCACCTCCGGCTCCTCGTCGACGCCGTTGGACAACTCGAGTGAGCCGCCGCCGATGTCGATGTTGATGATGCGTCCGGCGCTCCAGCCGTACCAGCGGCGCACCGCCAGGAACGTCAGCCTGGACTCGTCGACCCCGCTGAGCACCTGGAGCGCGACCCCGGTCTCGGCGTGAACCCTGGCGAGCAGTTCTTCTGAGTTCTTCGCGTCGCGGACAGCCGAGGTGGCGAAGGCCATCAATTCGGCGCAGCCCGAACTCGCCGCGATCTTGGAGAACTCGTCGAGGGTGCCGATCAACTTGTCGGCACCCTTACGAGTCAGCTTGCCGTTGTTGTCGATTGCCTCGGCCAGGCGCAGCGAGGCTTTCGTGGAACTCATGGGTGTCGGGTGGCCGCCTCGACGCGCGTCCACCACCAACAGGTGGACGGTATTGCTGCCGACATCCAGTACGCCTAATCGCACTCATACACGGTAATAGGTTTACCGTTGAATACTGTGAGCGCATCGCATCCCGGAGAGGTTGAACTCGACTTTGCCCGTGAGTGGGTGGAGTTTTACGACCCTGACAACCCTGAGCACTTGATCGCGGCGGACATGACGTGGCTGCTGTCGCGGTGGACGTGTGTGTTCGGCACGCCCGCCTGTCAGGGGACTGTGGAGGGCAGACCTGATGACGGGTGCTGCAGCCACGGCGCGTTCATGTCCGACAAGAACGACATCGCCGAACTCGAAGAGGCGGTCAAACTCCTGACCGACGAGGATTGGCAGTTCCGCGACAAGGGGCTCGGCAAGAAGGGCTACCTCGAAATGGACGAGTACGACGACAAGCCCAACCTACGCACCCGAAAGTACAAGGGCGCCTGCATCTTTCTGAACCGTCCCGGTTTCCCTGGCGGTATCGGGTGCGCACTGCACTCGAAGGCGCTCAAGATCGGCGTCGAACCGCTGACGCTCAAGCCTGAGGTCTGCTGGCAGCTTCCGATCCGCCGCACCCAGGAGTGGGTGGAACGACCCGACGGCACCGAGGTGCTCAAGACGTGGATCACCGAGTACGACCGCCGCGGCTGGGGCGAGGGCGGCGAGGATCTGCACTGGTATTGCACCGGCGATCCGAACGCTCACGTCGGCAAGAAGCAGGTCTGGGAGTCCTACGCCCCCGAACTCACCGAACTGCTAGGCGAAAAGGCCTACGCCGAGCTGGCCGCAATGTGTAAGCGGCGCAGTGCGTTAGGGCTGATTGCAATCCACCCCGCGACCCGCGCAGCAGAATGACTGATTCAGTCGGCTCTTCGCGCGAGCGCTCATCGCTGTTCTTCTTCCGGCTGACGCCACCGCGCGCGGATTTCGCACAGACGATGACGCCCGCCGAACAGCAGGCGATGGCCGCCCACCAGGACTACTGGCAGCAGCTGCTCAGCGACGGCCGAGTGGTGGTCTACGGCCCCGTCGCCGATCCTGAAGGCGTGTGGGGGTTGGGAGTGCTGCGCGCCGCCGACCGGGCCGAGGTCCTGGCCATCGCCGAACGCGATCCGTCAGTCACCGCTGGTGTCAACACCTTTGAGGTATTCGAAATCCTCGGCGGAACTACGGGTTAGCCCTCCAGTTTGTAGCCCAGACCGCGGACCGTGACCAGGTGTACCGGATTCGCCGGGTCGGCCTCGATCTTCGACCGCAGCCGCTTCACATGTACGTCAAGGGTTTTCGTGTCGCCGACGTAATCGGCACCCCATACCCGGTCGATGAGCTGCCCACGGGTGAGCACCCTGCCGCTGTTTCGCATCAGGTACTCGAGCAGGTCGAACTCCTTGAGCGGCAACGTGATCGCATCACCATTGACCGAAACGACATGGCGCTCGACATCCATGCGCACGGGCCCGGCCTCCAGCACACCGTCGCCGATTCCGGCGTCGTCGCTATCGCTGCCGCGACGCAGCACCGCGCGGATGCGCGCAATCAACTCCCGCGCCGAGTACGGCTTCGTGACGTAGTCGTCGGCCCCGAGCTCGAGCCCGACCACCTTGTCGATCTCGCTGTCGCGCGCCGTCACCATGATGACGGGAACGCTTGAGCGCGAACGCAATTGCTTGCAGACATCGGTGCCGCTCATCCCCGGGAGCATGAGGTCCAACAGGACGATGTCAGCACCGGCCCTCTCGAACTCAGCCAGGGCCGACGGCCCGTCGGCCACTACCGTGGCCTCGAAGCCCTCCTTGCGCAGGAGAAAGGCCAGGGGATCGGCCAAGGACTCCTCGTCCTCCACGATCAACACGCTGGTCATTTGTCTAGCTAGTCCTCTCGTTCGACGTGCACTTCTAGGTCATCGTCACCCTGGGGATACGCCGGAATCGACAGGGTGAAAGTCGATCCCGTTCCTGGTTGGCTCCACAGCCGAATGGATCCGTTGTGGTTGGCGGCGACATGTTTGACGATCGCCAGTCCCAGCCCGGTGCCGCCGGTGGCCCGGGACCGCGCCTTGTCGACACGGAAAAACCGTTCGAACACCCGCTCCTGGTCCGCGCGGGCGATGCCGATACCCCGGTCGGTGACGGCGATCTCGATATTGTCGCCGCGGCGACGCCTGCTGACCGAGACCGCGGAACCATGGGGCGAGTACGCGATCGCGTTGGACACCAGGTTGGCGATCGCGGTCACCAGCAAGGTCTGATCGCCGAGCACGCGGAAGCCGGTCGGCGCGTCGGTGGTGATCGCGATGTCAGCGTTGTCGGCGGCCACCTTGTACCGCGACAGGGCCTCGGCCACCACGGTGTCGACGTCCACGGCCTCCAGATCTGGCAACGGTTCGGCGCCCTGTAGCCGTGACAGCTCGATCAGCTCGCCGACCATGTTGGCCAGCCGACCGGACTCGGTCAGCATCTTCTCGGCGAACCGGCGCACCGTCTCGGGGTCGTCCGCCGATGCCAGCACGGCCTCGGCGAGCACGCCCATTGCGCCGACGGGCGTCTTGAGTTCGTGGCTGACGTTGGCGACGAAGTCCCGGCGGGTTGCCTCCATGCGGGCGTGCTCGGACTGGTCGTCGACGTAGACGACCGCGAACCGGCGGTCCTGCTCGGTCAGCAGGCGAACGTGGCCGCGGACCGACAGTCCCGAGCGGCCGGTATGGGCGCGCTTGCGCGGCGACAGATCGACCTCGCCGTCCTCGCCCGTGGCCAGCGTGCGTTCTGCCGCCAGCCAGGCGCGATCGTCCAGCAATCGATCGCGGACCAGGCCCAGTTCGCGGGCCCGGTCGTTGGTGTAGACGACGTCACGGTAGGTGTCGACCACGACGATTCCGACCGGAGACTGCGACACGATATGGGCGAGCATCTGCGACACGGTGATGCCGGTCTGCGCCGTCGCCCGCCGTTGCCTGCGCGCCATGAGCCGAGGTCCCAGCCCCGCCCCGAGCGCCACGCCAATCCCCAGGGTGAGCACTGCGACGAGGGCTGCCAGCAGCGTCGTCGATACCACACTCACGCGAAAATCGTACGCATCCGGTGAACGTCATCCCAGCAGCGTGCGGCCAAATCGGGACAAGTCACAGAAGGAATCGCCGAAATTCGGACCCCGGCTTCCCCCTGTTAACCCTCCGTTTGCCAGGCCGCTCCGTCGCGTGGCCTACTTCGCGCCCTGCGCAGCAACTGCGGCCGCACCCGCCGCCGCGGCCTCGGGGTCCAGGTAGGTGCCGCCGACGATCGTGGGCTTGAGATCGGAGTCCAGGTCATAGCGAAGCGGGATGCCGGTCGGGATGTTGAGTCCGACCACGTCTTCGTCCGACATTCCGTCCAGATACTTCACCAGCGCGCGCAGCGAGTTGCCGTGGGCTGCGATCAGCACCGTCTTGCCGGCCTGAAGATCAGGCACGATCGTGCCCTCGAAGTACGGCACGAATCGCTCGACGACGTCCTTCAGACATTCGGTCAGCGGCCCACCGCCGATATCGGCGTAGCGCGGGTCGCGGTCCTGGCTGTACTTGCTGCCGGGCTCGATCGGCGGTGGCGGGGTGTCATAGCTGCGCCGCCACTTCATGAACTGATCGTCGCCGTACTTTTCCTTCGTCTCGGCTTTGTTCAGGCCCTGCAGGGCGCCGTAGTGGCGCTCGTTGAGCCGCCAGTCGCGGTGCACCGGGATCCAGTGCCGGTCCGCGGCGTCCAGCGCCAAGTTCGCGGTGGTGATCGCCCGGCGCAGCAGCGACGTGTACAGCACGTCGGGCTGGCGCTCGAGGTCCTTGATCAGCTGGCCCGCGCGCAGGCCTTCAGCGCGGCCTTTCTCGGTGAGGTCGACGTCAGCCCAGCCGGTGAACTGGTTCGACGCGTTCCATTCGCTCTCGCCGTGACGCAGCAGGATCAGCGTGGAGTCTCCCATGCCGAAGAGACTAGTCGGAGGCGTCCTCATCGTCTTCGTCGATCAGGTGCGCGAACGCCTGCAGGTTCTTCAGCGACTCGCCGCGAGACACCCGCCACTCCCACTCTTTCTGGATGGACGAACGAAAACCCAACTCCAGCAAGGTGTTGAAGTCCGAGTCGACGGCCTCGAGCACCTGGCCGAGAATCCGGTCGATCTCATCGGACGTGACCGATTCCAGCGCCATTCGGCCGACCAGATAGATATCGCCGACGTTGTCGAGCGTGTAGGCGACGCCGTAGAGACGGCGGTTGCGTTTCAGCAGGAAGCGGTAGACACCCTCGTGGTTCTCGTCGGGTTTACGGCAGACGAACGCCTCGACGCGCACCGAGTGTTCGCCGATGGACAGGATGGTGTTGGTCTTCAGCCGCCGCTCGCCGGGCAGCTCGACGATGATGCCCGGCAATCCGCCGGCCGCGCCTTCATGGCGGGTGCAGACGAGGTCGTTTTCCTTGCAGGCCTGTTCGATGACGTCCTGCGCGTTGAGGGTCACGCGCGCACACCGCGCCGAATCGTGAAGCGCCGGACACTGCGCCGCGCCGCCCCGTCCTTGCGCTGACGGGCACGGTAGTCGGTCATTGCGCGTCCGTAGCTGGTGAGCAGCGCGTCGACGGTGCTGGCCCACGAGAACGTGGCCGCGTGCTCGACGGCCGCAGCGCGCATCGTGTCGGGTCCCCTGTCCAGTAGTGCGTCGATGGCCTTCGCCCAGTCGTCGACGTCGTGGCCGTCGACCAGCGTTCCGGTGACGCCGTCGCGCACGGCGACCGGCAGCCCGCCGACAGAGGCGGCGACCACCGGAGTGCCGCAGGCCTGCGCCTCGATGGCGACCAGCCCGAACGATTCGGAGTAGCTCGGCACGGCAACCAGATCGGCGGCCCGGTAGACGTCGACGAGGTGTTCGCGCGACTGCGGCGGCAGGAATGTCACATGCGCGGTGATACCCAATTCTTCGGCCAACCGAATCAACACCTCGGGTGCGGCCAGCCCGCTGCCGGACGGCCCACCCGCGACGAGCACCCGCAGCGCGCTGAACCGGCCGGTCAGCTTGGCGGCGGCACGTAGCAGTACGTCGGGCGCCTTCAGCGGTTGGATCCGTCCGACGAAGGCCAGCACCTGCTCGTCGGGGTGAAGCCCGAGCGCGGCGCGCGAGGCGGCCCGATCACCGGGCGTGAACAGTTCAAGGTCCACTCCGGGATGCACGACGTCGATACGCAACGGATCGGCACTGTGCAGCGAAACAAGTTGGCGCGCTTCAGTTTCGGTGTTGACGATCAACCGGTCGGCTTCGTCGACCACTTGTTGTTCGCCGACCGCGCGCAGCGGCGGCTCAGGTGAATCACCCTCGGCCAGCGCCGCATTCTTCACCGCGGCCAGGGTGTGCGCCGTGTGCACGAGCGGCACCGCCCATCGATCCCGCGCCAGCCAGCCCACCTGACCCGACAGCCAGTAATGCGAGTGCACGATGTCGTAGTACCCGGGCTCGTGCGTGGCCTCGGCCCGCAGGACGCCCGCAGTGAATGCGCACAGCTGCGTGGGCAGGTCGTACTTGTCCAGACCCTCGAACGGACCGGCCACGACATTGCGGACGAGCACCCCCGGTGCGACGTGCACGACGGGCGCATCCGCCGACGAGGTGGCCCTGGTGAAGATCTCCACCTCGACGCCACGACGAGCCATCTGCAGCGCACTCTGCAGGACGTAGACGTTCATCCCGCCCGCATCGCCGGTGCCGGGCTGCGCCAGCGGCGACGTGTGAACCGATAGCACGGCCACTCGTCGCGGAACCGAAAGACCTGTCAGATCCGTGGCTTGACGCACACAGACATGTCTACACCGCTGCTGAAGGGGACCTCTCTGCGCGGTCGTCTCCCCGGCGCCGCACTCGCGTGGAGCGATCGCCTACTAGTAGCCCCGGTAGTCAGCGGGGTCGACCTCGACTCCGGCTAGATACCCGACGATCCCCACCACCCAGAACGCAAGGAACGCGATTAGCACGGCCAGCAGTAGATATCGCTGGACTCGTTGGCCCCCGGTGATCTCGTGCTGGGTCCAGTCCGCGGCACCATCCTCGTCGATCGACAACGTCCACACGCCGGGCCGCTTGAATGTCTTATAGAACCACCAGGGGATATAGAGGCCGCAGGTCAAGACTGAGAACAAGATTTGCAGCATGATGTACGCGGGGTGGGTGAGGGGAGTGTCGTAAGTTACCTCTGCCCACGTCCGGCCACGTTTGGTGACCACGGGACCGCTGTTTCTGATCGAGATATTTCCCGAGACGTGATCGACGGTGCCGTACAAACCACCCGGCAGCGATGCGATCTCGCTGGCAAGGATATGACTGCGCTCGGCTTCGCTGAGGCTCATAACCGACCGTGCCTTTCGCCGGCGGTTGGACCCTTGTGCCAACCTCGCGGCCCATGATGGCACCGCTGCTAGACGGTCGCGTCAACTTCGCAAAATGTCTAGTCGGCTTAGCTGAAGGTTCAGTCCAATCGTCCTCTTTTGGGTTGCAGTGGCTACCCGGAGTTCGCCAGAAATTGGCCGGACGACCGCCCGTTACGCACTCACTTCGGGTCGGCGGTTCAATGCCCGTTTCATCGCGCCGATGGGGTCCGCGTAGAGCCCGACGAGGGACACCACGCCGGCGCCGGCCTCCTGCACGCGGTTGCCGAACGCCGTCACCCTGATCTGGCGCGGCGCCATCACCGACCGCTGGGTGTACGCCGATTCGACCAGCTCCATGCCCTCCGGATACTCGGTAAAGGCTTGGCCGCCCACGACGAGGTCGTCGGGGTTGAGCATGTCGCGCAGCAGGGCGACGGCCTGGCCCAGCACCCGGGCCCGCTCGGCGAGGAGGGCCTGCGCCGGCTCGCTGCCCTGCCGGGCCGCCCGAAGCACCGCCGGCATCGTCGACGCCGGTCCGTCGCCGCTGATGATGCGCGCCTTGCGGGCGGCGATCAGTACGGCCTCGTCACTCACAGTGGACTCCAGCTGACCGGTGCCGCCCAGCAGCTCGGAGTCGGCGGGCAGCGCGGCGATGGTGCCGGGCCCGCTGGTGGGTGAATGCACGCGGCCACCGATGGACAGTGCGTAGCCGACCGTCTCGCGGGCGTAGACGTAGAGGCTGGTCGACGCGGACGCCGGAGCTGCGCCGGCGATCTCGGACACCGGCAGTCGCCGGCCGCCGAGCAGGAGTTCGGCACCGGCCATCGCATCGACGTGAGAGGCGACCGACACCGGCAGGCCGAGCGCCTCGGCGAGCACGGGGCCAACGGGTGCGTCCGACCAGCCCAGTCGCGGATGGTCGAGGTAGCCGGTGGTGCTGTCGACGACCCCACCGGCGGCCACGCCCACCCACAGGGCGCGACGACGATGCCAGCGGCTCAGGTAGCGGCGGGCGCTCGCGGCCAGCGACGCCAGCGCGGCGGTCTGCGGTCCGCGCGGTGTCGGCGTCTCGACGACGTCGAGCGTTCGGCCGAACAGATCGGCGGCCACGATGCTGGTTGTTCGGGCCCCGAGGTGGATGCCCAACGTCAGGTAGGGCTCGTGATTGACCTCGACGGGGACTCGCGGCCTGCCGATGGCGCCGGAGACGGCCAAGTCGGCACGCTCCCGCAGCACACCCGCGTCGAGCAGCGCCGTGACCTGACGGTTGACCGTGGCGATGCTGAGCTGGGTGACCTGCGCGATGACGTCACGCGCGATCGGGCCGCGCAGGCGGGCGGCGCTGAAGACGGAGCCCGCGGCGGCCTCGGCCACTCGCAACGACGGAGCTACGACGTGGTGGCGGGCGAGCAGCGCGCGCTTCGCGTGAGCTGGGGCGGCGGGCTTACGGAGAGTGGAGGTTGCAGAGCGCACGGGAGTGTCCTTTTGTGAAGTCGGCTGGGGGGTCGATGCCACACCCGGCGACTGTCATCAGGACAGCAGAATCAGGAGCGGCGACGTGCGCAACAACAACAGTGCCGCGTGATGCGGGCAGCCTGGCTCCTGGACATGCGAGTGAACTTAGCACGCCAACTAAAGTCGGGCACATGACGACACCAGAGACCGAAAGGCGGGTCGCAGTGGTCACCGGCGCCAGCGCCGGCATCGGCGCCGCAACCGCGAAAACCCTTGCAGCCCTTGGCTTTCACGTGGTTTGCGCTGCGCGCCGCGGGGAGCTGGTCGAGGCCCTGGCGGACGAGATCGGGGGTACCGCCATTGTGACCGACGTCACTGACCCCGAGAGCGTAAACGCCCTGGCAGACAGCCTGGAGAGGGTCGACGTACTGGTGAACAACGCCGGCGGCGCGCGCGGCCTCGAACCTGTCGTCGAGGCGGACATCGAGCAGTGGCGGTGGATGTGGGAGGCCAATGTGCTCGGCACGCTGCTGGTCACCCGTGCATTACTGCCGAAGCTGATCGACTCGGGTGACGGGCTGATCATCACGGTCACCTCGATCGCGGCCGTGGAGATCTACGACAACGGCGGCGGCTACACGTCGGCCAAGCACGCCCAAGGTGTGCTGCATCGCACGTTGCGCAGCGAGCTGTTCGGAAAACCGGTGCGGCTCACCGAAGTTGCGCCGGGCATGGTGAAGACGGACTTCTCACTACGCCGATTCGAGGGTGACGAGGAGCGGGCCGCCAAGGTCTACGAAGGCGTCACACCGCTGGTCGCCGAGGACATCGCCGAGGTGATTGGGTTCGTCGCGAGCCGTCCGTCGCACGTCGACCTGGATCTCATCGTGGTTCGCCCACGCGACCAGGTCAGCGGTGCGATCGGATCACGCTTCAACCGCAAGTAACTCGTCAAGACTGGACGCCTAGCCGCCGGGGCGGCCCGCGCCCGCGGGCTCCGGCGCACCCGACGGCGTGGCAGGCGCGGTGCTGGGGATCCCCGCCGGTGAGGCCTCGTCACTCAGCGCCGACATCGACTTCCACTCGTCCCAGGGAATCGCCCAGTCCCAGATGTCGCCGTCGGCGTAGGACAGCTGAATCCGTGTCCCGGTGACCTCGACCGGGTCGCCGTAGATCGCACTGTTGAAGTACTGCTGGGCATCGGATTCGGACAGATTGATACAGCCGTTGGTGACGTTGGAATTGCCCTGCGAACCGAGACTGGCCGGGTTGGCGTGGATGAACTCGCCATTGTTGGAGATCCGGACAGCGAACCGCTCGCGGATGTTGGCGTAGCCGGCCGCGGGGTTGGTCATGTAGAAGTCTTCGTACTTCTCGGTGACGACGTGGACACCGCTGCGCGTCACGTTGCGGTCCAGATCGCCTTCGCCGTAGCTGCACGGGAAGTCCATGATCACCGCACCGCCCGCGTCCAGCACCTGGATGCGGTGCGACGAGGCCTCGGCCTTGACCACCTGGCGGCGGCCGATCTCGAATGTCAGCGTCGAATCCGCCGCACCGAACGCGCCGTCGCCGAAGGGAACGCCGTAGAGCCTCGCGTCGACGTGCACCTTCGTGCCGGCCGGGTAGTAGTCGCGGGTACGCCAATGCATGCGCGATCCCCCGACCTCGTCGGGCAGCCATGCCCAGCTGCCCTCGACCGCCGGTTCGGTGGTGACCTTGACCGCCTTCTCGACGGATGCCTTGTCGCTGATCGACGCGTCGAACTGGATGATGATGGGCGCCGCGACGCCGACGACCTGACCGTCGGCGAGCTGGAAGACGCCGCTGACCTGAGTGCTGGGGTTGACGGTGGTGAAGTTGCCCGCGACCGGAACCGCGTTGCCGTCGCGGCCGACGACCGAGCCTTTCCACGTGTACTCGACGCCGTAGCCGAGCGGCTCGGTGACGTTGAATGCGGTGCGATCGCGGTTCAGCGCGCCCGCGACGACCTTGCCGTCGGGATTGGTCAGCGAGACGCGCTGGAACCACCCGTCGTTGACCTCGACGCCGATGGGCGCGGTCGGCGCCACATCGGCGGTGGTGTCGGCCGGTTCGAATTTCAGCGACGGCGCGGGTGGCGCGATGGCCTCACCCGCGGAGGGTGCAGACCGATTGGAACAGGCGGCCAAGGCCCCGGGCGCGATGACGCCGACCGCAAACGCGGTCAAGGCGCGCCGACGACTTATCGACGACAGTGGATCGGCTGGGCTCACGTGGACCCAGGGTACCTAGAGGGCGACGCCAATCAGAATTGGTTCGGGGGTGAGTTCGATCCCAAATGCTGTTTTCACACCGTCTCGTACCGCCCTGGCCAGCGCAATCACATCGGACGTCGACGCTTTTCCCCGATTGGTCACAGCCAACGCGTGCTTGGTCGACAGCCGCGCTGGAGCGTCGTCGCCGGGGTAACCCTTGGCGAAACCCGCACGCTCCACGAGCCAGCCTGCGGCCAACTTGACGCCGCCCGGCGCCGGGTAGTTGGGCACGGTTCCCTCGATGCTGTCCCGCAGCCGCTCGAACACCTCATGGTCGACGACTGGGTTGGTGAAGAAGGAGCCGACGCTCCAGGTGTCGTGGTCGGCCTCGTCGAGCACCATGCCCTTGCCGGCCCGCAGCGCCAGCACCGCTTCCCGCACCCGGGCCGCGTCAACCCGTGAATCCGGTTCTGCGCCAAGAGTATTGGCCAGCTCACCGTAGCGCATTGGTGCGCTGAGCCCGTCGGGGTTCAAGGCAAACTCAACCTCGAGCACGATCGCCGCCGACGAGTGCTTGAGGACGCTCGTGCGGTAGCCGAACTGCAGCGTTGACGGTGCGACCCAGGAGTCCTCTCCCGTGCGGCGGTCCAGCAGTCGCACGCGGCTGATCGTGTCGGCCACCTCGGCGCCGTAGGCACCGACGTTCTGTACCGGCGTCGCACCGGCGGAACCCGGGATACCGGACAGGCATTCCAGTCCGCCCAGTCCGTGCGCAAGTGACGTCACGACAACGTCGTCCCAAGCCGCCCCGGCCTCCGCCCGCACAACGTTTCCCTCGACCGTGATCTCGGTGTTGGCGAGCAGAACGACGGTGAGGTCAGTCAGGTCATCGGCCAGCACGACGTTGGATCCGCCCGCGAGGATCAGGGCGTCGCTGTCAGGGCCTAGTGCGCGCATCACGTCGACAACCTTGCCGGTGGTGTCGCAGGTGATCAGTCGTTGCGCAACGGGTCCGACGCGCAGCGTGGTCAGCGGCGCCAACGGCACCGCCTCGGAGACGGACGCGCCGCCGATGAGCGAGGGGACCACGGGCGGTAACGGTAGCGTGGCCAGCTATGCCGCGCTCATTCGACATGGCTACCGAATACGAGGGCACAGTCGAACAGGTCCACCGCGCATTCCGCGACGAACGGTACTGGCTGGCCCGCTTGACGGAGTCCGGCGCCGACGTCTACTCGCTGGATTCGATCGATTGCACCGACGGCGGTATCGACATCATCACGACGCAGACATTGCGGGCCAGTCGGTTGCCGGCTGTAGTCACCCAGTTCCACCGCGGTGACCTGAGTTTCGTACGCGAAGAAACGTGGACACCGGTCGCCGATGGAAAGACCACCGCATCGGTCAAGGGGTCGATCACCGGTGCGCCCGCAACGCTGCGCGGCACCGCGGTCCTCGCCCCTTCGATATCCGGGTCGGGTTCACGGCTGGACTTCAATGCCACCGTCGAAGTGAACATCCCGCTCGTCGGCGGCAAGGTCGAGAACTTCATCGGCAGCCAACTCGTCGACCTGTTGATCCAGGAGCAGCGCTTCACCACGGAGTGGATCGCCGAGAACACCTAGTCCGTCAAGCAGGTTCGGTCTCGGATTCCGTAGATCCCGTGATCGCTTTTGAACTCGAGTTGTTCGCGCGGCACCGCGAGACGTAAGTCCGGCATACGACGCGCCAGTGAAAAAAGCGCGATCTGAAGTTCGGCGCGAGCGAGCTTCAGCCCTATGCGATGTTCGGTGAACCTCGGATCCCAGTTTCCCGCAGGGATATTCATCAAGAGAATGTCACCGGCCTGTACCTGCTGACCACCAATCGTCATGTCCTCGAGGACCACGCGGTCGACGAGACTTTGCACGACACTGAGATAGCGCACCGTTTCGTCGACAAGCTTGGCAATGACCACCTGGCCCTCGGTGTGGCTCAGG
This sequence comes from Mycobacterium sp. NPDC051804, assembly GCF_044452905.1. Lineage (NCBI taxonomy): Bacteria > Bacillati > Actinomycetota > Actinomycetes > Mycobacteriales > Mycobacteriaceae > Mycobacterium > Mycobacterium sp. NPDC051804. Next base: position 1,080,245 of record NZ_JBITCD010000001.1, on the reverse strand, counting down.
CGTTCAAACGCCTCGGGATGGTCCAGCAGCGTACCGGCTAATGACAGTCAGCTGCCACTTACCGGAAACGCGGCGAAGAATCTGTCCCTCGCCCGTCCAGCGGCGTGGTGCGAGGCGCAACGCCACCACCGGCCTAAAATTGAATTTATGGCTGCCCCCATTGGACAGCTCACCCGAGGCACCACCGGTTACAACCGGCTACGACGCAGCGACCGCTGGCTGGTGCATTCGCGACGGGTGCGTGCCGCACTGCTGTCCGCCACCGACCCATTGGTGGTCGACCTCGGCTATGGCGCGCTGCCGGTGACGACCCTGGAACTGGCCGAACGGCTCCGGATGGTGCGCAACGACGTTCGGGTCATCGGCCTCGAAATCCATCCGGAACGGGTCGCGTCGGCGCGAGCCGCAGTAGGCGACACCGTCGAATTCGCCCTCGGCGGCTTCGAGCTGGCCGGCCGGCGCCCGGTCCTGGTGCGCGCGTTCAACGTGCTGCGCCAGTACCCCGTCGACGCGGTGGCCGAAGCGTGGTCGACCATGCAACACCAGCTGGCACCCGGCGGCCTGATCGTCGACGGCACCTGCGATGAGCTGGGTCGCCTGTGCTGTTGGGTGCTGCTCGACGCCGACGGTCCGCTGAGCCTCACACTGGCCTGCGATCCGTTCGCGATCGAGCGCCCGTCCGACCTCGCCGTGCGACTACCCAAGGTGCTGATCCACCACAACGTCGACGGCCAGCCGATCCACTCCCTGCTGGCGGCGGCTGATCGCGCGTGGGCCAGCGTCGCGGGGCACGGCGTCTTCGGCCCGCGGGTCCGCTGGCGGGCGATGTTGGATCTTTTGCGCGACAGTGGTTTTCAGGTCGATCCGCCGCGACGACGGATGCGCGACGGCGTTCTCACGGTGCCGTGGGAGACCGTGGCGCCGCACTGACCAGCTCTGGCTCGGGATGAGCTGTGCGACTACCTATTCAGTGGTTCTAAATACCAAGTGCGCCAAATTATTTCGGTGAGCGCCTCGGCAATCGCGTCGTCGGCCTCGGGTGGTGAGTTGCGAACCAACTGGTGACATGTGCGCTCGATCATCCACGTCAGAGCGCGCGACGTCGCCAAGCTGTGCGCGGGCCCGGCCGCTCCCGCTGCAATGGCCCGGTCCAACGCAGCTTCAGCCTGCCCGGCGACGCCGTGCACGATCGCCGTATGAGCTTCGGCGACAACAGGGTCATAGCTCGCAAGTTCGACGAAGGCAGCGAGCACGGCCTGATGCTCTCTATACACAGCGACGATCTGCCGGACCGATCGGCGCGCGCTTTCCGGGTCGCGCTTGTCCGATGCGTCGAACCACAGCGCCGCGGCCTTGCCGAGTTCGGCCGTGACTCGTCGGCTCAGCTCCAACAACAGCTGTCGCTTGTCCTCGAAGTAGATGTAGAACGTAGCTCGGGAAATGCCCGCCTCCGCGGCTAAACGGTCGACGCTCAGCTCGGTGAATGACAGGCCGTCAGACATCAGTCCTTCGGTCGCCTCGAGCAGCCGTTGCGCCAGTTCGCCGCGCCGCTGTTGGCGATTCGATTTCGACTTACGGGTGACGCCCACCGATTCACGGTAACGCATCCATAGACACTTCAGTTAGACACTATGTCTTGACTGTGTGTCCGCCGAGCTCTACCGTTCAGCCATGACGCCGGCGATTTCAGTGCCGCTGTGGGCAGCCCGCCGCATGCTCAGCGCACGCGACCGGATGTTGAACGTCGTCGAGGCCACCCTGCCGGGCGAGGTGGCGCTACTCGTCGACGTGGTTTTCGGAATGCAGAAAACCATGATCGCGGGTGTTCTTGTGTCATCGGGGATCGCCGATGTGCTTGGCACGGGTGCGCGAACACCGGGCGACCTCGCGCGCGACCTGGGATTGAATCCCGACATGACATGCAGATTCGTCGATGCCGCCGTCGCGTCGCGGCTGTTACGCCTTGACCGCCGTGGCCGCGCATGCCTGACGAGAACGGGCGGGCCGCTACGCCGCGACCACCCGAAGTCGGTGGCGTCGTGGGTCACCTATTACGCACACCCCGACACCGCAGCGGCGCACGCACACCTCGATGCGCAGCTCCGCGAGGGCGGCGAAAACTCTGGATACAGAAGAGCTTTCGGCAAGTCGATGTGGAATTATTTCGGCGACCATCCAGAGGTGGGCGCCACATTCGCCGACGCGATGCGACAGATGACCGAGATCGACCTTGCCGGTCTCGTGCGCGCCTACCCCTGGCCCCGAGGCGGGGTCATCTGCGATGTGGCAGGCGGTATCGGGCACATGCTTGCGGCCATCCTCGAGCATCGGCCGGACGCTCGCGGCATTCTTCTCGACTCCCCCGACGTCATCGAACAGGCGGAGGGATATCTCCGCGAGCGGGGGTTAGCCGACCGGATCGAACGGCGAACCGGCGACCTGTTCGGCGAACTGGACGCACATGCAGACGTCTACACGATGAAGTGGATCCTGCACGACTGGGGTGACGACACGTGCCGCGACATCCTCAAGCGGGTGCGCGCCACCATGCCCTCAGGCTCGAGACTGGTCACAATCGACTGGCACCACGAGCGCGGCCGGCCGAATCTTTCGACACCGGTGTGCGACATCCTGATGGTCGTCTGTTGCGAAGGCGGTCGGGAACGATCACCACAGCAGGTGCAGGACTTGATGCGCGACGCTGGGCTGACACCTGGGCGCGTTCGCCACCACGGACTGACGATGCTGGTCGAGGGCATCGCGCCCTGACACTGCGCTCTAGGCTGGTCTCCATGCGTGTGGCCCTGGCACAGATTCGCAGCGGCACCGACCCTGCGGCCAACCTCGACCTGGTCGATGAATACACGCGACGGGCGGCCGACGCCGGCGCCAGGCTGGTGCTGTTTCCCGAAGCGACCATGTGCCGGCTCGGAGTCCCGTTGGCGACGATCGCCGAACCGCTGGACGGACCGTGGGCAACGGAAGTGCGACAGATCGCCGAACGCGCAGGCATCGTCGTCGTCGCGGGCATGTTCGTCCCCGCCGAACCGCGGGAGGGTCGTGCGCGGGTGACCAACACCCTGATCGCGACGGGGCCTGGAGTTGACGCGCACTACGACAAGATCCACCTCTACGACGCGTTCGGGTTCACCGAGTCGAACACCGTGGCGCCGGGCCGCGAGCCGGTCGTCATCACCGTCGACGGCGTCACCGTCGGCCTCACCCTCTGCTACGACGTCCGATTTCCCGAGCTGTACGTCGAATTGGCCCGCCGCGGGGCGCAACTCATCACCGTCCACGCGTCATGGGGCACCGGCCCCGGCAAGCTCGATCAGTGGACGCTGCTGGCGCGGGCCCGCGCAATCGACACCACCGGCTTCATCGCCGCGGTTGACCAGGCCTATCCGGGCGACGAAATCGCGGCGCTGGGACCCACCGGGGTGGGCGGCAGCGTCGTCGCATCGCCGGTTGGCGAAGTCGTCGCATCCGCGGGTGACGATCCGGCACTGATCGTCACCGATATCGACCTCGACGCCGCCCGGAAGGTGCGCGAAACCATCGCGGTCCTCCACAACCGCACAGATCACCTGTGAGGTAGGGCAGAATCGCGGAGATGACAGACCCTTGGGACCGCAGGAACCAGCCGCAACCACCGCAGTACCCGCAGGGCCAGCCGCAGTACCCGCAGGGCCAGCCGCAGTACGGGCAACCTCCTCCGCAGGGGCCGTCGGGCTCCGCGGCGCCACCTCCCCCGCCCGGGCCGACACAGCCGTCCGCTGGGGCATCGCCGCCGGTGGAGCCTTCGCCGCCGAAGAAGTCGAAGAGGTCCCTTCGGGACCCGCTGTCGATCGTTCTCGTGCTGGTGATCGTGGTGGCGGTGCTCGCCGCCGCGCTCATAGGCATCGAGTTGTACGCGCGCAACGAGGGCGAGACCAGGGTCGCCAAGGCCGTCGAGTGTTTGGTCGAAGACAAGGCCGAGGTGTCCTTCGCGTTCATGCCGCCGTTCCTGATCCAGCACATCAACCGGCACTACAGCAGCCTCCATGTCGAGACTGCGGGTAATCAGATCGGCGACCTGTCGGGCATGAAGGCTGACGTCACCATCAACGACGTGAAGCTGAACGACAACGCCGGCACCGGCGGCAAGGGCACGATCGGATCGCTCGTCGCGGACATCGACTGGACATCGGCCGGAATGTCGGAGTCCATCCAGAACGCGATCCCGCTCGTCGGCTCGTTGATCTCCGGCGTGACGACCAACCCGTCCCAGGGCACGGTCGAGTTGGAGGCAGCGCTCGGCAGCATCGTGACCAAACCGGAGATCAAGAACGGCGCCCTCACACTGCAGGTGACGGAGTTGACCGGGCTGGGCTTCACGTTGCCCCGTGAGACGATCCAGCCGGCACTCGACTCCCTCACCACCCAGCTCGAGCAGGAGTTGCCGATGAACATCAAGGCCGACTCGGTGAAGGTCACCGATTCCGGCGTCCAGACTCGGTTCTCGACCAGGAACGCAATGATCCCGGATAGCGACCAGAATTCCTGCTTCTCGAATATCTGACGGTCACTCCGCCGGTTCGGCCCACCGAAAGCTGTTGACGTACTTGCCCATATCCATGGCGAGTTGCAGATTGGCGCCTGACGGGTGGCCCGGACCATCGTCGCGAGTGAACTCGCGGAATGGTCCGATCGCGCCCGCCACCAACGCATAGTCGTTTCTGACCGCGACCAATACGACCAGCCGAAGGCGGGAAAAAGCGCCGCGAGCATCCTGCGGATACTCGTTCATGACCACTCCGTAACCGAGCTCGTATCCGACCATGGCGTTGGGGATCTCGTAGTCGATCTTCGCGAACGGATACTTTCCCTGGATCAGAGATTCCGTGATCTCTTTCGGTGTGCGACCTTCGGCAGGTAGTCCGAACAGCGACATGGTCCCGGTATCCCCACCAACGTATTCCAGGTCCACGCCATCGGGGTTCAAGGTCGCCTTGTAGGCCGTTCCCGGCCCCGGGTACTGCACTGAGAACGCGCCGTCCGGTGAGACGAAACGCGGGTTGGATTCGATGGGCTCCGCGATAGGTGGACGCCCACAATCCGGTGGACACACATACTCGGGAGGTTCGGGTGTGACCACCACCGCCGCCGCGACTCCCGCCGCGGCGACGACGGTCGTCAAGGCGGCCACTGCCAAAAGGATTCGGGTATTGGATGTTCGGCGTACCTCCACCGTCTCATCCGCCGCGGTGCGTCGGATGGTGCGCAAGGTGTGCGACGACGCATGAGCAGCGACGCCGCAGTTCGGGCAGAACGGCATATCGGGTACGACGGTTTCGCACTGCGGACAGAGCACCCGTACACCCTCGTCGACCGGTGCCTGCCGCTCGTTGAGCAGCGCGGCCTGTATACCGAACCGCACCGCGATCAGCGCGACCAACGTGATGACGACATGGATGCCAAGATGGACATACGGAGAGATCGTGGTGAGGACCTCCACCACTCCGGTCACACCGAAAAGGCCAAGTGCGACAAGAACACTGGCCGCGATCAGCACGCGGCGACCTGACCATAGCGTCACACCGACCAAGCCGCCCAACGCCGCTGAGGTCACCGGTATCGCGATGCCCCTGATACCCCCTTCGACGAGTAGGACGCTGACCGGCAGGGTCCAGTCGGCAGTCACCCCAGTTTCGAGCTGGGGCGCCAGCAGCGTGAACGTGACAGCGGCGGTGAAGCTGATCGCCGCAAGCGCTCCGAACACGAACCCGTCCAACAACTCTCGGGCACCGGTTGGGACCAGCCATATCATCGCCGCCGGAATCAGCATGACGGCGGCCGCACCGATCGGGATTGCCATCACCGCGAGGGAATCCACCACCGGCTGCGCCCCGGAGTAGTCCGGACCGAGCGAAACGACATACGAGGCGGCTACGACCGCGCCCGTCACAAGCGCGGAGCCGACACCCAGCGTGGCCCCGAAAACGGCCGTGAGCACCAGCGAGAATCTCGGCACGTCACGGTCGATCTGTGCCTCACGCAGGTAGATCAGGAACAGTATCGGAAGGCCCAGCGCACACACGGTGATCAGCGGCGCCTGCCAGCGCATCAACGCACACACCACCATCGTGACGACCAGCAGCACGAGTCCGACCCGGAACGGCAGCAGCGCTCGCCGCGGCAGGTGGGGGAACAGTGACGTCGCTACGGACGGCACCAGGGTGTGCTCGCTCGGTGCCGCCGCGTATGCCCGGATCCGGCGACGTCCGAGCCTGCCGGTCTGCGCCGCACCGCAGAGTCCGCAGAACGTCGACTCGGGCACTTCGTTCTCGCACGCCTGACACACCATGGTGGACGCGCCGCTCGGACCGCTCATCGAGGCGACGCCCTCTCCTGCAGTTCGAGGATGTTCTGCGCAAGGTTGTAGACGTTCGGGGTGCCGAGGCCGGTCACGAGGTCGTAGCCGGGATGGGCGATGTCAACGGCGTTGCCGCCGCGGACGATGTCACGAAATCCAGGCAGATTCGCACCTGCGGCCACGCGGTACAGCACCGCGTTGGCATTCCCGACGGGACGACCTCCGTTGGCGTTGAGGTACTCGTTGATCAGCGCCGTCATCGCGGCCCACATCGGCGCTGCCTGCGACGTGCCGCCGCCAAGCACCTCCGTCTGCTTGTAGATGACCCTGACCCCGGTGAAGGGATCTGATACGGCGGCGACATCGGGCGACAGGCGGCGACGCTTGGTATCCCGTTCGGCCCTCAGCTGGCTCTGCCACGGCGGACGGTCGAACAAGATCGACACCCCGCCGCTGGTCCCTTGCGTCAGCGGCGAATCCACCCACGCGTACTCCCCCACCCACTGCCCGCGGGGGCTCGTCGAGAGGGTGGTGCCGCCGACCGAGGTGACGTTCGGTATCGACGAAACCGCGTCCAGGCCAATGTCATCCGGGCCGGGCGGAGCCGACCAATTCTCACCGCCCTTGCACTCCAGGCCCGCAGTGTCTCCGCTCGCGTCGAACACCGAGGTACCACGCCGCTGCGCGGCGGTCACCGCGGCCACCACCGGCGCCAGGTCGGCGGCGGTGAAAAGCTTGTCGCAACCCCAGCCGATCGACAGGCTCCACACCGCCCCAGGGAACTGGCGGTCGGCATCTTCGAACATCTTCGCGATCTTCTCGAAGGCTCCGTCGCCCTGCACCGTGGGACGGGCATTGACGACCACGAGACGCGCGAGCGGCGCAATCGCGTGTGCCACTTGAAGATCCATCGCGGTTTCGCCGCTCTGCTCCTCCGGCTTCCCGCCCACGATGACCGGGGTGAAGCGCGGCAGGCCGGAGGTGTCGGCAAAAAGGTCCAGATCCGCCTGATCCGCGCTGTCGAAGGCGAAGAACACGATTGTCTGCCCCTCGCCGGTGAAGCCCTGATCGGCGAGGGGGGTGCCGTTGTACGCCTGCAACAATCCCTCAGGAGTCAAGCCGCCCCATCGCACGTCCAGGGGTAAGAATCCAGGGCTCGCCATGCGGTGCGGTGTATAGCTGTTGATTCGGCCGATTCCGGACACGACGTCACGCAGCACCGACGGTATCGACGGCTGCTGTGGGGATGCGTAAAAGACCTGGCCTTTCAGGCCGCGGTAGTCGTGCACGGGTACGTCGAAAGCCCGCGCCAGATCGGCGGCGGCGCCCTCGACGATCGCCCACCCATCACCGGCGCGTGCACGCACCCACAGCCCGGCATCGGTTGCCCATTTGGTCAGCGGCTGCGTGCGCGACGGGTCCGTGAGCGTGACCGTCAGTTGCGCGTCGCCCGTACGCGACGGGCCCAGATCTTGAGAACTCGCCAGCAGGGAGGCGTACGGACCCGTGATCCTGCCGGGGGTTTGCCGCGCGCAAGCGGCGCTGATGCCTGAGACAGTCAGCGCCGCTGCCGCGACGAGTGCTACGAGCCGGCGCCGCCTATCAGCGATGGCGGCCAGGTGTCGCCTCCGGAGCCGGCGGCGCAATCACGCTCGGCGAGAACGGGTTCGGTCCGCCCGGCTCGAGGCGGGGCGCCTTCTCCGTCGGCTCAACCGGTGCGGCGGACGACGGTGTCGTCGTCGTGGTGGTCGTGGTCGAGGTTTCGGGCGCCTTTTCCTCTTCCTTGGCGCATGATGCGGTGAAGAAGCCCATGGCGGCGATAGCCCCGATGCCCGCAACTGTGGAAACTCGACGAAGCAAACGATTGTGGGTGGTCATTTAAATCATCCTATCGATAGTCACCTGGGGAATAGGTGAGGTTGATCTAGATCTTCGCACACTTTTGGCACACTCGTGAACCACTCTCAGCAAATACTAAATGTTTGCGTCAATAACCCGATTCGCCCCTTCCAATCCGTCGAGCACTGACCTAGTCCCAGACAATCCCAGCCGGGTCGCGCCGGCGTCGAGCATCGATACCGCATCGGCCGTTGTGCGGATGCCGCCACTGGCCTTGACCTCGACACCAGGGCCGACAGCCGCGCGCATCAGCTCCACCGCGCGAACCGATGCACCCCCTGCCGGATGGAACCCGGTAGAGGTCTTCACAAAGTCCGCTCCCGCATCCGCGGCGACCCGGCACGCTGATACGAGTGCGTCCTCCCCCACGATGCTGAGCAACGCAGCCGACTCCACGATCACCTTCAGGACCACGCCCTCGACGGCCGCCCGCACCGCGGCAACCTCCGCCGCCACGGCGGTGAATTCACCGGACACCGCCGCGCCGACGTCGATCACCATGTCGATCTCGGCGGCCCCCGCCGACACCGCAAGCCGCGCCTCCTCGGCCTTGATGGCCGAAAAATGTTTACCTGAAGGGAATCCCACGACCGCGGCGATGGGTTTGGTATCCGTTCCCGCTCGCTTCGCGACGGCGACCATGGACGGTGACACGCAGATCGCGTACACCCCGAGCTCGGTGCCTTCCTCGACGAGACGCGCGACGTCGCGTTCAGTGGCTTCAGGTTTGAGCAGAGTGTGATCGATGAGCGCAGCCACGTCATCGCGGCAATAGGTGCGCACTAAAACGGTTCCTCGGTGCCGCCAGGATTGCAGTTCGTCGCGATCAACGTGTTGTCGTCGACCTCGGGCCGCCACGGCTCCAAATTCCAACTGGCCTTTCCGGGGCGGCCGAGTTCGGCCAGTTGCCAGTGGCAGATGAACTGTTCGTACATTCCCGGCATCGCTGCGTCTGGCGAGAGTGCCAGCACTTCTTGCCACGCGGCGGCCTCGGTCTCGACGGTGGCGACGAGCGATGCCTGCCGGCCGGCGGTCGTCGGGTACACCCGCAGGCTCGACAGGTCACCGAACTTCGCCCATTCGACGTGGTCGACGTAGGGCGGTGCGGGTGCTGGACTAGCGGCGGCGGCGGGCGCCAAGGTGAGGGGTAACAGGACCGTCGCGGCCGCGACAAAACGCCGGTTAACGGGACTTCCCCTGGATTTCCAGGATCTTCGGCCGGACGTCGACGAGGTAGATGCCGGTCGCAACCGCGGCGATGGCAATCGCGAAAACGGAAACTCCGGTGAGACTGGTGAGCAGGGCGAACGCACCTGCACCGCCGATGATCAAAAGCCAGACCGGCTTCGTGAGCTTGCCCGCGGCGGTATACGCGTCGGGCCGCTGCATGGCGGCGTGGACGAAGGCATAGAGAGTGACGGCCAGTACTACGACGGCCAAAAGTAAGAGGACGTAACCCGCCAAGTTTTGGAGCTGCACGCTCCAAGCGTATGCGGGCTACGTCCCCTGGTCGACTCATAGTCGCCCAGCCGGGCGACTCGGAGCCGAAATGCTACTTCTGGGTGACCTTCTTGGCCGGAGCCTTCTTGGCCGGAGCCTTCTTGGCGGGGGCCTTCTTGGCGGGGGCCTTGGCCGGCACCTTCTTGGCGGCGCTCTTGGCGGGCGCCGCGGCCTTCTGAGCCTTCTTCGGCAGCTCGACACCGACCAGCTTGGCGGCACGCTCGCCCACCGCGCGGGTCTGGGTCGCGACGTTGCCCAGCGCTTCCTGGGTCAGCTCGACGGCCTGGTCCGAGTAGCGCTCGACGCGACCGGCGGCCTCTTCGAGGGCCGGCTGGCTACGCAGCCGCTCGAGGGCGGCCTCGCCGCGCTCGATCAGCTTGTTGTACGAGGTCTGAGCGGCCTCGGCGTAGGTCTCGGCGAACTTGCGCAGCTCGTCGGAGTTCAGCTTCTCGCGCAGGTCGCCGAACTGCGTCGGCAGTTCTTCCTGCAGCTTGGTCACGCGGGCGCGGGTCTCTTCGACGCGGGTCTCGGCGTCGGTACGCGCATCCTCGGCGCGCTCGCGCAGAGCCGCGACGATCTCGTTGACGCGCTCGAGGGCCAGATCGGCAGCACCTACTGCGGCGAGCAGCGGGGCCTTCAGGTCGTCAGCGGTCGGCTGGTTCTTGTTCTTGGCCGGGGTCTTCTTAGCCATGTCGGTGTTTCCTTTCATCCCAGTTTCTGGAGATTTGGTGTTCAGAACTTCAAACGGACGGTTCGGTTGGACTAAATCGAGTGCACGTTTCTATTCAGTCGTCTGCTCCTCGTCGGTCTGGACGCCTGCCGCTTCGATCTGCAGGCTCTCGTTCTTCTGGCCCTCGTTCTGCTGAACGAACGACGTGTAGATCTCGAGCAGCACCTGCTTCTGCCGCTCCGTGATAGCCGAGTCGGTGATGATGACGTCGCGGACTTCGTTGTTCTCGCTGGGTTCCAGAATTCCGGCCCTGATGTAGAGAACTTCCGCGGATACCCGCAGCGCCTTGGCGATCTGGTTGAGCACGTCGGCGGAGGGTTTCCGCAATCCCCGCTCGATCTGACTGAGGTAGGGATTGCTGACGCCGGCCTTCTCGGCCAACTGCCGCACCGATACCTGGGCTGCCTCGCGCTGCGTGCGAATGAAAGTGCCGATGTCCTGTGCAGCATTGGACATCACAGCGGCGATGTTTTCATCCTGCGGCACGCGTGACCCCCTTCGTACTTGGGTAACCGAATAGCGACAAGCCCTACCGTACGACGGGGTGCTAACTTTTGCAAGCACTCGTTAGCGCAGGTCAGAAGAGTAGCTGAGCTATCGAATAGATGATCAGACCCGCCAGCGAACCCACCACGGTGCCATTGATACGAATGAATTGCAGGTCACGCCCGACGTGCAGTTCGATGCGGCGACTGGCCTCGTCGCCATCCCATCGCTCGATCGTCTCGGTGATGATCGCTGTGATCTCCGCCCCATATTGGGCGACCAGGTGCTGAGCTGCCCGAATGATCCAGTTGTCGACCTTGTCGCGCAGATCGGCGTCATCGCACAGCGACTCCCCGACGTGTATCGCGGAGTCCGCGATGCGGGTCCGCAGGGCAGAGGACGGGTCGTCGACAGACTCGAGGAAGATCCGCTTGGCGGCGGTCCAGGCGGTCTCCGCGGCACGCGCGATCTCATCGCGCGCCATCAGCTGTTCCTTGACGTTCTCGGCGCGCTGAATTGTGGCCTCGTCGTGCTGCAGGTCGTCGGCGAACTCGAACAGGAAGCGAGTGGCCGACCGCCGCAGTTCGTGGTCGGGGTTGCGTCGCACCTTGTCGGTGAAGTCCATGAGCTCACGGTGGATGCGATCGCCGACAAGGTGGTCGACCCAGCGCGGCGACCACGTCGGTGAATCACGTTCGATGACGCGCTCGATGATCTCGCCGGCGTTGAGCGACCACTGGAAGGCCCGGTCGGCCAGCAGCTGAATGAGGGCTTCCTGCCGACCCTCGGCGAGCAGAGTGGCCAGCACGCGGCCGATCGGCGGGCCCCATTGCGGTTCGGCGATGCGCTTGACGATCATCCGGTCCAGTACGTGCTGGACATCCTCGTCACGCAACATCTCGACCAGAACTCTTAGCGCCGTTGCCATTTCGCCAGCGACCCGTTCGGCGTGCGCCTGGTCGGAAAGCCACTTGCCCAACCGGCCCGCGACCTCTGCATCACGCAGCTTGGTCTCGACGACCTCCGGTGACATGAAGTTCTCGCGGACGAAGGTGCCCAAGCCCTCGCCGAGTTGATCCTTCTTACGCTTGATGATCGCGGTGTGCGGGATCGGGATACCCAGCGGATGTTTGAACAGCGCGGTGACAGCGAACCAGTCAGCCAGTGCGCCGACCATGCCGGCTTCAGCGGCGGCGCGGACGTACCCGACCCACGGTGCCGCCCCCTGGGACTGGGCCCAGGTGCAGACGAGGAAGATCACCGTCGCACCGAGCAGGAACGACAGCGCGACGATCTTCATCCGTCGCAGGCCGCGTCTGCGCTCCGCGTCGGCGGCGCTGTCGGCACCCGCCAGGGACTCGGCAAAACTACGGCGCGGGGCGCCAGGCGCCTCCGTCATGGCGCGTGCGCCGACGTTCGGTCTGTGTGCCACACCTACATCATCCGCTACCGACAGAGTGCGGGTCTTGGCCGTTGCCGCTGGAATTCAAGATCGGCCGTATTATTGAGGGCAACTAGGGAACGGAATACGGCGATCGTGGCACAACAAACCTCGTCCGTCGCGCTCAAGACTGATGGACGCAAGAGGCGCTGGCACCAGCATAAGGTGGAGCGGCGCAATGAGCTGGTCGACGGCACCCTGGAGGCGATCCGGCGCCGCGGGAGCAACGTCAGCATGGACGAGATCGCGGCAGAGATCGGCGTGTCCAAGACGGTGCTCTACCGCTACTTCGTCGACAAGAACGATCTGACTACCGCGGTCATGATGCGGTTCGCGCAGACGACCTTGATCCCGAACATGGCCGCGGCGCTGTCGTCCAATCTTGACGGCTACGAGCTGACCCGCGAGATCATCCGGGTCTACGTGGAGACGGTGGCCTCCGAACCGGAGCCGTACATGTTCGTCATGGCGAACAACTCGGCGTCCAAGAGCAAGGCCGTCGCGGATTCCGAGCAGATCATCGCCCGCATGCTCGGCGTTATGCTGCGTCGCCGCATGGCCGAGGCCGGCATGGAGACGGGCGGCGCGGCCGCGTGGGCGTTCCACACCGTCGGCGGCGTGCAGTTGGCCACGCACTCGTGGATGTCGAACCCTCGCATGAGCTCAGACGAGCTGATCGACTATCTGACCATGCTGTCGTGGAGCGCGCTGTGCGGCATCGTCGAGGTGGGCGGATCGCTGGAGAAGTTCCGGCAAGGTCCGCATCCTTCGCCGGTTTTGCCCCGGCGACTGATTGACTGAGCGGATGGCCGAGTCAGACCTCCCGTCCCTGTGGACCCACGAGCCGCATATCCATCTCGAGTTCCGTCATGGCGACAAGGTCGCCGATATCGACACCGGTGCGACACCGGGCTTCCAGGGGAAGAAGGCCGACGCCCCGGCGCTGCAGGCCGAGCGCAATGAACGATTCGCCGAGCTGCAGGAGATGCTCTACGCCAACAGCCGCTCCGGTGACACTCGTTCGATCCTGCTCGTGCTGCAGGGCATGGATACCGCGGGTAAGGGCGGGATCGTCAAACATGTTGTGGGAGCTGGTAATCCGCAGGGCATCCGGTACACGAGCTTCGGAAAGCCGACCCCCGAAGAGCTGGCGCACCACTATCTGTGGCGCATCCGCAACGCCCTGCCGACGGCAGGCCATATCGGGGTGTTCGACCGCAGCCACTACGAGGACGTGTTGATCGTGCGGGTGCACAATCTCGTCGCGCCCGACGTGTGGGGTGCGCGCTACGACGAGATCAATGCCTTCGAGAAGGCGCTCGTCGACGGCGGTATGACGCTCATCAAGGTGGCGATGTTCGTCTCGCTCGAGGAGCAGAAGGCGCGACTGGCCGAGCGCCTGGAGCGTCCCGACAAGTACTGGAAGTACAACCCGGCAGACGTCGACGAACGGTTGAAGTGGCCGCTGTACCAAGAGGCGTATCAGGCGCTGCTGGACAAGACGTCGACCGATTACGCTCCGTGGCATGTGATTCCGTGCGACCGCAAGTGGTACAGCAGGCTGGCGGTCATCGAGCTGCTGATCGAGGCTCTGGAGTCGATGAACTTGTCTTGGCCCGCAGCCGATTTCGATGTCGAAGCGGAAAAGAAGCGCCTAGCCCAGGCCTGACGGCGATCAGTACGTGTAGAAGCCCTGCCCTGACTTCTTACCCAGCTGACCCGCTTCGACCATTCGCAGCAGCAGTGGCGGCGGTGCGTAATTCGCGTCCTTGTACTCGTCGTACATCGAGTCGGCGATGAGCTTCATCGTGTCCAGCCCGATCAGGTCCGACAGCCGCAGCGGCCCCATCGGATGCGACAGCCCGGCGACCACGGCCGTGTCGATGTCCTCAACTGTCGCGACCCCCGCCTCCGCCATCCTGATGGCGGCCAACAGGTACGGCACCAACAGCGCGTTGACGATGAAGCCTGACCGATCGCCGCAGCGCACCACCTTCTTGCCCAGCACCTCGCTCGCGAACTGCTCGGTGCGCGCCGCGGCCTCGGGTGAGGTGACCAGCGTGCTGACGAGTTCGACCAGCGGCAGCACCGGCACCGGGTTGAAGAAGTGCAGACCCAGTACTCGGCTCGGGTTCTGCGTTGCCGCAGCAATTTTCATGATCGGGATGCTGGACGTGTTCGACGCCAGCACCGCATCAGGGTCAGTGATGACTTTGTCGAGCTCGGCGAAGATCTTGCCCTTGACCGTCTCATCCTCGACCACCGCCTCGATGACCAGCTGACGGTCAGCCAGGTCGGCCAGGTCAGTGGTGAACTTCAGCCGGGCTAGCGCGGCGTCGCGATCCTCTTCACTGAGCTTCCCTTTGGCCGCCGCACGCTCCAGCGACTGGGTGAGCCGCTGGTGGCCCGCCGTCACCAAGTCGTCGGTGGGCTCGTAGACGACCACATCCGCTCCGGCCTTGGCCGACACCTCGGCAATACCCGAACCCATCTGCCCGGCGCCGATCACGCCGACCCGTTCGATGCTCAAATCTTTTCTCCTCGTACATGCGTCAGGCCCCGCCCAAGGGTTCTGGGCGGGGCCTGCGCTGTCAAGCCATCGGCCTTTTGAGCCTAGGCCTGGCTCAGTGGAACTGACCCTCTTCGGTCGAGCCCGAGAGCGCGGTGGTCGACGACGTCGGGTCGACGGTGGTCGCGATCCGGTCGAAGTAACCGGCACCGACCTCGCGCTGGTGCTTCGTCGCGGTGTAACCGCGCTCCTCGGCGTCGAACTCGCGCTCCTGCAGCTCGACGTAGGCGCTCATCTGGTTGCGGGCGTAGCCGTAGGCCAGATCGAACATCGAGTAGTTCAGCGCGTGGAAGCCGGCCAGCGTGATGAACTGGAACTTGAAGCCCATCGCGCCAAGCTCCTTCTGGAACTTCGCGATGGTCGCGTCGTCGAGGTGCTTCTTCCAGTTGAACGACGGCGAGCAGTTGTACGCCAGCATCTGGTCGGGGAACTCGCTTTTGACGCCCTCGGCGAACTTCGCGGCCAGCTCGAGGTCCGGGGTGCCGGTCTCCATCCAGATCAGATCGGAGAACGGTGCGTAGGCCTTGGCGCGGGCGATACACGGCTCGAGACCGTTCTTCACCCGGTAGAAGCCTTCTTTGGTCCGCTCGCCGGTGATGAACGGCTGGTCACGCTCGTCGACATCGGAAGTGATGAGCGTGGCGGCCTCGGCATCGGTACGGGCGATGACGACCGTCGGCACGTCGGCGACGTCAGCAGCCAGGCGGGCCGAGGTCAGGGTGCGGATGTGCTGCTGGGTGGGGATCAGCACCTTGCCACCGAGGTGGCCACACTTCTTCTCCGACGCCAGCTGGTCTTCCCAGTGCGATCCCGCCACGCCTGCGGCGATCATCGCCTTCTGCAGCTCGTAGACGTTCAACGCACCGCCGAAGCCGGCCTCACCGTCGGCGACGATCGGCGCGAGCCAGTTCTCGACGGAGGTGTCGCCCTCGACCTTGGCGATCTCGTCGGCGCGCAGCAGCGCGTTGTTGATGCGACGGATCACCTGCGGCACCGAGTTGGCCGGGTAGAGGCTCTGGTCCGGGTAAGTGTGGCCGGACAGGTTCGCGTCACCGGCGACCTGCCAACCCGACAGGTAGATGGCCTTCAGGCCGGCACGCACCTGCTGGACCGCCATGTTGCCGGTCAACGCGCCGAGCGAGTTGACGAACTCCATGTCGTGCAGCTGGTTCCACAGCACCTCGGCGCCGCGGCGGGCCAGCGTGGCCTCCTCGACGACCGAGCCCTGCAGGGCGACGACGTCGGCCGGGGTGTAGGTGCGGGTGATGCCCTTCCACCGCGGGTTGGTGTCCCAGTCCTGCTGGATCTGTTCGGGTGACTTCGGCGTGCCGACGGTCGACATGACTGCTCCTTCAAATCGCTTTGCATAGCCGGCGGGTGCTCGGCTTGCTAATGCTCAACAAACTTGGCTGTTCCGCTAGTACGAGGATGCATCACGCCATACGTGCAGGTCCACTCGTTCTGATTGCCAATTTTCGCCAAGCAAGCGCCTCACGTTGCAAAGGTTGCAAAGGTGCGATTCCCTGAACCGGTTCAGAAGCTACTGGCCAGTAACCGATTTCCGCACGTCAGTACGGTCGTACTGTTTGGGAAAGGACGTCAGAGCGCGAAGATGCATGCGACGGCTTTGGTCTCGTCGCCGACGGCATATGTGAGCGTTGTAACAGTGCGATCGGCCAACTCGGGACCGAACTTGTCCGTCGTACCGGGCCGATGAACGTGGGTGAGGATCTCGAGCTTCTCACCGAGGCCGACCGGGGCGTCGTGCTCGATGGTCACGCGCAGGGGTGCGTTCAGCAGCTCGGGCACCTTGAAGAGGTAGTCCTCGACCACGGACCAGTACACCGAGTTGTTCATGTGATCGAAGATGTCGATATCGCTGACGCGGACCGGGTAGTCGCGGATCTCGTCCGCGTCCTCGCGGCTGCCGGCCTTCAGGTAGGCCTTCCACCGCAGGCGGTCGATATCGGTCGTGCGCTGCAGGCCTTCGAGGAAGTCGTCGGAGATGCGGGCCGGGCCCTGCGTCTCGGAGTTGATGTTGATCCAGAACGCCTCGGACTCCATCAGCCCGCCCTTGCGGCCGTCGACGCGGACTCGCATCTCACACCACCGGTTGGATGTGCCCGAGCACCAGCGGCGCAGCCGCAGCATGTCCTTGAACTCGATCGGCCTGATCAGGTCGACCATCGTGCGCCGGACGATCCACAGCGGATGGGTCTCCTCGTAGCCCATCTCGCGCAGCTGGTCCGAGCCGATGTCCTGGATGTGCCTGGTGGCGGCGTCGAACTTGAGCCGACCCGCCCGATCGACGTCAGCGACGCGCAGCGGCCACTCGATATTGAAGACGTCGGGGTGCGGATCGGGCACAGGCATCATCACCTTCGCCAGACCGGTGCTGCTGCCTCCCATGAGGCTCGATCCTGCCATAGCCCCGGAACTGCCAACAATGCGAAGATCTTCTTCACAATGTTGTTATTTCAGCCGGTAGCCTGGTCATCGTGGCAAAAACGTTCGTCGGCTCGCGCGTTCGACAGCTCCGCGGCGAACGGGGCTACAGCCAGGCGGCGCTGGCCCAGAAGCTGGAAATCTCGCCGAGTTACCTGAATCAGATCGAGCACGACGTACGCCCGCTGACGGTGTCGGTGCTGCTGCGCATCACCGAGTTGTTCGGCGTGGACGCGACGTTCTTCGCCTCCGAGGACGACACCCGGCTCGTCGCCGAGTTGCGCGAGGTGACCCTGGATCGCGACGTGGCGGTCGACGTCGACCTCGCCGAGATCTCCGACATGGTCAGCTCGCATCCGGCACTCGCGCACGCCATGGTCAACCTGCACCGTCGCTACCGCTTGACCACCGCGCAGTTGGCTGCCGTGACCGAGGACAGGCACTCCGACAGCAGCGGTAGCGGCGCGATCACGATGCCGCACGAGGAGGTCCGCGACTACTTCTATCAGCGGCAGAACTACCTGCACGAGCTCGACACCGCCGCGGAAGACCTCACGATCCGCATGCGCATGCACCGCGCGGAGCTCGCACGCGAGCTGGCCGACCGGCTGACCCGGGTGCACGGTGTACACATCAAGCAACGAATCGACCTGGGCGGCACGGTGTTACACCGTTACGACCCCGACTCAAAGACCTTGGAGATCAGCGGTCACCTGTCCTCGGGGCAGACGGTTTTCAAGATGGCCGCGGAGCTGGCGTACCTCGAGTTCGGCGGCCTGATCGACAAGCTCGTGAACGAGGGAAACTTCACCAGCGAGGAGTCCACCGTGCTCGCGCGGCTGGGCCTCGCCAACTACTTCGCGGCCGCAACGGTGCTGCCGTACCGGCAGTTTCACGAAGTCGCCGAGAAGTTCCGCTACGACGTCGAGCGTCTCTCGGCCTTCTACGCCGTGTCCTTCGAGACGATCGCACACCGGCTGTCGACTCTGCAGCGGCCGTCGATGCGGGGGGTGCCGCTGTCATTCGTTCGCGTTGACCGCGCGGGAAACATGTCAAAGCGGCAGTCCGCCACAGGCTTTCACTTCTCGTCCAGCGGCGGGACCTGTCCGCTGTGGAATGTTTACGAGACGTTCGCGAACCCTGGCAAGATCGGCGTGCAAATCGCACAGATGCCCGACGGGCGCAACTACATGTGGGTGGCCCGCACGGTCGAGCGCCGCGCCCACCGATACGGCCAGCCCGGCAAGACGTTCGCGATCGGCCTCGGATGCGAACTCCGGCACGCCCACCGCCTCGTGTACTCGGAAGGCTTGGATCTGTCGGGCGACAACTCGACGCCGATCGGCGCAGGGTGTCGCGTCTGCGAGCGTGACAACTGCCCGCAGCGGGCCTTCCCCGCACTCGGTCGCGCGCTGGACATCGATGAGCACCGCAGCACGGTGTCGCCCTACCTGGTCAAGCAGTCGTAGTTAGACTCGCTACGGTGAGCGCAATCGAACCCGCGCGCATTGCGCCCGGCGGATTCAAGGAACTCGGGCCGGTCAATTGGGCCATCGCAAAGATCGGTGCCAGGGGTATCCGGGCGCCGCGGTTCAGTCTCGTCAATGTGCTTGGCCAACATCGGCTTCTGTTCCTTGCGTGGATCCCGTACAGCCTCATGTTGCTGGGCGCGCTGAGCAAGCTTCCATTGAAGGACGCCGAGACCGTCATCCTGCGGGTCGGCCATCTTCGCAACTGCGAGTACGAACTGCAGCAGCACCGGCGATTGGCCCGTAGTCGCGGTATCGGTCCGGACCTCCAGGCCAAGATCTTCGAGGGTCCCGACGCCGACGGGCTGACCGATCGTCAGCGCGCGCTGATCACCGCAACCGACGAGTTCGTCGTCACCCGCGGCGTATCCGCGGAGACGTGGGCCGTGCTGGCCAGACACCTCACCAAGCCACAGCTCATCGAGTTCTGCATGCTGGCTGCTCAGTACGACGGGTTGGCGGCGACCATCACGACGCTGAACGTGCCGTTGGACTTTCCGGACTAGAGGTACGTCACCCCGAGAACGACGAGCGAGAACAGCACCGGTGACACCGGCAGTGCGATGAGGAACGCCGCCCTTACGTCGGACTTTCGCTTGTAGGCACGCCACCCGAGCGCGCCGACGATGCCGCCGACCACGAACGAGACCGCCGCCACCACCAGCACCCAGGAGCTGACCGTCGCGGTGGATGTCGCGGCCGAGATCCCGGCCAGCCACAGGATGTGACCGAGCACCAATCCGCCGACACCGGCGACCCAGATCGCGGCTCTCAAAAGTTGATCATGTGGCCGGCCAAGCCGTGGAAGCACTCCTGCAGGGCTTCCGACAGCGTCGGGTGGGTGTGCACGTTGCGGGCCAATTCGTTGACCGTCAGGTCCCACTTCTGCGCCAGAGTCAGCTCTGGTAGCAGTTCGGAGACGTCATGCCCGATCAGGTGCCCGCCGAGCAATTCGCCGTATTTCGCGTCGGCGATCAGCTTCACGAAACCACTCGGATCACCCAGCCCGTGTGCCTTCGCGTTCGCGGTGAGCGGGAACTTGGCGACCTTGACGTCGTAGCCCTCCTCGCGAGCCTGTTCCTCGGTCAGGCCAAAGCTGGCAACCTGCGGCTGACAGAACGTCGCGCGCGGCATCATCCGGTAGTCACCGAGCGCCAAAGTCTCTGCGCCTGCGATGGTTTCGGCCGCGACCACGCCCTGCGCCTCGGCGACGTGGGCCAGCTGCAGCAACCCGGTGACGTCGCCGATCGCGTAAATGTGCGGCACGTTGGTGCGCATGTAGTCGTCGATGCCGATCGCCTTGCGGTCGGTGAGCTGCACCCCGGCCGCGTCCAGGCCGTATCCCTCGACGTTGGGCGCAAAGCCGATGGCCTGCAACACCTTATCGGCCTTCAGCTCCTCTGACTTGCCGTCCTTGCTCACGGTGACATAAACGGAACCGTCGGCCCCCTCATCCCTGATGGACTCGACCTTGGTGCCCGTGAGGACCTTCACGCCCAACTTCTTGAACTGCTTCTCGATCTCCTTGGACACTTCGGCGTCCTCGTTGGGCAGCGCCCGCGGCAGGAACTCGACAATCGTGACGTCGACGCCGAAGTTGCGCAGGACGTAGCCGAATTCCATACCGATCGCACCCGCACCGGCGATGATGATCGACCCGGGCAGTTCACGCGAGAGAATCTGCTTCTCGTAGGTGACTACGTTCTCCGACAGCGATGTGCCGGGCACCAGTCGGGTGCTGCTGCCGGTCGCGATGATGCAGTTGTCGAACGTGACAGTCTCGGTGCCGCCTTCATTGAGGTCGACCTCGAGTGTGTTGGCGTCCTTGAACTTCCCGTAACCGTGGATTTCGGTGATCTTGTTCTTCTTCATCAGGAAGTGCACACCGGCGACGCGACCGTCCGCGACCTTACGGCTGCGGTCGAACGCCACCCCGTAGTCCATGGTCGCTTCACCGTTGATGCCGAAGAGCTTGGCTTCCTTGGTGATGATGTGGGAGAGCTCCGCATTGCGCAGCAGCGACTTGGAGGGGATACAGCCGACGTTCAGGCACACCCCGCCCCAGTATTTGGGCTCGACGACTGCGGTATTCAGTCCGAGTTGGGCGGCGCGAATAGCCGCGACGTATCCGCCAGGGCCGGCTCCGAGAACGACGACGTCAAAGTGGGTCACGCCCTCAACCTTAGTAAGGAATCAACCCCACGAAACAGCGAGTGGCCCATTCGCAGAAGTAAAGGCCGTGCAGCACCGCGGCACCAGCCGTCGCAGCCAGTGGTGCGGACGTGAATGCGATCGCCACAGCGGAGGCGATCGGCCTGTTGGGCACCATCGCGACGAGCAAGCCAACGACGGTGCACAGGATCAGGAAAACCAGCACCACGAACTCCGGCGCCGTCTTGTCGATCGAGTGGTACCACCAGTAATAGAGTCCCCAGCCCGCGGCAGCCGCCACGGTCCATACACACGCCACGACAAGCACGAAGTGCCACCGCTTGAGGTACTGGAAGTTGCCGGGCACCACGACCGGAGGGGCCGGTATCGGTAACGGCTCCGACAGCGCCGCGTCGACAGCCTCGAGCTCACCCGTATCCCAGGTCGGTGTGAACTCCTGGGTGTCGTCCATCAGCAGGTCGCGGTCCACGTCAGGCACCGTTCGCCGTCTGGATCGCCACCAACGCACCGAACCATCCCGGAGAGAGGGCGATCACGAAGGCGCCGACTGCCGTGAGCCAGCGTCTGCGCGACAACAGAATGGTCAACATGCCGATCGCACTGGGCACACCGACGACGAGAGCGATCACCACGTCAGGCCGAATCTTAGCCGTCACCAGCAGGCTCAACCCGATCCCGACGAGCAGCCCGACCGCCGTGCCGATCAGCAGAGCGCTGGTCAGCAACCGCGGACGCGGCAGCGGAATCACCCTTTCGACGATACTGCGCCACCCGTCGTTGACCGATTAGCCGCGCCCGGGGATCGAGCACGCATCGGTCGTGTTCAGGCTGGCTTCCGCGACGACGTGGGTCCCGGCGGCCGGCGGGCGTTTACCCAGCGCGAAGTCGGTACCGGTCACGGGTGCCAATTCGTTCAGCAAGCGGTTCTCGTCGTTGCTGAACGCACGGCCGCGGGACAGGAACCGCATCCCTTCCGGCGCTTCGACGCTGAACCCGCCGCCCCTGCCAGGGACGACGTCGATGACCAATTGTGTGTGCTTCCACGCCTCGAACTGCGGCCCCGAGATCCACACCGGCACGCCGTCGCCGACGTCGAACACTGCAAGCAGGATGTCGCGGTCGCCGACGAGGAACTCCCCGTCGGGGTAACACATCGGCGAGGACCCGTCGCAGCATCCACCCGACTGGTGGAACATCAGCGCACCGTGCCGCTGCTGCAATTTCTCCAAGAGGTCAGCCGCTGCCCGGGTGATGAGCGCCCTGTGGACTGTCAGAATCCTCGCCTCCTCGCGCAAGCGCTCGTTAGAAGAACCCCTGCGCCTTGTTCGAGTAGGAAACCAACAGGTTCTTCGTCTGCTGGTAATGGTCGAGCATCATCTTGTGCGTCTCGCGGCCGATGCCGGACTGCTTGTAACCGCCGAACGCCGCGTGCGCCGGGTACGCGTGATAGCAGTTGGTCCACACCCGGCCCGCCTTGATGTCACGTCCGGCGCGGTAGGCGACATTGCCGTCGCGCGACCACACACCCGCACCCAGTCCGTAAAGGGTGTCATTGGCGATACCGATCGCGTCGTCGTAGTCCTTGAACGACGTGACCGCGACGACGGGACCGAAGATCTCCTCCTGGAAGATGCGCATCTTGTTGTTGCCCTCGAAGATCGTCGGCTGCACGTAGTAGCCCCCGTTGAGGTCGCCGCCGAGCTGAGCGCGCTCGCCGCCGGTGACTACCCGGGCACCTTCGTCCTTGCCAACTTCGATGTAGGACAACACTTTTTCCAGTTGATCGTTGGATGCCTGCGAACCGATCATCGTCTCGGTGTCCAGCGGGTCACCCTGGCGTACGGCCTTGGTACGGATCGCCGCGAGCTCGAGGAACTCGTCGTAGATGTCGGCCTGGATCAGGCTGCGCGACGGGCAGGTGCACACCTCGCCCTGGTTCAGCGCGAACATCGTGAAGCCCTCGAGCGCCTTGTCCTGGAAGTCGTCGGCCCCAACTTTCGGGCTGGCCATCACATCGCTGAAGAAGATGTTGGGACTCTTGCCGCCGAGCTCCAGCGTCACCGGAATCAGGTTCTGCGAGGCGTACTGCATGATCAGCCGGCCGGTCGTGGTTTCGCCGGTGAACGCAATCTTCGCGATGCGATTCGACGACGCGAGCGGCTTGCCCGCCTCGAATCCGAATCCGTTGACGACGTTGAGCACACCGGCGGGCAGCAGGTCACCGATCAACGACATCAGGTACAGAATCGACGCGGGCGTCTGCTCGGCGGGTTTGAGGACGACGGCGTTGCCCGCCGCGAGTGCGGGCGCGAGCTTCCACGTCGCCATCAGGATCGGGAAGTTCCACGGGATGATCTGTCCGACGACGCCGAGCGGCTCGTGGAAGTGGTACGCGACGGTGTCGTCGTCGATCTGGCTCAGCGAGCCCTCCTGCGCGCGGATCGCACCCGCGAAGTACCGGAAGTGGTCGATGGCCAGCGGGATGTCCGCGGCCAGCGTTTCGCGGATCGGCTTGCCGTTGTCCCACGCCTCGGCCAGCGCGATCGAGTCCAGGTTCGCCTCGATGCGATCGGCGATCTTATTGAGGATGTTTGCCCGCTCCCCCGCCGCCGTCTTGCCCCACGCACCGGCCGCACCGTGCGCGGCGTCCAGCGCCTTTTCGATGTCGGTTTCGTTCGAGCGCGGGATCTCGCAGAACGGCTGGCCGGTCACGGGCGTGGGGTTTTCGAAGTACTCGCCCGAGGCGGGCGGCACCCATTCCCCGCCGATGAAGTTGCCGTACCGCGACTCGTAGGACATCAGGGCGTCGGTGGAACCAGGACGGGCATAGACAGTCATCGACGACTCCCTCTCTGACGGCGCGGATTACCGGGTGTAATGGGGCTCACACTACGCCGGGCAGCCAGAATGGTGTTGTGGCGCAAGACTCCTATCTCTGGCTCGAGGACATCACCGGCGACGACGCACTGGACTGGGTGCGCACGCACAACGAGCCGACCATCGCCGAGTTCGGCGGGCCCCGCTTCGAGCAAATGCGCACCGAGGCGCTCGAGGTCCTCGACACCGAGGCGCGGATACCGTACGTCCGGCGTCGCGGCGACTACCTCTACAACTTCTGGCGCGATGCGGCCAATAAGCGCGGGCTGTGGCGGCGCACCACGCTCGGCAGCTACCGCACCTCTGAACCCGACTGGGACGTGATCCTCGACCTCGACGCGCTCGCGGACACCGAGGACGAGAATTGGGTGTGGGCCGGCGCAGACGTCCTCGAACCCGACCACTCCCTTGCCCTGATCGAGCTGTCCCGTGGTGGCGCCGACGCCACCGTGGTACGCGAATTCGACATGGAAACAAGGAAATTCGTCACCGGTGGCTTCGAGCTACCGGAGGCGAAGTCGAGCATGACCTGGCAGGACCGCGACACGGTTTTGGTGGGCACCGAATTCGGGCCCGGTTCGATGACCGACTCCGGTTACCCGCGGATCGAGAAGCGCTGGCTACGCGGCCAGCCACTCGACGACGCCAAGACGCTGTTCGAGGGTGAGTCCTCGGACGTCAGCGTGGGCGGCGCCTACGATCCGACACCCGGCTTCGAGCGACTGCTCATCACAAGGTCTTTCGACTTCTTCAACCGCGACCGCTACGAGCTTCGCGGTGACGACCTGGTCCGCATCGAGGTTCCCACCGACGCCGGTATGTCGGTGCACCGCGAATGGCTGCTGATCCGGCCGCGGACGGAATGGACGGTCGGTGATCACACCTACCGGCCAGGTTCACTGCTGGCTGTAAACTACGACGAATTCCTCTCCGGCACCTACGAACTGGCCGTCGTTTTCGAACCCGACGAACATTCCAGCCTGGACAATTACGCGTGGACGCGCGACCATCTGGTACTCACCACGCTGTTCGACGTGTCCAGCCACGTCGAACTCGTGACCCCCGGGACGTGGGAGCGCTCGCCGATCCCCGGCATCCCGCCGAACACCAACACCGTGCTCGTGGACATCGACGAGTACGGCGACGAGATGTTCTTGGATTCAAGTGGTTTCGACACACCTTCGCAGCTGCTGTGGGGGCGGGCCGGGACGGAGGTGACGACGGTCAAGAGCGCTCCCGCGTTCTTCGATGCGTCCGATATCGAGGTGACCCAGCATTTCGTGGCATCGGCCGATGGCACGAAGATCCCGTATTTCGTTGTAGGGCATCGTAATTCGGATGGCAAGGGCAGCTCGACCGGTCCGGCTCCGACACTGCTCGGCGGATACGGCGGATTCGAGGTCGCCAACACACCGGGCTACGGCGGTGTGCTCGGCCGGCTGTGGCTGTCCCGCGGCGGCACCTACGTGCTGGCGAACATCCGCGGCGGCGGCGAGTACGGTCCGACATGGCACACCCAGGCGATGCGCGAGAACCGGCACCTGGTGTACGAGGATTTCGCGGCGGTGGCAAAAGATCTCGTCGACCGCGGCATCACGACTGTCGACCAGCTGGGCGCCCAAGGCGGAAGCAACGGCGGCCTCCTGATGGGTGTCATGCTGACGCAGTATCCCGAACTGTTCGGCGCCCTGGTGTGCAGTGTGCCGCTGCTGGACATGCGCCGTTTCCATCTGCTGCTCGCCGGCGCCTCGTGGATGGCCGAATACGGCGATCCGGACGATCCGGACGACTGGGCATTCATCTCCAAATACTCGCCGTACCAGAACATTTCCGCGGACCGACGCTACCCGCCGGTGCTGATCACCACGTCGACCCGCGACGACCGGGTTCACCCCGGACACGCCCGAAAGATGGCCGCGGCGCTGGAAGAGCAAGGGCATTCGGTGAATTACTACGAGAACATCGAGGGCGGACACGCCGGTGCGGCGGACAATGCCCAGACGGCGTTCAAATCCGCATTGGTCTACGAGTACCTGTGGTCGAAGCTCACTTGACCAGTTGATCGCCCAGGAACCGGTCCGGTCCTGTGACGCCGGGCAGCATGAAAAAGAAGCCACCGCCCACCGGCAAGATGTACTCCTCCAACGGCTCACCTTTGAGGCGGCGCTGCACGGTGAGGAAGCCCTTCTCCAGGCTGCGCTGATAGGCGACGAACGCCAGACCCTGATCAAGCCTGCCTGCGCCGTCGAAACCACGTGAGTAGTTGAATCCGCGTCGCAGGATGAGGTTTTCGTCCGTCTCGGGTGTGCGTGGGTTCGCCAGTCGGATATGCGCGTCGAGGGGAATCCGTTTGCCCTCGGAGTCCGAGGGATAGTCGGGATCGGTGAACTCACCCGTCAGGCCCAACGGCGCGCCGCTGACCTTGGAACGCCCGATGAGCTGCTCCTGTTCGACGAGTCGGGTGCGGTCCCAGAACTCGACAAGATTCCGGATGATGCGGACCGCCTGATACGAACCACCGACCGCCCACTCGGGTTCGCCGTCCTCCGCGCTCACCCACACGTGACGATCCATCAGCGCTTCGTCGTCGACGTCGAGGTTCGCCGTACCGTCTTTGAAGCCCAACAGGTTTCGAGGAGTCGCCGCTTCCGACGCCTGCCCCGCGCCGATGCCGCGGGCGTAACCGTCGATCATCCATCGAAGCACGAGATCGCTTCGCGTTCGCCTCATCACCTGGCGCAGCGCGAACTGAACCGTGTCGTTGTGACCGGCCTCGAAGATGATCGAGATGTCACCGTGCGAGAGTTTAGGGTCCAGCTTGTCGTTGGCCAGGAACGGCATCGTGACCAGGTCCTTGGGCTTGCGATCAGCAAGTCCGAACCGGTCGTCGAACAAAGAGGCCCCGACACCGACCACGATCGACAGGTTGTCGGCCGGCGGCTTCTCTCCGAGGAGGCCGGAGTCGACGGGCGGATAGGCCGCATCGCGCGTTTCCGGCGGCTTGCCGGCCATCAGCCCGCGGATCTCTTCCGTGAGCTCTTTGAGCGCCGTCGTCAAGACATCTCGGTCGTTCGATTGGACGTTGAACGACGCCACCAGTCCCTGTTCGGGTATCGGCAGCGCGGTGATACCCGTCTGGTGCGGCCCCTCGAAGGGGACAAAGATCTCGGGCCGATTGGGTGCGGGCGCCGGCTGCTGGCCGGAGTTGGTCAGCGCGTACGTGGCGCCGGCACCGACGGCGGCACCCGCGCCCGCGCTCAGGGCACCCGTGACGAAACCTCGACGCGAGATGCCCTGACGCGGCAGCTGCTCGGTCACGACAGCTTCAGGACCCCCGCGATCTGGGACACGTTCTCCGACAGTCCGGCGAGCTGTGCCTTGAGCTTGTCGACAGTCGCCGGGTCCACTGTCACACCGGTGCACCGTGGTGAGGGGTACGGATCGTTCTCGGTGCAGTAGAGCACCCAGCCGTCGCCTTGGCGTAGCGGCGCCATTGTGGCGTTGATGTCGGCGAAGCCGGTGGTGATCTTGGCCAGCAGATCTGGATCGGCCTTCTCCAGGGCCGGCTTGAGCGTGTCGACCGCGGCCTGGCTGCCTTGCAGGTTGGCGTCGAAGTCCCACAGGTCGGTCTTCGAGTAGCGGTCCTCCTCGCCGGTGATCTTGCCCTCGGAGACCTCTTCGATCAGTTCGGCCGCACCGGTTGCGACGTCGACAGGCTTGACCTCGACCGAGGGGAACTGCTCCTTCAACGTGGCGATGTCCTGGTCGAGCTGGTCAGCGAACGGGGCGCCGCCCTCGGTGGTGTTCTTCTCGAACAGCAGATACTCGAGGCGGTGCCAACCGGTGAACTCCGGGTCGTCGACATTCTCGAAGTCGTCGACGCGCGAGTCGACCTTGCCGTCGATCTCCTCAACCAGGCCGGCGAGCGGCTCGATGCGCTCCCAGGGCACGCGAGACGGTTCATACGCGGCCTGCGCGGCCGCCAGGTCGTTGGCGCGGACGGCGTCGGTCAGCACCTTGACTTTGACGACCAAATCGTCGATCTGGCCGGTGGCGTACTTCTTGTACTCCACAGCGGCCTGCTCGGCCAGTGGATCGGGAGCCGCAGCGGCTGCACTCGACGTGGTCGTCGTCGCGCTGGCGCTCGACGAGGTCTCCTCGGAACTTCCCTTGTCGCTGGCGCACCCCGCGAGGATGAGGCTCACGGCTGCAACCGGCACCGACAACGCGATAAAGCGATTCATTTGCACCCTCTAAGTTAGGAGAGGCAAAACATAGCATTCCCGCAGGCTGCAGGGTAGGCACACCTAAATCATTTCCGCTGCTGTGAGGTTGCTGCGAGCGCCTTTTCGCAGGGTCGCGACGGCAGGGATACAACGGCAGGGTCCTGCCACACTTGCGCTATGCCGACGACGCCGACATTCGAAACCCTGCTCTACAAGACCGAACCGCCCGTCGCGACCATCACCCTGAACCGGCCTGAACATCTCAACACCATCGTTCCGCCGATGCCCGACGAGATCGAGAAGGCCATCGGCTTGGCCGAACGCGATCCGCAGATCAAGGTGATCGTGCTGCGCGGCGCCGGGCGCGCGTTCTCCGGTGGCTACGACTTCGGCGGCGGCTTTCAGCACTGGGGCGAGGCGATGAACACCGACGGCCGCTGGGACCCGGGCAAGGACTTTGCCGCGATGACCACCCAGGTGACCAGTCCCCACCAGAAGTTCCTGTCGATCTGGCGCGCGTCGAAACCCGTCATCGCCCAGGTGCACGGCTGGTGCGTCGGCGGCGGCAGCGACTACGCCCTGTGCGCCGACATCGTCATCGCCAGCGACGACGCGGTCATCGGCACTCCCTACGCCCGCATGTGGGGCGCGTACCTCACCGGTATGTGGATCTACCGGATGAGCCTGGCAAAAGTGAAGTGGCACTCGCTCACTGGCGAACCGCTGACCGGAAAAGAAGCCGCCGCAGTCGAACTCATCAATGAGTCGGTGCCTTTCGAGAATCTTGAGGCCCGGGTCAAAGAGATCGCTCAGAAGTTGGCCAACATCCCACTGTCTCAACTGCAGGCCCAGAAGCTCATCGTGAACCAGGCCTACGAGAACATGGGACTGGCCTCCACCCAAACTCTCGGTGGCATCCTCGACGGGCTGATGCGCAACACTCCAGATGCCCTCTCGTTCATCGAAACTGCTGGATCACAGGGTGTTCGGGCTGCCATCGAGAACCGCGACGGACCGTGGGGCGACTACAGCCAGGCGCCGCCGCACCGCAGGCCCGACCCGTCGCACATCATCGAGCCTTGAGTAAATCCAGCAGCGCATCCAGATCGGCGACACAGCGCAGCGTGTCGTTGAGATGCGTGCACGTGCTGGTACCCACGAACTCACCACGGATGCGGTCACGCATGTCCGGCAACGTCATTCCGCGAATCCGTTCGGCGCTTCCGATGGCGCCCGGGCACTCCTGCCACGGCAGCACCCGCACATCCGCCGACACCGAGGTGATCGTTCGTGTCGACGTATCCACCGTCCCGACGACGGTGTACTCGTGCACGATCGTCTCGGCGCCTTCGCCGTCGACATGCGAATCCCGGAAGTGCGCATCGAATTTCGCGTAATCCCCCTCCGCGGGAACAAGATCGAGCCGCCGGAACCGTCGCATGCCGTGTGCACGCAGGTCGTCCACCGGGTGCAGTTCACCCAGCGGCGGCGCCAGTGGGCCGTGCACCGAGGGGATGATGTCGTGCCGCCGGGCGTAACCGATGAGCGAAGCATCCGGTGCGAAGCCCGCGCAGATGCCGGCCATGCGGTCGGCGGTGCCTGCGGGCAACTTCTCCTCGACACCGAGAACGATCGCCGCGTGCTGCACCGAATAGCCGGACACCAGCGCCGCACCAACCCAATCGTCAAGCAGAAGGTGCAGCCTGGTGGCGTGCTGCGCCTCCCCGGGCAGGAGCTTGCTCACCGCCGAGCGGAACCCGGGGCCGACCCTGCTGCCGAGCAGCCGTGCCAGCCGCCCGTCGTGCGGGGTGGACTCGATCGCATCGATCACACGCTGCGCGAGGTGCGCCCGGATCCGCGTCTCACCCAGGACCTCGATGGCATCCTGCCCTGCCACGACGTCGCGCGCACTCAGGGCGACGTCGGAATCGCCTGACCCGGCCGGATGCGTGTCGATGGTGCTGGTGCGGCGAAGCGCACCGGTGACCAGCAGCGCAGGTGTGTGGACGGGCTGCTGCGGGCCCTTGATGTCCGACACGAATGGCATGGGCAGAACGGTACCCCCGAGGGCGACGACGCCTAGTCCCGCCGGCGCAGACCGCCCAATAGCGACACCGCGACCCCAAACACCACGAGCACACCACCTGCGGCCAAGGTGAGGTTCAGCCAGTGGTGCGCACTCAATTCAGCCTGGCCGACCATGACGTCGGCGATCTGCCGGATGTCGCCTGCCGTCTGGTTCAGCGCGTCGTCGATGAAACGACGTGACGTCTCCAACGCCGCCCAGCCCCCGGCGCCCACCAGTAGAGCCGAAATACCGAGTGCAACAAGCGCTTTGCCACGCGATCGGGCCGCCGCCAGCGTGAGCACTGCCGATATACCCGCCAGGATCGTCGTCCCCACGCTCACCCACGGACCCCACGTCGACAACAGCCGCAGCTGGCCCGGCCGCAACGCCGATGATTCGGGCACCGTGATCGGCACCGTCAGCGTCTGCGGAACATCCAGGTCGAGATCGCCGAGCGTCTCCTTGATCGACGGGTCGTTGAGCATCGGTGCGATGTCGACGAGCCAGCGGTTGCCCGAGTCGCCCTCGGACCGAATCGAGTCGGTGAACATCCAGCGATGCGCGATTCGGTTGGCCTGCGCGAACTGGCCCGGAAATCCATCATTGCCGGTGTAGGCCGTGACGACGTTATGGACGAGCTCGGTGTTGAGCGTCCCGTACCCGTTGGTGGCGGCGAAGCTGCGGATCTGCGCCGTCAGCTCCGAGGCCATCGCGCGCTGCAGCTTCGGATCATGCGCCGCGGCCGCAGCAAGCGCCGCGTACCCATCCTCGCTGACCACATTCCGCTGCGCCCACATCGTCGGGACCGCTACGGCGAGCAGGACCGTCGTGACGAGCCACAGCAACATGGTCGTGACGAAACGCACGCGTCCTCCTTTAGCCGGACGCGCCGCAATCAGTCAGCCAGGGCACGTCCCACGATGAGGGGGTCCGGCCTACCGACCACCTCATGGTCCTTGTTGTCGTAATCGAACTTACTCAACACGTGGCGCATGGCATTCACGCGAGCGCGCTTCTTGTCGTTGCTCTTGACGACGGTCCAGGGCGCGGTCTCGGTGTCCGTCCACGCGAACATGTCCTCCTTGGCCGCTGTGTAGTCGTCCCACTTGTCCAGCGACGCAAGGTCGGTCGGCGACAACTTCCACTGCCGGACGGGGTCGACCTGACGGATCGTGAAGCGGGTCCGCTGCTCGGAGGAGGACACGGAGAACCACAGTTTCGTCAGGCTGATGCCGTCGTTGACCAACATCTGCTCGAACAGCGGCGCCTGGCGGATGAACTCGGCGTGCTGCTTGGGCGAGCAGAAGCCCATGACGCGTTCGACGCCGGCCCGGTTGTACCAAGACCGGTCGAACATGACGATCTCCCCCGCGTTCGGCAGGTGTGCGACGTAGCGCTGGAAGTACCACTGGGTGCGTTCCTTCTCCGTCGGCTTCTCCAGTGCGACCACGCGCGCTCCGCGCGGGTTGAGGTGCTCCATGAACCGCTTGATGGTGCCACCCTTGCCCGCTGCGTCGCGGCCCTCGAAGACGAGCACGTGCCGAAGCCCGTTGGCTTGGCTCCACTTCTGCAGCTTAAGAAGTTCGATCTGCAGTAGCCGCTTCTGTTCCTCGTACTCCTCGCGCGTCATACGCTCGTCGTACGGGTAGTTCTCCCGCCACGTGTCGACCGCCAGACCGTCGGCGTTGAGCAGAACGGGATCGTCATCGTCGTCGTCATGGACGCGGTATCCGTGTGAATCCAGAGTCACCGGCAGAAAGTAGCGGCTTACCCGTAAGTCAGCGTGACGACAGAGTGAACAGAAGGTGGCGCGCCGATGCGCTACTTGGCGGTGCGCTTGGGCCGGATCAGCGCGAACTTCGTCATCATCGTGTTCATCCGCTTCAGTGCCCGCAGCGAGTTGTTGTAGTAGTTGCCGCCCGCACCGACATTCGTGCGGGGTGCGACGACGACCTCCTGTCGGCAGAACTTGCGCACGCCGTCGGCACCGCCGAAGCGAGCGCCGATGCCCGATGTCTTCCAGCCGCCCATCGGCGCGGTGGTGCACATCAGGTTCGAGATCACGTCGTTGATGTTGACCGCGCCGCAGTCCAGTTCCACTGCAACGTCTTTCGCACGTTCGATGTCCTTCGAGAACACCGACGCGCTGAGGCCGTACGGGCTGTCATTCGCCAGACGCACTGCCTCAGCGACGGAGGCGACCTTCATGATGGGCAGCGTCGGCCCGAATGTCTCCTCCATCATGGCGTCCATCGAATGGTCGACGTCGACAAGAACCGTCGGCTCGTAGAAGCTGCCCGGCCCGGTCGCGCGCTTGCCGCCCGTGAGTGCCTTGGCCCCTTTGGCGACGGCGTCGGAGACGTGGCGTTCCGTCACGGCGACCTGGCTGTCGTCGATCAGCGCGCCGAAGGCGTGCCCCTCGCCCGCACCCATCTTGAGATCCTTGACGTCCCGGACCACGGCCTCGACAAACTGGTCGTAGACCGATTCGAGTACGTACACCCGCTCGACCGACACACACGTTTGGCCCGCGTTGAAGAACGCACCCCAGACGGCGGCGTGAGCGGCCAGCTCGACGTCGGCGTCCTCGAGAACGATCATCGGGTCCTTGCCGCCGAGTTCGAGGCTGACCGGCGTGAGCCGGCGCGCGGCGCGCTCGGCCACTTTCGCACCAGTGGCGGACGACCCGGTGAACTGGACGTAGTCGGCGTTGTCGACGACGGCCTCGACAGCCTCCCGTGCCCCCTGGACGATCGCCATCACCTCGGGGGCACCCGAGTCCGCCCAGCCGCGCAGCAGCAGTTCGGCGGTCAGCGGCGTGCGTTCCGAGGGCTTCAGCAGCACAGCGCAGCCTGCCGCAAGGGCGGCGATGCCATCCATCAACAGGTTGGCCACCGGATAGTTCCAGGGCGCGATGATGGCGACGACCGGCCGCGGCCGGTAATGCACCGTCACCTTCTTGATGCTCAGGAACGGCAGCGATGCCGGCCGGGTCTCCGGCGCCAGCGCTTTCTCCATCGTCTTGATGTAGTACGAGGCGATCATGATGAGGAGCGGCACCTCTTGGGCGGCGTCGGTCGCCGACTTGCCGGTCTCCTTGATCAGCAGCTGCTCGATCTCGTCGCGGTGCTCACCCATCCACACGGCGAAGCGGGCCAGCACCTTGGCGCGGCCTTTGGGTCCGCGGGCCTCCCATTCGCGTTGCGCCCGGCGCAGGCCAGCCGCGATGCGCGGCACGTCGGCGGGGTCCGTCCACCGCACTGTCCCGGCGACAGCGCCGGTCGCGGGATTGAGGACAGGGCTCGCTTGCGATTCCGGGGGCAGATCAACATCTGGCGTCGCGGTCATAGACCCATGTTAACCACCGCGTGTGACGTAGATCGCACCGGGGTTGACACGTGTCAAGTCGCGGCTGGCGATCAGCGCCGCAAGACACACAACAGCGGTGCCGAGCAGCACGCCACCGGCGGTGTCGGTGAAGTAGTGGAACGTCGAGCCCACACCGACCATGGCAAGCGATACGTAGATGACCGCGAAGACCACAGCCCACAGGGCGCCGCCCGCCACCAGGACGACGAGACCCAGCACGATCGTCGTCACCGTGATGTGCCCGCTCGGATACGCGAGGCCGTCGCCTATCGTTCGCCCGAACAGCGGCTTGATGAACTGCACGAGCAGATACGCCGCAGGCGGAAACACGACCGCGGCCAACGCCAGTCGCCAGCATCGTCGATACAGCGCCACGCCCACCACCGTGACTTCGAGAATCGCGAGCGCCAGCGGCTTCGCGAGGTACGACAGGCCGTCTAGCTGGTTGTGGTCGGCCGCCTGGAACCAGTCATCGAGCGGGGTGGAACCCTTACCGACAGCCAATCCGAGCAGGATCATGCCCGCTACGCCGACGGGCGGCCACCACCGAGTCGGACTCACACGATGCCGCGCACGTAGGCCGCCTGACCCAGGTGCTGCGCGCTGTCGTCGATGATGCTCACCAGCCGCACGCCGGCGGTCACCGGCGGATCCCAGTGGTCGTCGATGACGCGCTCCAGCTCCTCGGGCGTCACTGAGGCGACGTACTCGAGCGTGGCTTTGTGGACGCCGTGGTAGTAACCGGCCAGCAGATCCGCCGATGCGCGCACCTTGGCGACCTCGTCGGGGCCGTCGCCGTAACCCATGGCACCGCGCGGCAGGTCGAGCCCAAATCGGTCGACCCAGCCGTCGCGGAACCAGACCTGTTCGGTCCCTGCGAGATCCGCCAGCTGGATGTCGTGCTGACGGGCGCTGTGCCAGATGAGCCACGAGATGCTGTTGGCATTCGCGGTCGGCCGGAAGAACGCAGCCTCGTCGGTCAGGCCGTCGGTCAGCGCCTCGACGTGCTCGATCAACCGGGAGAAGGCATCGCGCAGCAGTGCGCGTACCACGTCCGCCTCAGGGCTAGCCATACCCCGACCGTACCCAGTTCAGCCCTGCGGCTGCGCCCCGTGGAAGACCGCCTCGATGTTGTTGCCGTCGGGGTCACGCACGAAGGCGCCGAAGTAACCCGGGTGATACTCCGGCCACAGCCGCGGCGCATGCAAAGCCTCGACGCCCGCCTCCAGCGCGGCGTCGTAGAACGCCTGAACCGCATCGGCGTCGGCAGCTTGGAACGCGAAGTGCACCTCGCGGTTGGGCCCCGCCGCCTCACCTGCGGACATGTCGGCGATCCAGAAATCCGGCTTGCCCTCGGTGCCGTACCCGATAGCCACCTGATAGTCCATTTGGCGGGTGTATCCGAGCACTCCGAGGACCTTGTCGTAGAAGGCCTTGGATTCTTCCCAGTTCGCACAGTTGATTCCGAAGTGGTCAATCACGGGCTCATCCTGGCATCCCGGGCCGACACAGTCGTACATTCAGCTCATGGAGCACGACACCGTCGTCCGGAGGACGACATTCGACTTGGTCATTCGCAACGGCACGATCGTCGACGGTCTGGGCGGCGAACCGTTCGTCGGCGACGTCGCGATCACCAACGGTCTCATCGCGGCTGTCGGCACCGTCGACGGCTCCGGCACGAAGGAGATCGACGCGACGGGTCTGCTAATCACCCCCGGCTTCGTCGATCTGCACACGCACTACGACGGGCAGGCCATCTGGAGCGACCGCATGATTCCGTCCTCGGCGCACGGGGTGACGACGGCCGTCATGGGCAACTGCGGCGTGGGCTTCGCTCCGTGCCGGGCCGAGGACCACGACGTGCTTGTCGACGTGATGGCCGGTGTCGAGGACATCCCCGGCGTCGTGATGGTCGACGGGTTGCCGTGGACCTGGGAGACCTTTCCCGAGTTCATGGACGCGCTCGACTCGCGCCGACGGGACATTGACGTGGCCGCTTTCCTGCCGCACTCCCCGTTGCGGGTGTACGTGATGGGGCAGCGCGGTGTCGACCGCGAACCCGCAACCGACGAAGACCTCTCCCTGATGCGCAAGCTCGCCGCCGAAGCGGTGCGCGCCGGCGCGCTCGGGTTCGCGTCGTCGCGCCTGACCCTGCACAAGACCATCAAGGGGCAACCGATTCCGAGCTACAACGTGGACTACGCGGAGATCGAGGCGATCGCGCGCGGCGTGGACGACGCCGGCGGTGGTCTCCTCCAGTTCGTGCCCGACCTGATGGCGGGTGACTACGAGGCGTCCCTGGGCGCGGTGTTCGATGTCGCGGGCGAGGTCGGGCTCCCCGTGACGTTCACACTGGCGATCGGCAACGCCGGCCCACCGATCCACCTCGATGCACTGACCATGGTGGAGAAGGCCAACGCCAACGGCGGCGATGTCACCGGCCAGATCTTCCCTCGTCCGATCGGACTGGTCCTCGGCCTCGACCTGTCGGGCAACCCGTTTGTGATGTACCCGTCGTATCAGGAGATCGCCGGGCTGCCACTGGCAGAACGGGTTGCCGAGATGCGTAAACCCGAAGTGCGCGAACGCATTCTGAACGACAACCCGAGCAGCGACGGGCACCCGCTGATGTTCGCCGCGCAGGCGTGGGACTACATGTACCCGCTCGGTGATCCGCCGAACTACGAACCGGCGCCGTCAGATTCGATCGGCGCGCGGGCCCGGGCACGCGATGTCAATCCATTGGAGGAGGCCTACGACCGTCTCCTCGATGACGACGGACACGCCATGCTGCTGGTCACCCTCGCCAACTTCCGCGACAACTCACTGGACACCGTCGCCGAACTGATCCAGCGCGACGATGTGGTCCTCGGCCTCGGCGATGGCGGCGCCCACTACGGAATGATCTGCGACGCAAGCTTTCCCACGTATCTGCTGACGCACTGGGTTCGCGACCGTGAGTCCGGGCGACTGCCGCTCACGCGGGTGATCAAAGAGCTCACGTCCGTACCCGCCGGAATCGGCGGCCTGAATGACCGCGGTCGTCTCGCCGTGGGCTATAAGGCAGACGTCAACATCATCGACGCCGACGCGATGCGTCTGCACCGGCCTACCGTCAAGTCCGACCTGCCCGCGGGCGGACGGCGCCTCGACCAGACGGCCGACGGCTACGTAATGACGATGGTGTCCGGCGAGATCATCGCCGAACATGGCGAACCCACCGAAGCCCGTCCCGGCAAGCTGATTCGCGGTCGCCAACCCGCGCCCGCCACCGCGTGACCAGAGTCGCGCCTGTCGCTCCGCCGTGGAGCGACGAGGATGCTGCGGGCATCAACAGCTGGGGTCATCCTGACCGCACCTATGAACCGCTGCTGTTGGTGCGCTGCCTGCAGCGCCACCCGAATCTCGCGTCACGGTTACGCAAGCTCGGAGAATCCCTCTACGTCGACGCGCTTTTGCCGCCGCGGGTACGCACGATCGCTATTCTGCGGATCTGCGCGTTGGTGCGCTGCGAGTATGAGTGGGGCGGGCAAGCCGCGTTCTGGGGTCCGATCGCAGGCGTCAGCGATGACGAATGCGACGCGCTGGTCACCGGCGTCGATCCTGGGTGGACCGACTCCGAACGGGTGCTGATCGGCGCGGTCGACGAACTGGAGCGGGTCGGATCGTGGTGCGACGAGACGTGGAATCTCTTGGGCGACAACTTCAGTGACGAGCAGCGACTGGAGTTGCTCATCGCCGTCGGCTGGTACCGCACGATCTGCACACTGTGCAACGGGATGGCGTTGCCGGCCGAGGGCTGGATGCGACGGTGGCCGTCAGCCGACTGAGCCGCGGTCGCGGCGCAGTGCCGGGTGCTGGCTCGCGAGCAGCTTGAGCCGCACCGGTGACGGAATCAGTTGCATGAGAACGGTACTCAGCTTGTTCTGCACGCCGGCGATCACGGTTCCGCGATCATGCTCGAGCGCATCGACCCCCGCCTTGGCGACGGCGCGCGATGGCATCCACAGGAACTTCGGAAACGCGGCGGCGAATTTCTTCTCGTCCATGCCTGCCGCCCCGAGGAATTCGGTGCGCACCGGACCTGGATGCAGCGCGGCCACGGTGACGCCGGTTCCGGCCAGTTCGCCACGCAGCCCTTCGGTGTAGCTCCTCACGAACGCTTTCGTCCCGGCATACCCCGACTGCCCGGGGAACGGGTGGTAGCCCGCGGTGGAGCCGACATTGAGGATCGCGCCGCGGCCGCGCGGAACCATCTGTTGGACGGCGCGCGTGGTCAAGTCGATGACGGCTTCGACGTTGACCCGCACCTGCGCGATTTCCTGGGCGACGGTCGACTGTTCGACCGCGCCGAGGGTGCCGATGCCGGCGTTGTTCACGAGGATGTCAACGGTCAGACCGCGGTCGGCGATCTCGTCGAACAGTCTCGCGCGCGCATCGGGGTTTGCGACGTCGCAGCCGATCACCTCGACGCGGACCGGGCCCGACAGTTCGGCGGCCAGGTCCCGCAACCGGTCTTCGCGGCGGGCGACGAGCGTGACGCCGTGTCCGCGGGCCGCGAGCTCGCGGGCGATGTCGGCGCCGATGCCCGACGATGCTCCGGTGACGACGGCGGTGGTGGCCGGTGACGGCGATGGAAGTGCCATAGCTCGAACCTAGCTCAGCGGGTGACGACCACTTTGCCGGTCATCCGTCCGGTCTCGACGTCGCGGTGCGCCTCGCGGATTGCGGCGACCGTGAATCCCTCGATGGTCTTGGTGACGGTGGTGCGCAGCGTGCCGTCGTCGACGAGAGCCGCAGTGGTGGCCAGCAGCCGCTGCTGCTCGATCATGTCGGGCGTCTCGAACATCGACCGCGTGAACATCAGCTCCCAATGCCACGCAATGCTTTTCTGTTTCAGCTCGAGAAGGTCCAAGCCCGGCGGTTCGTCGATCGCGGTGATGTGACCGAACGGCTTGACGATCGCGGCGTAGTCGGAGATGTTGCCTCGCGAATGGGGCGAGAACAGGTAGTCGACTCCGCCGGGTGCGACGGCCAGCGCCTCGTCGCGCAGATGGTGGTGGTTGATGACGGCGTCGGCGCCCATGCTTTCGGCCCATCGGCGTGATTCGTCGCGGCTGGCCGTCGCGATCACGCGGACTCCGGTCAGCGCCTTCGCCAACTGGATCATGATCGAGCCGACACCGCCCGCGGCCGCAAGCACCAGCAGGTCGCCCGTCGATTCCGTCGTCAGGCCGAAACGGTCGAACAGCGTCTCCCACGCCGTGATCGTTGTCAGCGGTAGCGCAGCCGCGTCGGCGAACGACAGCGACGCGGGTTTACGCGAGACGATGCGCTCGTCGACCGCTTGGAACTCAGCGTTGCTACCCGGCCGGTTGAGGTCGCCGGCGTACCAGACCTCGTCGCCGACCGACAGCGTTTCCACTTGCGGCCCAACAGCTTCCACGACCCCTGCGGCGTCATACCCGAGAATCGCGGGTTCCGACGACGGCTGCAGACCAGCGCGAACCTTGACGTCGGCCGGGTTCACCGACACCGCAAGGACACGGACCAGCACATCGCGCGGACGGAGCTCGGGAACGTCGATCGTGACGTCCTGCAGGGAGGCATCGTCGTCGATGGACTCCGCGGCAAATGCTCCGATGGCTGTCATCACCGACTTTGATGTCATGTTTTCGCTCAACGCTCCTATGCGCTGGAAATCTTCCCCACGGCTCGTATCCTCGGCTTATGAGCGTCAAGGTGGATCTCGACAAACTCGCCGACGCGTTGGCGGAGTTCTCGTTCGGCTACTTGATCACCGTCGGCGACGACTACCGCGCGCACACCGTGGCAGTCGAACCGGTACTCAAAGGCGGCGTCTTCGACGTCGGCCGGATGGGTTCGGGCACCCGCCGCAACGCGGGAGAGCATCCCGACGTGACCGTCGTCTGGCCGCCGACGGACCCCGGCGGCTACACGCTGATCGTCGACGGCCGCGCCGAGGTGACTGATGATCGACTCACCGTCAGCCCCACGAAGGCGATTCTGCACCGCCGAGCCACGTCCGACTCCGTGGCGACCAGCCCGGACGGTCTGCACGACTGCCTGCCTTTGAAGAAGTAGCGCCCAGTGTCGGGTTTTGTCACGCTTTGGCTCCGAGAACGTGCAACCACCCGACACTCGACCAAAAGAAAAAGCCCCGACTCGACAAGCGAGCCGGGGCTTTTCGTTGAGCAGACTTAGAAGTCCATACCGCCCATGCCACCGGTCGGGTCGCCCGCGGGTGCGGCCGCCTTCTCCGGCTTGTCGGCGACGACGGCCTCAGTGGTCAGGAACAGCGCCGCGATGGACGCCGCGTTCTGCAGCGCCGAACGCGTCACCTTGACCGGGTCGGCCACGCCAGCCTTGAGCAGGTCCTCGTACTCACCGGTCGCGGCATTCAAGCCGGTACCGGCGGGCGAGTTGGTGACCTTCTCGGCGACAACGCCGGGCTCGAGCCCACCGTTGAAGGCGATCTGCTTCAGCGGAGCCGACAGCGCCACGCGAACGATGTTCGCGCCAGTGGCCTCGTCACCGGTGAGCTTCAGCTCCTCCAGCGCCGGAGCCGACTGCAGCAGAGCCACGCCACCACCGGCGACGATGCCCTCCTCGACGGCAGCCTTCGCGTTGCGAACGGCGTCCTCGATGCGGTGCTTGCGCTCCTTGAGCTCCACCTCGGTGGCAGCGCCGGCCTTGATCACCGCAACACCGCCGGCCAGCTTGGCCAGGCGCTCCTGCAGCTTCTCGCGGTCGTAGTCGGAGTCGCTGTTCTCGATCTCGGCGCGGATCTGGGCCACCCGGCCCGCGATCGCGTCGGAATCGCCGGCACCCTCGATGACCGTGGTCTCGTCCTTGGTCACGACGACCTTGCGGGCCTGACCAAGCAGCGCGACGTCAGCGGTCTCGAGCGAGAGGCCGACCTCTTCGCTGATGACCTGGCCACCGGTCAGGATCGCGATGTCCTGCAGCATGGCCTTGCGACGGTCACCGAAGCCCGGAGCCTTGACGGCGACGGACTTGAAGGTGCCGCGGATCTTGTTGACGACCAGGGTGGAAAGGGCCTCACCCTCGACATCCTCGGCGATAATCAGCAGCGGCTTGCCCGACTGGATGACCTTCTCCAGCAGCGGCAGCAGATCCTTGACGGTCGACACCTTGGACGACACGAGCAGGATGTACGGATCCTCGAGGACCGCTTCCTGACGCTCGGCGTCGGTGACGAAGTAGCCCGAGATGTAGCCCTTGTCGAAGCGCATACCCTCGGTGAGCTCCAGCTGCAGGCCGAAGGTGTTGGACTCCTCGACGGTGATGACACCCTCGTTGCCGACCTTGTCCATGGCCTCGGCGATCAGCTCGCCGATCTGGGTGTCGCCCGCGGAGATCGCGGCGGTCGCAGCGATCTGCTCCTTGGTCTCGACCTCCTTGGCCGACTTCAGCAGCGTCTCGGTGACCTTCTCGACGGCCTTCTCGATGCCGCGCTTCAGGCCGAGCGGGTTGGCGCCGGCGGCCACGTTGCGCAGACCCTCGCGAACGAGCGCCTGAGCCAGGACGGTGGCGGTGGTGGTGCCGTCGCCCGCGACGTCATCGGTCTTCTTGGCGACCTCTTTGACCAGCTCAGCGCCGATCTTCTCGTACGGGTCCTCCAGCTCGATCTCCTTGGCGATGGAAACACCATCGTTGGTGATCGTGGGGGCGCCCCACTTCTTCTCCAGTACGACGTTGCGACCCTTGGGGCCCAACGTCACCTTTACGGCGTCGGCGAGGCTGTTCAGGCCCCGCTCAAGGCCACGACGGGCCTCTTCGTCATACGCAATTGTCTTGGCCATTGCGAAGTGATTCCTCCGGATTGGGGATGCACGTCTTCTGGTCGGGCGCAGTGCCCGCGACGGACGGCTGGGGATGTGCTCCGCGTATGCGGCCCCGGCCTCACCGTCCCGACCTAGCACTCACCGGTCGCGAGTGCCAACTGCATTTTTAGCACTCAACCATGGCGAGTGCAAGGTCGTTCACCGGGGGCGAAGCCCGTCCAGGACCACGTCGGTAAGCCGCTTCGCCGCGTCGTCGTTGTAGCTCTGCATGGCCTGCAGTCCCACCAAGATCGCTTTGACGTCCGGCACCGAGACGTCACCGCGCACGACACCTGCCTGCTTGGCGGCACGCAGCAGGTCACCGAGCATCGCGAAGAACTCGCCCTCCGCCTCGGGCATCGCCTTCTCGACGTCGATTCCGACTCCCGCCAGCGCCTCGCTGAGCCCTCGATCAGTCGCGCCCCACGTCAACGTCATCGACCGGAGAAACTCGAACAACGCATCCGCGGGGTCGCCGGCGGTCAGCAATCGGCGACCCTCGCCGATGATGCCGCGAATCCTGTCCTCCACGACCGCCCGGAACAAATCCTCCTTCGTCGGGAAGTGGCGGTAGACGGTGCCTGCGCCGACGCCGGCCCGACGGGCGATCTCGTCGATCGGAACCGACAGTCCGTCGGCGGCGAAGGTGTCGTAGGCAACCTCGAGCACGCGAGCGCGGTTGCGGGCCGCGTCCGCGCGTAGCGGTCGCTCGGTCTCGGTCAATTTCTCCTCTAGCGGAATGGATGAAACGGGGCGTGCGTTCCGTATAGTTGTCATCAAACGGGGCGTAGGCTCCGTTTAACACTCTACCGAGGAGACCTCATGTCCAGATGGACAACCGCGCAGATTCCCGATCAGACCGGGCGCACCGCGGTGATCACCGGCGCCAACACCGGACTGGGATACGAAACCGCGACAGCACTCGCCGCCAAGGGTGCGCACGTCGTTCTCGCCGTACGCAACCTCGACAAGGGCAAGGACGCGGCACGCCGCATCGAACAAGCCAGTCCCGGCGCTCGCATCGATCTACAGGAACTCGACCTGACGTCACTGGCCTCGATCCGCGATGCCGCCGAACAGCTGAAGGCCAACCACGAATCCATCGACCTGCTGATCAACAATGCGGGCGTGATGTTCACTCCGAAGACGACCACCAAGGACGGTTTCGAATTACAGTTCGGCACAAATCATCTGGGCCACTTCGCCTTCACCGGCCTGCTTCTCGACCGAGTGCTCGCAGCGCCGGGCTCACGTGTGGTGACAGTCAGCAGCACTGGTCATCGCCTGATCGACGCGATCCGCTTCGACGATCTGCAATGGGAACGCGGGTACAACCGTTTCCGTGCATATGGGCAATCGAAACTCGCCAACCTGCTTTTCACCTACGAATTGCAGCGGCGGCTGCAAGGCACCAACACGATCGCCGCAGCGGCACATCCCGGCGGATCGAACACAGAGCTGATGCGCAATCTGCCTCGGGCCGTCCAGGCGTTGACTCCACTGGTGCGGCCGTTGTTCCAG
This sequence comes from Mycobacterium sp. NPDC051804, assembly GCF_044452905.1. Classification (NCBI taxonomy): domain Bacteria; kingdom Bacillati; phylum Actinomycetota; class Actinomycetes; order Mycobacteriales; family Mycobacteriaceae; genus Mycobacterium; species Mycobacterium sp. NPDC051804. The sequence goes on along the minus strand of NZ_JBITCD010000001.1, from coordinate 1,037,187 downwards.
GGTGCCGACATGGGTGCGCTGCCGACACTGCGGGCGGCTGCCGATCCGGACGTGCTCGGCGGGCAATATTTCGGTCCCGACGGATTCGCCGAACAGCGGGGGTATGCCACGCTCGTATCATCCAACCGCGCCTCACACGACGCCGACGCACAGCGCCAGCTCTGGGCCGTCTCCGAAGAACTGGCGAAGGTTGTGTATCCGCTATGACCAACTGGACTACCGCCGCGATCCCCGACCAGACCGGTCGCACCGCAGTGATCACCGGCGCCAACACCGGCCTGGGATACGAGACCGCGGCCGCACTCGCGGCCAAAGGTGCGCGCGTCGTGCTCGCCGTGCGCAACACCGACAAGGGCAAGGAGGCCGTGCGCCGCATCGAGGCGGCCAGCCCCAGCGCTCAGGTGGACCTCCAGGCACTCGACCTGACGTCGCTGACATCCGTCCGGGCCGCCGCCGAACAGCTGAAGGCCAACCACGAATCCATCGACCTGCTGATCAACAATGCGGGCGTGATGGTGACCCCGAAGACGGTCACCGAGGACGGGTTCGAATTACAGTTCGGCACAAACCATTTGGGCCACTTTGCGTTGACCGGGCTGCTCCTGGACCGTCTGCTGGTGGCACCCGGCTCACGGGTCGTCACCGTCAGCAGTACCGGGCACCGCTTCGGCGGCGGTATCCACTTCGACGACCTGCAGTGGCAACGCTCGTACAGCCGGATGGGCGCCTACGGCCAGTCCAAGCTCGCCAACCTGATGTTCACCTACGAACTTCAGCGACGCCTCAAGGGCACCGAGACGATCGCCGCCGCCGCGCATCCGGGCGCGTCGCAGAGTGAACTCGGCCGCAACGCGTCACTGCCGATTCAGATCATGTTCCTGCCCTTCGTCGGCCTCCAGCAGAGCACCGCCATGGGTGCGCTGCCGACGCTGCGCGCGGCGACCGACCCCTCGGTGCTGGGCGGTCAGTATTACGGGCCGGGCGGGATCGGCGAGCTCCGTGGCTACCCGAAGGTGGTGTCGTCGACTGACGCATCGCACGACGTCGCCGCGCAGCAGCGACTGTGGACGGTGTCCGAAGAGCTGACCGGAGTCGCCTATCCCGTCTAGCCGAGTGTGGCACGCTGACAAGCGATGTCACTCTGGGATCCGCGCAACGTGCCACCGTATCCGCCAGCCCGCTACACCAAGGACAAACCGGAGGTCAGTGCCCGGTTGAGAGTGGCGCCCGAAAATGGCGGGGCGCCGCCGGACTACGACTCGTTCGGCCTCGTGAAGTACCACTATCTCGCCAACCAGCAGTCCACTGACGGCGACTACGGCCTGTACCGCGTCGACATCGCGCCCAACGGCGGAGGGCCGGGCCCGCACTTTCACCGCGCGATGTCCGAAGCGTTCTTCGTTCTCTCCGGGACCGTCAGGCTCTACGATGGCACCGACTGGATCGACGGGAATCCGAACGACTTCCTGTATGTACCCCCCGGCGGCATCCACGGCTTCCGCAACGAGGCCGATTCACCCGCCTCGATCCTGATGCTGTTTGCTCCCGGCGCACCGCGGGAAGCGTACTTCGAGGGCTTCGCCCAACTGGCCGACCTGACCGACGAGGAACGCGCCGAGTGGTTCATCGAGAACGACAACTTTATCGTCGAATGACACGCAATAGCCGACACGCCGAAACGTGCGTCGGCGTAATCCGTTGCGCTAGGCTCATTCCGATCGGCGTCCCGATCAGTAAAGGAGCTTTGGGTGCGGGCTTATGCAGCGCCCGACACCCAGGCTTTGCGGGGCTGGCAGCGTCGGGCATTGGTGCGGTATCTCGCTGCTGCGCCGCGCGACTTCCTGGCGGTCGCGACTCCGGGAGCGGGGAAGACGGCGTTTGCCCTGCGGATCGCCGGAGAGCTGCTTTCCGAACGCGTCGTCGACCAGATCACCGTCGTCGTGCCGACCGAACACCTCAAGATCCAGTGGGCTCTGTCAGCCGCCGGTGTGGGCATCGCGCTCGACCCGAAGTTCTCCAATTCGTCGGCGCAGACATCCTCGGAGTATCACGGCGTCGTCGTCACCTACGCGCAGGTTGCCAAGCATCCGTCACGACATCGGGTGCGCACCGAGAACCGCCGCACTCTCGTGGTGTTCGACGAGATCCACCACGGCGGCGACGCGAAAAGCTGGGGCGACGCCATGCTCGAGGCATTTGGTGACGCCACCCGCAGACTGTCCCTGACCGGCACACCGTTCCGCAGCGACGACAGCGCGATCCCGTTCGTCAACTACGAGCGCGGCGCCGATGGCCTGTTGCGGTCACAGGCGGACCACACCTACGGCTACAGCGACGCGTTGGCCGACGGCGTCGTCCGGCCGGTGGTGTTCATGGCCTACTCGAGTGAGTCACGGTGGCGCGACAGCGCCGGCGAAGAACACACCGCGCGGCTCGGCGAGCCGCTGAGCGTCGAGCAGACGGCACGGGCGTGGCGCACCGCCCTGAACCCTGCCGGTGAATGGATGCCCGCCGTGATCGCGGCCGCCGACAAGCGGCTGCAGCAGAAGCGTCAGCACGTGCCCGATGCGGGCGGCATGATCATCGCCTCCGATCAGACCGCGGCGCGTGCGTACGCCGAACTCCTCACCCGGCTGACCGGTGAGGCGCCCACCGTCGTGCTCTCCGACGACAAGGGCTCGTCCGACCGCATCTCCCAGTTTTCGGCGGGCACCAGCCGGTGGCTGGTGGCGGTGCGCATGGTGTCCGAAGGTGTCGACGTGCCGAGGCTGACCGTCGGCGTCTACGCGACGAGCGCGTCCACCCCGCTGTTCTTCGCTCAGGTGATCGGCCGGTTCGTCCGGTCGCGGCGGCCCGGTGAGACGGCCAGCGTGTTCCTTCCCTCGGTACCCAACTTGCTGCTGCTCGCCAGCGAGATGGAGGCGCAACGCAACCACGTGCTCGGTCAGCCGCACCGCGAATCGGACGGCCTCGACGACGATCTGCTCGCCGATGCCGCCAAGCAGAAGGACGAGTCCAGTGACATGGACAACGGCTTCGAGATGCTCGGTGCCGACGCGGAACTGGACCAGGTGATCTTCGACGGGTCCTCCTTCGGCACGGCGACGCCGGCGGGCAGCGACGAAGAGGCCGACTATCTCGGCATCCCAGGCTTGCTGGACACCGACCAGATGCGCGATCTGTTGCGACGCAGGCAAGAAGAGCAACTCACCAAGCGCACCGCTTCGGGTGAGGTCCCCCGGCCGTCCAAGCACGGGCAGTTGCGCGAGCTGCGACGCGAGCTCAACGCGCTGGTGTCGATCGCCCATCACCGCACCGGGAAGCCGCACGGGTGGATTCACAACGAGCTGCGCAGGATCTGTGGCGGCCCGCCAATCGCCGCGGCAACCAGCGATCATCTGCTGGCCCGCATCGAAGCGGTGCGCGGTCTGTAGAACTAACGAGGCGCCAGCTCGAAGCGGAAATCGCTTTCGCCGATGCGCACATGACACCCGTCGGTGAGTGGGGCGCTACCGCGAATTCGCTTGTGGTCCAGCTCGACTCCGTTGGCCGACCGCGCATCGATGAGCACGAAACTGGTCCCGGTGTCGATGATCACGGCGTGGTGGCGGCTGACCCTCGGATCGTTCAGCGCGATGTCGTTGTCGGATCGTCGCCCGATCCTGGTGGCCACACCCTTCACCGGATAGCACTCACCTGACACCGCCCGCAGTTGTGCGCGCTCTTTGCCGGTGTTGATCGCGGTGCGGTTCGCCAGGCTGATGAACGTGCCTGCCAGCGTGGTGTCCGCCGGAGGTTTGGCGTCCATCGGCTCCTGCCGCAGGATCTTCTCGTGCAGTTCCCGGAGCGCCCGGCTCGGGTCGATTCCGAGTTCGTCGGCCAGCACGGTTTTGAGTCGCTGATACGCGTCGAGAGCATCGGACTGCCGCGCCGAAACGTAGTACGCGATCATCAACTGCTCCCAGGCCGGCTCACGGAACGGATGCTCGGCGACAAGCCGTTCCAGCTCCCCGGTGATCAACTTCGCGCGCCCGCATGCGATCTCGGATTCGGCAAGGGCGATGTGCGTGGCGACCTTTTCGTCTGCCATCGCCGTGGCGAAGACCGAGACGAAGTCGAAAGCGCGGAGGTCCTCCAGTACGTCGCCACGCCACTGGGCCAGAGCGTTCGAGTAGTGAGTGCTCGCCTTGTCGAATCGGCCGGCCGTCGCGGCCTGGACGCCCGCATTGCGCTCGCGGGTGAACCGCCCGAGGTCGACGTCCAACTCCTCGATGTTCAGCCGGTACCCCGGCGAGACCTTCTCGAGCATCGCCCGGCCGTCGATACCGACAGACCCGAGTAGACGGCGCAGATTGGACACATAGGCGTGCAGGCTCGCACGCGCTTCCGACGGTGGATCCTCACCCCACACGGCCGTGATCAGAGAATCCGCTGCCACCGGCCGGTTGCGGTTCATCACCAGCGATGCGAACACCGCCCGCTGCTTCGGCGTGCCGATCGGCACCACGGTGCCGTCGACCGACAATTGCAACGGTCCGAGAAGACCAAAGTCTGGGCCTCTCTGCGGCATCGGCTGTCCTACCCATCAGCGAGAAGTGACGTCAGCTAACGATACGGCGCTCAGCCAGCCCGGCCAGGTTCTTCAGCGAGTTGGACAGGTGCTGGACTTCGAACGGCGGGAACTCGATGTCGCGCATCTGCGGCGGCACCCCCGACCAGTCGTAGGTCAGCGTCACCCGCGTCCGGCCGGGTCCCGCCGAGTCAAGGTCATAGCGCCAGATCCACCCGCCGAATGCGAGTTCGGTGCCGCCCATAAGGTATCCGCGCTGTTCCGGGCCCTGACCGGGCTGCCACGCGATGGCCCGCGGCGGATCGATCACCTCGACCCGGTTCGCCATCTCGTAATCCTTTTCGGGGTGGTTGTCGTGGTACATCGCGACCCGGAAGATCTGGCCCACCTCGGTCAGGCGCTGCGGGTCCAACGGCTCCCGAACCCATCCGGTGCCGTCGATCGCCTGGTGTGTCGCCGGGTCGGCCAAGACGTCGAAGACCACCTCAGCGGGCGCATTGACGGTCGTGACGGCATTTATGTGTTCGTCGGTCATGTCTATACAGACCGCCACCGGCGCCGGAACTCACCGTCGACCATCGCTACATCCCCAGCAGCCGCGGTAGGTCAGCGACCGAGTCGATGACGTGGTTCGGCTGCATCGCGAATTCATCGGCCGCCCATCGGTCCAGCGTGTCCTGACGAAACTTGCCGGTGCGCACCAACACTCCGGCCATTCCGACCACCTGCGCCGGCAGCACATCGTTGTTGAGGTCGTCACCAACCATGTACATCTCGTCCGGATCGACACCGAGTCGGCTTGCGGCCGCAAGGAACCCCTCGGGCGCGGGCTTACCGACCGCGGTGGCCTGACGGCCCGAGGTCTGCTCCATACCGATCAGGTACATGCCGGCGTCGATACGCAGACCGTCGGTCGTCGTCCAGGCCGTGCTGCGGTGCATCGCCACCACCGGAACCCCTTGAGCCATCCAGTCGTAGACCCACGACAACGTCAGGTGGCTGTACTCCGGTCCCGCCCCGCCGAGTAGTACCACGTCAGGACGTTCCGGCGCCGCGGGTCCGCTGAAGTCACTGGAGTACTCGATGTCGATGCCGGGCATGTCCTCGGCGATCTGGCCGCTGTTGACGAGAAAACATCGCGCGTCGGGGTAGTTGTGGCGGACGTATTCGGCAGTCAACACAGCGGCCGTGATGACCTCGTCGGCGCGTACAGCCATCCCCGCGTCAGTGAGCAATTCGGCGATCTGCGACCGGGTCCTGGTGGTGGTGTTCGTCAGATAGGAGCAGGCGACCTGATGGTCGGCCAGGGTCCGCAACGTCTCGGCAGCTCCCGCGATCGGTTTCCACGACGTCACCAGGACGCCGTCGATGTCGAACAACACCCCACCGATCGCCATTGCCCGACACTAAACGGCCCACCGCGTGTCGGCGACCCACGGCGTGGCCTCGGCGACGATCGTCCACGCCAGCTCGGCTGGTACGTCGATCAGCTGATAGTGCTTGACGCCTGCCGCGGTCGCAGCGATCAGCGTCGCCACACCGGCCCTGCGCTGCATGAAGGTCTGGCGCACCGTCCATCCGATGATGCCCGGCGCCGCGATGCAGTCGCGCCTGCGCTGCAAGCTCCCCGTCCGCGCAACCAACCAGCCGTCACTCACCAGGTGCCCGAGCGAGCGCGCCCGGTCGAAGGCAAGCAGCGCGCAACAGATGGCCAGAAGCGCGCAGGCTACCCACGCCCAGCCCGGCGCCTGCACGACCAGCAGGACAACCGCGATGGCCGCGGGAAACACCATCGCCCGCGTCCAGCGCCTGCGGGTCGCGGCCGGACCGTGACGGCGCAGAGCTGCGGTGACCGCTTCGGGTCGCGCGATCAGATCGGCCAGGACGGTTTGCGCAGTGGACTTGGGACACGGCGGCAACAGCATCGACGCTTCGCCCGCGCCGCCGACACCCGTCATCACCGCATCCAGCCGCGCGCCGCCAAACAGCCTGACCAGCAACGGTTCCCGCAGCGTTCCGCCGCGCAGCCTGCGCATGTCGAACGTATGCTCTCGAACCCGCAGCAGTCCGTGCTTGAGGTGCAGGACGTCAGCATCACGACGCAATTCGAGATTCGCGTAACTCAGCAGGGACTGCAACACCGACAGCACGACGGACGCGACCAGCACCACCCCCGCAGCGGCGGCGACAGTGGCCGCTACGCCGAACCGGTCAGCGATCGCCGCACCCGACTGCTCGATCCCCGAATCCCGCAGGACCGCACCGGCACCCACCTGATACGCGATACCGACGGCGGCGGCGATCATCGCCAGGCCGGTGAAGCTCAACGGGCTGTAGCCCAGCCAGGACGGCTGCCAACGAGCCAGCACCCGGCCGTGTGCCACCGTCTGGTCCTCGTCGGGCGCCAATGAGTCGGCCAGCAGAACAGCCCGCAGCCGCGGCGCCTCGGCGGCAGGCACCGCGTCGAGCGCGAAGGCACTGTCCCCCGTGGCCTCCTGCCCGGTGCTCACCCGCACCACCGTCAGGCCGAGCAGCCGGTGCAACAACCTGGCGTCCGTCGAGACCGAGCGAATCCTGTTGCGCGGCAACGAGAGAACTTTGCGCTGCACGATCCCCTTCCGCAGCTGCACATCGCTGGGACCAATGCGGTAGCTCGTGGTGAACCAGCGCGCGAGGCCGATGCCCACGGTGATCACCAGGACGGCGACCGCGTACATCGGATTGCCGGTGGCAGAACCCAGTACGACCGTTCCGACGAGCACCGGAATCTGGCGCAGCACCTCGTGTACCGGATGCACCAGCAGCATGCGGGCGCTCAGTCGGCTCCACTCGACACCGGAGCTCTGGAAACTCACGTCGCGTCCTCGCCCCCGATCGCGGCGATGTCGGTGAGCTGCGCGACGACGCGGTCCGCGACGTCGACATCCAGGGCGACGATGCGCACCGCCCCCGCCGACGACGCCGTCGTCACCGTGACGTTGGCGAGGCCGAACAGGCGGTCCAGTGGTCCGCGTTCGGTGTCGACGGTCTGCACCCGCGATATCGGGGCGATACGACGTTCCTGTACAAGCCATCCCGAGCGCGTGTACACCGCGTCGGAACTGACCTCCCAACGGTGGACTCGAAAGCGCCACAACGGAACCACCACGACGAACATGAGGACGCAGACCACCGTGACCGCCGCCGCGAGAGCATGCAACCACCAGCTGCGGTGGTCGATGACGAACCACACCAGCTGGGCGAGTGCCAGCAGGGACCACGGAATCAACGCGCCGAGCGCCCACACGAGTGGCGCCTTGCGGCTCGGCGGATTCGCGGGGTCCCGCACGTTCACCAGGCTCACCAGGTCACGACTTTTCAAGACTCAGACATTGACTCACCCCGAACAGTCGCAGCGTCCGCATCGTCCGAACCGGAATCAGCTCCTCGACATCGGCCGTCGCGACGACGGCGGGCCGTTCGACCGCAATCCGCTCGCCACCGGAAACCACGGTCGCGGTTCCAGCGGCCAGCACGTTACGCAACCAGTCGGTGCGCACCCCGTAGGGAAGCGCGATGAGCAGTCGGGTCGTGGTCTCGATGATGTCGACGGGTGTTTCGTAGGTCTGACCTGATCGACGACCCACGTGTTCGATGACCGACGTCTGCGTTCCCGCGTTCCCCGCGGTGCGCATCACCCGCGGATTGGTCACCGAGCGGTTCATTCGTCGCACTGTGTTCACCACCGGGGTGACCTGCCATCGCATACCTGCCACCAGGAGCCCCAACAACACCACGACCGCACCGATCAGCGTGCCGATGATCATCGCAACCACTCGCATAGAACGAAACTAACCGGCGGCGCAAGGCCGCAGGGCTTCAGTATGTTGATCGCATGAGCGCCAAATGGACCGCGGCAGACATCCCGGATCAATCCGGTCGCGTAGCGATCGTCACCGGTGCGAACAGCGGACTCGGATACGACACCGCAGCCCTCCTCGCCGGCAAGGGTGCCCACGTCGTGATGGCGGTGCGCAACCTCGACAAGGGCAACGAGGCCGTCGAACGCATCAAATTGGCGAACCCCAACGCCCAGGTCACCCTTCAGGAGCTCGACCTATCGTCGCTGGAGAACACACGCAGAGCCGCCGACGCACTGCGTTCGGCGTATCCGCGCGTCGACCTGCTGATCAACAACGCGGGCGTGATGTACGTGCCGAGCCGCGAGGCCACCAAAGACGGCTTCGAAATGCAGTTCGGCACCAACCACCTCGGCCATTTCGCGCTGACCGGCCTGCTACTCGACAACCTGCTCGGCGTCGACGGCTCCCGGGTGGTCACCGTCAGCAGCGTCGGTCATCGAATCATCGCCAAGATCCATTTCGACGACTTGAACTGGGAGCGCAGCTACAACCGCGTCAAGGCCTACGGCCAGTCCAAGCTCGCCAACCTGATGTTCACCTACGACTTGCAGCGGCGCCTCGCGGCTGCGGGCGCCCCGACCGTCGCGCTGGCCGCGCACCCGGGTTTCTCCGACACCGAACTCATGCGGTATCTGCCGGGATTCATTCCGGATTCCCTGTGGAAGGTCGTGACCCAACCCGCCGATAAGGGTGCGTTGCCGACCCTGCGCGCGGCCACCGATCCGAACGCACAGGGCGGCCAGTACTACGGGCCCGACGGCATGGGCGAGGTCAAGGGCAACCCGAAAGTCGTTGCGTCCAGCGCACAGTCACATGACGAAGCCATTCAGCGCCGGTTGTGGACGGTGTCCGAGGAACTGACCGGCGTGACCTTCGGAGTCTGATGCGGTCGGTCGAGGAGCATCAACACGTCGTCGCCGGACTGATCGCCCGCCGGGCGCCGGTCACCGTCGCGATCGCTGACACGCTGGGACTGGTACTGGCCGACGACGTCGTGGCTCCATTGTCGCTGCCCGGCTTCGACAACTCCGCGATGGATGGATATGCCGTTGTCGCCGAGGATATCTCGAGCGCGACCGCGGAGCAGCCCGTGCTGCTGCCCGTCGCCGAGGACATCCCGGCAGGCCGCACCGACCTCCTGACCCTCGAGCCCGGCACTGCGCACCGGATCATGACCGGCGCACCGCTACCACGGGGTGCCACCGCGGTGGTACCAGTCGAGAGGACCAACGCCGCGACCGACACTGTCGAGATCCGTGCGAATGCCAAACCCGGCCAACATATTCGGCGTGCGGGCGAGGACGTCACCGCCGGCAGCACGGTGCTGCGGGCGGGGCAGGTCGTCACTCCTGCGGCGCTCGGGTTGGCCGCCGCGCTTGGACTGGGCGAGCTGACGGTGATCCCGCGGCAGCGGGTGCTGGTGATGTCGACCGGATCGGAACTCGTACCGCCCGGCACGCCGCTGAAGCCCGGCCAGATCTACGAATCCAACGCAGTGATGCTGGCTGCGGCGCTGACCGATGCCGGAGCCGAGGTGGTGGCCTCACCGACCACCGGTGACGACGTCGACGTGTTTCGCGACGCGCTGGCCGACCACCGCTGCGACGCCGATCTGATCATCACCACGGGCGGTGTGAGCGCCGGTGCGTACGAAGTCGTCAAGGATGCTTTGGGCGGTGAGGTCGAATTCGTCAAGGTCGCGATGCAGCCGGGCATGCCACAGGGCTCGGGCGTGGTCGACGGCACACCGATCGTCACGCTGCCGGGCAACCCGGTCAGCGCACTGGTGTCCTTCGAGGTGTTTCTGCGCGCGCCGCTGCGAAGCGCGATGGGCCTGCAGAACGCCGACCGGCCGCGGCGCACCGCTGTGCTGACCGAGGATCTGACCTCACCACGCGGCAAGCGCCAGTTCCGCCGCGGAGTTTTTGATCCGGCCGCAGGCACGGTCACCAGTTACGGACCGCCGGCATCGCATCACCTGCGCTGGCTGGCGTCGGCAAACTGTCTATTGGAGATCGATGAGGAAACCGGCGAACTCGCCGGTGGATCCGCTGTTCACATCTGGGACTTGACTTAGCCCTATTGGCGGGACGTCTCGCCCGTAGAATCGGCCCACGATGGCCAGACGCCCTGATATCCAATCCGGCCCCGCGCGGTTCGCCGCGCTGGTGCGCTCCTCCGTACCCCCGATGCACCCGGCGGGCCTACCGTTCGTCGGTGCGAGCCTCGCTGTGGCGGCGCTCGGCTACCGCAGCCGCTGGCTGCGGCGTGCAGGGCTCGTCTCCGCGGCCGCCAATGCCGCGTTCTTCCGGCATCCCCCTCGAGTGCCACCGACCCGCCCGGGCCTTGTCGTGGCACCCGCGGACGGCCTGATCTGTCTCATCGAGGACGCGGTGCCGCCTGCCGAACTCGGCTTGCCCGCAACGCCATTGCCGCGGGTCAGCATCTTCCTGTCAATCCTCGACACCCACGTCCAACGCGTGCCGATCAGCGGTGAAGTCGTCGCGGTCTCCCACCAACCCGGGAAGTTTCACTCGGCCGAGCTCGAGGCCGCCAGCGAGGACAACGAACGCAACAGCGTGGTCATCAACACCCCGGAGGGCGCGCAGGTGATCGCCGTGCAGATCGCCGGCCTGGTGGCCCGCCGCATCATCTGTGACGCGAAGGTCGGCGACAAACTGACGATCGGCGAGACGTACGGCCTGATCCGATACGGTTCGCGGCTCGACACGTACCTGCCCGAAGGGTCGAACCTGCTGGTGACGGTCGGTCAGCGCGCCCTCGGCGGCGAAACGGTGCTGGCCGAGTTGCCCGCCTCCGGGACGTCTTCGTGATCAAACCCCGCGTCAAGGCACCCGTGGTCAGCCTGCGCATCCTGCCCAGCGCGATGACCGTGACGGCCATCTGCCTCGGGTTGAGTGCGGTGAAATTCGCCCTCGACGGCCGACCGACTGAGGCGATGGCGTTTCTGGCCGTCGCCGCAATCCTGGATGCACTAGACGGCCGGATGGCCCGGATCCTGAAGGCCACGTCACGCATGGGCGAGGAAATCGACTCGCTCGCAGATGCGGTGAATTTCGGTGTCGCACCGGCATTCATCGTCTACGCGACGCTGCTCTCGACGTCCCAGATCGGTTGGATCGTCGTGTTGCTCTACGCGGTGTGCATCGTGTTGCGGCTGGCCCGGTTCAACGCGATGCTCGACGTCGCCAAACCTGCGTACGAGAAGGAGTACTTCGTCGGCATGCCCGCCCCGGCCGGGGCGATCGGCGCGATTGGTCCGCTCGCCGCCAAGATGCAGTTCGGCGACGGCTGGTGGACGTCCGAAATCGCCGTGGTCATCTGGATGATCGGCATCTCGGTTCTCACGGTCAGCACCCTGCCGATGCGCAAGATTCACACCTTCAAGGTCTCACCGAACATGGTCGCCCCGCTGCTGGTGGCGGTCGCGATCCTGGTCGCCGCGTCGATTCTCTACGGCTATCTGGTGATCCTCGCGATCATCCTCGGTTACGTCATCCACATTCCGTTCGCGATCCGAACCCGCCGATTCCTGGCCGCACATCCCGAGGTGTGGGACGACAAACCTCGACAACAACGGGAGGCACGGCGGGCGATTCGTCGTGCGCAGCCGCACCGGAGGTCCGTGATGCGACTCGGATTGCGCAGGCCGGGCTCCTGACGTGACCGGTTTCGATTCGGGGAAGTCGGCGACCGACCGCCCCGCCCTCAAACAGCAGCTCACGCTGACCGCGCGTCTGAACACGTCGGCCCTGGACACGCGCCGCGGCGTTGTTCGACTACATCCGGAAGTCATTGCGGCACTCGGTATTCGGGAGTGGGACGCGGTGTCGCTGACGGGCTCACGCACCACCGCTGCAGTGGCGGGGATCGCGCCGTCGGGTACGCCGACGGGTACCGCACTCCTCGACGACGTCACGCTGTCCAACGCGGGCGTTCGCGAGGACACCACGGTGCTCGTCGCGCCTGCGACCGTGTTCGGCGCACGGTCGGTGACACTGTCCGGCTCGAACCTCGCGACCCAGTCGATCTCGCCTGCGACGCTACGCCAGGCCTTGCTGGGCAAGGTGATGACGGTGGGCGACACCGTATCGCTGCTCCCGCGTGAACTCGGCCCCGACATTCCCACCTCCGCGGCGACCTCCGCGCTCGCGTCGTCGGTCGGCATCACGTGGACCTCCGAGCTGCTGACAGTGACGGGCGTGGATCCCACGGGACCCGTGAGCGTACAACCCAATTCGTTGGTCAGCTGGGGCGACGGAGTGACCCCGTCGCGCACCCCGACATCGGGTCAACCGACCGTCACCGCTCCCACGGAGTCAACGGCCACCACAGTCAGCTTCGACGATCTCAAGGGAGCGCATGCGCAGGCATCCCGGCTGACCGAATGGCTCAAGCTCGCCCTCGACCAACCGCAGCTACTCGAAACATTAGGCGCCACAGCAAATCTCGGCGTACTCGTGTCAGGACCGGCCGGCGTCGGCAAAGCGACCATGGTCCGGACGGTCTGCACCGACCGGCGCCTCGTCGAGCTGGACGGGCCTGAAGTCGGCGCACTGCGCCCAGAGGACCGGCTCACCAGCGTCTCGTCCGCGGTGTCCACTGTTCGCGACGGCGGTGGCGTCCTGCTCATCACCGATGTCGACGCACTGCTCCCCTCACCCGCCGAACCCGTTGCGACACTGATACTCACCGAGTTGCGCAGCGCCGTCGCCACCCGCGGCGTGGCTTTTGTCGCGACCTCAGCCGTGCCCGACAACGTGGACCCTCGGCTACGGGCCCCTGACCTCTGCGATCGCGAGCTGGGCTTGAGCCTGCCCGACGGGTCCATCCGCAAGCAGCTGCTCGAGGTGCTGCTGCGCGACGTCCCCGCTGGCGACCTCGATCTGTCCGAAATTGCCGAACGCACACCAGGTTTCGTCGTCGCCGACCTGTGCGCGCTGGTGCGGGAAGCCGCGCTGCGTGCGGCAGCGCGGGCCAGCACCGACGGTAAACCGCCCGCGTTGACGCAGGACGACCTGACCGGCGCCTTGAGTGTGATCCGCCCACTGTCGCGGTCGGCCACCGAAGAGGTCTCAGTCGGTTCGGTGACGCTCGAGGACGTCGGCGACATGGCCGAAACCAAGCAGGCACTCACCGAGGCGGTGCTGTGGCCGCTGCAGCATCCGGAGACCTTCGAGCGTCTCGGCGTCGAGCCTCCGCGCGGCGTCCTGCTCTACGGCCCGCCCGGCTGCGGCAAGACGTTCGTGGTGCGGGCGCTGGCCAGCTCGGGCCGCCTGTCCGTGCATGCCGTCAAAGGCGCCGAGCTGATGGACAAATGGGTCGGTGCCTCGGAGAAGGCGGTCCGCGATCTGTTCCGACGCGCCCGCGACTCGGCGCCGTCGCTGGTCTTCCTCGACGAACTCGACGCGCTGGCGCCACGGCGGGGCCAGAGCTTCGACTCCGGTGTCACCGACCGGGTGGTGGCGTCACTGCTCACCGAACTCGACGGCATCGAACCGCTGCGCAATGTCGTGGTCCTCGGTGCGACGAACCGGCCCGACCTGATCGACCCGGCGTTGCTGCGACCGGGCAGGCTCGAGAAGCTCGTCTTCGTCGAACCGCCGGACGCCGAGGCTCGGCGCGAGATCCTGCGCACCGCAGGCAAGTCCGTGCCGCTCGCCGACGATGTCGACCTCGATGCACTGGCCGGACAGCTAGAGGGCTACAGCGCCGCCGACTGTGTGGCCCTATTGCGCGAGTCCGCGCTGACCGCGATGCGGCGCTCCATCGACGCCGCCGCCGTCACCGCGGCCGACGTCGCCAAGGCCCGCGAAACCGTGCGGCCGTCGCTCGATCCCGTTCAGGTCGAGTCGCTGCGCGCCTTCTCCGCCGCTCGCTGACGACGGCTACGGTCGCGCCTCGAGCACGAGATTGAACGGAGTCTCGGTCGCCCGCCGAAAGCCGGTGAATCCGCCACCGTCGACCATGATCTCGCGTAACCGAGCTTCACCGGCCTGGGCGCCCAGCGCCGGACCCTTACGCGCCAGGGACACCGGGACGCAGATCTGAGTGGAGGCGCCGTACATCACGCGGCCGACCGGATTGAAGTTATCGTCCATCCGGTCATTGGCGAATGGCTCCACCAGCATCACGGTTCCGTCGCCGCTGATGGCCTCGCGCGCGTGCCGCGCCGCACTGACCGGATCGGCCATGTCGTGCAGACAGTCGAAGAACGCGATCAGGTCGATTTCTCTGTCCGGATAGCCGACGGCATCGGCGACTTCGAATCGCGCGTTCCCAGCGTCGGCCGCCGCGGCCTTCTTCGTGGCAACCGCTATCGATTCGTCGTGATAGTCGTAGCCGATGAATTCTGAGTCGGGGAATGACTTCGCCATCAAGATGGTGCTGGCGCCGTGCCCGCATCCGACATCTGCGACCTTGATCCCGCTCTCGAGCTTCTCGACGACACCGTCGAGAGCCGGAAGCCATGAGTCGATGAGGCTGGCGTTGTAGCCGGCGCGAAAAAACCGCTCCGTCCCCTCGAACAGGCACGGGTGATGATCGCCCCATTCCAGGCCGCGACCGGAGGTGAAATTCGCCAGCGTGTGCTCGAGCGCATGGAACGTGGCCTCCACGATGTTGTACGCACCGGGCATGTCGACCGGACCGTTTGGGTCGGTCAGGCACAGCGCCTGCTCTGGACTCAGCGACCACTTGTCGGAAGCGGGGTCGTACTCCACGTATCCGCCGGCGCCTTGGTTGCCGAGCCATTCTCGGACGTAGCGCTCGTCAGTTCCGGTGCGCTGGGCCAATTCGGTCGAGGTGACTGCACCTTTCGCCAGTTCGCGATAGAGACCAAGGCGATCGCCGACGAGGATCAGCGTCGCACTCATCGCGGCACCGAGATCGCCAACCGCCTTGCCGAGGAATTCGTTCAACTTCGCTTCGTCGACAGCCATGGCCGCCCCTCTCTGATTGAACCGAGACATCAATAGTGAGCGCATTCCCAAGCCCGCGTTGAACATTGACGCGTACCGCGCAGCCCTTCGTGCCCACGCAAATAAATCTTGACAGTGGCTAGTTCAAGGTGCATAGTCGACGCTAGAACTAGTCAGTGTCAAGATTGAAGGGAGTCGCGATGCTAGCGGGTGATCGTGAGCGGAACCGGACCGCGAATCAACTGGGTCAGGCACTTGCGCAGGGCTACTTCGGGCTGGACGACTACGAGCGACGGTTACAGGCCACGTTCGCCGCTCATACCACCGACGAACTGCACGAACTCGTCGCAGATCTACCCATTGACCGGATCCGGCGCAACGACCCCACGCGCGCGCAGGCCCGCCGAAAGGCCGCCTGGCGCGGAGTACAGATCCACCTGGCGGGCTACCTCGCGATGGTTCTCATCGTGCTGACCGTGTGGTTGGTCGTCGGTCTGACCGCGGGCGCGTGGTACTTCTGGCCCATCTGGCCGATCCTCGGCGCGGGCATCGGAGTCATCGGCCACGCGGTGCCGATCCGGTTCGCGATGATGCCGGGAGCGTGCGCCGCGCGTCAGGGTTCGATCAGGCCCGCGCGAATCGCGTAACGCGTCAACGCGACTCGGTCCTGCAGTCCGAGCTTCGCCAACGTGTTGGTGCGGTGGCGGTCGACCGTCTTGGCGCTGATGCTCAGCGTCGTCGCGATCTCGCGCGTCGAAAAGCCCTCGGCGATCAGCTTGAGCACCTCCTCCTCGCGCGGCGTCAGGATGGTGTCGGGCAGAGAATCGCCCTGCCGCGCCCGGTGCAGGTAGTCGCGGATCAGGGCTGTGACCGCGCCCGCGTACAGAAACGGTTCGCCGCGCAGCGTCGCGCGGCACGCCTCTAGCAGGTCGCGGTCCGCCACCGACTTGAGCACGTAGCCCGAGGCGCCCGCCTTCAACGCCTCGAAGAAGTACTGCTCGTTGTCGTACATCGACAGAATCAGGATCCGGACATGCGGATGCCTGCGGTTCATCTCCCTCGCCGCCTGCAGACCCGTCATGCGCGGCATCGCGATATCGAGAATCGCCAGATCGGCCGGAGTCCGGTCGAGCACATCCAAGGCCTCGCTGCCGTCTGCCGCCTCCGCCACCACCGTCAGATCAGGCTCCGCATCGATGATCATCCGTAGACCGCTGCGCACGAGGGCGTGGTCGTCGGCGAGCAGGATCCGCGCGGGAGAGGCGAGCATCAGCGGTTCTGTCCGGGCAGCGGAATCACCAGACGCACCTCGGTGCCCTCATCCTTGACGGACGTGATCGTCAGCGCCGCGTTCACCAGCACGGCCCGCTCGCGCATCCCGTTGATCCCCGCACCTTCGTCGGCTATGCCGCCTCGCCCATCGTCGGCGATCCGCAGCGTGAGTTGATCCGCCGTGGTGTGCATATCGAGCCACACCTTGTTCGCCGCCGCGTGCCTCGCGACGTTCGTCAGGCTTTCCTGAGCGACCCGGTAGCACACCAGCTCCACATCGGCGGGCAGCCGATCAGATTGGGAGGCAATGTGTTTGACCACCGTCAGACCGGTCCCCTGGGAGAAGTCGCTGCACAGCGCGTTGAGCGCGCTGGTGAGTCCCAGATCTTCGAGTGCGTCCGGGCGTAATCGTCGGACGATGCTGCGGACCTCGTCGAGACTGGCCCGCACTGCCTCCTGCGTCCCGGCCAGCTCGCTCTTGATTTCGCTGGGCGCGCGGTCAACGGCGCGTTTGAGCATCAACAACGCGACCGTGAGGGTCTGCCCGATCTCGTCGTGCAGTTCGCGCGCGATGCGCTGACGTTCGTTCTCCTGGGCGGCCAACGCCGTCGCACCCGCCGTCGTCCGCTCAGATTTCAGCAGCGGGGCCAGACTCGACCGCAGCAGTAGCGCGTTCGCGGTCAGCATCACCGCCAGCCCGACGACCAGGACCGGGATCTCGGTCAGCTTGATGCGCGACGACACCGACGCCGGGGACAGGGCCAGGATCAACGTCCCCGCGACGAAGATCAGGCCGTTTATCGCGAAGACACGCCGAAACAGCGCGGCGGCCCCGGTGCGCGCCCGACTCATAGCCCCAGGGTGAACCGTTGCACCGAGGTTTGTCCATACAGGCCACAACTGTCCCGAATGGGGTCCAGACCCAATGGTGCGCCGTTCCTAAGCCGCCCAGACTGACGTCAACATGCACGGTCAGTCGACGAAATGACCGGAGGACGAGGACGATGACGCTTACCGCAGACACCGCCGGCACCCATTGGAACGAACTCATGCAAGCACATGAAATCGCCGTGACCCCACCGACGGTGCGGATGGACGACCCGGTGTCCAAGGCCGTACAGCTGATGGTGGTCAACCGGCTGCCCGGACTCGTCGTGGTCGACGAGTCCGACCGTCCCGTCGCCGTGCTGCCCGGCACCCAGGTCCTGCGGCTGACGATCCCCGAGTCCTACCGCGACGACCCGGCGCTTGTGCGGACCGTCGACGAGATCCACGCCGACCTGTTCTGGCACGGTCCGGGCCGGCTGACCGTGGGCGACTGCCTGCCCACCCCGGTCGCCAAGCCGGTTACGGTGGCACCGGACGCCACCCTTCTCGAGGTCGCCACCGTGATGGCGAACAAGAGGAGTCCGTTGATCGCGGTCGTCGACCGCGGCGGAAAGCTGGTCGGCGCGGTGACGCTCGAGCGGCTGCTCACAAGCCTGGCCGTGGCCGGCCCCAACGACTGATCTTCCGGCCCCGTGCTGGCTCCTCTTCTGGCGCTGGCGATATTCGTCGTCGCCTTCTGGTTTTTGGCGACCGAGCGTGCGAACAAGGTAAAGACCGTCCTGGTCGCCGCGGGTTTGATGACCCTGCTCGGCCTGACTCCCGGCGTCAAGATCTTTTACTCCGAGCACGAGGGCATCGACTGGAACGTCATCTTCCTGCTGCTCGGCATGATGGTCATCGTTGGTGTCATCAAGCAGACGGGGCTGTTCGACTTCCTGGCGATCTGGGCCGCAAAGCGGTCCAAAGGCAGGCCATTTCGACTCATGGTGATGCTGATGGTGATCACCGGCGTGGCTTCGCCGGTGCTCGACAACGTCACGATCATCATGCTCGTTGCACCGGTCACGCTGGTCATCTGCGACCGGCTGGAGATCGCGCCGCAGCCCTTCCTGATCGCCGAGGTGTTGGCCTCCAACATCGGCGGGGCGGCCACCCTCATCGGCGATCCGCCCAACATCATCATCGGCAGCCGGGCGGGCCTGACGTTCAACGACTTCCTGGTGAACATGGCGCCGATCGTGATCGTCATCTTCGTGCTCTTTGTGTTCTTCACGAAGTTTCTGTTCCGAAAGGACCTGCGCTCCAACGAGATGCGCCTCGATAAGGTGATGGCACTGCAGGAGCGACGGGCCATCAAGGACACCCGTCTGCTCGTACGGTCGTTGGTCGTGCTGGCACTCGTCGTCGCCGGCTTCAGCCTGCACTCGGTGCTACACGTCGCACCGTCGATCGTTGCGCTGCTGGGCGCGGGCACAATGCTGTTGGTCACCAACGTCGACGTGGCCGACGTACTCCCCGAAGTCGAATGGCCCACACTGGTGTTCTTCATGGGCCTGTTCGCGATGGTTTCGGGCCTGGTGCACACCGGGGTCATCGGATGGCTCGGCGACGCGGCGGTCAATCTTTTCGGCGACGACTTCTTCCTTGCCGCAACAGGATTGCTGTTCGGCTCCGCCGTGCTCGGTGCGTTTGTCGACAACATTCCCTATACCGCGACGATGACGCCGGTGGTCGAGGACATGGCCGCGCAGGCGCCGGACGCCGAGACCGGCCGGGCGCTGTGGTGGGCCTTCGCACTGGGCGCATGCTTCTCGGGCAACGGCACCGCGATCGCTGCGAGCGCCAACGTCGTCGCCATCGGCATCGCGCAGCGGGCCGGACACGCGATCAGCTTCTGGCGGTTCACCCGCTACGGCATCGTCGTGACGTTGATGTCGACCGCGATCGCGTGGGTCTACGTATGGCTGCGCTATTTCTGATGCGTCCAGTTGTCCAGGGCTGCAATCAGTTCGGCGGCACTCGGCACCCGGTCGTCGGCCCACGCCACGTAGCCGTCGGGCCGCACCAGGACGGCCTCGGGAAGTTCCGGATGCCTGCCGACGACGTGCACGATGTCGGACCGGCCGAGGTCCACCGGCGCAGCCGTGACCAACACGAACTTGCCCGCCCGCAACAGTTCGTAGACGCGTTCGCCGTTGCACTCGACGTCCGGCATCCGGCGACCCACCAACGGGTTGTCACCCCGCTTGTGCGGGTAGGCAATTCCGATGCCGCTGAGGAATTCGCGCATCATTCGCCTGGTCTTCGGGACCCGGGTAAGCGTGCCGATGACGACGGTGCGCGCTATCCGTTGCAGCCGGGAGCTTCCGAGCACCACCTGGTTGAACGCGTCGGTTGTGCGCAACACCATGGCGCCGACCGGATGGCGCTCGGCCTCGTAGCTGTCCAACAACGCCGGCGGTGCCGACCCTTTGACCGCAGCGGCCAGCTTCCAGCCGAGGTTCATCGCGTCCCCGATACCGGTGTTCATGCCCTGCCCGCCGAGCGGGGAATGCACGTGCGCGGCATCACCTGCGATGAACACCCGGCCGGAACGGTAGTGGCGCGCCTGTCGGCGTTCAGACAGGAAACGCGAACTCCACCGCATCTCGCTCATGCCGTAGTCGTCACCCGCGACGCGCATGAACGACTCGCGGATCTCGTCGAGCGTCACGGGTTCCGACAGCGGCGCCTGCTCGCGCAGCCGGTCCCAAGCGATGGCCCGGAACCAGCCGTCGCCGAACGGGATCATCAGCACGACGCCCCGCTCGTTGGTCACGCCGGTCAGGGTGTCGGACGGCGCGCGGGACAACGCGACGTCGGCCAGCAGGATGTGCGTCTCGTACTGCTTGCCCGCGAAGTCGATGCCGACGAGGCGACGAACCGTGCTGTGGGCGCCGTCGCAGCCGACCACATACTTCGCGCGGATGGTCTCGCCACCCGCGCACTCGACCGTCACACCGTCGTCGTCCTGGCTGAGCGCGGCCACCTCGGCGCCCCTGACGATCGGCACCCCGAGTTCGCCCGCACGGGTTTCGAGCACCTGCTCGGTGCCGCTCTGCGGGACGATCAACAGCATCGCGTACCTGCCGGGCAGCTCCCGCAGATCCAGCGTCGACCCGCCGGGCGGAGCGAGCTCGTACACCTGCACGCCGCGCGGAACCAGATCCTCGGCCATCCCCCGCGCGTCGAGCAGTTCCAGGGTTCGGGCGTGCACCGCGAAAGCCCTGGTGATGTTCGGTGCGGAGGCACGTTCCTCGAGCACCCGGACGGCCACCCCGCCGAGCGCGAGTTCGCAGGCCAGCATCAGACCGGTGGGTCCCGCGCCGACCACCACCACATCCACTGTGTCCATGAGGCCGGATGGTAGCCGCATCGGCCCACGTAGACTGGCGTTAAGCCCGAGCCCTTTACCCGGCTGACACCCCGCTATCCGGAGTGCCCTTGCTCGCCATCCTCATCGCCCACGCGGTCGCTACCGCGCTGGCACCCCTGCTCGTTTACCGGTGGGGACGGATGGCCTTCTACCCGTTGGCGCTGGTGCCGCTGGGTTCGCTGATCTGGGTCGTGACCAACTGGCCCACGCCCGGCGGAGCCAAGACCGTCGATGTGCCCTGGGTGCCCGAGCTGTCGATGAACATCGCGCTGCGGTTCGATTCGCTGGCGGCGATCATGAGCGTGCTGGTGCTGGGAATCGGCGCTCTCGTCCTTTTCTATTGCGCCGACTACTTCGAACACCACGACGGGCACACCGAGAAGCGGCTACCGAGTTTCGCGGCCGAGCTGGTCGCCTTCTCCGGCGCGATGTTCGGCCTTGTGACCAGCGACAACATGCTGATGCTCTACGTGTTCTGGGAGCTGACCTCGGTTCTGTCGTTCCTGCTCGTCGGCCACTACGCCGAGCGCGCCACCAGCCGCCGCGCCGCCACCCAGGCGTTGCTGGTGACGACGTTCGGCGGGCTGGCGATGCTCGTCGGCATCATCGTGCTCGGGAACCTTGCGGGCACCTTTCTGCTGTCCGAGCTGATCGCATCGCCCCCGACGGGTGTCGCGGCGTCGGTGGGGATTGTGCTCATTCTCATCGGGGCGCTGTCGAAGTCGGCGATCGTGCCGATGCACTTCTGGCTGCCCGGCGCGATGGCGGCCCCCACACCGGTCAGCGCCTATCTGCACGCCGCGGCCATGGTCAAGGCCGGCGTCTACCTGCTGGCACGCATGACGCCCGGCTTCGCGGATTCTCCGCCGTGGCGGCCCATCGTCATCACACTCGGCATCGTCACGATGCTGCTGGCCGGATGGCGGGCGGTGCGCGAGTACGACCTCAAGTTGATCCTCGCGTTCGGCACGGTCAGCCAACTCGGGCTGATCACCGTGATGGTCGGCTCGGGTGGCAGCGACATGATGCTCGCCGGCCTGGCAATGCTGTGTGCGCACGCGATGTTCAAGGCGTCGCTGTTCATGGTTGTCGGTGTCATCGACCACGCCACCGGCACCCGCGACATCCGCAGGCTGGCGTGGTTGGGAGCTCGCAGCAGGAGCCTGCTCGTCATCGCCGTCGCGGCCACCGCGAGCATGGCGGCCCTGCCACCGTTCCTCGGATTCGTCGCCAAGGAGGCCGACTTCGAAACCGTGCTGCACAGCCCGGTGCTCGGCTCGGCCGCACCGTTCGTCCTGGCGGGCATCGTGCTCGGTTCGGTGTTCACCACCATCTACAGTCTGCGCTTCCTGGTCGGCGCGTTCGGCCGCAAGGGACAGCAGGAGCCAAGCACCCGTGTCGCCGAAATGCACCGTCCCGAAATCACTTTCATGATCCCACCCGCGCTGCTGGCCGCGGCGGGACTGCTGTTCGGGCTGTGGCCGACCGAGCTCGACTCCGTGCTGGACAGCTATGCTGACACGGTGCCCGGCGGCGCGGACTACGACCTCGCGCTGTGGCACGGGCTCGGGATCCCGCTGCTCTTGTCGATGCTTGTCCTCGGGGTCGGCACCGCGGCGTTCTTCGGCCGCTCCCGGTTGCGCCGTATCCGCACCGTGCACGAACCCCTCGGCAACGCCGACAAAATCTACGACTCCGTCGTCCGTGGACTGGACATCCTCTCGATCCAGCTCACCGCCGTCACCCAGCGTGGTTCCATCCCGGCGACGCAGTCGGTGATCCTCTCCACGCTGGTGCTCGTCCCGACCATCGTGCTGGCGCTGGGCGCGCGCGATCGCCCCGACTTCACGCTGTGGGGGTCACCGGTGCAGGTCGTGGTCGGCCTGATCGTGCTGGCGGCCGCGCTCGGCGCGACCCTGATGCGCAACAGGCTGGCGGCCGTGTTGCTGGTCGGGGTGACCGGCTACGGGTGCGGTGCGATCTTTGCGTTCCACGGCGCACCCGATCTGGCGCTGACTCAGTTCCTGGTCGAGACGCTGATGCTGATCATCTTTGTGCTCGTGCTACGCACGCTGCCTGCCGAGGCCGACCGCACCCACATCAACAGGTTCCGGTGGGCTCGCGCGGCGCTGGCAATTGCGGTCGGCGGGACGGTCACCACCCTGGCCGTCTACGCGATGGCCGCCCGCACCGGTACCCCGATCGCCGAATTACTGCCCGATGCAGCGTATTTCCGCGGCCACGGCGCCAACACAGTGAACGTCCTGCTCGTCGACATCCGCGCATGGGACACCATGGGCGAGATCATGGTGCTGCTGGTCGCCGCGACCGGTGTGGCATCAATGGTGTTCCGGCACCAGCGTTTCGGTGCCGCACCGCGAGTTGCCGACGCCGGCCAGCCCGACATCGGACGGTTGCCGATGACGACGCACAGCCCGGCGGCCGGTGACGTCACGTGGCTGCGCGGCAGCGAGCTGCGCGATCCGAGGCACCGGTCGCTGGTGCTCGAGGTCGCGACGCGCATCATCTTCCCGCTCATCATGGTGTTGTCGCTCTACTTCTTCTTCGCGGGGCACAACACCCCCGGCGGCGGTTTTGCGGGCGGACTCACCGCGGGCCTCGCCCTGGTACTGCGCTATCTCGCCGGCGGCCGTTACGAACTCGGCGAAACCCTGCCGCTGGACGCGGGCAAGATCCTGGGCGCCGGGCTCCTGCTGTCCGCGGGCACCGGAGCCGCCTCGTTGCTACTGGGGGCGCCGGTGCTGTCCTCGGCGCTGATCGAGGTCGACGTCCCGGTACTCGGGACCGTCAAGTTCGTCACGGCCCTGTTCTTCGACCTCGGCGTGTACCTGATCGTCGTCGGCCTCGTGCTCGACGTGCTGCGCAG
Organism: Mycobacterium sp. NPDC051804; assembly: GCF_044452905.1. Classification (NCBI taxonomy): domain Bacteria; kingdom Bacillati; phylum Actinomycetota; class Actinomycetes; order Mycobacteriales; family Mycobacteriaceae; genus Mycobacterium; species Mycobacterium sp. NPDC051804. The sequence continues at coordinate 1,013,372 of NZ_JBITCD010000001.1, read as the reverse complement.
CCTCGGTGCCCGCATCGACGTCGAGATGGGCCGCCAGCGTGGGGTGGTGGACTCGGCGTGACCACCTATCTCGTCCCGCTCATCATGATCGGCGGACTCACCAGCGCGGGGGTCTACCTGCTGCTCGAACGCAACCTGACCCGAATGTTGTTGGGACTGCTGCTGATCGGCAACGCCATCAACCTGCTGATCCTCACCGTCGGTGGTCCGTCGGGCAACCCGCCGATCCGCGGGCGCACCAGCGACGGGCAGACCAACACCGCGGATCCGTTGGCGCAGGGCATGATCCTGACGGCCATCGTGATCAGCCTCGGTATCGCCGCCTTCGTACTGGCGATGACGTACCGGACGTATCGGCTGACCACCGAAGAGGAAGTCGGCGACGATCCCGAGGACGCGAAGGTCTCGGAGATCGCCGCCAAGGACGCGGTGGCCGTCGAGGAGGACCGCCCGGAACCCGACCGGGCCCGCGACACCGACGCGCCCGACGAGCTGGACGCGCTACCCGGACACGAGGGGTCGCGATGACGCTCGCCGCGGTGCTGACACCGCTGCCCGTGCTCATCCCGACACTCGGCGCCGCCGCGTCGCTGTTCGCCGGCCGCAAGCCGCGCCTGCAGCGGCTCATCGCACTGGGCGCACTGTCAGTCGTTGTCGTCGTGTGCGCGGTTCTGCTGTACCTCGCCGATCGCGACGGCACGCTGGCGCTGCAGGTCGGCGGTTGGGGACCGACGGAGCAGGGACTGGGCCCACTCGGGATCACCCTCGTAGTCGACCGGCTGTCGGCGCTGATGCTGCTCGTGTCGTCGATAGTGCTGCTGGCCGTGGTGTTCTACGCCATCGGGCAGGGCATCCGCGACGGCGACGAACGTCAGCCGGTGTCGATCTTCCTGCCCAGTTACCTGGTGCTGTCGGCAGGAGTCTGCACGGCATTCCTGGCCGGCGATCTGTTCAACCTGTTCGTCGGATTCGAGGTGCTGCTGTCGGCGAGCTTCGTGCTCTTGACGATCGGGGGGAGCAAAGACCGTGTCCGCGCCGGCATCTCGTACGTGATGGTGTCGATGGTCTCGTCGTTGGTGTTCCTGTTCGGCATCGCGCTCATCTACGCCACCACCGGAACGCTGAACATGGCCGAGCTGGCCGTGCGGCTGGAGGACGTGTCTTCAGGCACCCGCAGCGCGTTGTTCGCGGTGCTGCTTGTCGGATTCGGCATCAAGGCGGCCGTCTTCCCGCTCTACGGGTGGCTGCCCGACTCCTACCCCACCGCGCCCGCACCGGTCACGGCCGTGTTCGCCGGGCTGCTCACCAAAGTCGGTGTCTACGCAATCATCCGGGCGCATTCGCTGCTGTTCCCCGACGGTGGGCTGGATCCGCTGTTGCTCGTGGCGGCGCTGCTCACCATGATCGTCGGCATCCTCGGCGCGATCGCGCAGAGCGACATCAAGCGGCTGTTGTCGTTCACGTTGGTCAGCCACATCGGCTACATGGTGTTCGGCATCGCGCTGTCGAGCGAGCTCGGCATGGCGGGAGCGATCTACTACGTCGCACACCACATCGTGGTGCAGACAACACTGTTCCTCGTCGTCGGCCTGATCGAGCGCCAGGCCGGTGCGTCGACGCTGCAGCGCCTCGGCGGGCTAGCCGCAGCCAGTCCGATTCTGGCGTTCGTGTTCGTGGTCCCTGCCCTCAATCTCGGTGGCATACCGCCTTTTTCGGGATTCATCGGCAAGGTCGCGCTATTGGAAGCCGGTGCGCAGAACGGGTCGGCTCTGGCCTGGGTTCTCGTCGGCGGCGGGGTGATCACCAGCCTGCTCACGCTGTACGTCATCGTGCGGGTGTGGACGAAGGCCTTCTGGCGCTCCCGCGAAGACGCACCGGAAGGACATCTGGCGGCGGCCGCGCCCGCGGCACTGCTCGACGATTCCGAGGACGTGGAATTCATGAACCGCGACGACGTGGGCAGGATGCCGGTAGGCATGCTGGCGCCGACGGGCGCACTGATGGCCGTGGGACTGTCGATGACGCTGCTCGCCGGACCCTTCTTCGCCTACAGCGAGCGGGCTGCCGACGAGGTCCTCGATCCCGGCCAGTACATCTCGGCGGTGTTGGGCAAATGAGAAACGTCCTGCTCCGCGTCTGGGTGGTGTGCTGGCTGATCCTCGTGTGGATTCTGTTGTGGGGCACGTTCTCCGCGGCCAACATCCTTTCCGGTCTGCTCGTCGCGCTGGTCATCACGCTGCTGCTGCCACTGCCCGCGGTGCCCGTCGAGGGAAAGGTGCACCCGCTTTCCCTGCTGCGGCTGATCGTGTCCGTCATGTACGACTTGGTGCTGTCGTCGTACCAGGTGGCGTGGCTGGCCATCAAGCCCGGCCCGCCGCCGCTGTCGGCGGTGCTGCGCGCCCACCTCGCGGTCAAGTCCGATCTCGTGCTGGCACTGGCCGTCAACATCTTCAACCTGGTCCCCGGTTCGATCGTGCTGGAGATCGATCAGAGTCGGCGCATTCTCTACATGCACGTTATCGACGTCGGCAACAAGCGATCCGTCGAGCGGTTCTATCGGCAGGTCACTAAGGTCGAACGGCAGCTGGTGCGGACATTCGAGCGCGAAAAGGATTGGCGGCCTTCACCGAACAAGGAGAGCGCATGAACTACGTGTGGATCGCCGCGGCGGTGATGCTGACGGCCGCGGCCGGCGTCACGATGATCCGGCTGCTCGCCGGCCCGAGCACCCTCGATCGATTGGTGGCGTTGGACACCCTCGTCGCCGTGACGATGTGCGGCATCGGCACCTGGGCGGCCTTCAGCCTCGACACGACGGTGACCTACGGCATGGCCGCGCTGGCCTTGATCAGCTTCGTCGGCTCGGTCAGCGTCGCGAGGTTCCGTGTTCCGGACGTCGACAAGGGCAAGGCGGGGGGACGGCCATGAACGTGCTCGACATCGTGACCGCGGTACTCATCCTCGGCGGCTCCGCCCTCGCACTGACCGCGGCCATCGGCGTTGTCCGCTTCCCGGACACGTTGACGCGGATGCACGCGGCGTCCAAGCCGCAGGTCCTGGGACTGCTGCTGGTCCTCGTCGGCGCCGCGATCCGGTTGCGGGGCAACGCCGACGTCGGCATGATCATCCTCACCGGGTTGTTCACCGTGATCACCGCACCGGTGGTGGCCAACCGGGTTGGCCAGCTGGCTTACCGGGAACAGAACGTACGCGACGATCTGTTGACCACCGACGAGCTGTACGAGTTCGCCGAACCTGAGGGTGGCAATGGCCAGGACTGACGACGACAGCTGGGACATCACCGAGAGTGTCGGAGCGACCGCGCTCGGCGTGGCGTGGGCGCGCGCGCAGGAAGCATCTTCGGGTTGCCCGCTGTTCATCGACACCTACGCCCAGCGTTTCGTCGATGCCGCGTTGGACCGCGGGTGGCAGCTGCCGCCTTCGCACATGGTCGAGCGGATTCGGGCGATTTCGAACTACGCGGCTTCGCGCACCAAATGGTTCGACAACTTCTTCATGACCGCGTGCGCCAACGGCGTCGTGCAGGCCGTCATCCTCGCCGCGGGACTCGACGCCAGGGCGTGGCGACTGCCGTGGGCGGATGACAGCGTCGTCTACGAGATCGATCAGCCAAAGGTGCTGGCGTTCAAAGCCGAGACGCTGGTCGGCGACCGTCCCGCCGCCCGCTACGTCCCCGTGCCCATCGACCTGCGCCAGGATTGGCCGAAAGCGTTCCGCGACGCAGGTTTCGACGCACACGAGCCGACGGCGTGGATTGCCGAGGGCCTGTTGCCCTACCTGCCCGCCGAAGGTCAGGACCTGCTGTTCGAGCGCATCCACGATCTGAGCGCACCGGGCAGCCGGATCGGTGTCGAATCGTTCGGTGCCGGATTCTTCGATCCCGAATATCTGGCGAGCCGACGCGAACAGCTGCGCCAGATGCGAGAAGCGGCGGGCACCAGCGAAACCGAGGTTCCCGACGTCCAGGATCTGTGGTTCATCGAGGACCGCACCGATGTCGCCGACTGGTTGATGGACCGCGGCTGGCGCGTCTCGTCCGAGGACGCCGGCGCGCTGATGCAGCGCTACGGCCGTCCACCCACTGCAACCACAGAGAACACCACGCCGCGCACCACGTTCGTCGAGGGCGTGCGCGGCTAGCCGAAAGCTACTCGGAGAGCTGGAATTCGACCATCGCGGTCACCGTATCCACGGCTTCGCTCAGCGCGGCAACCCGCGCGGCGACCGTCGGCGCGGCGAGCACGGCGTAGCGGTCGGCCTGCCCCATCGGCAGCCGGGAAGCCAACGCGTACATCCACATTGCGGCATCGCCAGATGCATCGGCCCCCGCGACGATGTCCCGCGCAACCACCTGCGCGCCGCGTGCCTGCGCGATGCGCTCGAACAGCGCGACCATGCGATCTTCGATGTCCCTGATCGCGTTCACATCGATGCTCTCACCGGGTTCATCGGGCCAGTCCTCGACCGCGGCGCGCGGGTACGGATTGTCGGGCTGCCACTCCACCACCCGGATGCGCTCGGCCATGACGCACCGCAGGCGATAGCGGCCATCCCCGAGATCGGCAGACTCTGTGATGTGAGCCATCGCGCCGACGTCACTGCGCTTGTCACCGCCGCCTACCTCGCGGCCGGCGGAGATCAACACCACCCCGAACGCAGGGTCATCGGTCGCGAGGCAGTCCGAAACCAGTGCGGCGTAACGCGGTTCGAAGATTCGCAGCGGCAGCTCCTCACCGGGCAGCATCGCCACCTGCAGCGGAAACATCGGCGTGACGGGCACCGTTAGACGTCCAACTCGGCGACCAGCGAGTCGACCACCGCACGCAGGTCGCCGTCATGCTCTTCGGCAACCCGCCGTTGACGTTGGTAAGACCCACCCGAAGCGCAGATTTCGGAGACCAGCCTGAGTTCGTCGGCACAGTTCAACGAGGCGGCAACAGGCTCGAGCCGGTTCAGCAGATCGTCGAGGTCATCGGTTACCAGACGCTCGTTGCTGTCCTCGTCCAGGATGATCACCGCATCCAAGCCGTAACGGGCTGCGCGCCACTTGTTTTCCTGTACGTGCCACGGTGGCATCGTCGGCAATCGCTCGCCAGCATCCAGGCGATGGTCGAGGTCGACGATCAGACAGTGAGTCAATGCCACCAATGCGCTCAACTCACGGATGTTGGAGACCCCGTCGAAGATCCGCACCTCCACCGTACCGATGTGCGGCGACGGCCTGATATCCCAACGGATTTCGTTCATGTGGTCGATGATGCCGGTCTTCTTCTGATCGTGTACGAAGCCTTCCCATTCCCGCCACGTCTGAAAGTGGAATGGTAGGCCGGCCGTCGGCAACTGCTGGAACATCATCGCGCGGTTGGACGCATAGCCGGTGTCCTCGCCGTCCCAGAATGGCGACGACGCCGACAGCGCCAGCAGGTGCGGATAGTGGTTGAGCAGTGAGGTGTTGATCGCCATCACCTTGTGCGCCGACGAGATGCCTACGTGTACATGGACGCCCCAGATCAGCATCTGACGCCCCCACCACTGCGTGCGCTTGATCAGCTCGGCGTAGCGGGGCGCATCGGTCAGGCTCTCGGGGGTCCATTGTGCGAACGGATGTGTGCCCGCGCAGAACAACTCCATGTTGCGGTCCCGGACGATCTTGCGAGCGGTCCGCAGCGTCGACCGTAGGTCGTCCATCGCCTCGGGAACGGAATCGTTGATGCCGGTGACGATCTCGACGGTGTTGCGCAGCAGTTCCTTGTGCACCCGCGGGTTGTTCTCGCCGAGTTCCTCGATCACCTCGGTGGCGACATTGCTCACGTCGCGGGTCTCGGCGTCGACTAGCGCGAACTCCCACTCCACCCCTAGCGTCGGCCGGGGCGAGGCGACGAAATCTATGTGGCGGTTAGCTTGCGCCGATGACACCGCACGCCACACGCTTTCCGGCATCGCCGGTCGCCAGGGTGGTCTCGTCCGGCGGGGGAGCTCCGTTGACCTGCTGGTAGCGCTCCGGCGGAATGTTCGCGAAATTGTCCGCCTTCTCGTGAATGATGATGGCCGTCTTGGCCTCACCCGTCAGGTCTTCCTCAGTGAACGCGTCGGTGGTCGTCACCAACAACGCCGAGCCGTCCTCGCGAACCTGCAGCGACGACAGGTCACCGCTCATGGGGTGCCCGGTGTGTCCTGCCACCTGGAGATGTCCACCGGCCGAATTGAAGTCGCCGGGCGCACCGCCGGTCGGCGCGACCGAGTTGGCCTCACACTTGCCGACCGAGTGGATGTGCAGTCCGTGGAAGCCCGGTGCCAGTTCACCACCTTCGGTGGTCTGAACCGTGACGGTCGCATAGTTGCCCGAGAACGCGATCTCGGCCGTGGCGACCGTGGTCCCGTCCGGTGATTTCAGTTCGGTCTTCAGCGTCTCGCCGCTGGCCTCACCCCCATGTCCACCGCCGTGGCCGCCGCCGTGCTCACCGGGCTGTGCCGACGGTGCGGGCGAGCCAGTCCACACCGACGGTGTGGTGCCCGGTGTCGTTGCGGGTTGTTCGGGGGCGCTGCAAGCGCTGAGCACGAGAGCGGGAACTGCGAAGCCAGCTGCGAGCGCGACGGTCTTGAGCATGTGCTAGAGCCTAGCCGGTCACCACCACGAGCACTCCCGGCGGCTGCTCTGCGAGTTCGGGTAGACGAGGTTCGACCGGGGCGTCCAACAACTTGCCGACTTCCTCGGCGGCTTCCCGCTCTCCGGGTGCGTCGGTGAAGTACACGGTGTTGGCCGTCACGTCGGGCAGCTCGAGGTTCCCCGTCTCGGCGACGGTCCAGCCGCCCTCGCGCAGCCGGTTGGCGGTGCCCTCCGCGGCGCCCTGCACCGTCGAGATGTTGAACACCCGCACCTCGGGCTTGGCCGGTTCAGGGGACTCGGTCGGGCTCGCGCTGGTGGTGGTCGTCTGGGTGCTGGTCGCGATGGACGACTGATCGCCGTCGTCGTCGCCGCCACCCATCGCCTGGAATCCCACCAGCAGAAATACGACGCCGAGGAACAGCAGCACCATCACCATGGCGCGCAGGGGTAGGCCAGAGGAGTTCTGCTGATTCATTGCGTTCACTGTATCCAGCCGAACAAGCCGGTCGGAGAAAGACCTGCCGAGCTCAGGTGACGTCGAAGCCGAGCCGGCGTGCCGCACGCGCCTTCTGCCGACTTGCCCGCAACCGGCGCAGCCGCTTGACCAGCATGGGATCCGCTGCGAGCGCCTCCGGACGGTCGACCAGGGCGTTGAGCACCTGGTAGTAGCGAGTGGCCGACATCGAGAACAGTTCCTTGATCGCGTCTTCCTTGGAACCCGCGTATTTCCACCACTGACGTTCGAACGCCAGGATGTCGTGCTCGCGCCGGGTCAGCCCATCGGCCAGGGCAGGGTCGTTCCCGGATTGCTCAGTCCGCGCGATTGCGCCGTCCATCTGGCTCCTGGGCCCTTCCAACACTCGAAATGACATCGCTGTGGTTCGGCGCTCATTCAACCACGGGTTTGCAAGCAGAGGCGTCCGACATGCCCGCGAGTCGGGCGATAAGGATTGCCGACTTAAGCTGTTGCGCGTGGCTGTTGTACCGATACGCATCGTAGGAGATCCCGTCCTGCACACCGCGACCGAGCCCATACCTGTCGGTGACGACGGTTCGCTGCCGGCCGATCTCGCGGACTTGATCGCCGATCTCTACGACACGATGGCGGCGGCCAACGGTGTCGGGCTCGCCGCGAATCAGATCGGGATAGCCAAGCGTGTGTTCGTCTACGACTGCGCAGACGAACGCGGCAGGGTCACCCGACGCAAGGGTGTCGTCGTGAACCCGGTGCTCGAGACGTCCGAAGTTCCCGAGACGATGCCCAACCCGGACAACGATGACGAGGGCTGCCTGTCGGTGCCCGGGGAATCGTTTCCGACCGGCCGGGCGGACTGGGCGCGGGTGACGGGCCTGGACGCCGACGGCACACCGATCACGCTGGAAGGCACCGGCCTGTTCGCGCGGATGCTGCAGCACGAGACGGGCCACCTGGACGGCTTCCTGTATCTGGATCGGCTGGTCGGCAGGCATGCGCGCAGCGCGAAGCGCTCGGTGAAGTCGCACGGCTGGGGCGTGCCGGGGCTGTCGTGGATGCCCGGCGAGGATCCCGACCCCTTCGGTCACTGATGCAGATTCCGCCGGTGGGCACGCGGGTGATGATTCGACACCGCCTGCCCGCCGGGTCGGTGCCACCGTTGACGGACGTGATCGGTCACCTGGTGCAGACGGAGCCGACGCTGCACGTGCGCACGAAGCGCGGGGATGTGGTGGCCGTTGCGGTCGACGAGGTGGTCGTGATCAAGGCGCTGGCCGCTGCACCGGTGCGTACCGCCGACATCCGAAACCTCGAGCACGCGGCGGCACTGGCCTGGCCCGGCGCGGAGCAGCAGTGGGTGGGCGGATGGTTCTGCCGCTTCGGGCACGGGATCACACGTCGCGCTAATTCAGCTGTTCCACTTGATTTTTCGGGTTCCTCCGAAATGGGCGCGGTCGCCGACTGGTACGCGGCACGGTCGGTGGCGCCATTGGTGAGCGCGCCGGACCGGTTGATCCGCGTTCCGGCGGATACACCGACCGAAGCCGAGAACCTCGTCATGGCATGCGATATCGAACCGGGCGAACCTGGAGACGCGGTAGCGCTGGCACCACGACCGGACGAAGAGTGGATGCGCATCTATGAGCGCAACGTGCCGATCGACGTGTTGACCACGGTGGTCGACGGCTCGGTGATCTTCGCGACGGTCGCGGGTGCGGCAGTGGCGCGGGCAGCGGTCACATCGGCGCGCGACGGCACCCGCTGGCTGGGCCTGTCCGCGTTGAAGGTCGCCGAGGATCAGCGCCGACGCGGCCATGCACGATCACTGTGCACCGCGCTGATGGGCTGGGGTGCGGATCAGGGCGCCACCCGCGCTTACACGCAGGTGCTCGCCGACAATGCCTCCGCGACAGCGCTTTTCGAGTCGATGGGGTTCACCCTCCACCACCGGTCGCGCTATGTGCGCATCGAACCCGTTCAGAAGGGCGGCGGTTTGTAGATCGCCGCCAGCCAGGCTTGGTGTTGTCGTTCTTCTTCGGCGATTAGTTCGGTGCGTTCGCGTCGTTCCGCGTTGATTCTGACTTGGCGGTCCTGCGCGCGGGTCTGCTTGCGCCGCGGCATCATCGCGAGGCGATCCGCGCCGAGATCTGCTGCTTGCAAGGGCAGGTCGAGCTCACCGGTGGGCGTGGCCATCGTAGGGAACATCGCCGCGCCGTGGGCTTCGGTGGTGAATATGTACCCAGTCGGCGAGGTCAACACGATCGTGCCGTCGGGCAACTGCTGATCGCTCCACCCACAGAACGTCTTGACCAGATGGTGGATTCGGCAGTAGTGCTTGGTGTTCGACGGATGGGTCGGCCCATGCGGCCAGGGCACCGTGTGGTCGACATCGCACTTGGATACGGGCTTGTCGCACCCGGGCCAGCGACACGTCAGATCGCGCCACTGCAGGAACTCCCTGGTCTTCGCCGTCGGCCGATACCCCGGATCCGGCGTCACACCCGCCGGCATCGTCAACGGCTTGAGCTTTGCGGTCTTGGCCACCTCGCGCACCGATTCGGCAGGCAGGATCCCGAACCCGCGCAGATACCCAGGGTTGTCACTGGACCCGTCGAGCGTGCCCTGCTCGGCGAGGACATGGATGACAGCAGTGGCCGCTGCGCTGTTTCCCTCGGCTTGTGCCGCCGCTGCGGTGCAATCTTCCCGCCCACACTCACACGCCAGGGTGGCTTCCATTCGGGCCAACGCTCCCGCGGCATCGGCACGACGCTGGCTGCGGGCACGCGGATCGTGCTCACACACCGTGGCCGCCAACGCATCCAACCGCGCATCAAGGGCGGCGGCGTCGGCGGCACGCACGTGACCGGAAGCAAAGGCCATCCCCGGGCCGGCCTCGTCGACGTCGAAGTACCGGTTGTCATCGACTTTCGGCGGCACTCGCACGGCGGCGGGATCGAACTTGGCCACCCACTGGTCCACTCGATCCTGCAACTTCGGCCTCGATAGCCTCATCCACTTTTCGCAATGGCGGGCGATCGCCTCATCCAACTGCGGCATCAGCGCGTCATCGACATTGTCGGTGCGGTGGATGATCGTCGATACCATCCGAAAATCGATGGTGCCGCGCAGAAACACCTTGGCCACCGAGGGCAGTCGATGGGCCAGCGCACACGCGAACTGCACCTGCCCGACCGCCCGGGCATGACTGATGTTCTGTACCGCCGACACATCCGCGGCCGTGGCAGCGCAGTAATCGACCAGACACCACTCCATATCGGCCAACGCACCCTGATGCCGGGTATACAACTCCGCTACCGCCAACAACCGTTGCGCGATACATGTCGACTCGTAGCGCGTCGCCTCACCCATCACCTCGATGAGATCCCGGTCTCGATCGCACTCGAACATGTGTTCGATCATGCCATCGGGGTCCGACAACTAGGCTCGGCATCATGCGGTTGGCCACGTGGAACGTCAACTCCATCCGCGCTCGCGTCGATCGGGTGGCCGACTGGCTCGAGCGGGCCGACGTCGACGTGCTCGCTATGCAGGAGACCAAGTGCTCCGACGAGCAGTTCCCCACCATGCCGTTCCTGGCCGCCGGCTACGACGTGGTGCACTGCGGATTCAACCAGTGGAACGGCGTCGCCATCGCGTCCCGAGTCGGTATCGACGATGTCCAGGTCGGCTTCGCCGGTCAGCCGACGTGGAGCAGCAAGCCAGATGTCGAAGCCGCGGCCGAGGCTCGTGCCCTGGGGGCGACGTGCAACGGGGTCCGAGTGTGGAGCTTGTATGTCCCCAACGGGCGCACCCCGGACGATCCCCACTACGTATACAAGCTGCAATGGCTTGCCGCGCTGCGTGATACGGCACAGCAATGGCTCACCGAAGACCCGACGGCTCAGATCGCCATGGTGGGCGACTGGAACATCGCGCCTACCGACGAGGACGTGTGGAGTCCGGAGTTCTACGCCAACAGCACCCATGTCACGCCCGCGGAACGCCGCGCCTTCAACGCGATCGTCGATGCTCAATTCACCGATGTGGTAAGGCCTTTCACCCCCGGCCCCGCCGTCTACACCTACTGGGACTACACCCAGCTGCGGTTCCCGAAGAACCGCGGAATGCGCATCGACTTCATTCTCGGCTCACCGGCCCTCGCGCAACGCGTCACTCACGCCGAGATCGTCCGCGAGGAACGCAAGGGTAAGGCGCCCAGCGACCACGCACCGGTGCTCATCGAGCTGACCTAGTCGGTCACGCCCTGTTGTCAGCCCCAGGCGCATCGGCGTACCGGCCCGGATTGAACAGCGAGGCAACCGCACCGATCACCATCATCGCCGCCGCAGCGATGAACACCACCGTGAGCCCAGAGTGGAACGGCTCGGTGATCAACTGCGGAAAGAAGGTCTGACCGGTGAGCACCTCGGCATTGACACCCGGTGCATCGAGCGCGCCCGACGGGCCGAGCAGCTCGGCGATCGGGTTGTAGCCGAGAAACGCCGCGAATAGGCTGCCCACAGGTGGCAGGTTGGCGACCTGATGAGCGACGTCTGGTGAAACCCCCTGTGCCTGAAGGCCGTTGTTCATCGCCGTCGGCAGCGTGTTGGCGAGCCCAACGATCATCAGCGAAAAGAAGATTCCGATCGACAGCGAGTTTCCCGCATTGAAGAACGTCGAGCGCACACCGGATGCGGCGCCGCGCTGATTGGCGGGAACGCTCGACATGATGGCCGCGGTGTTGGGCGCTGTGAAGATGCCGCCGCCCAAGCCGTTACCGAACACCAGCAGCGCAAAGATCCAGTAGTCGAAGTTGACCGGGATCAACAGCAGGGCAACGAAAGTAACGGCCATCAGAAGCATTCCACCGACGGTCAACGGGCGTGCCCCGAAGCGGTCGGACAGCCAGCCCGCAGCGGGCGCGCCGACCAGGAATCCGAATGTGGCGGGCAGCAGATAGATGCCAGCCCAAAGGGGCGTGGATTCGAAACTGTAGCCGTGCAACGGAAGCCAAATGCCCTGCAACCAGATGATCAGCATGAACTGCAGGCCGCCGCGTCCGACAGACGACATCAGTCCTGCGAGGTTGCCCATGCCGAATGACGCCGACTTGAAAAGGCGGATGTCGACCATAGGCGCGTCAACCCGAAGCTCGATGAAGCAGAAGGCGACGAGCAGTAACACACCGATACCGATTGAGCCCAGCACCCACGGACTGGTCCAACCGGTGGTCGAATCACCATAGGGCTGAATGCCGTAAGTGATACCGACCAGCAGTACGGTCAGGCCCAGTCCGAATGACACGAGGCCAGCCCAGTCAAGTCGGCCCGGGGTGCGAGACCCCAACTCTCGCAGCGAGCGATAGCTCCAGATCGTGCCCGCAATGCCGATCGGTACGCCGACCCAGAAGACCGCCTGCCAATGCCACTCGGACAGAAAGCCACCGATCAGCAGGCCCAGGAATGACCCCGCGACCGCGGCGACCATGTTCACTCCTAGTGCCATGCCGCGCTGCTTGGCGGGGAACGCGTCGGTGAGGATCGCCGACGACGACGCCATCAACATCGCGCCGCCGACGCCCTGGATGACACGCCAGGCGATCAGCCACACCGCGCCGCCACCGAGATGGAAGGGGTCGAAGGACAGCGCGACCGCGGCCACCGTGAAAACGACGAACCCGAGGTTGTAAATGCGGACCCGGCCGAACATGTCGCCCAGACGACCGAACGGCACCACCAGCACTGCGGTCACCACCAGGTAGCCCATGATCATCCAGAGCAGATAGCTGACATTGTGGGACTCGAGTGGATTGAGCCCGATACCGCGGAAGATCGCCGGCAGCGAGATCAACACGATGGAGGCGTTGATGGCGGCCAGCAGGATGCCCAGCGTGGTGTTCGACAGGACGACCCATTTGTAGAACGGGTGGGCGTGATCCATTCGAACCCGCCGGGCTGCGGTGTTGTCCAGCGCGGCGTTGGTCGTCTCTATCTCAGTCGTCATCTATTCGCTTACACGTCATAGCCGGCACAAAACACATATATTAGCTATACAAAGTAGCTCGAGGCAATTCCTATTCCCGCGCACCGCCGAACTGAGCTAGCGTGGCAAGCGTCCACACACGGGAGCGCACACCCAGTGCGCTGAGAGGACGGGTAGGCCCGTCGACCGTACGAACCTGACCGGGTAATGCCGGCGTAGGGAGATGATGAAAAGTGCTGCATTCTGATGTCACCACGGGCCCCATCGCTGGCAGCTCCAAGGTCTACCGTGACTTCGACGGGATGCGAGTGCCGTTTCGCCGGGTGAACCTGACCAACGGCGAGCACTTCGACCTGTACGACACCTCGGGCCCGTACACCGACGCCGATGCCGTGCTCGACCTGCAGCAGGGACTCGCGGCCCGCCCCGGCGTGGTGCGGGACCGCGGCACCCAGCTTCAACGCGCCCGCACCGGAGAGATCACCGCCGAGATGGCGTTCATCGCCGCCCGCGAGAGTGTGGCACCCGAATTGGTTCGCGACGAGGTGGCTCGCGGCCGGGCCGTCATACCGGCCAACCACAACCACCCCGAGGCCGAACCGATGATCATCGGCAAGGCCTTCGCGGTGAAAGTCAATGCGAACATTGGCAATTCGGCCGTCAGCAGCTCGATCGCCGACGAAGTCGACAAGATGGTGTGGGCCACTCGGTGGGGCGCCGACACGATCATGGACCTGTCCACCGGCCGCGATATCCACCTGACCCGCGAGTGGATTCTGCGCAACTCGCCGGTGCCCGTCGGCACCGTCCCCATCTACCAGGCGCTGGAGAAGGTCAACGGCGATCCGGTGGCGCTGACGTGGGAGTGCTACCGCGACACCGTAATCGAACAATGCGAGCAGGGTGTGGACTACATGACCGTCCATGCCGGGGTGCTATTGCGCTACGTGCCACTTACCGCCAACCGCGTGACGGGGATCGTGAGCCGGGGCGGCTCCATCATGGCCGCGTGGTGTCTTGCACACCATCAGGAGTCGTTCCTGTACACCCACTTCGACGAGCTGTGCGAGATCCTGCAGCGCTACGACGTCACGTTCTCGCTCGGCGACGGTCTACGTCCGGGTTCGATCGCCGACGCCAACGACGCCGCGCAGTTCGCCGAGCTGCGCACTCTCGGTGAGCTGACGACGATCGCGAAATCACATGGCGTGCAAGTGATGATCGAGGGTCCGGGGCACGTCCCGATGCACAAGATCGTCGAGAACGTGCGGCTGGAGGAAGAGCTGTGCGACGAGGCTCCCTTCTACACGTTGGGCCCGCTGACCACCGACATCGCACCGGCCTACGACCACATCACCTCGGCGATCGGAGCGGCGATGATCGCCCAGGCCGGCACAGCGATGCTGTGTTACGTCACGCCGAAGGAACACCTGGGCCTACCTGATCGCAAAGACGTGAAGGACGGTGTGATCGCCTACAAGATCGCGGCGCATGCCGCCGATTTGGCCAAGGGGCACCCCCGCGCGCAGGAACGGGACGACGCCCTGTCGCGTGCCCGATTCGAGTTCCGATGGCACGACCAGTTCGCGCTCTCGCTGGATCCCGACACCGCGCGCGAGTTCCATGACGAGACTCTTCCCGCCGAACCGGCCAAGACCGCACACTTCTGCTCGATGTGCGGTCCGAAGTTCTGCTCGATGCGCATCACGCAGGACATCCGGGACGCCATGGCCGAAAAGTCCAAGGAGTTCACCGAACACGGCAACCAGGTCTATCTTCCACTCGCATGACCTACCTCGCGCTGACACCACCGGGCCAAACCCCACTTCGGGTCATGACGATCGCCGGATCCGACTCCGGTGGCGGCGCGGGCATCCAGGCCGACATGCGGACGTTCGCCATGCTCGGCGTGCACGGCCTGGTTGCCGTGACCGCAGTGACGGTGCAGAACTCGATGGGGGTCAAGGGGTTTCACGAGATCCCGCAGCACGTCATTGCCGGCCAGATCGAAGCCGTGGCGTCCGACATCGGCGTCCAAGCCGCCAAGACCGGCATGCTGGCCTCCTCCGCGATCATCGACACCGTCGCCGACACCTGGCGCACGCAGGGTCTGGCCGGGACCGTGCCGTTAGTCGTCGACCCGGTGTGCGCCTCGATGCACGGTGATCCGCTGCTGCATCCCAGCGCGCTGGATTCTCTCCGAGGTGAGCTGTTCCCGCTGGCCACGGTGGTGACGCCGAACCTCGACGAGGTGCGCCTGCTCGTGGACGTCGACGTCGTCGACGAGGCGTCCCAACGCACGGCGGCACATGCGCTGCACGCGCTAGGACCGCAATGGGTGCTGGTGAAGGGCGGCCACCTGAGGGCGTCGTCGCAGAGTCCCGATCTGCTGTTCGACGGGACAGACTTCTTCGAGTTCGACACCGCCCGCATCGACACCGGACACGACCACGGGGCCGGCGACACGCTGGCCGCCGCGATCGCGAGCGCACTGGCGCACGGCTACACCGTGCCCGATGCGGTCGCGTTCGGAAAGCGTTGGGTGACCGAATGTCTGCGCGCCGCCTATCCGCTGGGACACGGCCACGGCCCGGTGTCCGCACTCTTCAGGCTCAACGGATGAACGTCGACCAGATCGCGGGTATCGCCCACGAGCCAACAGGCAAGGCCAAGGGCGCCATCGTGCTGACGCACGGCGCCGGTGGCAGCCGGGAATCCCCATTGCTGCAGAAGATCTGCGACGAATGGGCCGCACATGGCTGGCTTGCTATCAGGTACAACCTGCCCTATCGGCGGCGACGCCCCAAGGGCCCGCCGTCGAATTCCGCCGCGTCCGACCAGGCCGGCATCGTCGAGGCCATCGAGCTGGCCCGCACCCTCACCAAAGGGCCGGTCCTCGCAGGCGGTCACTCGTACGGTGGCCGGATGACGTCGATGGTCGTCGCCGATGACGTGGTGAAAGTCGATGCGCTGACACTGTTCTCATACCCGCTGCACCCGCCGGGCAAGCCAGAGCGGGCCCGCACCGAACACCTACCCCGGATTGCGGTGCCCACAGTGCTCACCCACGGCACCGCCGACCCGTTCGGGTCGATCGATGAGCTGCGCGCCGCGGCGGCGCTCATCCCCACCGCCACCGAGGTCGTCGAGATCACCGGCGCCCGACATGATCTCGGCTCGAAGTCCCTGAATGTCCCAGCGCTGGCGGTCGACGCCGCGCTCCGATTGCTGGGTGCGTCCTAGGGCGCTGGACGCTAATGTCACAGGGTGACCACGCCGCCGGGCAATCCCCCGCCATATGGCCAGCCGCCGTATCCGTACGGTGAGCAACCTCCGTACGGACAGCCCCCCGGCGCGTATCCACCGCCGCCGCCGTATCCGAGCGCGTACCCGCCACCGCCTCCGCAGCCGTACTCACAGCAGCCCCCTGGCTATTTCCCGCCGCCGCAGAAGTCGAACTCCAAGAAAATCGTCTTCATCGTCCTCGGCGTCGTCGCGGCTCTGCTCGTGCTCGTCGTCGGCGGCAGCGTCGCGCTGTATCTGGCCTTTGGGCAGGGCACCGTCACCGCGACCGATGTCGAGATGGGCGACTGCCTTTCCGAGATCCCCGGCGACACCCGGGTGCTGACGGTGAAGACGATCGATTGCGCCGAACCGCATGCAGGCGAGGTGTTCGCGGTGTTGCAGATGCCCGGGAGCGACTTCCCCGGCCAGGCCGCCATCGACACGTACGCCGACAAGTGCAGCCCGGAATTGGCGTCGTACTCACCGTCGGCGATGACCGACGACAGCGTCCAGCTGTACGTGCTGTACCCGACCGCCGAAACCTGGGAGCAGGGCGACAGGGCGGTGACGTGCATCGCGACGCTCGATCCGCCACGGTCAGGCTCGATCAAAGGCTGAGGCGATCACGGAAGTTCCTGGTACCTGAGGTACCGTTTTACGCATGACTTCGGAGCAATTCGACGCCGTCATCGTGGGCGCCGGTTTCGGGGGGATCGGCGCTGCCATCCAGCTCAAGCGGCTGGGCATCGAGAACTTCGTCATCCTCGACCGCGAGGAAGACTTGGGCGGCACCTGGTACGTCAACCACTACCCCGGCCTGGCCGTCGACGTTCCGACGACCACCTACTCGTACTTTTTCGAGCCGAACCCCAACTGGTCGCGGCTGTTCTCCACGGGCGCGGAGATCAAGCAGTACGCCGACGACGTCGCCGACAAGTACGACGTTCGATCACACATGCGGTTCAGCACCACCGTCGAGGGCGCCCGCTGGGACGAGGAGGCCAAACTCTGGCGCGTGGCGCTGGCCGGCGGCGAGACGCTGACCACCCGCTACCTGATCACAGCCACCGGCTTCCTGTCACAGCCCCACACTCCCGACATCCCGGGCATCACCGGGTTCGAGGGCAAGGTCATCCACACGACGGCCTGGGACGACGACTACGACCTTGCGGGTAAGCGGATCGCGATCATCGGCACCGGCGCGACCGCGGTGCAGCTCATCCCGGAGCTCGCGCGCAAGGCCGCGGACCTGACCGTATACCAGCGCACCGCGATCTGGGTGGTGCCCAAGCTCGACTTCGCGATTCCCGAACGCGCAAAGCGACTGTTCAAGCGGGTCCCGTTGGCGCAGCGAGCCATTCGCGCGATCACCGACAACATCTACGAATTCTTCAACTACGTCGTTCTGCATCATCGACTGCTCCTCGGCAGGCGGCTGACACTCGGCGCATCCGACATCGCGAAGCTGCACCGATACCTGTCGGTACGCGACCCCGAGCTGCGCGAGAAGCTCACCCCGGACTACGAATTCGGGTGCAAGCGCCCCACGTTCTCGAACAACTACTATCGCCTCTTCACCAAACCCCATGTGCACCTGCAGGCCAGCGGCATCGAACGGGTGGAGGCCGATGCGATCGTCGCCAACGACGGCACCAGGACGACCATCGACACCCTGGTGCTCGCCACGGGTTTCGACCTCTGGGAGGCGAACTTCCCCGCCATCGAGATTGTCGGCAGAGATGGCCGCAACCTCGGGAAGTGGTGGCGCGACACCAGGTTCCAGGCATATCAGGGTGTCACAGTCCCGTACTTCCCCAATTACCTGAGCCTGGCCAGCCCCTACGCGTTTCTCGGGTTGAACTTCTTCAACGCGATGGAATACCAGATGCGGCATATGGATCGACTGTTCGGTGAGATCAAGCGGCGCGGTGCGACCACGTTCGAGATCACCGAGGACGCCAACTCCCGTTACCTCGACCGGATGACGGAGTTGATCCCCAATACGGTTTTCGCCGACGGCAATTGCGCGTCGTCGCGGTCCTACTACTTCAACCCGAGCGGGGAGCCCACTCTGCTGCGGCCGATGTCGACGCGTACCGCCATCAAGGAAGCCTCCGAATTTCCGTTGAGCGACTACCAGATTTCGTGACCAGAGAGGAACCAGTAGCAGTGCCGAAAGAGAATTCGCGTGGTGCGACCATCGCGGGGCTGGCCCTCGCGGGTACCGGCCTGGCGCACTTTGCCCGTCCTGCGCTCTTCGAATCGATCACCGCGCCGGCATTTCCGCGCAACACCCGTCAGAACATCTACATCAACGGCGGCATCGAGACGGCGCTGGGCCTCGGCCTGGCCGCACCGAAGACCCGCAAGCTGGCCGTCGTCGGCGTGCTCGGATACGTCGCCTACTTGGCGGGCAACGTCGCACGTAATCGGTAGCGGCCCAACAACGTCAGATCCAGCAGCCGCTCCATGGTCGCGAAGCTGTGCATCGACTGCTCGTAACGCATCAGGCGGCCGAGGTCGATCACCAGTGACATCGCGGCGTGCACGGCGAACCGCGCCTGCCCCGGAGTCCATTCGGGCCGCACAGCCACGACCAATTCGACCCATGCCTCCACCGTGGAGCGCTGCATGTTGCGCAGGATCTTCTGGTCGGCCGCCGACATGTTGAGTCGCTCGCTGTAATACACGTAGTCCAACTCCGGCTGATCGAAAGACCGTGCCACGTAGGCGTCGATGACCGCCGTCAGCGCGTCCTCCGCGTCGTCGATCGTGGCCGTGATGGTCGACGTGTCCGCCGACAGCCGGTCAGCCGCCCTGCGGAACGCCGCCGCAAGGATGTCGCTCTTGCCGGAGAAGTACCGATAGATGCCGGAAGCTGGCATCCCGACCGCCGCGGCAATGTCTTCCATGCCGGTGTCGCGATACCCCTTGAGGTTGAACAGCTGCATCGATTCATCAAGCAGTGCTTCGTATCTCGATGATTCTGCCCCCGTCGAAACGTCGGTCTCGATAACGCCAGGATCGTCGCGCGGATCGGGCAGTTCGGCGGCGAGCACCGCGTCGGCGAGCTCGGCCAGCAGCGCCCGCACCTGAATGGCAGGCAGCTTGGCCCGGTGGTCGACGATGCTGCCAAGCACCGAAAGGACCGCCGTCGACAGCGTCCACCGTTGACGCGCCGTCAGCTCGGGGCGAATCACGCACAGCGGCCGTTGGATTCGGTGGTGAACGGTGCGCATCTGCGCTATCAGGGTGGCCTGGTCGTCACCGCGCAAGTAGCGGCCTTCCCATCGATAGAGCCCACCTGATTCGCGATTGGCCATGGCGGTGTCGATGAGCGAGGCGACCAGCCGGTGCAGGACGAGTTGGGGATCCTCCGTCGCAGCATCCTCGGCGAACTCCGTGCAATCCACCAGCTGCTGGCCGAGGCTGAGCACCGCATCACGGAAGAGTTCGTACTTGCCGGTGTAGTGCCGGTACAGGGCGGCGGCCGAGATGCCCACGCGGGACGCGATGGCCTCCATGCTCACACCGTGGAAGCCCAGGTTGCTGAACGCTTCTGCCGAAGCGCGCGCGATCTGAGCTTTGCGGTCTTTGGGCCGGCGCCGAATGGTTTCGCCGCTCACTGGCCGGTCGCGAGCCATGGCTGACACGATAACCGACGTTACCCACACAGCGCGTCCAGCCAGGGCAAAAACCCTGCCGAAGCAGTGGCAACAGGGAGAACAGCCATTAACATAGATGGAGTGTGCGATACATGAACGGGGGACCCATGCATCACTATCACCGTCGCGCGTTCTACACCGGCGTCGGCTGCGTCGTCCTGATCGTCGCGGGCCTGTTGGCGCTCAATTTTCCTGTTTTTCTCGACGCCTTCGATCAATACGGATTCCAGATCAAATGCGGGACGGGATTCGCCACTGATCTGAGCCAGGCGGCGGCCGCGGCCGGTCAGCACACCTATGTCGACCAATGCGAGACAGCCCTGCTCGCGCGCCGCCTGTGGACCATCCCGCCAGTGGCGACCGGGGCCATAGGGCTCGTCCTCGTGGTTGCGGTGACCACGCTTCTCTGGGGCCGGGAATCGGCGTTCGGGAAAGACCCCGTCGCGTGAATTAGCATCAGCGAAGTGAACGCGCCCGGCGGCCAGGAACTGCACCGCCGGCTCGGCACCTTCGACGCGGTGATCATCGGCCTTGGCTCAATGATCGGCGCGGGCATCTTCGTCGCACTGGCTCCGGCCGCAGCGGCCGGTGGTTCGGGTCTGCTCATCGGTCTCGGTATCGCCGCAGTCGTCGCATATTGCAATGCCACCTCCTCGGCGCAACTGGCGGCCCGGTACCCGCAGTCCGGCGGTACCTACGTCTACGGCAGGGAGCGCCTCGGTGATTTCTGGGGCTACACGGCGGGGTGGAGCTTCGTCGTCGGAAAGACCGCGTCCTGCGCGGCGATGGCGCTCACCGTCGGCTACTACGTATGGCCGTCCTGGGCGCACGCCGTCGCGGTCGCGGCGGTCGTGGCACTGACGGCATTGAATTACACCGGCATTCAGAAGTCGGCGCTGCTGACCCGCGCCATTGTCGCCGTGGTGCTCGCGGTACTCGCCGCAGTGGTGGTCGTCATCCTCGGCTTCGGCGATGCGGACCTGTCGCGGATCGCCGTCGGTTCCGACGTTTCCGTCGCGGGCGTGTTGCAGGCCGCCGGGTTGCTGTTCTTCGCGTTCGCCGGATACGCGCGCATCGCCACCCTCGGCGAAGAGGTACGCGATCCGGCCCGCACGATCCCCCGCGCCATCCCGATCGCGCTCACGATCGCTCTGGTGGTCTACGGCGTCGTAGCCGTCGCGGTGCTGGCCGAACTGGGCAGCGAAACCTTGGGCAACGCGACCGCTCCGCTCGCCGACGCAGTCGCGGCGGCGGGCTTTCCCGGGATGGAGCCCGTGGTCCGCATCGGGGCCGCCGTCGCCGCGCTCGGTTCGCTGCTCGCACTTGTCCTCGGGGTTTCGCGCACGACGCTGGCGATGGCGCGCGACCGCCACCTGCCGCACGTACTGGCCGCGGTGCACCCGCGGTTCGGCAGCCCCTACCGTGCCGAGGTCGCCGTCGGCATCGTGGTGGCGGTCGCGGCGGCGCTCGTGGACGTGCGCGACGCGATCGGCTTCTCGTCCTTCGCCGTGCTGTTGTATTACGCGATCGCGAATGCGTCGGCGTGGACACTCGGGGCGCGCGTCATCCCGGGTGTTGGCCTTGGGGGCTGTCTGCTGCTCGCCTTCACACTGCCCATCAATTCGGTCATCGTGGGCTCTGGTGTGGTTGTGGTAGGCGCGGTTGCCTACGGTCTTAGAGCATGGCGTTCCTGACATGGACTCCGTTGTTGAAGTGGACGCGCGTCGACGCCCGTGCCGACGACGACTTCGTCGTCGCACCTGACGAACGGCTCGACTGGTTCCGCACCATCGGCATCGGCGCACAACACGTCGTGGCCATGTTCGGAGCGACCTTCCTGGTGCCGGTGCTCACCGGATTCCCGCCGGCGACCACTTTGCTGTTCTCGGGCATCGGCACGGTGCTGTTCCTGCTGATCACCGGCAACCGGCTGCCGAGCTATCTCGGTTCGAGCTTCTCGGTGATCGCTCCGGTCACCGCGGCCGTCGCGTCCAATGGCACGGGCAGCGCGCTGGGTGGCATCGTGGCGGTCGGTGTCACCCTGATCGTCATCGGCTCGGTCGTACACCTGGTCGGCACACACTGGATCGACGTGACGTTGCCGCCGGTTGTCACCGGCGCGATCGTCGCCCTCATCGGTTTCAACCTCGCGCCCGCCGCGAAATCGAACTTCGAGAAGGGCCCGCTCGTCGGCATCGTCACGCTGGTACTGCTGGTGGCCACGCTGGCGTTCTTCCGCGGCATCATCGGCCGGCTTGCAATCTTCATCGCGGTGGTCGCGGGGTACCTGCTCGCGCTGCTCCTCGGCGAGGTCGACACCTCGGGTATCAAGGCTGCCCCCTGGGTCGGCTTGCCCGAGTTCCAGACTCCGACATTCACGTTGGCTGTGTTGCCGATGTTCCTGCCCGCCGTGATAGCCCTGGTCGCCGAGAACATCGGGCACGTCAAGTCGGTCGGCCAGATGACTGGCACCGACGTCGATCCGGTGACTGGCCGCGCGCTGGCCGCCGACGGGGTGGCCACGACACTGGCGGGTCTCGGCGGCGGATCCGCGACGACCACGTACGCCGAGAACATCGGCGTCATGGCCGCCACCCGGGTCTATTCGACGGCGGCGTACTGGATTGCCGCGGCGGTCGCCATCCTGCTGTCGCTGTGCCCGAAGGTGGGCGCCGCCATCTCCGCCATCCCCGCGGGAGTTCTCGGCGGGGCGACGGTGGTCCTGTACGGACTGGTCGGCATTCTCGGTGTGCGGATCTGGCTGACGAATCACGTCGATTTCTCCAAGCCGCTCAACCAGATGACCGCAGCCATCCCGCTGATCATCGGTATCGCCGACTTCACTTGGCATGCAGGCAATTTGACGTTCACCGGCATCGCGCTGGGATCGATCGCCGCCCTGGTCGTGTATCACGGCATGCGGCTGTTGGGGTTCAGGCGGACTAGCGAGCGCTCCGATGCCGCTGATCGAACGCCGGAACTCCATTGACACCCTCGACCGATTGCGCATAGGTGCCGACCGCGAAGGCCGCCGCCGATCCCATCACCGACAGCGCATCCCGGTCGATGTTGTCGATCGTGTCGCGCGGTGTGCGGTAGTTGGGGTCATACGGAGCACCGGCCCGGCCGCCCCAAAGTCGTGCTTGCACTTCGGTTTTCCGCTGCGATGCCCCCGCAGTCAGGCCGCCGACGGGGACGCCTGCGGTCAGGAATGCGTTGTAGTCGGTGTATCGGGTCAGCGGCATGTCGGCGGGCCGGGCACCCGCGCTGTTGAGATAGGACGCCAGCGTCCGTTCGATACCGGCCGAACCCTCGGGGACGGTGTCCAGCGGAATCTCAGGGTTCGGCTGGCCCGACTGATCCCCGTCGTAAGTGAAATAGCCGGCGTTGGGTGAGCCGATCATGTCCAGGTCGAGATACAGCGCGATCTCGTCGAGTTGTCCACCCTCGAGCCCGCGGATGTACTTCGTCGCGCCCTGCAGCGCGTTCTCCTCCGAACCCCACAGGGCGAACCGCACGGCGTTGCGGATCTGCGGTGCCGACCCGAGCGCCCCTGCGGTCTCCAGCACTGCGGCGACTCCGGAGCCGTCGTCGTTGATGCCGGGACTGCGGGCGGAGCTGTCGAGGTGTGCGCCGACCATCACCACATTGCGGGTATCACCAGACTTTGTTTGTGCCAGCACATTTCGTGCCTTCTTCATGACCGGCTTGTTGTCCAGAACCAGTTTCACCGGTGCGGTAGTCCGGCGCAGCGCCGCGTTGGCGTCGTTGCCGATGACCCCGACGGGCACGGTGAGCTGCTGGTAGTAACCCGGCGTGAAGAGGCCGGGTGGGCTGCCTGCGCCCGGCGCGGGTGCGCTGACGACGAGCACGCCGACCGCGCCCCTGTCGACAGCCGCGTTCTGTTTGGCGACGACCGAGCATCCGGTGTCGTCGACGACGGCGATCGCCCCTCTCATCGACACCGTGCCGTAGTCGGCGGACCGGCAGCCTGCGGATGTCTTCTGCGGTCGCAGTGTCACCCCATTCAGCCCACCCCGTGACGTGGTGATCAGCAGTGAGGCCTGCTGCACGCCGTAGTTGCGGCCACCGATCGTGAGCTGCGGATTTCCGCCCTCCGAGCGGTCGAGCAGCTCGAACTCAGGGGTCTGGACATCAAAGCCCTTGTCCTGCAGAAATTTTGCGACATAGTCCACGCTGGCGTCGTAGCCGGGTGTGCCGTTGGACCTGCTGCCGTCGTTCGCGTCGGCGATCGTCTGCAGCTCCTGCAGATGGGTATACATACCGTCGGCGCTGATCTTGCCCGCCAGTTCGGCAGCCAGATCCGGCGATGGCGCCGCGGAGTCAGACGAGCACGACGTCAGCACCGAGCCCACCGAGATCGCCGCGACGACTGCCGCCCACCACCTCATCTTCGGAATCATCATGACTCGAGCACGTGGCGCGTGCGGTCGTCGCGGACCGGTATGCCGTTGCGTCCACTTTGATCCTGCGCGTACAGCGCAACGGCGTATGCCGCACCGCGACCGTTGATTTCGAATGCCGTCCGGTCGATGTTGTCGATGTTGTCTCCGGGCTTGTGGTAGTTCGGGTCGAAAGGTTGGCCGGCTTCCTCCCCGCCCCACCGCTCGGCTTGTTCGGGCGTCATCTTCTCCTCGGCGCCGGTGAACAGACCGCCCGCGGCCACCCCGGCCAGCGTGAAACTGCTGAAATCCGAACGACCTTCGAACTGGATGTCTTCGGGGTTCTTACCGGCCGCCTTGAGATAGGCCACGAGCGTGCGCTCGATGCCCGCCGACCCCTCCGGTATGCGTGGCGCCTGCTGCTGCGGATCCGGCGGGGCGGACTGATCGCCGTCGATGGTGAAGTAGCCCGGATTGGGCGAGGCGATCATGTCGAAGTTCAGATAGAGCGCGAGGTCCATGAGTGCCTCGTGATCGAGCGACGCCACATAGTCGTTCGACCCGAGGAGCCCGAATTCCTCGGCACCCCAGAACCCGAACCGCACCGCGTTTTTCACGTCGGGCGATGGGCCGAGCTGCAGCGCCGTCTCCAGCACCGCCGCCACGCCGGAGCCGTTGTCGTTGATCCCCGGCCCCTCCTCGACGCTGTCGAGGTGCGCACCGGTCATCACGACATCGGACGTGGCCCCCGTCTTCGTCTGGGCGATCACGTTGCGGGTGCGCTCGACGCGTACGCCCGCGTTCAGCTTGATGGTGGTCGGGCCCGGGTCCGCACGCAACTGCTCGCCGGTGGCCTTCGTGACGCCGATGACCGGAATCTTCACAGCGGTATCGGGGCCGAGCGTGCCGCCCACCCCGTCGCCGTCGACGTTGTTGGCCACGATCAGTGCGACCGCACCGCGCTCGGCGGCCGCGGCCTGTTTGTCACCGAACTGGCACTCCCCGCGATCGACGAGCACGATTGCACCCTTGACCGGCAGGCCGTCGTAGTCGGACGCCGTACATCCCGGTGAATCCTCGGCGCGGGCCGCCACCAGCTCACCGGCAACCCCGTCGCCCTTGGTGCCGATGGTGAACTCCAGCGGAACAGCCTCGACCTTCGCGCCCGACACGGTGAGCGCTGGTTCGTCGGAATACGGCAGACGCACTTCGAATTCGGGGGTTTGCACGTCGAAGCCCTTGTCGCGCAGGGCGTTCGCCACATAGTCGACGCTCGCGTCGTAGCCGGGGGTGCCGAGCGCCCGGTTCCCTCCGTGCTCGTCGGCGATCTCCTGCAATTTGGTCACGTGCGCCATCATCGCGTCGCCCGTGACCGCCTCCGAGATTTTCTGCGCGAAGGCCGTCGCCGCCGTGGTCGGGCCTGCCGGGGTGGCCGGCGGCTCGGACGGCTGAGGGCGCATTTCGCGTCCGCACCCGGCCAGCACAAGGATGGCGGCCATCGCCAGCGCGGCCATTCTCGACACCGTCATTTTCGACAACACTGTGCGCCCCATCGGCACCACGTTAGCCCGAGTCGGCGGCACCGGGCCCGGACATCTGCGCGACGACCAGATCCGCGACCGCCCGCATGCCCGCGGCGTTGGGGTGCAGGGGCGCGGGACGACAGGGCAGCGGCAGCCCGAATCCGGTCGTCCACGGGTCGGCGGACCACGCGTGGTGGGCCACGCTGTGCTCGGCTGCCCGCACGAGCTCGCAGCCGGTGTCGGCGGCGGCTTGGGCGGTTGCCCGCGCCAACTCATCGGCCACGTGCCGTCCCCTGGCGGCGTCGGCGTCGGACAGTGGCGGGGCGGCGGTCCCGGGCGGCGGCAGCAGCGTCAGGTAGTCGACGAACAACACCCGCGCCTGCGGTGAGCGTTGTCGCAGGCTTCGGCCGACGGTTCGCAGCGACTCGGCGACCTCGTCCAGAGCCCCCTCGCGCTTGCCGAACAGCGGGAGGGCACGCACGAACCTGGGCAACCCGGCCGCGAATAGCAGTGGCACGTAGCCGACGTCGTTGCCGCCGATGGTGACGGTGATCAGGTCTTCGGTCCCATCCAGTGCCTCGATCTGCGGCGCGGCGCCCGGCTGCGTCTGAGCGAGCACGTGTGCGGTCTTCGCGCCGGAGTAAGTCACATCGACGAGATCAAATCCGAGACGGTCGGCGACCAGATGCGGGTAGTTGCGCGCCGAACGGCCCGCGAAGAACGGGGCACCGTTGGCCCGTGGCCGGATTCCCGGTCCGGCGGCCATCGAACTGCCCAGCGCCACATACCTTCTCATAAAGACGGGCTGGATGTTTGCGCCCAGAACCGCTTCGGGATCCGGCCGGCCTGACGGGCCAGATATCCGGCGGTGACGGCGGAGGCCATCGCCGCGGCCATGGTGGGCGGATCGGCGGCTCGGGTGACGGCCGTCGCGAGAAGGACTGCGTCGCAGCCGAGCTCCATCGCCATCGCGGCGTCGCTCGCGGTGCCGATACCGGCGTCGAGCACAACCGGCACCGACGCGTGTTCGACGATCATCTCGATGTTGTGCGGGTTGGCGATGCCCAGTCCCGTCCCGATCGGCGAGCCCAGCGGCATGACGGCGGCGCAGCCGGTGTCCTCCAGCCGGCGCGCGAGCACGGGATCGTCGTTGGTGTAGGGCAGCACGACAAATCCGTCGTCAACCAACTGCTCTGCGGCCCTGATCAATTCGACGGCGTCCGGCAGCAGGGTTCGCTCGTCGGCGATGACCTCGAGTTTGACCCAGTCGGTCTGCAGCGCTTCGCGGGCGAGCTGGGCGGTCAGCACCGCCTCGGCGGCGCCCCGGCAGCCCGCGGTGTTCGGCAACGGCGTGATGCCGAGCCGGTTCAGCAGATCGAGCACACCGGTGCCGCCCTCGCTGTCGACGCGACGCATCGCCACCGTGGTCAGTTCCGTACCCGACGCCACCAGAGCCTCTTCGAGGACCGTGAGGTTGGCCGCGCCACCCGTACCGAGGATGAGACGGGATCCGAACGCGCGACCGGCGATCGTCAGCTTCGTGTCAACCACCCTGCACCGCCGTCACCACCTCGACCCGCGCGCCATCGGCGAGCGTCGTCTCCCATTCCGACCGGGGCAGCACCGACCAGTCAACCGCCACCGCGATGCCCTTTTCACCGAAGCCGAGCCGTTCCACCAACGCGGCGACGGTCGTGCCATCGTCGACTTCGACGGCTTCGTCGTTTACCGAGATTTTCATCGGCTCCTCCCGTTCAGCTCCCCCAGTATCGCCTCGGCCGTCCACGGCGCCAGCAGAAATCCATTGCGCCCATGCCCGCCGGCAACCAGTGTGCGGTCGTCGAGCCGGCCGACGACGGGAAGTCCGTCGGGCGTCATCGGGCGCAGCCCGGCTGCGCATTCGGCGAATTCGTACTCCCCGAGGGCGGGCATCACCGCGCATGCGTCGTCGAGCAGTTCGCGCACACCTGTGACGGCGGGGGCGATGTCCCGACCGTGCTCGTACTGCGTGGCGCCGACGACCACGCCGTCGTGCCGCGGCACCAGGTACACCTGGCGGCCGTGCACGCGGGCGCGGATCACGCGCTGCGGCACCGGCATACAACCTCTGCGCCAGCGCAGCCGAAGCACTTCGCCCTTCACAGGGCGGATCGGCAGACCCGGCCACAGTGAAGGCGCGTCGATACCGTTGGCGATCACCACGGTGTCCGCCCTGGCCTCCGCCAACTCACCGAGGGCGGGAGCCCACTGCACCCCGAGCCGGTCGCAATGCGCGGCCAGGGCATCGACCACGGCCCGATTATCCACGGCCAGTTCGGTTTCCGCGCGAAACCCGTGACGGATGCCCTGCGCGAGCAGCGGTTCGATGTCGCGGGCGGCGGTGGTGAGCTCCACCGGATGCCCCTGAGCGGCCAACCACTCGCCGACGGTCTTCAGATCCGCGGCGTCGGCCCTGTCGACGGCGACGACGAGCGATTCGCGCGCGGTGACGACGCTGTCGGGAAGGCCGTCGAGGAAGTCGCTGTGCCACATCTTCAGTGACGCCAGCCCGAGTCGCAGCAGCCGCTCTTCACCGGGCCAGCCCTCGCTGTGCGGGGCGAGCATGCCACCTGCCACCCATGACGAACCCGGTTCGTGGCTGCGGTGCACACGCACGGTCCAACCGTCGAGCGCCGCTCGTCGTGCGATCGCCAACCCGATCACGCCGCCACCGATGACGGCCACTGATCTCGTCGCCAATTCCCCTCCCTTCGCCGGCATGACCCGGATCAGGTGTGACGGTAAGGGCAGGCGTGCCCACTCTCAGTCCCCGCTCTCGGGACTCCCGTGTCAGGGTTCTCAGCGTACTAGGACGGGGTCAGCACCCCCGCTTCCTGGGCAGACGCCGAACGCCCGCCGCGCATGGCGGTTCGCAGGAGCATCCTGGGGCGCACCAGGTTCGCGGGGGGATCCATCAGTCCGACGACGCGAAGGAATTGCGCGGCAACGTCGAGATCGTATTCGCCGGCGGCCTGTAGTCGGTCGGCGTAGGAGTTTGTCAGCCGCACGGCAAGCGACCGGGGACCCTCGATCTCCGGCAGTTTGAGGTCGGCTCCCGTCGCGAACTGCCAGGCCACTCCGACGGGTTTGGCTGCAGCCCGGAAATACCGACGCGGAAGGTCAACGGGCCCTTCCTGCAAACACTGGCCGAGCGCCTCGGCCTGCAGCATCGCCACCGTCATGCCCTGTCCGTAGATCGGGTTGAAGCTGCACATCGCGTCCCCCAGCACAACCAGACCGTCGGGGAACCGACGCATCTTGTCGAACCGGCGCCACCGGCTCTCCGGGTAGCCGAACCGACACGGTTCGCCCAGTGCCTCTCCGGCCCTGACCGCGTCGATCACATGCCGGGGCGCCAGGCCGGCGGCGAAATCGATCATCTCGTCAGACACATCCGGTGGTGTGCACCCGGCCATGCCGAAGACAGTCAACATCCATGTGTCGTTCTCGTAGCCCAGAAGTGCCATCCCGAACGGCCTGCCGGGAACGGGACCGACAAGCACGATCTTCTCCCGCAGGGCGCCCGGGGGCAGTTGAAACAGCTGACTCGAATACGTCACCCGGACCTTGACGCTGCACTCGGGTGGCCGGCCATATCCCAGCGCATTCAGCAGAGCCGGTGTCCGTGCGGCGCGTCCGGTCGCATCCACCACCAAGTCGGCGTTCAGCACATGCTCCCGATCCGAATTGTGGGCTTTCACCCGCGCACCGGTGACACGGTCTCCGCCCGCGTCCGACAGCAGCGCGGCGACGTCGTAACCGTCGAGCAGATTCACGCTTTCGAAAGCCCGGAGGCGCTGCCGGACAAGGGTTTCCAGCAGCGGACGACTCGGAATGAACACCGCTGGAACATTGGCCAAACCGCCGCTACGCGGTATGAGGTGGCCCGCGAAAGACAGATACGTCTCGGACAAATCGCGGTAGTCGAGTACCGGGACGCCAGCGGCGAGGAGGTCGTCGGCGAATCCGGGGAAGAAGTCGGCGAGCGCCGCCAGCCCTCTACCCAGAATCGCGTGACCGTGCCTGCCCTGCGGGACGCCCCGCCGATTGGCCGAACTGTGCGGAAGCACGTCCCGTTCGACCACGGTCACCGTTTCGAAATGCTCTGCCAGCACACGCGCGGCCGACAGCCCGCCCATGCTCGCACCCAGTACCACCGCGTGTTCGCCGATCTTGGTCATACCTCGACCTTCGCGAGGCCGCCTCGGCGGCCATAGCGTAGTCGGCTACCTCAGTCCCGGACCCGGTCGCTAGCGTCGCGGTGTGCACACACCCGCCGAACGCCTCGCCACCGCCTCGCTGTACCTGTGCACCGACGCCCGGCGTGAGCGCGGCGACCTCGCCGAATTCGCCGACGCGGCGCTGACGGGCGGGGTCGACATCATCCAATTGCGGGACAAGGGCTCGCCGGGTGAGCGAAAGTTCGGGCCGCTTGAGGCACGCCAGGAACTCGAAGCGCTGGCCATCCTCGCCGACGCCGCGCGCCGCCACCGCGCGCTGCTGGCGGTCAACGATCGGGCCGACATCGCGCTGGCCGCGGGGGCCGATGTGCTGCATCTGGGCCAGGACGATCTGCCACTTCCGGTGGCCCGCCGCGTCATCGGTGCCGGCCCGCTGATCGGCCGGTCCACCCACGACGACGCACAGGTGGCCGCGGCGACGTCGGAGGACGTCGACTACTTCTGTGTCGGGCCGTGCTGGCCGACGCCGACGAAGCCCGGACGTGCGGCACCGGGCCTCGACCTCGTGCGGACTGCCGCGCGGTCGGGGACGCAGAAGCCTTGGTTCGCGATCGGTGGGATCGACGCGGCGCGGCTGTCGGAGGTCATTGCGGCAGGAGCACGCCGGGTTGTAGTGGTGCGCGCGATCACCGAGGCCGACGATCCGGCCGCGGCGGCACGACTGTTGAAAGGCGAGCTCAGAGCTGCTTGTTGAGCAGCGGGATCGAAGCCGACTCAGTGCGCAACAGCGCCCAGCTGGCGGCGAAACCGGGGTGCAGCGGCAGGTCGGCGACCTCGTCCTCGGCGACCCACCGTAATTCCGCGCTCTCCCGATTGGGTGTGGTCGCCAGCTGTTCGGGGGCATCGGCGATGACGGTCGTGTAGCTCCAGTGGGCGCCGTCGTCACCGAACACCTCTTTGGTGATGACCGTCGTTCGCACCGTGAGCTGTTCTCCGGACAATCCGGCTTCCTCGTGCGCCTCCCGGATGGCCGCCTGTTCGACGGTTTCGTGACTGTCCCGGGCACCGCCGGGTAAACCCCACGTTCCGCCCTGATGACTCCACGCAGCCCGGTGCTGCAACAGATATGCCGCCGAACCGTCGTGATGCGGCGCCCGCAACAACAGACCCGCCGCACCATGCCTACCCCAGAACCACGAGCCGGTATCGGACACCACCCAGCCGTCGCCATCGCCACGCACCCGTCAAGAATACGGACGCGCGTCTTCGATGAAGCTCTTAGGATTTTTTTATAGAGTGGGAATGGTCGGAAAACGATAGCCGGAAAGCAGGTCCGCGCACACGTGACTGTGGAGTTGGCGCATCCGTCGACCGAACCACTTGCGTCGCGGTCGCCCACAACACCAGCGCACCCGCGCTGGTGGTTCCTCTGGACCACCCCTGGCCGCATTCTGAGCATCGGCGTTGTGCTGTCCGCATTGGTGATCGCGAGCGCCTTTGCCACGTCGACGACCATCAACGATCGTCAAGCAGCGTTGACCACCGTTCTCAACCACACCGAACCGCTGGCCTTCGCCGCGGGGCAGCTGTACACCACGCTGTCGGTGGCCGACGCCGCAGCGGCCACGGCGTTCATCGCCGGCGCCGAACCGCGCGACGTCCGGCAGCGCTACGAGCAGGCGATCACCGACGCATCCGTCGCGGTCACCAGGGCATCGAGTGGGCTCACCGACGAGCCGATGGTGCAGTTGCTCGGCCGGGTCAATGCCGAATTGTCGGTGTACACCGGCCTGGTCGAGACGGCCCGCACCAACAACCGGGCCGGAAATCCGGTGGGCTCTTCCTATCTATCCGAGGCGTCCGCGTTGATGCAGACCCGGATCCTGCCCGACGCGCAGCGCCTCTACGAGGAAACCTCGGCGCGGGTGGATACGGAAACGTCGGCGTCGACACGCATTCCGGGTCCGGTGATCCTCGTCGTGCTCGCGACGCTGTTGTTCGGTGTCTTCGCCAACCGCTGGCTGGCCCGCCGGACCCGGCGGCGCATCAACATCGGATTCATCGCGGGCGGCCTGGCGGTGCTGATCATGCTGGTGTGGGTCGGCACCGCGCTGATCATCTCGACCGCCGACAGCCGCAGCGCGAAAGACACTGCCGCCGAATCCCTCAAGACGGTGACGACTCTCGCGATCACCGCCCAGCAGGCCCGCGCCGACGAAACCCTGTCCCTGATTCGCCGCGGCGACGAGGACGTGCGTAAGCAGTCGTACTACCAGCGCATCGACGTGATGCAGCAGCAGCTGTCGGATTACCTCGCCCGCGACGACGTCATAGACAAGACCGATCTGGCCGACGCCGAAGCGCTGCTCAAGCGGTGGCGCGCCGCCGACGACCGGATCAACGCCTACATCGCGGTCGGCAACTATCAGGCCGCCACCCAGGTAGCGCTGGGAACCGGTGAGGACGACTCCACCCCGGCGTTCAACAAGCTCGACGACGCGCTCGGGAAGGGCATCGCGGAAAGCCGCAATCAGCTACGCAGCGACATCGTCAACGCCCACCGCGTACTGTCCGGCGCCACCGTCGGAGCAGCGGTGCTGTCCGTCGTCGCGGCGTTGGCGGTGGCACTGGGTTTGTGGCCGAGGTTGAGTGAGTACCGGTAATGATCAAGAAACTCGCTGCCGTACTCGCCACATCGGTGGTGCTGGCAGGCTGCGCGCAGGCGTCGTCGGTGATTCAGACGCCCGGGGTCACTATTGCTCCACCGACACCAGCAGGCATGGACGAGGTGCCGCCCGAGCCGGTCCGTATCCCCGATGAATCCCAAGACGAGTGTGACCGCACCGCGAGCCTGCGGCCGTTCAACAACCGATCCGATGCCGAGGCCGCAGTCGAGAACATCCGGGGGCGCGGGCGGCTGATCGTCGGGCTCGACATCGGCAGCAACCTGTTCTCCTTCCGAGACCCGATCACTGGTGCGATCACCGGGTTTGACGTCGACATCGCCGGCGAGATCGCCCGCGACATCTTCGGCACCCCGTCACAGGTCGAGTACCGCATCCTGTCGTCGGCCGACCGGATCGCCGGATTGCAGAACAATCAGGTGGACGTCGTCGTGAAGACCATGACCATCACCTGTGAACGCAAGAAACTCGTCAACTTCTCCACGGTGTACTTCAACGCCAACCAGCGGATCCTGGCGGCGCGTGATTCGACGATCTCGGAGCCGTCTGACCTATCCGGTAAGCGGGTGTGCGTCGCGAAGGGCACGACGTCGATGCAGCGGATCCAGGAGATCACGCCGCCACCGATCATCGTCGGTGTCGTTGCGTGGGCTGACTGCCTGGTGGCGTTGCAGCAGCGCCAGGCCGACGCGGTCAGCACCGACGACTCCATACTGGCCGGGTTGGTGGCCCAGGATCCCTACCTCCACATCGTCGGGCCCAGCCTCAACGAGGAGCCCTACGGTATCGGGATCAACCTGGAAAACACCGGGCTGGTGCGCTTTGTCAACGGCACGCTGGAGCGCATTCGCCGCGACGGCACGTGGAACACGTTGTACCGCAAGTGGTTGACGGTGCTGGGCCCTGCTCCGGCACCACCGGTAGCGAGGTATTCGGGCTGATGGCAGAGGTGCAGTCCGAGGAATTCGACGAGGCCAACCCGGGCACTCAACCGGCTAGCCTCGACGACCTGGAATTCGACAGCGCCGCGACGATGCGACCGATGGCCACCCAGGCGGTCTACCGTCCACATTTCGACGACGACTCCGAGGGAATGTCCGTCGGCACCGGCGATACCGAACCGCAGGAGCACACAACGGCGACGCGCGCGTTGTCGCCGACGCGCCGCCTCGGCGGTGGCCTCGTCGAGATCCCCCGGGTACGCGCGAAGGACCCGCTCGAAGCGCTGATGACCAACCCGGTGGTCGCCGAGAAGAAGCGGTTCTGCTGGAACTGCGGCCGTCCCGTGGGCCGATCGTCGAACGACGGCGAAGCGTTGTCAGAGGGCTGGTGCCCACACTGCGGCAGCGCGTATTCCTTTCTGCCGCAACTGAGTCCGGGCGACATGATCAACGACCAGTACGAAATCAAAGGCTGCATCGCCCATGGCGGTCTCGGCTGGGTGTATCTGGCCTTCGATCACAACGTCAACGAACGCCCGGTCGTCCTCAAGGGTCTCGTGCATTCCGGTGACGCCGAGGCGCAGAAGATCGCGATGCTGGAGCGCCAGTTCCTCGCCGAGGTGACCCACCCCGGAATCGTGAAGATCTACAACTTCGTCGAGCACGACGACAAGCACGGCAACCCGGTCGGCTACATCGTGATGGAGTACGTCGGCGGCACGTCGCTCAAGCAGGCCAAGGGCGAGAAGGTGCCGGTTGCCCAGGCCATCGGCTACATGCTGGAAATCCTTCCCGCCCTTGGATATCTGCACTCGATCGGGTTGACCTACAACGACCTCAAACCCGAGAACATCATGATCACCGAGGAGCAGCTCAAGCTGATCGACCTCGGCGCGGTGTCGACCATCAACTCGTTCGGATACCTTTACGGCACCCCGGGTTACCAGGCCCCGGAGATCGTGCGTACCGGGCCGACCGTCGCCACCGATATCTACACCGTGGGCCGCACCCTGGCCGCGCTGACGCTGAACATGCGTACCCGCAAGGGCCGCTACACCGACGGCCTGCCCGAAGACGATCCGGTGCTCGCAGAGTACGACTCGTTCGCCAGGCTGCTGCGCCGCGCAATCGACCCGGATCCGCGACGCCGATTCGCCAGCGCCGAGGAGATGACAAGCCAGTTGCTCGGTGTACTGCGCGAGGTGGTGGCTTCCGACACCGGTGTACCGCGCCCCGGTCTGTCGACGGTGTTCTCCCCTTCGCGTTCGACGTTCGGGGTGGACCTGCTGGTCGCCCACACCGACGTCTACCTCGACGGACAGGTGCATTCCGAACGTCTCACCGCGCAGGACATCGTCAAGGCGCTGCAGGTCCCACTGGTCGATCCGGCGGACGTCGGTGCGACGGTGTTGTCGGCGACGCTGCTCTCTCAGCCCGTACAGACACTGGACTCGTTGCGCGCCGCCCGCCACGGTGCGCTGGATTCAGAAGGCATCGATCTGTCGGAGTCGGTGGAAATGCCGCTGATGGAAGTGCGCGCGCTACTCGACCTCGGCGACGTCGCCAAGGCGACGCGCAAGCTCGATGATCTCGCCGAGCGGGTCGGCTGGCGTTGGCGGCTGGTGTGGTTCCGCGCCGTATCGGCGATGCTCACGTCCGACTACGACTCGGCCACAAAGTATTTCACCGAGGTGCTCGACACTTTGCCCGGCGAGCTGGCGCCCAAACTCGCGCTGGCTGCTACCGCTGAACTGGCAGGCGCGCAGATCGACGAGGCACCGCAACGCAAGTTCTACGACACCGTGTGGTCGACCGACAACGGCGTCATCTCGGCCGGATTCGGATTGGCGCGTTCGCAGTCGGCGGCAGGCGACCGCGACGGCGCCGTCCGCACACTGGACCAGGTACCCGTGATGTCGCGGCACTTCACGACAGCGCGGCTGACGAGTGCGGTGACGCTGCTGTCCGGCCGGTCGACGAGTGAGATCACCGAGCAGCACATCCGCGATGCGGCGCGACGGGTCGAGGCCCTGCCCGACACCGAGCCCCGGGTGCTGCAGATCCGTGCGCTGGTCCTTGGCACCGCGATGGACTGGCTGGCGGACAACACCGCGAGCACCAATCACATTCTCGGCTTTCCCTTCACCGAGCACGGGCTGCAACTCGGTGTCGAATCCTCGCTACGCAGCCTCGCTCGGGTAGCACCGACCCAGGGACACCGGTACGCGCTGGTCGACCTGGCGAACAGCGTGCGGCCGACGTCGACGTTCTGAGCCACAGCTACGAAATCCGTAGCTCGTGGCCGGGGCCGAAAGCGGATCGAGCAAAAATTCCCTCATCAACCTGCCATAGTCATCGAACGAAATTCGTAGTAGCGTTCAGCTCAGGTTGAGATTTGCAGCCCACCAGACTGGTGACGTCATAGGTGCGCTTTAAGAAAAAGGGCTCGAACCCCTGACGGCATCCGCAGCGAAATGTGTTCGCCTGAGGAGGCCCACAGTGACTATCAGTACATCCCGGGTATTCAGACCCGACCCCGAATCCATCGGCAAGCGCGAGGAGCACCATCGCGGGGTGTTCACCGCGCATCGCGACACGCCGTCGACCGTCACCGTCGTTGTCGAGGGCGAGATCGACGCGTCGAACAGCCGGGAACTCGCCGGCTACGTTCAGCGCCACATCGCGGGTGCGACCCTTGTCGTCCTCGACCTCCGACTCGTCGACTTCCTGGGCACCGCCGGCTTCGCCGCGCTGCACAACATCAACGTGATCTGTTGCGGAAGCGAAGCCACGTGGGTGCTGCAGGCCGGCAGGCAGGTGCGCCGCCTTCTGCAGATCTGTGATCCAGATGGTGCGCTGCCACTTGAGCAGGCGCCGCTGCTCAGCCTGGCTCAGTAATAACCGAGACGCACGCCCTGGCGATCGCCAGCTCCTCGTCAGTGGGAACGACCAGCACGGTCGTCGGTGAGTTCTCCGCGGAGATGCGGCGTGCCGCCTTGCCCGGCTCGGCGTTGAGTTGCTCGTCGAGCTCAATGCCCAGCGCCGACATACCGCTCAGCGCGTCACGGCGGACAGCGGCGTCGTTCTCGCCGACCCCCGCCGTGAAGGTGATGACATCGGCCGAGCCGAGCACGGCGAGGTAGGCGCCGATGTACTTGCGCAGCCGGTGGATGTAGACGTCGTACGCCAATTGCGCTGCGGTATCCCCTGATTCGATGCGCTGGTGCACCACCCGGAAGTCGATCTCACCACCGAGGCCGAGCATTCCGGCGCGACGGTTGAGCATTGACTCGATGTCGTCGACGCTCATCTTGGCGGTGCGTGACAGGTAAGTGATGATCCCGGGATCGATATCGCCGGAGCGGGTGCCCATCACCAGGCCCTCCATCGGCGTCAGACCCATCGACGTGTCCACCGGCCTGCCGCCGACAATCGCCGACGCCGACGCTCCGTTGCCCAGGTGCAACACGATCTGGCGCAGCGAATCCAGAGGAGCACCGAGGAATTCGGCTGCCTGTTCGCTGACGTATTGGTGGGAGGTGCCGTGGAACCCGTACCGCCGAACGTTCCATTCAGTGGCGATGTCGCGGTCGATGGCATAGGTGGCCGCAGCGGGTGGCAGGTCGTGAAAGAAGGCGGTGTCGAAGACGGCGACATGGGGAAGATCGGGTAACGCCCTGCGCGCCACCTCGATGCCCAGCAGCGCAGGCGGATTGTGCAGCGGCGCAAGCGGCGACAACTCTTCGATCTTGGCGATCAGTGCGTCGTCGACGAGTGTGGGCTGATAGATGTCCGGACCGCCGTGCACCACTCGATGACCGACGGCAACCAGTCCCGCCATGTCATCGGCCAACTCGTCGAACACCGCCTGCAGCGCCGCGGCGTGGTCTGGCACTTCACCTTCGCCGATCCGCTCGATGATGCCGTCGGCGATCATGGCGCCCGAATCCGCTTCCACAACCGCATATTTCAGCGACGACGAACCCGAGTTCACGACCAGAACGCGACTCACAGCGTCTGCGCCTGAATCGCCGTGATAGCGACTGTGTTGACGATGTCCTCCACCAGGGCACCCCGCGACAGGTCGTTGACCGGTTTCTTGAGGCCCTGCAGCACCGGGCCGATGGCGATCGCACCGGCGCTTCGCTGGACAGCCTTGTAGGTGTTGTTGCCGGTGTTGAGGTCGGGGAAGATCAGCACGGTCGCGCGTCCGGCGACCTTCGAGTCGGGCATCTTCGTCTTCGCCACCGACGGCTCGACCGCCGCGTCGTACTGAATGGGTCCGTCGACCAGCAGGTCCGGTTCCCGCTCACGCACGAGTTCCGTTGCAGCCCTGACCTTGTCGACGTCAGCACCGGTGCCGCTGGTGCCCGTCGAGTACGACAGCATGGCCACCCGCGGGTCGATACCGAACCTGGCCGCGGTGCGTGCCGACGAGATCGCGATGTCGGCGAGTTGTTCCGATGTCGGATCCGGCACGATCGCGCAGTCACCGTAGGCGAGCACGCGGTCGGCAAGGCACATCAGAAAAATGCTCGATACCGTGGAGACGTCGGGCAGCGTCTTGATGATCTCGAACGACGGCCGAACGGTGTGAGCGGTGGTGTGGCGAGCGCCGGACACCATGCCGTCGACCATGTCATTGTGCACGAGCATGGTGCCGAAGTAGGAGACGTCGTGGATGATCTCGCGAGCCTGCTCGACGGTGACGCCCTTGTGCTTGCGTAGCTGGGCGTACTGTTCGGCGAATGTGTCGCACAGCTCGCTGGTCTTCGGGTTGAGTACCGCCGCCGCGGACAGATCGAGACCGAGTTCGGCTGCCCGCGCGCGGATCTGGGCTTCCTCGCCGAGGATCGTCAGGTCGGCGACGCCGCGCTGCAGCAGCCGGCCCGCCGCGGTGAGGATGCGATCGTCCTCACCCTCGGGCAGCACGATGCGCTTGCGATCCGAGCGTGCCCAGTCCAGCAGCTGGTAGGTGAACATCTGCGGCGTGACGACAGACGGGATGTCGATGGTCAACTGCGCCAGCAGGTCCGCGATATCGACGTGCGCGTCCATCAGCGCCAGTGCGGTGTCGATCTTGCGCACCGAGGTGGCGGTGACCCGGCCGCGCGCTGACGCCACCCGGCTGGCAGTCTCGAAGGTCCCGTACCGGGTCGCGATGATCGGCAGCCGCAAGCCCAAGCCCGAGACCAGCGACGAGATCGACGGGTGCAGATCAAGACCGCCGTTGAGGATCAAGCAGGACAACGACGGAAAGCCTTCGGCCGCATGCGCGCTCACGACCGCCAGGACGACATCGGATCGGTCGCCTGCCGTGATGACGGCGACGCTTTCCTTCAACCGCTCCAGCACGTGCTCGGCGGTCATGCCCGCCACCAGCACATCCAATGCCTCGCGCGAGAGCAGCGCGGGATCGCCGGCGATCACGGTGCCCTCGACGGCGGCCTGCAACTCGGCGACCGACGGGGCGACCAGCAGCGGCTCCTCGGGCACGACGTAACACTTCGGGCCGAACGGCTCCAGCGCTGCGGCCAGATCGGCCATCCCGTCGGGATCGCAGCGGTTGGCCACCACTGCTGCCGTGTGCGCGTGCTGGGTACTGATCTCGGCCAGGCACACGTCGACGATCACGGCGACCTGTTCTGAGCTGCGGTCCTTCGCCTTCACCGCAAGGACGACGGGCGCCCCGAGGTTTGCCGCGATGCGGGCGTTGGTGGACAACTCGCTCGGCGCCGCGACGTCGGTGTAGTCACTGCCGACAATCAGCACGGCATCGCACTGGTCGGCCACCCGGTGATACCGATCGACGATGTCGCCGAGGGCAGCGTCGGGGTCCTCGTGCAGCTGTTGGTAGCCGACGCCCACACAATCCTCGTAGGGCAGGCCCGCGGTCGCTTGCGACAGCAACAACTCGAGGATGTAGTCGCGATCTTCGCCGAGGCGGGTGATGGGGCGGAAAACGCCAACTTTTGCGACGTTGGTCGCGAGCCGATGAAGGATGCCCAGGGCGATTGTCGACTTACCCGTGTCGCCCTCTGGTGAAGCGATGTAGATCGCCGAAGTTGGCTCAGCGGGCACGTGGACAAGCCTAGGGCAACGACGAGGCGGCGCGCGCGGCGCGCACCGCAGTGCGCGCGCTGAACCATCATTGACGTGCCCGTCATCAAGATCGCGCTACGTGGAGTGCCCGCCTCGAGCGTTTGCCAAATATTGACGTCGATGTGATTTGTTTCATATGTACCACCCAGTTACGGAATTTGCTGATACCTTGCACAAAGGCATAAACACGTCATCAGTACCGTCCTTGCCCTAGCAAATCTCATAACTGAACGCCCCGCCCCCAGGCGTCACAGAGGTGAACCTTGGAAACGTCGCTCGTCGCTCCCGCGCGCCCGCTTTCGTTGGTCGACGCGCCGTCGCGCAGTTCAATTGCGACTACTCACCGACACTGGCCCCGCCTTGTGGTCTTCGCGATACTGTCCTTCGCCGCCTACGCGTTCACGATCGCGGATACCCTCGGCGACGCGCTGGCCGGATCACGCGTTGTGGTGTTGCTCGTCCTACCGATTCTGATCGGCGTCATCGCCTCGGGTTACCGCCAAGCACCGCGCGGCGTAAGCGACACCGAGTCGGACTGGATCGTCGCCATCATCGCGGGCATCGTCGGGTTCACCGGCATCTATCTATTGCGCAATCGCATGCCGACGTTGGCCGTCCAATGGCAGATGGACCTGTGGGGCGTACTGCTCTGGATCGCGTGCTTGGTGGCGGTCATGTTCGGAGTCCGGCATGTGGTGCGGATGTGGCAGCTGTGGTTGTTTGCCCTGTGTTGCGTCAGCCCACTGCCTTTTCTGCTGACGGCCGCAGCGGTCGGCGGTTCGGACACCGCGGTGGCATTGCTGACCGCGGCTCTCGGCGCGACGGCAGTGTTTCTCGCCGGACGCTGCGCCTCGCTGGGGCGGCGACTGTCGGCCACCATGGTGTGCCTGGTCAGCGCAAGCACGTTAGTGCTGCTCGTCGAGAACCACTTGAGTCTCGCTGCCACGGTTCTGCTGGTCGCCGGCATCGTGCCCGTCGTCGTCACCGCGGTCATGTTGCTGCGTGATGCGCACTTGATGAGTAACGCGAGCAGCGCGTGGTCCGACATGCCGCACCGTTCACCGCTGGCCATGTTGATGCTGATCCTTCTGGCGGTGATGCTGCTGCTGATCAATCCTCCGCACGCGCGCAGCCAATACGCTTCTCCGGTCGCCGCCGACTGGGAGCAGCGCGCGGGCCTCATCGAGGCGGCGCACTTCCCGTTCATCACAAGGTATGTCGGCGCTGACGCCACATTCGTCCGCTACGGCGTACCTGCCAAGCGCGGAATGCCCGCGGCGGCCGTCGACGTCATCACCACTCACCGACTGCCCGCGCTCGCCGACTTCGACGACGCGATCTGGTATCCGAGCAGTAGGCCGATCGAATACCAATCGGCCGAAGGCCATTCGATGCCGGCTGGGGCCCGGATCATCCACAGCAATGCCGACGCCACCACTGACGCGGCCGATGCCAACTGGTATGCCGTCACTTGGATGTGGAAGACCGGAGATGCGTACCAACGTGTCACCGTGATCGTCAATCAGGCGCTCAGTAGCGATGCGCAGCCGCCGGTGCCAGCGGCGTTGTCCTTCCTCGATACGTCAATCAGGCCCGCGTTGTGGTTGGCTCGCCAGCAGCCTGACGGCGCCGGTCAGGTCGACCCGCTCGTCGTTGCGGGCGCAGACGCAGTGGTGAAGCTACTCGTGAATGCCTCAGAGACGGCGTCGAGGGTGCCGACCGGTGAATGAGACCAGCGACGCAGTCGTGCTTCCGGCGCATATGTCGGCACGCACACTTCTCGGCCGTACCTCGCTGGTCATCATTGGCTGCGCAGTGTTGCTTCTCGCAGGCACCGTGTACACCCTCCCACATCATGTGCCTCCGCTGATCACCCTGCTGATCGCAATGCTGTATCTGTGGTCGACGATCGACCGAAACTATCTGGTGCTCAAGGGCTTGAAGGCGTCCGCGCTGGTTCACGTGAGCGACGAAGAAGCCATGGCGCTGACCGACGACGAGCTCCCGGTCTACACCGTGCTGCTGCCCGTCTACGACGAACCTGCCATCGTGTCCAACCTCATCAACGGAGTGGGCAGGCTCGACTACCCCGGCGACAGACTGGAGATCCTGCTGCTGGTAGAAGAAGACGACATCGCCACGCAGACAGCGCTCTTCGATGCAGACCTCCAGTCCGTGCGGATCGTCCTGGTGCCACACAGCTTGCCCAAGACGAAGCCCAAAGCATGCAACTACGGTATGTCGCTGCCCGACCTCAAAGGCGAGATGGTGACCATCTACGACGCCGAGGACATTCCAGATCCGCTCCAACTTCGGCGCGCTGTCGCCGCATTCCGTCGTGTGTCATCTGAAATCGGTTGTCTACAAGCGCGGCTCGCGTACTTCAACGAGCGGCAGAATCTGCTCACCCGGTGGTTCTCGCTCGAGTACGACCAGTGGTTCGGAATCGTACTACCCGCTGTCGAAAAGTTGCGAGGCGTCGTCCCCCTCGGCGGCACCTCCAACCATATGAGAACCCGAGTGTGGCGCGAGATCGGCGGCTGGGACGAGTTCAACGTCACCGAGGACGCCGACCTGGGCGTTCGCCTCGCGCGGCACGGTTACCGGACACTCATCCTGGATTCGATCACGTTGGAGGAAGCCAACTCCGATGTGGTCAACTGGATCCGACAACGGTCGCGTTGGTACAAAGGTTACCTGCAGACGATGCTGGTCCACCTGCGTAGCCCGGTCAAGCTGCGCGATTCCATCGGCATCAAAGCGACTCTACGACTGATAAACATGACCGGCGGAGTTCCTCTGACTGCCGCCACCAACCTCGTCTTCTGGTTCATCATGCTGGTGTGGGTGCTCGGCCG
Source organism: Mycobacterium sp. NPDC051804 (assembly GCF_044452905.1). Taxonomy (NCBI): domain Bacteria; kingdom Bacillati; phylum Actinomycetota; class Actinomycetes; order Mycobacteriales; family Mycobacteriaceae; genus Mycobacterium; species Mycobacterium sp. NPDC051804. The sequence goes on along the minus strand of NZ_JBITCD010000001.1, from coordinate 970,606 downwards.
ACCGCAGTTCGTGGCTGAAGTATTCCCGCCGGTCACGTATTACATCTGCCTCGTGCTGTTCATTGTCGGCGCACCGCTGTCGATCTTTGTCGGCCTGGTCGCTACCCAAGCCCTCGGTAAACCCTATCTATGGTGGGCCGCGCTGCTGGCGCCACTGTACTGGCTCCTACAGTCTGTCGCCGCACTGAAAGCGCTGTACCAGTTGGTATTCCGGCCATTCTTTTGGGAGAAGACGGTGCACGGCCTCACCCATTCCACAGCCTCGACCCCCACCACTGGAGGAAGCTAATGCGCGCCATCGCGCGGGCGCTCATCGTGCCGCTTGCTGTCGTCGGCACCGCAGCAGTTCCGATCGTGCTACCTGCTGGTCCTATCGCATCAGCACAGCCCTATGAGACCGCGGCCGCCGAGCCGAATGTCACACCAGCGATCAGCCTGAGACAGTTGGGGCTTCCCGACAAGCTGGAACTGATCGGCTCCAATCAGTCTTTCGACACATCGATCCCAGTACCCCAAGGCATCGGACCGTCAATGTTGACCGGCCAGATCGGATCGGTAGTCAACGTAATCGATGGCCGTGTCGATGTCCTGGACGCGCGCGGCATCGTGCTCGGCAGCATCCCTGTGCCTGTCGGTGTGTCGACAGTGCCGTTCGCCGTCGAGATTACTGCCGCACAGGTGACCGAAGGACGCGCGCCGCTGAGTTTCATTCTGCGCGATAACAATCCACCTTCAAATAGCTGCACCCAACTGCCTTCGCTGAGCTTGAGTCAGCTCATGACCACATTCTCTGGTCCTACGCCAGACCCCATGACAATCGCGGGCTTCCTTCCACGCTACCTCGACCAGATCACGATTGGAGTAGGGCCGAACCCGAGTCGTGATCAGCAGCAGGCGGCGCTCGCGCTCGTTGCGAAGCTCACGCAATTGAGTCGACCCATCCCGGTCCGTATCGACGTCGACACTTCGTCTACACCGGTTGGGCGCACTGGCGGACCAACACGACGGTCGATCGAGATCCGCGAGGGCGACAACCCAGGGATCGCAGTCGAGAATCCCGGAACGCAAGGAGCGGTCCTCGCGATCACCGGGAAGGGTGAAGAACTCATCCGTCAGGTCGACCTCTTCGCCGACCGTCGATACGAGCTCGCACAAACATCGACTGCTTCGGTCACTTCAATGAAGACTCAGCTTCCTACAGCGGCATACACGCGCAGTTTCGGCGAACTTGATATGGCCGCTGAGGCAGAGGTATTGGGGGTGGACACGCTCTACGTCGGGTTCGATGCATCGGAGTTCGCCGTCGGCTCTATCGACCACGCACAGGTGCATTTCATCTCCAACTACACCTCTGTTACATCGGGAGATGCTTCCATTTTGATTCGCTCAGGAAGCACCGTGCTTGCATCTCGCAAGCTCGACGAGTCGGGTCTCCTCGACTTGTCCTTTGATCTTCCTGCGGAAACCATTGCGTCGAATGTCGGTCTCTCGCTGGAGATTCGCTACAACCCCGAAAGAGACTGCGCCCCACTCACCGACAGAATTACGTTTGCTGTCGATCCGCGGTCGACGGTTACCGTCACACCTGGTAGTCACAATCGCGGCGGGTTTCCGGTTCTACCAATGGCATTTGCGCCTGAGTTCGATGTCGCGATCGACCAGCCGGAGCACATTCGCTATGCCGCGCAGGCAATAAACCTGATGGGGCAACACTCAGCGGTTGCCCTGCGACCTCGTCTTGCGACACTCGACGAAGCCGCCGCGCGTGGCTCCGGCCTGCTGGTCGTCGCGACCGGCGAACAGCTTGCGCGCGCGGGAATGGAGCCGCCGATGCTTACCACTGGCGCCAGCGTCGTCGATGTCAACGGTTCCCCGATAACGGACGTCGATGTTCATGGTCCGCTTGGTGTGGTGCAGGCGTTCTCCCAGAACGGACGGACGGTGCTCGCAGTGAACAGCACGGGTGACTGGGGCCTGGTGGACCAAAGTTTCGATTACATCCGTGGTTTGGAGAATCGCTGGGCGTCATTGATTGGCGACACCGTTGCCACTGGCCCAGCGGGCGACACTGCCAGCCTGGCGGTGCGCGCTGGCGATGCCATGACACCGCAACCTGATCTTGGCGATGGTTGGAGGTGGTGGGTCTGGGCAACCATCGCAGGGGGCGCCCTCGCTGTGCTCGCCGCAATCTCGATCGTCGTCCTTCGAAAGAGACGCGCCACTCTATGAGTCGGCGATGACTGTCTACGTCGCCGAGGATGTCGAGGCGTCCCCGGAGGAAGTGTCGTCACCCAAACGGCGAATATCTTGGCCGCCGGTGCTGCTCTTCATCTTTCTGGTGGCGGGGTACGTCGTCGTCAACGCGGTATTGATCACGCGCTACAACCTCTTCGACGGCGACGGTCCAAGTCGGGTCGCCCACGCCGGCTTTGCGCTGATGAGTAGAGATCCGCACCTATCCGCGATCGGATTCGTGTGGAACCCGTTGCCAAGCCTGATTGAAATCCCGTTACTGCCACTGCACCAGTGGTGGCCGGAACTAAAAACTTACGGTCTGGCTGGCGCGATCCAAAGCGCGGCGTTTATGGCGGCCTCGGCGCTGCTGATCCGTCAAATTGCATTAGATCGAGGCGTCGGGCAGGTATGGCGCTACATCGCGGTGGCCGCGTTCGCGCTCCACCCGATGGTCATCACATACGGTGGCTCCGGTTTGAGTGAAGCCGCTGAGATCTTCTTCGTGTTGTGGTGCATTCGTCACTTACTCAAGTGGATTGATTCGCAGGCTGTCGGAGACCTCGCCCTGGCCGGAATCGCCTTGGGTTTGGGCTATCTCGCCCGCTACGAGGTAATCGTCGCCGCCGTCGGTGCAGCCGTGTTCGTTGCCGGCGTCACGTTGGTTCGCCACTCGTCACGGTCACCCGTGTCGTCAGCGGTTCTCAACGTGCTGATCGTAATGTTCCCTCTGAGTGTGGCATTCGTCGCGTGGGCCGCCACAGGATGGATTCTGACGGGCGAGCTGTTCGCGACGCTAACCTCCCAGTACGGCAACACCAGCCAGGTTGCGACGTCGCTGGCCCGTGACATCGGCATGCTGGATGCGTCGCACGAGTGGATGCTGCTCGCGATCAGAACGCTGGCCATGCAACCCTTCACGGGCTTCGCTGTGGCCATCGCTGTAGTAGTCGTCGTTTCGACCAGGCGAATCGACAGTCTCGTACCGATCGTCACCCTCGGATCGATATTGGCTTTCTCGCTATGGGGCGCCTACACCGATACGACCTTCGGATGGTTCCGCTACTACATGCCAGCGGTCCCAATGGTGATCGTCCTCGCGTTAGTTTGGCGGACCCCGAATGACGAACCGGTGAGCCGTTGGCGAATGAACACCATCCCGAGCAGATTCGGTGCGGCCATTCTCAGCGTTTCGCTCCTCGTTTGCATCCCCGTGTCGGCCATTTCGATGCTCAACAAGGACATCGGCAACCATCACCTGCAGTTCGGTCTGAACTCGCTGCTCGATCCCGATACGTACCCGCCGAACGAACAGTGGTATCGGCGAGTCGGCGTGGACGACCGCATCCTCGCGGCATATCTCGACCGGCAGAATCTGCCCGATGGGTCGGTGCTGATGGACACCTTCATGAACTGGGGAGTTTGGCTGGCTTCCAACGATTCCAAGCAGTTCATCATAGACACCGATTTCGACTACACCGCTGCCTTGAACCGCCCGTGGGACTTTGGAGTCAAATACCTGCTCGTCACCAACCCTGAGTACAACGCTGCGCCGGATACCGTACTTACTCGGTATCCGACGATGTGGGACGACGGCGCGGGAATCGGTGTTCTGGTCCACTCTGCCCAGGGCGCGTTCGGGCAGGAGCAGTGGCGCTTGTATCGAGTCGTCAAACCCGAAGTGGACGAGGAGTTCCTCAGGAACTCACCCTAAACCGGATAGCTGGCGGTCGGGTCGACCGGAACCTCGACGACGGTGGCCAGGCCGCGATGATCGGAGCCTGGCACCGGAACGGTGTACGCCGACGACGCAACGCAGTTGTAGACGAGTACGTGGTCGATGCCGATCATCGGCTTGCGCCACGGCTTGCTCGGGTACGTGCGGGTGAGGCCTGCGCCAACCTGTTCACCCGCATCGCGGTAGCCCTCGTCGAGGAACTTGCGGAACGGCTGCATATCGAAGGTGGAGTTGAGATCTCCGGCCACGATCACCGCACCCGATCCCGCGTCGCGCGCCACGTCGCGCAGGGTCGCCGGAAACCGGGCCATGTCGTCATTGAAGATCTGTAACGGCTGCAGCCACGGAGCGGCCAGATGCACGGCCAACAGCGTCGGCGCGAACCGCACTCCCGGCACCTGGATCCGGGCCCTCAGCATCGGCATCTGATAGCCCTCGATGTGCGCGGGGTCGATGATCGGGTACCGGCTCCAGATCCCGATGCCGAACGCCTTGGCCTCAGGGTTGAGCATCTGGTGCGGGAACGTCTGGTTCAACCCCACCGACGACAACCCGGTCGCGGCCTCCGGCGTCAGCTCCTGGATCACCAGCACGTCGGCCGACGAGCGCGCCAAGTCGGCAACGGCACTCGAATCCGCCTGCCCCATACCGAGATTGGCGGTCACCACCCGCACGGCAACGCTGGGTACATCCATCCGCTCCGGTCCGATGAACCGTGGCAGCTGCACACCGATCGTCGCCACACACAGCAGGGCCGCGGCGATGGACAATACCCAGCGCCGCGCCAGCGCGAACAGGATCAGAGCGACGACGCCCGCAGCCGTCAGGTACGGCGACGCCGCGGCGACCACGAGGACGGCCTCATTGGTGATCGGCAGATAGCGCGACGCCAACCCGACGGCACCGACCACGAACGCGAGCACGCCGAGGACGGTCGCGAACACTCGCCCGGTCAGCCCAGTCGACGCAGCCGCGGCTCCAGATCCTTTTGGAACAGCTCGAGGAAGCGGCGCTGATCGTGCCGGGGGTCGTGGAACACAAGGTGATTGAGGCCCCATTTGACGTACTGGCCGACCATTTCGACCGCCTCGTCAGGGTCCGATGCGACGATCCACCGCTTGGCCACCTGCTCGATGGGCAACGCGTCCGCCGCCTTCTCCATCTCGATGGGGTCGTTGATGCTGTGCTTCTGCTCGGCGGTCAGCGACAGCGGCGCCCAGAATCGGGTGTTCTCCAGCGCCAGCTTCGGATCGGGATCGTAGGAGATCTTGATCTCGATCATCCGGTCCACGCTGTCGGGGTCTTTGTCGGCGACCTCGGCACCCTCCAAGACAGCAGGGATCAGCTTGTCCTTGTACAGCTCCTCCCCCTTGCCCGAGGTGCAGATGAACCCGTCGCCCGCGCGGCCCGCGTACTTGGCGACCTGAGGTCCGCCCGCAGCGATGTAGATCGGGATGCCGCCCTCGGGCACGTCGTAGATCGAGGCGCCTTTGGTGTTGTAGTACTCGCCCTCGAAGTCGACACGATCACCGAGCCACAGCTCGCGCATCAGCCGGATGGACTCGCGCAAACGGGCATATCGCTCCTTGAACTCGGGCCACTCGCCCTCATACCCCGTGGCGATTTCATTGAGCGCCTCACCGGTGCCCACCCCGAGGAAGATCCGGTCCGGATACAGGCAGCCCATGGTCGCGAACGCCTGGGCGATGACGGCGGGGTTGTAGCGGAACGTCGGTGTCAGGACCGACGTACCGAGGAACAGCCGCTCGGTACGCTCGCCCACCGCGGTCATCCACGCCAGCGAGAACGGCGCGTGACCACCCTCGTGGCGCCACGGCTGGAAGTGATCGCTGACGGTCGCGCTGTCCATCCCGTGGGCCTCGGCGGCCACGCCGAGTTCGACAAGTTCTCGCGGGGCGAATTGCTCAGCCGACGCCTTATATCCGAGTTTCAGTTCAGGCACCATTTATTTCTACCCTCCTGCCTAGACTCGCGACATGGCAGCAGTCCTGGACGCCATCACAGACCGTGTCCACTTCGCCTACACCGACCTTGTCAACTGGACACTGGTCGCCGACGACGCAGGCGTGATCCTGATCGACACGGGATTCCCGGGTAACCGCGACGACGTGCTGGACTCGATGCGCCGGCTCGGTTTCGGCGTCGACGACCTCCGCGCAATCCTGTTGACGCACGCGCACGTCGACCACTTCGGTTCCGCTATCTGGTTTGCGAAAACCCATGGCACCCCGGTGTATTGCCACGCCGCGGAGGTCGCCCACTCCAGGCGGGAATATCTGGAACAGGCCTCGCCGGTCGACATCGCCAAGCACATCTGGCAGCCCCGCTACGTGAAATGGTCCGTCGCGATCACCCGCAAGGGCGCGTTGACGCACGACGGCATCCCGAGCGCTCAGGCGCTGACCGAAGACGTCGCCGCGGGGCTTCCCGGCGCGCCGGTGACTATTCCGACACCGGGACACACCAGCGGACATTGCTCCTACATGGTGGATGGCGTGCTGGTCTCGGGCGACGCGCTGGTCACCGGCCACCCGCTGGCGTCGCGGACCGGCCCGCAGCTGCTACCGAAGCTGTTCAACCACGACGAAGACGGCTGCCTGCGCAGCCTGAGCGCGCTCGGCCTTCTGGACACCGAGGTGCTGCTTCCCGGTCACGGCCCCGTGTGGCGGGGTTCGATCGCCGACGCCGCCAATCAGGCCGCCGCCGGCTGAGCCGGCAATCAGGCCAAAGTGTTGTAGCCCAGCAGGAACAACGCGGTGAGGCAGAGACCGCAGGCCACCACCACGGTGGGCATCAGGATCATGGCGTCGAGTTCGTCGTCGTCGAGCACGTCACTCTCGAAACGGCCGAACAACACCCGCGCGATGCCGGTCTTGCGGAACGTGCGCACCATCGCCTGTACCGGCTTGGTCTGGCGCCTGCGGCCGATGTACACACGCGAGGCCAGGCCGAGGATCGCCGTCAACGCGGCGGCGGCGAGAAGCAGAAACCCCACCGCAGGCTGTGACAAGGCCATCTCCACCCCCGGTGCCGCTTCGGCACCTGAAAAGCCAGCCTATAGCCCGAGATGATCCCGCAACGTGAGCCCGCAGTATCCGGTGCGGAACGTGCCACGCTCCTGCAGCAGCGGAACCACGCGGTCGACGAACTCGTCGAGCCCTCGCGGCGTGAGGTGGGGAACCATAATGAATCCGTCGCAGGCGTCCGACTGCACATGCAGGTCGATCTGCTCGGCGACTTCCGCGGCGGTCCCGACGAACTGCTCGCGACTGGTGACGGCGATGACCAGTTCGCGGATGGACAGGTTGCCCGCCTCGGCGCGCTCACGCCACGCGGCGGCCACCGCTTTCGGATCGCCGTGGCGCACCCGCCCCTGCGTCACGGTGGGATCGTCGGCCGGTTCGACGTCGGGTAGGGGCCCGTCGGGGTCGTAACCGGACAGGTCGCGCTGCCACACCTGTTCGAGCATCGCGATCGCTGTCTGCGGGGTCACCTGTTGATGCCGGATGTGGCGGGCTTTCTCCGCTGCGTCCTGAGCCGTGTCGCCGAGAACGAACGTGGCTGCGGGAAACACCTTCAGGTGGTCGGGGTCTCGTCCGTACGAGGCAGCGCGGGCCTTGACGTCAGCGTAGTAGGTCTGGCCCGCGTCCAGCGACGAGTGCATGGTGAATGCGGCATCGGCGTATTTGGCCAGGAATGCCCGGCCGTCGGCCGAGTCGCCCGCCTGCAGCAGGACGGGATGGCCCTGCGGTGCTCTGGGCAGGGTCGCGGCTCCGCGCACGTCGAACTGCGGTCCCCGATGCTCGACGACACGAATTCGGCTGGGGTCGGCGTAGATTCCGTTCTCGCGGTCGGCGATGACGGCATCGGCTGCCCAGCTGTCCCAGAACTCGCGCGCCACGGTGACGAACTCCTCGGCGCGCTTGTAGCGGTCGGAATGGTCGAGGAAGCCGCCGCGACGGAAGTTCTCGCCCGTGAAGGCGTCCGACGAAGTGACCATGTTCCAGCCAGCCCTGCCGCCGGACAGATGGTCGAGAGTCGCGAATTGCCTTGCCACTTCGAAAGGTTCGTTGAAGGTGGTGTTGATCGTCCCGGTCAGACCGAGCCGGTCAGTGACCGCGGCCAGTGCGGCGAGTACGGTGAACGTGTCCGGCCTGCCGACCACATCGAGGTCGTGGATGCGCCCGCGGTGCTCCCGCAGCCGCAGTCCTTCAGCGAGAAAGAAGAAGTCGAACAGGCCCCGCTCAGCAGTCTGGGCGAGGTGGACGAACGAGTCGAAATCGATTTGGCTGCCCGATTCTGGGGTGGACCACACGGTGGTGTTGTTGACGCCCGGAAAGTGCGCAGCCAAATGGATGGGCTTGCGGTCCTTTCCTTCCCGTCTCCTCATAGCCCCCACCTCTTCGCGAGGAGTTCGTGGCTGCGCAGCCGGTCGTCATGGTCGTGCGTGACGGAGGTGACGACGAGCTCGTCGGCCCCCGTGACTCGCTGCAGGGTCTGGAGCCCGTCAGCGACCTCGTCGGCATCGCCGACGAATTGTGTTGCGGTGCGGTCCTTCACGATCTCTAGCTGGTCGTCCGACAGCGGTTCGACGGTGTCAGGGTTCGGGTACGGGACGGCCCCGCCGCCCGCTCGGATCGAGTGCACCCAATGTCCGTAGCTGGAGGCCAGGTGTCGTGCCGTCTCCGCATCGGCGGCCACCACAACGTCGGCCGACACCACCACGTAGGGTTCGGCCAGTGCCGCCGACGGCCGGAACGCTGCGCGGTATGCGTCGACCGCTTCCAGCGCCGTCGCCGGGGTGATGTGATAGCTCGCTACGAACGGCAGCCCCCGGGCACCCGCGACCTGCGCGCTCTGACCCTTGCTGCTGCCGAAGACCCACGGCGTCAACGCCGTTCCCTCGCCCGGCGTAGCATGCGCATCCACTGTGCCGATCAGATAGCTGCCGTCGATCATGGCGAGAATGTCGCCGACCTGGTCGGCGAAATCCGGTGCGACGGCCTCGGGCTGCTGCAGGACCGACATCTTCGCGCGTAACCGCGGATCACGCATCAGGGCACTGATGTCGAACGGTGGTGGTACCACGACACCGCCGACGTCACGCCATTCCGTAGGAGGCCCAGGTTTCGAGGTTGTGTCGTTGATCGCCTCCCGACGGCGCTGGCCGGACCTGCCGACGCCGAGGTCGATGCGGCCTGGGTACAGCGCGTCGAGTATGCCGAAGCTCTCGACGACGGCGATGGCGGTCGTCTGGCCGAGTTGCACGGCGGCGGCGCCGACTCGAATTGTGTTGGTAGATGCGGCGATCTGACCGATGAGGACCGCGGGTTGCGCGGATGCGACGGCGACGAAGTGGTGTTCGGCGACCCAGTAGCGTTTGTAGCCCCACTGCTCGGCGTTCTGGGCGAGGTCCACGGTGTTGCGCAATGCCGTTGCGGCATCGGCGCCTTCGCTTATGGGCGAAAGGTCCAGTATCGAAAGCGGGATCGTCACGACTGTCCTGCCTTGGCGTAGCGGTTCTCGGCGACGGGCAGACCGAGACGTTCGCGCAGCGTCTCGCCGTCGTCGTACGCGGTGCGGAACAGACCCGCCCGCTGGAGGATCGGCACCACCTCGTCGACGATGACGGGTAGGTCCGTGGCGTTGACGGAGGGTCGCAGCCGGATTCCGTCGATGCCGGCCTGCTGCCATTGCACGATCAGGTGCACTAGATCGGCCGGGGTGCCGTCGAAGACCACCGCATCCGAACGGGGGTCGGTGATGCCGGAGAAAGACACGAGCACGTCGGCGTAGATCTTCAGCACCTTGCCACCGGCCTGCGTGAGCTCATCGAGGATCGAGCGCAGCCCGCCGTCGTCGGCGGGGGTAACGAATACCAGATCTGCACTGCGCGCGGCGAATTCGTAGGCCGGTCGCGCGTGTGCCAGCGCGGCCACCACCGGCTGGCCCTGAGGCGAGCGTGGGGTGATCGAGGGACCCTTGACGGAGAAGTACTTGCCGACGAAGTCGATGTAGTGCAGTTTGTCCCGGTCGATGAAGCGTCCGGTGGTGGCATCGCGGATGACGGCGTCGTCCTCCCAGCTGTCCCATAGTCGACGGGCTACCTCGACGGCGTCCGAGGCTTCGTCGAACAGATCGACACCGCTGATGTCGCGGCGGCCGAACAGCTCGGCTTCGTGTTGGGTGCCGCTGACCCTCACCTGCCAGCCCGCCCGTCCGCGCGAGACGAAGTCAAGCGTGGCAATGGCTTTCGAGACGTGGAACGGTTCGGTGTGGGTGACGGTGGCGACAGGTATGAGTCCGATGTGATGGGTCGCCGGGGCCACCCTGGACGCGATGAGGACGGCGTCGGGTCGGCCTGCCAGCCATCGCGGCTCGATCTCGGCACGGCGGCGCCGCTGCGGGGTGAGAGCGTCGTCGAAGGTGACGAAATCCAGCACGCCGCGTTCGGCGGTGGTGGCGAGGTGAGACCAGTAGCGGCCGCTGGTGACGGATTCGCCGTCGGGTGTGTGTCGCCAGGCTTCTGGATGCCAGCCGTAGCCGTCGAGGGCCACGCCGAGATGCAGGTGCCCGGTCATCTGAGCGTCTTCTCGAAGGCAACGGGGTAGGCCTCGCCTGCGGTGGGCAGGGGTCCGGGGAGACGCGTGTAGCCGGCCGACAGATACAACGCCTCGGCCTCGGGCTGGCGGTCTCCGGTCGTGAGGTAGACAGCGCGGTAGCCGCGGGCGGCGATCTCACGCTCGAGTTCGGCGAGCACGGCCTTCGCGTAGCCGCGCTGCCGGTGACCGCTGTCGGTCCACACCCGCTTGAGTTCGGCCCTGGTGTCGTCGAATCGCCGGAAGCCTCCACCGGTGACGGGGACACCGTCGAGCAGACCGATGAGCAGCGCGCCGCCCGGTGGTGTGAAATCGTCGGCGGGGTATTCCTCGAGCAGCCATTTCATGACCCGCGCTTCGGTACCGCCGTAGCGCCCGGAGTACTCGACGGCGAGTTCGGCCAGCAGCGGTGCGGCCAGCGGGTCGTGCTGGCCCACCGCCACGAATCGGAGCTCGTCGACTGCCGTCATACCCATCACTTAACTGTCTAACGTCTGCGTTGCGCCTGCATTCCGGACCTGGGGATTTACTCACCCTGATCTGAACTCAAGGCATGCCAGCGCGCGAAACGCCTATCCTTTCGCCATGGCATCGAGCGTGTCAGGAAAGGTCGCGTTCGTCACCGGCGGCGCTTCGGGGATCGGTGCCGCACTCACCACTGAGTTGGTGCGCGGTGGTGCGCAGGTGTGGATCGCCGATCGCCAAATCGGCCGAGCGCAGGAGCTGGCGCAGGGTCTGAGTAACGGTGGCGCCAAGGTGCACGCGATCGAACTCGATGTGCGCGACGCCGCCGCGTTCGAGCGTGCGGTGGCTGACGCGGTGCGGGAGTCGGGGCGGATCGACTATCTGTTCAACAACGCGGGCATCGGGGTCTCCGGCGAGGTCGATTCGTACACGCTCGCGGATTGGGACGATGTCTTCGATGTAAATCTGCACGGTGTGGTGCACGGAATCCAAGCGGTCTACCCGATCATGATCCGGCAGGGTTTCGGCCACATAGTGAACACGGCCTCCATGGCGGGGCTGACGGCCACGGTGGGCCAGACGAGCTACAGCGCGTCCAAACATGCCGTCGTGGCGATCTCGAGGTCGATGCGGATCGAGGCCGAGCGTCATGGGGTTCGGGTGTCCGCGTTGTGTCCCGGCGTGATTCGTACCCCGATCCTTACCGGTGGCGAGTACGGACGGATCGGCCAGCCGGGCGTCTCCGCCGACGAGTACCTCGAAGCGTGGGAACGGTTGCGGCCCATGGACGCCGACAAGTTCGCCGCGCGTGTCATGAAGGCCGTCCTGCGGAATAACGCGATCATCGTCGTGCCTACCTGGTGGAAGACGTTGTGGTACTTGGACCGACTCGCGCCCGCGGTGTCGTTGCGCCTGTTGAAGATGGTTCTCAAGCGCCAACGTGAAATGGAAGCGACATCCGCCGCTTAGAACGGTGGCGGGTCGGAGTTTTGTGCACGTTCGGCTTTGATCCGTGCTTCGTGGTCTTGAGCGCGGGTGCGCCGGCGTTGGGGCATCATCACGGCGCGGTCGGTGCTGAATGTCTGCGGGTGCCGTGGCGGTGGCAGGTCCCCGGTGTCGGTGTCCCAGTCCGGAAAATAGGCTCGCGACCCCGGATACGTCGTGTACGTGCGCCCGGTCGGCGACGTCCATACCGCCGCCCCATCAGGGCGTAGCTCCAATGCCCAGTCCCCGGCCCAAAAAGTCTTGAGCAAGTGATGTTTTCGGCATAGGCAGGCAAGGTTCGACGCATGCGTGTCCCCAAGCGGGTAAGGGATCACATGGTCGATATCGCAGACCTCCGCGGGGGCGGTGCAGCCGGGAAACCGGCACGTCAGATCCCGGCCCCGCACAAACCGCGCCAGCTTGGCCGACGGCCGATACCCGGTTTCGGCGTCTTTGTCGGGTGTGCACAGGGGCCGTAGCTTCGCGCCGCCACGCAACAACTCGGCCAGCAGGGGTGTCGGCATCACCTCTGTACCACCCAACAGCGCCGTGCCCGCCGACACAGGGGTGTAGGCCGCGGAAGTCTCTGGTGCTGGAGTCTCCATCGGATCCGCGGGCGCAGGAGTCTCGATCGGGGGTTCGGAAGTCTGTGGCGCCGGGCTCTGGGCCGTCTTTGCGGTCAGAGCGTCGAGCGTGGCTTGATCGGTGTAAACGTTGACCACCACCGAGGACTTCGGCACCGGGTTGCCTTGCCGGGCAGGGCAGTTCGGGGAGTCACACCCACACGGCAGGTGGTCGTTGCGGTCGGCCATCGCCCGCAACGCATCCGCGCGACGCTCATGGGCCGATCGCGGATCGTTCTCACACACCGTGGCCACCATCGCCGCGATCGTCTTCTTCAACACCGCCGCATCCGCGGCCGACAACCGGCCCCACACCGACGTGGTCCCGTCCTCATCCTCACGATCACCGACCACGAAATCACGCGAGCGGGCCATGGTCTTACTGACCATCAACGCCGCCGGATCAAACTCCAACACCAACGCATCCACCGCCGCGACCAGCTTGTCCTCGCCCAGCGGACCCCACCGGCTCGCCCGTGCGGCGATCGCACGATCAATGAGCGCCCACACCGCCTCATCGTCGATGAACTGCGTACGCCACGTGATCGCCCCGACCACCCGCGCACTGAGCTCACCCCCGGAAAACAGGGCAGCCACACCGGGCAGGTGATCTCGTAAAGCCACTGCGATCCGCATCTGCCCGGATGCCTTACGCGTAGAGATGTTCATCGCCGCGGCCACCTCCGCCGCCGCGCTATCCCACCAATCACACGCCCACCGCGCCCGCTCATCATCCTCACCGAGCACCCGCCGACGCCTAAGCTCCGCGATCGCCGCCAACCGCCGCGCCGCGGTGGCGGCTTCAGCCCGGGTCAGCTCCGCGACCGCAGCGACGACAGAGGCATCGTCACCGCCGACGAACTCAGACTCGAACATATGTTCGACCCTACAGCCACCCACCGACACGGCGCCCCGCCCTTTCCGGCCGTCTTCACACCAAAACTTGACACGTGTAAAGTTTGGCCGCATGGACAACATCCAGGGCAAAACCATCGCGATCACCGGCGCCGCTCGCGGCATCGGGTACGCCACCGCCAAGGCATTACTGCAGCGGGGCGCGCGGGTGGTCATCGGTGACCGCGACGTCGCCCTCCAGGAATCGGCCGTCGTACAGCTCACCAAGCTCGGCCAGGTCTCGGGCTATCCGCTCGACGTCACCGACCGCGAATCCTTCGCGACATTCCTCGACAAGGCCCGCACCGAAGGCCGCGGCCACATCGACGTGCTCATCAACAACGCCGGCGTGATGCCGATCGGACCGTTCCTCGAGCAAACCGAGCAGGCCATCCGCTCCTCGATCGAGGTGAACCTGTACGGCGTGATCGCCGGATGTCAGTTGGTGCTGCCCGACATGATCGCCCGCCGCAGCGGCCACATCATCAACATCGCCTCGCTGTCCGGGCTCATCCCCGTCCCGGGTCAGGTCGTCTACGTCGGCGCCAAGTTCGGCGTCGTCGGGTTGTCCGCCGCGCTGGCCGACGAGGTCGCGCCGCACGGCGTCGAAGTCTCAGTGGTCATGCCGCCGTTCACCAACACAGAGCTCATCTCGGGCACCACGAGCAGCGGAGCCATCAAGCCCGTCGAGCCCGAGGACATCGCCAAGGCCGTCATCAAGACGTTGAACAAGCCGAAAACCCATGTGGCCGTACCGCCGCCGCTGCGCTTCACCGCGCAGGCCGCACAGATGCTGGGCCCCCGCGGTCGTCGATGGCTGAACAAGAAGCTCGGACTGGACCGCGTGTTCCTGGACTTCGACACCACCGCGCGGCAGACCTACGAGGACCGTGCGCGTGCCGCGCAGGGTGTCGTCGAGGGTCCCGAAAAGACCTAGTCGAACTGCGGGATCGGGTTCCCGATGCGGAAACCCTCGATCGCATCCAGGTTCTCGAACAACTCGTCGAGCCCGAACTGGTAATCGTCGGCCGTGCCGACGAACACGACGTGCACCACGTCGGCTTCGTCAGACGTCATCGCGATCGTGGTCACCGGCACTACATCCCCGTCCTCGGGAACCTCGGCCGTCGACGGAATGAAGTACCAGAGCGCGGACTCCTCATCGGAGAGCTCTTCATCAAAGACCCAGCCGCGCTCGGTGATTCGCTCGTCGAGCCGCTCCAGCACCGCGGCCAGTTCGATGTCGTCGGAGAGCTCGTCGAGCACGGTGTCGGGTATCCATCGCGAATTCTGGGCCGCCTGCCGCTTCTTGCGGCGGGCCTGTTTCGCCTGCGACTTGCGAGACACCTAAGCCAATGCCTGGTCGAGATCGCCGATGAGATCCTCAGTTCCCTCCAGCCCCACCGAGATTCGCACCACCCCATCGCCGAGACCGATCGCAGCGCGTCCCTCCGGCCCCATCGCACGATGAGTCGTGGTGGCAGGATGCGTGATCAGCGACTTGGAATCGCCGAGGTTGTTCGAGATGTCGATGATCCGCAGCTTGTCGAGCACCTCGAACGCACGGCCCTTGCTGCCACCTTCGAGTTCGAACGTGACAACCGTTCCGCCACCGGTCATCTGGCGCTTCGCGAGGTCATATTGGGGGTGCGATTCCAGGAATGGATAGCGCACCCAGCTCACGGCGGGATGCTTCTCGAGGAACTCTGCGACGCGGTGCGCCGACGAGTTCTGGTGCTCCACGCGGAGCGACAGCGTCTCCAGACCCTTCAGCAGCGTCCACGCATTGAACGGGCTCAGCGCGGGACCGGTGTGCCGCATCAACTTCTGCACGGGCTCGTCGATGTACTGCTTGTCGCCGAGGATCGCGCCACCGAGCACCCGGCCCTGTCCGTCGATGTGCTTGGTTCCCGAATACACCACCACATCGGCACCCAAGGGCATGCCCTGCTGCAGGATGGGTGTGGCAAAAACGTTGTCCAGCACCACTTTCGCCCCTGCGGCATGGGCCAGATCGCAGACCGCTTCGATGTCCACCAGCTGCTGCATCGGGTTGGACGGTGTCTCGAAGAACACCGCCTGGGTGGGCACCGAAAGTGCCTCCTCCCACTGCGAGAGGTCGTCGCCGTCGACGAACACCGTCTCCACACCCCAGCGCGGCAGGATCTCGTTGCACACCACGAAGCACGACCCGAACAAGCTGCGAGCCGCAACCAATCGGTCGCCCGCGGCCAACAGCGCGCCCAGTGACGTGAAAACCGCCGCCATGCCCGTCGCCGTCGCGAAACACGCTGGCGCACCCTCGATCAGACGCAGCCGCTCCTCGAACATCTGGATCGTCGGGTTTCCGTAGCGCGAGTAGACGTAGCGGTCGATGTCGCCGGTGAACGCCTTCTCCGCCTCCGATGCCGAGGAGTAGACATACCCCGACGTCAGGTACATCGCCTCCGCGGTCTCCTCGAAACCCGACCGAAGCAGACCGCCACGCACACCGATGGTCGCTTGGCTCACGCCGTCGGGCAGTTCGGCCGGCTGACGGACGGAGGGAACCTCAGAGCTCACGACTGCCTCCACGGCAGGCCGACGGCCTTCCAGCCGGTCCCGCCACGGTGCCGATTCTCGTCGAGGTTGCCTTCGAACCCGTCCAGCACGTTGTACGACGGAGCGATGCCTGCCTCGGTCGCGGTCTCTGCGGCTCCGATTGAGCGGTTCCCGGAGCGGCACAGAAACACCACCGGCCGGTCACCCACAGTGACTCCGGCGTCCTTCAGATCGTCGACGAAATTGTCGTTGTGCTTGCCATCCGAACTGTTCCATTCAACGTAGACGACCTCGCGATCGAGGCTCGACAGATCAGCCACCCCGACGAACCGCCACTCGGCCTCGGTACGACAGTCGACCAGCACAGCCCGGGGGTCATCGGTCAGCAGCTTCCATGCCTCCTCAGGCGTGATGTCTCCGGCATAGCTCACGATCGTGAGTGTCCCACAGCTAGCTGGGCTCCTGCGTACAGACCTTCCATGCCCCGTCCTCGAGCACGAACGTCGTTTGCACCTCGGTTTTGACGTCGGATGTCTTGTCGAATTGATAGGTCACCTTGGCCGTGGCGCTGTCACCGTTGACCACCACTTCGGTGACGTCGTCGATGAGCCGCTTGCCCTGTCTTTCCTTGGAATCACGTTGATCGGCAAGCACTTCGGTTTCGGTTCCCTGCTCCGAGCGGCAGGTGTTGGCGCGGAAGTCGGCGTAGTTCTCCTTTTGCAGCGCATCATTCTGTGCCACTGCCGCCCGCACGATCTGCTGCTGCGGGGATAGCTCGTCAGTCTGGAGGTAGTTCACCAACGCAATTCCGATCACGACAATCGCAATGATTGCCAGCGCAGCCAGGAACGGTGCCGCGGAAGGCCGGTCCGCAGTCGGCTCGGGATCGGGCTCGGATTTGTTCATGGCTACCAGAGTCTGCGCAGCGCAGCGGACACCCGGCGGGCCCGGTCCCTGGCAATGATCGGGTCTGGTGCCGTCGCAAGCGCCACCCCCAGGCGACGCCGCCCCTCGGTCTCGTCTGGCCTGCCGAACAGCCGGACATCGCTTTCCGCGACCGCGAGGGCCTCGGTGAGCACCACGTTCAGGTCGGCGTCGCCGCTTTCGGTCGCATCGGCTCCGGCGTAGCTGACCTCCGCCGCCGCCGGCGAGACCATGATGGTGTCCACCGACAGTCCGAGGATCGCGCGCGCATGCAGTTCGAACTGCGAAAGTCGTTGCGAGCGAAGCGTTACCAGACCACTGTCGTAAGGCCGCGGCCGGACGTTGTCGAAGTACACCTCGTCGCCGCGAACCAGCACCTCGACACCGAACACACCGCGCCCACCCAGCGAGTTGACGATCCTCGCGCCGATCGACTTCGCGGCGTCCAGCGCAGCGGGTGACAGCTGCTGGGGCTGCCAGGACTCGAGCATGTCGCCGCCCAGCTGCCGGTGGCCGATCGGCTCGCAGAACTGCACGACGGGCCCGGTCGGCCCGATGGTGCGGACGGTCAGGATCGTCACCTCGAAATCGACCTCCACGACCGCTTCGGCCATGACCCGGTTGTGCGGTATCCGGCCCGCGGCGACGGCACGGTGCCACGCCGGCTCGACGTCTTCGGGACGGACCAGCACCGACTCACCCTCACCGGGTGCCGCCGCGATCGGCTTGACGACCAGCGGATAACCGGCGTGCCGCGCCACGGCGGTCAGCTCGTCGGCGGAACTCGCAAACCAGAACGGCGCGGTCGGCAGGCCGAGTTCGTCGGCGGCGAGCCGCCGCAGCCCCTCGCGGTCCAGCGACAGCCGGGTGCTGCGTGGTGTCGGGAACACGTCGACGTCGCCACGTTCGGCCACCGTGATCAGCGCGTCCGCGGCGATCAGATTCGCCTCGGCAACCACGTACCTCGGCCGCTCCTTCTCGATCACCGCGGTCAGCGCCTCGGCATCGTTCAGCTTGACGACGGCCGAGCGGTCGGCCACGCCGTGCGCGGGCGCATCGGCGTAGCGGTCCACCGCGATGACGGAAGCCCCGAGCCGCTGGAACGCCAGCGTCAGCTCCCGGCTCAGTTCACCCGACCCGAGAAGCATCACCGTGGTCGGTTCGGGTTTTGGCTCAGGACTGGGTTCGGGCGCCGTCTCGACCTCGTCTGAGTCGATGTCGGAGTCGATCTGCGCTTCCAGCTCGTCACTGTCGGTCGTTTCACTCATCGCGGGTCCAGCCTGCCAGATGTCATCCCACCCGCGCGTCGATGTAGCACCAGCGCCAGTTCTCACCCGGTTCGACGGAGCGCATCACCGGATGACCGGTCTGCTTGAAGTGCTCGTCGGCGTGCTGGTGCGGGCTGGAATCGCAGCATCCGACATGCCCACACGTCAGGCACATCCGGAGGTGGGCCCAGGCGTCCTTACCGTCCTGGACGCAGTCCTCGCAATGCCCCGGGGTACGCGGATCCGGCTCGGCGGCATCAATCGCGACGCCGAGGTGTTCGCACGTATCGGGAGGGACCTCGGCGGATTTCACCTCGCGCACGCGTGATCTCCTCAGCATGCTGATCAACGATACGGATGACGACACAGGAGGCTCGGCGACGTGGGTGCATCACTGCTGGCGGCTCTGATGCTGTCCATCCTGCTCGCCGCCGTCGCCCGCCGCTTCGATGTCTCAGCGCCACTGGCTCTCGTGATCGCGGGGCTGCTGGCCAGCAACGTGCCGGGGCTGCATGACATCGTGCTCGAACCCGAGCTGGTCCTGTACGTGATCCTGCCGCCGCTGCTGTGGTCGGCGGGCACCGAAAGCAGCTACGTCGCGCTGAGGAAGAACCTGCGTCCCATCGGTCTACTCGCCATCGGGCTTCCGCTCGCCACGACGTTCGCGGTCGGGTTCGTCGCATACAAGACGGTCCCTGAACTCACCGCGGCGGCGGCCCTGGCGCTCGGTGCGATAGTGGCACCGCCGGACGCGGTGTCGGCGACCGCGATAGGCCGGCGGCTGGGCCTACCGCGACGGACGATGGTCCTGCTCGGCGGTGAGAGCCTGCTCAACGACGCGACGGCGCTTACGGCCTACAAGGTGGCGCTCGGCGCCGCTATCGGCACGGCGGCAACCTGGGGCACGGCCATCGGCACGTTCGCGCTGGCCGCGGTCGGCGGTGTCGCCGTCGGGTACGCGTTCGGCTCCCTGATCTCCTACATCCGGTCCAGGCTCGACGATCCGGTCGTGGAGAGCGCGATCGCCTTGATCGCCCCGTTCGGTATCTACCTCGTCGCCGAGCTGATCCACGGGTCCGGTGTGATCGCCGTGGTGGTAGCGGCCCTGATGCTGGGCCAGCGCTCGGCACACGCCGGCTACGCGACGCGTCTGCAGGACTTCGCGCTGTGGCAGTCCGTCGTGCTGATCCTGGAGTCGTTTGCGTTCCTGTTGATCGGACTGCAACTGCCCGGCGTCATCAGCGAGCTGGAAGGTATCCGCGCCGCTGTGTTGATCTGGTCGTCGCTTGCGGTGTTCGCCACCGTGATCGGCGTTCGGATCGTGTGGGTGTTCACGTTCGCGTACCTGCCGCCGCTGCTCTCGCGGCGCATCAGGGAACGCGAACCCACACCCCCGCCGTCGCAGGTGTTCGTCGTGGCGTGGGCCGGCATGCGCGGCGTGGTGTCACTGGCGGCCGCGGCCGGTGTGCCTTTGGTGACGCTGTCGGGCGATCCGTTTCCCGGCCGGCCACACCTCGTGTTCCTCACGTTCGTCGTCGTGGTCGGTACCTTGCTGCTGCACGGGCTGACGCTGCCGTGGGTCATCCGGCTGCTGCGCGTACAGGGCGACGACCCGCAACAGGACCGGCTCGCCGCGGTTCAGGCGCAGGACCGGGCGGCGCGCGCGGCCGCCGACCGGCTCGACGAGCTGTTGGCCGAGTCGCAGGCCATCACCGACACACCCGAGCGCGCCGCCGAGGTGCTGCGGACCTGGAACACGCGGCGCCTCAACAGCGCGTGGGAGCGGCTCGGACGAACCGAAGAGGAGATCGGTGAGAGCCCGGCAGCCGCGTTCCGCCGCCTACGTCTGGAAATGCTTGCCGCCGAACGTAAAACGTTCATCGAGGAGCGCGACGCGGGCCGCATCAACGACGAGGTGTTGCGGTCGATGTTGCACGGGCTCGATCTCGAGGAGGCGACTCTCAACCGGACGTAGCGTCGAGCTGGGTGCGGAATGCGTCCATCGCGTCGATGAGCGCCGTGAACGTGCGATGCGCAGCGTGCAGATCGGCGTCGGACAGACCGGCGAGCGCAAGGCGGGTCTGTTCGGCCAGCGGAGTGAAGAAGCCCCGTGCGACGTCCATTCCATGGTCGGCGACGCGCAGGATGACCTTGCGCCGGTCGGCGGGGTCGGACTGCCGCAGCAGGTGGTCGGACGCGATCATCCGCTCGACGAGGTAGGTGATCGCCGCACCGGACATGCCCATCCGTTTGCGCAGTTCGCCCGCGGTCAACGGCGTTCCGGCGGATTCGGCGACCATGATGTACAGCAGTGCGCGGAAGTCGTTGGCCGCGACATCGTGGCGGCCCGCGAAGTGCCTGCCGATCTGGTCGGACTCGGCATTCATCGCCCGTACATCGGCGGCGATCATAGACTCCAGCGCGTCGCGATCATCGGCCACATGGGCAGCATAGGCCGCAAACATTCATTTGATTAAAAGTTAAGTATCTGAAATATTGGGGCAATGTCACGCCGCTTGTCATGGGTCCTGGCAGTGCTGGTGGTCGTCGTCTCCGGCGTGCTGATGGCGTTTATCGGTGATGACGACTCGAGCTCGCAATCCCCGGTCCCCGTCCCCGACAGTGCCGAATCCGCGCGCGCCGACGCAGTCCGCACTCAGTTCCCCGGCGGCGACGAAGTCCCGGCGATCATCGTCATCACCCGCGACGACGGCACACGGCTGACCCCCGCCGATCTCGCCGCCATCCAACAGAAATGGCGCGTCCAGGTGTCCGAGGACGGTGCGGCCGCGCTGACCGTCGTGCCGTTGAACGCCGACCTCACCGGGTTCGCACTCAACGATGCGGTCAAGGAGCTTCGGCAGTCGGCGGCCGAAGGGTTGCCCGACGATCTGCGGACCGAGGTCACCGGTGGACCGGCATTCGGCGCCGACATCGCAAACTCGTTCTCGGGGGCCAACATCACGCTGCTCGCGGTTACCGCTGCGGTCGTGGCGCTGCTGCTGATCGTCACCTACCGGTCCCCGGTGCTGTGGCTGGTGCCGCTGCTGGTGATCGGCTTCGCCGACCGGGTCGCCGCCGTCGTGGGTACCGCGGTCGCCAGCGGTCTCGGGATGAATCCCGATGGTTCGACATCGGGTATCACCAGCGTGCTGGTGTTCGGCGCGGGAACCAACTACGCACTACTGCTCATCTCCCGCTATCGGGAAGAGTTGGGCCGCTTGGATGTTGGAGAAGATCACCGTGCTGCATTGGACGTCGCGGTGCGACGGGCGGGACCCGCGATCATCGCGAGCAACGCGACCGTGGTGCTGGCGCTGCTGACGCTGCTCTTCGCGTCGTCACCGAGCGTGCGCAGCCTGGGCGTCCAGGCTGCCGCAGGTCTGGTGGTCGCCGCAGTATTCGTGCTGCTGGTGCTACCGCCGCTGCTCGCACTGTTCGGTAAGCGATTGTTCTGGCCCTTCATTCCGCGAGCCGGCGCGAAACCCCTTACCGACAGCGGGATCTGGCACCGCATCGCCGAAGCCGTGGCGAAACGGCCCGGCCGGGTCGCGATCGTCTCCATCGCCGGCCTCGCGCTGCTGTGCACGGGCCTGATGACGACACCTGTCGGCCTGTCGCAGACCGAGCAGTTCCGTGTGCAGGCCGAATCAGTCAGCGGCTACGAGACGTTGGCCGAACACTTTCCAAGCGGGCTCACCGATCCCACGCGCGTCATCGCGCCGACGGGGCGGGCCGCAGACGTCGAGCGGGCTATCACCGACACCCCGGGCGTGCTATCCGTCACCCCAGCCGGACAGAGCGCGGGCGGCCTGTCGCAATGGTCGGTGGTCATCGACGCCGAGCCCGCGTCCGAGCGCGCCTTCGAAACCATTGATGCCCTGCGCGATTCGGTGCACGCGATCGATGTAAACGCATTGGTCGGCGGGTCAGACGCGACCGCACGCGATGCGGGCGCGGCGGCCGATCGTGACCGGATCGTCGTGGTCCCCGCGATTCTGGTGGTCGTGCTAGCGGTCCTCTACGTGCTGCTGCGCTCAGCGCTGGCGCCTCTGATCCTGGTCGCGGTGACGGTGCTCAGTGCACTGGCGGCGCTGGGGCTGGGCGGCTGGGCCAGCGTCCACCTGTTCGGCTTCCCGGCGTTGGACAACACCGCGCCGCTGTTCGCGTTCCTGTTCTTGGTGGCGCTCGGCGTGGACTACACGATCTTCCTGGTGACCCGCGCGCGCGAGGAGACCCCGGAACACGGGACCCGCGACGGCATCGTCCGCGCCGTCTCGGCGACCGGTGCGGTCATCACCAGCGCAGGCATCGTGCTGGCCGCGGTGTTCTGCGTGCTCGGCGTGCTCCCCCTGATCGTCCTGACTCAGGTGGGCATCATCGTCGGCCTAGGCATCCTGCTCGACACCTTCGTCGTCCGCACGGTGATCATCCCTGCGCTGTTCACGCTCATCGGGCCGGCAATCTGGTGGCCCACTCTCAGGACCGGCGACTACCGTTCGGATGGTGGACGAACAGCAGGTCGACACCGCGCTCGGGAAGGTGCGGATCCGCACTAGGGGAACCGGTGAGGCCATCATGTTCTGGCCGAGCCTGCTGATGACCGGCGACATGTGGTCGGCCCAGGCCGATCATTTCGGTGCGACCCGCCACGTCATCCTCGTCGATCCGCCTGGTCACGGCGGTAGCCAGAAGCTCACTGCGCCATTCACTTTCGACGATTGTGCCCGCGTGATCGTCGATATCCTCGACAGCCTCGGCATAGAACGAACGCACTTCGTCGGCAACTCGTGGGGCGGAATGATCGGCGGCACCTTCGCCGCGACATACCCCGACCGTATCGGCCGCGCTGTGTTGATGAACTGCACCGCTTCGGCCGCGGGACCTAGGCAGAAGCTCGAATACGGGCTTTTGCTGCGCGTCGCCAAAGTCCTCGGCGGGGTCCGACCGCCGCTGACCCGATCGGTGCTCAAAGCGTTTCTCGGGCCGACCACCTTCCGCACCCGCCCCGACGTCGTCCGCTATGTGCGGGACACCGTCGAAGCGGTCGACATCAGGTCCGGATCCTGGGCGGTGCGCAGCATCGTGCCTTCCCGGCCGGACCAGCGTTCGCTGTTCGCGAACATCTCGACACCGGTACTGGTGGTGGCAGGCGCTGAGGATTCGACGTTCGGACTGCAGGAGACGGCAGCAATGGCCGAGGCCATTCCGGGAGCACAGCTCGTTGTGCTGGACGGGGTCGCGCACCTTGCCGGGCTCGAAGATCCAACTCTGGTCGACAACTTGATCGAGGAGTTCGTTTTTCGCGGGTAGCTTCGATAGATGACCGGCGCATCCGGAACCCAAGCTCCGCAGCTGCCGCTGCACATGCAGCGCAACGCGTTCGACCCGACTCCGGAGCTCCGCGAGATCCGCGAAACGACCGGGGTGCGCACGGCCACCAACTCGTTCGGCATGACGGCGTATCTCATCACCCGATACGAAGACGTCAAGGCGGTGCTGTCCGATCACGAACGGTTCTCCAACAGACGTCCTCCGGGGTTCTTCATGCCGGGGGCACCGCAGTTGTCCGACGAAGAGGTGGCCAATTCGCGGGCGGGCAACCTACTTGCCCTCGACCCTCCGGAGCACCAGCGCTTGCGTCGTCTTCTCACCCCTGAATTCACCATCCGCCGGATGAAGCGGCTGGAACCGCGCATCGTCGAAATCGTCGATCAGCACCTCGATGCGATGGAAAGCGCAGGGCCGTCAGTCGATTTGGTGGAGAGCTTCGCACTGCCGATCCCGTCGCTGGTGATCTGCGAGCTGCTCGGCGTGCCGTACGACGACCGTGACGACTTCCAGCGGCGCAGCGCGCGCCAGCTGGATCTGTCCATCCCGATCGCTGACCGTTTCGACCTGCAACGGCAGGGCCGTGACTACATGCAGTCGCTGGTCGAGCGGGCGCGCAGGCATCCGGGAGACGACATCCTCGGAATGCTGGTCCGCGAGCACGGCACCGAATGCACCGACGCCGAACTCATCGGCATCGCCGGCCTGCTGCTGCTCGCCGGGCACGAGACCACGTCGAACATGCTGGGCCTCGGCACCCTTGCCCTGCTGCGGCATCCCGAGCAACTCGCCGCGGTCCGTGACGATCCCGACGCCGTCGGTCCTGCCGTCGAGGAGCTGCTGCGCTGGCTGTCGATCGTGCACAGCGCCATCCCGCGGTTCACCACCACCGAGGTGGAGGTGGCGGGCGTACGGATTCCGGAGGGTGAACTCGTTTCAGTGTCGATGCCGTCAGGCAATCGGGACCCCGACTTCATCGACTCCCCCGAGACGTTCGACATCGGCCGCGGCGCACCGGGTCATCTGGCGTTCGGCCACGGTGTGCACCATTGCCTCGGCGCCCCGCTGGCACGCATGGAGATGCGCATCGCGTTCCCGGCGTTGCTACGTCGCTTCCCCACCCTGGCGCTGGCCGAGGACTTCGACGACGTGCAGTTCAGGTCGTTCCATTTCATCTACGGCCTGAAGTCGTTGGAGGTGACGTGGAGATGACGCCGTGAGAGCTCTGGCGGACCGCGACGTGTGCATTCAGGCGGGCAACTGCGTCATGGTTGCCGATGCCGTATTCGATCAGGACGACGACGGCGTCGTGGTGGTTCTGGTCGAGGACGTCCCCGATGACCAACTGGACCATGTGAGAGAGGCCGTGAAGCTCTGTCCCTCACAGGCTTTGCGACTTGTCGACTAATGGCCGTCGCGGTCGAGATCGATGACGCCTGAGCGGTTCAACAACAGCACGCTGACGACGAGCACCCAGGTGGGAAAGGTCAGCGTCAGCCACATCGTGATGTCGGTGGCGAGGATGCACACAACAGCCACCACATACGTGGCGATAACCAGCCATCTGGGCATCAGGCCCGTTTTCAGCCAGATCGTCGCCAGCGACATCATGAACACCGCGGCCATCCTCAACGCATAGGTCTTGCTCAGCACGAGCAGCAGCTGGCGCCCAAACTCGGCGCTCTCACCACCACTGTGAGTCAAGGCCGCACCCACCGCCGACGCAGCGAAAATCATGGCCAGAAACAGCAATCCGCTGCCGATGAAGACCGATGAGAAGAACTTGTCCTCGTAGCCCCCGAAGCCGTCGCGCACCACGCCTATGAACCACAGGAACGCGATGCCCGCGAACGGCATCAGCAGCGACGCGATGCGGATGTTGTGGTCGCTCTGCGTCCACTGTGTACCGGGTGCCGCACCCTCGGGAAGGGACGTGCGGATCAGGACGAGTGCAGTACCGAACAAGAGCGCGAACAAGACCCCGGCGACCGCAGCGGCACGCGGTGTCGACAGATTGCGGAAATGGACGATGAGCGATTCTTGTCCGGGGTTGGTTGTCACCGGGTCATCGTGGCACTTCTATGGCTGGCCGGGGAGCAATCGGATCATCAGCCCGTTCGCCTCTGCCAGGAGCTTCTCCTCCCGGTCGCGCAACTCGGCGTTGACGAACGCCTTGCGCCCCTCGACTTCCCGCACCCATCCACGCGCGATGAGCGGGGTGTCGATCGGCGTCACGTTGCGATAGTCGACATGCAGGAACGCGGTGCGGCTGATCGGCCGCCCTGCCGCGTGGATCACCATGCCGAACACCGAGTCGAACAGCAGCGGCAGCACGCCGCCGTGCACGGCGTAGTTACCGCCGACGGAGAAGCGGCTGAAATGGACGTCGAGTTCGACGCCGTCGGCTTCGAATCTCCTGACCCGGTAGGGCGGCATCAGCAGGCTGCCCGAACCGGGCAGCGACGGCACGCGGTTGGCCGGGCCGACCCCCTCGGCCGCTTCGAACGGATCGAGGAGCTTGACCAGTTCCTCGGCGCGGTCGGCGGCCTGTTCCCACGTGTCGCTGTCCGGATCGGCCGACACCGCCAGATCCTGGGCGCGCCGCATCGCGGTCAGGAAACGACCGAATCCCGGACCAGGTTCGGCCGCCTGGAAGTTCGGGAACCCGCCGTGTTTGTCGTAGTCGGGGTCGACGAGCCTGGGATCGTCGGTCACTTAGCCGCCAGAATGTCGCGGCGCACAATCGTCTGTTCGCGCCCAGGACCCACGCCGATACACGAAACATGTGCGCCGGCAAGCTCTTCCAGACGCAGCACGTAGTCGCGGGCCTTCGCGGGCAGGTCGTCGAACTCACGCGCGTCGGAGATGTCCTCCCACCAGCCGGGCAGTTCCTCGTAGATGGGTTCGGCCCTGGCGATATCGCTCTGCGTCATCGGCATGTCGTCGACGCGCTTGCCGTCGACGGTGTAGCCGACGCACACGGGCACCGTCTCCAGGCTGGACAGCACGTCGAGCTTGGTGAGGAAGTAGTCGGTGATGCCGTTGACTCGCGTCGCGTAGCGCGCGATGACGGCGTCGAACCAACCGCACCGGCGCCGGCGTCCGGTCGTCACGCCGACCTCGCCGCCCGTCTTCGACAGGTATTCGCCCTTCTCGTCGAACAGCTCGGTGGGGAACGGCCCCGAGCCGACGCGGGTGGTGTACGCCTTCAGGATTCCCAGCACCGTCGTGATGCGCGTCGGGCCGATTCCGGACCCGACCGCAGCACCGCCTGCCGTCGGATTCGATGATGTGACAAAGGGATACGTGCCATGGTCGACGTCGAGCAGGGTGCCCTGCGAGCCTTCCAGCAGAACCGTTTCGCCCCGCTCGAGCGCGGTGTTCAGCAGGTATCGGGCGTCGGCGATACGGTGCTTGAAACCCTCGGCCTGCTCCAGGAGACCCTCGACCACCTCAGCGGGGTCGAGCGCCTTGCGGTTGTAGATCTTGACGAGCACCTGGTTCTTCAATTCCAGTGCGGCCTCGACCTTTTGGGCCAACAGCTCCTCATCGAGCACATCGGCGACCCTGATCCCGACACGCGCGATCTTGTCCTGGTAGCACGGACCGATGCCGCGGCCGGTGGTGCCGATCTTCTTGCTGCCCGCATATCGCTCGACGACTTTGTCCATCGCGACGTGATACGGCATCAGCAGATGCGCGTCGGCGGAGATCAACAAGCGCTCGGTGTCCACGCCGCGGTCCTCGAGACCCTTGAGCTCGGTGAGCAGGACTCCCGGATCGACGACGACGCCGTTGCCGATGACGTTGGTGACACCGGGGGTGAGGATGCCCGACGGGATCAGATGAAGGGCGAAGTTCTCGCCTGTTGGCAGCACCACCGTGTGGCCGGCATTGTTGCCGCCCTGGTAGCGCACCACCCACTGCACACGACCACCGAGTAGATCGGTGGCCTTTCCTTTGCCCTCGTCGCCCCACTGTGCGCCGATGAGCACGATTGCCGGCATCGCGTACTCTCCCGCTTGATCTGCCCAAAGTCTGGGTCCAGCCGGTGACCCACCCTATCCCAGCAGACCCCGAGGAGTTCGCGCGGACGAAAGGAGCACAACAATTGATGGCGTCAGCCGCTGACGTTGCGGTGTTGCTGTTCAAGGGCAGGAGGATGCCCCGATCGCTGCGGGGGCTGGCCACGATCAGCGAGGACGCCGTCACCGACAGCCGGCGCGTCATAGTGGTGGGTTCGCAGGCCGATCTGGCCGCCGTGCTGAGCCGATTGCTGCGGGCCGATCGCCTCGATGTGGAAGTCGCGCACGTGCGGTGGCCGTGGCATGCCAGGCGCGCCCGCACCGCACCCGCCACGCGAATCCCGCTGATCAGGGACGAAACCGGCAAGGTGATCACCGGAGCCGCACACTGGCTGCCGCCGGACGAAAGCGCAGCGATCCGCGGCGAGGCCACCGTCGACGACATCGTGCTGTTCCACGGCGACGCCACCGGGGTGCGCATCGAACCGACGCCGACCATGCCCGGGCTGCGGGCTGCTGCACTGTCGTCGCGCATGCGCCCGAAACGTTGGGTCGCGGGCCGCGCCGCTCAGCTGGGCACCGAGGCGGCGCTCGTGGTCCGCGATGGGGTGGCCGGGCAGCGGCCTGTCCGCCGGTCGACGTTCTACCGGCATACCGAGGGCTGGCTGCGGGTGCGCTGAGCAGGCGATTTCATCATCCGACAAACACTGCAGAACGCCGCACGCTCATCGTTGAACCATGAGTGATATTCGAGTCGGCATGTTCGCCCCGATAGGGCAGTTCGCGACGCCGACGGATCAGCGCGACGTCAAACTTGCCCGCATCGCCGAATCCGGAGTCGACCACGTGTGCGTCAACGATCACGTCAGCTTCTTCGTCGGTGCGGGAGCCGACGGACTGATCGACGCCGCGTCACTTCTCACCCACTACCCGGATCTGCCCTGTTACCTGGCGCTGTACCTGCTGCCGCTACGCCACCCGGTCCTGGTGGCACGTCAACTGGCCAGCATCGCGCAGCTCGCGCCCGGCAGGCTCACATTCGGCGTGGGACTGGGTGGCGAGGACCCTCACGAGCTCGAGATCTGCGGGGTGGACCCGCACACTCGCGGACGGCGTATGGACGAGTCCCTGGAGTTGTTGCGCGCACTGTCGGCCGGCGAGCCGGTCAGCTATGACGGCGAGTTCTTCTCGCTGACGGACGCGCAGATCCTGCCTGCGCCGTCGCCAGCGGTGCGGATCACCGTGGGAGGCCGCTCGGATGCCGCGGTGCGGCGGGCGGGCCGATTCGGCGACGGCTGGCTGGGAATCTGGGTGTCTCCCAACCGGTATGCCTCGGTCGTCGGCCAGGTCACCGAGCATGCCGACGAAGCGGGCAGGAATCCGAACGAATTCGAGCACGCGATCAACGTGTGGTGCGGATTCGGCGAGACCCGCAACGCCGCGCGAGCGCCGCTCGCCGAAGCGATGTCGCGCTTCTACCAAATGCCGTTTGAGCCGTTCGAACGTTATTCGCCGTACGGCAGACCTGAGGACATCGCTGAGTTCCTGCACCCGTATATCGAGGCGGGCTGTTCGGTGTTCAACGTGATCGCCTGCGCCGACGACCCGGAAATCGCCGTCGCCGGGGTAGCCGAGCTGCGCGGTACTTTCGTGAGGTGAACGTCCGCCCGTTGCACCCGCGGGCCTCGGTACGCCCGAGCCCGATCTTCCTGGCGATCGTCGCGCTGACCGCTGTCGGCGCCTGGCTGGCCTGGATCTCGGCCGCCGAGTACCGAG
The DNA here is from genome assembly GCF_044452905.1 of Mycobacterium sp. NPDC051804. Classification (NCBI taxonomy): domain Bacteria; kingdom Bacillati; phylum Actinomycetota; class Actinomycetes; order Mycobacteriales; family Mycobacteriaceae; genus Mycobacterium; species Mycobacterium sp. NPDC051804. Next base: position 941,185 of record NZ_JBITCD010000001.1, on the reverse strand, counting down.
CGCCACTGGCCTACGCCGGTGTGTTCGTGTTCGTGATCGCCGGCTGGATCGTGTCGCTGTGCCTGCACGAGTTCGGTCACGCGTTCACCGCATGGCGGTACGGCGACCATGACATCGCCGTTCGCGGCTATCTCACGCTCAACCCGTTCAAGTACACCAATCCGCTGCTATCGCTGGGCTTGCCCGTGCTCATCACCCTGTTCGGCGGCATCGGCCTGCCCGGCGGCGCGGTGTGGGTGCGTACCTCGTTCATGACCGAACGACAGCGGTCGATCGTCAGCCTCGCCGGGCCCTTCATGAATGTGGTCCTCGCGATCGTTCTGCTGGTCGCGACACGGCTGTTTTACGACCCCGCACACCTGGTGTTCTGGGCGGGCGTGGCGTTCCTGGGCTTCCTGCAGATCACCGGCGCGGTGCTCAACCTGCTGCCGATTCCGGGGTTGGACGGGTACGGGGCCCTGGAGCCGCATCTGAGCCCCGAAACGCAGCGCGCGCTTGAGCCGGCCAAGGCTTGGGCGTTTTTCGTCTTCCTGTTGCTGCTGATCGCGACACCGCTGAACCAGTACTTCTTCTCGGTCGTCGGCTGGCTGTTCGACCTCTCCGGGGTGAACAGCGGGTTGATCGGTGCCGGATTCAGCCTGACGCGCTTCTGGTCCGCCTGGTTCTGAGCGAGGCGCTTGCAACATATGCGTGTTTACGCATAGATTGCCCGGTATGGGTGCTGGGCACGACCACGGGACGCGCGATGCGCGGGTGAGTCGAATGGTGATCGCCGCGGCGATCCTGACTGCGTTCTTCGTGATCGAGCTGGTGACCGCGTTGTGGATCAACTCGATTGCCCTGTTGGCCGACGCCGGCCACATGCTGACTGACCTCGTCGCGATGTTCATGGGCCTGACCGCGGTACTCCTCGCGAAACACGGCAGCGCGTCCCCGGCGCGCACCTACGGCTGGCATCGTGCCGAGGTGTTCACCGCGGTCGCCAACGCGGTGCTGCTCCTCGGGGTGGCGGTGTTCATCCTGTACGAGGCGTTCGAGCGACTCGGCGACGCGCCCGAGATCCCCGGCGTTCCGATGATCGTCGTGGCGGTGGCCGGTCTGATCGCCAACGCCGTCGTCGTGCTGCTGCTGCGCTCGCACTCCGAGAGCAGCCTCGCCGTCAAGGGCGCTTACATGGAGGTCGTCGCCGACACCGTCGGCAGCATCGGCGTGCTGATCGCGGGCATCGTGACGGTGACGACGCAGTGGCCGTATGCCGACGTGGTGGTCGCAGTGTTCGTCGCGCTGTGGGTGCTGCCGCGCGCCATCGCACTGGCCCGCGCCGCTCTGCGGATCTTGTCCGAGACGTCGCCCGCCCACATCGACGTCGACGAACTACGCAAGGCGCTGTGCGACGTGGACGGCGTCACCGAGGTTCATGATCTGCACGTATGGACGCTGGTGCCCGGCAAGGACATGGTGACCGCGCACCTGACCAGCGCGCGGAATGCGGCTCTTGTCCTCGACGACGCGCGCGCGGTGCTCGCGGCGCGCGGGCTCGACCACGCCACGGTTCAGGTGGAACCGCCTGAGGGCGCCGCCGACTGCAAGTGCGAGGCGGAAACCTGAGTCAGCCCAGCCCGAGCGCGGGCCTGGCCTCGGGGTCGCAGTCGTCGAGCAGATCGACGCAGCGCTGATACTCGTCGCGTTCGCCGATCTGGTCCGCGGCCCGCGCCAACGCGGCCACGCAGCGCAGGAAGCCGCGGTTGGGCGCATGGCCGTAGGGCACCGGACCGAAGCCCTTCCACCCGTTGCGACGCAACTGGTCCAGTCCGCGGTGGTAGCCGGTGCGCGCGTAAGCATAGGCGGTGACGGCCTTGTCGTCGGCGAGCGCCTCTTCGGCGAGCGTGGCCCATGCGACCGATGCCGACGGATGCGCGGCGGCCACGATGGCCGGGTTTTCGGCGGCGGCCAGTTCAGCCTCTGCCGCCGGATCGCCGGGAAGCAGGACCGGATCCGGTCCGAGAAGGTCACCCATCCGTGTCATATGGCCCATTCTGCCGTGCGGCTTCCGGCAACCGTCCCTCCGGATGGTTAAGCTTTGCGGCCGAAGCGTTGTAACGGAGGACTGCAGCAGCGATGTCGAATCCACAGGGGCCTGACCAGCCGGATGAGGTCACCGAAAAGGCGACCGAGGAGTCTGCGCCGGCCACCGAGGTGATGGGGTCAGCCAAACCCGAGCAAGAAGCCGCGACCGAGGTGATCTCGACCGAGGCGCTGTCTGCCGAGCCCGAGTCGCCCGAAGAGCCGGAGCGCCGGTTCACCGCGCCCTCCGGTTTCGACGCGGGGGTGACGACGAGGATCGACAGACCGTCCGAACCGGCAACCGAGGTCATGGCCACGGCGACCGCACCGGCGGTGAAACCCGTTTCACCACAAGTCATTCCGCCACGGGGCGAGGTGCCCAAGCCGCCGCCGACGAAGCGCCGCAGCTGGGGTTGGGTGATCGCGGTGGTGCTGGTGATCGCCGCGCTGGTGGCCGTTGCGGTGCTGGGCACGCTGCTCCTGACCCGCGGATCGGAGCCCAAGGTCTCCCAGGAGGACCGGGTGCGGTCGACCATCGAGAATTACGACGCCGCGATCGCGAAAGGTGACCTGGCCACGTTGCGCAGCGTCACCTGCGGCAAAGCCCGCGACGACTACGTCGCCTACAACGACCGCGTATGGTCCCAGACCCACTCGCGGATCGCGGCCGCGAAGAGGTACCCCGTGATCGCCAGCATCGACCAGGTCGTCGTCAACGGGGATCATGCCGAGGCCAACGTCACGACGTTCATGGCGTACGCCCCACAGACCCGTTCGACGCGGAGCCTGGATCTGGAGTTCCGCGACGACCAGTGGAAGATCTGCCAGGCGCCGACCAGCTAGCGCTAGCCGGCGGTCACGGACCGGCCCGCACTGTGCAGGTCCCGGCACGCCTCGATGACGCGCTCGGTCATCGACGCCTCGGCCTTCTTCAGGTAGCTGCGCGGGTCATAGGTCTTCTTGTTGCCGACTTCGCCGTCGACCTTGAGGACACCGTCGTAGTTCGAGAACATGTGCCCCGCAACGGGACGGGTGAATGCGTACTGGGTGTCGGTGTCGACGTTCATCTTCACCACGCCGTAGCGCAGCGAGTCCTCGATCTCGGACTTCAGCGAGCCGGACCCACCGTGGAAGACGAAGTCGAAAGGCTTTGCGTCGTCGGATAATCCGAGTTTGGCGGCGGCCACCTTCTGCCCCTCGGCGAGGACCTCCGGGCGCAGCTTCACGTTGCCCGGCTTGTAGACGCCGTGCACGTTGCCGAACGTCGCTGCCAACAGGTACCTACCGTGCTCACCCGCGCCGAGCGCCTCGATGGTCTTCTCGAAGTCCTCGGCCGTCGTGTAGAGCTTGTCGTTGATCTCGTGAGCCACACCGTCTTCTTCGCCGCCGACAACACCGATCTCGATCTCGAGGATGATCTTGGCGGCCGCGGCCTCCTTGAGCAGCTCGCGCGCGATCTCCAGGTTCTCGTCGATCGGCACCGCCGAGCCGTCCCACATGTGCGACTGAATCAGCGGGTTACCCCCGGCGGCGACCCGCTGCTGCGAGATCGCGAGCAGCGGCCTGACGTAGGTGTCGAGCTTGTCCTTCGGACAGTGGTCGGTGTGCAGGGCGACGGTGACCGGATACTTCTCGGCGATGACGTGCGTGAACTCGGCGAGCGCGACCGCGCCCGTCACCATGTCCTTCACACCGAGACCGGAGGCGAATTCGGCTCCCCCGGTGGAGAATTGGATGATTCCGTCGCTACCGGCATCGGCGAAACCCTTGATCGCGGCGTTGACCGACTCGGAGCCGACGCAGTTGATGGCGGGAAACGCGAAGGAATGTTCCTTGGCCCGGCTCAGCATCTCCGCGTAAACCTCGGGCGTTGCGATGGGCATATGTGTTCCTCTCGATCCGTACGTGTAGTGATTCTCTCAGGGCTCGGGCTAGCCCGCCTGGCATCGACATTTCGGGAGTAACCGGCCGGACCGGTATCTTGGGGCCTTGTGACGACCTCCGCTCTGGCGGCTGCCAATCAGCTGGCACTCATGCCGGACTTCCTCGACCCGATGACGTTGCTCGGGTATTTCGGCACGTGGGCCCTGGTAGGCCTGCTGGTGGTGATCTTCGTCGAGTCGGGTGTGCTGTTCCCGATCCTGCCTGGCGACTCGCTGCTGTTCGTGGCGGGCATGCTCGCCGCGGGCACCCAGGCGCTGCAGGCCGACGGCGGCGAGGTGATCAACTTCCAGCTCTGGCAGCTCCTGGTGTACATCCCGATCGCCGCGGTGCTCGGCGGGCAGGTCGGCTACTGGATCGGCCGCAACGTCGGGACGGCGATGTTCAAACCGAACGCCAAGGTCCTCAAGCAGAAATACCTCGACGAGGCCCACGCGTTCTTCGAACAGCGTGGCCCGTTCGCGATCGTGATCGCGCGATTCGTGCCGATCGTGCGGACGCTGGCGCCGCTGACCGCAGGAGCCGCGAAGATGAACTACGCGGCGTTCACGTTCTTCAACGTCCTCGGCGCCGTCGTGTGGGGTGTCGGGCTGACGCTGCTGGGCTACTGGCTCGGCCGGTTCCAGATCATCCAGGACCTCCTCGAACCCATCGTGATCGGCATCGTGATCGTGTCGATCCTGCCGATGGTCTACGAGTGGTACAAGCGACGCAAGGCCGCCAAGCGCGAAGCGGGCGAAACCGCCTAGCCACTCACCGGCGGACGGCCGCTCCTGACGCCCAGGCGGTGAAGTTGCGCGACGGCGCGAACCGCATCATGGTCCGCATCAGCTTGTTGGCCACGCCTGGGATGCACGCCGGCTTACCTGCCATCATCGCCGCATAACCCGCCCGCGCCACCCTTTCGGCGTCCATCATCATCGGCTCGAGTCGCTTGATGTCCGAAAGCCCGCAGTGTCGAAGAATTCGGTGCGCGTCGGCCCCGGCGCCAAATGGGTGCAGGTGACCCCGGTGCCCTTGAGATCCTGCGCCAGACATTCGGAGAAGCTGACGACAAACGCCTTCGACGCCGCATAGCCGCACTCCACACCGTGGGGTACGACGTAGCCCGATATCGAGCTGACGTTGAGGATCCGGCCCGAGCCGCGCGGGACCATGTCGCGCACACAGGCTTCCGTCAACTCGGCCAGCGAGGCCACGTTGACCTGGACCATCCGCGCCAGTTCACCAGGGGCGTACTGCTGCAGCGGGATGCCGACGATACCGAAGGCCGCGTTGTTGACCAGGTAGTCCAGCAGCCCCTCGGCCACGACCGTGTCGTACAGCTGCGCGGCCGAACCGGGTCTCGCGAGGTCTACTGAGACCGTCTGTACGCCAACGCCATAGCGCGTCCGCAGGGTGTGCGCCAGCTCTTGGATCCGGGTGGCACTGCGTGGTGACGACGTGATCGCCACGTCGATACCGTCCGCGGCGAAGAGGTGGGCGAATTGCACGCCCAGACCAGTGGATGCGCCGGTGACGAGTGCGCGGCGGTTCATCGGCGGCCTTCCTCCAACGCCCGGATCAAGCTGGCCGAATCCCACGGACCCTTGTGCCGCTTACCGTTGACGAAAAACGTCGGTGTCGAGTTCAGATCCATCGCCTCGGCGTCCTGCGCGTCGTCCTGCACGCGGTGGAGCACCTTCGACGGATGGACACGAACGTCCTGATCGAACTGTTCGAGATCCAGTCCGACCGCGTTGGCGTAGCGGTAGATATCCGACCATTCCAGGTCGTCCTGGTGCGCGAACAACTCGATACTCATCTCGAAGTACTTGCCCTGCAAGCCGGCGGCTTCGGCGGCGCGCGCCGCGTCGAAGGCACGCGGGTGCACCCGCTCGAGCGGGAGGTGCCGCCACACGTAGCACAGATCGTCGCCGAAATGATCTCGGACTTCGTCGATCCCACCCGTGGCGCGGCTGCAGAACGGGCATTCGTAATCGCCGTACTCCACCAGCGTCAGCGGGGCGTCAGGGTCGCCGCGGATGTGGTCGCGTTCAGGGTCCACGGACCGAATCAACTTGAGACCGATTGGTTCTGGCGGGCTGACCAGATCGGTGATGTGGAAGATCGCCCACCCGAAAACGAGCGCGATGATCGATGCGGCGATGACGCCGATGCGCGCCTGGTCCTGCCTGGCGGGTTCGCTGATCGCGATGTCGACGATGAAAAGTGAGATGGTGAAACCGATTCCGGACAGCGCAGCACCTCCGGCGACCCGGCGCAGCCGAAGACCCGGAGCCAGCTGACCCAGCCCGGAGCGACTCATGAACCACGTCGCCCCGGTGATGCCGATGAACTTGCCGAGCACGAGGCCGGCGACGATCCCCCACGTCAACGGTGAGCGGACCGCGGCGCTCAGGCTTTGCGCGTCGAGCCGGACCCCGGCGTTGACCAATGCGAACACAGGCAACACCAGGAACGCGACGTATGGCCCGATATCGGTCTGCAGGCGTTCATTGATGGAAATCGACTGGCGCAGACGGCGGGTGGCCGCGCGTGCGTACTGAGAGTTCGGCGACTGCCGGAACGCCCGCATCACCTCAACCGCGTCTTCGACCTGCCTGCGCTCGGGGGCGAACACCGGAATCAGCAGCGCGAGCGCAACACCAGCGAGCGTCGGGTGGATACCCGCCAGATACAGCGCGACCCACAGCGCGAAGCCCAGCATCGCATATGCGGGTCCGCGGGCGACCGGCAGGAACCGCACCAGCGCGATCGCGATGAGCAGCAGGGCCGACACCACCAGCGGCGCCACCTGGATCGAATCGGAATAGAACAGCGCGATCACGATCAGCGCACCGACGTCGTCGACGACGGCCAGCGTCAGCAGGAAAATCCGCAGGCGCCCAGGGAATTTCGGTTTGATGATCGCGAGCGCACCCACCAGGAACGCCGTATCGGTAGAGATCACCACACCCCAGGCGTGGGCGTTCTCTCCGGAGGGATTCAGCGCCAGGAAGATGACGGCGGGCACCACGAGTCCGGCGATCGCCGCGACGACGGGTACCGCCGCTCTGGCCCGGTCGGTCAGCTCGCCGATGGCGAACTCCCTTGTCACCTCGAGCCCGACGATGAAGAAGAAGAACGTCATCAACCCGTCGTTGATCAGATGCTTGACGGTCATCTCGAAGTGATGCTCGCCGAATGCGACGCCCACGTGAGTGTCGAGGAGGCTCCAATAACTCTCCGCCCATGGCGAATTCGCCCAGAGGATGGCGACGAGGGTGGCCAGCAGAAGAAGCCCTGCCGCGGCGTTCTCCGAGGGCTTCATCGACTTGAGGTCGCGGCCGAACCGCCTCACGCGTTGGATACCGCGTGCGCAGCTTCCATCAGCATCCAGCCCGCCAGCTGCACGGACAGATCGCGTTCGGGAATCTCCGATGCGTTGACCGCGCCCTCGACGAACTCGGCCTCTTTGCCTGCGGCAGTAGGAATCTCAGCGGTGCGCTCCCAGAACGCGGCGAACAGCGGCAGGCTGTCGACGGTCTGCCGGTTGTCCCACGCCGCTTTCGCGGAGTCCAGCACGAGCTTGCTCGCGGCATCGCGAGCCTCTTGGTCATCGTCGTCGTTCTGCGGCAGGGAGGTGGCGACCAGCGCGAGGTAGCGGGCAAGGATCCCGTTGAACAGACCGCCGTCGCCGCCACCCGCGCCTCTGATGATCCCCTCGGGAGCCATGTTGTCTCGCACCGCGGCGACGAGGCGATGCACCCGCTTGGCGTGGTCGGCATCCTCGGTGCGCATCGCGAGTTCGGTCTCCAGCCCGAGCACCACCCCCTGGCAGTAGGTGTACTGCGCGCGCACCATCGAACCGCCTTTGATCCCGTCGAACACCAAATGGGTCTCCGGGTCGATCAGCGTCTCATCGAGCCAGTCCGACATCTGCTGGGCGCGGCGCAGCCGGTCATAGCGCGCCAGGAAGATGGCCGCCGGACCGTTCGCCGGGGCGTTGAAGAACTGATCCTGCTTGCGCCACGGGATGCCGCCGCCGTCCTCGGGCACCCACGAATTGAGGAACTGCTCGGACAGCTTGTGCAGCGCCTTGGGCCTTTCGACGCCGGCGAGCCGACCGGCCCGTTCCAGGGCGATGGCCAGCCACGCCATGTCGTCGTAGTAGTCGTTGGTCCAGCGCAGGTTGTTGCGCACCCGATGACCACGGATCTGCCGGGCAATCTTCTCCACACGTTCCGGCTGCGGGTCGCGCAGTTGGGCGTCGACCAGGCAATCCAACAGGTGCGCCTGCCACCAGTAGTGCCACGTTCCGAACATCCGGTACTTGCGCGCCGCCGGCCACGCGACGACGCCGAGCTGCGTGCCCGGTATTCCCCACACCTTTTTCAGATGCCGCTTGGCGATCGCAGCCTCGGCGCTGGCGGCGCGGTTGGCCCATAGCTGATCCATGACTTGATCCTGCCCTACGCGGCCTGGGAAATGTGCCCGGCTGGGAGGCTGAACGAAATCCTCGGTGAGACATTTTTGTCTCATTTGAGCTATAGTCGTCTCATGCCGACTGACCGTGAAGAGCTGCTGCGCGCCGCGGCCGACTTTCTCGGGCGCAGGCCCAACGCGACGCAGGACGAGATCGCGTCCGCGGTCGGGGTGAGCCGCGCCACGCTGCACCGCCACTTCGCCGGGAAGCCCGCATTGCTGGCCGCATTGGACGAGCTCGCGATCGCCGAGATGGCCCATGCCCTCGAAACTGCTCGCGTACACGATGATTCGGCCGTCGAGGCGCTGCGTCGGCTGATCACCGCGTGCCAGCCGGTATCGCCCTACCTCGCACTGCTCTACAGCCAGACTCAGAACCTCGACGTCGAGGAGTCCCTGCAGGGCTGGGCGGACATCGATGCCGACATCACCGCGCTCTTCACCCGCGGCCAGCGCGACGGTGAATTCCGTCCCGACCTCACCGCCGCGTGGCTGACCGAGGCGCTCTACTCACTGGTGGCAGGAGCGGCGTGGGCCGTCCAGGTCGGACGCGTCGCAGGCCGCGACTTCGACCACATGATCACCGACCTTCTACTGCACGGAGCACTGAAATCATGATTCGCCGCTGGTCTGCGCTCGGCGTTCTCACACTTGCTGTCCTGCTGATCGGCATCGACGGCACGGTACTGGCGCTGGCGACGCCGTTCATCAGCCGGGACCTGGACGCCACCGGAATCCAGATCCTGTGGATCGGCGACATCTACTCATTCGTGCTCGCCAGCCTCCTGATCACGATGGGCGGCCTCGGCGACCGGATCGGCCACAAGAAGATGCTGCTGTGGGGTGCGACGGCCTTCGCGGTGGTCTCGGCCGCAACGGCTTATGCACCCACCGCAGAGCTGCTGATTGCGGCGCGGGCACTTCAGGGCATTGCGGGCGCGACCTTGGCTCCCGCGACGCTGGCGCTCATCCGCGGCATTTTCGCCGAACCTCGCGAACGGACACTGGCCGTGGGTATCTGGGCGTCGGCATTCTCCGCCGGCGCTGCGTTCGGCCCGATTCTCGGCGGGATACTCCTCGAGCACTTCTGGTGGGGCTCGGTGTTTCTGATCAACGTGCCGGTGATGGTGGTCCTGGTGGTCGGCGGCATCGCGCTGGTGCCCGAACACCGCAACCCCGACCCCGGACCGTGGGATCTAGCCAGCGTCGTGTTGTCGATGGCGGGCATCCTCGGTGTCGTGTATGCGATCAAAGAGGCTGCCGCACAGGGCTTTCACCTCGACGTCGCCCTCGCCGCCCTCGTCGGTGCGGGTGCGTTGACACTGTTCGTCCGCCGCCAGTTGCGACTGCCGCACCCTCTGATCGACGTGCGCCTGTTCGGCAACCGAGCGTTCACGGGTGTGGTCGGCGCCAACCTGCTGTCCGTGCTCGGACTGTCGGGTCTGGTCTTCTTCCTGTCGCAGTACTTCCAGCTGGTGCAGGGGTTCAGCCCGTTGAAGGCCGGCCTCGCTGAACTGCCTGCAGCGGTGACGGCGACGGTATTCGGTGTGCTGGCGGGGATCGCGGTGCGCTATTGGTCCCAGCGCGCGGTACTCACCGCGGGCCTGGCGATGGTAGGTGTCGCCATGGCGACATTGACGGTCATCAGTCCCGATACCTCCTACCCCCAACTCGGCGTGACACTGTTCGTCGTCGGTGTCGGCCTTGGCTTGGCCTTCACCGTTGCGAGCGACGTGATCCTGGCCAGCGTGCCGAAGGAACGCGCGGGTGCGGCGGCAGCGGTTTCAGAGACCGCGTACGAGCTCGGGATGGCGCTGGGAATCGCCACGCTGGGCTCGATAGTCACCGGCGTCTACAGGAATTTCACTGCGCCCGAGGGTGTTCCGGCTGCCGTAGTAGCAGAATCGCGTGATTCCCTTGCCGCGGCGGTTGAGGCCGCGAAGACGCTGCCCACCGGTCAGGGCGCGGATCTGCTCGACGCGACGAAGCAGGCGTTCACCTCGGGGCTGGCGATAGCTTCGGGCGTCGGCGCGACGCTGATGCTCGTCTCGGCGGTGGCCGTGTGGCTATTGCTGCGCGAGCGGCTACCAGGCGCGGCCGAGGTCAGCGTGGGAACGGATCCAGGTATGCATGGCGATGCCCGCGGCGACTCCCGCATTGATGCTGCGGGTGGAGCCGAATTGTGCGATAGACACGGTTAATTCGGCGCCCGCACTGGCCGCCGAGGTGATGCCTGGACCTTCCTGCCCGAACACCAGCAGGCAGGCTCGCGGCAACTCGACATCCTCCAGGCGCGCGGCACCCGGCACGTTGTCGACGGCGACGACGGTCAGTCCTGCGTCGGCGGCGAAGGCCAGCAGCTCGTCGGTGGTGTCGTGGTGACACAGTCGCTGGTACCGGTCGGTCACCATGGCCCCGCGCCGGTTCCACCGGCGGCGGCCCACGATGTGCACGGTGTTCACCGCGAACGCGTTGGCCGTGCGGACCACCGCACCGATGTTGGCGTCGTTGCCGAAGTTCTCGATCGCGATGTGCAGCGGATGTCTGCGGGTGTCGATATCGGCGATGATGGCGTCGCGCGTCCAATACCGATATGCGTCAACAACATTGCGGGTATCGCCGTCGCGCAGCAGCGCCGGATCGTAGCGGGGATCGTCGGGCAGCGGGCCCTGCCATGGACCGACCCCGGGACTCTCGCCCCATTCGGTCGGGCCTGCCTCACTCACCCTTGGTCCACAGTGCGGCGTGCGTGCCGACCACCGACAGCGTCGGATACAGCAGCGCCTCGTTCATGTCTCCCTGAGTGCACAGCGTCACGCGCGTGAAGACGGCGTCGCGGGTGCTGTCGGGCAGCACCAGCGTCGACGCACCGTAGACGTCGCACGCGTGGCTCAGCCCGGGCGGAGGTAATGTCGGAGCCATCACCACCATCGTCGGCCCACCGCGGCGTGCCGATTCCTCACGGTATTGCGTTGCCTGACCGGAGATCTCGAGCCCGAGCAGCATGTAGCCGCCGCCCGTGAACTCGTTGGGGTCGCCGAGCGCACTCGGGTCGATCATGGAGCCGTCCGCGCGGAACGCATCCACGCTGGTCGTCTTCAGGGACAGTCCGGTGGGTTCGTCCTCGACCGCAGGCAGCCCGACGGGAAATGCCACCGGATGAGCCATCGTGGTACCGGGCATCCGGTCGCGGGTTGAATAGACGTAGACCCCGCGTACCTGGAGCTGATCGCGCTGGGGACCCACGCACACCGTGCCCGTCAGCCGATCCGGCGTCGGCGCTGACAACGGCTGCACGTCAAGGTCTGTCACGTCGCCACAGCCGCCGATCGCCGGCGCCTCGAGCGGATGCGCCAACGCACCGTATAGACCGAACCTCAGATCCTTCGGGTCGGCATGCGGACCGTCACCCGACGGTGCTGCGTCGACGTCGATCAGCACGCTTTCACCTTCGAAACGAAGATTCGACACCGACATGTTCCAGCCAAGAAACGCCAGCGATTCGCCGATCGTCGCGGTCTGGGCGGAATAGGGGTCGACCTTGGCGTCGTCGCTCGAGCAGGCGGAGGCAACAAGGACAACGGTGGTGAGGACAGCGAGAACCGAACGTACGGACACTGAGCGCGACTTAAGTTCGATCCCGGCCCCGGCCAACGACTTTCGTCATCGCCCGCACCACGTTTCGCGGCACCATGCGCCCGCCGGTGGTCAATGCCTTGTATTGCAGGCCGGGCACGATCACCACCTTGCCCCGCGCGACGTCGGCCATCGTTTCGCGAACCACGTCGTCCACCTCCAGCCACAGGAACGACGGCGTGTTCGCCATGTCGATGCCCGCTCTTTCGTGGAATTCGGTGTGCACGAAGCCGGGGCACAGCGCATGCACGCCGACCCCGGTGCCACCCAGACCGTTGGAAAGCCCCTCGGAGAACGCGACGACCCAGGCTTTGGATGCCGAGTACGTCGAGCCGCGGCCGGGCAGCAACCCGGCGACGCTGGCAACGTTGATCACGGTACCTTCGCCGGCCGCCAGCATCGGCGGCATCGCCGCGTGCGTCAGATGCATGACGGCCGTGACGTTGACGTCCAGCTGGGACTGCAGCACTTCGAGGTCCGCCGTCCAGAACTCACCGGAGGTTCCGAAGCCGGCGTTGTTGACCAGAACACGCACCCCGGCGGCAAGCCGATCGGCCACCTTCGAGCGGTCGGCGGCCACCGCGAGATCGGCGACGAGAATCTCGACGTTGGCGCCCGCCTCGTCGTGCAGTTCGGCGCCCAAGGCCTCGAGCCGCTTGGCGTCGCGCGCCACGAGCACGAGGTCGTAGCCGTCCATGGCATACCTGCGGGCGAATCCCGCGCCCAGCCCGGACGTCGGTCCGGTGATCAGTGCTACAGGGCGTGACATTCCCTAGAGACTACTTACCGCTGAAAGTGCGGGGACTGCCGTCCGTTGCGCGGCTGCGGGGGCTGCGGCGGCGCCGCGGGGCGACGCTGCTCGGGACGAGCGGGCGCCTGGGCATACCGAGGTCCAGAGGCTTCGGCACGGCCGGCGGGCACCTCGGATCGCTCGGGACGTTGGGGGCCCGGCTTGAGCGGGCGGCTCGGCGACCCGCTGCGGCGTGTGACGGGCTGACCCACGGTGGCCTGCGACGTCGGCGGCAGCACCCGCAACAGGTCGTTGAACTGCCGCACCGTGCGCAGGCCCTCGTCCCACTGTGCGCGCGTGCTGGTGACCGGCATCGAGACCAGCGTCCAGTGCTGCTCGTTCCACATGATCTCCGCGCAATCGGGCGCGGTATGGGCGAATGTCACCATGCGGCGGTCGCAGGCGCGCCGTGCCGCGTCGAGGTTGGTGGAATACACCATCCGAGGACCGATCGCGCCGAGCAGCCAGATGTCGTTCTCCCGCGGCTCTTTGATTCCCTTGAGCCGCAGATCGACGACGACGTTGGTACCGACCTTGCGGTGCAGGGCGATGACGGTGGCGACGTCCTCGAGGTCGAAGATGAACACGGCTTCGCCGCGGATCTGACCGAGGACGACATTCTTGGCGTTGATATCGCCGACGGTCGACATCACGCCGCGCTTCCAGCGCTTGAGGATGTCGCTTGACTCGTGCTCGTAGTCGAAACCGTGCGACTTCGCCCACGACTTACGACGACGGCCCAGTCCGCGTCGACGGTCGATGTCGACGTACAGAAGCACTGCCGCACCCACAAAACAGAGTGCGGACAGCGTGAACCAAAGCGGGACCATTACCCCTAGCCTACTTGCAGGTAGTCCCCATTTCCGAACTCGAGCAGATCACAGGCTCGTCACATAGCGTCTTGACATGTCGCGTCACGTCGCGAAACGGCATTCCAGCAGGGAAAGTGCAAGTGACGGCCTCACGAGCGCTGCGGAAAGCTCGCCTCGGCGAGCTGGAGGATCTCGGCGCGGTCAGCCGCCACGATGAAGCCCGCGTCGATCGCCCGGTCCAGCGCGTCGGTGAAGCGCGTCAGGTAGTCGGCGGCACCGCCGGGGTAGAGCCTGCGCAGCGTCGCACCGTCGAATACTTCCCCGGTGCCGAACAGGAAGGACATCGGGCTCTCGTCGGGCGCCAGCCCCGATGTGCGCGCAACCGGGACGTCGACCCATGGCGTGCGGACACCCCCGACGGCGAGTTGGTGGTCGTCGAGCACCAGCGCCGGGATGTCACCCTCGGTCAGGGCGATGGGCGGCGCGGTGGGAGCAGGCGCGCCGGTACGAACCCAGTTGTTCAGCGCCGCGATCGCGGCCTGCAGCACGTAGTGATGCTGAGGCGCGAAGTTGATGCAGTAGGAAAGGCTCGTCCCCATCAGTTCGTTCGTGGGTGCGTAGGCCGCGACCAGGCCATCCACCGACACCGAGCCGTTGTCGATGAAGCCGACGCGAATCGTGTAGTTGTCTGCGTGCGCGGTGCCAGGGATCTCCCACACCCGCAGCCGATCGTTGTCGGGCCTGCGGGCGTGGTGGTAGCCGAGCAAATGCCCGTCGACCAGATCGGTTTCGGTGATGACCGAGAGCACCGGGACGCGCACGTCGTCGCGGAAAGGCGCCGGACGCGATTCTTCCAGCGCACTTCCGCCGCCGAGCGGGGCGGCTGGACCGAACCGCGAATGCACGAGGAAGCCGTCGTAGACCGCCGCGTCAGGGTCCACCTCGTTCACATAGGTGGTCAGGAACATCGCCGACTGCGACTCCCCCACCGCGAGAACCGCTTTCGGGTGTAGTCCCGGAACCCCACCCTCGCGGACCAGTCGGCCGACCTGGGAATAGATGTCATACGCGAACTGGTCGCCCGGATGGTTGAGCTGCGAATAGCGTTTGGAATCTTGGGCTTTCAGCGACATGTCGATGCCCATCAGATTGTCGCCACCCTCGATGCCGACATACTGCGCGGACACTGCGACATAGGCGTAGCCGGCGCGGGCGATCTCGCGATGCGCCATGAGCCAGACCGCGGGCGCATCGATGCCGCCGCTGACGTTGAGCCATTCGACGACGGCGGTGCCGTTGGACTCGCCTCTCGGGCGGCACACCACGATGCGGGTCGTGTAGTCCGCCGTCTCGTCGCCGGCGTACGACCGCGCGGTGCCCGAGACGACGAACTCCTCGGCGTCGTAACCCAGCGTGGCCAGGTCGTAGGCGCCGAGCAGCAGGCTGGGGTTACCGGGAAGCGGCGAGATGCGCATCATGGGAGGCTCGCATGCTGGCATCCCGGCCCGAGGGGCGGGGCCTTGCCGATCAGGTCCTTCAGCGGCCGGATGCCATCCGATGTCCTGAACTCGGTCACCGGGGGCAGCGACAGGTGCAACTCGTAGGCGACGCTGCCGAGGCCGGTCACGTTGCGGCAGCTGAGCCGAACGCGATCCCCCGCCCCGGCGCCGAATTCCCGGCTCAGCTCCGTCTGAACGTCGCGCAGCTGTATCCGGCCGCCCTCGTTCGCGGCGAAGATCGGATCGAGAACGTCCCGTGCCTGTTCGGTGAGCGCGACCGCGTCGCCGAAGTACACGTCCGGCGTCACTCCGGAGCACGTGCCGTGCGCATACCACTCGTGCGGAGCAAGGACTGAGGAGTCCGACATCATCGACTGCAGTGCGTCCTTGGTGTCGCGACCGATGTCCACCGACGGCAGTTCGTTGCGTATGTCGCGCGCGCGATCCATGAGCCCCTTCGGCACGCCGCAGTACTGATTGGTGGCCGGCTGCGGCCACAACCCGTGCAGCACCCAGGTCTGCCCCATGTCCTCGACGTGACCGGACGCGCATCCCGGGCTGGACGACGCGGCGATGCACAGACTCGGGCCCCACGTCAGGACAAGCCATGTGGACGGGCTGTCGACGGGTTCGAATTCAACGGTGACGGGGGTGCGATCCAGAACGCGGACGCTGAAGGTGACCGCCACCACGACGATTGCCGCCAGCACAGCAGATATCGCCAGTACGGTTAGATCGCCTCGCCGCATGGTGCACCCTAACGAAAGGCCGCCAGAGTTTGAACGACGTAGACCGGTGGTTCGAGAAGGCAGCCCGTAAAGAAGATCGTTCCGTCTCTCTGTACGCGAGCCTGCTCACCGGCAGGATCTTCGAGTACTTCGGCTATCGAATGCGCTACGCGCTCTTGCTCGACGGCACGCGGTACGTCATTCACGTCGCCGAATTTCTGATCATCCTCACCAGCCTCGGTGGCATCGCCGCGTTCACCGTGATGATCCTGCGGGTCGGCAGCCTCGTCGTCAGCGGCGCCTGGTGGGGCCTGCTCGAGGTGATGCGTGAACGCCTTCGTGCACTGGCCGCCGCCGGGCAGCGCGATGCGATCGGTCGCGAGATCGGTAGTTGGCTCGCGCTGTCGGCGATCGTGGCCGCGGTGGTGACCGTCGGCGGCGGCGCCGCGCTTCTGCTCCTGCTGCCGTCCAACCACGACGGGATCGGAACCCTTTACGCGTTCCTGGTTGTCATCGAACTGGCGTTGCGAATCCCGGTGCGGGTGCTGCATTCCGGCATGTTCGCGACCCGGCGCGTGTACCGCCCCCTGTGGTCGATGTTCGCTCCAACCGCCGTGTCGATTCTGGTGATCGCCGTCGGCGTCTTCATCTATCCGACCGGCGCGATCGTGTCGGCCATCGTCCTGTCGAACGCGTTCAGCATCTGGATCTCGTTGCGCTACACCATGCGTGCGTACAAACTCACCGGGCTCTGGCCGCAGTTCGTCGGCCGTTCACTACTGCGCATGCTGCCATCGATTCCACCTCGCTTCGGCATCGAGGCGACGCTGTCGGGACTTGGTCTGCGCATGGACGCGGTCGCTGTTCTCCTGATCGCGGGCATGTACTCGCTGAACAACAGGGCCTTCGACCTGACCGCCGGCTATTCGGAATGGCGCGGGGTCGATCCCTTCCAGTTCTTCTATCTGGTGCTGCCGCTGCTGCGTGGTTCGTACGAGGCCACCACCGTCTTCTACTTCGATTTCGTCCGGCTGCGACGCCTGCCCGCGTTCCGCCAGTTCCAACTGTGGTTCTTCTACCGGCTGTTGTGGACGACCCCGGTCATCACCCTGTTCTTCTGGTCGTTGGCAATACCTTTGGGACTGTGGGTGCTGCCCGACATCCCGTTCAGCTTCGTGCTGGCGCTACTGCCGCTGTTCGTGGTTCGCAGCCTCATCGGCGTCTACCAGATCCGGCTGTTCGCCGAAGGCCGCTTCCGCGCGCTGAACGCCACCATCGTGTTCTCGGCAGGGCTGTTCGCACTCGTGTGGTTCGACATCAACCCCGCCTCCGATCTCGTTCAGTTGACCGCGGCGATGATCCTGCTACTCATCATTCACATCAATGTGCAGCACTGGCAGGATCGTTCGACGGCGACGCCGACGATGCTGTCGCTGAGGGACTGGATCCACGAGCTGACCGCGGAATCGGGTCCGGTGCGTGTTGGCAAGATTTCCATACCGGAGTGGATCGATGCGCGACAGAAGTCGAACGCGGTCGCGCTGATGCGTGAGACTTTCGACGGTAGCGGACATCTGGCGTATCGGTCGTCGTCGAATCTCGTTTTCTACGAACGAGTTACCGCCGATAACGCTGCCCGTCAGCCACATCTGGCGTTACAGGCGGCGACCGGTGGAGCGGCGAACCGCGCCGCACTCATCCCGGCGGACGAATGGATCGAACCCGTGGGTGGGTCGGACGGGCTGGTGGCGCTCGAAGCCGAGTTCCGCACGATCTTCCCCGTCGGCACGGCCGTCGATCTGGCGAGTCGTGAAGGCCGAAAGGTATTGGGCGATCTGGAGTCCAGCCTCCTGGTCGGCATCTTGCCCATGGCGATGAAGAGCCTCGACGAGGGTGCCGCCGTGATGCCGGTTTCCGGGCGATCGATGTCGGCGATCTTCCACGAGGGGAAGTTGCGCCTGATTTTCATCCTGCCGCCTGAGTTCGACGGCGACGATCTGCGACGCTGGCGACGCGCCGTCAACGAGTGGCAGGCTCATGATCACAGCCAATGAACCGGTCGACATCGAGGCATGCCTCGCCGATCCCAAGACCTACGAAGACACTATCCTGCGGATCTTCGCCAAGCGAAGCGAACGCGGTGCAGGATTCAGTGAGGCGCAGGGCGGGGTCACATACTTCAGCACCGCCGCCGAACGCCAAAGCTTGTCCAAGGCGATAGCCCGCAGTGTCGCCGCGGCTGAATTCCGGCCGCAGCCAGTCGATCTGTGGATTCTGGAGACCGGCGGAAAGCGTCGCGAAGCGCACCTGGCGGAGTACGCCGACCATGTCGTGGGTGCCGCGCTGTTCAAGCTGCTGACGCACAACGCTCGTTGCCAGGGCATGCCCGGCGTCTACTCGTATCTGTCGGGTGTGACGAACGTCAGCGCGATGCAGACGTTCGCCAACTACATTCGCGCCCATCGCGATACGGCCAGCCGACCGCCACTGTATGTGCTGCAGTCGGACTTCGAGAAGTACGGGGACAATCTTCCGGTCGGCCCAGGCGCCGCACTCTGGCCGATCGTGCGCTCGGTCGCCGAACTCGGCAGCCCGAACGGGGAAATCAGTTCGTCCACCTGGGACCTGATCACCAATCTCATCCGCCCGGTGGTGCGCGAGAGCGACGGGACCGAGTTCACGCGGCTCAAGGGGGTGGCGATGGGGACCCCCATGGTGCCGCTGCTCGGCAACCTGGCGGTCGCGCCGATGGACGAGGCGATCACGTCGATCAAGGGAATCTTCTACGCGCGGTACAACGACGACTTCATCGTCGCCCATACAGATCTGGCCGCCATCCACGAGGCGGATGCCCGGATCGACTCGCTGACAAGTGAATTGGGTGTCAAACGCAAGCTGTCGAAGGAGATTCGCACCGCGCTGAGCGGAAACGGTCGACCATCGGTCGACGATCCGGCTTACCTGGGACGCGACCGTATCGACTGCCTTGGGCTGACCGTCAGCCACCGGGGCACCCTCAGCCTGGGCCCGCATCGGTTGAGCCGCTTCATCGCCCGTGTTGCCCGGCGCCTGGACGCTGCCCTGCCGGCGCTGGCACAGTCGACCGTCGACGAGCGGGCGCGCCACCTCGTCGCGGCGACCAACGTCATGCTCGACGCCGCGAGCCCGTTCGCCGTGGTGGGCCTGTCATCGATCCTGGACACCACTACCGACCGTGGATCGCTCAAGGATCTCGACTTCCGGATTGCGCGCAAGATCGTGCAGGTCGCCACCAGGAAGCCGGGGGTTCGCGGCTTCCGGCAGCTATCCCCCGCGACGCTGTACCGGGACATGGGACTGGTGTCGCTGGTGCAATTGCGCAACCTTCGGTGAGTTACAGTTCTCCGCAGGCGCGGATCCCGCTTCACGGCGGAAACTCCGAAGGGCTATAGAGGTTGCGGCTTTCGGCTCTTCAATTTTGGCGTTTTACCCCGCGCCCCCAAACTTCTTTTGAGGACGCGGGGTCGCCGCGTGAAACTCAGCCCAGGATCAGCGAATCGCCGTCGGCGCTGACGTTCACTGGCACGACGTCGCCGTCGTGCACCTCACCGGCAAGCAGCATCTTGGCGAGCTGGTCGCCGATGGCCTGCTGGATCAGCCTGCGCAGCGGACGCGCACCGTAGAGCGGGTCGAACCCGCGCTCGGCGAGCCACTGCTTGGCAGGCAGCGACACCTCGAGGGTGAGCCTGCGCTGCTGCAGTCGCTTGGCCAGCTGCTGCAGCTGGATGTCGACGATCTCGACGAGCTCGCTTTCATCCAGCGGATCGAAGACGATGACGTCGTCGAGCCGGTTGATGAACTCGGGCTTGAACGCCGCCCGCACCGCGGCCATCACCTGCTCCTCGGTGCCACCGGCGCCGAGGTTCGACGTCAGGATCAGGATCGTGTTGCGGAAGTCGACCGTGCGGCCCTGGCCGTCGGTCAGCCTGCCCTCGTCCAGCACCGCAAGCAGCACGTCGAACACGTCCGGGTGGGCCTTTTCGATCTCATCGAAGAGGATCACCGTGTACGGACGCCGCCGCACCGCCTCGGTCAGCTGGCCGCCCTGGTCGTAACCGATGTAGCCGGGAGGCGCACCGACGAGGCGGGCCACCGAGTGCTTCTCGCCGTACTCGCTCATGTCGATGCGGACCATGGCGCGTTCATCGTCGAAGAGGAACTCCGCCAACGCTTTTGCAAGCTCCGTCTTACCGACACCGGTCGGGCCGAGGAACATGAACGAGCCCGTCGGACGATTCGGGTCGGCGACGCCGGCACGGCTTCTGCGAACCGCATCGGAAACCGCCTGCACGGCCTTCTTCTGGCCGACGACGCGCTTGCCGAGCTCATCTTCCATGCGCAGCAGCTTGGCCGTTTCGCCCTCGAGCATCCGGCCCGCGGGGATCCCGGTCCACGCCGACACCACGTCGGCGATGTCGTCGGGTCCGACCTCTTCCTTGAGCATGACGTTCTCACGCGCCTCGGCCTGAGGCACCGCCGCGTCGAGCTTCTTCTCGAGTTCGGGGATACGCCCGTACCGAAGCTCGGAAGCCTTGGCCAGGTCGCCGTCGCGCTCGGCCCGGTCGGCCTCACCACGCAGGGTGTCGAGCTGCTCCTTGAGCTCGCGCACCACGTCGATGGCGTTCTTCTCGTTCTGCCAGCGCGTGGTCAGTTCCGCGAGCTTCTCCTTGTAGTCAGCGAGTTCGGCACGCAGCTTCACCAACCGGTCCTTGCTGGCGTCGTCCTCCTCCTTGGCCAGCGCCATCTCCTCGATCTCCAGCCGGCGCACCAGGCGCTCGACCTCGTCGATCTCGACCGGCCGTGAGTCGATCTCCATCCGCAGCCGGGACGCGGCCTCATCGACGAGGTCGATGGCCTTGTCCGGCAGGAAGCGGCTGGTGATGTAGCGGTCGGACAGCGTTGCCGCCGACACCAGTGCGGAGTCGGTGATGCGCACGCCGTGGTGCACCTCGTAGCGGTCCTTGAGACCGCGCAGGATGCCGACGGTGTCTTCGACGGACGGCTCGCCGACGAGCACCTGCTGGAAACGGCGTTCGAGCGCCGCGTCCTTCTCGATGTACTTGCGGTACTCATCGAGCGTGGTGGCGCCGACCAGCCGCAGTTCGCCGCGCGCCAGCATGGGCTTGATCATGTTGCCCGCGTCCATCGCCGATTCGCCGGTCGCGCCGGCGCCGACGATGGTGTGCAGCTCGTCAATGAAGGTGATGATCTGGCCTGCCGAGTTCTTGATGTCGTCGAGCACGGCCTTGAGCCGCTCCTCGAACTCACCGCGATACTTCGCACCGGCGACCATCGAGCCGAGATCCAGTGAAACCACGGTCTTGTCGCGCAGACTTTCCGGAACGTCGCCGGCCACGATGCGCTGGGCCAGGCCCTCGACGATCGCGGTCTTTCCGACGCCCGGCTCACCGATCAGCACCGGGTTGTTCTTCGTGCGACGCGAGAGCACCTGAACCACGCGGCGAATCTCGTTGTCGCGCCCGATAACCGGATCCAGCTTGCCCTCTTTGGCGCGCGCGGTCAGGTCGGTGGAGTACTTTTCCAGCGCCTGGTACGTGCCTTCGGGCTCGGGGCTGGTGACGCGTGCGCTGCCGCGCACGTTGCCGAACGCGTCGCGCAGCGCCTGCGGTGAGGCACCGTGGTTCGTGAGCACCTTGGCGACGTCCGAGTCACCGGTCGCCAGGCCGACGAGCAGGTGCTCGGTGGAGACGTATTCGTCGTCCATCTCGGTGGCCAGGTTGGTGGCCACCGAGATCGCAGAGATCGCAGCCGAGTTCAACTGTGGCTGCGAGCTCGACCCGGATGCGCTGGGCAGCCGGTCGAGAAGTCGTTGCGTCTCAGCGCGGATTGTCGCAGGTTCGACGCCGACGGCCTCCAGTAGAGGTGCGGCAATGCCATCGTTCTGGGTGAGCAGAGCCATCAACAAATGGGCGGGCGTGATCTGCGGGTTGCCGGCGGCAGTAGCCGCTTGCAGCGCCGAAGTCAGGGCCGCCTGGGTCTTGGTCGTCGGATTGAACGAGTCCACGACACCTCCCTTTCCGTGTAAAAGGGCCGCACAAGGGCCCTTGAAATGCTTGTCGTGTTGTTCAACGTCGTCAAGGTTGAGTCTGTTCCGCTCAACTTTAACTTTTTTTCGGCAATATTCGCCAGACCCTCTTCCACTGGTCCAGCAACTAACCCTCACGTCCCTCTACGATGGCGGAATCCAACTCTGGCAAAGCCGCATGGGGGAAGCGTTTGGACCTCAACACCGTCACCGATGTGGTGCGCCAGCCGCTCGATCCGCCGGGTGCACAGTGGCGCGCCGGCGACGCCTTCCTCGCGGGCGGCACGTGGCTTTTCTCCGATCAGCAACCGGATCTGCGGCGACTGATCGACCTGGCGCCACTGGGTTGGGACACCCTCACGGTCGACGACTCCGGGCTCGAGATCGGCGCCACGTGCCCGATTCGCGACCTCTACGCACTGCAGGCGCCCGACCACTGGCCCGCCGCGTCGCTGTTCACGATCAGCTGTGAGGCGTTCCTGGCCTCCTTCAAGGTGTGGAACGCCGCGACGGTCGGCGGCAACATCTGTATGTCGCTGCCCGCGGGCCCGATGATCACGATGACGGTCGCGCTGGAGGCCGCCTACACCCTGCGCGCTCCCGACGGCTCCGAGCGCATCATCGACGCGAGCGACTTCGTCACCGGGAACAACGCCAACGTTCTGGCGCCCGGCGAGGTGCTGCGGAAGGTCGACATCCCGGCGAGCGCACTGCGAAAAAGGCATACCCACCGACGGTTCACCCTCACCAAGCTCGGCCGTTCGACGATCTTCATGATCGCGACGCAGGAGACCGACGATCTCCTGCTGACGATCACCGCGGGCACCACCCGACCGGTTCGCATGAGCTTCGATTCGATGCCGGACGCGAACGCGCTGGCGCAGCGTATCGACGAACTGCCCGGCGAGCTCTGGTTCGACGACCCCAACGGCAGTCCGGACCACCGGCGCCACCTCGCCACGCACTACGCCGAGGAGATCCGCGCCGAGCTCACCGCGCAGGTGGCGTCGTGACCTACACCGTCAACGGCAAGACCTTCGACGAACAGCCACGGCCGGGCCAGTGTCTGCGCACCTTCGTGCGCTCGCTGGGGTGTCACGGCGTCAAGAAAGGTTGCGACGCAGGCGATTGCGGCGCCTGTACGGTGTGGCTCGACGGAGATCCCGTGCACAGCTGCATCACCCCCGCTTTTCGCGCCGAGGGTCGCGAGGTCACGACCATCGAAGGGCTCGGCACACCAGAGAAGCTGCATCCGATGCAGCAGCAGTTCCTCGACGGCCCTAGCTTCCAGTGTGGTTTCTGCACCGCGGGAATGATCATGACGTCGGCGACCTTCACCGACGAGCAGAAGCGGGACCTGCCGCGGGCTCTGAAGGGAAACCTCTGCCGCTGCACCGGATACCGAGCCATCGAGGACGCGATCAGCGGTGTAAAGGGAGTCGAGGACGCGGCACCCGGTCAGGCGATCGGCGCCAACGTCGTGGCGCCGGGTGCCACCGGCGTGGTCAACGGGACGGTCGAGTTCACCATGGATACCGACATGCCGGGGATGCTGCACCTCAAGGTGCTGCACTCCCCGCACGCCCACGCGCGCATCGTCTCCATCGACACGTCGGCGGCACTCGAGGTCCCCGGCGTGCAGCGGGTGTACACGTGGAAGGACGTCCCCCGCAAGCGTTTCAGCACAGCCATCCACACCGATCATCTGGTAGATCCCGACGACACCTACATGCTCGACAACGTCATGCGGTTCGTGGGTCAGCGGGTGGTGGCGGTGGTCGCCGACTCCGTCGGTGCCGCCGAGGAGGGTTGCCGCAGGGTCGCGGTGGAATACGAGATCCTGCCCGCGGTCTTCGACCCCGAGGAGGCGATGGCCGACGGCGCACCCCAATTACACTGCTACGACGACCCGTTCGCGCACGACAAGGCGCGCAACATCTTGCTGGAGCTGCACGGCGAGGTAGGCGACGTCGCGGCCGGATTCGCCGCGGCCGACGTAATCCACGAGGGCACGTACTTCTCACCCCGCGTCCAGCATGCCCACCTCGAGACGCACGGTTCGATCGCCTGGATGGACGACGGCCGGTTGCACGTGCGCACCAGTTCGCAGTCGCCGTCGGTCGCGAAACTCAAGCTCTCCCACCTGTTCAACCTTCGGCCCGACGAGCTGAGGGTGTTCTGTAAGAGGGTCGGCGGCGGGTTCGGCGGCAAGCAGGAAGTCATTTCCGAAGACCTTGTGTCGCTGGCGGCGCTGGATCTCGGCAGGCCCGTCTGCTGGGAATACACCCGAGAGGAGGCATTCACGACGGCCTCACCGCGTCACCCGATGAAAGTCACCGTGAAGCTCGGCGCGAAGGACGACGGCACGCTGACGGCCGTCCAGTTCCGCAACGTCTCCAACACCGGGGCCTACGGCAACCACGGCGGCGAGACGCTGTTTGCCGGCGGCGCCGCCCTCATGCAATACCGCTGTCCCAATAAGAAATTCGACGGCTACTCGGCGTACACGAACACCGTGCCCAGCGGTGCGCTACGCGGATACGGCATGACCCAGCCCTCGTTCGCGGTGGAGTCCGCGATGACCGAGTTGGCGATCGCACTGCACATCGATCCGCTGGAACTGCGTCGCCGCAACGTCATCCAGCCGGGTGATGCTTTGGTGGCGATCGGTGAACATCCCGAAGATGTGACGTTCACCGAGGACGGCCTGACCGCCTGTATCGACCTGGTCGACGAGGCACTGCGTCGCAGACCCGAATCGCAGGACCTAGGGCCGGATTGGCTGCTCGGTAATGGGACAGCAAGTTCCATCCACGAAACCGCCCCGCCAACCGACCATGTGTCCGAGGCCTGGGCCACCCTGCGCGACGATGGAAGCTACGAGATCGCGGTGGGAACGGTCGAATTCGGCGAGGGTACCTCCACGGCGCATGTGCAGATCGCAGCGAGCGTGCTCGGCACCACCACATCTCGGATCCACCTCGTGCAATCCGACACCGACAGGACGGGTTTCGACACCGGCGCGTTCGCGAGCGCGGGCCTGTTCGTCTCGGGCAACGCCGTGCAGAAGGCGGCGACCGCGCTGCGTGACAGCATCCTGCAGTTCGCCGCTCGTCATGTCGGCGTCGATGTCGGGTCCTGTTCGATGGACGACGACGGGGTGTCGTGTGGCGATACCAGGCTGACGCTGACCGACGTGTTGGATGCTGCCCGGGCACGCGGGAGGCGGTTCACCGTGGCTCGCAAGGCCTATGGCTCGCCGCGCAGCGTGACATCCAACGCGCACGGCTTCCGTATCGCCGTCCATCGCGTCACCGGCGAGATCCGCATTCTGTACAGCGTGCACGCCACCGATCCGGGAGTCGTGATAAATCCGCAGCAGGTCCGCGGACAGATCGAGGGCGGCGTGGCGCAGGCGATCGGCTTCGCACTCACCGAGAACTTCCGTGTCGACGAGAACGGGGTGATGGTCAATCCGAACCTGCGCAACTACCGCATCCCTACCTACGCCGACATTCCGCGCACCGATGTGCTGCTCGTCGAAACCCATGATTCGGTCGGACCGATGAGGGCGAAGGGCATTGCCGAGTCGAACGTCAACCCGGTGGCACCGGCATTGGCCAACGCGCTCCACGACGCCACCGGCGTCCGGTACCGCGAGCTGCCGTTCACCCCGGATCGCATTTATCGTCGCCTGATCGAAGGGACACGACCATGACCGGGACCGCTGACACCTCGGCCACGGTCATCATCGGTCAGCGCGTACGGCCTGGACGAGAACAGGCTTTCGAGGCATGGCAGTTGAACATGAACCGTGAGGCCGCCAAGTATCCGGGCTTCATCGGGGCAGAGATCAATCGGCCCACCGCGGTCCAGAGCGACTGGGTCAACGTGTACCGGTTCGACTCGATCGCCCATGTTCAGGCGTGGCTCAACAGCGCCACCCGCCAGGAGCTGCTGCTCGATGCGGAACAGTATTTCGAAGGACCGGGAACCCAACAGATCGTCGGCGGCGGTGGCCGGCGGACGGACCCACTGGTGACCGTCGTGGTGACCCATCGGGTCGATCCGGCCGACGTCGACGAGTTCTTGGCCTGGCAAGAGCGACTTCGGTTGGCGGAAAACGCATTTCCGGGCTTTCGTGGTACAGAGCTGTTCCGTCCGGTGGAAGGCGCCCAGGAGGAGTGGACGGCGCTGTATCGCTACAGCACCGCCGACGATCTCGATCGCTGGCTGATTTCGAACGAGCGTAAGGAACTTCTCGCCGAGGGTGAGAAGTTCAAAGACTACCAATCCCGGACGGTCGACAACTCATTCGGCAACTGGTTCGCCTTCGACGACAAGGGTGCCGAAGCGCCTCCTCCGTCGAACTTCAAGTCGTCTGTCGCCGTGTGGGTCGGTGTCTACCCCGCTGTGGTGTTGATCACCCTGGCGCTGTGGCCGTTGAGGTTGCCGATGTGGATCAACCTGTTGATCGGAAACCTGTTGTCCAGCTTGGCACTCAGTTACTTCGTGATGCCGCATTTTGTCAATCCGCTGCTCAAGAACTGGCTGCGGCCGCCGCCCGATGTTTCCGTCACCATTTCCAACTGGCGTGGATTCGCACTTGTCTTCGCCGTTATGACGATCTTGAGCACGGTCTTCTACATCCTGACGCGAGTGGTTCTACATCTGCACTAGCGTCCGGCGAGTGGAGCCGTTCCGGTCGACACCTTCGGCAGCGTGGTGAGCAACTTCGGTACCACGGTCGTCGCGTCCGGCACCGAACGCTCGAAGCCGTATTTGCGGACCTCCTGACCGCCGGGAGCCGTCCCTGCCACGATCAGATCTGCTCCGTAGACCGTGCTGCTCGTCGCAACCGTAGCGCCGCCGGGAAACGGTGCGAAAGAAGCGATCTCAGCATACTCGATGTTCTCCTCGTGATGGTTCGGGCTCTCCAGGTACATGCTCGGCTGTCCGTCGAGCTTCGACCCCGTCGACCACACCCGCACCGTGCCTGGCCCAGCGAGCTGGCTGGTGATGATGCTCATGGCACCGCCTTCGCCGCCCGCGACCCAACCCGTGGACAACGCGACCCCGTCCTTGTAGTTCTCGTCGTAGGCAAGGAAGTTCGACGTCATCTTCGGCTCATTGGGTTTGGCGGCGTGCTCGGTGGCGGTGCCGTCGGCCTGAGACCGTGCGGTCGGCGTATAAAGGTCCCACCGGAATGACTTGATCAGGGGTGCCTCCCCGGGACCCGGCGCGGTCACGATCGTCTCGCGACCCGAACCGAATTCGACCATTCCGGTGGCCAGCGTGACCCCGGCCTGCGATCCGGGATAGGGCGTGAACGCGGAAAACACGTCGGGCTCCTTGCCCGCCTCGGACGGAAGTTTCGAGGTATACACCTTAACCTGCGATTCCGTTCCCGGCCCCGTGCCGACAATGATGTTGTCGGCCAGCGAATTTCCGTCGATGTCGGCTCCCGCGACCGTAACACCGCCCTTGAACTCGGACTCGAACGGGGCGAATCGCGTGATCTCGGTCTTAAACAGCCCGAGGTTGGTGTCGTTGCCGTCGTACACGACCACCTCAGGTGATGCGTCCTTACCGGTGCCCGCGACCAGATCGAGAATCATGTCGCCGTTCACGTCGGCCATCGCCACCGACGGCGTGCCCTCGAAGTCCGGGAATGGGACTACGGTCTGTAATACCTTGTCGCCGTTGCCATCCCGGATCTGAACCGAAGCCGGCCTACCGCCCGATCCGGGTATCGCCACGGCGTACGTCGACACCTCGGGAATGACGTTGATGGTGGCCATCAGACCGTTGTCCTCGTGGTTGAGTCGATGGCAGTGGATCACATAGGTTCCGGCGAACTCCAGGAACTCCTGGCGTAGGGTCAACGTCGCCGGCGTGCTCACGACGTGCTGATCGTTGAAAATCGGTGCGGGGACGTTGACGTTGTCGAGGCCCCACGGCTGCACGCCTGTCTTGCCCCGGTTCGGATCGTCAATCGACATCACCTGAAAGTCGTTGACGTGGATGTGCATTGGATGCGCATCGTTGTTCATGTTGATGATCTTCCATTCCTCAACCGAGTTGAGGCGTGGCTGAATCAGCGAGACGTTCGGAAATCCGGCGGGTTTGAACTGGTAGATGACGGCCTTCGGGTCGTTGTTGCTCGCGATGTTGCCACCGATGGTATCGGTGATCGTCATCTCGCGGGTGACGGCAGGGGTCATGACAGACGTGTCCACGAACGAGGTGTACGCGTCGAGGTTCTGGCCCGGCTCGAAGGCCGTCGTCTTCCCTTCACCACTGGTGTCCTGTGTGGCGCGAATCAGCGTTTGGGTCGGGAATACGAAGAAGCCGTCGGCGAAGGCCATGTACTTAGGGTCGACGGTGAGGGTGCCCAGCACGGCTGGCGGGTTCTCGGTGCCGTTGTTGGTATACAGCACACCGGGATTCACGAGTGGCTTGGCATTGGGGTCCGGCGGGAACTCCAGAACCAGGTCGCCTTCCTTCGGCATCGTGACCGCGATCGCGTAACGCGACCCGGGGGGCACGCTCAGCGTGGTTCCGTCACCGTAGACCGGCCTGCCGACCTGGGTGTAAGGATTGCCATCCTGTCCGACGATCGCGAACTTTGGATGGTTACCGGTCGCCGTCTCGGTCAATCGCAGTGTCATGTAAGCGATGTCGCTGATGTTGGCGACCGTCCAGATCTCCGTCTGGCCGGGCTTGATCTTCAGCTCAGGCTGGAACTGGCCGTTGATGGTGAACTGCACATCGCGCTGATTCTCCGGCAGGTCAGGGTTCTCGGCGACCTTGGTCGTCGGGCTGTCGAACTTCATCAGGTTCGAGGGGATGAACTGGGTCTGGCCCCGATTGTTCTTCGGCGACAGCGGTCCGGACCACCACGGTGTCAGATACTGGGCGCCCATGGTGGTTTCGGCGATGTTCACCGGTGCCAGGCTGGGCTGGTACGTACCGTCGGCGAGTTCGTCGCCTTCGGGCGGTTGGAGGGTACTCGCCCACTGTGGCCAGCTGTAGTTGTTGAGCTGGTGCCCCTTGCCGATGCGGTCGAACACGTAGTTGTACTGAATCGCCATGGTGCGGATGGGAATATCGTTCTGTGTGACCAGTGGCAGATTGCCGTCGGGACGGCCGATTTCCAACAGACCGGCCAATCCGGCGTACGTCTGCTGCGCCGTCATTGTGTGCCGGTGGCTGTGGTACCAGTACAGCCCATTGGGCATGTTCGTGGGCACGTCGTAGGTGAAGGTGTTGCCCATCCCGGCCGGAATCGACAACAGCACGTTGTCGGCGTTGCCCGACGGGCTGATGTGCAGACCGTGGGTGTGCAGGTTCAGCGGGGACTCTTTGAGAGGTGGCGGATAGAGCGGCACCTCGCCGCCCTTGGGAGTCATGGCGGGGTCGTAGAAATCCTCGATTGTCAGATTCTCAAGGTCGTTGTCGTAGTGGACGATCAGCTTCTCGCCGGGGTCGACCCGCAATGTCGGCGCGGGATAGAGGTTGTCACCCTTCGTCGATCCGTCCGACGCCGTTCCTTTGATGAGGTCGTAGGAGAAGATCAGGAAATTGGTCACCGGCTCGGAGACCGTGTCGAGGTTGACGGTGCCCTGATGCGCCGACAGCCGAACCTCGAGTACGCCGTCCTTGCTGGAGAGCCGCACGGGTTCCTTGAACGGGGCGGGCTTGCCGTCGAGCCCCGCGTTCACTCCGGCCTGCGGCGCGGGCGCCTCCTTCTCACGCGAGCACGCCGCCGTCATCGCGGCGATCAACGTGACGACCAAAAATAGGCCAACGAGTACGCGAAAACGGGGGCGCCGCGGCATGCGCAGATGCTAACGGCAAATTTGCTGGAATGTGCCCGACCCGGCACCTCAGGTGGCGGTCTCCTGTGCGGACAGCGCCATCCACTGGCCGTTCTGCAACTCGAAGACATCGGTGAATCGCTCGACAGCCATCACCTGGCCGTCCTGGAGCAACGTGTTGACCCCGTGGATCACCGCGGTGTTGCCCGAGATGTCGACGATCTGATCGGACGGGTTCATCGTGAACGGCAGCGGCGTCGTGCCGGCGATCTCCTCGGCCCGAGTGATCAGCCGGCCTTCGGAGTTGACGTGTTTGAAGGTCGGGCTCAGGATCGCCTCGATGGTTGCGACGTCGCCGGCGGTGATTGCCGTCAGCCAACGCACCTCCTGGCGGAGCACATCGGCGCACGGCCCCATCTCGAGCGGCAGCGGAGCCCCCGTCGCCGCGTCGAAGCAGGTGTTGGCGGCACTGGCCGACGCGGGTGCATACAGAGCGAGGGCCGAAAAAGCGATCAAAAGCGTCAGCCATCGCTTCATAAGAACAGTCCCCTTCATCAATGATTGCTAGGTTGCTTGTCGAATGATGCGACGAAAGGACGAGCATTGGCGGGCGATTGGGGATCAGTGCTCGTCGAGCTCATACCGCTGGCGCTCGTCGTCGCACTCTCACCGGTATCGATCATCCCCGCGGTACTCGTGCTACAGACGCCCCGTCCACGACCGGCGGGATTGGCATTCCTCGCGGGTTGGCTAATCGGACTTGCCGCGCTGACGACCATCTTCCTGCAAGTGTCGGGGCTCGCCGGCGGCCACCACGGTAAGCCTCCGAGCTGGGCATCCTGGCTGCGCATCACGGTGGGGGCGGCCCTAATCGTGTGGGGTGTCTACAAGTGGCTCAACCGCAACAAGTCCGAACACAGCCCCAAGTGGATGCGGAGCATGTCCAAGCTGACACCGGCACGTGCGGGGGTGACAGGACTCGCGCTCACGGTCATCAATCCGAAGGTGCTGTTCATCTGTGCCGCAGCGGGTTTGGCGATCGGTACGACGAGGCTGGATGGCACCCGGCTCTATCTCGCCGTGCTTTGGTACGTCATGGTCGCGGCTTCAACAGTTGCGCTGCCGATCCTCGCCTACGCCGTATCGGGCGACCGCCTCGATCCGCTTCTGGTACGGGTCAGGGACTGGATGGACCGCCAGCACGCCGTGCTCATCGCGGCGATCCTGGTCGTGATCGGTCTGCTGGTGCTGTACAAGGGAATTCACGGCCTGGGCCTCTTATAGCGCGGGCAATCCCAACTCGTCGGCGTCGGCGGTCAAGTAGCGGGTAACCGTCGGCGCGATCAGCCGGACCACATCGTCGTCGGGCAAGGTCGCCAATGGCGCCACCCTCATGACGTAACGCAGCACCGCCGCCCCGACGAGTTGACTCGCTGCGAGCATCGAGCGCAGCCTGGCCTGTTCCCCGCCACCGAGCACGCCAGACACCGCTGTCAGCACATAGTTCTGCATGAAGGCGCGGAATGCGTCATGGGCATCGGAGTTGGACGTGGCCGACTGCAACATCGCGACCATGCTGGGACCGGTGTCGGGAGCCTCCCAGATCCGCAGGTACGTCCGCACCATGCGGGTGCCGATATCAGGATCCTCGTCGGGACCGCCGGTCAGCGCGGCGACAAGCACAGCCGGATCGATGATGAGCCGGAGCGCCTCGCGGAACAAATCGGCCTTCGAGCCGAACAGGTACAGCACCATCGACGGATCGACGTGGGCGTCGTCGGCGATCGACCGCAGCGTCGTCTTCTCGTATCCCTCTGCGGCGAACCGCACCTTCGCCGCCGCCAGCACAGCCTCGCGCGACACCGGATCTCCCTGGCGTCTTCCCCGACGCTTCGTCGTTTTAGCTGGTGAAGGCATATAACGACAGTAGCATTTCACTGACTGTTGAAATTCACGCCGACCCGGGATACGCTTTCGTCGGCATTAATTCAACGATTAGTGAAAAGAGCGTTCAATGAGCACCGAGACACTGCCCCGGCACACCCATCACGCATCAGCCGGGCACGAACCTCCGGCGGCGCTCCGGGCTACCGGCATCGTCGTGGCGCTCACTGTCGCGCTGGCGATCATCGCGATCGCGTTCGCGCTGCCCGCCGCCCGGACCGCACCGCACGACGTGCCCATCGGCATCGCCGGCCCGCAGGCGGCCAGCGGCCAGATCTCCGCAGCCCTGGAGAAGCAGGCACCGGGCGCCTTCGCTATCACCTACTACCCGGGCGAGGCCGCACTGCGGGACGCGATCCACAATCGCGACGTCTACGGCGGTATCGCTTTCGGCCCCGACGGACAACGCTTGCTGATCGCCACTGGCGGGAGCCCGATGGTCGCGCAGCTGCTGACGCAGATCGGCAATGGCATCGCCCAGCAGGCCGGGGTACCGATACACACCGAGGACCTCGCACCGCCGACGACCGACGATCCACGCGGCGTCGGACTGGCCGCATCCGCGCTGCCGATCACCCTGGCCGGACTACTGCCTGCCATCGCCTTGTTGTCAATGCTCAAGCGTGAGGTGTGGACCCGGTTCACCGCCACGGTGGTCTTCTCGGGGGTGGCGGGCGTGTCGGTCGCTGCACTGCTCAAGTACGTGTTCGGCTCCGTCGATGCAAACTTCTGGGGCGTCGCCGCCGGACTCTCGCTGGGAGTGATGGCGATGGCCTTGTTCATCCTTGGGCTCGGCTCGCTGTTCGGCCGGGTCGGCCTGGCGCTGGGAGCGTTGTTGGCGCTGCTGCTGGGCAACCCGCTATCGGGGCTGAACAGCGCACCGGAGATGCTGCCCGCCGGCTGGGGCCAATTGGGGCAATGGTTGCCGCAGGGTGCCAATGCCACACTGCTGCGGTCGACGGCGTTCTTCGAGGGAGCAGGCGGAGCGCTGCCGATCGTGGTGCTGACCTGCTGGTCGCTGCTCGGTGTGGCGCTCGTCGTGGTGGCAGCGCTTACTATCGAACGGCGTGGGACTCGATGATCGGGACGCGCTGCGCATATTGCGCGACACCGTCGACCCCGCACTCGGCTCCGACGCACTGATCCGTCGCTTCTACACGCGCTGGTTCGCCATCGACATGTCGGTCCGCGACCTGTTCCCCCCGGACATGACGGCTCAACGCAGCGCCTTCGCCAAGGCGGTGACGTGGCTGTTCGGTGAACTCGTCGAGCAGCGGGCCCAGGAGCCGGTGGCGTTCCTCGCGCAGCTGGGCCGCGACCATCGCAAATACGGTGTGACACAACGGCATTACGACAGCCTGCAGGATGCCCTGCTGACGACGCTTCGCACTCAACTGATCGAACAGTGGGACGACCGGCTCGCCGAGGCCACCAGCGACGCGGTCGCGTTGCTCGTCGGGGTGATGCGAGGCGCCGCGGACGCCGAGAAGGGTCCGCCCTACTGCGACGGCACGGTGATCGAACTCATCCGCGCTACCAGGGACGTCTCGGTGATCCGGCTGCAACTGGACCGTCCGCTCTATTACCACCCGGGCCAGTACGTCACCGTCCAGGTGCCGCAGTGGCCGCGGCGGTGGCGCTACCTGAGCCCGTCCATTCCCGCCGACCGCGGAGGCGGTATCGAGTTCCATGTCCGTTCGGTGCCCGGCGGCATGGTGAGCCCGGCGATCGTCGGCGAGACCAGACCGGGCGACCGGTGGCGGGTGTCGAACCCGCACGGCGCGATGCACATCGACCGCGACGGCGGCGACGTGCTGATGGTGGCGGGCGGCACCGGCCTGGCGCCGCTGCGGACGCTGATCATGGATCTCACACGTAAGGCCGTCAACCCGCGAGTCCACCTGTTCTTCGGCGCCCGCTATCCATGCGATCTCTATGATCTGAAAACGCTGTGGCAGGTCGCGTCACAGAACCCGTGGCTGTCGGTGACGCCGGTGTCGGAGTACAGCACCGATCCGCCGTGGGCCACCGATTTCCCCGATGTGGCGCCCCCGCGCGGTCTGCACGTCCGCCAAACGGGAACGCTGCCCGAGGTCGTCACCAGGTACGGCGGTTGGGGCGACCGACAGATCCTCATCTGCGGTAGCCCGGAGATGGTCGCCGCCACCAAGGCGGCATTGCTCGCCAAAGGTGCTCCGGCCGAACGGATCCAGCACGATCCGCTCGCCTGACCCCTAATATGTGATCATGATGCGCGCGGCACGGATGCACGGATACAAGCAACCTCTGCGGCTCGAAGAGATCCCGATCCCCGACATCGGGCCGGGCGAGGTCCTCGTCAAGGTGGGCGGTGCGGGCATGTGCCGCACGGACTTTCAGCTCATCGACGGGTACTTCGGCACCGATATGCCGATGCCCGCAACCCCGGGACACGAGATCGCCGGAACGATCGACCGGGTCGGTGCGGGCGTGCCCGCGGCGGCCGGGCTGTCGGAGGGCGACCCGGTGGTGGTGTTCGGCCCGCTCGGTGACGGCTCGTGCCGCCAGTGCCACCGCGGCAACGAACACATCTGCAACCAGGGTCACTGGATCGGTTTCGGACCGCACGGCGGTTATCAGGAGTACGTGCCCGTCGCCTACCAACAGCTGATAAAGGTCAGCGGCAACCTGTCGCCGCTGTCGCTGGCGCCGCTAACCGACGCGGGCCTCACGCCGTACCGGGGTTTGAAGAAGCTGCGCGCCGCCGGAGTCCTCGGTCCCGGCACGGTGCTCGCGGTAATGGGCATCGGCGGCCTCGGCGCCTACGGCGTGCAGTACGCGAAGCTGCTCGGAGCGGGTGCGACCGTCGTCGCGCTCGCCCGGAATCCCGAAAAGCTGGCGCTGGCAACGGAAAACGGTGCCGACCACACCATCAATATCCGGGACAAGTCCGACGATCAGGTGCGCGACGCGCTCGAAGAGGCCACCGGCAAGCGTGAGTTCGACGCGGTGATCGAATGCGCGGGTGCCGAGGAGAGCATCCGGTTGGCCTTCTCACTGCTGGCGACCGAGGGTGCTGTTGCGTCGGTCGGACTGGTGGGCAACCGGGTGGACATCTCGCTGTTCCCGTTGGTCAGCCGGGAGTACACACTGTTCGGGTCGTTCTGGGGCAACTACACCGACCTGACCGAGGTGGTCGCGCTCGCCGAGGCGGGCAAGATCAAGGACTCGGTCACGCAAGTCAACTTCGAGGACGTCAACGACCATCTCGATGCGCTGGGCCGCGGCGACTTCGTCGGGCGCGCGGTCATCGTCTACTAGACGGGTACCCGCCGCCACAGTTCGTCGAAGGCGATGCTGTCGAAGAACGCGGTGCCCTTGACGATTCGGTCGCCCGCGAACGTCAGATACCACGTATAGGTGTTGCGGTAGGGCACGCCGTCACGGGCGGTGGCTTTGCCGTCGAAGAACACGATGACGGTGTCCCCGTCGGCATAGATCTCGCGGACCGTCGGCTTCAGCGGGACGGACAAGCGCTCGTTGAACTGTCGGATGACGTTGCTCAGGAAGTCCTGCTTGCCGTGGTACACCCGCGACGCCACCGAATTGCCGACGACCTCCCATGTGACGTCGTCGGCGATCGCTGCGAGCGGGCTCCCGGTGCCGTTGGCCCACGCCTCGAATCCCGAGCGCACCGCCTCGAGGTTGCGCGTCTCGCGGTCGTCGTGCATGGCAGGATCGTAAGTCATGCCGAAATTCGAGCCCGTCATTCTTCGCGATCCGTCGTCCGCCCTAACGGGCACCTTCGTACCGGCGGCCGGCCTCATCGGCACCTCACTCGCCGACGGCGACGACGAGTTCCTCGGCCAGCGTCGCGGGCTGGAGGCCTACGTCAGCGCGGGCAAGACGATGGGCATTCCGATCCTGTATCCGTGGGCAAACCGGTTGAGCGCCAGCGAGTATGAGAGCGACGGCATCGCCGTCACCCTGACCCCCGGCAAGGGCGGCGTCCGCGCCGACGACCACGGCCTGCCCATCCACGGAGTGCTCGCCGCCTACCCGGGTTGGGACGTCACGGCGCAGTCCGAGAACACGCTGGCGGCAACCGTCGACTTCGGAGCGAGCCCGGAATTGCTCGCGGCGTTCCCGTTCCCTCATGTGC
Organism: Mycobacterium sp. NPDC051804; assembly: GCF_044452905.1. Lineage (NCBI taxonomy): Bacteria > Bacillati > Actinomycetota > Actinomycetes > Mycobacteriales > Mycobacteriaceae > Mycobacterium > Mycobacterium sp. NPDC051804. The sequence goes on along the minus strand of NZ_JBITCD010000001.1, from coordinate 905,258 downwards.
TCACGCAGAGCATCACGCTCGCCGACCGCACACTCACGATCGAGACCACTGTGACGCCGACAGCGTCGGCTCCGGTGCCGCTGTGTTTCGGTTATCACCCGTACTTCACGATTCCGCGTGTGCCACGCGACCAATGGCGGCTCACCACACCGGAGATGCGGCATCTGCCGGTGGATGACCGCGGCATCCCGAACGGGGAGCACGAAGACTGGACGGGCGGTGCCCAGTCGTTGGAGTCCGTGACATACGACGACGGCTTCGACGAGGTACCCGCCGGCGCGATGTTCTCGCTTGCCGGCGGCGACCGTCGGGTCGATGTCACGTTCGAGGCGGGTTACCCGGCCGCGCAACTGTTCGCTCCCGGCACGGACAGCCTGGTCGCGATCGAGCCGATGGCCGCGCCGACCGACGCGCTGCGCCGTGGTGACTACCGCAGCGCGCTGCCCGGACAGCCGGCGACGCTGCGGTTCTCCGTCAAAGTCACCTAGCGCTTGTTGCGCGGCTGCCAGACCACCAGGGCTGTGCTTTTGGACCTGGGTTGTGAACGCAGTTCGTCGATCTCGCGCGCCATCTCCTGCAGGCGAGCCTGCAACGCCTCGACCTGATTGGTCAGCTCGATGATCCGCTTGATGCCCGCGAGATTGACGCCCTCGTCCTGCGACAGGCGCTGAACCTCACGGAGCAGATCGACGTCGTGCTGCGAGTAACGCCTACCGCCGCCGGAGGTGCGCTCCGGGCTGACCAGCCCGAGCCGGTCGTACGTGCGCAGTGTCTGCGCATGCATACCGGCCAACTCCGCGGCGACCGAGATCAGGAAGGTCCGCGCTTCGTTGTTGGCTCGCTTGCTCATCACGCACCGGCCCAGTTCGCTCTCGGGTCGAATCCGCTGGCCCGTTCGGCTTTCGCGTAGGCCTCCAACGCTTCAGCGGCCTCGCCCTCGACGTCCGGCGGCACCGCCACCTTGACGGTGACGAGCAGGTCGCCGTGACCACCGGAACGCTTCGGAACACCTCGGCCGCGCACCCGCAGGATGCGGCCGTCCGAGGTGCCCTTGGGCACGCGGACACCGACCTTGCCTTCCAGCGTGGGCACCGAAAGCGTTGTCCCGAGCGCCAATTCGTGGAAGCTGACCGGAACGCTGACCGTAAGGTCGTCGCCGTTGCGGCCGAACACCGTGTCCGGTTTGACGTGCACGGTCACGTACAGGTCACCCGAGGGAGCGCCACGCAGCCCGGCTTCGCCCTGGCCGGCCAGCCTGATGCGCTGACCGTCCTCGACGCCCGGTGGGATCCGCACGTTGATCGTGCGGGTCCTGGTGGTCACACCGGTGCCCTGACATTCGTCGCACGGGTGCTCGATGATCGAACCGCTGCCCCGGCACTCGGTGCATGGTTCGGAAAATCCGAACGCGCCCTGGTTGCGGTTGATGACACCGGACCCGTTGCAGTTCGGGCACACCTTCGGGCTGGTACCCGGCCGTGCCCCACTGCCGTGGCAGTTCGTGCACGGTGCGGGACTGGTGAGCCGCAACGGCATCATCACGCCCTTGGTGGCCTCCAGGAACGACAACTCGGTCTCGGTCTCGAGATCGTTGCCGCGCCGTGGCCGGCTCGGTCGCGGCTGTTGTGCCCCGCGCCCGAACAATCCGCCGAACAGATCGCCGATGTTGGCACCGCCGGTCTGGCCGGCCGCATCGAACAGATCGTTCAGATTGAACTCGCCACCTTCGGTGCTGAACCCACCGAAGTTTCCGCCACCTCCGCCACCGAAGCGACCACGACCGAACCCGCCGTTCGCGAAAAGCCTTCGCGTCTCGTCGTATTCCTTGCGCTTGGCCGGATCCGAGAGAACTTCCTTGGCTTCAGACACGGCCTTGTACCGGTCTTCGGCCGCCTGGTTGCCGGGGTTGCGGTCGGGATGGTTCTGCGCGAGCAGCTTTCGGGCCGCCCGCTTGATGTCCTGTTCGCTGGCATCGGAGGCGACGCCGAGCTCCTTGTAGAAGTCCTTTTCGACCCATTCACGCTGGGCCATACCGCGTCACCTCCTTACGGGGTCTAGTTGTCGTTTGATTGTGGAGCCTCTGGCGAGGCTGAGTCGGCGTTATCGGCATCGGGCACGGTGTCGACGACGCCCACAAGGGCGTGCCGCACCACCTGGTCGCCGACCTTGTAGCCGCGACGCATGACGGTTCCCACAACGGGGTGGGTGCCATCGCCCTCGTGCTGCACGGCCTCGTGCAGAGCGGGGTCGAAGTCGTCGCCTTCGTCTCCGAAGCCCGAAAGGCCGAGTCCCTCAAGGGCGGTCGCGAGCTTGTCGGCGACCGACTTCAGGGGTCCGGACTCCAGGTCCCCGTGGTTGCGCGCGCGGTCGAGATCGTCGAGCACGGGCAGCAGCTGGGTGACGATGGTGGCCTTGGAGCGTTCGGCGATGAGTTGCTGGTCGCGCAGTGCCCGCTTGCGGTAGTTGTCGTACTCCGCCTTGACGCGCTGCAGGGTGGACTTCAGCTCCTCGACTTCCTCGCTTCCCGCCACCGGGCCCGCGCCCGGCGCCGACCCGCTGGGGGCCGGGCCGGACGCGGATTCACGGACCTCGCCGGTGTCAGGATCGATGCGCCGCTTGTCGGTGACAGTCACCGGCTCGTGCGAATCGTCTTGGCTCACTTGCGCTCCTGGTCATCGTCATCGACAACCTCGGCGTCCACGACGTTGTCGTCGGCAGGGCCGGCCGCCGACTCGCCACCGGGGGCACCCGCGGACTGCTCGGCCTGAGTCGCCTCGTAGAGCGCCTGACCCAGACCCTGGGCCTCCACGCCGAGCTTCTCCATCGCGGACTTGATGGCCGCGATATCGGTGCCCTCGAGCGCGGACTTGGCCTCAGCGACCGCGGAGTCGACCTTGTCCAAAGTGTCCGCGGGGATCTTCGATCCACCTTCGGCTTCACGCTGTTCGGAGACGATCTTCTCGGTCTGGTAGACCAGTGACTCCGCCTGGTTGCGGACGTCGGCCTCCTCGCGACGCTTGCGGTCCTCCTCGGCGTGTGCCTCGGCGTCCTTGATCATCTGGTCGATCTCCTCCTTGGAGAGGCCGGAGCCCTCCTGGATTCGGATCGTGTTCTCCTTGCCGGTGCCCTTGTCTTTGGCGGTCACGTGCACGATGCCGTTGGCGTCGATGTCGAACGTGACCTCGATCTGGGGCACACCGCGCGGAGCCGGCGGAATGCCGGTCAGCTCGAAGCTGCCGAGCAGCTTGTTGTGCGCGGCGATTTCACGCTCACCCTGGAAGACCTGAATCTGCACCGACGGCTGGTTGTCGTCGGCCGTGGTGAAGGTCTCCGACCGCTTGGTCGGGATCGTGGTGTTGCGCTCGATCAGCTTGGTCATCACGCCGCCCTTGGTCTCGATACCGAGGGACAGCGGGGTGACGTCAAGCAGCAGAACGTCTTTCACCTCACCCTTGAGCACACCGGCCTGCAGCGCGGCACCCGCGGCGACAACCTCGTCCGGGTTGACGCCCTTGTTGGGCTCCTTACCGCCGGTGAGTTCCTTCACCAGATCGGTCACGGCGGGCATACGCGTCGAACCACCAACCAGCACGACGTGATCGATGTCGGACACCGAGATACCGGCGTCCTTGATCACCTGCTGGAACGGCTGGCGGGTACGGTCCAGCAGATCCTGTGTGATGCGCTGGAATTCGGCACGCGTCAGCTGCTCGTCGAGGAACAGCGGGTTCTTGTCGGCGTCGACGGTGATGTACGGCAGGTTGATCGAGGTGCCCTGCGAACTCGAGAGCTCGATCTTGGCCTTCTCGGCGGCTTCACGCAGCCGCTGCATCGCCATCTTGTCCTTGGTCAGGTCGATGCCCGAGGTGCCCTTGAACTTGTCGACCAACCAGTCGACGATCCGGTCATCCCAGTCGTCGCCACCGAGGTGGTTGTCACCCGAGGTGGCACGCACCTCGACAACACCCTCGCCGATTTCGAGCAGCGACACGTCGAACGTGCCACCACCGAGGTCGAAGACCAGGATGGTCTGTTCCTTCTCACCCTTGTCCAGCCCGTAGGCCAGCGCCGCGGCGGTCGGCTCGTTGACGATGCGCAACACGTTGAGCCCGGCGATCTGGCCGGCTTCCGTAGTGGCTTGCCGCTGAGCGTCGTTGAAGTACGCGGGCACGGTGATCACCGCATCGGTGATGTCCTCGCCCAGGTAGCTCTCGGCATCGCGCTTGAGCTTCATCAGCACGCGGGCGCTGATCTCCTGGGGGGTGTATTTCTTGCCGTCGATCTCAACGTTCCAGTCGGTGCCCATTTCGCGCTTGACCGAACGGATTGTCCGGTCGACGTTGGTCACTGCCTGGTTCTTGGCGGGCTGGCCGACCAGCACCTCTCCGTTGCGCGCGAAGGCGACGACGGACGGCGTGGTGCGGGAACCCTCGGAGTTGGCGACGACGACGGGGTCGCCACCCTCCAGTACCGCGACGACCGAGTTAGTGGTCCCGAGGTCGATTCCGACCGCACGAGCCATGTTGTTCCTCCTGAATTAGTCCAACTGTGGATCTGAGTGCACCGCACTCAAGACTGCTCCGGACGACCTTATCCTGTCAACCCAGACTTGAGTCAAGCACGCTCAACTGTCGAAGTGGTCAACGGGGACGTGAGCGAGTTTGTTCCCGAGGCCCAGATCAAGGGAGACTTGCCCCATGACTGCAGCCCGGCGTGAGCGCGCCGCCCTTGTCGCGACGATGAGCGAGATCGGGCCCGACGCGCCCACCCTGTGCGAAGGATGGACCACCCGCGACCTCGCGGCGCACCTCGTTGTCCGCGAGCGCAGGCTCGATGCCGCACCCGGCATCGCGATCCCGGCCCTCGCCGGCTACACCGACAAGGTGCAGCGGCAGACCGCATCGTCGACCGGCTGGGATGTGCTGGTGGACAAGATCTCGTCGGGGCCACCGCTGCTGTCGCCGTTCAAGCTGCTCGATTCTGTGGCCAACATGGATGAGATGTTCATTCACCACGAAGACGTTCGCAGGGCCCAACCCGGTTGGGAGCCAAGGTCTCTGGACCCCGAGACACTCGCTGCGCTGCGGCGCCCGGTCGGCATGATGGCCCGGCTGACCATGGGCAAAGTGCCCGCCCGCGTGGCACTGCGGACCCCCGACGGCGAGACGGTGGCCGTCGTCGGTAGCGGTCCTGAATTGACCGTCACCGGCGATATCGGCGAGCTCACACTGTTCGTTGCGGGCCGCGACGAGGCCCGGCTGACCTTCTCCGACGCCCAGGCCATCCAGGCTGTCCGCGCCGCGCGCCGGGGCCTGTGACAAACGCGTAGCCTGACCACATGAAAGTCGGCCTCGCCGTTGGGATTCTGCTATCCGCGGCCTCGCTGGCCGGCTGCTCAACGACCGTCGAGGGAAATCCCGTCGCGTCCAGCGTGGCACCGACCGAACCGAGCTTCCCGACGTCGAGGCCGACGCGAACGCCGTCGCCGAGCAGCACACCCCCTTCCACGACGCCGCCCACCGGGCAGCCTGGCGCGACGGCGCTGCCACCCGACGTATCGGGCTACGTGTTCATCGAAACCAAGTCGGGTCTGACCCGCTGCCAGATTTCCGAGGCCGAAGTCGGTTGCGAGTCGCAGTTCACCAACTCGGTCGAAGTGAACGGCATGCCCGCCAACGGGGTGAAAATAACCGCCGAGGGCAGCATGAGCTGGGTCGTCGGCAACCTCGGCGCCATCCCGGCCGTCACGCTCGATTACCAGACCTACAGTGCGCTCGGCTGGACGATCGCCGCAGCCAGCGACGGCACCCGCTTCACCAACGACGGCACCGGCCACGGCATGTTCGTCAACACCTCCGGCGTCGAGGTCTTCTGAGCGGCGCAACCGCATTCACTAGGCTGGCTCTCGTGGATTTCCGGGTCTTTGTAGAACCTCAACAGGGCGCCACCTACGCCGACCAACTGGCGGTCGCACGCACGGCCGAGTCCGCCGGGTACTCGGCGTTCTTCCGCTCCGACCACTTCACCGCCATGAGCGGCGACGGCATGCCAGGACCAACCGATTCCTGGGTCACCCTGGGCGGCATCGCCCGCGAGACCTCCTCGATACGCCTCGGCACGTTGGTCACCTCGGCCACGTTCCGATACCCGGGCCCGCTTGCGATCGCCGTCGCGCAGGTCGACGAAATGAGCGGCGGCCGTGTGGAATTGGGCATCGGGGCCGGTTGGTTTGAAGCCGAGCACAAGGCCTACGCCATCCCGTTCCCGCCGCTGGGTGAACGGTTCGACCGGCTGACCGAACAACTGAACATCATCACGGGGCTGTGGACGACACCGTCCGGCAAGACGTTCGACTACACCGGCACCCATTACGCCGTCGCGGAGTCCCCCGCCCTGCCCAAGCCTCTCCAGTCGCCGCATCCGCCGATCATCATCGGGGGCGCGGGCGCCAAGCGGACACCGGCGCTCGCCGCGCAGTTCGCCGCCGAGTTCAACATTCCGTTCGCACCGCTGGACATGGCTCAGACTCAATTCGAGCGGGTCGCCTCGGCGGTGGCCGACGCCGGACGTCCGGCCGAGTCGATGACGTTCTCCGCGGCGTTCGTGGTCTGCGCAGGCCGGGATGAGCAGCAGATCGCGCGCCGAGCCGGGGCGATCGGTCGCGACGTCGACGAGCTGCGCAGCAACTCCCCGCTGGTCGGGACCCCCGCAGAGATCGCCGACAAGCTCGGGCCCTACCTGCAGATCGGCGTACAGCGGATCTACCTGCAGGTTCTCGACATGTCCGACCTTGACCACGTGGACTTCTTCGCCGCGGAGGTTCTTCCGCAGCTCGGCTGAACAGGCGCTTGCCTGCATGCCGCCACTACTATCAGCGCCGTGGCCCGCCGGTATGACGAGGATGACGACGGGCAGCCCTGGCACAACCGCACCTCCACGGTCGTCGGGGCCAGCGTTCTCGCGATCCTGGTGATCGGCATTTTGATCGTCGCGGCGACGGCGCTGGCCCGCCAGTTCGGCGAAACCGAGGAAGCTCCGATCGACTTCGTCACGCCCTCGTTCTCGGCGACCGCGTCCCACTCGGCCGACACGACCACCACCCAGACGATCACGAGCACGAGCCCACCGGAGACCACCGACATCGACGGACCTTCGACATCTCCGACATCTCCGACATCTCCGACATCGTCCTCAGCGACGACGTCGAGCAGCACTGAGACGCCGACGCGGCGCCCGACGACCGGCAACGATGACGACGAGGACGAAGGTCCCACCACCCGGACCACACGTCGCACGCCACGCACCAACATCACGCGTACATTCAATCCGCTTCCCTGAGCGCCTACTATCGGTCCCCGTGGCGCGATACGGATCTCCTGACGACCAGAACTATCCGGACGACGACCCGACCGTCTACGCCAACTATGGCGACGGTGGTGGATATGACGAGCCGCCCGGCCCCCCGCCGGGTGGCCCGAATGATGAGGTCCCGTGGTTCCGCAAGCCGGCCGCACTCGTCGCTTTGGGCGCCCTCGGTGCGGTGCTCATCGCGCTGATCGTGTTCGGATTGGCCAAACTGATCACCGGGGGCGGCGACGGGCCCTCCGAACAGACGACGTTGACACCGCTCACCACAACGTCGCGATCGATCACATCCACGACGACGCCGACGCCAGAGACCGTGACGGAGACGTACACGCCGACGACCACCGCCGAGTCGCCGACGACCACGACGACCACAACGACGCCGCCAACCACCACGACGACCACGACCACGACGCCCAGCGTCAGCACCAGCATCAGTACCAGCACGGAAACCAGCACGGTCACCGAAACGGTGACGCCGCCTGCTCCTTAACGGCCCCGTGACGCGTATTCGGCCACCAGCGCCTCCGCGCTGCGCACCGCTGCCCGGCAGGCGCGCGTCGTGAACGGATCGTTGAGCGGGTGTTCCGCCCGGCGGCGCCAGCGCTGGGCGGCCGCGAACGCGGAGCGGGGCCCGTCGTAGGGAGCATCGGGTTGCAGGCCCAGTCTGCTCGCGGGGTCGGTGCCGGAGCCGCCGATGATGCGACGCAGTGACGCCATCTCGTCCTCGTTCAAAGTGGTTGATCGAGAACGTAATTGACTAAGCAGCCGTAGCTCCTCGAACGCGTGGGTGTCGGCCAGGAGCGGGTCGATGTCGGCGATGATGGCGCGACTGGCATAGATCGGATTGTTTTCGACGAAGCGCCGCAGCGACACTAGTGCGGTATGCGCCTTCAGGAGATCCGACCGCTGCGCGAACTGCTGGTCGATCACGTCGCGCAAAGCGATCAGGCCGCTGCGCTCGAGTAATTCGTCGGCCAGGGCCAGCGAATCGCTGACTCCGGCGCGCAGCACGGCGATCGAGATCCTGATCCCGAACATGCCGAACCGCTCGAGCAGGGCGGCGCGGGTGGCGGCGTCAACCGGCAACGCGCTGTCCTCGCGGACGAATCGGTCCACCGACAACATCGCCTTGGTCAGTTCGGTGGCATCGACCGCGGCCAGCTTCTCCAGCGCGACGAACTCGCTCTGCCGCAGTGTGCGTGCGGTGAGCGCCAGCAGCCCCGACACCGGTACCACCGCCTGACAGATGCCGGTCTTGTCCATCTCGCTGGTGAACCGCGCGGCGACGTCCTTAGCCGACAGCATGGCGTCGATCCGGCCCGCACCGATCTCGTCGGCGCGCGACGCGACGCCGATCACGCCGAGCGCCCCTGCCGATCCTCCGACCAGTTCGCCGATCTGCATGAGCAGCGCGATGTCAGCGGCGTTGAGGGTGCGCAGCAGGAACACCACGGCGTCGATGCGGGGAACGCCGTCGTCGGGCACCAGCAGCCGCAACGTGCGCTGGGAGACGTCCCTGGACAGCGACGACGTGCCCGGGGTGTCGATGATCGTGGTGTCGATCAGCTCCGCGGCGGGCCACTCCACGTCGAGGTCGACGACGTCCTCGGGGTCGAGGGTGGCGAAGTCGAAGGTGAGACCGCCCTCGACGGCATCGCGGCCGATCGGCACATTCGAGCGCCGGCCGCCGCGATGGTTGGCGGTGACCTTCGGCGTCGGCCCGTGCCGAAACCAGGTGACGATACGGGTGGCCTCGGTGGCATCGGTAGGCGCAATGTCCTCGCCCACAAGGGCATTCACCACGGTCGACTTACCCGCCTTGAGCGTTCCCGCCAAGGCGATGCGAATGGGCTGGTTGAGCCGGCGGCCGATGCGGTCCAGCTCGTTGTGCACGTCAGGACGCTGCGCATAGGCGGGATCGGAGCGGTAGGCCTGGATGGTTCCGCCCAGGATCGCGCGCACCTGGTCACTCGTGCTCATCGACAGACCAGCTTAGGGGGCCTCCCCCGCGAGCTTGGCGGCATGGTCGGTGACCTGGTTGAGGATGTTGAGTTGACGCTCGAGTTCCTTGACGCGCGTATTGCGTTCGTTCTCCTCTAGTTTCGCCGAGGCGATGGTCGCCTGCAGCGATTCGTTCAGCGACCGCGTCGTCTGGTTGGCGATACCGCGGTAGTGGTCACGCAGTTGACGCTGAATGCCTTTGAGCCGGTCGCGCGACTCCTTGTTCACGACGAACGACACGTCGTCGATGAACCGGCGGGTGTTCATCTTCGCCTCGTTGCGCACCCGCATCATCCGGTTGTCCATGTTCTCCCGATACGCGCTGCGCCCCATCAGCAGACCAGCGCCGAGGGACAGCGGATTGAACATGCCGAGACCGGCCAACGACGTCATCATGCCGAACATCAGCACGCCGCCGTAGGACCCCTGCATTCCTATCCCGATCTTGCGGGCCTTGCCGACCGGTTTGGCCTCCAGGGTGGCGAGCGACTTGATCTCGCCGAGGCTGGCGCCCATCTCACGCGCGTCGATCTGCGGCATCTTGATCGCGTTGAGGCCCGCCTCGGTGAAGGTGCGGCCCACCTCCTCGGCCAACGCTGTCGCGCGCTGGTACGCCCAGACGAAGTTGTCGCCGACAGCGGTGGCTATCGCGCTCTCCAGCTCGGTCCCGATCTCGGCCCAGTGCTGCGTCGGGTCGCAGTTGTCGATCTCCTTCTCGATGTGCTGTCCGATGATCCGGAAGCGGCCACGAAGATCGTGGTCGATATCGGCTGTGAGATCGGCGATTCCGTCGTTGAGCACCTGCTGCCACAGCGCGGTCTGCTGCAGTGCCTCTTGGGCTTCCTCTTTGCGCCGCTCCAGATCCTCCGTCAGCCGGTCGCGGACGTCGGCATCGTTGAGCGACGCCAGCTCGGCGCTGACCTTCAGCGTGAGATGTTCAGCGGACGAACGTATTTCGGCGACCACCTGATCGCGAATGTGGTCGTTCTGGCGGGTCAGCACCTGCTCGGTGAGGAACTTCACGATCACCGGGAAGTTCGACTCCGCGTTGAGTTCCTTGTCGTTGAGCTGAATGGCGTGACTGCGTAAGACCGACGACGACGGGATCATCGGTATCGACAGACCCGCCCGCTCGAGATGGGCTTTGTTCGCATCGACGATCGAGCGCCACTGCGGATACAGATCAGTCTTGGTGGCGATGATCGTCGACACCGGACAGATGCCGAAAGCCTGTCGCATGAAAGTCATTTCGGGTTCGGTGAACTCCTGGCTGGTATCACTGCACATCAGCAGCGCGTCGGCGTCGGGCAACAACCCCAACGTCGCCGACAGGTGCGGCTGCCCGTGCCCACCGACCCCCGGCGTGTCCACGAACGCCAGCCCGTTCTTCAGCAGCGGCCCCGCGGCGGTGACCTCCACCCGCAACACCTCGCGACCGCCGGCCTGTGGGGCCCTTCGCAGATCGGTCTTGATGTCGTCCATGCCGATCTCGATGGCTTCGGGCTCCGCGCCGTCGGGCCGCGCGACGATCAGCCTGGCCGAGGTGTTCTCGCCGTAGGACACCACCGTCGGCAGCACGGTGCTCTCGTCGTCACCGACGCGCGCGACGGGAACATTCAGCAGCGCGTTGAGGAGCTGGCTCTTGCCCTGTTTGAGCTGCCCGGCGATGACCACACGGATCTGCGGATCGGTGATCCGGGTCTTGGCCCTCGCCAGCCGCTCGACCAGGTCACCGCGCTCGTTCACGTCGGCGATCTTGCTGGTGTGGTCGATCAGCTCGACGATGACCTTCACCTTGCGAGGGTCGCTGGGTTGCGTCATGGAGTCCTTCTAGTAAGCCGGGTCAGCATCTAACGGTAGATGCGCGAACTGGCGGGGATCGAATTTCGATCCCCGCCAGTGGCGTTGTCGTGCGGTGTCAGAACAGGCTGGCGTCGGCCGTGTTGTCGACATCGACATCGGTGTTGACCTGGCCCGAGTTGTCGACGGTGTTGACCTGGCCCGAGCTGTCGACGGAGTTGACCTGGCCCGAGCTGTCGACGGAGTTGTCCACCGAGCTGTCCACCGAGCTGTCGACCGAGTTGTCCTGGCCCGAGTTGTCCACGGCGCTGAAGCCACCGGCGGCCCCGCCGGACGCGTCGCCCTCAACCGTGGTCTGGTTCCCACTGACACTGGTGGTGTCGTTGTCGACGATGACGATGCCGCCACCGGAACCGCCTGCGCCACCGGACGCGTCGCCGCCGTCGTTGCCGACACCGATGAGGCCGCCGCCACCGTCTCCGCCGACCGCACCGCCACCGCTGCCGCCGCTCATGTCGACGTCGTTGATGACCGGGCCCTCGTTGTCGGAGATGATGTCGCCGCCCGCGGTCTGGTCGCCGCTGTCGTCGATGTCGTTGTCCTCACCGATGTTGACATTCGAGTCGTCGATGTCGCCGGTGCTGACGTTCTCGTTGTCGTCACCGACCACGTTGCCGTCGCCGTCGACGTGGGTCGCATCGATATCGCCCGCCGTTCCGGTGTTGACCACACCACCGTTGGTGGCGGTGTTCGACGTCTTGTCACCGAAGGTGATGTCACCGAAGTCCATGTTGAAGTTGCCGACGCCCTGCTGCTGGTCTTCACCCGCCGTGTTGGCCAGGTTGGTCTCGGGGCTCATGAAGCGGGTGTCGTTGTTAGACATCAAGTCGGTCTGGCGCTGCGGGGCGAAGGCGATGCCGTGGGTCTGGGCAACGGCCTGCTGCAGCCCGAAGACGGGATCGCCGCCGCCGTGAACCATCGCGGCCGGTGCCACCGTGGCGGCGACCGCCTGCACCTGAGCAGCGGTCACATTGGAAACATTCGCCGCGGCCATCGAGCGGGCGGGGTCGGTGATGAATTCCTGGGCCCGGACCGGATCACGGAAGAGGTCCAGGAGCCAGTCGATTACGTTCGTCATTTCTGTCGTCCTTCGGTTGTGTTGTCAGGGTCTTCGTCGCCGGGCTGTCCGGCGGACTGATGACTACGTTATGGACCGAGCAACCCCGGTGAAACGGGGTCGGAACCCCTCCCCGCGGCGGGGCATCCCGGGGTGGGACCTCGAACTCCGTTAGGGGATTAGGGGCTTGATAGGGGGTCGCTCCAAAGTGGCCGCGAAACGAAACTGCGCGGCCGGTTCCGGCCGCGCAGTCGTGGTGGTGGTCGATCAAAAAGTCAGAAGATTCAGAAGATTTAAAAGATGTCGTAACCCGACGGGTCGGAATCCATGTCGGCGACCTCGATGATCGTGTCGCTCAGATCGCCGTCAGCCGGCAGGTCGAGCACCGGCAGATCGTCGATCACCGGCTGATCGAATTGCAGTGATCCATCGTCGGAACCGACCACACCGGGTACGCCCGACTCGTGCAGCGCGTCCAGCCCGGAGTCCAGCGTCTGATCCGGCGAATCGACGTAGTCGATGATCGTCGTGTGCACGTCATCGACGGCCTGAACAGGCACTTGATCATCGAACGCGTCGAACGCCGCGGTCGCCGCGCCACTGGCCCAGACGTTGTCGGCCATATCGATGATGCCTTCGGTACCCGTGCTGGGCACTGCCGCACCCAGCGACTCGGTGACCACCGGGATCAGGTTGCTGACGTCGGCACTGGTCACGTTGGTGAGGTTGGCGTCGAAGATGGCTTGGTCCGGGTTTTCTGCATAGCGTGCGGCGGCGTCGGGATCTCGCACCAGGGACATCACGAAGTCCAGCAGCGAGTTGGCCATGAAACACCCTCCTTCCCAATTCAGATATAGATGGCATACAGATGGCAGCAGCCAAGTGGCTTGATCACGATGCTATCGACGGCGGACGCCGCAGAGATCGGTGCGAAGCCCACCTCTACACCCGGGGCATTAGGGGGCCCGGCGTTAGGGGTTTTCGCGGCATAGGGGGATGTCCCGGGATATGGGGCACCGAGCCGCTATCGTGATGGTCGGCCGAATGCAGAGGAAAAGATGAGCGACTCTCTCGGGTTGTCGATCGGGATGACCAATTTGGTGGCGGCTCGCATGGGTCGTCCCCCGGTGATGCGACGTTCCGTGCTCACCCTGTTCGACGATCGCCCCGCCGAAGTCGGCGTACCGGCCGAGAACCCCAACCTCAATCAGCCCGGGATGGTGCTGACGGGGTTCGTCGAGCGCGTGGGCGACCCGGTGCCGTTGGTGGCGGCGGATGGGTCGGCCCACCGCGGCGAGCAGGTGCTTGTCGAAGCGCTCGACGCGATGGCACGCACCGTCGGCGGCGGTGCGCCCATCGCCGTCGCGGTGCCCGCGCATTGGAGTGCCGCGACCGTCGGCGCGCTGCGCGGCGCGTTGCGCGCCAACCCGGCCCTGTCTCCCAACGGCGTGGCACCGGCACTGGTCCCGGATTCCGGGGCCGCCCTGTCTGCATTGCAGGCAGCGCCCGGGCTGCCGGCCAGCGGCGTCGTGGTGCTCTGCGATTTCGGCGGCAGCGGTACCAGCGTCACGCTGGCCGACGCGGGCGCCAACTTCGACACCATCGGCGAGACGGTGCGATACGCCGAGTTCTCCGGCGACCAGATCGATCAGGCGCTGCTGAATCACGTCGTGGCCGGCATCGCGGAGGCCAACGACTCGGATCCCGCGAGCACGGCGGCCGTCGGGTCGCTGGCCCGGCTACGCAACGACTGCAGGCTGGCCAAGGAACAGTTGTCCGCCGAGACCGCCACAGCCGTGCACGCCGCGCTGCCCGGCTTCGCATCCGATGTTCGCGTTACGCGCACCGAGTTGGAACAACTCATGGGCGAACCGCTCGACGGATTCCTCAGCACCGTTGAAGAAACGTTGCAGCGCAACAACATTGCGGCATCGGACGTGTCGGCGGTCGCGACGGTCGGCGGCGGCGCGAACATCCCGCTGGTCACCCAGCAGCTGTCGACGCGGCTGCGCGCGCCCGTCGTCACAACGCCGCAATCACAGCTGAACGTGGCCGCGGGCGCTGCCGTGCTGGCCGAAGGGGCGGACGCGGCAACGGGAATGGCGACCGCAGCGGATGCTCCCACAGGGATGGCCCCGACCGCGGGATGGGTCGCCGGTGCGGCCGGCTTAGGCGCCGCCGGTGCGGCTGCGGCCGGCGCGGCCGGTGACCCGACGGATTCGTCGGCGTTCCGTGCACTCGCATGGTCGCAGGACGACATCCCTGCGGGCGGTGGTGAACCCGTGCCGTACACCGGCGAGGACTACACGTTCGATCCGGCAGCCACCGGGGCGGCGGCCCGTCCGCCGATGGAGTTCAGCCACGAAGAGGAGGCCTTCACCCCGGAACCCGGTCCGCTGCCCTGGTACAAGCGGCCGACGATCCTCTTCGGGGCGGCCGCGGCCGCCGTGCTGTTGGCCATCGGCGGCCTCGCCGTCACGTTGACCGGAACGTCGAGCAACACCGGTCCGGTGACCGAGACGGCGACGACCGTGGAGACCGGCCCGTCGCCGGCGGGTCCACCCACATCGGAGACCATCACCGTCACAGGGTCCGACGGCCAGCCGAGCACGACGGTGGTGCCGCCTACCTCCACGACCACCACCGCAACAACAACGCCGTCCACGACTTCGTCAACGACCACGACGACAACCACAACGACAACGACCACCACAACGACGACAACGCAGCCCACGACGACCCAGCCGACCACCACGCAACCCACCACCACCGCGCCGCCGACCACGACCGACGAGCCGATCATCACCACGACGCCCGACGTGGTGATTCCCGACGACGGCACGTGATCCCGCCGCCCGCGCGTGACACCGTCGCGGCGCTGACGGCAGCGCCGGGCGACCCGGTCAAGATCCTGGTGTCCGGCGGCATCGGCAGCGGCAAGACGTCGGTCCTCGCAGCGGTGCGAAACACTCTGCGGGCGGCTGGGATTCCGGTGCTCACTCGGCCAGCGCGCAGCGGTGACGACCCAGGTGCCGCGGTGGTGATCGACGATGCGCACCTGCTCGACGATGCCGAACTCGCACAGCTCGTGGACCGGGTCGCGGATCCCGAATCGACGGTCATCGTCGCGACGGAACCTCTTGCGCACAGACCTGCGTTGCGCGCCTTGGCCACCGCGATGGAGCGCGAGAACCCCGCCATATCCATAGGTGCACTGAGCCCATCCGAAGTCTCGGCCATTGCGGCCGAAATCCTGGGCGCCGCACCGACTCCCGAGTTCACCCGGGCGCTCATGGTCTCCACGGCCGGGCTGCCGTTTCTGTTGGAACCGGCGATCACCGCTGCCCGCAATCGGGAGGCACCGGCATCCGCCATCGCGCAGGTCGCCAGCTTCACACTGATCGAGCGGCTACGCCGATTGGGTGAAGCGGTGTTGGACACACTCCTGGTGACATCGCTGAGCCCGGAACTCGGACCCGACGATGTCGCGGCGACGCTTCGGATCGAAGCCCCGGATGCCCACTTACTTGTCGACCGCGCCCGCGCGACCGGACTGATCGAGCCGTCGCACAGCCCTACCTTCCGGCGCTCTGTGCACCACTGCATTGCGCAGATAATCGGCACCGCTCGGCATCACGACACCGAAAGTGCGCTGCTGGTTTCTCAACTCGAATCATCAACGTTGTCAGCAGATCTCGCTCTACGTCTGGCCGAGCACGGTCTGCGCGATGACCGGCTCGCGAGCGCA
Organism: Mycobacterium sp. NPDC051804; assembly: GCF_044452905.1. Taxonomy (NCBI): domain Bacteria; kingdom Bacillati; phylum Actinomycetota; class Actinomycetes; order Mycobacteriales; family Mycobacteriaceae; genus Mycobacterium; species Mycobacterium sp. NPDC051804. The sequence continues at coordinate 889,224 of NZ_JBITCD010000001.1, read as the reverse complement.
CTGGCCGAGCTCGCTTCCGAAAGTCATGGCCAACCAGCAAGGGCAGCAAGGCTTTACCGGGCGGCCGTTGATGCCGGGGCGACGAGAGTCAACTCGCGATTGGCGGATGCGCTCGCGCTGACCGGTGACTGTGCGACCGCGGGCCGCATCGCCGACGAGTTACTCGGGTCCGAGGACATCGCCGAACGCGCGGCCGCGGTGCGCATCGCGGCCAGTATCGCGGCGCACGATGGCAGCTCCGGCCAGGCCGCCGACCTGTTCCGCTGGCTGGGTCCCTACCCGGACGCGTTCGTCGGCTCAGCAGGTGCCGTCGTGTCGCTCGCGGTTGGGGACTTGCCCGCCGCGCAGACGGCGCTCAGCGCCGAGAGCGCGGGCCCACCGACGTCGACCTCGCGGGCCGCCCGCAGCCTCGCAGAGGGACTGCTGATGTCCCTCGAGGTGCCCTATGCCTCGGCGGTAGCGCGCCTGGGTCAGTCGATCACCACCGAACAGCTGTCGACCGGCGTCGCACCCGATACCCCCGCGGCGCTCGTGACGCTCGCCGCACTGCATGGAGGGGATCCGGTGCGGGCCCGCAGCGTCATCGGCCGCGCTGTGCGGGCGTCGCTGGATGACAGCCCGGAGAACACGGCGTTCGTCGCACGCAGACACCGGCTGCTGTTGGGCTGGGTGCGAATGCTCGACGGCCACCTACCGGCGGCGACCGCCGATGTCACCGCGGTGGCTGCGGACGCCGACGCTCTGCACCGCCGCGATGCGCTGTGGGCGTCGGCGCTGCAAACGGCGATCGCGCGACGCAGCGGTGACAGCGGCGCAGTGCAGAAGCATTGGTATGCCGCGGCCGAGGTACTCGCCGAGTATTCGATGGATCTGTTCTCGCTACTCCCCTTGGGTGAGCTGTGGGTGGCCGCGGCCCGGATTCGCCAGGTCGACCGGCTACAGCACACCCTCGACGAGGCGTTCGCCCTGCTGGACTCGCTCGGGCACCCGCTGCTGTGGTCGGTGCCGTTGCACTGGGCGGGTGTGCACGCGGGGATTCTCGCCAATTCGCCGGAGGCGGTGGCGCCGCACGGCCAGGCGCTGACCGGTGCGGCCGCACAGAGCCCATTCGCCAAGGCGCTGGCGACCGCGGGCCGCACCTGGCTGCGGGTGCTCGCGAACCACGTCGACACCGACGAAGTCAGTGCGGCGGCGCGCGGACTATCGCAATTCGGGCTCACCTGGGATGCCACCCGCCTGGCCGGCCAGGCCGCGCTGCATACACCCGACGGCCGCGTCTCGGGGGCGATGCTGCAGCTGGCTCGCGACCTCAAACAGACCACCGCCCTCGATGCGGCACCGGGCCCCGAAGTGTCGGCGGCCGCCGACATTCACCCCGGTCCTACCCGTCCGGCATCGACGAAACTGTCGGACCGCGAGCGTGAAGTCGCCGAACTCCTATTGCTCGGAATGCCCTACCGGGACATCGGTACGCAACTGTTCATCTCAGCCAAGACCGTTGAGCATCACGTCGCCAGAATCCGTAGACGATTGGGCGCCGAATCGCGTTCGGAGATGCTGTCGATGCTGCGCACGATGGTGGCGCCGCAGGGCTGATTTCCCGGCCGCTCCCCGGGCCACCCGCCGACAGCGAAGCCAAGTTAGGTCAGCCTGCCTAGCGCTGTTTCTAGGTGGGGTGCAACTATGAGCAGGCATGCAGCGAAAGTTACTGACGGGTAACATTCATTAAGTTACCCTTGAGTAACTTAAGAACGGGAGGCGCGCGGTGGAAACGCAGATGCTGATCAGGATCATCACCGTGGTCCTGATGCTCGCGCTCGTCGGGGGGTTCGCGTTCAAACGCGTCCTCTTCCTGACGAACCTGATCCGGTCCGGCGCTAAGACGAGCGTCGAGAACAACCGGAAGGACGACCTCAAGAAGCGCATCACCACGCAGTTCGAAGAGGTCTTCGGGCAAACCCGGCTGCTGCGCTGGTCCATCCCCGGCATCGCCCACTTCTTCACGATGTGGGGCTTCTTCATCCTCGGTTCGGTCTACGTCGAGGCCTTCGGTCAGGTCGTCGACCACGACTTCCACATCCCGTTCGTCGGCCGGTGGGACGCCCTGGGCTTCCTGCAGGACTTCTTCGCCGTCGCGGTGCTGCTCGGCATCATCACGTTCGCGATCATCCGCATCGTCCGCGAGCCCAAGAAGCACGGCCGCGACTCCCGCTTCTACGGTTCGCACACCGGGGGCGCCTGGCTGATCCTGTTCATGATCTTCAACGTCATCTGGACCTACGCGCTGGTCCGCGGCGCCGGTGCCAACACCCATGCTCTGCCCTACGGCAACGGCGCGTTCTTCTCGCAATTCATGGGCTGGATCCTGCATCCGCTCGGCGAGTCCGCCAATGAGTGGATCGAGACGCTCGCGCTGATCGGCCACATCGCCGTCATGTTGATCTTCCTGCTGATCGTGCTGCACTCCAAGCACCTGCACATCGGCCTGGCCCCGGTCAACGTCACGTTCAAGCGCATGCCCAACGGCCTGGGGCCACTGCTGCCCGTCGAGTACAACGGCGAGCGGGTCGACTTCGAGGATCCCGCCGAGGACGCCATCCTGGGTCGCGGCAAGATCGAGGACTTCACGTGGAAGGCCTACCTCGACATGACCACGTGCACCGAGTGTGGACGCTGTCAGTCGCAATGCCCCGCGTGGAACACGGGCAAGCCGCTGTCCCCCAAGCTCGTCATCATGAACCTTCGCGACCATTTGTTCGCGAAGGCGCCGTACATCCTCGGCGACAAGGAGTCGCCGCTGGAGAACACCGCCGAAGGCGGCGCGACCGAATCCGTGGCCAAGGAGCTCGAGTCCACCGAGGGCGGCTTCATCGAGACCAAGCACGACGAGGAGCACCACGTTCCCGAGTCGGGCTTCGAGCGCATCATGGGCTCGGGCCCCGAGCAGGCCACCCGTCCGCTGGTGGGCACCCTCGAGCAGGGCGGCGTCATCGATCCCGACGTGCTGTGGTCATGCACCACCTGCGGCGCGTGTGTCGAACAGTGCCCGGTCGACATCGAGCACATCGACCACATCGTCGACATGCGCCGCTACCAGGTGATGATGGAGTCGGAGTTCCCCGGCGAGCTCGGTGTGTTGTTCAAAAACCTTGAGAACAAGGGCAATCCGTGGGGCCAGAACTCCAAGGACCGCACCAACTGGATCGACGAGGTCGACTTCGACGTGCCGGTCTACGGCAAGGACGTCGAGTCCTTCGAGGGTTACGAGTACCTGTTCTGGGTGGGTTGCGCGGGTGCCTATGAGGACCGCGCCAAGAAGACCACCAAGGCGGTCGCCGAACTGCTCGCGACCGCGGGCGTGAAGTACCTGGTGCTCGGCGAGGGCGAGACCTGCAACGGCGACTCGGCCCGCCGTTCGGGTAACGAGTTCCTGTTCCAGCAGCTCGCCGCGCAGAACGTCGAGACGCTCAACGAGCTCTTCGAGGGTGTCGAGCGAGTCGACCGCAAGGTCGTGGTGACGTGCCCACACTGCTTCAACACGCTGGGCCGCGAGTATCCGCAGGTGGGCGGCAACTACACCGTGCTGCACCACACGCAGCTGCTGAACCGGCTGATCCGGGACAAGAAGCTGGTGCCGGTGAAGCCCGCCGACGGTGGACAAGACGTCACCTACCACGACCCCTGCTACCTAGGCCGGCACAACAAGGTATACGAGGCGCCGCGCGAGCTGATCGGCGCCTCCGGGGCGAAGCTCACCGAGATGCCGCGCCACGCCGACCGCGGCCTGTGCTGCGGCGCCGGCGGTGCGCGGATGTGGATGGAAGAGCACATCGGCAAGCGCGTGAACGTCGAGCGCACCGAAGAGGCGATGGACACCGCGTCCACGATCGCGACCGGCTGCCCGTTCTGCCGCGTGATGATCACCGACGGTGTGGACGATGTGGCCGCCACCAGGGACGTGCCGAAGGCCGAAGTGAAGGACGTGGCGCAGTTGCTTCTGGAGTCGCTCGACAAGAGCGGTGTGGCGTTGCCCGAAAAGGGCACCGCCGCTAAGGAAGCCGAGGAGCGCGCAGCCCGCGTCGAGGCTGAGGCGCCTGTCGTCGAGGAGGAGACCGAGGCAGAGGCCGAGGCTGACGAGGACGCCAAGCCCGAGGCGAAGGCATCCACCGCGACTGCAGACTCCAAGCCCGTCACGGGTCTGGGCATTGCCGGCGGGGCGAAACGTCCGGGCGCCAAAAAGGCAGCCACCTCACCCGCTGCCGAGGCCCCCGCTGCCGACGAAAAGCCGGCTGCCCCTGTCAAGGGTCTCGGTATCGCAGGCGGCGCCAAGCGTCCAGGCGCCAAAAAGGCAGCCACCTCACCCGCTGCCGAGGCCCCCGCTGCCGAGCAAGCAACCCCTGCTGCCGAGCCCGAGGTCAAGGGTCTCGGCATCGCGTCAGGCGCGCGTCGACCTGGCGCGAAGAAGGCCGCGGCCCCGGTCAAGGCCGAAGCCGAAGCGCCCGCTGCCGAAGAAGCAGCCCCTGCCGCCGAGCCGGAGGTCAAGGGTCTCGGCATCGCGGCGGGTGCGCGTCGACCCGGCGCCAAGAAGGCCGCGGCCCCCGTCAAAGCTGAAGCGGCACCGGAGCCCGAGGCCGAGGCCGAAGCACCCGCGCCCGCGGCCGAGGCACCCGCCAAACCCGAGCCCGAGGTCAAGGGCCTGGGCATCGCACCCGGCGCGCGCCGCCCCGGCGCGAAGAAGGCAGCACCTCCCAAACCCCAAGCCGCTCCGAAACCTGCTGCCCCACAGCCGGAACCAGAGGCCAACGGTGAATCCAGTCCTGCGCCTGAGCCTTCCGCCGAGGACAACGGCGAAGCGCCAGACGTACCGGTGAAGGGCCTGGGCATCGCGAAGGGTGCGCGTCCGCCCGGCAAACGCTGACCAGCGTTTTTAGATATTCGCTGGACGACAGTGAGACGATTGTCGACGTGACTACGCACCACGTGCCGTTTCAAGCCAGCGGGCAGCATCCGCGGCCGCGCACGTTCACGCAGTCATCCAAGCTGCAGGACGTGCTGTACGAGATCCGTGGCCCTGTGCACGAGCACGCGTCACGTCTCGAGGCCGAGGGCCACCGCATCCTCAAACTCAACATCGGCAACCCGGCGCCGTTCGGGTTCGAGGCGCCCGATGTGATCATGCGCGACATGATCCAGGCGTTGCCGTACGCGCAGGGGTACTCCGATTCGAAGGGCATCCAGGCGGCCCGCCGCGCGGTGTTCACCCGCTACGAATTGGTCGAGGGATTCCCCCGATTCGACGTCGACGACGTCTACCTCGGCAACGGGGTGTCCGAACTCATCACGATGACGCTGCAGGCGCTGCTCGACAACGGCGACCAGGTGCTCATCCCCGCGCCGGACTATCCGCTGTGGACCGCGTCGACCTCGTTGGCCGGCGGTACGCCCGTGCACTACCTGTGCGACGAGACCCAGGGCTGGCAGCCCGACATCACCGACCTCGAGGCGAAGATCACCGACCGCACCAAGGCGCTCGTCGTGATCAACCCGAACAACCCCACCGGTGCGGTCTACGGCACCGAGATCCTCGAGCAGATAGTCGAATTGGCGCGCAAGCATCAACTGCTGCTGCTCGCCGATGAGATCTACGACAAGATCCTCTACGACGACGCCGAGCACATCAGCGTCGCGACGCTGGCGCCTGATCTGCTGACGCTGACATTCAACGGCCTCTCCAAGGCCTACCGGGTGGCCGGCTACCGCGCCGGCTGGCTGGTGATCACCGGCCCCAAGGAACACGCAAGCAGCTTCTTGGAGGGCATCAGCCTGCTCGCCAATATGCGACTGTGCCCGAATGTGCCCGCGCAGTACGCAATTCAGGTCGCCCTTGGCGGGCATCAAAGCATCGAGGATCTGGTGCTGCCGGGCGGACGGCTGCTCGAGCAGCGTGACATCGCCTGGACGAAGCTCAACGAGATCCCAGGGGTGTCGTGCGTGAAACCCCAAGGCGCGCTGTACGCCTTCCCGAGACTTGACCCCGAGGTGTATGACATCGTCGACGACGAGCAACTGGTGCTCGATCTGCTGATGCAGGAGAAGATCCTGGTCACCCAGGGCACCGGCTTCAACTGGCCGACACCCGACCATCTGCGTATCGTGACGCTGCCCTGGGCTCGCGATCTGGCCAACGCCATCGATCGGCTGGGCAACTTCCTCGTCAGCTACCGGCAATAACAATCTCAAAACAACCTCTACCCTGTTGCGGGTGACGCATTCGCACGCCCATTCGCATTCCCTCAGCGGCCCGTCACCGCTGGGGCCGTTGGCCGCCAAGGTCGTCGTCGGACTGCTGATCGCCATCGGCGTCGTGACGTTGGCCGGGGCGGCGTGGCTCTGGCCCAGTCAGCAGAAGGTCGACATCCCGCTGCCGTTCCAGAACGCCGAGGGCGGCGCCGTCACCACCGAGGCCGGTCACGTGGTGTCCAGCACCGCGGCGACGTGCGGTTACCAATCGGTCGGGGCGGTGCTGACGGCCCCGCCGGCACCCACCGAAGGCGAGGGCGCCAAATGCGTGCAGGCATTCATCGCGATCGACTCCGGTCCTAACGCGGGTGCCAACACGCTGCTGGAGTTCAGCGGCGGGGCCGGCCAGCCGCAGCTCGCGGTTGGCGATGCGATCAGAGTCACCCGCCAGGTCGACCCGACCGGCACCACGACTTATTCGTTCTACGACTACGAGCGGACGTGGCCGCTGGTCGGCCTGGCCGTCGCATTCGCGGTCGTGGTCGTCGCAGTCGCCAGGTGGCGCGGATTGCGGGCCATCGTCGGGATCGTCGTCGCGTTCTTGGTGCTGGTCGCGTTCATGCTGCCCGCCCTGCGCGACGGAACTGCCGCCATCCCCGTCGCGCTGGTGGCATCGTCGGTGATCTTGTACGCGGTGATCTACCTGGCACACGGTGTGAGCCTGCGTACCAGCGCGGCCCTGCTCGGGACGCTGGCATCGCTTTTACTTGCGGCCGTATTGTCTTGGGCCGCAATCGAGTTGACTCATCTCACCGGTCTCTCCGAGGAAGAGAACAACGCGGTTGCGACGTACCTGGGCAACGTGTCGATCACCGGGCTGCTGTTGGCCGGTTTCATCGTCGGTTCACTGGGTGTGCTCAACGACGTCACCGTCACACAGGCGTCGACGGCCTTCGAGCTGGCCGCGCTGGAAGGCACCTCTCGCCGCGCGGTGTTCGTCGGCGCTATGCGGGTGGGCCGTGATCACATCGCGAGCACCGTGTACACGCTGGTGCTGGCCTACGCAGGTAGCGCGCTGCCGCTGCTGCTGCTGTTCAGCGTCGCCAACCGCTCACTGGGCGACGTGCTGACGAGCGAGAGCGTCGCCATCGAGATCGCGCGGTCCGCCGTCGGCGGCATTGCGCTTGCGCTTTCGGTGCCGCTGACGACGGCGATCGCCGCGGTGCTCGCGACGCCTAGCGCTCCAGCAGCCCCAGCAGGTAACGGCCATAGCCCGACTTGAGCAGAGTCTTTGCGCGCGCGGCCAACTGCTCGTCGTCGATGAAGCCGACCTGCCACGCCACTTCCTCGGGGACGCTGATCTTCAAGCCCTGCCTGCGCTCGATGGTGCGCACGAAGTCGCTGGCATCGAGCAGCGAGTCGAAGGTTCCGGTGTCCAGCCAGGCCGTGCCGCGAGCGAGGACCTCCACCGAAAGCCGACCCTGGTTGAGGTAGGTCTGGTTGATGTCGGTGATCTCGTATTCGCCTCGCGCCGAGGGCTTCAGGCCACGTGCGATCTCGATGACGTCGTTGTCGTAGAAGTACAGCCCCGGCACAGCATATTGCGATTTCGGAGTCTCGGGCTTCTCCTCCAGCGATAACGCGACGCCGTCTTCGCTGAACTCCACCACGCCGTAGGCCGAGGGGTTGGCGACCCAGTAGGCGAAAACCGCACCGCCGCTGATCTCATGGAATCGCGACAGGCTGGTGCCCAGACGCGGGCCGTAGAAGATGTTGTCCCCCAGCACAAGTGCCACCGGCTCGTTCCCGATGTGGTTGGCACCGATCACGAACGCCTGCGCCAGGCCGTCGGGTTTCTCCTGCACGGCATACGTGAGGTTGATGCCGAATTGCGAACCGTCACCGAGCAATCGGTGAAAGGCGGGTGCGTCGTCCGCGGTGGTGATGATCTGGATGTCGCGGATCCCGGCCATCATCAACGTGGACAGCGGGTAGTAGATCATCGGCTTGTCGTACACCGGGACCAGCTGCTTACTCACGCCAATCGTGATCGGATACAGCCGCGTCCCCGAGCCCCCGGCCAGAATGATCCCCCGCATCAGCCCGCCAGATCCCTTTCGCTCAGCTCGGTGGCCGCCAGCGCCGACGCGAGGTCGTGATGCCGGAACACCGAGGTGACGTGGTCGCGCACGACGCGGAACGCCGCCGCCTTGCCGTCTTCCTCCTCTGCGACGACGACACCGTCGCGGACAAACATCCGGCCGGGAACGGCCGCAGACGTCGCCAGGGAACTCGCCCACTCGCGTAGGGCGCCGTGACCCTGCCCCGCGCCGTTGGCGTCGCCGAACTCGATGTCGTCGCTGGATACCTGGATGAGGGTGTCGAGGTCCTGCTCGTTGAGCGCGTCATGCCAAGCAAGGACGGTCGCGATCTCCGATGTCGTCATGGTCGTGAAAATACGCCACTCAGAACGGTGTGCGCTCGAGCCATGCGTCCCACACCGAGTTGTCACCGAAAACGTCGATATCGAGCTCCGATGCCTGGCGTCGGCGCACGATCGCCAGCAGCAGGTCCCTGACGGGTCCACGCAGCGCCACGTCACCTTTCCCGTGGTCGTGAGTCCAGTTCACCCCATATTCGTCGTTGACGATCGTCCACTCGCCCGTCGGCCCGAGTCCGGCGTCGGTGGCGTGCAGGTGCAGTGCGCGGCCACGGTCCACCGCCGGGCCCAGTCGTTGCGATTGGAGCACCATCAGCTCGATCCACTCACTGATGGCATCGGCCGCCAGTTCAGGGGACGGTCGGTAGTCGACCCCGAGCGCGAGCGCAGCATCGGCTCGGTGCACAACCACCTCGTGCAGACGTCTGCGGATCCAGAACCCGGCGGGCTTCGGCCCATTGAACGTCCACACGCGGGCGTCGGACCCTACCTGCTCGACGGCCATGATCAGCTGCTGCACACCACCGTTGAGCCACGCAATGGCGGCGTCGGGATCGTCAGGCGGCGTGCCGTCACGCACATCACGCGGGTCCAGCGGCTCATTGCGGCGCTCGGCGACTATCTGCGCCGCCCACCGGTTTCCGCGTCCGACGTGGCGAAACAATTGGTTCAGCGTCCAGTTGGGACACGTCGGTACCGGCGTCGAAGGGTCTGCGCCGCGAATCAGTTCGCCGAATGCCTGTGTTTGATCGAGCAGGGCGGCTCGGAAGTCCACCTCACGAACTTACCGCCGTGCGCGCTTCGCCAAGCGCGATCGGTAACGTCGACCATCCCCGCAGCACCCGCGTCTGCCTGCGACTGCCCCCGCCCGCGAGCCGTGCGTCGGGGAAACGTTCAAAGAACGTCCGTAGGCCTACTTCTCCTTCGGCACGGGCCAGCGCCGCGCCCAGGCAGAAGTGCCGCCCGCCGGAGAACGACAGGTGCTTACCCGCGTTGTGGCGTTCGAGGTCGAAACGGTGCGGATCGTCGAAAACCTTCGGGTCGCGATTGGCGCCGGCGAGATACAAGATCACGCCTGCGTTGCGTTTTACCAGCGTGTCCGCGACGTCGATGTCCTTCGTCGCGATGCGCGCACTGAGTTGAACCGGCGAGTCAAGCCGCAGGATCTCCTCGACCGCGGTGGGCCACAGCTCGGGACGTTCGGCCAGGGTCTCGAGATGCTCGGGATGATCCACCAGCATGCGGATCCCGTTGCCCAGCAAATTGACCGTCGTCTCGAAACCCGCGGCCAGCACCAGACCCGCGGTCGCGAGCAACTCGTGGTGGGTGAGCGGACCGCCTTCGGCGTCCTTTGACGCCACGATGATCTGGCTCATCAGGTCGTCGCCGGGGTTGCGGCTCAGCTCGTGCAGATGGTTCGACAGCCACTCATTGAAGCCTCTGATGCCGCGGTAGACCGTTCGGTACTGCTGCCACGTGAGACCGATGTCGAGGCTTGGCGCCCCGAGTTCGCCGAACTCGAGGATGCGGGGCCTGGCGTCGTCAGGTACGCCGAGGATGTCACCGATGATGGTGACGGGGAGTTGCGAGCAATACCTGTCGACGATGTCGACGGTGCCGGCGTCGGTCAGGTCGTCGAGCAGCGCGTTCGCCGAATCCTGAACGCGGTCGCGCAATGCCGCAACCGCGCGGGTGGTGAACACCGATGAGACCAGCTTGCGATAGCGCGTGTGCTGCGGCGGCTCGACCGACAGCATGGACGGGGGCTGAATCGGATGCAGCAGATCGGATTTCGTGCGATCGGCGAGCCACTGCAACGGCTTGGGCAGATTCGAGCCCATCCCGAAGACGTGGAAATCATCGGAGCGCAGCAGATCGTTGACGACTTTGTGGTCAACGGTCATGTAGACCGCGCGGCATTTCACGAGTGGGCCGCGGGCACGCAACTCGTCGATGAAAGCGATCGGGTTCGACCGCACGGTCGGATCGACGACCAGCCGTCCCTGCGGGTCGCCCCGCCGGGCGAAGACCTTGGAGATTCCGCGGATCGATCCGTGCACGGCAAGCCAGTGAATTCGCTGCTTGATCGCGGTCTGAGCCATGTCCATCCGCCCTTCGATGCCATCTAGGGTAGCAACCGAGGAGCGACGGGTTCGCATCCTCGAGGCGGCAGTCGAGGTCTTCGCCGAGCACGGCTACACCGCCGCCAAGATGTCTGACATCGCCGCGCGGGCGGGCGTCGTGCCGTCCGTCCTCTACGACCACTTCGGCTCCAAACGCGAGTTGCACGTCACGCTCCTGCTAGCCCACGCCGAGCAGTTACGGGAGCGCTCGCTGCGACGTCTCGAAGGTGCGACGGTCGAGGAAATGGTGCGCGCCAGCATCGAGAACTACTTCGCATTCGTCGAAGAGGATCCGTTTATTTGGCGCGTCTTCCACCAGGACGTCCCCGCCGACCCGGAGATTGCCGAAGTCCGGCAGGAACTGGCCGACCGCGGCACCGCGGGCATCGCCGATTTGATCCGATTCGGCGCGGGTGATTCAAAGCCCCTGAAAGGCATCACCATTGACGACGCGGCGTGGATACTCGCCACGGCAACCCAGGCGGCGTGTCACGGCGTCGCCAGCTGGTGGTACGGAAACCGTGACGTGCCGCGTGAGCGCGTCGTGGAACTCGTCTTCATGCTGTTGTGGCAGGGCTTCGACGGAATGCTCAAACAAGCGACGGCGGACTGACCGCGTGCGCGCTCTTGCCCAGGCAGTACACCCGCCATCCCGCAGCAGACCAAAGCTCGTCATCGAGGCAATTACGGCCGTCCACAATGACTTTGGCACGCACAGTGCCGACAAGATCGGTCGGGTCGAGCTCGGTGAACTCACGCCATTCGGTCAGCACCAGCACTGCATCAGCGCGTTCACACGCCTCCACCACCGATGTCGAGTAGTTCAGCGTCGGGAACAGACGCCGCGAGTTCTCGATGGCCTTTGGATCGTAGACATTGACGGTCGCACCGTTGAGTTGCAGCATGCCGGCGACGTTGAGTGCCGGTGAATCACGAACGTCGTCGGACTCGGGTTTGAACGCCGCACCCAGAACGGCGATGTTCGCGCCGAGTAGTGAACCGCCGCAGGCATTGGTGGCCAGCTCCACCATCCGGGTACGACGGCGCATGTTGATGCTGTCGACCTCGCGAAGGAACGTCAGCGCGTGGTTGGCGCCGAGTTCACCGGCGCGGGCCATGAACGCGCGAATGTCCTTGGGCAGGCAGCCGCCACCGAATCCGAGGCCCGCGTTGAGGAATCGCCGTCCGATGCGGGAGTCGTGGCCCAGAGCGTCGGCGAGCATCGTGACATCAGCGTCGACGGCTTCGCACACTTCCGAGATCGCGTTGATGAAGGAGATCTTCGTGGCCAGAAACGCGTTGGCCGACACCTTGACGAGTTCGGCGGTCTGCAGATCGGTGACAAGGAACGGTACATCCTCGGCAAGCAGCGGAGCATACAGTTCGCGGACAGCCGCTTCGGCGGTGACCGAATTCTTCGGCACGCCAAGGACAATACGGTCGGGATGCAACGTGTCGTGGACGGCGAAACCCTCACGCAGGAACTCGGGGTTCCATGCCACCTCGACGTCGACGCCTTCGGGTGCCAACGCCCGGGCCCGTTCGGCGAGTTCGGCGGCAGTGCCTACTGGGACCGTGGACTTTCCAACGATCACCGCTGACCGCGACAGCCGCGGCACCAACGTGTCGATGACGGCGTGCACATGCCGCAGGTCCGCACCGTACTCACCCTTCTTCTGCGGAGTCCCGACACCGAGGAAGTGCACGTCAGCGAATTGTGCTGCCGCGTCATAGTCAGTGGTGAACTGGAGGCGACCCGCAGTAATGTTGTCGCTCAACATCTTTCGCAGGCCCGGCTCGTAGAACGGTATATCGCCCGAAGCGAGCTTGGCGACCTTCCCGGGATCGATGTCGACGCCTATCACGTCGTGTCCGAGTTCGGCCATTCCGGCGGCGTGTGTCGCACCGAGATAGCCCGTACCGAAAACTGCGCATCGCATACCACCTCTTTAGGCAGCCGTGATGAGCTAACTGCTACGCGACACTTAGCAGCACACCAACGGCAGGTTACGAGTGCGCGCGGCCTGGTGTCAGCTGCAGAAGATCAGGAAGCAATTCTGCCCTGAACCGCCGCGACCCGACGAGCCCGATCCCGGGTACTGAGAACCACGGCGCGAGCCATCCGACCCCGAGCTGCCACGTCCCGAGCCGCCGTTGTTGAAGCCTCCGTCGTTCTGCGACGGCGACTGCGGAATCAGCGGGACCTGAGGGAGCTGAGGAACCTGCGGCTGCGGCAACTGGGGCTCTTCAGGTTCGTCGTCCCACGGCGGATTCCACCGCGGCGGCTCCCACGGCTTCGGCGCCACGTAGGTCGGGCGCCATGGCGGCGTCCACGGCCGGTAGAACGGCGGTGGGCTGTACACGGGCGGCGGCACGTACACCGGCGGCGGCGCAGGCGCGGGAATCGGGGCGGCCGGTGCCGGTGGCGGAGCCGCCGGGGCTGGTGGTGGAGCCGCCGGTGGCGGTGCCGCCTCGACGTAGACCGTCCGCGGCGGTGCCTGCGGAACCTGCTGGGCCACGGGAACCGGAGGTTTGATCGTCTGCGCTGCGGGTGGCGGAGGCGGCGCCACGAGCGGCTTCGCCTCAGGAACAGGTGCGGGCGCGGGCGCCGGAGCGGCGGGCACGACCGTCGTCGGGACGAGTGCGTTCTGGCCGGGGCTGGGCCGCTGGTCGGCCGTCGGGCGGATGCTCACCGCCAACGAAATGACCAGGGCCACAACGCCGACGACGAAGATGGACGTCAGCGCACTGCCGACGAGCAGGAACGGCTTGCGCTCCCCCTCGGCCAGCTGCATGTCGGTCTGGGGGTCGTAGTCCCCGAGCGCCGCGCCGTCGGAGCCGACCGGCCGGATCTGCGTCTCGACATTGGCGAGCCCGGCGAGGACCGAACCTGCGGTGGTGCCGTCGGGGTCCAGCGAGTAGGCCAGGCCGACAGTGGACGACTCCATGGCCGGAGCGTTGGCGGCGGCCAGAGCTGCACCGCGAGCGAGCGCGAGTTCGGGTTCGTCCGGCGCGTTGACCGGGAGGCTGACCAGATGCCGGAGATGTTCCTTCACCGAGGAGACGTCGACGCCCGAGCCGACGACGAACATGCCCTGAGGAGGCGAGTCCTGCGCGTCGACAGCGGCGGCCATCTCGGAGAGCACGCCCATCGCGTCCGCGCTGTGCAGGCTGCTGCTGAGCACCTTGACGACCGAGCCATCGTCGGTCTGCACGACCGAAAGCGTCGCGGTGTCGCGGTCGATGAACAGCAGCGCGGTGGTGTCGTAGCCGACTGCGCGGCCTGCCGCCTGTGCCAGTGATGCCGCTGCGTGGCTCGCGGACACGAGCATCACGTCGTCGAGGCCCTTGGCCGCCAGCGCATCACGCAGTGCCGCACCCTCGGTGTGGTCGCTCCAGGTGACACCGATCGCCTTGAGGTGATGACCGCCGGTGGCGGCGCTCTCCTGAGTGCCCAGCACCGCTTCGACAACCTGATCGGCCGCAGAGTTAGCCGAGCCTTCCTTCGAGGCGACGTCGAACGAGTCGTGGTCGACGGTCACTCCGTCGGCTTTTTCTCCTTCGACCAGCACCATGCGGACCGTCGTAGGTGTCGTCGACACACCCAATACGATGTCCACTTACCCTCCAATAAGTTTGCTAATCCATCTAATTCTCTGGTGGGCCCCACAATCCGCACGAGCCGACCACTAGTACTTAATCGACCGGATCTGCAGGCGCGTTACATTCAAAACGCATTTGCTGACGGCGATCAAGTCGTAGCCAGATCTATGGCAGCTCCGGCGTCCCGACGATGCCGGTACCTCGACCCTACCCGGGTCAACGGCCGGATGCGCGGGGCCGTTCAAACCGTCAGAAAAAGACTCACTCCGAGCTGTCCTCAGCGGTCTCGGCGCGCTGCCCCAGGGGGCCCGGACCGCCGAGTGTCGGCCGCCGCACGGGCTGGTGTCCGTGCACACCTTCGGCGTAGGCCGTCTCGGCGTGCTGGGTGAAGTCGACGCCCGTGGTCTCGTCCTCGGGGCTGACGCGGAATCCGAGAACGCGGTCGATGATCTTGGCCAGGGCATACGAGACGGTGAAGGCATAGAGCGTGACCACCACGGCCGCCAATGCCTGCTTGCCGAGCTGGGCGAGGCCGCCACCGTAGAACAGGCCCTCGGGGCCGGCCGTCATCACCTCCGCGGCGAGGAATCCGATCAGCAGCACCCCGACGAGTCCACCGACGTAGTGGACGCCGACGACGTCGAGCGAGTCGTCATAGCCCCACCGGAACTTGAGCCCGACCGCATACGAGCAGATGATGCCCGCGGCCAGACCCACGACGATGGCGCCGAGCGTGTTGACCGTTCCGCAGGACGGCGTGATCGCAACAAGGCCGGCGACGACACCGGACGCGGCGCCGAAGGTTGTCGGCTTGCCGTCGCGGAACCGCTCGACGACGATCCAGCCCAGCATGCCGAGACAACCCGCGACGAGGGTGTTGAGGAAGACGGCGGCCGCCGTGCCGTTTGCCGCCAGTGCCGAACCGGCGTTGAAACCGAACCAGCCGAACCACAGCAGGCCGGCGCCGAGCAGGACGAAGGGCAGGTTGTGCGGACGCATTGCGTCCTTCTTGAAGCCGATGCGCGGACCGAGCACCAGTGCCAACGCCAAAGCAGAAGCGCCGGAGACGATCTCGACGACCAGGCCGCCGGCGTAGTCGAGCGCGCCGAGGTTGAACAGCCAGCCGTCGGGACCCCAGACCCAGTGCGCCACTACGGCGTACACGGCGACGGTCCACAGGGGGACGAAAACGCACCATGCCGAGAACCGCGCGCGGTCGGCGATCGCGCCACTGACCAGTGCGGCGGTGACGATCGCGAACGTGAGTTGGAATGTGGCGAAAAGGAGTTCGGGCACAGACCCGCGCACGGTCGTCGGATCGATACCGAGCATGCCGAAGTGTGAGAGATTGCCGATCAATCCGCCGCCGGCGTCCTCGGAGAAAGCGACGGTGTAGCCGAGTAGGAGCCAGGCGACCGTGCACGCGGGAATCGAGATGAAGCACATCATGATCATGTTGAGCACCCCGGTGGTGCGCACCATGCCGCCGTAAAAGATGGCCAGGCCCGGGGTCATCAGCAGGACCATCGCGGTGGCGGCCAGCAGCCATGCGGTCGCGGCGGGATCTATCTCGGGCACGTCAGCTCCTTCGGCGAGGTTCGCCAAGAGCATTTCGGCCCTACGTTTCCGCCGCGCGGCAAAAGTGTTTCCGGAATGTTTCGTGTTTCGCCGCAGTTACCGAAAGCTCACGTCAGCTGGACTTGATGAAGTTCTGATACGAGCGCGACGGGGTGGGCCCGCGCTGACCCTGGTACTTGGACCCGGCCTGCGAGCTGCCGTAGGGATGCTCGGCGGGGCTGGTCAGCCGCAGCAGGCAGAGCTGGCCGATCTTCATGCCTGGCCACAGGGTGATCGGCAGGTTTGCGACGTTGGACAGTTCCAGCGTGATGTGGCCGGTGAACCCCGGATCGATGAACCCGGCGGTGGAGTGAGTCAGCAGCCCGAGGCGGCCGAGCGAGGACTTGCCCTCCAGGCGGCCGGCGAGGTCGGCTGGCAGCGAGCAGCGTTCCAGCGTGGAGCCGAGGACGAACTCGCCGGGATGGAGCACGAACGGCTCGCCCTCCTTGGGTTCGACCAAGGTCGTGAGGTCGTCCTGGCGCGTCGACGGGTCGATATGGGTGTAGCGGGTGTTGTTGAACACCCGGAACAGGTTGTCCAGCCGGACGTCTACGCTCGACGGCTGGATCAGGCTTTCCTCGTACGGGTCGATGCCCAACCGACCGGTGGCGATTTCGGACTTGATGTCACGATCGGAGAGCAGCACGCGACGAGCGTAGCCGCTCGAGTGTTAGCCTTCGTGATCACTGGCACAGCCAGTCACGCCGATGTAGTTCAATGGCAGAACATCAGCTTCCCAAGCTGAATACGCGGGTTCGATTCCCGTCATCGGCTCCACATGTACTTGGCCGACCCCGCGGCGAGCCAGAGCCGCACCAAGCACCGCCGGTGCTCGACCTCGGTGGCGTCGGTGAAGGCATTGCGGTTGTGGAGCATGGTGTTGTTGTCGGCGAAGAAGACATCGCCGGGTTCCATCGTGAAGTCGATGGCGTTCGCCGGATCGTTGAGGATCGCATCGAACGCATCGAGCGCCTCACGCTGGCGCGCGGTGAGCGGATTTCCCGAAAGATGATGCCCCAGTTCGATATGCAACCGGTTGTACCGAATGGCCACACCGTCTTCGGTGTCGGTGAACACCGAGCCACGGGACACGGGGTCCTCGCCTTCGGCGGTGTCCTTCGACCGGTCGAAGAGGAACTCTCCGTAGAGCACCTCGGCTAGATCCGGCCGCGTGGACAGCAGGCTGTTGTAGGCCGTGTGACCGCTGACCATCAGCGACTCACCTCCGGACACTGCCTTGCGCAGGCACATCAGCGCGAGGATGTCGGGACGGCTGCCGACGAAGGCCGCGGCCGAATCGGTGTGGTAGATCATCCCGAGATTCGTCTTCGAACCGCGCGCTTCCATCAGCGTCGCACCGGTGTCCTGAACCAGGTAGACACGATCACCGGCCCGGTTCTGCGGCAGCGGCCGCCCCATATACGTGCCGAGACCCCAGTACAGCATCGAGGCCTCCTCATCGGTCCACCCCTCGGACGGCAGCCCGCGCAGCACGACGAAGCCTGCGACGGAGTGCACATGCTTGCTGATGATCCCGGCCAGCTCGGCGAGCGCGGGATGACGGAAGTCAGTGGCCTCGACGGTATCGATCCGCTTGCCGCGTCGCCGCAGCTCAGACACAACGTGCATGCAGGCCTCTGCCTGGTGCGGCTCGACCGTGATCATGTACGACTCGCCGTCAAAGGAGGTGCGATCCCACACCTTGGATCCGGTCATCATGAGCATCTGCGGACTCCTCTCGTGTATCGCAGGGATGCGTGACACGAGATTGGTGACCGATTCTTTGAAGTTTCTTGGAGCCGTGCACACCGTTGGTTTTTAGGAATCGCCAAGAACAGCATCGGACCCTATGCACCATGAACACCGTCGAGCTCGCCGCAGTCGCTCTCATCTGCGGAGTCCTGGCCTGGACCCTTGCGCGCCGCGCGCCGCAGGCGGTGGCGGCGTCGACCGTGGCGGTCCAGGGTGTGCTCGGAGTGGCCACCGGACTTCTGGTCCGCGAGATCTCGTTCACGTCTCTCGACGCGTCGGACTGGGTAGCGGTGGTGGCCGTCGCCGTCGGGACGCTGACCATTTGCATCGCAGGCGGCGCGCTCCTAGGCATGCACCGCGGGATCAGCCCGCTGACCGGTGCGCTTTCGCTCGTCGCGGGCGGTTCGTCGGGGGTGGTGTCCATCGCGCGCGAGCTCGGTGCCGACGATCGCATCGTCGCGGCAGTGCAGTACCTGCGCGTCGCAATCATCACCGCGGCAATGCCTTTCGTCGTCGCGGTCGTCTTCGGCGGAACCGCAACAGACGCATCGCCTGCCGCCGCCACGAACAGCGTGCCGTTGTTGTTCAGCCTGCCGCTGATCGTGACGATCGTTGTCATCGGCGTAGCGGCTGGCCGCGCGGTGCGGCTCCCCGGCGCCGGGCTGCTCGGCCCGATGGCGATCACCATCGCGCTGGAATTCAGCGGAGTGCTCGCCGGTGTCGACGTCCCGGTGATGCTGGCCCAGGGTGCGGCGCTGCTCTTCGTGTGGCAGACGGTGCTTCAGTTCGACCGCGAATCACTGCGCGCGATCCGCCGGATCCTGCCCACCGCACTGGTGTTGATCACGATGCTCAACGTCGCGGTGGCCGGATTGGGCGTGGTGCTGGCCAACGTCGCAGGCCTCAGTCAGCTCGACGGATATCTCGCGACCAGTCCCGGCGGCATCTACGCCGTGCTCGGAACCACCATCGGATCGGACTCCGACGTGGCATTCGTCATGACGTCCCAGGTGATCCGCGTCGTGTTGATGCTGTTCGCCGCACCCTTGGTCGCAAAAATGTTCCTGCGGTTCACGCCGGAGATTTCGATTCGGCGACATGACGGCCACAACCAGGAATCGCAAGCCGTGCTGACGCCGATCGGGGTGACCTGACCGTTAAATTCCTGATCACTATGACAAAGGTCTTGCGCACAATGGCCATCGCTGTCGCGGCGCCGGCGATCGCGGGCGTCGCACTTGCCGCTGCAGCGGCGGCCGACCCAGCACTCCTGAACGGCACTTATGGCTCCTCTGACGGCGACCCCTACAACGTGTGGACCATCGCGACGAGTTGTGGCGTCACCGGGTGCGCCGGCACAGTCACCAGCAACGCGGGGTGGAGCACCCCCACCACATTCAGCGGTGGCCGCTGGAACTTCACGGTCTCGAAGCCGGGTGGTCTTACTTGCGACGACGGCCACTATGAACCGGCCGTGGTGTCGATGTCGGTCGACCCGGCGACGTTGGCTGGCGTGATGACGTCCGACTCCAACTTCGGGTGTGCGGGCGGAATCGTGACCCAGAGTCCGTTCCAGCTGCAAAAGCTCGCCTGAGCCCTGCACACTTTGCACTCATGACGTCACAAAGTCCCGCGATGATCGCCCGCGACGAGGGCGGGCACTTCCACTTCCTCAACACGCTGTACACCGCGAAGATCAACAGCGAGCAGACCAACGGTCAGTTCACCGCCATGGAGTTTTTGGGTCCCAAGAACTTTGGGCCCCCACTGCACCGCCACGACGCCGAGGACGAACTCTTCTACGTCATCGAAGGCCAGATGTGGTTCTCGTGCGGCGACGTGGAGGCGGTGCACGAGGCGGGATCCGTGATCTGGCTGCCGCGGGGCCTTCCGCACACGTTTCAGGTCCGCTCGGAGACTGCCCGGGTGTTCCAGGTGTCGACGCCGGGAGGCTTCGAAACCTTCGTCGCCGCACTCGGACAGTCCACCGGCGACCCCGTGCTGCCGGCACCCGAGGAGATCGACCCCGGCCATGTGGCGGAGGTCTGCGCCCGGTTCAACATCGAGGTGCTCGGCCCACCGCCCGCACCGCTCGCCTAGCTGAAATGGGTTGCCGGACGGGCTAGTTGCACACCGTCGACGGTGATGTCGACCTTCTCGTTGTAGAACGCGATCATGTTTGCGATCGGCGCCACGGCAGGTAGCGGCCTCTCGTAGGTCCAGGCGAGGTCGGCAACGAGCCCGTCCGCGACGCGCACAGACCAATACCCCGACGTGACGCCCTTGTACGGGCACAGCGTCTGCGTGTTCGACGGTTCGAGGTGTGCGAACGCGACATCGGTGCGGTCGATGTAGTAGCGGGTCGGTAGTCCGGTCTCGAAAAGCATTACCGGGCAGCGGGTCTCGGCCAACGTCACTCCGTCAAGCGCGACCACGACGTGGCGGTGGGAGCGGAGTGCGTCCACGCGCGCATACGGGTTGCGTGGATGGCCGTAGATCGGCTCGTCCTCCTCGAACCAGTCCAACGTGTCCCAACGGAACCGGACCAATCCGGCGAGATCGCCCTCGTCGAAAACCCGCACACCCGGAAGACCCTCGTGTAGAACGTCGGCGCGGACATCCGAGAGCGGTATGTAGTACTGCGGGTAGTACGGCACCTCCCACACATAGCGGGCCGAGGTCGTGTCGAATACCAGCTCGGCGCCGCGGTAGCCGCGAACCCGGCGCGGAGCCGGTTCGATGCGACCGCGTTCAGCGGCCATCTGCGGGTAATCCGATTCCGGCGGCGTGGTCATGCTGCCAGACTAGGCGCGCAAACGGGCGGGATGCGCCCGTGGACAGCAAACCCAACGCGAGAGCCCATACGCTAGAGCGTTCCCGACCGTTGCCAACGCAAATATGCAGGTGAGCGGGATATCCGGGCATGGTCCGGGAACACAATATTGATCTTGATTTTCCCGGCTTTTAGGGCGCTGCTCGGGTACATTTAGCACCGCTTTTCCGTCCTAACGGCCTTAACAGGAAGACGACGATGACACAACCACCGCCACCGCCTGGCAACTACCCGCCTCCGCAACCTCAGGGCGCGGCGCCAAGCTCGCACCTGGTGCTCGCCATTCTGGTGACACTGTTCTGCTGTCTCCCGTTCGGCATCGTCTCGATCGTCAAGGCAAGCCAGGTGAACGGGCTCTGGGCGCAGGGCCAGTACGACGCAGCGCAGGCGTCGTCCGCTGCCGCCAAGAAGTGGGCGATGTGGGGCATCATCGCCGGCGTCATCGTGGCCGTCATCTACGCCATCCTCATGGTCGCGGGCGTCTTGACCTTCGACGGCGACGTCTCTACAACGACTGAATACTGATCGCTACACCGCTTCGGCACAGCGTGCCTGTTCGCCTCGGCGGCCCACTTCTGGTGGGCGCCGTGGCGGCAGGTGCGTGCGCGGTCGTCTGGATCGGTGATCCGACCACACCGGGCGGCTTTCTTCCCGTGTGTCCGACGAAAGCCCTTCTGGGCATCGACTGCCCCGGCTGCGGCACACTTCGAATGATCTACTCGCTACTGCACGGGGACTTCCTGGCTGCGGTGCGTTTCAACGCCCTCGCTGTCGTGGCGGTGGGATTCCTGATCGTCGCGCATCTCGTGTGGACGTACGGCCAGGTCGTCGGCCGCAAGATCGCGGGCTGGCAGCACCACCGCTGGGCCGCCACGGTGACGATGGTTGTCGTGGCAGTGTGGTTCGTGGTGCGCAACCTACCGTTCGAGCCGTTCACCGGCTTGCGTGTTTGACCGGCGAAATCTATTGACGCAGTGCGTGATCGACGCTGCGCAGCGCTAGCGCCGCCGCAGTCAGCGTCGGGTTGACCGCGAGCGCGGTGGGAATCACCCCGACGGTGGCCAGGTAGAGACCCCGCGTTCCCCACACCTCACCGAAGCCGTCGGTCACCGACGTCCCGTCATCGACGGCGCCCATGCGGCACGTGCCCATCACATGCGCGAACCCGAGATCCATCCATTGCGGTTCCACACCCGCGCGGAAACGACCGAGCGCAGCGGCGAGCCGATGCTGATCGGCGAGAACGGCATCCATGCGGGCACGATCGGCCTCGCGCAGCGGGACGTCGAACCACACGCCGCTGTCGTCGATCACCATGGCGTTCTCGGAATGGTTGTCGACGGGGCAGAACGACTGGATTTCGACGAGCCGGTTGGCCGCCACTTCGATGTCAGGGCGCGCGGCGGGTGCCGGACAGGTATCCCGCAGGATCATCGTGTTCCACGGCGCCGCGACCGTCGGTGGGATCTGCAGCCGAGGCGCAATGTCGTAACCGTCACCGCGGCAGAGGCTTTCGTCGAGCACCAACTGCGAGAACAACACGGGATGGTAGGTGACGTACTTTCCGAGCGCCGCGGACCCGAGCCCAGATCGGTGCAGCAGCAACGGTGTGTCAAAGGCGCCCGCAGCCACCACCACGACCTCGGCATCAATGCGCTCACCGTCCGTGAGCTCGACGCCCACGACACGCTCGCCATCGGTATCGACACGGCGCACCTCGCCATGTCGCACGCCCACGTCGGCCCCGGCGAGGATGTCCTCGGACGCGACGTAGTGGATGGTGGCGGTATCCACAAGCCTTCCCGCCATTGGCTGTCCGACGATCTCGCGACCATCCTCGGCGAGCGGAGCGCGCAGCCGTTCGGTGATGCACCGCTGGCGTACCGAGGCGTCGAACGTGTCGTCGCGGACGTCGAAATACCGTTCGGCGTCCTCGAGATACCGGTCCCACTCGACATCCGGCATCACCGGCCACAGTTCGAATGCGGCAGGGCGCGGGCAGTTGTTGGTCCACAGCACGCCTTGACCGCCGACCGCAGTCGTCGTCGACGCGCCGGGCAGTCCGGCCGGCGGCGCGGTCTCGTCGAAATAGCGGAAGTAGCCTTCAATACCGGCGAAATAGGAGTCCGGATCTTGTTGGAAGCGAGCCTGATTGCGGACATGGCTACCCGGCGGCGACGAGATCGGCTCACCCGCTTCGAGCAGCGTCACCTGCTCACCCGCCTCGCAGAAACGCCGGGCGGCCACCGCGCCGATCGGGCCGCTGCCGACGACAACGATGCCGCGACGCGCCATATCAGGGGTTACGAATGCAGTCGTACGTCAGGGGGACGTCCGGTCCCAGTTCGACGACCTCGAACGCCTCGGGAGTGATCGCGCTGAACGTATCCGAGGCGATACCAAGGTCCGCCCACTTTGCGGTGCTCGTCCGGTCGTCAGAGAAGGTCAGCGGGACCTGGCCGCCGTCGGCAAGCAGCATTCCGTGGGTTTTGAGGGCTTTGATCACCACCTTCTGCGGGTCGGTGTAGCCCGACTCGTCGAAGTCGGCCTTCAGCCGGAGTCGCACACCGAAGGGGGGTGCGTTGGGGTCGGTGCTTTCGGGACCACCGGCGTGGCTCGCCGGGTGCACATAGACACCTGCTCTTATCCGGTCGTTGGGCAGGATGAACCGGATCGCGTGATCGATTGAGCCCGACGCGACTTGGTCGGCGGTGGGCGTCATGGCGGCGATGGGAAAACCGCCCGCGTCTGCGCTCGTGCACTGATCGCCGCGCAGGTTGTCCGGGTACTCCTTGTTCAGATCCCAGATGAAGAAGCCTTGGGCCCTTATGTTTTCGCCGTCCTTCGTCGACTGGTACGTCTCGTAGAGCTTCTGACCGTCGCGGTCGACCACAAGCAGTTGGCAGTCCCCCTGGCCCTCGGTGTTCCCGGACGGATCGCACTGGAGATCCGGTGAGCCACCGATGTTGGCGTTCTCCGGGACCGGCATCTCGGCGGGCACCGCGTCGCAGGCCGGACCTCCGAAGCAGTAGTCGTCGGTGCCGACCACCTGCATCCGCGGCGTGCTGCCGTCGGCGAAGAGGACCGCGTTCGAAAAGTCGATCTGCAGCCTGTTCTCGGTGCCCCAACCGCCTGCGGCGCTCAGCGCGCCGATGATCGCGTCGCTGCGGTCGGACTTCGGGGCTCCGGAGACGTCGACGGTCCACGGTTGCGTGCCGCTGAACATAGCCCCGGGCGTCGGCTGCGGTCCGGACGGCTGTGTCGACGGCTGTCCCGACGCCGAGGGCCCAGCAGGCGACGACGCAGTGCCGCTCGACGGTGAGTCGGAGTCGCCGGTGAACATCACCACCGCGACGACGGCCACGATCACGACGAGTACCGCGGCAGCCGAGGCCAGCAGAATGTTTCTGCGCCGCGTTGAAGGCGAGCCGGTCGCGGCGGGTGGCGGGGGCGCGACGGGTGGAGTGGGCGGGACCCGATCGGTCGGCGTCCGGTACTGCGTCGCGGCGGCGAATGCGTCTGGGGGTGGTTGATTTATACGCTCGGTCGGTTCCGGTGGCCGGGCGGCCATCGTCGGGCCGGGCTGGTTCATCTGCGCGGTCGGCTCGGCCGTCCACGCCGGCGGCGCGGCCTGCGTGTGGTCCTGGTGTCCAGCTTGGGGCCGAGCCTGCTCCCCGCCGACAGCGGCGCGAGCGGCCGTCGCAAGATCCTTGGTCGAGCGATACCGCTGGTCGGGCTCCTTCGCCATGCCGGTGGTGATGACCTGATCCATCGCCTGGGGGATCTGCGGCCTCACCGTCGACGGCGCCGGAGGGGGATGGAGCATGTGGGCGGACGCGATCTGCTCGAGTGTCTTTCCCGGAAAAGGTGATTCACCGGTCAGCGCTTCGTAGAGCACACATGTCAGCGCATAGACGTCGGCGCGCGCATCTGCCGAGCCGGTGGAGAATCGCTCGGGCGCCATGTACGCCCAGGTGCCCACCGCGGTTCCGGTATCGGTGAGGCCGGCTTCACCCTCCACCCGAGCGATGCCGAAGTCGATCAGGTAGGCGAAGTCGTCCTCGGTCACCAGAATGTTCGACGGTTTGACGTCGCGATGCACGAGCCCGATCCGGTGGGCGGCGAACAGCGCCAGCGCGATCTGCTCGATGATCCTGATGGCGCGCTGCGGGGGCAAGGGCCCGCTCCGGAGCAGTGTGCCGAGGTCCTCACCCTCGATCAGCCGCATGTCCACGAACAGACGTCCGTCGATCTCGCCGAAGTCGTGAATCGGCACCACGTGGGGATTGTTGAGCCCCGCCGCCGCCCGAGCCTCCCGGCGGAATCGTTCCTGGAACGTCTGATCGCTGGCCAGATGGGCTGGCAGTACCTTCACCGCCACTACGCGATCGGTCACCGTGTCGTAGGCGCGCCAGACGTCGCCCATACCGCCCTGCCCGAGTAACTCGACCAACCTGTAGCGACCGAACGGAGTGCCCTCCAAGTCAACCTCCTGGCGGTGTGGCTTTGCTGAACGATATGTCGCTGCGGCCACCTTATGCGCGAAAAGCAGTGGCCACATCCACACCGAAGAATGGCTGGAGGCAATATGTCAGTCGTGTCGGGACAGCTGGAGAACAAGGTCGTCATTGTCGCCGGGCTCGGCGGTATCGGAGATGGCCTGGCGCGCCGGTACGCCGACGAGGGCGCGCGCCTTGTGATCGGTGACCTCGATGAAGAGGTCGTGTCGCGTGTCGTCGCCGATCTCGACCCCGAAAGGGTGCTCGGCGTCCGGCTGGACGGCGCCGACGAAGAGTCGGTCATCGCGATCGTGAAGCTGGCGGTGGACACCTTCGGGAGGCTGGACGGTATCCACGTCAACTTCACCAACGCGGCCGACGCCTACCTGCCCGGCGGTGTCGTCGAGTTGCCTCTGGAGGCCTTCGACGAGGTGATGCGCGTCAACACAAGGGGTTTCGTGATCTGCGTCAAGCACGCGATACCGCCGATGATCGAGAGTGGCGGCGGTTCCATCGTGTTCACCGCGTCGATCGAGGCGTACAACGGCGGGGGCAGCCGGGTCTCCTACGCGATGAGCAAGGCGGCGGAACTCGCGCTGATGCGGCATATCGCCCGCAAGTACGGCCCCAAGGGGATTCGCGCCAATGCCATTGCCCCCGGGCTGATCTGGCACTACAAGTTCGACGAACAGTGGATGCCCGAAGGCGTCGTGGAGCAGACGCGCGCCCGTCAGATGATCAAGTCGCGGTTCGGCAATCCTGATGACGTCGCCGCCCTGGGCGCCCTGCTGCTGTCGGACGACGGCAGCTTCATCACCGCTCAGACGATCAGTGTCGACGGCGGAGTGACTTTCCGCCCCTAGTCAATCCGGCTCAGCGGTAATAGTTTTCGCCGCCGGTCGGATAGCCGCCGCCGGTGGTGGTGACGTGAACGTGGTCGTAGTGGCCGTAGCCGCCGCCACGTTGCGCGCCGTTGGGGGTGTAGTACACCCCGCGCCAGATCGCGTCCTGCATCCCGAACCTGGACGCGTTGCGCAGCACGTAGTCGACGATCTCGTTACCGAGCGCGATGCCTTCCGCGCTGCCGGGGTTGGGGATCATCACGTCGAGGGCCAGGCCGTTGGGATGCCATCTCAAGGCATCGGGCCGAACACCGCCGATGCTGTGGATCTCGGGGAAGGCTGCCGTGATCGCGCGCGACGCGAGGATCGTCTTCACCTGCAGACCGCGCTCCGGGGCGAGTCCGACAGGCAGCGTGCGGTCGACGGTGCGGTACCGCGATGCGGCGATGACGGTGTCGGGAGCGGAGCTCAAGCTGACCTGGCCGACGATCGGCGCCGGGAACGAATTCATCGGAGCGGCGGCCACAATCTCGACATTCCACGGGGCGACCTCGTCGGCCGGGGCGCTCTTGACCGCATCCTTGGTGGGTTGCATGTCGGCGCCCACCGCGAAGAGCACGGCGGCAGGACCAAGCACCGAAGCCAGGACAACCGGCGACTTGCGTCGCTTTTTGGCTAATGAGTGCCGACCCACGCAGTGCACAATAACGGCAATTTGGCGGTTACACAGCATCGGTCCGACCTGCAACGATGTTTCCGCTGGTCACCGGCTTGAGATTGTTTTGTTATCTGTCCGTTATCGGCGGTCAATTGCCTCTTCGGCGTTTGATGAGTGGACAATCGATTCGTGGCAGAGCCGACCATTGCATTTCGCCGACTGGCCGAGCAGGTCGCCGATCAGCTTCGGCGCCGCATTCTGCGTGGTGAGCTGGCCGACGGGAGCATCCTGCCCAAGGAGGACGAACTGCTCCTCGAGTTCCCGGTGAGCAAGCCGTCGCTGCGCGAGGCGATGCGCATTCTCGAGGCCGAGGGGCTGCTGCGCGTCCGCCGCGGAAAGCTCGGCGGAGCCGTCGTACGCCGGCCCAATGCGGCCAACGTCGCGTACACCGTCGGACTGGTTCTCGGGTCCCAGGAGGTGGGCCTGTCCGACGTCGGTAACGCTCTCCTGCAGGTCGAGCCCGCCTGTGCGGGGCTGTGCGCCCAGCGTGACGATCGGGGCAGCGAGGTGGTGCCCCAGCTGCGGCGGGTACATGCCGAGGCCGTAGCGGCCGTCGAGGACCTGCTGCTCGTGACGTCGGCGAGTCGGCGGTTCCACGAGTCGCTCGTGGCGCTGTGCGGCAACCAGACCATGATCATCCTGGCCGGGGCGCTGGAGATGCTGTGGTCGGCGCACGAGACCAGCTGGTCCAGTCGGGTCGCGGACGGCAGCATCGTGCCGATCGACGAGCGGCTGGCCGTGCTGGAGGACCACAGGCAGGTGATCGACGCGATCGACGCAGGCGATGCGCGACTCGCCTATGACCTGGCCGCTGCCCATCTCATCGACGCGCAGCACTACCCGGGTTCGTCGGGTGTCGTCGATCCCTCGATGCTGCGCGGCTGGGCGACCACCCGACCGGAAACCGACCGTTGACCGCCGGTCTTATTTTCATATGATTTGGTGATGAGCGTCGACGGGGTCGCGGTGACGAGCGCCGAAGCGGCGCAGTATCGGGCCGCGGGCTGGTGGACGGACGTCACGCTGTCGGACGGCGTACGCCGCAATGCGATCGTCTCGCCGGACAAGGCGGCCTACATCGACTTCACCCTCGACTTCGCGGGCCCGCAGTTCACCTGGACAGAATTCGACACCGCCGCCACCAACCTGGCCTACGAGCTACGCGACCTCGGCGTCGCGCCGGGCGACAGCGTCGGGCTGTGGCACAAGGACACCGCGGCGATCCACGTCGCGCTGGTGGCCATCGAGCGATGTGGCGCCGCGGTGGTCGGTCTCGGATCCCGCGTCGGGCTCCGCGAGGCCGAACACATCCTTCGCACAACGCAACCCACCCTGCTGGTCGCCGACGCCGAGAGACACGACCTGGCGAAGGAGGCGGCCGGTACATCGATGCGGGTGATCGCGCTCGGTGTCGATCTCGAGGTCGACACGCGGCCTCGACCGGAATCGCCGCTGTCCCAGGCCGGGCCCGATGGCGTCTTCCTGATCAATTCCACATCGGGCACCACCGGCATGCCCAAGTGTGTGGTGCACACCCAGAACCGTTGGCACTACTTCCATCTCAAGGCGGTCGCCAACGGCGGGCTCACCTCCGACGACGTCTTCCTTCCGATCATCCCCACGCCCTACGGCTTCGGGATCTGGACCTCACACACGACACCCATCCACCTGGACGCGACCACCGTCCGCATCGAACGATTCGATGCCGCCGCGACGTGTGCGGCGATCGAACGGCACCGTGCGACGGTATTGTGTTGTGTCAGTACGCAACTGGCGATGATCCTCGCCGACCCGGCGTCGCGTGACCATGATTTGAGCAGCCTGCGGGTCGTGTTCACCGGCGGTGAGCCCCTGCCCTACACGCAGGCAGCACAGTTCGAGGAACTGACCGGGGTGACGATCCTGCAGTTCTACGGCTCCAACGAGACCGGCATGCTCAGCGCCACCACCCTTGCGGATTCGCTGGATCGCCGACTGCGCACCGCGGGCCGGATCGTGCCGGAGATGCAGGTGCGGTTGTTCGACGGCGACCGCGACGTCACTGACACCGGACGCGGACAGCCCGTGTGCCGCGGGCCTGCACTGTCCCTCGGCTATCTCGGCGGCACCGACCACGACCAGCTGTACACCGAGGACGGCTGGATGCGGATGGGCGACATCTGCGAACTCGATAGCGACGGCTATCTCACGCTCACCGGCCGGACTTCGGACTTCATCCTGCGCGGCGGAAAGAACATCAGCGCGGTCCAGGTCGAGGAATCCGTGGCGACACATCCCGCGGTCGCCCTCGCCGCCGCGGTCGCGATGCCCGACCCGGTCTTCGGCGAACGGGTCTGCGTGTACGTCGAGCTCAAGCAGGCGAGGACTCTGGATCTGGCGACACTTGTCGAACATCTACTGGCGCAGGGCATCTCGAAGGAGCTGCTGCCCGAGCGGCTCGAGATACTCGACGAGCTACCGCGGTCCTCCGGCGGCAAGGTCGCCAAAGGCCAACTTCGAGAACGGATTCGGGAGGGATCATGACCACAGAGGAAGTTCGCCGCGGCGGTCTGGATGTCTGGTCGCCGTCGATAACGCCACCAATCGGCGGCAACCTCACCGACGAACAGTTGATGGCCGTCGCATTCCGCCACCTGGCTGACATCGGCTTCGCGGAGAACATGGCCGGGCACATCACGTGGCAGCCGGACGGACAGTCCGACATGTACGTAAACCCGTGGGGACTGTGGTGGCAGGAGTTGACCGCGTCCGACATCTGCGTGGTCGACGAGGACGCCCACGTCGTGCGTGGCCGCTGGGACGTCACGCCCGCTATCCACCTGCACACCGAACTGCACCGCGTCCGCCCCGATGCGCGCGTAGTGGTCCACAACCATCCGTATTACGTCAGCCTCATCGCGGCGCTGGGCATCCTGCCCGAACTCGTGCATCAGACCGGAGCGCTGTTCCTCGATGACATGTTCCTCGTCGAGAAATACGATGGTGAGATCGACGCCCCTTGGCGGGCAAGCGAACTGGCACAGCAGATCGGCTCGGCCAACCTCATACTTCTCGCCAATCACGGCGTCATAGCCGCGGGTCGCAACCTGGCCGAGGCGGTCTATCGCGCGGTCTCCATCGAGCGGGTCTGTCGGCTG
Organism: Mycobacterium sp. NPDC051804; assembly: GCF_044452905.1. Classification (NCBI taxonomy): domain Bacteria; kingdom Bacillati; phylum Actinomycetota; class Actinomycetes; order Mycobacteriales; family Mycobacteriaceae; genus Mycobacterium; species Mycobacterium sp. NPDC051804. Next base: position 859,420 of record NZ_JBITCD010000001.1, on the reverse strand, counting down.
GCCTACGACGTGATGCTCACCGGCCGGACCCCGTCCGAGATGAACCGGGGCGACATGATCGGCATGCAGCAGTCGCTGATCGAGCGCGCCGCCGACGTGTATTGGGCAGGCGCTGCCCGTATGACGATCAAGGCCGATCCGAACGTTCTGAACTGACAGCCCAACCGATCACCCAAGAATCGAGGATTGCCCATGACTTCCATCGACGACATGGCGGCCAATCTCAACTTCACCACAGCCAAGACCGGTGCCGACCGCACCGTGACCTTTCTGCCCGAACCCGAACGGGCAGAACGCCGTTACACGGTCATCTCCGTCGATGATCACATCGTCGAACCGCCGGACACCTTCGAGGGCCGCGTGCCGCGCAAGTTCGCCGACCGCGCCCCCCGCGTCGTCGACACCGGGGACGGCGGCCAGACCTGGATGTACGACGGCAACTCACTGCCGAACGTGGGCTTCAACGCGGTGGTCGGACGACCAGTATCCGAGTATGGCTTCGAACCCGCCCGGTTCGACGAAATGCGCCGCGGCGCATGGGATATCCATGCGCGCGTCAAGGACATGGATCTCAACGGCGTGTACGCGTCGCTGAACTTTCCGTCGTTCCTGCCCGGTTTCGCCGGTCAGCGACTCCAGCAGGTCACCGACGACAAAGACCTCGCGATGGCCTGCGTGCGGGCGTGGAACGACTGGCACATCGACGCGTGGGCCGGCGCCTACCCCGACCGGATCATTCCCTGTCAGCTGCCGTGGCTGCTCGATCCCGAGGTCGGCGCGCAGATGATCTACGAGAACGCCGAACGCGGATATCACGCGGTGTCGTTCAGCGAGAACCCCGCGATGCTCGGACTGCCGACCATCCACTCGGGTTACTGGGAGCCGCTGATGGCGGCGTGCGCCGACACCGGGACCGTGGTGAACCTGCACATCGGATCGTCAGGCACCTCGCCGTCGACCACCGCCGACGCGCCGCCGGATGTGCAGGGCGTGTTGTTCTTCGCCTATGCGATCTCCGCGGCGGTCGACTGGCTGTACTCCGGTGTCTGCACGCGGTACCCCGATCTGAAGATCTGCCTCTCCGAAGGTGGCATCGGCTGGGTGGCGGGTCTGCTCGACAGGCTCGACCACATGCTGAGCTATCACGAGATGTACGGGACATGGAAGGCGCTCGGCGAAACCCTGACTCCCGCGGAGGTTTTCAAGCGCAACTTCTGGTTCTGCGCTGTCGAGGACCAATCGTCGTTCATCCAGCACGAGCGGATCGGCGAGGACAACATCCTGCTCGAAGCCGATTACCCGCACTGCGACTCCACGTGGCCGCATACTCAGCGGACGATCCACGAACAGATCAATGGTTTACCCGAGGCGATCATCCGGAAGGTGACGTGGGAGAACGCGGCGCGGCTCTATCAGCACCCGGTTCCCGACGCAGTTCAAGACGACCCCAACGCCTACTGAATCTCTTGCCGGCGCAAATACCCGGCATGGTCACGCCCGTCGGTAAACCGGCGGTCCGGCCACCCCGTTTCCTCGCAGCGGTACCCTCGAACTCGAATTCATGTCAGATCGGGGGTGGTCATGGACCTCGTGCTCGGCATTTCGATGACATCGGCAGCCGTGCGCTGGGTGCTCGTCGAGGGAACGACCGGCGAGGGCGCGACCATCAGCCGTGGCGCCTTCGACTTGGACGACGCGGTCGAACCGGACGATCTGCTGGATGTCCTGCTGGTCGATGAAGCCGACAACCACACGCACGCCATTGGCCTGACCTGGACCAATGAAGCAGAAGACGCAGCGTCCGGGGTGCTGGAGGCACTGCGGGCCAGGGGGCGCGACAACGTCATCGCGGTTTCAGAACTCGAGGCGGGCGACGTCCTGGCCTCCGGTATCGCAGCCATCGCGGAGTACGAGGATGTCGCGGTCTGCATCGTCGAACCCGACGCCGCGGTCGTGGCGATCGTCGATGACAACGGCGTGACCGTCGACCGCTTCGGCCGACCGTCCGACGGGTCGGACGTGGTGGAGCTGCCGAGTTCAGTGTTGACCATGCTGGAGCTCGACGATTGGCGTCCCGATTCGATCTTTGTGGTTGGTTCGGCCGACGACCTCGACTTGATCAGGTCGACGCTCGAAGACGTCACCGACGCACCCGTCTTCTCGGCCGCCGAAGCCGATCTCGCGCTCGCTCGCGGTGCCGCGCTGGCATCCGCCCGTGCCGTGAACGGTTTGGATACTGCCGGATCGCACACCCCGCCGCGGATCCGCGCGTTGACCGCAGTTCTCGTCGCGGCTGCGGTGACGTTCGTGATTTCGCTGTCGGTCGCGCTCGGTCTGAGCCTGACGCCGTCGGCACCGGAGCAGCCGACTGCTGCGGATCATCAGCCCACGGCCGAGGCGCCGCCTCCGGGCAACGAACCCGCGACCAAGGTTTCGAAGCTCACCGCGTCACTGCAGGCGGCTCGTCCCGTCGTGGCGCAGACCATCGTGGTGGCCGCCCCGCCCGCCCCGGAATTCGTGCCGCCGGCTGCCCCCGCAAATCAGCCGCCCGCGCGCACCGCGCCGACGTATGCGCCACCGCCGGTGTACGTGCCGCCCGTGGCTCCGCAGCCGCGGCTGCGCGACCGGATCATCGAACGGATTCCGATCATCAATCGGTTCCACGAACCGCAGTACCAATACCCGCCGCGCTAAACCCTTTTAAGGCACCGGCGGCGGCTGGTACGGGTTGTTCGGCACTTGAATCGGGATCGGCACCGGTACGAACGGCACCGTGATGTGGGTCGTCGTCATCGCCGGCGTCGTGGTGGTCGTGGTGGTCGTTGTCGGTGACGTTGTCGTCGTTGTGGTTGTCGTCGTTGTGGTTGTTGTCGTTGTCGTCGTCGTTGTCGTCGGCGGCGTGGTCGTTGTCGTCGGCGGTGTGGTGGTCACGTATGTCGTGACGGTCTCTTGCGTGGGTGGCGGTGCCTCAGGGGTAAAGGTCACGGTTTCCGGCGGGGGCGGCGCGACGCTGGCCGGTGGTTCTGCGCTCGCGGGCGGTGGCGGTTCGGCGTTCGTCGGTTTCGGGGGGCTGGCGGTGCTCGGTTGATCGGTCTTGCTGCTGCTGTCGGTCACGCTCGTCAGGGCGATCGCGACGCCGCCGACAGCGATCAGTGCGATCGCGGCCGCCAGTCCGATCACCAACTGCGGCAACCGCTGCCACGTCCGAGGCTTGTCGATGGGCCCAGTCGAGGGTACGTACTGCACGGGCTGACGCATCGAGATGGCTTCTACGTCATAGGAGCTTTGGTAGGGGTTTTCACCCGTGTACGGGACGGGTTCGTCGGCGATGTCGTCGTCCTGCGACCACGCCAGCGCGTTGGCCGTCTCCGTTGCCGGTGCGTCGGCACTCGGCGCTGCGGGCGCCAAACCGGTTGGGGCGTCCGCCATCACCGGCGCCATACCGGTCTGGGCCTCGGCTGCCGAACCGTACGCCGCGAACAGGGCCGCCCCCACCGCCGCATCCAGTGCGGGCTGCGGTGTCGTCACCACCTGGGTACTAGTGTGCCCTGAAAGTCGTTGTGTGATAAACGGAATGCTGGCACCCCCACCCACTGCGACGACAGCGGCGATGTTGGGCCAGCCAATCCCGTTGCGCTCCAGCGTATTGTCCAACTCGGCCAGCAGGCCGTCGAGCGGAGCGGCGATCAGAGACTCCAACTCGCTGCGGGTCAACTGAATGGCCGACCGATGATTGGGAAGTTCAGCGAGGACCTCTGTCGTCGTTTCCGCGGACAATCGTTCCTTGGCACTACGGCATTCCTGCCGCAGCCGGCTCAGCGAGCCCACCGCCGCGGTGGCCGCCGGATCGATACCACCGTTCTCCGCAACGCTATTGACGACGTGGCTCAGCAGTGACTGGTCGATCTGGTCGCCCGCGAAGTCGGTGTACCTGGTGGTCTCGTCAATCGGCTCGAATGACGCGCCCGCGTCCGCCAGAGTGATACTCGTTCCGCTGCCGCCGAAGTCGAGTAGTGCAATGACACCTTGGGAAGGCAGCCCTGGATTTGTCTGTAGCGCCGTCAATGCGGTGATCGCGTCGGACACCAACCGGGCGGGCATGCCGTTGGGCGACAGGCTGGGATCGGTCCGCAGCGCGTTGCGCAGACTGCGCAGGGTCGCCATCCCCCAGTACGCGGGCACCGCGATCGCAATCTCGGTCGGCGGCTGTCCGTCGGTCGCATCGACCATGTCTCCCAGCGCTTCGACCAACAACCGATCGGCCTGATGAGGTGCTCCATCCGGGGCGACCAATGGCACCGGGTCGCCGACCCGCTCGACGAATCCGCCCAGCACGGAGCCATCGGCGAGGGTCACCGCCGCACGGTGTATCACAGGTTGATTGCCGACTCGTGCCGCGACCAAGTTCGTCGTCCCGACCGACAACCCCAACGGGTCGCTCATAACGGACCACACCCTAGCCTCCCCACCTGCTGATATCCGGTAGACACTCCGTACCAACGGCGTTCCACCAACACGGTTTTGGGCCGCGTGGAGTTCGCTGTGGCCGACAGGGCGAACACACTAGGCGGGGTTTCCGGTGCGGCGCGGTAGCCGGTGTGCTGCAATGTCGGCCATGGGTGACATCGACGACATCAAGCAAGTCAAATACCGGTACCTTCGCGCGCTCGACACCAAGCACTGGGACGAGTTCGCCGACACCCTCACCGAGGACGTGGTCGGCCGGTACGGCGAGTCGATCGGTGAGGAGCACCACTTCACCAACCGCGACGAGTTGGTCACCTTCATGCGCAACTCACTCGGGCCGGAGATCATCACTGAGCATCGAGTGACCCACCCGGAGATCACCGTGGACGGCGACGAGGCGTCGGCGACCTGGTATCTGCAGGATCGGGTGATCGCACCAGATTTCAATTTCATGTTGATCGGCGCGGGTTTCTACCACGACAAGTACCGGCGAACCAGCGAAGGCTGGCGCATCAGCGAGACCGGCTACGACCGGACCTATGATGCCTCGATGTCGACGGAGAATCTCAACTTCAAGGTGAAAGCCGGTCGGGCAATCAATCTTTGAGAGCTCCCCCGTTTTTGCAGGATCACTGTGAGATCGCGATGAGCGCGCCTGGCCGAAGCCAGCGCATGATCTCCACCAGCTTGGCGTCGTCGATGGCCACGCAGCCTGCGGTTGGACCGCCGTCGGTGGCATGCAGGAAGAAGGCGCCGCCGTTGCCGGGCACACGTTCCTTGTTGACGCCCATCACGACGGCATGGACGTACTGCGGGATCTCTAGGTTCTCGGTTCCGCTCGAAGGATCGGTGTTGAACGGGCACTGCGATTCCTCGCACACCTGCATCGTGTTGTAGGTCGGGCTCTTCATATCGCCGTCCCACCAGTGATTAGGGCCGACCTGCACGTACTGCAGGCCGCCCCCGGGGTTGGGCGCGGTGCCGAACGCAAAGTCGAGGGTGAAGATCCCCATCGGCGTCTTCATCTGGCCGTCGTGGGTCTGCGGCGCAATGCCGGCCGAACCGATGAAGGCGGGGATACCGACGGCGACGGGCTGCCATCCGGCTGCGGTCCGTTGGTAGACGTCCATCTTGGCCGACGAACCACCAACGCCGACAACGGAAATCACTTGAGTAGCGTTGCCGACGTAGTGCGCGAACCACGGTGCGGTCTGGGCGTGACTGGTTGCGCTGGAGAGCGGCAGCAGTGCCACGCAGAGCAGGATCAGGAGCCGGCGCACCCGTTCATGCTAGGTGCTGACCGGGTCACCTTCGAGGAGGCCACGCAGCCAGGACGTCCATTTCGGCTGTTCGGCAGACGCGACATCGGCGGCGTCGGGTCCGTACAGATAGATGCCGGCCATCGCCCGGCCCTCCTGCCCGACCGTGCATGCGCCGACCACAGCGATGCCCGGTGCGGGCTGGTCGATACGCAGCATCACCTCCCGGGAGACCCCGTTCTGGTGGATGCGCTCGACGCGGCCGGCCAACCGGGGTGCGTGCGTGGGCGATTCGACACGATCGCCGACGTCAGCGGTAGCGACGTTCAGCGCACTCGTCATCTTCGACCACGCCTGCTTTTCGCCGCCGAGATGGGCGGCCGAAGCTCGGATCGTCGCCGGCTGCGCCCCTGCGAAGTTCGCGAGATAGACCTTGAGGATCTCGAAGAAGCCGGGCCATCCGGTCTCGAAGCTCTCGATCTCACCGTCCCAGTCGTCCTTGTCGGTGATCATCGTGTGCACCATGCGGACCACGCACTGGTCGCCGGATCGGGCGGTGACGGTGACCTCGGTCGCGACCGGCGGGGCATCGCCGCTCCATCCATACTCCTCGTATTCGAGCCGCACCGGCGGATCCCAGGCGGTGACCTTGCCCGACGAGACATCGGCGCCGCAGTTCTCGTCGCCGAAATCGAAGCTGATCGCGCCGCCGACGCGCTCCTCGACGTGTGTCGTCGTGAACCATGCGCTCATACCCGGTCCGGTTGCGATGGCCTGCCACACCTGTTCGGGCGTGCCGGGTACGAGGAATTCCATCTCGACCCATCGGCGTCCGGAATCGTCTCTCTTCAAAGGCATTACGTATTCTCCTTCGGCTTGGGATAGGCCGCGACCATCAAGCGGTAGCTGCGACCATCGGAATCTGATTCGTCGTGATAGCGGGCGGCCAACGTCGTCACGGCGTCGGACAGCTCCTTGGTGAACGCGGTCCGGTCCGCGGGGGATCGGAACTGGATCGCGGTATCGATCGACAGGGTCGGGAGTCGCTTGTTGTTCGTGCGCGCCGCACGCCAGAGCTCGCCGACCTCGCGTACGGCACGCGCCGACAGTGCGATGAGGTAGCTCGCCGACAGCCGGTCATCGGAGCGCCTCGGATCGGAGGCAACGGGCCCGAGGGCGCCGGGCGACACCACGTACGAGGCCGCGGTCGCGACGAGGAGACGCTCCCTCAGCCCGCCCCACTGACGTTCGCCGGCCTCGGTGACCAGGTGGTGGTCTTCGAGCGCGCGGAGGTGGTAGTTGACCTTCTGCCGGGGCATGCCCATGCGCGACGCAAGGGCGGCCGCCGATGCTGGTTCGGTCAGCGCGGCGAGCAGTCGGCCTCTGATCGGATCGAGCGCGCTGACCGCCGCGGCGGGGTCGGCGATCACCTCGACGTCGAGCATGGCGCCCATCGTCGCCTTGACAAAATAATTTGTCAAGGATGTGGATAGATTACCCGGCATGAACCTCCTGCCCATTCGTCGTCACCGAGGAATCCGCCAGATCGGCGAGGGCCTCGGGACGCTGGACCGCGAGGTGTTCGAGGCCATCGCCGACTCGCCGAGTCCCCTGCTCGACGCCGTCATGCCGAAGCTGACCAGCGCCGCGGACCATTCGAAGCTGTGGTTCGCGATCGCGGCGGGGCTCGCGACGTTCGGCACCCCGTCGATGAGGCGCGGTGCGACGCGCGGTGTGGTCAGCCTCGGGGTGACGAGCCTGCTGACCAACCAGGTGGCCAAGCGGGTGTGGAAACGGCCACGACCCAACTACTTCTCCGTGCCGTTGGCGCGGCAGAGCCGGCGGATGCCCACGTCGAACTCACTGCCGTCGGGCCACTCCGCGAGTGCGGCAGCGTTCGCCGTCGGCGTCGGATTGGAGACCCCGCCGCTGGGCTTGGGACTGGCGCTGCTGGCGGGGCTGGTCGGAATGTCGCGAATCGCCACAGGCGCGCACTATCCGGGTGACGTGCTCGCCGGCTTCGGCATCGGCGCGGGAGTCGCGGTGCTCAGTTCGCGGATCGTGCCGCCGGTGGTGCCGACCCGGTTGCCGACCGCCGACCCGCTGTTGGTCGACGCGCCGAAACGGCCGGACGGCGAAGGCGTGATCCTCGTGGTCAATCCGGCGTCAGGCAGCGGGACGGGCGCAGCCGTCATCGATCAGGTGCGAGAGGCGTTGCCGCGCACCGAGATTGTCCAGGTAGATGGCAGCGACGACATTCAGAAGGAGCTGAAGGAAGCCGCGGGGCGGGCCGAGGTGCTCGCGGTCGCCGGCGGTGACGGCACGGTGTCGTGCGCGGCAGGTATCGCGCTTGAGGCGGGTATTCCGTTGGCGGTGTTCCCTGGTGGCACCTTCAACCACTTCGCGAAGGACATCGGCTGCGACACGGTGGCCAAGACGGTCGACGTGATCAGGCGGGGCCATGTGTCGTGCGTCGACATCGCGTGCATCAACGACACCAACATGGTGATCAACACCGCGAGCATCGGTGCCTATCCGATGTTCGTGCAGACCCGCGAAAAGTTGGAGCACAAAATCGGCAAGCCGATGGCCGGCATCTACGCGATGTTCCACACGCTGCGTCACGGCGAACCGGTGCGCATCAAGTACGACAACAAATCGCTGCAGACGTCGCTGTTCTTCCTCGGCAATTCGGTCTATCTGCCTTCGGGATTCGCCCCGTCGCGACGGCACCGCATGGACGACGGGCTGCTCGACGTCCGGATTCTCGAGACCGGTCGCCGGCTGGCGAGAGTTCGGATCCTGGTGGCGCTCGCGCTGGGGCGGCTGACGCGCAGCCCGCTGTATCACGAGATGCGGGTGCCGGAGTTCTCGTTCACCGCACTCGACGGCCCCACGGTGCTGGCGCATGACGGCGAGGTGGGCACGGAGTTCAGCGAGGCCACGTTCAGTGTGCGGTATCGAGCACTTCCTGTTTATCGTCCGCTGCCGTGACCCTGCGCCAAGGCGGCAGGAGCAGTAGGCACAGGACGAAGTAGGCGTAGCCCAGTCCCCATCCTGCGATCACATCGGATGGGTGGTGCACGTTCAGTACGACCCGTCCGACGCCGATCATGACGACGAGCAACGCGCCTGCGACGACGAGCCATCCGCGCAGCGGTGGGCGCACGAAGGGCCAGGCGAGCGTCAGGACTACGAGCACGCCGACCATGACTCCGACCGCGTGACCGGACGGGAACGACAGCGAATAGGCGAAGACCATCGCGGTCGGCGGCCGGGGGCGGTCGGCGAGGTGCTTCGTGAGCTCGATCAGGGGTCCAGACAGGCCGGCGAGTGCGACGAAACCCGCGAGCCGCCAGTTGCGGCGCCATAGCGCCACGATGATCACGACGAGGCCCGCCAGCCGAAACGCGTTGGGTCCGAGCACGGTACAGAACACGTCCCACGCAGTCACCCAGCCCGGGTGCGTGGAACCGTAGCGGTAGGTGGGGTCGAGCGCCGCCGCGTCCATGGCGGTCAGCCACGGCCACCCCGCCTCAAAGCCGATCCACATCAGCGCGTAAACCGCCGCGCCGGCCACAGCGCTCGCCGCGAGCCAGCGTGTCCTGGGTGTCATACAGATAGCTCTACCAGGCGTAACCGCCAACCATTAGGGTGGCTGGCCATGGCCGGACTTTTCCGCAAACTTTTTCGTATCGGCAAGCTGCCCGCCGAGATGCGTCCCGGCGTCGACTCGGAGGGCGTCATTTTCCTCGGCGAGTACCTCGGTGTCGTGATGCGCTTCACCGGCCGCGTTCCGGGACGGAAGTCGGTCGGGCTGGTGCGCGGGTACGGGGGCGCGCTGGCGTTGACGAACACGCGGGTCCTCGCGACGGTCTCGGCCGTTCCCGGCAAAGGCGGACGCGCGGTGGATCAGCCGTGGAACGCTCCGCAGTCCGGGACGGTCAAAGGCACGCTGTCAGAGTCCGGGCTGCTGCTGGAGGTCGCGGATCTCTCCCAGGTCGATCCCGAGTTCTCCGGGACCCTGTCGCTGAACTTCAAGGCTGAGCTGCCCGCCGATGTGTTGAGCCGTGTGCCGTCGCGGACGCTCGCGTTCGATGTGCCGCCGAAGTTCGTCTACAGCGTCCTCGGGATACCGCGCGGCTGAGCTACGGTTCCCCTATGGCTGTGTTTCTACGCAAGCTGTTGCGCATCGGCGGGCTACCCGCTGAACTGCGGGCCGAAGTAGAGGCCGAGGGCGTCATCTATCTCGCCGAGTACGTGCCGGTGACTCGACGCTTCAGCGGCAAGATCCCCGGCAAGCGCGCACACGGCAACGTGGCGAGCTACGTCGGCTCGTTGGTGCTCACCAATCAAAGGATCCTCGCAACGCTCTCGTCGGTGCCGAAGCTCGCGGGCCGCACCATCGATCAGCCTTGGAGCGCACCACAATCGGGCACGGTGACGGCCGACATCACCGATGCGGGCCTGCACCTCGAGGTCGACATCGCTGCAGTGGATCCGCGGTGCGAAGGTGAGCTCTCGCTGCAGTACAAGACGCCCATCCCGCCCGAGATCCTGACGCGGATACCGCGCCAGTCGATGGCCTTCAACGTCCCGCCCGAATACGTTTTCCGCGCGGTCGGAGTGCCCTACCACCCCTAGAACGGTGGCGGGTCGTCGTCGTAGCTTGGCGGTGGCCGGGAGGGGGAATAGGCGCTCTCGCAATCAATTCCGGTGTCCTGCTGTTGGCGTTCGTGTGCGCGTTGCTCGGCTTCGGCCTGGATGAGTGTTTGGTTGAATCGCCGTTCGTCGTTGATCGCCTTGGTGCGGTTGTGGGCGCGGGTGGTTTTGCGTCGGGGCATGGCCAGCCCACGCGCGGCAGGGTCGGTCGGGCAGTCACCGGCGGGGTGCACCACTTCTACGGGTGCGGTGGGCCGGCACAGGGTCGGGAACAGCAGTCGGCTGCCCGGATGGGTGGTGTAGGTCTGCCCCTGCGGGCAGGTCCATATGACGGTGCCGTCGGGGAGCTGTTGATCCTGCCAGCCCCAGAACGTCTTGAGCAAGTGATGTTTTCGGCATAGAACCTTCAGGTTCGACGCTTGGGTCGGGCCGTTGGGGTAGGCGAGGGTGTGGTCGATGTCGCAACGATGGGCGGGTTCATCACAGCCCGGGAACCGACACGTCATATCCCGACACCGCACAAACGTCGCCAACACCGCTGAGGGAATGTAGCGCGGTTCCGGTGGCGTGCTGCCCGGATGGCGGATCGGGACGATCTTCGCGGTACCCGCCACTTTCGCGGCCAGCAGGGGTGCGGGCAGCATCCCGCCGCTCATCAGTGCCGCCGGTGGGGTGTGGGCGATGACCCTCGGTTGGGGTGGTGCGGGGGCGAACGCTTCGCGCACCGTCACTTCGCTCAGCGGCTTGTCGAACAGCGGAGCTGATTTGCCGTCCAACTGGATCGGAGTGTCATCGGACAGCGAGTCCTCGCGGGCCACGACGTGCACCACGACCGCGCTGGGGACGGCGTCTTTGGCGTCGCAGTCGGGGTCCTCACACCCGCACACCAGCCGCTCAGCCTGGTGGGCCAATGCTCCGAGGGCCGCAGCGCGGCGTTGGTCGTGGGTGCGGGGATCTTTCTCGCACACCGTCTGGGCCAGGGCATCGAGGCGTCGGTCCAGGGCTTCGCCGTCGGTGATGATCAGCCGGCCCTCCACCCACACGCTGCCCGAGCCATCCTCGGGATCGCGGACATCGACATGGCAGTTGCGCGCGGAGTACTCGGCGCGCCGCACCGCGGCGGGGTCATACCGATTCACCCAGTAATCGATCTGAGTTTCGGTTTTGTCCGCCGAGAGCACGCCCCACTGCTGCACCTGGGCGGCGATCTCGGTATCGACTTTGGCCATCGCCTCAGGGTCGGTGACCAGGCGGGTGCGGTTGACGATCGCTGAGACCAGCCGGTAGGTGATTGCCCCGGTGGCGAACACCTCGCTCACCCGGGGTAGGCGTTCCCGTAAACCCATGGCGATTAACAACTGGTGCGAGGCCACCCCGAGTGTCACGTTTTGCGACGCCGCCACCGAGGCGGCGACCGCCCCCCAGTTGTCCAGACACCACTGCTCGCGTTCTGCAGAGTCGTCGGCGGCCAGCATCCGCTCCAACTCATCCGCGCAGGCGAACAACCGGCGCGCGCACGCGGCGTTTTCCACCTGCGCCCACGCCCCGACCGCCGCCACACCCCGGCTGCGGATCGTCGCCTCCACCAACGAATCGAACATACATTCGACACTAACCGCACCGTCGACACCAAACCAGCAGCTCAACCCCAACCTGTGGATAAAAACACGATTGGGGATAAGTTGCTTGAAGTGAGTCAAAGGGTTGCGAAATCCGCGCAGCGGCCTGTTCGGTGGACCGACAAGACAGGGAAGGACGCTGCGTGAACCAGCCGAGACGAGACAACCTGCTGATCGTGCACTGGCACGACCTGGGCCGCCATCTCGGCGTCTACGGACACGACGACGTGTCCAGCCCCCGGCTCGACCAGCTGGCCGCCGAAGGCATTCTGCTGACCCGCGCGCATGCCACCGCACCGTTGTGTTCTCCGTCGCGCGGCTCCCTCTTCACCGGCCGATACCCGCAGAGCAACGGCCTGGTCGGCCTCGCCCACCACGGCTGGGAGTATAGGACCGGTGTCCGCACGCTGCCGCACCTGCTGTCCGAATCTGGTTGGCATACAGCGCTATTCGGCATGCAACACGAAACATCGCACCCTCCGCGCCTTGGCTTCGACGAGTTCGACGTGTCGAACTCGTACTGCGAATACGTCGTCGAAGAGGCCACCCGGTGGCTCACAGATCCGCCTGCCCAACCGTTTCTGCTCACCGCCGGCTTCTTCGAGACACACCGCCCGTATCCGCGGGATCGTTACGAACCCTCCGATGCCGCAGGTGTGGACGTGCCCGATTACCTGCCCGACACACCTGACATCCGCCAGGACCTCGCCGAGTTCTACGGCTCGATCACGGTCGCCGACGCCGCCGTCGGACGACTGCTCGACACCCTCGCGGAGACCGGCCTCGACCGCACCACCTGGGTGGTCTTCATGACCGACCACGGCCCTGCACTCCCCCGCGCCAAGTCCACCCTGTACGACGCGGGCACCGGGATCGCGATGATTGTGCGGCCTCCCCGCGACGCAGCGATCACCCCGCGGGTCTACGACGAATTGTTCAGCGGCGTCGACCTGTTGCCGACCCTGCTCGGTCTGCTCGGCATCGACGTCCCCGCGGATATCGAGGGAATCTCGCACGCCGACAACCTGCGTCACGCGCGGACCGCACCGGCGCGCACCGAGGTCTACACGACCAAGACCTACCACGATTCCTTCGACCCGATCCGCGCCGTCCGCACGAAGGATTACAGCTACATCGAGAACTACGCGGCGCGGCCACTCCTCGATCTGCCCTGGGACATCGCCGAAAGCGCGCCCGGTCAGACGGTCGCTCCGCTGACCCAGTCGCCTCGTCCCGCGCGCGAACTCTACGACCTGCACGACGACCCCACCGAGGCGCGCAACCTGCTCGGGCCAGACGCATCCGACAAGGCCGAAGCCATCGCCAACGAACTTGCGCTGCTGCTCAATGACTGGCGTGAGAAGACCAACGACGTCATCCCGTCGGAGTTCGCCGGTACCCGAATCGCGGAGCGCTACACAGAAACCTATCTGCAAATTCACGGACCGTCGGTGACCAGCCGTTCGGCCATCTCATCCGAGCGCGGCATCGACGACGAAGAGAGTTCCGGGCAATAGTTTTCGTCACTGCGATTCTTAAAGCCATGCTGTGCAAGGCAATTCGAATGCGGTTAGGCTCACGCGCATGTCAGCCCATCCGACGGCCTACTTGGTGCTCGCGTCGCAGCGCAGCGGCAGCACGCTGTTGGTCGAATCCTTGCGGGCGACCGGCGTAGCGGGAGAGCCGCAGGAGTTCTTCCAGTACCTCCCCACGACGAGCATGTCGCCCCAGCCGCGCCAGTGGTTCGCCTCCGTGGAGGACGAGTCGATCATCCGGCTGCTCGACCCCCTCGACGAGGGAAAGCCCGACCTCGCACCGCCCGAGATCTGGCGCGACTACATCCAGACCGTCGGTCGCACACCGAACGGGATCTGGGGCGGCAAGCTGATGTGGAATCAGACGCCACTTCTGCTGCAGCGCGCGGCGGGCCTGCCGGACCGCGAGGGCGACGGACTCCTGGCATCGATTCGCGCCGTGGTCGGCAGCGACCCGGTGCTGGTGTACGTGCATCGACCCGATGTTGTCTCGCAGGCCGTTTCGTTCTGGCGAGCTGTGCAGACCCGCGTCTGGCGCGGACGCCCCGACCCACGACGCGATTCCCGCGCGGAGTACCACGCGGGTGCGATAGCTCACGTCGTCACGATGCTGCAGGAACAGGACAAGGGCTGGCGCGCGTGGTTCGACGAAGAGGGTGTGCAACCCATCGAGGTGGCCTATCCGGTGTTGTGGCGCAACCTCACCCAGATCGTCGGCGACGTCCTCGAGGCGCTCGGACAGGATCGCAACCTGGCACCTGCTCCGGTGCTTGAGCGCCAGGCCGATCAGCGCTCCGACGAATGGGTGGACCGGTACCGCGCGGACGCCGAACGGGAAGGATTGCCGACATGACGGTCACTTCACCTGGGCGACAACGAATATACGGCGGAACGGGAAAAACGTCGTGCCGTCCGGCCGTATGGAATAGGCCTCATCGAGCATCGGAATGAGCTCCTCGCGGAACTGTTGCCACTGCGTCTCGTCGAGGCGGCTCTTCACCGGCGTCAGCGCCGTACCGGTGATCCACTGCAGCACCGGATTCTCACCCGTGAGCTCGTGGACGTACGTCGTCTCCCATGCGTCCACCCGGCATCCGGCGTCGGCGAGCAGCGCGGCGTAGCCCGTCGCGTCGTCAACCTGACCCTCACGAAACGGGAAGTCGTGCAACGGCTCTGACCACCGGTCATGCCGCGCGAGGCTGCGGACGGCCACGTGCGACGGGGCATCGAAGTTTCCAGGAACCTGCATCGCGATCCACGATCCGGAAGACAGCTGGCCGGCCCACCGAACAAGCAGCTCGGCGTGGTCGGGCACCCACTGCAGCACCGCGTTGGTCAACACGACGTCGGTATCGGGTTGCGGCGTCCACGACTGCACATCACCGACATGGGCATCGACACCTCGTTCACGCGCCGCTTCCACCATCTCCGGTGAACTGTCCCACGCCTCGACAGTGGCGTCGGGCCAGCGTCCGGCCAGGCTGGCGGTAAGGTTTCCCGGACCACATCCGAGGTCGACCACCCGCCTGGGCGATTCGGCGGCCACCCGTGACATCAGGTCGAAAAACGGCCTTCCCCGATGATCGGCAAAGGTCAGATAAACGTCAGGATTCCACATTGGGCCAGTCTTGCACTCGGGTTACCATGCGGACGTGACCACTTCGGACACCCCGCTGGACCCGCCCATCCCCGTCCCCGATGTCCCCGGGGCCGATGCGACCGTCCAGGGACTCCCCCGTCGCGTCGATCTCACACTCCGTCAGCGGCTCATCGTGGACTCGTCGGCGGTGGCCGACATTGCCCTACGCACCGCCATCGCCTCGCTACTCGCGACCACGATGCTGCCGACACTCGTCGGTGGCCTGCGCAGCAGCCAGGCCCGCGCCGAGCAAGATCAGTTGAGGTTCTACGCCGAACTGGCGTCGGCGAAGGATCCCGCCTTGTCGTTCCCGGCCCCGACACAGGTGCCGCGGATCTCGTCACGCCCAGCCAGCCCTCTCGCTGAGTGGATCGCCAAGGGCAATGTGCAGAACATCCGGTTCGACAGCAGCTTCGAAGCCGTGAATCCCGCGCTGCGTGACCAGTGCAGCGGGTTCACACGCAACAACGTTGTGCACGCCCAACACTGGCGCCATGACGACGGACCGCATCCGACCCTGTGCGTGATCCACGGCTTCATGGGGTCGCCATATTTGTTCAACGGGTTGTTCTTCTCGCTGCCATGGTTCTTCCGGTCCGGCTACGACGTGCTGTTGTATACGATGCCGTTCCACGGCAGCCGCGCCGAAAAGGGATCGCCCTTCAGCGGTTACGGATTCTTCGCCAATGGCTTCTCGGGCTTCGCCGAGGCGATGGCGCAGGCGGTGCATGATTTCCGGTCAATCATCGACTACCTCGAGTTCACCGGGGTAGACCGCATCGGACTTACCGGAATGTCATTGGGCGGCTACACTTCTGCGCTGATCGCCAGTGTGGACGACCGAATCCAAGCGGTCATTCCGAACGTCCCCGTCGTCGCGCCCGATCAAACAGTCGACGAATGGTTCCCCGCGAACAAAGTGGTCCAGTTGCGCAGTCTGCTGTCGAACACCGACTCGGATCTCACCAAGGCCGCGACACGCTACTCGTCGCCCCTGAACTACGAGCCCTTGGTTCCCAAGGACCGGCGACTGATCATCACCGGTCTCGGTGACCGGCTCGCACCGCCGGAGCAGGCCGAAATGCTATGGGAGCACTGGGACCGCTGCGCATTCCACTGGTTCCCCGGCAACCACATCCTGCATGTCAGCCAGCCTGACTACCTACGCAGAATGACCCGCTTCATGCGCGATTTCATGTTCGACTGACCAACGCCCGCCCACCAGCCAACCGGCCGGTTCCAGAAGTTCCCGCGGCAGCGGGCTGCTCGGGATGTCGAGACGTTCCGCCGACGCGGGCGCCAACGCGGTGAGCAATCGCCCCTGAATTCCGGGTTGTGCTGTGAGACCACCGATGGGTGTACCGCGCACCGGTTCGGGTGTCCGGACGGCACACAGCGCCCGAACTGTGGGATGCACTGAGGATCCGCCGAATTCGACTGCTGTCCACGTCTCGTTCGGCAGCGACCACACTTCGGCGAGCCGCACCGCGAGGCTGTCGTCGACAGGGATGCCATACGCGGAGATGAAGCCACCGTCCTCGCATACTCCGCGCCACTTCTCGCGTCCACCGCCGATCAGTGGTGCCGGAGCATCATCGACGACAACAGCCAACAGACCTGTCTCCCTGAGGTGATCGGCCAATCGGCGACCGACGATCTCGGCCGTGTCGGAAAGGGGAAGCTCGGCGGAGCGGGCCTTCAGTGCCGCCAGGTTGTCGACCGCCCTCAGTGTCATGCTGATCCAGGTCGAACGGACACCGTTCTCGTCCCGGTTGGTGACCCGGACCTTGTCGCAACGGACACCGAAGCGCTCGACGTAACCCGCCACCGTGGGTAGCGACAGGCCCAGTCCGGCCGGATCCTCGACGTGCAACACGACAGTGACGTCGCTCGATGCCTGAGCGTGCGGCTTGGAATGGTTGTGGCGCCACACCGCGTAGCGTCGACCGATCATCTCCGTCACGAAAAGTCCGCGCCACCAGGCGAATACCACCAGCGTGACACCGACGGCGCTGCCCAGGATCCACCATTCGGTGTTGGACTCCCACGGGTACGCCATCGCGGCGGGAACGATGAACAGCAGCGCGAGCGCGATTCGGATGGTCACTTTGCCTCTGTCTTTCGTCTTTGTATGGCGATTCCCGCGGTGACAGCGGCGATCAGCGCGAGCACACCGGTACCGACGAACGCAACCGTGCGCGGCGTGTTGTTTGGTGGTGCCGGCTGTGGGGGTGCCGCAATGGGTTTGGGCTGCGGGTCACCGGCGACGTCACTCGCGGCGCTGACGTCCCACGTCATCGATGCGACGGCGTCGACGAGCCCGTTACCGGTCAGGTTGGATGGCGCGCGGGCCGCTCCCTGGGCCCCTGCCGTCAGGCGTTCGATCACCTGCGCGGCAGTCAACTCCGGAAATCGACTGCGCACCAAGGCCGCGACGCCAGAGACGTAAGCCGCCGCGAAGCTTGCACTGTTGAGGGGAAAGAGCTCTCCCTGATCGCTGGGCAGCGCGTTGGCGAGCCCGCCGCCATCGGCGTTTCCGACCGAGGTGATGTTCTCGCCTGGCGCGGCGATCCCTACCCACGGGCCGGCCATGGTGAAGTCCGACGGCCTGCCGCTGGAGTTGAGCGAACCGACGGACAGGACGTATTGCTGCCACCACGACGGGATCGAGATCTCCGTGACGCCTGCCCAGTTCCTCGGGTCCTCGGGACGACCCGGATCCGACAGCGGATTCGACGGGCACGCCGAGCCAGGATTCAACCCGGCCTTGTTGTTCCCGGCCGCCGCGATGATGACGGCATCCTTTTCGACCGCGGCGTAACGAAGGGCGGCGCCGAGCTCGGTCTGGTTGACAGTCTTGTTGGCAGGCAAGCACGTCACCGCCGAGATGTTGATGACACGCGCACCCAGATCAGCCGCACGCACGATCGCTCTTGCGAGCGTTGCGACGTCGAGCGCCACCCGTGCAGTCGCGGGATCCTCGCCGGACTCACGCGGTGAGTACCGGGCCGACGTCGAACGGATCGACAGGATCCTCGCGCCCGGCGCGACTCCTGAGAAGCTGTCGTCGCCCGGCTGTCCGGCGATCAGGCCTGCCACCAACGTCCCGTGTCCGTCGCAGTCCACCAGACCGTCGGTGGCTTCGACGAAGTCGCCGCCCGGGTCGACGTTCGGCAGGCGCGGGCCCGGCCGGACACCGGTGTCGAGCACCGCGACGAGCTGCCCGTCACCGCGGCTGTACTTCCACGCCCCCAAAAGGTTCAGCATGGACGAATTCGGGCTCACCACACCGGGATCGCTGCCTGGCAACACGCCCGCCGCAACGCATGGGCTGCGCTGTGTCATCGTTTGTACCGGGCCCGGCGCCCCCGACGGCGGAACCGCTCCGGCGTCCAGCTCGGGCGGCGTGATCGCCCCTGCCGCAGGACAACTCACCGTGGCGACGGCAAGCAGGGCCGTCGTGGCGGCAAGCGTACTGCGCAGCATCGCGTACGTCACCGATTCAAGACCCAGGCGAACAGTCCGACCAGATACGCCAGCACCGGGATCAGCGACGCGTCGACCGCGGAAGCCAGGAAGCCGACCAGTCGGCGCATCGGCAACGAGTACGTGTCCGGCGACGCGACCTTCGGCACCAGTGCCGCGAACACGAACACAGCCGTGAGACCCGCCAGCGCCGCCAGCGCCCACCAGGCCGCGGTGTAGCGGCCCTCGGCGGCGAACGAGGCGAGGAACAGGACGCCCATCAGGAAAGGCTGGGCGAGCAGCCAGGCCTTGCACGGTGCGGAGTCCCACACCCGTGCGCGCAACACCGAACCGAGCGCCACCGCACCCACGACGTACCACGCCCAGTACGACACTCCTGGCGCGCCGGCGAGCAGCCATGTCCCAGAGGTCGCCAACACCACACCGCCCGCGATGAAACCGGTCTGGTGCGAATCGGTCACGCGCACGCGGCGCGGGAGGTCTTCGAGCACCTTGAGCGACGGCCGAGGAGGCGTCGGGTCACCCGGCGCCGGAATCACCGGCGCGGGCAGACGGGACCACATCGCCGACAGTTGCGCGGCCTGCACGGTGACCACCAGTGCCACCACGACGAGCAGCGAGGCGATGATGACGGTGTCAAGTTCCCAGATTGCCGCGGCCCCGGCGATCAGCAGCGCGCCGACCCCCACCACGGTCACCGCGGTGAAGACCGCGATCGCGCGTTCGGCGACGGTGATGCTCACGATCGCCCATGCGGTAACCCCGGCCGCGGCAAGCAGAACCTGAGACGCGCCGGTCTCACCGGGTACAGCGAGTCCGAGTGCCGCGGCAATAGGGACGAGCGCCGTGATCGACAGCGCGGTTGCCAATTTCGGTGCCCGGCCCCACGCGAGCATGGTGACGAGGACAGTGAGCACCGCAACGCCGCACGCCGCGATGAGCCCGGCGTATCCGCCGACGACGAGACGATGCGCGGTGGCGAACACCGTCGCGGTCAGGATGAGTGCAATGACTCCGAGAGTCGCGAAGCGCTGCACATGGCGTGCGCCCCAGGGCTTTTCCCGCGCGGCGGAGAAGATGACGGCGGCATCGCCGATGTCCTCCACGATCCGCGGTGCGGGCGGGCCTGCCGGGACGGGTTGCAGCGCCAGCAGATCTCCGTCGACGACGCCGACGGTGTTCAGAGTGGCGTCGAGGCTGAACGGTGCACCCCCGATCGGGGCGAGCGACAGCTGCACCGAATCGGCTGTGGCACCTGAGTCTTCGTCTCCGGCCACTGCCATCCGCCGCACCGCGGGCAGTATCTCGCGCAGCGGGAGCTCCGTCGGCAGTGCCATGTCGGTGACACGACCGCCTGGAGAGTCCGGGCCGCCCGAGGCGAGCACGGCGACGCGCACGATCGGCATCGAGGGCGCTGCCGCCGAGGAGTTGGTGCCGATCAACTGACTGTCTGACGCCATTGCTGGTGTTCCGTTCTCTGGTCCGAGCCGAAGTCTCGGGTCAACTGCTGATGGGGGAACCACGGCCCGTCGGGCAGCGTGGAAGTGAGCCGCTCTACCGCAGTGGCGATGGCCAGCGGTGTGCCTGGGGTGAAGGTCGAGATCCATTCGCCGTCAAAAGCTTTCGACGGTGTCACAAGAACCCGGCCTTCGCGGGTGTCGACGACGCTGACGCCGACGTTGGTGCTGACCCGGTGACCGTCGCGATGGTCACCGGCGACGATCTCCACATACCTGCGGTCGGCCGCATATGCGGCCTCCACGACGGTGCGCGCTGTCGTCGGGATGCCGAGGAACTCGATCACCTCGTCGAGCGCCGCGCCGCCGCGCAGCTGCTCGTCGGCGCGCGCCCCGGTCCGAGCGGGAATGGTGAACTCCTCGAATCTCGCCGGTGTCCGCCCTGAGAGACCTGCAGTCAGGACGGGCACCAGTGCCTGCGGATGGTCGATGTCCAACGCGGTCAGCGTGACCAGGCCACCGCTGCGCAACGCGACGGTGTGCTCGTCGGTCTGCTCGACGCGACGTGCCACATGCCCGCGCAACATGTTTCCCGATCCGCTGACGAATCTGAGTTCGAGCCAGCGCCGGGCCCGGCATGTCGTCGTGACCCATTGGCGGACACCGGGATCGACGACCCCGTCCTCGGTCATCACCCCCAGTTCCACCAGCTCCGCGGAGAGCCTGGCCGCGACCGCCGCGCGTTGCGCGTGATCGCTGCACGCCGGCGTGATGGCGAGCACCCAGGGAAAGCTCCCTGCGCCCAACGCATCTGCGACGAACCAGGCCTGCTCCGCGGTCAGCTCGACTGCGTTAGCGGTCAACGAACCTCAGCCACCCCACTTGGCGCCTTCGGCCGCGTCGCGGGCGCTCATCGACATGGTGTTCGTCTCGTGCGTGGCAGCCATCGCGCGGTAGGCGCGTACGAGCTCCTCCAGGCTGGTGTTCCACTGTGCCTGCCACGCCTGGTAGGTCATACCGGTATCGCCCTGCCAGGCGCTGGCCAGCGCTGCCTGCTCGGCGGCGATGTCTGCCCCGACGCCGTGCATCGCACCTGCATAGCCGGCCATTTCACCCGCATGCCCGAGCATCGCCGGGTAGTTGTACATGATCTGCGACATCAGTTTCTCCTCTCGTCAGTATTAGAAGTTCGGATCTCAAATTGCGGTGTAGGTGCTGGCTGCCGCGGCGTCCTCGGCCACGTAGGTGCCTGCGGCGTCGCCGAGATTGATCTGCGCGATGTCGAGCAGCGAGTTGACCTTGGCGGAAACCTCGATGAAGCGAGCGTGCGCCGCCTGGAAGGCAGCGGAGGACTCGCCCATGTGGAAGGCCTGCGCTGACTGCGCTGCCTGCTCGGCCTGCGCCATGGTGCTGCGCATCAGGGCCGCCTTGGCGGAGAATGCAGCCTCCGAGGAGACCAGCTGCGGGATGTGAGCGTCCAACATGCTCATGGCTTTTCCTTTCGGTTCTTGTTGTGACGTAGACGGTTTGGGTCAGGCAGTCTGTTCAGTCGCGCGTTCCCCCCTCTTGGTCCCAGTCGCGAGGCAACATGGGCTCTGTGGGTCCGCCGCCGAACGAATCACCGGCGAGCTCGCTGAGGCCGGTGGCCTGCTCGGTGTCGGACTTCCCCGGAGATCCTGCAGCACCGGCGAAACCGACTGCCCCAGCACCGCGTTCGGACGCACGCATGCGTGACCGCGGCTCGGGCGGGGTGTCGGTGGAATCGGGTTCGTAGTCCATGAATGCGTCGGCATACTGGCGCTGGTGAATCGGCTGGGCGCGCTTGCGTCGGGCCTTGCGTTTCGCCAGCGACGACGCCGCGGCCGCGGCCGCGGCAGAGGCCGCAATATCGGAGGCAGGCGCCTTGGCGCTGATGCCGTCCCGGAACGTCGGGGAGACGCCTCCGTCAGGGCCGGGACCGGCGATCGCGTACGGCACGGCGGCACCCACGGCCGGCGCGGGCGGGGCGCCCGCGGGAGCGGTGCCTCCCGCTACCGACGAAGCCGGAGCGGCGGTACCGGTGGGCACGGTCGGTGCCACCGATGTCATCGGCGGCAGGCTCTCAGCCCGCGCCATCGGGGCACGCGCGGGGGCCGGCGCGGGCGCGGGGGCGGGCGCCGGCGCAGGCGCAGGGGCGGGTAACGGTGGGTTCAGGTACTGGTGGATGAGGCCGATCATGATCGGCAGGAATATCGGCGCACTGAAGATCAGCGACCACGTGGTCCAGCCGAGTGGCTGGGTAATCGCCTGATACAGGACGAAAAGCAGCACCGCTCCCGAAGACGGGTTGAAGAGCCACCCGAAGAAGTTGTTGATGAAGTCGCCGAGAAACTGGAAGATGCCGCGGAAAAAGTCCCGCACGAAGCTCAGGATCGACTCGAAGAAGTCCTCGAAGAACTTGACTATCTGTTGCAGAAAATCCGAAATGGAGTCGGCGACATTCAGCGCCGACCCCGAGTCGGCGGCTTGCGCGAGCGCGGCGGTCTGCTGCGCGTCCGCCGCCGCTGAACCCGCTTCTCCGACACCGGGAGTCAGCAAGAACGGCGCAGGCGTGGTTGTCGGTGCGGCTGCCACCGCCGCACCCGATACCGCCTGGTACGTACTCATGGCCGTGGCGGCCTGAATCCACATGCGGACGTAGTCGGCTTCGTTCAACGCGATGGGAATCGTGTTGATCCCCAAGAAGTTCGTGCCGACCAGCACGCCGTGCATCGCATGGTTGAGCGCGAGCTCGGGCAGTGTAGGCATCGTGGCGAGTGCCACGGTGTAGGCGGCGGCCGCCGTCTCGTGCTGGACGGCGGTGGCCGCGCTGTTGGCACTCGCCTGCGCCAGCCACGCAAGGTACGGCGCGTGCGCGGCGACATACTGCTCGGCGCTCGGCCCCTCCCAGGCGCCGCCCTGGACCCCGCCCAGTACGCCGGTCAACTCCGCTGCGGCCGAGGAATATTCGGCGGCCAACGACTGCCACGCCCCCGCGGCCGCAAGCAACGGACCCGGACCCGGGCCTGCGCTGAGCATCGCAGAATGCACCTCCGGTGGGAAGGCCATCCAAATGGGGGCGGTCATGGTCAGCTACCGGCGATCAGGTAGGACGATGCGGCCGCCGCGTCACCGGTGAGATAGCTCGCACCGGACTCGCCGACGCCGACGCCGGAACGTCCGAGCTCCTCGACACCGAGCGCAGCCATCGTGTTGTGCTGCACGCCATGCGCGCTCATCCCCGCCGCGGTCTGTAGGGACACCGGATCGGCAGCCGGCGGTATGACGGCAGTGGTGAGCGGTGCTGCCGCGGCGTGGGCGGCGGCCAGTCGGGCGGTCAGTGCCTCGACGGCGGCGCTCGCCGCGACAAGGCCTTCGGGAACTACGCGCAGAGTCATCAGTTGAACTCCCTTCCTGTGTTTCCGATGTTTCCGGTGCTGCCATGGACTGCGTCAGTGAGCGGATTGACGAGTTGCAGGAACGTCGGAGCGTCACCGTCGTCGAGCAACATCGCTCGGCCTGCGGGCAACCGGCGGAACCGGTGCCCCCTGATCTTGCCGCTGTCCTGCGGGTTGCCGGACAACATGAGGATAGCTGCTTGCAGCTCGTTCAAGCGGCGCAGCAAAGGCGCTGTCATCAACGCATGCGCCGAACCTGTTGCCCGCGCAGTGACAATGACCCGCAGCCCCAGCTCACTGGCCTGCGACAGCAACCCGATGATGCCGGTCCACGGCCGTTGCCCGACGAACGGCCCGCTGACGGCGGGCGCATCCGGGATCTGATCGACGTCGTCGACGATCAGATAGTGGGTGTGACCATCCGGACCAGACTGGTAGGTCCACCCGCTCAATTCCCGCGGGGTCAGGCCCGCCGGCGGGCGGCGCTTCTCCAACAGCGCCGACAACCCCAGCATCGCGGGCGTGATCCGATCGATGTTCGGGGTGTACTCGTTGTCGGGGAACAGCGGTTCGTCGACGAGGTGAAGACGGCGATCGATCACCGTGAAGGCCACGCGATCAGGTGCCGAGTTCTCCCGGATCGTGCGAATCACGTGGCGCAGCAACGTCGTTTTGCCCGACTTGGCATCGCCGAACACCATCAGCAACGGGTTGTCGTTGAAGGCCAACGACACCGCGGCCAAATCCTCCTCGCGCTGGCCGACGACCACCTGCTCCGGCGCGGGATACAGCGGCGCGACAGCGGCCGGGGCAAGTTCCAGCGGCAGCAGCCGCACCGGCGGCGCCGCGACACCCGGGTACCGCGCGTTGATGACCGCGATATCGCGCAGCGACGGCTCCGCGACGAGGAAGTGCTCGGCAGCCATCGTCAGACCGCGGCCCGGCTGATCCGCGGGCACCGCTTCGGCGGGCCTGCGCAGCGCACCGGTTATGCGCACATTGCTGTCGCGCGCATCCGCCAGCTTGAGCTCGAGCCGCAGCCCGAGCCCGTCGCGCATCGCCAACGGCACCTCGAGCCAGTTCGGCGTGGTGATGATCACGTGGATGCCGTAGGACATCCCGGTGTTGACGAGCTCGGTGACCTTGGCCAGCAACGGATTCCGGGTGTTGAAGGTGTCCGTGTTGTCACGGCTGAACGCGTACAGGTTGTCGATGACCAGGAAGACCTCGCCATATTCGTCGCGTTCGCGACCGCCATTGGAGGCGTGACCGCGAGCCTGCCGCGCCCGCAGCAGCTGTTCGAGCTCACCGAACGTGCGCCGGATGCGTTCTGGTTCCAGCGGCGACGCCACGCTGCCGACGTGCGCGAGGTCCGCCAGCTCGCGCAGCTGGCCGCCGCCGTAGTCCAGGCAGTAGAACGAGACGTCACGGGGCGAGTGCAGCGCGGCTGCCGACAGCATGAAGGTCTGCAGCGCCGTGGTCTTACCCGACTTCGGTCCACCGTGGATCAGCACGTTGGCCGCGGCGGAGGTCGCGTCGAAGATGAGCGGGTCGCGCCGCATCGCAAACGGACGGTCGATCTCGCCCAGGGGCCAGCGCCATTCACGCTCGGACACATCCGCACGGGACAGCAGCTCGTCCAGGGGGATCGGCTCATCCAGCGGTGGTAGCCACAAGCGCGGCGCCTTCGGCCCGTAGTGCGAGAGCTGGTCGCCGATGGTGGCGACGAGCTTGCGCGGCGCACGGTCCTCGTGGGCGGCGGGTTCGACGACGGCCACGGTGTCGGCGGGAGCGTCCACGTGGCCAGCTGTGAACAGCTGAGGCACCGGAACCGATTGCACGACAACCGACTTCTCGACCCGCGGCGGATCGTAGATGCCGTCGACATACGTGCTGCGGAACTTGACCGGCATCGCACCAGGCGTCGGCACCAAGTAGCCCTCGCCCTTGTGGTCGGGCCCCGCCTCGATGTGGAAAGCGTCCTCGACGCCGATGATCTGGCGACTGACGGCCGGGCTCGCCACCTTCAGACCGATGCGGTAAGAGGTGTTCTTGTCGATGTCCTTGATACGACCGACATCCAGCGTCTGCGACGCAAACAGGATGTGGATGCGGAACGAACGACCCTTGCGCGCCACGTAATCGAACAGTTCCGCGTACTCGGGATGATCGGACAGCATCAGCGAGAACTCGTCGGCGACGACGAGCAGCGTCGGCAGCGGCGGTAGATCGTGGCCCGCCGCGATCGCGGCCTCGTATTCGAGCACCGAGCTGAAGGCGCTGCCCTGCACCCGGCGGCCGGCCTCCATCAGCAGCTGCTCGCGACGCGCCACCTCGCCGCGCAGCGTGTCGGCAAACCGGTCTGCGAGCGAACGCTTCTCGGCCATGTTGGAGATGACGGCGACCACCTGCGGGAAGTCGCGGAAGATGTCGGCTCCAGCCTCACCCTTGAAGTCGGCGTAGATGACGATCAGCCGGTCGGCTGAGTGAGTAGTCAACAGCGACAACAGAATCGACATCAGCGTCTGCGACTTGCCCGAGCCGGTCATACCGATCATCAGGCCGTGGGGGCCCATGCCGCCCTCTGCCTCGTCCTTGAGATCGAAGTCCAAAGGGTCACCGGTGGACGTCACACCGATGGGCACCCGTAGCTCGTCGGCGCGCGCACGGGGCGCCCACAGACTCGCGACGTCCAGTGCCGCGGCATCCGGAATGCCAAGCAGTGTCGAGAATGTCGCCACCCCGGCATTGCTCGTCCGCGCATGACTGGGGTTGGAATCCCACCGTGACAGTCGCCGCGCGACGTGGCGTGCGGCAGCGACGTCTAGGTCGTCGGCGGCATCGACATAGGCCGCCCAGCCGCCGGTCTGCCAGCGTTCGAGCTTCGAGTCCACGACACGCAGAATCGGTCGTTCCGGGTCCGGGTACTGCTCACGGTGGGGAGGTTCGGCGATGCGGTGCACCAGCGTCACACCCGACAGCCCGCCGCGCGGGACGAGGATGTTCGGGTCAGCGTCGGGATCGTCGACGACGATCAGCAGGTGTTTGACACCCGAATCCGCGTCGGAGCCGAACGGGGCGCGGTCGTCGAGCACCGGATCGAGCAGCGACCGCAATTGCGCCACGTCGTCGCCCAGATAGCGGGCGGGGCCCGCACCGTCGGAGGACCCGGGTATGTCGTTGTGCGGCAACCACTTCAACCACGACCAATCGTCGCTCTCGAGGTCAGGTGATGCGAGGGCGACGCCCAGGACGGCGGGATCGTGCCACGTGACCGCCTGGGTGAGCCACGCGCGCAAAGCGCCACGGACCTCGTCGGGCTCCCCCAGCACGGAGATCCGCGAAACCTTGGCCAGGTCGATACCCGCGGGAACCGCACGCACCGTGCGCTGCACGTCGAGCAAGCCGCGCAGCGTGGTGTGCGAGACCGGTTCGAGGTCGACCTCGTCGGCGCTGTCCTTGACGCGCAGCGCGGCACCGAGGGGTGCGTCGTGCAAACCCGTTCGCACCACGAGAAAGTCGCTGTCGTGAGGATCGCGTTCCCACTGCCGGCGGGTGCCCGGCACCTCGGCGAGCAGGGCGGGATCCGGATGCGACCACTCGAGCGCCGCGCGTTGTTCGGCGGCGTGCGCACGCACGTTGTCGCGGACGACCGAGAGGTAGCGCAGGTAGTCGGCCCGCTCGGCGTCTACCTCCTCGGTGCGCATCTTGTTGTCGGTACCGCGGTAGAGGGCGGTCGCGGCGAGCAACAGGACGAACGGGAAGAACAGCGTCGTCGGTGAGATCAGCCGCATACCGGTGGCGACCAGCGCGACGATCATGCCGATGATCAGGATCACGATCAGATAGGGCAGCACCCGCCGCAACAACGACGGCGGCACCATCCGGGGCAGCTCCGGCGGCGGTTCGATCGTGATGGTGCCTTTGCGCACCGTCGGCGGCGCAATCCGGCGACGCGCTTCAAAGATGAGCCGACTCACGGATTGGTCTCCCTCACGACTGCGGGGCGGGGGTCGGCTGCGAGCCCGTCGTGGGCCAGCAGGGCATCGGTCCGCGACAACGTCGGGCCCTCCGCGAACTGGCTCAGCATCGACCACGGAATGGGTAGCGGCGGCGGGGTCAGCCCGAGCGCCTCGATCGTCTTCTGGTCACTGTCGGTGTCGAGGCCGTACCGCACGCCGGTGTCGCTGAGCCAGAAGTTGGCTCCGCCGATCGGTTGCGTCGACGTCCCTCCGCCGTCCTGACCGACGGTCTGCACCAGGAAGCCGAAGCCCGGGGTCAGCACGACACGGTCGGCGGTGGTGCCCGACCCGGCACCGACCAGGGCGACCGTACGCAGCTCGTCGGACACCGGAAGCGTTACGCCGGAACGCAGTTGGAGTGTTCCTCCGGTCGCGTCCGCGGGTCGTGTCCACTGCGCGCACGTCAACGGCGCATCGGTCGCGTCGACGATCGTGACCTGCTCATTCGGATAGGCGCCGTTGTCGATGCCGCTGGCGACGGGCGCCTTGGCGATGTCATCGGCCCCGAGCCGCGGCGGCTGGTTGAGTCCGAACGAGTTCGTGTTGCGCAGGATCGCGGCGACGACGGGCGAAACCGGTTGTAGCCCTTCGCGAAGCACCGCGTAGTGCTGCAGCGCGTTGTCGGCCCCGAACGATGTCACGACCGCGCCGACGGGTGCGGGCGTCGGCAGGGCGTAGCTCGTCGGCTCACCCGCACCTTCGATGACGGGCGCACTCAGTGCGGGCGCCTCGGGAATCGCGTTGAACAGTCCCGGCGCGATCGCACGGCCGGCGGGTGTCTCCGAACCCAAACCCAGCGCACCGGTGACGGCGCGGTCGTTCAGGTCGATGGTGCTGCGGCGACCGTCCCAGAGCAGCCACGTCCCCGCGTTCGGTCCGTTCTCGTTCGAGACGAGGATGACCTCGTTGTTCGGCAGGGCCGCGGCGCGTTCACCGCCGTCGGTGAGCGGGGCGGCGATCAATGTCACCCCCGTCGCCGGACCGGAAGCTCCGTCGCACACCGTCCAGTCCGCATCGCCGGTCGTGTTCTGCACCATGCGCTCTGGTGCACCTGGGATACCGATCAAGTTGCCACGCGCGAACTGGTCGATCTCGCTGGTCTTCACGGTGGTCGGGTTGTCGGGCCGGCCCGCGATGAGACGCGCCGACGTCAGGTTCAGCACCGGATGCAACTGGTCACCCAGGCGGACGTACAGCGCCGACGTGGTGCGGTCCGCCAGGATCGCGTCGTTGCCCGCGACACCGCCGGGCCTGATGAGCGAGAAGATGAAGCACCCCGCTAGGCCGGTGATGAGCACCAGCGCGCCGACAAGGACCGCACGCGACTGGGTGCGCAGCGGATCGACGAGCATGCGGGTGTCGTGCAATGCGACGCCGGATGCGATGCGGCGCATGATGAATCGCCAGCCCGACACCTGGTGGCGGGTGACGAAGCCGCGGCGGTAGGCAACCCGGTCGGGGTTCTCGTTGACCGGGGTCCTCGAGGTGAACTCGCGGCGGTCGGAGCCGCTGTCCTGGCCGCTCACTCGGACACCGCCAGCCCTAGGCCGCGAAGCAGCGGGATGGCCGACTTCGTGACGTCCTGGTCGGTGATGGTCATCAGCTCGTCATCGGTGAATTCGTCTGTGTCGGAATGGTCGAGGCGGAACTCGCGCTCCTCTTCCGAACGCTCGACGAGGTTGCGGACGAACCGGCCGTTACCGGCGATGTCGAGGTTGCGCCGCTCGACACCGTTGGCATCGGGCGTCGTGACGGAGGCGAGCTGGCCGAACAGCGACTCCATATGTGTGAGCGCCGCCGGCTCGAAGACACTGTCTCGCTTCTCGGCCATACGCATTGCGATCTCCACCAATTCATGCGGCGAGTACGACGGGAAGTCGATGCTGCGGGTGAACCGCGAACGCAGACCCTCGTTCGTGTCAAGGAACGCGTCGAGGTCCTTGCGATAACCCGCGACGATCACGACCAGCCGCTCGCGGTCGTTCTCCATACGTGCGAGCAGGGTGTCGATGGCGACGAGACCGAAGTCGTTCTTCGCGCCGGTGGACACCAGCGCGTAGGCCTCGTCGAGGAACAGCACACCGTCGAGCGCGCTGTCGATGATGCCGTTGGTCTTGGCCTCGGTCTCGCCGATGTGCTGGCCGATCAGGTCGGCTCGGTGCACCTCGCGCACCGTCTCCTTCTTGAGAATGCCGAGCCCGCAATAAATCTTGGCGACAACGCGGGCGATCGTCGTCTTACCGGTACCGGGCGGGCCCGCGAAGACGAGATGGTTGGTCCGGTTGGCCACGGTCAGGCCGCGCTCCTGGCGGCGGATCGCCATGGCGACCGAACTTTTCAGCCGGGCGACCTGATACTTGACCTCTTCGAGACCGATGAACTCGGCGAGCTCCGCCTCGGCCTCGATCAGCAGGTGGGCCTTGCGCTCCTTGGCGCCGGGATCGACGAAATCCGTTTCGGTTGGCTCGGTTTCGGGATCCCACGGATCAGAGCGGGCCTCGATCCGGGCCGCGGTCGTCGGCACGATGCCGTACGACGTGTCCGAGATCGCGGCCTCGACCTCTTCGTTCTCGGGGTTGGCCGCGTAGAGCTCGGCGAGCACGTCGGCCGCGTCGAGGTCTTCCCCCTGCGCGCGCAGCGATAGCGCCTTGGCCAGTGCGCCGTCGACGGCGGCGACGGCGACCGGTCCGGACGGGTCCTCGAGGTAGGACAGGGCAGGCGCGAACATGCCCAACCTGGCCAGAGCGGTGCCCAGTGCGATGCGCACGGCGTGGGCGTACTTCTCGTTCAGCTTCGTGTCGTTGACGATCGGGGTGAGTAGGCGCACCACGTCCGACCAACGCTCGGTCCGGTAGTACATGGCGACCCGCACCCACCGCGCCTCGAGCCAGCTCGGCCGCCGGGCGATCAGCGGATCGACCAGCTCGTCCGCGGCCGCGTAGTCGCCGGAATCGCTCAGGGTGACGGCATATGCGAGCGCGAAGTCGTCTGGTGTCGTGGCGGCGAACTGGAGGTAGAGGCCGGTGTCGTAGTCGAACACCAGATCGCCGTCGGCGAGGTCGACCTCGCGCTGCAGCACACCGGCGGATTTGACCGTCCGCCACACGGCTTCGATGACCCGCGCGCTCGTATCGCCTGCCGCGGCCAGACCTGTCCACGCATCGCACTGCTCGCGGGCGATTCGGGTGAGTTCGGCAAACCCGGAGCGGGCTGCTGGGAGATCGGGCGGACGGCGCCGATCGTGCACGGACAGGCCCAGCGCCCGGCAACATGTCGCAAAACGACTCACGACGTCGCTGTCGACCCGGGAGGTCGCAGCAAAATCCGTTGGTAGAGGCACGCGCGCTTGTCTCCCCCGTAAATTATGGCAGGCTAACTTTCGCCAAAAGTTAGCATTGCATAACTTAACTGTCGAGATGCACGGTCTTGGCTACGAGGTGACTCCCCTCACCCTTTGATCGCGCTGACCAGGCTTATCGTGCCGGTCATAGTGCCGGCGTCGGATTCGGGCGAGGGCACCGCACGGCCGTGGGCCCTCAGATAGTCCGGTAATGGAGTGGCATCGGCGCGCCAGCCCCTGGCACCGAACCATTGAGCCGCCGGTTCGTGCTGCTCGTTGAAAATGAGCTGGAAGAACGGGCCGCCGTGGGCCGAGTCTTCCCCGTTGCGCTCGTCCTCTTGTTTTGCGTTGAACGCCTCGGCATCCATCGGCACGGACTCCTCCACGGCGACGTGGCTGCCGGGCGCGGAGAGGGCGTCGATGCCGGCGAACAGCTGAACCTGTGCAGTCGCGGGCAAATAGATCAGTAGGCCCTCGGCGATCCAGGCCGACGGCGCCGTGGGATCGAACCCGTGCTCCAGCAAGGTCCGCGGCCAGTCGTCACGCAGGTCCACAGCGACCTCACGACGCTGCGCGATGGGCCGGACCCCAGCCAGGGCGGCCTTCTTGAAGTCCAGGACCTGGGACTGATCCAGCTCGTACACGACGGTCGTGTCAGGCCAGTCCAACCGGTATGCGCGTGAGTCCAGCCCAGCCGCCAGCAGCACGATCTGACGAACGCCCGCCGTCGCGGCCCGGCTGAAGTAGGTATCGAAGTATCGCGTGCGCACGCCCTGGAAGTTCACGAAGTCGGCGCCGAACTCGGACTTCAGCGGGTGCTCGGGCACCCCGCCGCCGAGCAGCGCGGCCCACTGGCCGCCAACGGCACGGCAGAACACCTCGGCGAAGGGATCCACGGCGACGGGATCGGGCTTCTGCGCCTCCAGTGCCCTGGCCGCGGCCACGAACAGCGCCGTCGAACCGACGCTCGTCGTGATGTCCCAGGTGTCGTGATCTGTCCGCATGTACCCGTTTGTACCCAGGCAATCTGACAACCAGCTGACAGACCAGGTGACTGCCCGCTAGGTCAACGGGCGGCCCGTGCGGATCCGCCAGTCCAGATCCCGCAACATCCAGTTGAACGGGAACCGCCGCACGAATCGTGGCATCACCTTGTTGACGTTGCCGATGAACGCCATCACTCGATTGAACCTGCGCTGCTTGGCCGCATCCCACGGCAAGCGCATCTCGTCGCGGAAGCGTTGCGGCAGAAAGCCCGTCGTCATGAACAGGTTGACCGCGTCCACTCGCTTCTGCAACGGAGGCGGCAGCACGGCCTTGCCGAGCCGGCCTGCCGCGATGGGCCACAGATACTCGTGGACGGCGTCGTCGATGTGAACCTGGTCCAGCGACTGCTCCCAATACTCGTCGAACGCCTTGCGATCGGCGGGCCACATCTCCTCGGGCACCTGCAACGTCGTGCCGAGCGTCATCCCTTCGCGATAGTGGCGGTCCGCGGTCTCGTCATCCATTTCGCCGACGAAGATGCGATGCACGTCGACGAAACCCTTGTACAGGCACGCGGCCACCCACATCTGCAGGTCCTTGTCGAACGCGCTGTACTGCACCGGGCTATCGGGTTGCGAATAGACCTGCGCATGGGACTTGTTCACCGCGCGGCGATACATCTTCTTCTGCTCGTCGGTGCCCGACAGCGCAACCGCGAGATAGGTGAAGGTGGTCCTCGCCCGCTTGATGGGATGGCGGTCCGCTCTCCCGCTCTCGACCCGGCTGTCCTTGACGCCGTATCCGACGCCGGGACGGGCAAGCTCCATGATCACGTTGGCGCCACCGGACAGCAGACCGATGAACGCCGCGTCATCCGCGTTGCCCATCCACCTCGGCGGCTTCCTGCCACCGGGGAGCACCGGATCGTTGAGCGGACGCTCGACGTGGTCGATCGGAACAGTGACCGTCATTGGCCGCCCCTATCGGGAAAGTGAGAACGTATGTTTCCTGATCTTGCCCGCGCATGTGACAGGTGTCAAGATGTCAGGCATGGCACAGGTCCGCCCGTACCGCGGCGTCGACGCGGTCGAACGCGTAGCCGGTCGCCGGCGCCGTCTGCTGGACGCAGGCCTTGACCTGCTCGGCGCCCCCGGAAAGGACCCCGCCGAGCTGACCGTGCGCGCGGTCTGCGGACAGGCCGCGTTGGGCGTCCGGTACTTCTACGAGAGCTTCACCGACAAGGACGACTTCGTCGGAGCGGTCTTCGACTCGGTGATCGCCGACATCGCCGCCACCACCCAAGCCGCCGTCGCGTCAGCGGCACCCGCCGAGCAGGCACGTGCGGCGATGGCCAATGTCGTGCGCACGATCTCCGCGGACACCCGGGTCGGCCGCCTGCTGTTCAGCGTCGAGCTCTCCAACACCGTGATCGTGCGCAAGCGGGCGGAGTCGACGGCGTTGTTCGCCGCCCTGCTTTTCGCGCACGCGGGCGCCCAGGGTGCGCTGGACAACGACCACGTCAAGGCAGCGTCGCATTTCGCGGTCGGCGGCGTTGGTCAGACCATCAGCGCATGGTTATCCGGTGAAGTCAGTCTCGACCACGACGAGCTCGTCGAAGCCCTGGCGGCGCTGATCGAGCAGCTGGCCGCGATACCGCCAAAACCCTAGACGGATACCCGTGGCCGGCGATCCGCAGCGGTCTTCGGCTCGGTTGTCGTGTCGCTGTCGGTGAATTCCTTGGTCCAGCAGGCAAATTCGAGTGTGATTCCGTCGGGGTCGAAGAAGTAGAACGACCGCACGTACACTCCCGGATGCACCGACGCGGAGACCTGCTGCTTGCTCTCGTCATGGTTGAGCACCGGACCGACACGCACACCCTTGTCCTTGAGTCGCTGCCGATACTCGTCGAACTTCTCCGCGGGGACGTGGAACGCAAGGTGATTCATGGTGCTCACCGCGCTGACGATGTCGCCGATACCCGGAATCGCCTCGGGCGACGAGATTCCCGGCACGCGGTCCGGAGCGTCGGCGAACCAGAAGAAGGCCACGCAATCGCCATTACCCGCATCGAAGAAGAAGTGCTGCCCCATGCCGCCCGGCAGGTCGAGTGACTTGATCAAGGGCATACCAAGCACATTGCTGTAGAAGTCGACCGTCTTCGCCATGTCGGAGCACACCAGCGCTACATGGTTGATGCCGCCGAGCTCGAACTCGGGATTCGGATTGTTCGGCTTGATCATGTGTGGCTGCTCCTCTAGTCAAGCTCGATTTCTGAATCTAACATCAGGTTCAGGTTCGATCAATGGTCAAGGAGAGGCCGTGGCCGGTAGTCAGCGCGTGCAATTTGCGACGATGCGCGGTCGGCAGACTCAGGCGGCCATCGACGCCGGCGCCCGCTCGGTGATTGCCCGCAAAGGCATTCTCGCGACCACGATTTCAGATATTGCGGCGGAGGCCGGCAAGTCCACTGCATCGTTCTACAACTATTACGACTCCAAAGAAGCGATGGTCCGGGAGTGGGCTGTGCGGTTCCGTGATGAGGCCAGGCAACGGTCTCGCGCCGCGGCCGAGCCGGGCCTGTCGAACTGGGAGCGCTCCTACCAGGCGGCGGCCGCCCATTGGCACACCTACCGCCACCAACTCGCCGAGATCGTGAGCGTGTCACAGCTCGCGATGGTCAGCGACGACTTCGCGGAATATTGGAACGAGATCTGCTCGCTGCCGATAGCGCTGGTCACCCATATGGTGAAACACGCTCAGCAACAGGGCTTCTGCACCGACGACGATCCACATCTAGTGGCGGTGGCGTTGGTGTCGATGCTCAACCAGTTCTGCTACACGCAGCTGGCCGGGAACGGCGACGGCACTGCGGCAGCCGTCGACGACGAGGCATGCGTCACCACGCTTGCCAACGTCTTCTACCGGACGATCTATCACAAGGGGGCGGCATGACCAGGGCACCATCGAACGGCGGAACCCCGGGGGTCACCCGCGAATTCGTCGGCGTACAGTCGCCCACCGCACGACGGGCGGGTGCAGGCGGAAACCCGTGCCAGGGCCTTTACTACCGTGGTGTCGGACGAAAACCGAAGGTGGCGATGATCGCCACCCACTACCAGATCGACTTCTCCGAACATTATCTCGCCGACTACATGGCGACCCGGGGCATCGGGTTCCTCGGCTGGAACACCCGCTATCGCGGCTTCGAGAGCAGCTTTCTACTCGACCACGCACTCGTCGACATCGGAGTTGGCGTGCGGTGGCTGCGCGAGGTGCAAGGAGTGGAAACCGTTGTACTGCTCGGCAATTCCGGTGGCGGTTCACTGATGGCCGCCTACCAGGCACAGGCCGTCAGTCATCACGTGACCCCGATGGAGGGAATGCGGCCCGCCGCGGGCCTCAACGATCTGCTGCCCGCCGACGGCTACATCGCCAGCGCCGCGCATCCCGGCCGCCCCGACGTGCTGACCGCGTGGATGGACGCGTCCGTCGTCGACGAAAACGACGCCGTCACCAGCGATCCCGAGCTCGATCTGTTCAATCCGGAGAACGGTCCGCCATTCTCCGAAGAGTTCATCGCGCGCTATCGGTCAGCGCAGGTCGACCGCAACAATGCCATCACCGACTGGGCGGAGAACGAACTCAAACGCGTGCACGCCGCCGGATTTTCGGACCGCCCGTTCACGGTGCTGCGGACCTGGGCGGACCCACGCATGGTCGATCCGTCCATCGAGCCGACCAGGCGACCGGCCAACATGTGTTACGCCGGCATCCCGATCAAGGCCAACCGGTCCGCCCACGGCATCGCGGCGGCGTGCACGCTGCGCAGCTGGATCGGTATGTGGAGCCTGAAGCAGGCGCAGACCCGCGCCGAACCTCACCTGTCGCGTCTCACCTGTCCCGCGCTGGTGATCAATGCCGAGCAGGACACCGGCGTGTATCCCTCAG
This sequence comes from Mycobacterium sp. NPDC051804, assembly GCF_044452905.1. Classification (NCBI taxonomy): domain Bacteria; kingdom Bacillati; phylum Actinomycetota; class Actinomycetes; order Mycobacteriales; family Mycobacteriaceae; genus Mycobacterium; species Mycobacterium sp. NPDC051804. Next base: position 823,583 of record NZ_JBITCD010000001.1, on the reverse strand, counting down.
ACGCGCAACGCATTTACGACGCCCTGGCCTCCCAGGACAAGGCACAGTGCTCGATCGACACCGACCACTACTTCGCGAGCCCGGGCGCACGCAGCGAGAAGGCGGATACCATCGCCAAATGGATCGCGAAGCGGTGGCGCTGAGGGTCCTCGCTCACTACGTTCCCGGTGCCAAGGTTGCGCAGTTTGTCGCACCAGAAGCGGATTGGCTCGATATCCACTACTGCGCAGAACACGACGACGACACCTTTTATCGAGAGCTTCCCCACGCCGACGTGATCTGGCATGTGCTGCGCCCGATATCGGGCGCGGATCTGGAGCAGGCTCCGCGGTGCCGACTGGTGCACAAGCTGGGCGTGGGCGTCAACACCATCGACGTGCAGACCGCGACGCGGCTGGGCGTCGCCGTGGCGAACATGCCCGGCGCCAACGCCCCTTCGGTGGCCGAGGGCACCGTGCTGCTGATGCTGGCCGCGCTGCGCAGGCTCACCGAACTGGACCGCACCACCCGCGACGGCAACGGCTGGCCGTCAGATCCCAGCCTCGGCGAGACGGTGCGCGACATCGGCGGGTGCACCGTCGGCTTGGTCGGCTACGGCAACATCGCCAAACGCGTCGAAGCCATCGTCAAGGCGATGGGTACGCCAGCTTCTCAGGTGCTGCACACCAGCACCCGCGACGACGGTCTGCCCGGCTGGCGCCCGCTCGACGAGCTGCTTGCGGCCAGCGACATCGTCTCGGTGCACATCCCGTTGACGGAGGTGACCGAGGGCCTGCTGGATCGCGGCGCCCTCGGATTGATGCCTTCCGATTCGGTGCTGGTGAACACCTCTCGCGGCCCAGTGGTCGACGAAGAGGCGCTCGTCGACGCCTTGCGATCGGGCAGGCTGGCGGCCGCGGGTCTGGACGTCTTCGCCATCGAGCCGATTCCGGCCGGAAATCCGCTGCTCAGCCTGCCTAACGTGGTCCTGACCCCGCACGTCAGCTGGTACACGCTGGACACGATGCGGCGGTATCTGGAGGTGGCCGTCGACAACTGCCGCCGCATGCGGGATGGCAGGGACCTCGCCAATGTCGTGAACGGTATCGTGGTTCCCAACCGACCGGTTAATAGGGAATAACCCCGCCGCAAAGCCGCGACAACGAGGTGCAACCGCTATGCCTATCGCAATTCACACTGAGCACAACGACCTAGCCGATTCGGTCCGGTCCCTGGTGGCGCGGATCGCGCCGTCGGAGGTGCTGCACGAGGCCTTGGAGACACCGATTCCCAACCCGCCGCCGTACTGGAAGGCCGCCGCCGAGCAAGGTCTGCAGGGTGTGCATCTGTCGGAATCCGTTGGCGGACAAGGGTTCGGTGTACTCGAGCTGGCGATCGTGCTGGCGGAGTTCGGCTACGGTGCGGTACCGGGTCCGTTCGTCCCTTCGGCGATCGCCAGTGCCCTGATCGCCGCCAACGATCCCGACGCCAAAGTGCTGGGCGATCTGGCCTCCGGTGACGTGATAGCGACATACGCGATCGACTCCGGGCTGACGGCCACCAGGCACGGCGACGAACTGGTGATTCGCGGTGAGGTCCGCGCGGTACCCGCCGCCGCTCAGGCGTCGGTGCTGGTGCTGCCGGTCGCGATCGACAGCGGCGAGGAGTGGGTCGTCCTCGACGCCGAGGCACTGGAGATCGAGCCGGTCCAGAGTGTGGATCCGCTTCGCCCGATCGCACATGTGCGCGCCAACGCCGTCGAGGTCGGCGACGACCGGGTGCTGAACAACCTGAGCCGCCGCCACGCGCGCGCCATCATCTCGACATTGCTGTCCTCCGAGTGCGTGGGCGTCGCACGATGGGCGACGGACACCGCTACCGCGTATGCCAAGATCCGCGAGCAGTTCGGCAGGCCGATCGGACAGTTCCAGGCCATCAAGCACAAGTGCTCCCAGATGATCGCCGACACCGAGCGGGCGACCGCCGCGGTATGGGACGCTGCGCGGGCCATCGACGAGCACAGCCAGAACCCCACGGACGCCACGGCTTTCGAGTTCGCCGCGGCCGTTGCCGCCACATTGGCTCCCGAAGCCGTGCTGCACACCACCCAGGACTGCATCCAGGTGCACGGCGGCATCGGCTTCACCTGGGAACACGACACTAACGTGTACTACCGCCGCGCGCTGCTGCTGGCCGCATGCTTCGGCCGCACCAGCGACTACGCACAACAGGTCGTCGACATCGCGACGAGCACCGGGACGCGCAAACTCGACATCGATCTGGACCCTGACACGGAGAAGCTGCGTGAGGAGATCCGCGCGGAAGTCACCGGGCTGAAAGCGATTCCGAGCGAGGAGCGCACCACCGCGATCGCCGAGGGCGGATGGGTGGTCCCCCACCTCCCCAAGCCCTGGGGCCGCGCTGCGAGCCCTATCGAACAGATCATCATCGCCCAGGAGTTCAGCAGCGGCCGGGTCCGCCGTCCAGCGATGGGCATCGCGGCATGGCTGATCCCCTCAGTCGTCGCATTCGGGACCGAGGAGCAGCAGCAGCGCTTCCTGCCGCCGACGCTGCGCGGCGAGATGATCTGGTGCCAGCTGTTTTCCGAGCCCGGCGCCGGATCCGATCTCGCCAGCCTGACCACCAAGGCCACCAAGGTCGACGGTGGCTGGCGGATCACCGGTCAGAAGATCTGGACCACCGGCGCACAGTACTCACAGTGGGGCATGCTGCTGGCCCGCACGGACCCGAGCGCCCCGAAGCACAACGGCATCACCTACTTCCTGCTCGACATGAGCAGTGACGGCGTCGAGGTGAAGCCGCTGCGCGAGCTGACGGGCAACGCGATGTTCAACACCGTGTTCATCGACGACGTCTTCGTCCCCGACGACATGGTGCTCGGTGAGGTGAACCGCGGCTGGGAGGTCAGCCGCACCACCCTGACGGCCGAGCGGGTGTCGATCGGCAGCACTGAGCCACCGTTCCTGCCCACCCTCGACGGCTTCGTCGAGTTCATCCGCGACGGCCAGTTCGATCAGATCGGGCAGCACCAGGCCGGACACCTCATCGCTGAAGGACATGCCGCGAAGGTGCTGAACATGCGGTCGACCTTGCTGACGCTGGCCGGCGGAGATCCGATGCCCGCCGCGGCCATCTCAAAGCTGTTGTCGATGCGCACCGGTCAGAAGTACGCCGAGTTCGCGGTGTCGTCGTTCGGGACCGACGGCGCCGTCGGCAATCCGGAGACGCCGCAGGGCAAGTGGGCCGAGTTCCTGCTGGCCAGCCGCGCCACGACCATCTATGGCGGTACGTCAGAAGTCCAGCTGAACATCATCGCCGAGCGGCTGCTCGGCCTGCCTCGGGACCCGTAAAGCGTTCGACATCGGGCGTACCATCGAAATAGCTGGTCGCCTCGTGGACGTTGGTGGTGATGATGAGGAATCTCGAACACCGACTGGTCCGACCTGTCGTCATCGCGGCGGCCGCGTTGAGCTTCTTGATCGCGCCGATGGTGTTGACGGTGCAGGCCGCCGAGACGGACGCTGCGCCTTGCTATCCCGGCTTCGTCCCTGGCAATCCGTATGTCCCGTCGTGCAATGTCGGGCCACGCGTTCCCAGGGTCCGCGGCGGACCGCCGGACCAAGCCGCGGTGATCGCGTGCCGCGATATTCCGGGATGCCTGTCCTGGTACATCAACAACCCGCACTGAGGCTCGACATGACCAACGATGTCGAGAAGCGTTGGGACCGGCCAGGCACCTTCCGCGCCGCGGCTATCTACGTGGGTACCGTCGTCGCGGTCGCTGGACTTGTCTTCGCCGCTTACGCACTGACCGCACATCAATCTGTGATCGTGGCGTCGCTGGTGCCTGCCATCCTGTTCGGCGGCGGCGTCGGCGCCTTCGTCAAGACCTACCGAGAGTGGAAAGCGCAGGGCGCGTGGGTGGCCTGGCAGGGTGCGGGCTGGTTCCTGCTGACCCTGATGCTGGTGTGCCTGTCGATTCCCGGCGCGGCGATCATGGCGACTTAAGGGAGGATCGAGTCGACGTAGCCACCGTCGACGCGAAGTGCGCCACCCGTCGTCGCCGACGCCTGCGGGGACGCCAGATACGTGACCATGTTGGCGATCTCATCGGGTTCGATGAGTCGCTCCAGCAGTGACTGCGGCCGGTACTTGCGCATGAACTCCCGCTGCGCGGTGTCCCACGGCAACGACTTGTCGACCAGTTGGTAGACGAAGTCCTCAACTCCCGCAGTGTGTGTCGGCCCCGCGATGACGGAGTTCACGGTGACACCGGTGCCCGACGCGTCCTTCGCGAACCCGCGCGACAGCGCCAGCAGCGCGGTCTTGGAGACGCCGTAGTGGATCATCTCCTCGGGGATCACGATCGCGGAGTCGCTGGCGATCTGGATGACCCTGCCCCAGCCACGCTCTGCCATCGCGGGCAGATAGCTGCGGATAAGTCGAGCTGCCGCAAGGACATTCACCTCGAAGTAGATGCGCCACTGCTCGTCGGTGATCTCGCGGGCGGGTACCGCCTCGAAGATGCCGAGGTTGTTCACCAGGATGTCGACGTCGGGTAACTGCGCCAGGAGTTCGGCGACTCCGTCGTCGGTCGCCACGTCGGCCGCCACCCCGATGGCGTCACCACCGAGCGTGGCGACGGCCTCGTCGACGCGGTCGGGTGTACGCCCGTTGACCACGACGCGGGCGCCGCTGGCGGCCAGCCCCCGGGCGATCGCCAATCCGATGCCCTGGGTGGAACCTGTGACGAGCGCGGTCTTTCCGGTCAGATCAATGTTCACGCTGTCGTACTACCACCGCGACAGCGGAACTATTCCGACCCCTCGGTGTCCATTTCCCGGAGTTCGCGCTTGAGGATCTTGCCGGTGGGGTTGCGCGGCAGCTCATCGAGGAAAACGACCTCGCGGGGCACCTTGTAGCGAGCCAGGTTGTCGCGCACGTATGCCTTGATCGCGTCCTCGTCGATCGAGGCACCGTCGACCTTGACCACGAAGCAGCGCAACCGGTGGCCCCACTCCTTGTCCTCGACACCGAGTGCGGTGGCCTCGACGACCTCGGGATGGCCGCTCACGAGATCCTCGATCTCGGCGGGGAAGACGTTCTCCCCGCCGGACACGATCATCTCGTCGTCACGTCCGCTGACGTACAGCAGATCGTGCTCGTCGAAGTACCCGACATCGCCCGAGGACATCAGCCCGTCGATGATCTGCTTGTGCCCGCCGCCGGTGTATCCCTCGAAGGGGAAGGTGTTGCCGACGAAGATGCGGCCCACCTCGCCCTGCGGCAGTTCGGCGCCGTTGTCGTCGAGGATCTTGACCTTGACGCCCTTGACGACGGGGCCGACCGTGCCGGGGTTGATCGACAGGTCCTTGGGCCGCGCGATGGTCGCGAACGCGATCTCGGTCGAGCCGTAGAGGTTGTAGATGACGGGGCCGAGATCCTTCAAGGCACGCGTGGCCAGTTCGGCCCCCAGCTGCGAGCCCGACACGAACACGATCTTCAGCGACGACAGATCGGGTTTGGGCTGGGTCTTCTCGAGTTCGTCGAGCAGCCGCGACAGCATCACCGGCACGACGACCATCGCGGTCGCCTTGTTCTTCTCGATGTCCGCCAGCACGGTCGCCGGCTTGAAGCGCCTGCGCAGCACCAGCGTGGAGCCGAGCATCATCGCGATCGTGGCGTGCAGGAAACCGAGCGCGTGGAACATCGGGGCGGGAAGCGACGTCACCTCGCCCGCCTTGAACGGCACATGCGACAGCACGCCGCCGATCGGGGCCAGCGACGGCGGGGTGCTTCGGTTCGCGCCCTTGGGGGTTCCGGTGGTGCCGCTGGTCAAGATGATGATCGACGAATGCTTGGTGACCTTCGGGGCCTGCGCGGAACTGCTGCGCGCGATCAGGTCGGCGATGGTGTCGTCGGTGCTGCCGGACGGCTCGTCCTTGTCCGGGTTGGTCGCCAGCGCGCGCATCTTGCCGAAATCGGGGTCGGCCGCCGAGACCGCGGCGGTGTACTCGTCGTCATAGATGATGACTTTCGCGCCCTCGCGTTCGGACACCTCTTTGATCTGCGGCCCGGAGAACTCACTGTTGAGCAGGATGATGCGGGCACCGGCGCGAGCAGCGCCGTACACGGAGACGAGGAACCACCGGTGGTTGCGCGCCAGGATCGCGACGCCGTCGCCACCCTTGATGCCCATTGCCAACAAGCCGTTGGCAAGTGCGTGCGCCGCATCGTCGAGTTCTTTGAACGTGAACTCGCCATCGTCGTCGACAACAGCTACCCGATGCGGGGTGCGGCGCGCGTTGAGCGCTGGAATCATGCCGAATTCGCCCCAGCGCCGGATGTCGGCGAGGAACGCGGCGATGTTCTGCGGTGCCTCCAGCTTCAGCGCCCCGGCTTCGAACATCTTGCGGGCGTAGTGCAGTTCGGCCGATCCGCGCTCGGCATACTGCTGGATTTTGGCCGCTGCCTGCAACGGAAGATCAGTTAGCTTGGGCATGGACCCACAATATGTGACGCGGGTCGCATGTCGGGTCGGGAACCTAACATGGACCCATGCCCGCCCCGCTCCACTTGGAGGTCGACGGTCAGCAGGTGCCCATCACCAACCCCGACAAGGTCGTTTTCCCCGCATTCCAAGGACGGCCGGGCGTGACCAAGATGGACCTGATGCGCTACTACCTGCGCGTCGCCGACGGAGCGCTGCGCGGCGTGGCCGACCGTCCGATGATCCTCAAGCGGTTCGTCAAGGGAATCGCCGAAGAGGCGGTGTTCCAGAAGCGTGCCCCCGAAAAGCGGCCCGACTTCGTCGACGTCGCCGAGTTGAAGTACGCGTCCGGGACATCGGCGAAAGAGGCGGTGATCCACAACGCGGGCGGGCTGGTCTGGGCGGTCAACCTCGGCTGTGTCGACCTCAATCCCCACCCGGTGCGCGCCGACGACCTCGCCCATCCCGACGAGCTGCGCGTCGACCTGGACCCGATGCCCGGGGTGGACTGGCGTCAGATCGTGGCGGTAGCCCTGGTCGCGCGCGAGGTGCTCGAGGACTATGGGCTGACGGCATGGCCGAAGACCTCCGGATCGCGGGGCTTCCACATCTATGCCCGCATCGAACGGCGCTGGCCGTTCAAACAGGTTCGCCTGGCCGCCCAGACGATCGCACGTGAAGTGGAGCGCCGGGCCCCCGACCTCGCCACCAGCCGATGGTGGAAGGAAGAGCGCGAGGGCGTGTTCGTGGACTTCAACCAGAACGCGTTCGACCGCACGGTGGCGTCGGCCTATTCGGTGCGGTCGCTGCCGGACGCGCGGGTGTCGACGCCGTTGTTGTGGGACGAGGTCGCCGACTGTCATCCCGAACAATTCACCGTCGCGACCGTGCCGCAGAGGTTCGAGGATTACGGCGACCCGTGGGAGGGAATAGATGACTCAGCGGGTTCACTTGATTCGCTGCTGGACTTAGCCGACAAGCTCGGCCCACCGGAGAAGGCGCCGCGCGGTGCCAAGAAGGGTACGGGCCGACGTGAATCCTCGATGCCGCTCATCGAGATCGCGCGCACCAAAACCAAAGACGAAGCGATGGCAGCGCTGGACACCTGGCGCGGACGTTACCCGTCGGTAGCTGAAAGGCTCGAAGCACCAGACGTTCTGGTAGACGGCATGCGGGGCCCCAGTTCGATCTGGTACCGCATTCGGATCAACCTGCAACATGTGCCCGAGGATCAGCGTCCGCCGCAGGAACCGCTGCTCGCCGATTACAACCCGTGGGAGAACTACACGGGCCCACAATGGACGCGCCGCGACTGACTGCGTCTTCTCTTAGTTTGCTCTCAGCCTGAAAACAAGTTCTTACCAAAGCATTAGCGATAGCACCCGGTTGCCTTACTTTGCCTGGATACCTTGAGTGTCAAGAGATCGAGGGGAGGCACCATGTACGGCAATCCGGCTTTCGATTGTGCTGGCGCCCAGATCCATGCGGTGTGCCGCCAGTTGGCCACTGTGGTGACGGTCCAAGGCGTGATCGACGACACCAATATCGAGCGGGTCACCGCGCTGGCGCTTCGGTTCGTCATCGCTGAGAAACCGTTCGTGCTCGACCTCAGCAGTGTGAGTTCCTTTACCGGACACGCACTTTCGCTGCTGTCCGCGGTCGACGAGAGTTGCTTCCACAGCGGTGTGGAGTGGTCGCTGGTCCCCAGCGCCCCCGTCATGCGCGCGACGCAGGCCGCCGGGCTCAGCTTCCCGGTCGCCGAGTCGATTCCCGACGCGCTCCATCATTTCGCCGACAGCATCGACGAACGTCGTCGCCTGCTGCCGTTGCTGACCAAGCAATCCGCATAGCGGAAAGGGTCTGAAAATGCTTCTCGATATTCGCTGGCTCGCATATCTGCTCGGCCGTCGGCACCCCGCCAAGCGCGCAGCACGCGTCGCCCACTAGGGCTCTTGCGCTGGATCGTCGACGGCATGAACGTCGTCGGGTCCCGTCCGGACGGCTGGTGGCGAAATCGCCGATTGGCGATGTCCACATTGATCGAAAAGCTCGAGCATTGGGCGTCCTCACAGAGTGAGGACGTGACGGTGGTGTTCGAGCATCCGTTGTCACCGCCGCTCGAATCGTCGGTCATCACCATCGCGCACGCGCCGAAGGCCGCGGCCAACTCGGCCGACGACCAGATCGTCGCGATGGTGCGGACCGCCGAGAATCCGCAGGACATCCGCGTGGCCACCTCGGATCGCATGCTGTCAGAGCGCGTCGGTGCCCTCGGCGCGACGGTCTACCCCGCGCAGCGCCTGCGCGACCTCATCGACCCTCGCTGACCCGCTCGCCGGTCCAGTTGGCCAGCAGACGCAATGCCGCCTCCGACGGCGACGCCGCCTCCGCGGAGTAGAGGCAGAGCGTCTGGTCGGGATCGCCGAGCAACGCGACGGACTCGTACTGCAGCGTCAACTCGCCGACGAGCGGGTGGTGGTAGCGCTTCGTCCCGTGCGTACGTTCACGCACATTGTGGTCGGCCCACCAGCGGCAAAACTCCGGGCTCTTCACCGACAGCTCACCGACCAACTCCATCAGCACCGGATCGTCGGGATGACGCCCGGCGTCGAGGCGCAGGGTTCCGACGTTGTCCTTCGCGACGCCCTCCCAGTCGACGAACAACTCGCGGGTGCTCTCGTCTAAAAACGTGTAGCGCAACAGGTTTCGCTCCCGCGGCGGAAGCGCATCGAAGTCCGTGAGCAGCGCGCGGGCCAGTTTGTTCGCGGCCAGCACATCCATCCGGCGACCGAAGACGAAGGCGGGTGTCACGTCGTCCAGCGTCTCGAGGATGCGCCGCACACCCGGCCGGACTCGCTGGACGGGGGCCGGGCTGCGCCGGCGCGGGCGGCGCGCGTTGGTCTTCGCGATCCGGAAGAAGTGCGCACGCTCGGTGTCATCGAGTCGCAACGCGCGCGCCACCGCGTCGAGCACCTCATCCGACACATTGAGGTGGCGGCCCTGTTCGAGACGGCTGTAGTAATCCACGCTCACACCCGCCAGCGCAGCGACCTCTTCCCGGCGTAAGCCCGGCACCCGTCGCGTCCGGCCTGTGCCACCGATATCGACGTCGTCGACGCTCAAGCGCGCGCGGCGGGTCCGCAGGAAGTCCCTCAACTCCGCGTTGTGCTCCACGCAATCCAGTGTGCGGCCCGCACCGCGTGCACGCCCGGACAAACGTAGGTCTGCCAGACCTAGGTAGAGCAGTGCCCGATGAGGCGGTAAGCATCGCGCTGTCGCGATGTTGATGTGGGCATGACCAACTCAACTGACACCAGCACCACCAACACTCTCGCCGGCCGCGTCGCCGTAGTGACCGGCGCGTCGAGCGGTATCGGCGAGGCCACCGCCAAACGGCTGGCCGCTTCCGGCGCCAAGGTCGCCGTACTCGCCCGGCGTGCCGAACGACTCGAGAAGCTCGTCAACGAAATCGAGCAGTCCGGCGGCACCGCACTCGCCATCGCAATCGACGTGTCCGACGCCGACGCCGTACGCGCCGCCGCCGACCGCGTGGCCCGCGAACTGGGCACCGTCGACCTGCTGTTCAACAACGCCGGCGTCATGCTGCCCGCGCCCGTCGAGGAGCAGCGCTTCGATCAATGGCAGCAGCAGATCGACCTCAACATCAGCGGTTTGATGTACGTGATCGGCGCATTTGTCCCGCAGCTCATCGCCTCAGCCGCCGAGAAGGGCGTGGCCGATCTGATCAACACCTCGTCGATCGGCGCGCAGAACATCTTCCCGAACTTCGCGGTCTACGCCGGAACGAAGGCCTACGTCACGCACATGTCGCGGACGCTGCGGGCGGAACTCGGTCCCAAGGGGATCCGGGTCTCGGCTATCGAACCCGGCATCGTCTCCACCGAGCTGGCGGACCATGTGACCGACGCGGGAGCCACCGAATGGATCGCGGACACGAAGGGCAAGATCGACGTGCTCGAGTCCGAGGACGTCGCCGAGGCCATCAATTTCCTGGCCGGTCAGCCGGCGCGGGTGAACTTCCAGCAGCTCACGATCATGCCGACGGCACAAGTTTCTTAGCCGCCGGCATGAACGTCGCGAGGTCGGGTAGCCGGTCGCTGACTAATATTCGTCCATGCCTTCCCAGGCGAAGCGTCCCGACCTCGCGGCGATGCTGGCTCCGCTGCTTCGAGAGCTGATCGCCGCGGAGCTACCCGTGCTGGCCGAACACGACATGTCGATGTGGGGCTATGCGGTGCTCCTCGCCCTCGACGAATCCCCGGTGCGTACCCAGGCCGCGCTCGCCGAGTCCATCGGCGCCGACAAGACGCGCATCATCGCGACGCTCGACGAGCTGCAGACCAAGGGTTACATCGAGCGCCACGCCGATCCCGACGATCGCCGCGTGCGACTCCTGGCCATCACCGAATCGGGCCGCACGGTGAAAGACGCGGTACAGCAAGGTATCCAGCGCGGCGAGGAACGCTGGCTCTCGGCGCTCTCGGCCGACGAGCGCCGGGTGTTCGTGCGCGCGCTGCAGGACATGACGCGCGTCTCTAGGGTCGACGGATGAACCGCCTCGATCGCTTCTTCGAGATCACCGAACGCGGGTCCACGCTCACCAACGAAATCAGCGGCGGCGTGGTCACTTTCATCGCGATGGCCTACATCATCGTGCTCAACCCGATCATCCTGTCCGGCATCGACGACGTAACCGGCAGCCAGCTCGAATTCGATCAGGTCTCGGCCGTCACGTCGCTGGCCGCGGGCATCATGACCATCCTGTTCGGCGTCATCTCGCGGCTGCCGTTCGCGTTCGCCGCGGGCCTTGGCCTCAACTCGTTCGTCGCGACGACCCTGGTCGGCTCGCTGACGTGGCCCGAAGCGATGGGGCTCGTCGTCATCAATGGGCTCATCATCGTCAGCCTCGCGGCGACCGGCCTGCGCAGACTCGTGTTCGACGCCGTCCCCATGCAGCTGAAGATCGCAATCACGGCGGGTATCGGCTTGTTCATCCTTTTCATCGGGCTCGTCGACGCCGGTTTCGTCGGATCGACGGGAACTGCGTCGCCGCCGGTGGGTCTGGGGATCGGTGGCTCGGGCGACATCAGCACGGTTCCCACCGTCGTGTTCGTGTTCACCTTGCTGCTGACCGGCATTCTCCTCGTGCGGCGGGTGCGCGGGGCCATCCTCATCGGGCTTGTCGTGGGCACGATCGTCGCCATCGTCATCGAGGCCATCTGGCACCTCGGCCCGGCGACCGAACGCCCCGGCGGGTGGAGCCTGTCGGTGCCCGCGTTGTCGGGGTCGCCGTTCGCACTGCCGGATCTGTCACTGGTCGGCGAGTTCAGCCTGTTCGGCAGCCTCGGCCGCATCGGCGCGATCGCGGTCGTGATGTTCGTCTTCACGCTCGTCTTCGCGAACTTCTTCGACGCGATGGGCAGCTTCACCGGCCTGGCACGCGAGTCCGGCCTCGCCGACGATCAGGGAACGTTCCCGCGCGTGCGTTCGGCGCTGATCGTCGAAGGTGCGGGCGCAGTCGTCGGCGGCGCGACATCGGCTTCGTCCCAAACCGTCTTCGTCGAATCCGGGGCGGGCATCGAGGAGGGTGCGCGCACCGGTTTCGCGAATCTTGTTACGGGCGTGCTCTTTTTGGCAGCGATGTTCATTTCACCGCTGGCGTCGATCGTGCCGACCGAGGTGGCCGCGGCGGCGCTGGTGGTCGTCGGAACGATGATGGCGGCGCACCTTCGGCACATCGACATCTCCGAGTTCTCCGTCGCGCTGCCGGTCTTCCTCACCGTGGTGACGATGCCGTTCTCCTACTCGATCGCCAACGGCATCGGCGTGGGTTTCATCGTGTGGGTGGTGACGCGCTCTGCCGCCGGCAAGGCCCGCGAGATCAGCCCGCTGATGTGGGTCGTCGCCGCGGGCTTCGTGGCCTACTTCGCCCGCGGTGAGATCGAGTCACTGCTTGGCATGTAGCGACGCAAGGTCGTGCGGACCCGCTGCTGGGTAGCCGTGCGCGGCACGCACCGCGTCGGAGAACCGCATCAGGACGGCGACCGCGGTCTCGAAGCCGTCACCGAGGGCGCGCAGCACCGGCGCGCATTGCTCATCGGTGCGGGTCTCGATCGCCTCACGCTCCTGCCTGCCCCGCTCGGTCAGCCCGTCGGCGTCGATCAGGCCGCGGCTTTGCAGGTCGGTGATACCGGCATCGAGTTGCTCGTCCGACCAGCCTCGGGTCCTGACGTACGTCTTGGGCCGCAACCCCCAGTACAGCTCGGTCGTCAGCCCGATCTCGATGGCGCTGTACCCGGCCGACGTCCAGGCCGCCGTGTGTGCGTCGCCGCGGAACTCTCGAAGACGGTCGGCGAACCGCCACGCCGCGCCGAGCGGGTCGTCGGGCACGTCAGCGCCCATCAGGCCCGCATAGAGCGGACGCCCGGCCAGCGGAAGCGACTCGCTGACCGGCCTCAGGAGCCGGGCCAGCTCCGCGGCACCGTCCGGGCTGTTCCCGAGGATCCTTCGCAGCTGACCGACGGCCGCCTCATCCCTGACGCCGAAGATCTCCGCTGCTGTCGTCAGCGACCAGCCGTGGGCGACCGAAGGCACCACGATCGCCGGGTTGAACACCGCGAACGCCGACGCCACCACCTCACCCGGTACCTGACCGAGGATCGCGCCACGGCTGCAGAAGTACGCGTGCATATCGGGCATCGCGACCCCGCCGGCGAGTCCGGGACTGCCGGAAAAGCCGAGCTTCTGGTATCCGTCGTGCGCCTCGGGGGCGAAGTAGACCTGACCGGCGAACGCCTCGGCGGCACCCGCCAGGATCCTCGTGGCGCCAAACGCGCCATCAGCACCGGCCATTCGGTCACGGTAGCCTCCACACCATGGGGAAGCGATGAGCGCCGGCCTGTTCGGACTTCTCGACGACGTCGCGGCGCTGGCGCGATTGGCGGCGGCCTCGGTCGATGACATCGGTGCCGCAGCCGGACGCGCGACCGCCAAGGCTGCTGGCGTGGTCATCGACGACACCGCGGTGACGCCGCAGTACGTGCACGGCATCACCGCCGACCGCGAACTGCCGATGATCAAGCGGATCGCGATCGGCTCGCTGCGAAACAAGCTGCTGTTCATTCTCCCGGCGGCCTTGCTGCTGAGTCAGTTCGTGCCCTGGATCGTGACGCCGATCCTGATGATCGGCGCGACGTACCTCTGCTACGAGGGTGCAGAAAAAGTCTGGGGCTGGATCAGCGGCCACGAGGCCCACGCCGCACCGACCGCGACGAGTGGCGAGGACGCCGAGAAGCAGATGACGTCCGGCGCGATCCGGACCGACTTCATCCTGTCCGCCGAGATCATGGTGATCGCGCTGAACGAGGTGGCGAGCGAACGCTTCTGGTCGCGATTCATCATCCTCGTCGTGGTCGCCATCGTGATCACGGCCGCGGTGTACGGCGTCGTCGCGCTGATCGTGAAAATGGACGACATCGGCCTCAGCCTCGCGCAGCGATCGTCGAAGTTCGCGCAGAAATTCGGCCGCGGTCTGGTCGCCGCGATGCCCAAGGTGCTGTCGGCGCTGTCGACGATCGGCACCGTCGCGATGCTCTGGGTCGGCGGCCACATCCTGCTGCTGGGGACGGACACGCTGGGCTGGCATGCTCCCTATGGTTTCGTGCACCACTTCGAGGACCTGGTGCACCGCGCGGTGGCCGAGGGTATCGGTGGCGTGCTGGCGTGGCTGGTCAACACCGCGGCATCGGCGCTCGTCGGACTGGTCGTCGGTGCCGTCGTCGTGGCGATCATGCACGTGCTGCCGTTCGGCAAGAAGAAGCACGCCTCTGAAGTGCAAGAAGCGCACTGATTCACGAACGGATCAGCCGGCGGTGGCCCAGCCATCGCAGAAATGCCGTCATCGCCCATGTGCCCAACGAATCCGAGATCATGGCGACCCAACCCAACACCGCCTGACTCTGAGATATCTGCCGCGACGTCACCCAGGACAAGGCGGTGAGCCTGCGTCGCCTGGTCCTCTCGTACCAGCGCAGCGCGCTCGTGAGATCACCGTTGCCGCGGCGGCATCCGTCGCGGAGAGAAAGTGCCTTGCACAACACCATCGTGTCCAGCAGTGCCTGATTGGCTCCCTGCGCCAGGGCGGGGGGCATCGTGTGAGCGGCATCGCCGAGCAACGTCACCGCGCCCATCCGCGACAAGCGGGGAATCGGATGCCGAAAATGCGGAAACGGGGAGCGGGCCAGATCGTCGTCGGTCAGCGTCGCCAGTACTTGATCGACCAATTCCGACCACCCACCGAAGCTGTATCGGATCACGTCGATCGGACGTTCCGGCCTGACGAAGTCGGGCGACCACCGCAAATCGAACCACCACTGCAGATCGGAGCCGCCGGCCGGCCACAGACCAAGGTTTCCGTGTTCGCCGATGATCTGCACTGCGACTTCCTTTTCGGCGATGTGGGGAAGGGTGATCAGTCCCTGCCAGCTGCACCAACCGGTCGGCTCCGCGGGTCCCCCACCGACGATTTGTCGAACCTTCGAGTGCAGACCATCGGCACCGATCAACAAGTCCCCGTCCGCGCAGCTGCCGTCTTCGAACTCGATCCGTACCCCGTCCCGGGTATTGAACGCCGCGACCAAGCGGCAGGTGCACTGGATGCGATCGGCCGGAAAGCCCTCCAACAGACGGTCAAGCAGCACGCGGCGAGGGACCATCCGGACGGGCCCGCCCAACGTGTCGACCATCGTGTCCACGGCGACGTTGAGCAGTGGGCGGCCAGTTGACGTCGCTATCCGCACGGTGGACAGCAATTGACCTGCCCCCTCCATGTGGACGCCTAGCTGTTCCAAAACCGTTGAGCCGCTGGGCCAGATGGTCACCGCGCCGCCACCTGGCCGCGTATCCGGCCGCTGTTCGAATACGGTGACGTCATAACCATCTCGAAGTAAGCCCCGAGCGATGGAAATGCCGCCCACGCCGGCTCCGACCACGAGAACCCGGAGTTTGTTCATCACGCTCCCTCGATGTCGCAGTCCGAGATCGGTGTAAGCCGGTCTCAACGTGATACGACTCGCGGTTGGCGTCAGTTCATCGAAAGTGGTCGATCTCACAGAGCACAGACAGTGTGGAGTGGTATCCGAAATATGTTCTTAGAGAGACTCTTTCATCGCGACGCGAGGTTGAGAGCGATCAGCGTGCGCAACTTGTCGACCGTATCGCTGTCAGCGACCGGAATGAAGGTCACCAGGCGCAGGTTCGGATGGTCTGTGGGTGCGAGGATGTGCTGTTCCAAGTGCAGATCGCCGACCACGGTGTGGCGGAAATGGCGCACGCGGGAAGACATCGTGTCGATGGCAAAGCTCTCCCACGCGGACCGGAACTCGGCGCTGGTCTGCAGCAGTCGGCTGACGAGGTCGGCGAAAGGCGGCTCATCGAGACGGTTCCCGGCCTCGGCCCGAAACGAGGCGACGTTGTATGCGCCGGTGACCTCCCAGTCCGGTATCAGGGTGCGGAGATAAGGGTCGGTGAACAGCAGCCACAGAAAGTTTCGGTCGGCGTTGGCGACGGTGGCGATGTTCGGGTATACCGCCACATACGCTGCGTTCCAGGCCAATACGGTCCAGTCGGTGGTGACTGCCATCGCCGGGAAGTCCGTAAGCGCGTCGAGGAGGCGTTGCATGAGCGCGGGGACCGTGCCGGGGTTCGGGTCCTCATCGGGATAAGGCGTGCCGTACCCGGCCAATCCCAGAAGATACACACGTTCGGTGTGCGACAACCGCAGCGTCAGTGCGAGCGAATCGAGCACTTGGCGAGACGGGGTAACCTCACGGCCCTGCTCGAGCCACGTGTACCAGGTGATGCTGACCCCGGACAGGTACGCCACTTCTTCGCGGCGCAGACCGACGGTTGCGCGCCCATTGGGAGGCATGCCGAGATCGGCGCGCACCAACTGGCTCCTGCGGCTTCGCAGGAACTTGCCCATGGCGGCGGCATCGTGCTTCATTGTTGTGTCTCAGGGGTTTTGGTTGAGACCCTGGTTTCAGCGTCCCGTCTCTGAGCGTTGCTGACCGGCCCGAACTTTTCGCCCCCGCTGTCATCCAACTTCGCCACCCGGCTAGCTGGAATAGCCGTCGCAAAACCACGTGCCGCCAGCCGATATCGAACGTGGTAGTGCCAGTACTAGTTGTGGCGCCACCTGCCCCAATGCCTCCGGGGATGTCATCGTCGGTGGTATGACGCTAAGTATTGACGTCGGCGGGCTCTACGAAGAGCACGCAGCCGCCCTGTGGCACTACGCGTGGCGATTGACCGGCGACCGATCTCGCGCTCAGGATGTGATGCAGGAGACGCTACTACGAGCGTGGCAGCACCCCGAGGTCGCCAACGACAGCGAGCGTTCGGCACGGTCGTGGCTGTTCACGGTGGCCCGAAACATGATCATCGACGAGAGTCGGTCCCTGCGTTTCCGCCGTGAGGTGAGCGCGCGCGACGACTTCGGCGTACCTGAGCGCGCCGGACCGGACGAGGTGAACGCCGCGCTGGACCGGATGCTGATCAACGAGGCGCTGGCGCGGCTGACGCCCGAGCACCGTGCGGTGGTTCAACGCTCGTACATCCAGGGTTGGACGACAGCGGACATCGCCGCGGACCTCAAAATCGCAGAGGGCACCGTGAAGTCACGGCTGCACTACGCGTTGCGTACCTTGCGCGACGTCCTGTGCGAAATGGGCGTCACACCATGATCTTCACGGCGGCGGACTGCACGGCGTCGGTGATGGCCTCGACCAAAGGACTGTCGAGCTTCCAGCACTGCCAGAACAGTGGCACGTCGAGATGGGCATCGGCAACGCGAACGAACGAACCGTCCGCGAGAGCGGGTACGGCCAGGTTCTCCGGGAACATGCCCCATCCCAGTCCTGCCCGCACGGCGCTGCCGAAGCCCTCAGCCGTTGGAACGAAGTGCTGCGGTCGGTTGATGTCGCGGCGGAAAACCTTGCGCACCAACATGTCCTGCAAGGCATCGTCACGGTTCCACGCGAGCGACGGCGCTGCGGACGCCGCTTGCGCGGTGAACCCGTCCGGCAGATAGCGCTCGACATAGGACGGCGCGGCCACCGGCACGTACCTCATCACACCCAGCGACCTCGCCCGGCAACCAGGCACCGGCGCACGTTCGGTCGTGACCGCACCCATCACCACGCCTTCGCGCAGCAGTCGCGCCGAGTGGTCCTGGTCCTCGATCCGGATGTCGAACAACACATCGTCGAGCGTGTCGAGGACCCCGGTGAACCACGTCGCCATCGAATCGGCGTTGACAGCCAAGGCGATACGCGGGGAGGACCCGTCACCGCCGGCCATCTCGGTGAGGGCCTCGGCCTCCAGCAGCGCGGTCTGTGCGGCCAACCGCAGGAGCGGTATACCAGCCGACGTTGGCACGCAGGGCTTCTCTCGCACCACGACGACCTGCCCGACCCGCTGTTCTAACGCCTTGATGCGCTGGCTGATCGCCGACGGCGTGACGTGGAGCCGGGTCGCCGCGGCGTCGAACGACCCGTGCTCGATCACTGCCGCGAACGCCGCCAACTGCTGGCCGTCGATCTGCACTAGGCCGATGCCTTCGTTTCGGGTCGGGGCTTGTGGCCCAGGTAGACGACCACGACCGCGGCGGCCAACGACAGGATTCCGACCACCCACATCGCGGCCTTGGCATTCCCTGTCAGATCGGTCAGCCACCCGGTGATGTAGGGACCGCTGAAGCCGCTCAGGTTGCCCAGCGAGTTGATCAGCGCGATACCGCCTGCTGCGGCGACTCCGGTGAGGAACGCCGATGGCAGCGCCCAGAAGACCGGCAGCGCACACATGACCGAGCACGTGGAGAGGGTGACGGCGACCATCGCCAAGTAGGGATCGGTCATGTAGAGCGCGACCGGGATGGACACCGCTCCGACGATCGCGGGGATCGCGACGTGCCACACCCGCTCGCCGGTGCGGTCGGCGTGGCGCGCCCAGGGCACCATCACGATAGCGGCGACGACGTAGGGCACGGATGTCACGAGGCCGCGCTCGATGATGCTGAGATGGGTGCCGTACTGCTGCTGGAAGCCGGCGACGATGGTGGGCAGGAAGAACCCGACCGCGTACAGGCCGTAGGTGATTCCGAAATAGATGAAAGCCAGCAGGAGAATCCGCGGATGACTGAGCGCCTTCTTGAGCGGCCAGTGCTGTCCGGTCTCTGCCATCGACCGTTCGACGTCCAGAATCGTTTCGAGCCAGTCTTTTTGGTCAGTCTCCAGCCACTTGGCCTCGGCAGGTCGATCGGTCAGGTAGAACCAGCAGACGAACGCGAGGACGACCGCGGGGATCCCCTCGACGAGGAACATGAAGCGCCATCCCTCGAGGCCGAACAGCGCCCCATGCCCCCACTCGATGACCAATGAGGAAAGCGTGGATCCGATGGCGGTCGATACCGGCACCGCCACCATGAACAACGAAATCGCCTTGGAGCGGTGCCTTTCGGGGAACCAGAAGGTGAGATAGAGGATGATGCCGGGGAAGAAGCCCGCTTCCGCCACGCCGAGCAGGAACCGCAGGACGATCAGGGTTTCCGCATTGGGCACGAATGCGATTGCGCTGCTGATGATTCCCCACGTCAGCATGATGCGCGCGATCCACCGGCGACCGCCGAACTTGTGAAGTGCGATATTGCTCGGCACTTCCAGCAGCAGATAGCCGATGAAGAAAATGCCCGACGCGAAGCCGAACATCTTCGCGCTCATCGCGAGGTCTTCGTTCATGCCGTTGGGGCCGGCGAAGCTGATGTTGACGCGATCGAGGTAGTTGACGAAGTAGAGGAGGACCAGGAAGGGCAGCAAGCGACGACCGACCTTCGCCATCGTCTGCTGCCCCACGGCCGAATCGGGAAGTTGCGTCGTCATGATTGCCCTCCTGCGCGGGTCCGTCGCAATCGAAGCAGATTTTCGATGCTTTCTGGCCTGATCAGAGGCTCCGTCCGCAGGCGCCGACGACTCGACGTTTCTACATTAGCATTGCTAATGCAAATTAAGAGTTATTAGCTGTACTGATTCGACGTGGTTACCTACCGTCGGTTCCATGAACTCACCGCTACTCGTCGGCTTTCTGGCCTCGCTGACGCTGATCGTCGCGATCGGGGCACAGAACGCCTTCGTGCTGCGCCAGGGCATCCGCGGTGAGCACGTGATGGCGGTGGTGACCGTGTGCGCCGTATCCGACATCCTGCTCATCACAGCGGGTATCGCCGGCATCGGCGCGCTGATCTCCGCGCATCCTGGGGCCCTCGACATCGCCCGGTTCGGCGGTGCGGCATTCCTGATCGGATATGGGCTGCTCGCGGCGCGGCGCGCTTGGCGGCCGTCCACTCTGACACCGTCGGAGAAACGACCGGCCCGCCTCCTCGAAGTGCTGGTCACCTGCCTTGCGCTGACCTGGCTCAATCCGCACGTCTACCTCGACACCGTGATCCTGCTGGGCACCCTCGCCAACGAGCACAGCGGCGAGCGGTGGTTGTTCGGCGTCGGCGCGGTCACCGCGAGCGTGGTGTGGTTCGTCAGCCTCGGACTCGGCGCGCGGCGCCTCTCCCGACTGTTCGCCAGCCCGATGACCTGGCGGTTCCTCGACGGATTGATTGCCGTCACGATGACCGGACTGGGCGTCTCTTTGATCTTGTCCTGACCGACTTGGTATGCCGGCCGACATGTCCTGACACAATGCGGCCCATGTGGGTGCAGCCAGCGACCGGTTTGCGAGACCGAAAGAAGATCCAGACTCGTGACGCCATTCGGCGCGAGGCGATGCGACTCATCAAGGCCAACGGGTACGCCAACACCAACATCGAACAGATCGCCGCGGCCGCCGAGGTCGCGCCGAGCACCTTCTTTCGCTACTTCCCGACCAAAGAGTCAGTGCTGATCACCAACGACCTGGACAAGGTCATGCTCGACACGCTCACCGCCCAGCCAGCAGACATGGCACCGTTCAAGGCGTTTCGGTACTCACTCGAGACCACATGGGCAACCGCATCCGAGGCCGAATGGGAATTCGAGCGCGCTCGTCTGCAAGTAGTCCTGTCGGTGCCGGAATTGAAAGCTGCTCAGCTCGACGAGTACAACCGCACAGCCGAAAAGCTTGCCGCGGCTGAGGCCCAGCGCAGCGGTCGCGACCCGGGCGATCTCCAAATCCGTGTGTTCGTGGGAGCGATGACCGGTGCCCTGGTCGCCGCACTGGAGGGAGATCCAGCCAAGATCATGGAACGCACGCACCGCACACTGGACTTCATGGAATCGGGTATGCGGTTCCCATGACCGGGGCCAGAAAGTCTGTGTTCATCACGGGTGCCGCAGCGGGAATCGGAAGAGCGACCGCCCTGACGTTCGCCCGGAACGGTTTCCTCGTAGGCGGCTTCGACATCGACGAGGTCGGACTCAAAACTCTGGCCGACGAAATCGACCAACGCGGCGTGGGCCGGGCGATCGTCGGCCACCTCGACGTCACCGCCCCGGACGAAATGGCGCAGCGGGTAGCAGAGTTCGCGCAGGCAGCCGGAGGCCGCCTCGACGTGATGATCAACAATGCGGGCATCTTGCGCGCGGGCCGGTTCGAGGAGATGGACCTCGGCGGTCACTTCAAGGAAATCGACATCAACACCAAGGGTGTCGTCAACGGTCTGTACGCCGCTTTTCCCTACCTGCGGTCCACGCGCAACTCCGTCGTCGTGAATCTGGCCTCCGCATCGGCGATCTACGGCCAGGCCGAACTCGCCAACTACAGCGCGACCAAGTTCTTCATCCGCGGAATCACCGAGGCGCTGGACATCGAATGGGGCAGATACGGCATTCGGGTGATCGCGATGTGGCCGCTGTTCGTGAACACCGCGATGACCGACGACCTCAAGACCGGCACCACCGATTCGCTCGGCATCCGACTGACCGCGCAGGACATCGCCGATGCCATCGTGGCGGCGACGAACCCCCACTGGCTGCGCCGGTTCATCCACCAGGTCCACTTCCCCGTCGGCTCCCAGACCAAGGTCCTGGCGGCCGGCTCCCGATTCTCCCCCGCCTGGCTCACCCGTGTGGTCAACAAGAGATTGGCGCATTCCTGATGTTCAAAATGACTGTCGAAGAAGTCTTCGCCATCAAAAACCGGGGCGTCGTCGCGACCGGCCGCGTCGAAAGCGGGACCGTCCGCGTCGGCGACACCGTACACATCAACGGTGGTCCGGGCGTCACGGTGAGCGCCATCGAGATGTTCCGCAAGCAGCTCGACGAAGCGAGCGCCGGAGAGAACGTAGGCGTGCTGATGAAGGGGATCGAGCGCAATCAACTCAACCGGGGCGATGTCCTCACATCGTCCTCGTCGTCCTCGTCGTCGACGTACTACGAGGCGCCACCGATCTGATCGCGCTGGCGGCCCATCGCGTTGTTCGGAAGTTTTCAGGTGGGTTAGCTACTCTCGCCGAGTGCCTGCTTCGTTGTCCCGGCGGGGCTTTCTGGCGTCGACTGCCGGTGCGGCGGCGTTTGCGGCCGCCTGCGGATCAAAGCCCGGCGAGGTCGCCGACGACGGCTCGGTCACCGTCAAGCACGTGTTCGGCGAGACCAAGGTTCCGGCGCCGCCCACGCGGGTCGTCAGCGCGGGACTCACCGGACAGGACGACCTACTCGCCCTCGGCGTCGTCCCCATTGCGGTGACGGACTGGTTCGGCGGTGAGCCGTTCGCCGTATGGCCCTGGGCGCAGCCGAAACTCGGCGGCGCTCAGCCGACGGTGCTGAACCTCGCTGACGGCGTTCCGGTGGACCAGATCGCGTCGTTGCGGCCCGACCTCATCATCGCTACCAATGCCGGCCTCGACCGCGGCACCTACGACCGGCTGACCGCTGTCGCCCCCACGATCGCGCAGTCCGGTCAGGACGCGTTCTTCGAGCCGTGGAAGGTTCAGGCGGGCGCCATCGGCCAGGCGGTGTTCAAGCACGACGAGATGCAGACGCTCATCGCGTCCGCCGAGGAAAAGTTCATCACCGCGGGCAAGAACAACGAAGCGCGGTTCGCGGGCAAGAAGGTGCTGCTGCTGGAGGGCACTCTCGGCCCGGACGGCCCGACGGTGATGTCCCCGTCCTGGCGCAGCGAGTTCCTCACGCAGATGGGATGCGCCGTCGTCGAGAACGTCGATTCAGCCGACATCCTGATCTGGAACACCGAAAACGACGAACAGCAGGCCGCGCTGCTCGCCGATCCCGCGTTCAGTCGGCGGCGCAACGTGTTCACCGGTAAGGAACTCACCGGCGCCATCGCATTCGCCTCACCGCTGTCGTATCCGGTAGTGGCGGACCGACTGCCGGGGATCATCACCAGCGCGCTCTCCTGACAAGATGTTCGGGTGACCGACACCAGCACAGAGACTGAACATCGGGGTTTCGCACTCACCGGTTCGGCCTACTATCCGGTGCTCGTCGCGATCTTCACCGGGCTGGTGCTGATCTCGAATGTGTCGGCCACCAAGGGCATCGCGTTCGGACCGATCATCGGCGACTGGTCGCTGATCACCGACGGCGGCTTCATCGTGTTCCCGATGACGTATGTGATCGGCGACGTGTTGTCCGAGGTGTACGGCTTCAAAGCCACCCGGCGCGCCATCTACATCGCCTTCGTCATGGAGGGCATCGCGGCGTTCACGTTCTGGCTCACCGCCTACCTGCCCGCGGCTGACTTCTACACCAATCAGGCGGCGTTCGAGGCCGTCGTCAAGCCGTTCACGCAGTTGATCATCGCGGGGCTCGCCGGTTTCATCGTCGGGCAGACGCTCAACGCGTGGGTGGTGGTAAAGATCAAGGCCCGCACGAAGGAGAAGCACCTGTGGGCCCGGTTGATCGGATCGACGATCGTCGGCGAGTTCGCCGACACTGTGGTGTTCTGCGCCATTGCCGCGGGGGCGATTGGCATCAGCACGTGGGGCGACTTCATCACGTACGTGGCGCTGGGCTGGGTGTACAAGACCGTCGTTGAGATCGTGGTGTTGCCGGTTACCTATCGGGTGATCGCGTACATCAAGCGTCGCGAACCCACATATCAGCCCGCCGTGTAAGGCTTCGTTAAGGCAGCTCTGGCAAGGTTCAAACAGCATGCGTAAGGGTGGGTACTCGCGGGTAATTTCAGTCCATGAGCGTGACGGTGGATCTGATGGACGCTGACGCGACGGGCGCGGGCCCCGTGACGATTCGCGACTACGGCGATCGTGCGCTGTTGCTGGATTTCGACGGCACCGAGGAGGTGCTGGCGTGGTCGGCGGCGTTGCGTGCCGCCGACCTGATCGGTGTGCTCGACATCGTTCCGGCGTCACGCACCGTGCTGATCAAGCTGGCCGGCACCGGGTACCAGGCGCCCACGCGGCAGCGACTGCGCAAGCTGGCCGTCCCAGCGGTGTCAGGGCACGCCGACAGCCAGACCAAGATCGATGTCCAGATCGACGTGGTCTACGACGGTCCCGATCTCGACGAAGTCGCCCGGCTCACCGGCTTGACCATCGACGAGGTCGTCACGGCGCACATCGAGTCGCCGTGGCGAGTCGGATTCGGCGGCTTCGCACCGGGTTTCGCGTATCTGGTCGACGGCGACAGCCGACTCCAGGTGCCGCGACGAGACGAGCCGCGCACCAAAGTCCCCGTCGGAGCTGTCGGACTCGCCGGTGAGTTCAGCGGCGTCTACCCCCGCGAATCTCCCGGCGGCTGGCAGCTGATCGGACGTACCGCCGAGGGGCAGGCGGCGTTGTGGGATGTCGATCGTGACCCGCCCGCGCTGCTGATGCCGGGCATGTGGGTGCAATTCCGGGCGGTGCACTCATGACCGCCACTCTCGAAATTCTGCAGTCCGGTCCCCTGTCACTGATCGAGGACCTCGGCCGGCCGGGTCTGGCCCACATGGGGGTGAGCAGGTCAGGTGCTGCCGATCGCCGGTCCCACACCCTGGCGAACCGTCTGGTGACCAATCCGAGCGAGCTCGCCACCATCGAGGTGACGTTCGGCGGGTTGACGGCGCGGGTACGTGGCGGTGCCAAGGAAGGCGTCGCGATCGCGGTCACCGGCGCCGACACCGATCCTGCCGCGAACGGAGTTCAGTTCGGCACCAACAGCATTCACTACGCCCGCGACGGTGAGGTGATCACGCTCGGCGCCCCGCACTCGGGACTTCGGACGTATCTGGCGGTGCGTGGTGGCATCGACGTCGAACCCGTGCTCGGCTCCCGCTCGTACGACGTCATGTCGGCCATCGGACCGCTGCCGCTGGCGGCGGGAGACGTGCTGCCGATCGGCGAGCACAGCGACGAGTTCCCGGAGTTGGATCAGGCGCCGGTAGCCGCGATCGAAGACGACGTGATCGAGCTGATGGTGGTGCCCGGTCCCCGTGACGATTGGTTCACCGATCCCGATGTGCTGATCCGCACCAACTGGCAGGCCACCAACAAGAGCGACCGGGTGGGTATGCGACTGGTCGGCATGCCGCTGGAATACCGGTGGCCGGATCGCCAGCTGCCCAGCGAGGGCGCGACGCGCGGAGCGATTCAGGTGCCCCCGAACGGTTTTCCGGTGATTCTGGGCCCGGACCATCCGGTCACCGGCGGGTACCCGGTGATCGGTGTGGTGGCCGACGACGACATCGACAGGGTCGCCCAGATCCGGCCCGGGCAGACGGTGCGCATGCACTGGTCACGACCGCGACGCCCGTTCGAATAATCTCTGAGCGCCGACCCCCTCGCGCTCTGGTAGAACGACAGTGTGCATGCGCACAGCTCGAGCGCTTCTCACGTGCGCGAGGACCCGTTTCCTCGCGTGTACACCGCCCGTCTGATCCACACGTCCGATCTCGACAACGAGACCCGTGAGGACGCGCGCCGAATGGTCATCGCCGCGTTCGGCGGAGAGTTCACCGACGCCGACTGGGAGCACGCGCTCGGCGGTATGCACGCGCTGATCTTCGACCATGGCGCGCTGATCGCGCACGGGGCGGTGGTTCAAAGGCGGCTGCTGTACCGCGATACCGCGTTGCGCTGCGGCTACCTCGAGGGTGTCGCGGTGCGCGAGGACCGGCGAGGCCAAGGCCTTGCCAGCGCGGTGATGAACGCCGTGGAGCAGGTGCTGCGCGGCGCCTACCAGCTGGGGGCGCTGAGCGCGTCCGATTCCGCCAGGCACCTCTACACAGCCCGGGGCTGGCTGCCGTGGCAGGGCCCGACCTCGGTACTCGGGCCCGGCGGGGTGACGCGAACCCCGGACGACGACAGCTGTCTGTTCGTCCTGCCCGTTGCCCTACCCGACGGCGCCGAGCTGGATGTCACTGCGGAGATCACCTGCGACTGGCGCGACGGCGATGTCTGGTAATCGACTCTGACGAGGGCTGACACGTCGAGGCAATGGCCGAGTAATCACTTGGAAACATCGACTGAATAGACAGGTCCCATGAGTGAGCCTGACTGGGCACCGCTCACCGGATTTCGGGTGGCGGTGACCTCCGCCCGGCGTGCCGAGGAGCTCGGCACGCTGCTGGAACGCCGCGGTGCGACCGTCACCAGCGCCGCAGCGATCACGATGGTGCCGCTGCCCGACGACGACGCGCTGCGCGCACACACCCAGGCGCTGATCGACACACCCCCGGACATCGTGATCGCCACAACCGGTATCGGATTCCGCGGGTGGATCGCGGCGGCCGACGGCTGGGGGCTCGCAAGCGACCTGACCACCGCACTCGGCAACGCCCGCATCGTGTCGCGCGGGCCGAAGGCAACGGGCGCGCTGCGCGCGGCGGGTCTGCCCGAGGAATGGTCACCGGAGTCGGAGTCGTCCCGAGAGCTGCTCCACTACCTCGTCGAGGGCGGCATTGCCGGGCAACGCATCGCGGTTCAGCTGCACGGTGCCACCGACGACTGGGATCCGTTCCCCGAGTTCCTCGACGAACTGCGCGCCGCCGGTGCGCAGGTGGTGCCGATTCGGGTGTACCGCTGGCATCCCGCACCCCGCAACGGCGATTTCGATCAGTTGGTGATGGGCATCGCGGACCAGAAATTCGACGCCGTGAGCTTCACCTCGGCACCCGCCGTTGCGTCGGTGTTGATGCGAGCCGCGGAGTTGGGTGTCGAGGAGCGGGTACTCAGCGCGCTGCGCACCAATGTGCACGCGATGTGCGTCGGGCCCGTGACTGCGCGCCCGCTGGTCCGTGTCGGTGTGCCCACCTCGGCACCGGAACGAATGCGATTGGGCGCGTTGGCCCGTCACATCACCGACGAGCTCCCGCTGCTGTGCGCACGTACCACTCGGGTAGCCGGCCATCTGCTCGAGATCCGTGGCACGTGCGTCCTCGTAGACGGCGTGGTCAAGGCGGTGTCGCCGGCCGGGATGGCAACAATCCGGGCGCTCGCGCAGCAACCCGGCGCGGTGGTCTCGCGCCACGCACTGCTTTCGGCGCTGCCGGGCAGCGGCACCGACACCCACGCCGTGGAGACGGCGGTGTTGCGGCTACGAACCGCTCTGGGGGACAAGAACATTGTGACGACGGTCGTCAAGCGGGGCTACCGGCTGGCGGTCGACGAGGATTTGGCGCACGCACGATGAGTTACGTACTGGTCGCGCACGGCACTCGCAAGAGCGCCGGTGTCAAGATGGTCGGCTCACTGGCGGACCGGGTGGCGGCCGCATTGGGATCCCCGGTGCGCGTGGCTTTTGTCGACGTGCTCGGCCCCACACCCGCCGAAGTGCTTCGCGGACTGCCAGAACCGGCCGTGGTCGTCCCGGCATTTCTCTCCAGGGGATATCACGTCAATTCCGACATTCCGGCGCACGTTGCAGCGAGCGGGCATTCCGACGTCACCGTCGCCGAGGCGCTGGGACCGAGTCCCGAGATTGCGCGCGTGCTTGCCGACCGTCTCATCGAAAGTGGTTGGACGCCAGAAGACTCCGTGATCCTGGCTGCGGCGGGCACGTCAGATCCGGCCGCCCGCAGCGACCTTCACAGGATGGCCGCGTGGGTTTCGGCGCTGACGAGCTCCCGTGTCGAGCTTGCGTTCGCCGCGACGGGTGAGCCGACCGTAGCCGACGCGGTAGCCGAGCTCCGTGACCGCGGAGCCAAACGTGTGGTGGTGGCGTCATACCTGTTGGCGGACGGACTCTTTCAAGATCGGCTGCGTAACAGTGGCGCCGATGCTGTCACCGATCCGCTTGGCACCCACCCGGCGACGGTGAGGTTGATCGCGAGCAGGTTCAGGCGCGCCCGGTTACCAATCGCGGCTTAGCGGGGTCTTTGCCTTCGGAAGAAGCCGACGCACTCTGCGTTTGTCGCCACCGCACCACGGGTACGTGCGCTCTCATGATCAAGCATGCCACCGCCGCCATCGCTTTATTTGCCGCGCCCGTAACCATTTTGGGCGGCTGCGCGAACCAGGCCGCCGACGACTCGTCGACAACAACCACATCCGGAACCGCGGCCAGCGCACAGACGCTGACCACCCAACTGAAGACGACCGACGGCGAACCCGTCGCCGATGCGACGATCGATTTCACCAGCGGATACGCGACGGTGACCATCGAGACCATCGGGACCGGAATCCTCTCGCCCGGCTTTCACGGTCTGCACATCCATGCGGTCGGCACGTGCGACGGTGATTTCAGCTCGGCGGGCGGCCACTTCCAGGCGCCCGGCCATACCGTCGAGCCGGCGAGCGGGGATCTTCCGGCACTGCTCGTGCGCTCGGACGGCGCCGGCAAACTCGTCGCCACCAGCGACGGCTTTACCGAGGATCAGCTCAAGGGCCCAGAGGGCTCGGCAATCCTGCTACACCAGGACGCCACTTCTGACGAGCGCGTCGCGTGTGGCGTACTCAGCCCGGTGAGCACCACCAGTACGTCCGTGTCGACCTCGACCTCGACCGTCACTACGACCGCGTCCCCCGCGGCTCCGCCCGCCACCGTCACCGAGACGACGTCGCCGGCGCCTGCCACAACGAGTTCCAGCGTCGCCCCCAGCACGAGCACCAGCACCGTAACGGTGATCCAGCCGCCGGAGATTCCGGAGATCACCGTGCCTCCGATACCCGGCACCGGGGGCTGATCGAAGGTCAGGTGCCGATCTCCACCTGACCGTCAGAGGTGATGCGCGTCGGGTAGACCGGCAGCGCGACGTCGGCGTCATCGAGGCAGATCCCGTCATCGAGACCGAACGCCTGCTTCTTGATCGGTGACTGCACGGTCGCGCGTCCACCACGGTCACCGACGATGCCGCGCGACATCACCGCGGCGCCGGAGAACGGGTCGATGTTGCCCACCGCGTGCAGGGTGCCGTCGTCCAACCGGAACAACGCTGCCTGCGTTCCGTCTGCCAGCAACACGCCGACACCGCGGTTCGGGATCAGGAAGTCGTAGCGGCAGGCGGCGGTCCATACCTGGATATCGCTGATAAGAGTCATCTTTGGGGTACCTTCGGCATTCCGATGGGCACGATGCGCCCGGACTGTTCGGTGAATTCGATCGTCGGGTCCGCGACATCGGGGGCGTTGACGAATGAGACGAAGCGCGACAGCTTGTCGGGGTCCTCGAGCACACCCTTCCACTCACACGAGTAGCCCTCGACGTGCCGGGCGATGGCCTCTTCGAACTCGGCGGCCAGGCCGAGGGAGTCGTCGCACACCACGTCGCGCAGATGGTCCAGGCCGCCGTCGAGCGACTCCAACCATGGTGCGGTGCGCTGCAACCGGTCGGCGGTGCGGATGTAGAACATCAGGAACCGGTCGATGTAGCGGATCAGCGTCTCGTCGTCGATGTCGCCCGCGAGCAATTGGGCGTGCCTCGGCGACATGCCACCGTTGCCGCAGACGTAGAGGTTCCAGCCATTCTCGGTCGCGATGACGCCGACGTCCTTGCTCTGGGCCTCCGCGCATTCGCGCGCACATCCCGACACTGCCATCTTGATCTTGTGCGGTGCACGCAATCCCCGGTACCGCTTTTCGATCTCGACGGCCATGTCGACTGAGTCCTGCTGGCCGTAGCGGCACCACGTGCTGCCGACGCAGCTCTTCACTGTGCGCAACGCCTTGCCGTAGGCGTGGCCAGACTCCATGCCGCCGTCCACGAGGCGCCGCCAGATGTCGGGCAGCTGATCGACGCGCGCCCCGAACATGTCGATGCGCTGACCGCCGGTGATTTTGGTGTAAAGGTTGAAATCGCGGGCGATCTCACCGATGAGGATCAGCTGTTCGGGTGTGATCTCACCGCCCGGCGACCGTGGCACGATCGAGTAGCTGCCGTTGCGCTGGATGTTGGCCAGGAAATGGTCGTTGGAATCCTGCAGCGAGGCCTGTTCCCCGTCGAGGATGTGCTCCGAACTCGTGGACGCCAGGATCGAGGCGACCACGGGTTTGCAGATGTCGCAACCCTTTCCGGTGCCGAAGCGTTCGATCAGCGCCGAGAACGTCCGGATCGAGGTAGCGGAGACGATCTCGAAAAGTTCAGCGCGCGAATGGCTGAAGTGTTCGCACAGCGCCTTGGACTGTTCGACGCCCTCGGATTCCAGCAGTTGTTTGAGCAAGGGAATGCACGAACCGCATGACGTGCCGGCGAGCGTGCACTTCTTCAACTCAGGCACATCGCAACAGCCGCCGGCGATGGCCGCGGTGAGATCGCCCTTCGTGACGTTGTTGCACGAGCAGATCTGCGCGGCGGCCGGGAGTGCACCGACACCCAGTCCCCCGCCGCCTTCGGATCCGGCCGGTGCGATCAACGCGAGCGCGTCACCCGGCAGTTCTTCACCGACCATCGGCCGCAGCACGCCGTACGCCGAGGCGTCGCCGACGAGGATGCCGCCCAGCAGCGTCTTCGCATCGTCGGAGAGCACCAGCTTGGCGTAGGTCTGGTTGACGGCGTCGTTGATCGCCACCTCGAGGCAGTCCGGGGTTGCGCCCATGGCATCGCCGAAGCTGGCGACGTCGACACCGAGCAGTTTGAGCTTGGTCGACATGTCGGCCTCACCGAACTCCGCAGCGCCGCCAAGCAGTCGGTCGGCCACCACCTCGGCACTGGTGTAGCCCGGACCGACCAGGCCGTAGCAGCGTCCATCGATCGCCGCCACCTCACCGATCGCGTAAATGTTGGGATCGTCTGTGGCGCAGGACAGGTCGGTCAGGACGCCGCCGCGTTCGGCGATGGCCAGTCCCGCTTCGCGGCCCAGTTCGTCACGCGGCCGCACACCAGCGGCGAACACGATCACACCGGCGTCTATGAACGATTCGTCGCTCAGCGTCACCCGCATCGCGTCGGAGTCGGCGGACCCGCGCACAGGTCGATTGCGTTGTGCCGGAGCGATATTGGCAGTCCCGACGCCTGTGTGTACGGTGATGCCCAGGTCACCGATCATCCGGCCAAGCAGCGCACCGCCCGCTTCGTCTAGCTGTTGGGCCATCAGGCGCGGCGCCATCTCGACGACATGCGCGTGCAGACCGAACGAGCGCAACGCGTTGGCGGCCTCGAGGCCCAGCAGGCCGCCGCCGATGACCACGCCCACCGGGGTCCCCGCGTCGATCGTGCGTTGGGCGCTGGCACGGATCGCGTCGAGATCGTCGAGGGTGCGGTACACGTGAACGGACGGCAAGTCACGTCCCGGCACCGGAGGAACGAAGGCATAGGAACCGGTGGCCAGCACGAGCGCGTCGTACCCGACCCGCTCACCGTCGGCGGTCTGCACGTACTTGTCGGCCCGGTCGATGCCAGTGACCCGGCTACCCAACCGGGTCACGACCAGGTCGTCGTCGGGATAGGAGTTGCCGGGCAGCGCCAGCTGCGCGCGGTCCCAGTGTTCGGTGTACGCGGTCAGCCCGACACGGTCGTAGGCGGCGTCGGCTTCCTCCGCGAGTACCGTGACCCGCCATTCCGCAGCGCTGTCGCGCGAACGCAAAGCCTCGACGAATCGGTGGCCGACCATTCCGTGGCCGACGACCACCACGTTCTTTGAAGACATGCCGTGAGGTTAAGCAGCCGATATTGCCGCAATGTCGCCTTGTGTGAAGCAGCCATCACGGTGTGCTCACCGCTGTCGATCAGCGGGTGTGAGCGCTCAGCCGGGAGCCGGAACGGGCCCGGGGACAGGGCCGCGAGGGTTGTCCTCGCTCGTCTCGACACTAGGCACCGAATAGCTGGTGGTTGTCGTCGACGACGTGGTGTAGGTCGACGGGGTTGCCGACGACGACGGTGCGGTCGGCAGCGTCTCGGGGACCCTGGACTCATCCGCGGTGCACGACACCGCGTAGAGCAGGATCGCCAATAGGAGCAGCATGGCGACTCCGGCCCAAATCACGAGCGACCGCTGGTCCTGCCAGTTCGGCTCATCATCGCGCGTCACGGGCTATGCCCAGCGCTGCAGCATCTCGGTGGCGTGGCCCGACAGGGCGCGCTGCAGGAACGGGCCGAAGCTGATCCGGCCGACGCCGAGCGGCCCGAACGACGCGGGGTCGTCCTGGTCGGGCAGCGCTATCGCGTTGACCGGTAGCGGAAGCTCAGAGGTCAGGCGCTGCATCGTCTCGGAATCGTGGCGGCCGACAGGATAGAGCGAGTCGGCCCCCGCGGCCGCGGCCTCCTTGAGCCGGGCAATCGCCCGGTCCACGCGGTCGGATTCATCGCCGTCCGCCCGGATGAACAAGTCGGTACGCGCATTGAGGACGACGTGCACACCCGCGTCGTCGGCGGCTTTGCGCAGCGCACCGACCAACTCGGCATGCTCGCCCGACGACCGCAGGCGCTTGCCCTCCTTGTGGACCGTGTCCTCGATGTTCAGTCCGACCGCACCGGCCTCCAGTAGCCCATCGATGAGACGGCTCGCCGATTCGCCGTATCCGGACTCGATATCGACCGAGATCGGCACGTCGACCGCTGCGGTGATCTGCGCCACCCGAGTCACGACGTCGTCGAACGACATCACCTCGCCGTCCTCCTTGCCGATGGAGTCAGCCATCGGATGGCTGCCGATGGTGAGCGCGGCAAACCCCGCGTCGACTGCCAACTTGGCCGACCAGGCGTCCCACACCGTCGGCAGGATCACCGGGTTCCCGGGCTGGTGTAAGGCCAGCAGGGAATCGGCGCGCTGTTTCAGAACCTGGTCGGACATTGGCAAACCTCCGCTTCAGACGTGATCTGTCTCACTACGTACTGCATGATGTGACTAGCGTCAGGTGTCGTAACGTGATGCCTGACACCCTTCAGCCCAAGGAGGTCAATTGTCCAGCACTACCGAACTTGCCGAATTGCACGAGCTAATCGGAAGCCTGCGGCGGTGTGTCACATCGTTGGCGTCGAGGTATGGCGACAGCCCTGCGACGCGTCGGATCGTCAACGACGCCGAGCGGATCCTCAACGACATCGATCGTCTCGACATTGACGCCGAGGAACTGGAGCTTGCCCGCGGCGTGGTGCACCACCACCACGCCGGCGAAAAGATCTCGATCCCGGACACCGCGTACGACACCGACTTCTGGCGAGGCGTCGATGACGAGGGGCTCGGCGGCACCCGCTAGTTGTGTCACCAAGATCCCCGGGACACCTCAAAACCGAAAGGCAACAGTGAGCGCACCCACCGCCGACCGCAACGCGACCGGCGTCTTCTCTCCGGGCCGTGCCCAGATCAAGCAGCGCACCTTGCGCACCGACCGATGGTGGCAATCGCCGTTGGTCGTCGACCTGGGCTTCGCCGCGTTCGTCATCTACGCGACGGTCCGAGCCTTTCTGCAGAACAACTACTACGTCGCGGAATACCACTATCTGACGCCGTTCTACTCTCCGTGCGTCGTGAAATGGAACGAGGCGACGCAGTCCGGTTGCATCCCCGAGGCCAGTCACTTCGGCCAGTTCCTTCCGGACGTGTGGTGGCTGCCGTACGCGGCGGTGACGCTGCCGTTCCTGCTGCTGTTCCGGCTGACGTGCTACTACTACCGCGGGGCCTACTACCGGTCGGTGTGGCAGTCCCCCACGGCATGCGCCGTGGCGGAGCCGCACGCGAAATACACCGGTGAGACCCGCTTCCCGTTGATCATCCAGAACACACACCGGTACTTCTTCTACATCGCGGGCATCATCTCGATCATCAACACCTACGACGCGATCATCGCCTTCCAATCGCCATCTGGCTTCGGATTCGGTTTGGGCAACATCATTCTCGTCGTCAACGTGGTGATGCTGTGGGTGTACACGCTGTCGTGCCACTCCTGCCGTCACGTGGTTGGTGGCCGCCTCAAGCACTTCTCGAAACACCCTGTCCGGTACTGGTTCTGGACTCAGATCAGTGCGTTGAACACGCGGCACAAGCTGTACGCGTGGATCACGCTCGGAACCCTGATGTTGACCGACTTCTACATCATGCTCGTCGCCAGCGGCACGATCTCGGACCTGAGATTCATCGGTTGATTCGGCTGGCTGACAAGAGCTTCAAGAGTTTTTTCCACGTTAGGCGAGTGAGGATTATCAATGACGGAGCCTGAGGCTCTTCGCGCAAGCGGCTCATCACAGGTCGAGCGGCACGAGTACGACGTGGTCGTCATCGGTGCCGGCGGCGCGGGTTTGCGTGCAGTCATCGAGGCGCGGGAACGCGGCTTGAAGGTCGCCGTGATCACGAAGTCATTGTTCGGTAAGGCGCACACCGTGATGGCCGAGGGTGGCTGCGCCGCGGCGATGGGCAATGCGAACCCCAAGGACAACTGGCAGGTTCACTTCCGCGACACCATGCGCGGCGGGAAGTTCCTGAACAACTGGCGCATGGCCGAGCTGCACGCCAAGGAAGCGCCCGACCGCGTCTGGGAGTTGGAGACCTACGGTGCGCTGTTCGACCGCACCAAGGACGGGCGGATCAGCCAGCGCAACTTCGGCGGTCACACCTACCCGCGCCTGGCCCACGTCGGCGACCGCACCGGGCTGGAGATCATCCGCACCCTGCAGCAGAAGATCGTCTCGCTGCAGCAGGAGGACAAGGCCGAGTTCGGCGACTACGAGGCACGCATCAAGGTCTTCCACGAATGCACCATCACCGATCTGATCAAGGACGGTGACCGGATCGCCGGTGCCTTCGGCTACTGGCGCGAGAGCGGCAACTTCGTCCTGTTCGAGACGCCGGCCGTGGTGCTGGCCACCGGCGGTATCGGCAAGTCCTACAAGGTGACGTCGAACTCCTGGGAGTACACCGGTGACGGGCACGCCCTGGCGCTGCGGGCCGGGGCGACCCTGATCAACATGGAGTTCGTCCAGTTCCACCCGACGGGCATGGTCTGGCCGCCCAGCGTGAAGGGCATCCTCGTGACCGAGGGTGTGCGCGGCGACGGCGGAGTGCTGAAGAACTCCGATGACAAGCGGTTCATGTTCGACTACATCCCGCCGGTGTTCAAGGGCCAGTACGCGGAGTCCATCGAGGAAGCCGACCAGTGGCTGAAGGACAACGACTCAGCGCGCCGGACTCCCGATCTACTGCCCCGCGATGAGGTGGCCCGCGCCATCAACTCCGAGGTCAAGGCCGGTCGCGGCACCCCGCACGGCGGCGTGTATCTCGACATCGCCTCACGGCTGCCCGCCGAGGAGATCAAGCGGCGGCTGCCGTCGATGTACCACCAGTTCATGGAACTCGCCGAGGTGGACATCACCAAGGAGCCCATGGAGGTCGGGCCGACGTGCCATTACGTGATGGGCGGTGTCGAGGTGGATCCCGACACCGGCGCGGCCAAGACTCCCGGACTGTTCGCCGCCGGTGAGTGCTCGGGCGGTATGCACGGATCCAACCGGCTCGGCGGCAACTCGCTGTCCGACCTGCTGGTGTTCGGCAGGCGCGCGGGCATGGGTGCCGCCGACTATGTCCGTGCCCTGTCCGACCGGCCGACAGTGTCCGAGGCGGCCGTCGACGACGCGACCAAGCTGGCGCTCTCGCCGTTCGAGGGGCCGTCCAACGGCGACGCCGCGGAGAACCCCTACACGCTGCAGCTCGACCTGCAGGACTCGATGAACAGTCTGGTCGGCATCATCCGCAAGGAGGGTGAAGTCGCCGAGGCGATCGAGAAGCTCAAGGAGCTGCGGGAGCGCTACAAGCGCGTCCGCGTCGAGGGTGGCCGGCACTTCAACCCGGGCTGGCATCTGGCCATCGACCTGCGCAACATGCTCATCGTCAGCGAGTGCATCGCGATGGCCGCGCTGGAGCGTACGGAGAGCCGGGGCGGGCACACCCGCGACGACCATCCGTCTATGGATTCCACGTGGCGCAAGACGCTTCTGGTGTGCCGCGCCGAAGGCGACGTGGTCGTTCCCGACATCACCATCACCCGCGAGGACCAGATTCCGATGCGCGAAGACCTGCTCGAGCTCATCGAGGTCGAAGAGCTGGAGAAGTACTTCACGCCCGAGGAACTCGCCAACCATTCGGCAAGGAGAGCCTGATGAGCTACCAAGCGAACATGCGGGTGTGGCGCGGCGACGAGAGCGGCGGCGACCTGCAGGACTACTCAGTTGAGGTCAACGAGGGTGAGGTGGTGCTCGACATCATCCACCGGCTGCAGCAGACGCAGACCGGCGACCTCGCCGTGCGATGGAACTGCAAGGCGGGTAAGTGCGGATCGTGCTCGGCCGAGATCAACGGGCGGCCCCGGCTGATGTGCATGACGCGGATGTCGACGTTCGATGAGACCGAGACCATCACCGTCACGCCGTTGCGGACCTTCCCGGTGATTCGTGACCTCGTCACCGACGTGTCTTTCAATTACGAGAAGGCCAGGGAGATACCGTCGTTCACGCCGCCGAAGGACCTGCAGCCCGGCGAGTACCGGATGATGCAGGAGGACGTGAACCGGAGCCAAGAGTTCCGTAAGTGCATCGAGTGCTTCCTGTGCCAGAACACCTGTCACGTGGTGCGCGACCACGAGGAGAACAAGAAGGCCTTCTCCGGTCCGCGGTACCTGATGCGGCAGACCGAGCTCGACATGCATCCGCTGGACACCCGGTCCAACCGTTCGGTGCAGGCGCAGGAAGAGAACGGTCTCGGCTTCTGCAACATCACCAAGTGCTGCACCGAGGTGTGCCCCGAGCACATCAAGATCACCGACAATGCACTGATTCCGTTGAAGGAACGGGCCGCCGATCGCAAGTACGACCCGGTGGTGTGGCTGGGAAACAAGCTTTTCCGGCGGTGATGAGCGCTTGCGCGAAGAACAGACGGCGACGCGGGTAGCGGGACGCTTCCGCGGGTAGCCTCAGTAGAGCAGCCGATTCTCTACGAAAGGCAGCGCACCATGGGACACACCGACAGTGTCGACGACCTTCGCACCGCGATCCGTGAGCTAACCGCCCGCGCGGACTTGGCCAGGAAAGAGGGGCGGCCGGGCGATGCCGACGAACTCGAAGCGCGAATCGCGGCGAAACGTCAGGAGCTCGGCGAACGTCCCTAGGCGCCCAGGCGACGGAATGTGCTGCGGTGGAACACGATCGGTGGCACGTCGTCGTGCACCGTGATGGAACGCACCGCCAAGATGACGATGGTGTGGTCCCCGGCCGGGATCAGCTGTTCGATTGAGCTCTCCAGCCACACGCTGGTGCCGCCGACGAAGACGGCGCCCGACTCCTGCGAATGAGTCTCCAGGCCGGCGAACCGGTCTCCGGTCTTGGCCGCCAAGGTGCGCGCCGCCGCATCATGCGATTCGCCGAGCAAGCTGATCCCGAGATGGGGCAGGTCCTTGAGCTTGGGCCACGTCTCCGAGCTGTTCTGGACGCAGAAACTCACCAGCGGCGGGTCGAGTGACACCGGCACGAACGTGCTCGCCGCCAGACCCACCCGGACACCGTCGACCTCGGCGGCTATCGCGATCACGCCGGACGGGAAATGCCCGAACGCCTCGCGCAAGGAGGTGGGACTCAGATCGTTTTCGCTCATCGCCTCCATTTTCGCATCCGGTGGCGTCGGCGCTGGCGTCCACTTCCACTCGACGGGATTTCGAGTCGGCCCGTCCGGCGCTCGCTGGCTTGCCGGTACCCTGTCGCTCGACATGTGGATAACGCTCCTCGTGATGGCCGTTGTCGTCAGCCTGGAGCCGTTCCGCGTCGGCATGACGGTGCTGATGCTTAACCGCCCAAGGCCGTTGCGGCAGCTGCTCGCCTTTCTCGGTGGCGGATTCGCTATGGGTGTAACGGTCGGTCTTGTGGTGCTGTTCGTCGTGCGGTCGGCGGTGCGCCCCGAGCAGTTCACGCTGCCGCGTGTGCAGGTGGCGATCGGGGCGCTAGCGCTGCTGATTGCCGCCATGCTCTCCGTTTTGCCGACCAGAGTCCGCCCGGGTCGTGACCGTGTCTCCGCGTGGGGCCGACGCCTAGCCGGCGGGAGCTCGCTCCGGCTGGCGGCAGTGGCCGGGCTTGGCATCGCCCTGCCGTCGATCGACTACCTCGCCGCGCTCGCGGTCATCGCTGCCTCCGGCGCACCGGCAAGCACCCAGATCGCTGCGCTCCTGACCTTCAACGCGATGGCCTTCGTGTTCGTCGAGATACCGCTGCTGGCCTACCTGATGGCCCCAGGGCGGACACAGGCCGCGACAACGTCGCTCTACGCCTCGCTGCGCTCGCGAGGACGCCGCGGCTTCGCCGTCCTGCTCGCGGTGATCGGCTGCGTCCTGCTGAGCGTCGGACTGGCAGGGCTTTAGCCGCCCTGGTTGTTCAGCACGTACTGGAAACCGGCGAGCAGCTGCGACACCGGGTCAGTGCCACCGCCGAAGGCGGCCTGCGTCGCGGGCGCGGTAACCTCCGCGGGGTCGTAGCCGTTCACCGGATCCACCGTGATCGGAGCGGTCAACGGATCGTCATTCCGCGAGTAGCCCGCGTCGACCATCGGCAGCAGGACCGCGTCGAGGCGGTTCAGCGTGTGCTCGTCCACGCCGAGATATTTGAATGGCAGGACCAGCGGCAGGTGTTGTTCGGGGATCAGATACGTCGTCGTCCTAGCGCCCTTGGAGTTGACGGTGGTCCTGATGTTCCGTGCCGGCACCATGCTCGGGTTGGTGAACGCCACCGCGGTGTGGCCTGTCGCGAGACCGACGATGGCATTCGCCAGCGACATCCAGTTGTCCGGCCGGTCCGGCCAGTCGGCGATGCTGTCGTAAGCCGAGACGAATTGATACGTGTCGTACTGGCTCTCCACCGGCGGCGGTATCCGATAGTCAAGGGAGGGAACGACCGTGCCCACCGGGAACATCTGGGTCAGGAAGCTCTCACCGAAGGCGTGCTTGGCGACCGGGTCCCCGTACATTGCGAAGCTCAGCTGATCCCGCGGCGGCGCGGTCGGGTCGTTCGCGAGCTGCGCCTGTACCTCGTTGAGCACCATCGCGCCCTCGGACAGCCCGATCACCGTGCCAGGACCGCCCGCACGGATCGCACGGATGGTGTTGGGCGCGCCCTCGTCCACCGATTCGCCGACACTCGGGCCGTCGATACCGATGCCGGGAAAGTTGTCGTCCAAGCGGCCGATGCCCGGGAACAACCGCTCCAGCGTGTGACCCTGGACCTGGCCCGCCGGGTAATCGACAATCTGCCGATCGAGTCCCGGGAACCAGTCGGCGCCGGTGCGCTTGATGTACTCGTCGTAGGGAATACCGAGGACGTGTGCGCCGCCCAGCGCGTACCCGCGACCGGGTGTCCCGATCGGCGCCCCGTGCTCGGGCGTCCAGCCCGGTTGCGTCTCGTCTGCGGTCGCGGTCCCCGAACCGAAACATACTGCAGCGCCGACGGTTATCAACGCAGTGATTGATGCGTACCGTCTCCGCATTCTCACTCCCTCACTCCGCCCACCAATGTAGCCGTCCCGCGGCCGGGCTTCATGCGTCCAGCCGAACGAATCGGTCCTGTCGGTACTGCTCGGCACACGCGGCGCGTTGGACCTTGCCGCTTGTCGTCGTCGGGATCGATCCGGGCGGCACCAGCACGAGGTCCCCCACATTCAGACCATGTGCATGGGATATCGCGGACGTGACATCGTTCTTGACCTCACTGAGCCAGCGCACCGCTTCCACCGCGGGATCGCCCGGTTGCTTGACTTCAACGACGGTGACAAGTTTTTCGGTGTTGCTCACCGAGACCGCGATCGCCGCCACGCGGCCGCGCGTAATCTCGGTGACCGTCGCCTCGATGTCCTCGGGGTAGTGGTTGCGGCCACGAATGATGAGCATGTCCTTGATGCGGCCGACGATGAACAGTTCGCCGCCGGAGACGAAACCCAGATCCCCGGTCTTGAGCCAGGGACCGCCGGCTGTGCCCGGTGACGGGTCGAACAGTGTGGCGTGAAAGCACTGCTGCTGCTCCGATGGCCGGCGCCAGTAACCGGACGCCACGTTGTCCCCGTGCACCCAGATTTCGCCGACTACGTCGGGCGGGCACTCCCTGTTGGTCTCGACGTCGACGATTCGCACGATCGGCGACGACGGCAGGGCGTACCTCACCAGCGCGGCGCCCGTGCCTGCTGTAGTCCGCGCGGCGCGGCCAGCCGACAGTTCGTCGACGTCGAAACGGACGGCGCCAGCGGATTCATTCCAGGTGCCACTCGTCACAAAGACCGTCGCCTCAGCCAGTCCGTACGACGGGCGCAGCATGTGGTCGCGAAAGTTGAAGTGCGCGAACCGATCTGCGAAGCGTTCCAAGGTGGTCGGCTCGACCCGCTCGGCGCCGTTGATGAGGGCGACCACGTCACCCAGATCGAGCCCGACCAGGTCACTGTCACGGGTCTTGCGGGCGGCCATATCGAATGCGAAGTTTGGCGCCGCCGAGAACGCGCCGGGATTCAGCGCCAGCGCGCGCATCCATCTGGCCGGACTCTCCAGGAATGAGGTCGGAGTCGCCAGCGCGGCGGGCAGACCGCTCAGGATGGGCGCACAGACGCCCATCATCAGACCCATGTCGTGGTAGAAGGGCAGCCACGAGACGAACGTCGTCTCGGCCGGCGACCTGACACCGGCGAGATACGTGCGCATCACCTGCTCGAAGTTCACCTGCAGATTGTGGTGCGAGATGACGACCCCGGTCGGCAGCCGGGTCGAACCCGAGCTGTACTGCAGATACGCGACAGTGGGCGACCCCGTCGTCGTGAATCCCGCGGCTCCCTCGGCAGCGTCAAGATCGATCGCATCGATCTCGATGACCTTTGGGACGGTGTCGAGGCGCGCCTGACGGAGATAACCCGCGATGTCCCTTGCCACCGCGGATGTCGTGAGCACCACGGCGGGCGAAGCGTCATCGACGACTGCACTCACCCGGTCATGCGTCGAGCCGCGATTGGGCAGCGGGAGCGGTACCGCGACGAGACCGGCCTGGATGGAGCCCAGGAACGCCACGATGTACTCGAGGCCCTGTGGGGCGAGGATCACCGCTCGGTCGCCGACCGAGGCGTGCCTACTCAGCTCGCGTGCCACGTTGACGGTTTGAAGCGCGAGCGCTGACCACGTGAGGCGCTCGGCGACACCCGCCGGGTCGACGCCGTAGTCGGTGAACGTGAACGCGGCATCGTCGGGCCGGAGGCTGGCACGTCCGTGCAGCATCGAGATGACCGACGACTGAGGCCCGCGGTTTGTGGCTGTCACGTGACGTCTGCCCGGGATCGTCCGAACTGGCTGCCCGGCATGCTGAGCCGGGAGGGCCACCAGTTCGCCCGTCCCACCAGTGACGCGATGGCGGGCACCGTAACGGTTCGCACCAGGAAGGTATCCAGCAGCACACCGACGCCGATGACGAAGCCACCCTGGACCACAGTGGTGATGCTCGAGAACAACAGCCCACACATCGATGCGGCGAAAATGAGCCCGGCCGCGGTGATCACGCCGCCGGTCGACGTCAGGGTGCGGATGACGCCGTACCGCATACCGCGCGGAGATTCGTCACGCATACGCGACACGAAGAGCAGGTTGTAGTCGGCGCCCACCGCGACCAGCACCACGAAGGCCAGTGGCGGCACGCTCCAATGCAGCTCCTGGCCGAGCAAGTACTGGAATGTCAAGACGCTGACGCCGAGGGCCGCGAAATACGAGATCACCACCGAGCCGACGAGGTAGACCGGCGCGACGATCGCCCGCAACAGCACCATCAGGATCAGCAGCACGACCACCAGCGTCACGATGATGATGAACCGGATGTCGTGCTCGTAGTAGTCGCGGGTGTCGCGCAGCGCGGCGGGGAATCCGCCCATGGTGATCTCGGCGTCCGCCAGTTGGGTATTGGGCTGGGCACTTCGCGCCGTGTCGCTGATCTGATTGACCTGGTCCATCGCCTCGGCGCTGAACGGGTTCAGCGTGGTCTGAACCAGATACCGGGCCGAATGGCCGTCCGGCGAGATGAACATCTGCGCGGCCTTCTTGAAGTCGTCGAGCTGCAGTATCTGGACCGGAATGTTGAATCCCGCCATCGACGGATCCGCGGCGTCATTCCGCATCGACAGCAGGAAGGCCGCCGCCTCGTCGAGGCCAGCACCCACTAGCTTCACCTGGCCGACGAGCTGATCCACGCCGCCCGCCACCTGCTGGCTTCCGTCGGCCAGGCGGTTGGCGTCCTGCCGCACCCGGGACAGACCCGCCTCCAAGCCACCGGGTCGATCGAGACCCATCGACTTGACCGCCGAGCTGAAGTTCGCCAGCGCGTCGTTCAGCTGCTTCACCGTCGCGTTGAGGGTCTGCCTGTCGTCGAAGCCCTGCAGCTGCCCGGTCAGCGAGTTGATTTGGTCGAGGCTTCCGTCGTTGCGAGCGTCGACCAGCTTTTGAAACTGGGCACGGGTGTCCCGGCACGAGGGGTTGGCGTCGCAGATCGCGTTGCCATTTAGTGCCGTTAGCACCGGACCCACCCACGCGAAAAGGTCTCGTACGGTGGCGAAGTTGACTCCCATCGAGTTGCCGAGCGCATTGATGCTCTGGACGAGTTTGGCGGCGGTCTCGACGTCGCGGACCAGCTTGTCGCCATTCTGCTCGCTTCTCAGCGACGACAGCGCATCGAGCAGGCGCTGCATGCTGGGCGCGATCTTGTTGATCTGGGTGCGAACGTCGCCGAGGCTGTCGGCCAGGGTGTCCGCCCCGTTCGTCAGCCGATTGAGATCGCCGGTGTTGGCGTCGATCAGCGTCGCCCCTTGGGCCATCCGGTCGCCGACGATGCCCGCTTGATAAGTGGCCCTGAACTCCGGCGGCACCTGGCCGGTGGGACGGGTGACGCCGCTGACGAGACTGATGTTCGGTAGCTGGCTGACCCGCTGCGCCATCTGTTCCAGGTCGGCGAGCGCCTGCGGGGTGCGCAGATCACGCGGCGACTGCACGAGGATGTACTCGGGTACCGCCCGGCTGATGGGGAAATGCTGCTCCAGCGCGGCGTATCCGATCGAACTCGGAGCCAACGGGCCGAGCGCCTTGCGATCGTCATAGTTGTAGCGGACCAGCGTCGCGCACCCGGCGAGGATCGCCAGAACGAGCAGGCTGGCGACGAGATGGGTCTTTGGCCGCCGGACGATGCGTACCCCAGACCGGCGCCAGAACCGAGTGGTGAGCTCGCGCCGCGGTTTCACCCAGCCGCGCGGCCCGGCCAAGACGAGGATGGCGGGCAGCAGCGTGATCGCGGCGAGGAAGGCCATCGCGACACCGATCGCACACGCGACCCCGATGGTGGAAAACACGCCCATCTTGGCAAAGCTGATCCCGAGGAAGGTGATCCCCACCGTCGCGGCGGACGCGGTGATGACCTTGCCGATGGAGGTCATGGCGCGCTTCACCGCGCTGTCGAAGCCTTCCCCTTGCCGTAGATAGTCGTGGTATCGGCTGATGAGGAAGACGGCGTAATCGGTTCCCGCACCGGCGATCATGGCGCTCAGGAAGATGATGGACTGGTTCGAGACGCCCAGTCCGAACAGTTCGGACACGCCGGCCACCACGCCTTGGGCGGTGAGCAGAGACATTCCGATCGCGGCCAGTGGCAACAGCATGGTGATCGGGTTGCGGTACACCAGTAGGAGGACGATGAGCACCAGGAAACCGATCGCGATCTCGATTGGGAGGCGGTCGTTGTCGCCCGCAACCGTGAGATCTGCGACCGTAGCGGCGGGCCCCGTCACGTACACGGTGAGGGGTTCGGAACCGGCGACCGCGTGATCGATCATGGCGGTGACCCGGTTGAACGCCTCGTACGCGCGCGGGGTGCCCAACTCGCCGGCCAATCCGACGGGCAGCACCCAGGTCGTCTTGTCCTCGCTTGTCAGGAACGGACGCAGCTGCGGTGTGGTGATGAAATCCTGGACCATCGCGACGTCAGTCACGTTGTCGCGCAGCGTGTCCACCACCTTGCGGTAGGTGGCTTCGTTCTTCTGCTCGAGTCCGGATTCGTTGATGAACGCGACGACGAGAAGGTTGTCCGAACCAGATTCGTGAAACGCTTCACTCATCTGGCGAGCAGCAACGCTCGACGGGGCGTCGCTGGGCAGGATCGCCAGCGGATGCCGCTGCGCCATCTCGTTCAGACTCGGGACCGTCACGGGGAGGGCGACCGCCATCGCGATCCAGACCGCGATCACCGCCCAGGGCCACCGCACCACGACCTCGGCTAGTCGGCGCATCTCGCCCTCACCTTCGCCCTCGAACCGCCTCGCCCCACTACGCGACGCGTCCCCAATGCCCGCTGTCGGCCACCCGCGTCGAGACGGACCGCACCGCCTCCATGTACCGTGCCACCGATTTCCGCGCCACCGGATT
This sequence comes from Mycobacterium sp. NPDC051804, assembly GCF_044452905.1. Taxonomy (NCBI): domain Bacteria; kingdom Bacillati; phylum Actinomycetota; class Actinomycetes; order Mycobacteriales; family Mycobacteriaceae; genus Mycobacterium; species Mycobacterium sp. NPDC051804. The sequence goes on along the minus strand of NZ_JBITCD010000001.1, from coordinate 779,310 downwards.
ATCGGGATGCATGATCGCCATCACCGTTCCCTCCCCGTACCGGAAGACATAGATCGTCAGCTGGTAGGAGAATCGGTTGTCCGGATACATGCCGATATTGCTCGCAAGGCCCATCTCAGCGGCCGCAAGGACCGCGTTGAGCGGGGCTGCGCCGCCGTGCAAGAAGTTCGACACCGGGAAGTTCGGCCGCGGCCACTTCAGCCACGGCGCCAATTCCAGCACGCGGTAATACGGCACCCGCGCCATGTCCAAACTCGAGTCGAAGCACGCCTGCGCGGCCGCGGCAGCCTCGCTGAAAGACGTTGCAGCCACCGGAACGGTGATCGGGATCAGGCCAGTGAACCAGCCCTGCGTCATGAAGTTGTCACCCGCCGTGCGGGAATCGCGCGGGGTGAGGCCGTAGTAGGTGAGCGCGCCAGTCAAATCGTGTTCCACTAGGCCCAGGCAGGCGAACAAGCCGCCGACAAAGCGCGCACCCACGGCCGTACAGGCCGATTCGAAGCGGTCCGTCTGCGGAATATCCATGACGACCAACGAGCTCCACGCGCTGGTGGTCGACTCGTCGGGGTTACCCAGTGGCAGCGGGAACTCGGGGAAGCCGTCCCCGTTGTTCTCGGCGAACTCCAACCACGTCCGTACGCCGGGCGAATCCACTGTCAGTGCCGCGGTGTACTTGCGCTCGGCGACGCAGAAGTCCTCGAAGCTACCGGCATCGGGCAGCGTGAGAGCTTGGCCGGCGCCGCTCATCGCTGAATACATGCCGTTGGCCTCCATCATCGTGGTGCCGATCAGCGTGGCATCCCCGTGGACGTGGTCCATGGCGGCAAAGAAGGTGAAGTGGTCGGAGTTCTGCACGATTCCGAAGGTGAAACACCCCCACTCCAACGGACTCGGGATGTCCACGACGTGCCCGCGGATCTCCTCAACTGTCATGTGCCCATGATCGACCGGCACGAACTCGATGTCGCCGGGGTCCTCGAGGGCGTGCCGGATGAAGGTTCCATCATCGATCCGTTCAAACCAGCTGCGGAAGGTGTCGTGTCTGCGAAGGTACGTGTTGACGGCGTGGTCCATGGCCGCGATGTCACACCGACCCGCCACGACACAGCTCGCGATGATCTGTCGGGAAAAGTTCAGTCCAGCAGCCTGACGTTCGCTGAAATTGCGCAGATGCTGGCCCTGCATATAGCTCACCGGGACCGCGCTGACCTTTGCCAGCCGCGCCTTCTCCAATGCCGCTGCCGTGGGGCGCCAGGAGGTGACGGAGCCTGGACTCAACGACCATTCGTCAAGTGCGCCGACCGTGATCTTCCCGATGCGCAATGCGGGTCCCTCCGTGTCGCCGGCCCTGGATCCGACATGACCCGGTGGCCGGGATCAACATACCCTCGGTCCGGCCGCCGCCGCCTGGTCCACTGGCCGGGGGCCCGAAAATAGGGATGCGCAAGACACAGCAAGGCGTGCAATAGTGTCCGTCGGGGGGCTTAATTTACAGGCGCGACAGTGGTGCGCACGGTACAGGCCTGTCGCCGATGTACGGAGGACGGCGCATGGTATCCGCGGAAATTTCGTCCGAGTCGGCCCCGCGCTTCGCCATCGTCGGTTACGCGGCCCGTTTCCCCGGTGCACCGGACGCCGACGGTTTCTGGGAGGTTCTGCGCGAGGGTCGCGATGCCATCTCCGAGGTGCCCGAGGACCGCTGGGACGTCGACGAATTCTTCGACGCGGAGCCCGGTGCGTCCGGCAAGGTCATCACGCGACGGGCCGGTTTCGTCGACGACGTAACAGGCTTTGACGCGCCGTTCTTCGGGATGTCGACGCGCGAGGTCAGGCTGATGGACCCGCAGCACCGAATCTTGTTGGAGACAGCGTGGCGCGCGATCGAGCACTCGGGTACCGCTCCGACCTCTTTGGCCGAGAGCAACACTGGCGTCTTCGTCGGACTGGCCACCCATGACTACCTGGGAATGGCGTCCGACGAACTGACGTACTCCGAGATCGAGGCCTACCTGGCGATTGGGACCTCGAACGCGGCGGCAGCGGGACGGATCAGCTACCGGTTGGGCCTGCAGGGGCCGTCGGTCGCCGTCGACACGGCGTGCAGTTCGTCGTTGGTGGCGATCCATCAGGCATGCCAGTCGCTGCGCCTCGGCGAGTGCGACCTCGCCTTGGCAGGCGGCGCGAATGTGCTGCTGACGCCGGCCACCATGATCACGTTCTCGCAGGCGCAGATGCTTTCCCCCGACGGCCGGTGCAAAACGTTCGACGCGGCCGCGGACGGCTACGTGCGCGGCGAGGGCTGCGGCATCATCGTCATCAAACGTCTGGGGGACGCCGTCCGCGACGGCGACCATATCCGGGCCGTGATCCGCGGCAGCGCCGTCAATCAGGACGGTGCTTCGGGCGGCCTGACGGTGCCGAACGGCGTTGCCCAGCAACGGGTCATCACCGATGCGCTCAAGCGTGCCGACCTTCGACCGAGCGATGTCGGATATCTGGAGGCACACGGCACCGGCACATCGTTGGGCGACCCAATCGAAGCCCAGGCCGCCGGCGCCGTCCTGGGCGAGGGCCGGGACGCGAGCAGCCCCCTGCTGATCGGTTCGGCCAAGACGAACATCGGGCACCTCGAGGCAGCTGCGGGCATCGCGGGCGTCATCAAGGTCATCCTGTCGCTGGAGCATGAGCTCCTACCACCGCACCTGCACTTCGAGAACCCATCGCCACACATTCCGTGGAACCGTCTATCTCTGCAGGTAGTCAAGGCGGCTATCCCCTGGCAACGCAACGGCAAGCCGCGTATTGCGGGTGTCAGCTCATTCGGGTTCGCCGGGACCAACGCTCACGTCATCGTGGAGGAGGCGCCGGTACTGAAGCCGGGGCCGCAGCCTGAGGAAGCCGGGGACGCGCGGTTCAGCATTCTGCCGCTGTCAGCGCGTACCCCGGCCGCGCTAGTTCAGATCGCCGGTCAGTACCGCGACTGGTGGACCGCCAATCCGAAGGCAAGCTTGACGGACGTGTGCTTCACCGCGGGAACGGGGCGTGCGCACCTCGAGCATCGGGCCGCGCTTGTGGTCAATTCGCGGGAATCCGCCATCGAACTGCTCGGCGCCCTCGCCGACGACCGTCCGGCTCCCGGTCTGGTCCGCGGCGAGTCGCAGGACGCACCGAAGACAGCGTGGCTGTTCACCGGCCAGGGCAGCCAATACTCCGGTATGGCGAGCGAATTGTTCGACACCGAGCCGGTTTTCGCCGAAACGCTGAACCGCTGCGCGACAGCGATCGCCGAGATTATCGAAAAGCCCTTGCTCGACGTTATTTTCGGCCTCGATGGTCCAGGCGATGAAGCGAACCTGCGACAGACCTCCTACGCCCAGCCCGCGCTGTTCGCACTCGAGATGGGCCTGGCCCGGCTCTGGCAGTCATGGGGTTTCGAGCCTGATGTGGTACTCGGACACAGCGTCGGTCAGTACGCGGCGGCCTGCGTCGCGGGCGTCATCACGCTGGAGGACGGCGCGCTGCTGATGGCCGAGCGCGGTCGCCTATTCGGCAGCTTGCCCACCGGTGGCCGGATGGTCGCAGTATTCGCCGCCGCTGAGCGCGTCGACAGGCTGACCGACGAGTATCCAAGCCTGTCCGTTGCTGCGTACAACGGCGCCAACATCGTATTGTCCGGCCCTGCAGAAAATCTGGAGCAGGCGGTAGCCAGTCTCACCGCCGACGGTGTCCGCTGCGACTGGCTGGACACCAGTCACGCATTCCATTCCGCGCTACTCGATCCGATTCTGGACGAGTTCGAGTCGTACGCGAACCGATTCGAGTTCAAAGCGCCAGAACGCATCCTGATCGACAACCGCACCGGCACGGCCCTCGGCAGGAGCATGAAACTCGATGGCCCTTATTGGCGTCGCCACGCACGCCAACCGGTCGAGTTCGCAAAGAGCGTGCAGACCCTTTCCGACCTGCACTGCAAACTGTTGCTCGAGATCGGCCCCCACCCCGTGCTCACCGCCGCTGCACTCGGGGCGTGGCCAGACCCTGCCACCGCGCCGCGGGTGATCACCTCGCTGCGGCGAAGCACCGCCGATCACCGTCAAATCACCGAGGCGGTCGCCGATGCGTACGTCCTGGGTCACCTGCCTGCGTTCACCGCGCTCGGCCAGCCGCATACGCGCAAACTCGACCTGCCCACCTACCCGTTCGAACGTCGCCAGTACTCGTTTCGGGACAACCGCATCAACGGCGTGGCCGATAGCCGGGACATGGCCGAGGCGACCCGCAGTACCGCTCCGACCGAGGCACTGCGCCTCCTGGAGGGCGGCCGGATCGAGGAACTGGCAGCGCTGCTAGACGGCACGGGTGACGATCAGCAGACCCTTGATGTGCTGAGACAGCTTGCTGCACAACACAATCGCCAGCGAACGGTGCAGTCCATTGCGCATGACCGCTACGTGATCCACTGGGAGAGAACCACCGCTGCACTGTCGGGTGCGGCGCGCGACGAAGATTGCAGCTGGCTCCTCATCGGCGACGACGACGCCGTCCGGCCGCTCCTCGATGTGCTCACTGCGCGCGGGCACCGGCACCGGGTTATCGCGTCACCTGTGTCCGACGCGGACGAGGAGAAGCTCGCGGATGCGCTGCGCGCTGCGGCCATTGACGACTCGACGCTGCGCGTCGTCCATGTCGGTGCGCTGGACGCCGAGACGTCGACCTCGATGCGCTCGCTGCTGCGGATGCAGCACCGGATCCTGGGCGGTACCCGTCGGCTCTTCCGCGCTGCAACGGTCGCGGACGTAGGCGCCCCGATCTGGTTGGTGACCCGCAACGCGCAGCGGATCACCGACACGGACGCCGTGTCGCCGGACCAGAGCTGCCTCTGGGGATTCGGTCGCGCCGCGTCGCTGGAACTTCCGCACGTGTGGGGTGGACTCGTCGACGTGGCGGAATGCACTACGGGTCTGTGGTCCCGATTCATCGACATAGTGACGACGCCGCACGACTCTGCTGTGAAGGAAGATCAGATCGCGCTGCGCGGCAACCACGTGTATGTGCCGCGCCTGGTTAGACGTGCAGATCAGCCGAGCGGAGCAACGCTGAACCTGCGTTGCGATGCGACGTATCTGGTGACTGGTGGCCTCGGTGCGGTCGGACTGGAGATCGCCGAGTACCTGGCGTCCAGCGGTGCCCGTCATCTAGTGCTCACCAGTCGCCGCACGCCCGACGAGGCCACGAAACGCCGCATCGACGCACTGAGCGAACTGCACGGCTGCGAGATACGGGTCATCACCGCCGATGTCGCCGATGCGCACGCTGTGGCACGTCTGCTGACCGTCGTCCAAGCCGAACTGCCGCCGCTGGCGGGCGTCGTCCACGCGGCGGGCGAGATCGGCACCACCCCGTTGAGCAAGCTGGACGATGCCGAAATGGATCGCGTATTCGCCGGCAAGGTATGGGGCGCTTGGCATTTGAGCGAAGCCGCCGCCGACCTGGAACTCGACTTCTTCATCAGCACCTCTTCGATCGCGTCGGTGTGGGGCGGCTTCGGTCAGACCGCCTACGGTGCTGCCAATGCATTCCTCGACGGGTTGGCCTGGCGCCTACGCGGACAAGGAATTTCGTCAGTCAGCGTCAACTTCGGACCGTGGTCGACAGGTATGGCCGACGAGCGGTCGCGTGCACGACTCGGTGAGCGCGGAATCCACGCCTTGTCCGCCGCCGATGCCCTGGCCGGGCTCAACGATGTGATGGCGGCTCCGTTTGGCGCCGCGCAGGGTGTGGTCGCCCGTATCGACTGGACTCGATTCCTGCCGCTCTACCAGCAGACGGGCCGGCGGGCGTTCCTGTCCGAATTGGAGGCCGAGTTGCCGCCCGAGCCGACATCCGCGGCGACCGCAGCGACGCCGTCGGGTAAGACCCAGCTCGTCGAGCGCCTCATGGCAGCCCCAATGCACCAGCGCACGCGAATCATCACCGACTATTTGCGCAACGCGGTGGCCGAGGTAACACGGGTGGACCCCACCGAGATCCGCGAGGACGCAGGGTTCTTCGACCTCGGGATGGACTCCCTGATGGCGATCGAACTGCGGCGCCGCCTCGAACTTGGTGTCGGCAAGGAGATTCCCGTCACCTTGGTAATGGATCATCCGCGGCTGTCCGACGCGGCTGGGTACCTGCTCGGCGAGGCGCTTGGGCTCGACACGCATACGGCGGTGACTACGGACGCCAGGCCGGCGGCGGCGCCGACGCGCACGGACGAACCGATCGCTATCGTCGCGGTGTCGTGCCGTTTCCCCGGCGCGCCCGATCCGGAAGCTTTCTGGGAGTTGCTCTCCGGCGGGGTCGACGCGATCCGGGAAGTCCCCGAGGACCGATTCGACATCGACGAGTTCTACGACCCCGACCCGGAGGCCTCGGGCAAGACCTACACCCGCTACGGCGGGTTCCTCGACGGCATCGACGGTTTCGATCCCGAGTTCTTCGGCATCTCGCCGCGCGAGGCGATGTGGATCGAGCCGCAGCAGCGGTTGATGCTGGAGACTGTCTGGGAGGGTCTCGAAAGGGCCGGGTACGCGCCATCCACTTTGCGCGGCAGCCGGACCGGAATCTTTGCCGGTGTGGCCGCCAATGAGTACGCCCACCTGCTGTCGTCGGAATCGATGGACAAGATCGAGCCCTACTTCATCACCGGCAACGCGCTCAACGCCATCTCCGGCCGTGTCGCTTTTGTGCTAGGGCTCGAAGGCCCTGCCATGGCTGTCGACACCGCATGCAGCTCGGCTCTCGTCGCGGTTCATCAGGCCTGCCAGGCGTTGCGCTTTGGTGACTGCGACATGGCTTTGGCGGGCGGTGTGAACGTTCTACTGAGCCCGGTGACGGTGGTCGCCGCGTCCCGCGCGCGCATGCTCTCACCCGTCGGCCGATGCAAGACCTTCGACGCTTCCGCCGACGGTTACGTGCGCAGCGAGGGCGCCGGGATCCTGGTGTTGAAGCGGTTCGGTGATGCTGAGCGGGACGGCGACCGGGTGCTCGCGGTTATCTCGAGCAGTGCTGTGAACCAGGACGGCGCGTCCAGCGGATTGACCGTGCCCAACGGTGGTGCGCAGCAACGGCTGATCGGAACCGCGCTGGCTCGGGCAGGTCTATCCGGCCGCGACATCGACTACCTCGAGGCGCACGGCACCGGCACCCCGCTTGGCGATCCGATTGAAGTCCAGGCGGCCGCCGCCGCCTATGGCGAGTCGCGCGACGCGGACCGCCCGCTGCTCATGGGTTCGGTAAAGACCAACATCGGCCACACCGAATCGGCCTCCGGCGCAGCGGGTCTGATCAAGGTCGTGTTGTCGTTGCAGCATGAGCTGCTACCGCAGAGCCTGCATTTCGACAACCCATCACCGCACATCCCTTGGGACACCTTGCCGGTGCGCGTCGTCGACGAGGCAACGCCGTGGCACCCGAACGGTAGGCCCCGCCGCGCGGGTGTCAGCTCCTTCGGGTTCACCGGGACGAACGCGCACGTACTGATCGAAGAGGCACCGCCACAGCAACTGCCAGAGCTCGAAGATCCCACCGGCGATATCAATATCCTTGCGCTGTCCGCACGTTCACCGGAGGCGCTCGCCGCGGTGGCTCAGCGCTATGCGGCCTGGTTGGGCGAACACCCGGACGCCGACCTGGCCGATGTGTGCCTGAACGCCGGGAGGGGTCGATCGCATTTCGAGCACCGTGCCGCGCTCGTCGTGGAGTCGGTCGAAGTCGCGCGCGAGGGTCTGACCCAACTGGCCGAAAATCGCCTGCTCCCCGGAGTCGTACGCGGCGAGCACACCCATCACCCGACTACGGCGTGGTTGTTCACGGGCCAGGGCAGCCAGTACCCGGGAATGGCGCGTGAACTGTTCGACACCGAACCGGTTTTCGCAGAAACCGTGACCCGCTGCGCGGATGCGGTCATGGACATCCTTCCTAGGCCGCTGCTCGAGGTGCTGTTCGCCACCGGCCGCGAAACCGGTGGCGAGGCCGGACAGACGTTGCGGCACACGTCATTTGCTCAACCCGCGCTCTTCGCCCTCGAGGTGGGTCTGGCTCGGCTCTGGCAGTCCTGGGGCATCGAACCCGACGTGGTTCTCGGCCACAGTGTCGGCCAGTACGCCGCTGCATGTGTCGCCGAAGTCTTCAGCCTCGAGGACGGCGTCCGGCTGATCGCCGAGCGCGGCCGGATGTTCGGCAGCCTGCCCGGAGGTGGGCGCATGGTGGCGGTGTTCGCGGACGCCAAACAGATCGAACAGCTCGCAGGCAGATATCCGCGAGTTTCGGTGGCGGCATACAACGGTCCGAACACCGTGTTGTCCGGGCCTGCCGAGGATTTGGAGCGGGTCGTCGGCACGTTCAGTGACGAGGGAATTCGTTGCACCTGGCTGGACACCAGCCATGCCTTCCACTCCGAACTGCTCGATCCGGTGCTGGACGAATTCGAGTCGCATGCGAGCCAATTCGAGTTTTCCACTCCCAGTCTCCCCCTGGTCTGCAACCGCACCGGCACCGTGCTCACCCTCCAGACCCCGCTCGACGCCGGGTACTGGCGGCGGCATTCCCGCCAGCCGGTGCAATTCGCCGAGAGTGTGCGCACCGTGGCGTCGCTGGGCTGCTCGGTGTTGATGGAGATCGGCCCACAACCGGTGCTCACCGGTGCCGCGGTGCAGGTGTGGCCCGAGCATCTGGCCCCGCCGCGCGCCATCGCCTCAATGCGTAAAGGCGTCGGCGACCGGCGCCAGATCGCCGATGCGCTCGCCGCTGCCTACGTCGGCGGGCTGCGGCCCGACTTCACTGCGGTGCATCGTCAACCCCGCCGTCGGCTCGAATTGCCGACCTACCCGTTCCAGCGGCGCCGGTTCTGGCCCAAGACGTCGGCGATAACTGTGGACGGCGCTACGGTGTCGGGAATCCTGGGCAGCGGCAAGGACCTCGCGTCCGGAGATTCGATCTACACGAGCAGGCTGTCCGTCAAGTCGCAGCCTTGGCTGTCCGACCACGTCATCTACGGCACCGTCGTCGTCCCCGGGGCGACGTACGCAGCGATGGCGCTGACCGCGGTCGGTACCCCGGCTCTAGCGCGGGACGTCTTCTTCTACGAGCCGATCATCCTGCCCGAGAAGACCTCTCGTGAGGTGCAGCTGACGTTGCACCCGCTGGAGGGCAGTGAGTGGACATTCCAGGTGCACAGCCGCCCATACGGTGATCGAGGTGCCGATTGGTCGCTGAACGCCGAGGGCACCGTCGTCGCCGGGCTCGGTGACACTACCGAGGCGCCCAAGGCAGAACCGGTAGACGAGGCAACGGAGCGGTTGAACCGCATGCGTCCGCAGGAGTTGTTCGAGACCTTCGCCGACCTCGAATTAGCCTGGGGCCCAACCTGGTCCGGTTCGCTGAAGTCACTGTGGCTCGGCGAGGGCGAGGCGATCGGCGACATCCTTGTCGGCGAGGAACTCGCCGAACACATTGGCGCAGAGGCGATGCACCCCGTGCTGATGGACCTGTGCACCGGCGTCGCCTTCCCGGCGTTCCCCGCGGTCCTCGCGGCCGAGCAGGGCGTTAGCGATCTGTTCCTGCCGCTGCGCTACGGCCAGGTGACGTTGCGGGACAAGATGCCGCGACGGTTCTACTGCCGCGCAAAGTGGCACGAGAACCCGCTGGAGAACGAAACCCAGGTTTTCGACCTCGATTTCGTCGATCGCGACGGCCGCAGCCTCGGTGGCATCCACGAGTTCACAGTCAAACGCGCGCCTCGCGAGGCACTGCTGCGTGGTCTCGGCGGCGACGCCACCCGGCTGCTCTACACACTCGGCTGGCACGAGGTGCCGGTGTCGAGCGACGCTGCCGCAGAGGTGAACGGCACCTGGCTGATCGCTGGATTCGACGGACTGGCCGCCGAGGTGCCGGGCTGCATCCCGTTGGACAGGTCGGCCGGCCCGGAACTCTTAGGACAGGTGCTGGCCGACGCGCACGAGCGCGGGATGCCGTTCTCAGGTGTCGTCTGGCGTGCGGGTGCGCCCGACGACTCGGAGGACGCTGTACGGCTCGAAACTGAGATCGCTAACCTCCTCAGCGGCGTGCATACCGTGCAGGGCGGCGTAAAACTGCCAGGCGGACTGTGGATCATCACCGAGCGAGCCGTGGCCACCGAATCCGGCGAGCAGGTCGACCCGGTGCAGGCGGCACTGTGGGGCTTCGGGCGCACCACTATCAACGAGGAGCCGGCTCTTCGCGCGCGGCTTGTCGACATCGACGGCTCACCCGAGGCGGTGCGGATGCTGACCGGGCTGTTGGCCACGCCGGTCGACGAACCGGAACTGGCGGTGCGCCAAGGCAAGTTGCTGGCGTCACGGTTGTTGCCCTGGTCGCGCAGCGGGCACCTCACGGTGCCGCGCGGGACCGATTACGTCCTGGCGCCCACCGAACGGGGGGCGATCGACAATCTAAGGCTGACCGAGAAGGAGGTCGCCCCGCCGGACGAGGGCTATGTCCAGGTCCGGGTGGAAGCCGCGGGCCTGAATTTCCGCGATGTACTCAACGTTCTCGGCCTGTACCCCGGCGACCCCGGACCCATCGGTGGTGACTTCGCCGGCGTCGTGACGCAGTTGGGAGACGGCGTCACCGGTCTCGAAGTCGGCCAGCGCGTGTACGGCTCCATGCAGGGCGCGTTCGCCAGCCGGTTCAACGTACCGGAGCAATTCATCGCGCCGATCCCCGACGGAGTCAGCGCTGTCGAGGCCGCGACGATTCCCGCCGCGGCGCTGACGGTTCGTCTGTCGTTCGACTGGGCGCAGTTGAAGCCAGGGGACAGGGTGCTCATCCACGCGGCCAGCGGTGGCGTCGGGCTGGCGGCCGTCCAGATGGCCCAGCAGTGCGGGGCCGAGGTATTCGCGACGGCCAGCACCTTCAAGCGGTCGACGCTGCGTAGGCTCGGCGTGCAATACGTCTATGATTCGCGCACAACGGATTTCGCCGACCAGATACTGGCCGACACCGGCGGTGCCGGCGTGGACGTGGTGCTCAACAGTCTGACTGGCGAGGGGTTCATCGAGGCGACACTGAAAGCCACCAACCAAGACGGCCGGTTCGCCGAGATCGCCAAGCGCGACATCTGGTCACCGGAGCAGATGGCCGAGGTCCGACCGGACATCGACTACGAGATCGTTGCGCTGGACACGGTCATGTTCACCGAACCCGACCGCATTCGCGAACTGCTCACCGAGGTATCGGAGGGGCTGGCGCAAGGTGAATGGACGCCGCTGCCCGCCGAGATCTACCCGTTGACCGAGGCGCGGACCGCGTTCCGTCGGATGCAGCAGGCGCGACACATCGGCAAGGTTGTCGTGCAGATCCCGAGTCCGCTTCAGCCGCGCGCGGATCGGAGCTATCTGATCACTGGCGGGCTCGGCGCGATCGGCCTGCACACGGCGGCATACCTGGCGCAGCGCGGCGCCGGTGACATCGTGCTGACCAGTCGGCGCGCACCCGACGCGGAAGTGCAGCAGGCGATCGAGGAGATCGTCGAGCGTTTCAGGTGCCGGATCCATGTCTACGCGGCCGATGTAGGCCAAGAGTCCGAGGTGGCGACGCTGCTGGACCGGATTCGTGCTGAGCTGCCGCCGCTCGCCGGCGTGGCACATCTCGCGGGTGTGCTCGACGACGCGCTGTTGTCCCAGCAAAGTCTCGAGCGATTTCGGAGGACGTTGGCGCCCAAGGCGTTTGGCGCCGGCCACCTGGACAGGTTGACCAGGGACGACAAGCTGGACTTCTTCATCGTCTCGTCGTCGGTGTCCAGCCTGTTCGGCTCGCCGGGTCAGGCCAACTACGCGACCGCCAACGCGTTGCTAGACGGCCTCGTCGCGCAGCGACGCGCTCGAGGTCTGTGCGCCACCGGAGTCAACTTCGGCCCGTGGGCCCATGGGGGTATGGCGTCCTCGGAGGCGGCGACCGCGAATATCGGTGCGCAGGGCCTGATTCCGCTAGATCCGTCGGCTGGGCTGAGTGCCCTGGCCGAGGTCGTCGCCAACGGCACCGGACAGGCCACCGTCCTCAAGGCCAACTGGCAGCGCGCGGCAAAGGTGCTGGGCAGCTCGCGTCCTCCGATTCTCGACCTCGTCCTCCCGACCGCCGTGGGCGAGGTGGTCGGTGACAGCGAGTTGCTCAAGCAACTGCAGGAGATCCCCGTGCCACAGCGCGCGGCATTCGTCACCGAGTTCCTGCAGCGCGAGGTGCAGAACTTCCTGCGGCTGGCGCAGCCTCCCGCCGCGACGAGCCGGTTCTTAGACCTCGGCACGGATTCCCTGATGGCGATCGAGCTGCGCAACCGGTTGCACAGTCAATTCGGGGGCGCTTTCACGATCAACGCGACCGCGGTGTTCGACTATCCGACCGTCGGGGGCCTCGCCGAGTACCTCGTCGGCCAGCTGCCCGACGCCGACCGGCCAGAGAAGCCCCAAGAGCCGCCAGCCACTTAGTCAGCCCAGCGCTGCGCCTCGACCTCGGCGGGACGGCCCGTCTGCAGCGGCACGTCGAGACCGTCGTAAATCCCGGGCTTCTGCGTCGACAGCCAGTCCAGCGCGCCGAGCAGCCGGTTGGCCGCGGTGGTGTTGCCACCGTCGGCGCGCGTGCCACCCGGCACGTCGGCGCGACTGGTGATGGTCAGCTCGGGGTCACCGTGCACGATCACGCGGTGGTCACCGACGCCCTCGTCTGGATACGGCCAGTCCAGGGCGCAGGATTCGTGAATGCGGGTGATGTGGTCGATGACGATCCGCTCGCGACCGCCCGACTTTCCGATCACCTTGAGCCAAAAGGCGCCCTGGGTGCCTTTCTCGAATCGGCCCATCACGGTGTCGACGGACTCCTCGAGCGGCAGGCGCTCGATCTCCTCGGTGATCTCGTCGAGCTCCAGGCCGAGGCCCCGCGCGATCAGTCGCAGGTTTCCGCCCCACACCATGGTCGGGATGGACGGCAACAGCATCATCGGCACGTCGTCCATGGACCCGCCGAATCCGCACAACACCTTCACCGCGTGCGGCTGGTTGTAGGTGGAGTAGTCGAAGATCTCCTGACAATGGATCGACTGGATGCGGGTGCACAAACCGGCGGCCATGACGGCCAGCGCATCGTTACCCCAGCCAGGATCCACCCCACTGACGAGCAGGGTCGAACGGCCTTCCTCGGCGGCACTGGTCAGACGGTCGACCCATTCCTGCGGCGCGGAACGCGGGTCATAGAGCGAATAGAGCGACGGAGTGACGACATGCGAGCCCGCGCGCAAGCACCGCTCGATGTCGTTGACCGCCTCGTCGGGGCGGATGTCGCCAGACGCCATGTAGGCGACCGCGTCGCACTCCGTCAGGACCGCGTCGACGTCGGTGGTCGCCAGGACCCCGGTCGACTGATCCAGCTTGGCGAAGGAGGACGCATCCTTACCCGCCTTGTCCGGCGAGGACGTGATGACGCCCGACAGTTGCAACCCCGGGAACGCGACCGCGCTCCGGATCGCCGTAGCCCCCATATTGCCTGTTCCCCACACCGCGACTCGAAGCACGCGAACACCCTAACCCGGCTTGCCGTGACGAGATTCACAGTGGCCCAAAGGCGCACGTTTTTCGAGCGTGAGCAGGGCTTTTGGGGTCCCAACCAACCACCGGGTTGCATAGGTCGTGGAAATTGCTTTGGCCTGCTTTGTGTTCAAGTTACTGAGCGGTATAGTTCGGGCCAGTTACTGGTGGGTAACTTAGCCAAAAGTACCCAACCGCAAGTGGCACTCTCGACGAGGAGGAACAGTGAGCCACTATAAGAGCAACGTCCGCGACCAGGTATTTAACCTGTTCGAGGTGTTCGGCCTTGATCAGGCGCTCGGCGAGGGCGCATACGAGGATCTTGATCTCGAGACGGCAACGGAGATGCTTGGCGAGATCGCCCGGCTGGCCGAGGGGCCGATCGCGGAATCGTTCGCCGACGCCGATCGCAACCCCCCCGTGTTCGACCCCGAAACTCACACCGTCACGCTGCCCGACTCGTTCAAGAAATCGGTGTGCGCCCTGATCGACGGCGGGTGGGACAAGATCGGCGTGATAGAGGAGCTCGGCGGTCTGCCGATGCCCCGGGCGCTGCAGTGGGCATTGATCGAGCATGTGCTGGGTGCCAACCCCGCGGTTTACATGTACGCGATGGGCCCGGGCTTCGCACAGATCATGCATCACCTCGGCACCGACGAGCAGAAGAAGTGGGCTGTGCTGGCCGCCGAGCGGGGTTGGACCTCGACCATGGTGCTCACCGAACCCGACGCCGGGTCCGATGTCGGCGCCGGCCGCACCAAGGCCGTCCAGCAGGAGGACGGCTCATGGCACATCGACGGCGTGAAGCGCTTCATCACTTCCGGTGATGCCGACGACCTCGGCGAGAACATCCTGCACCTCGTGCTGGCCCGCCCCGAGGGCGCTGGGCCAGGTACCAAGGGGTTGTCGCTGTTCTTCGTGCCGAAGTTCCTCTTCGACCCGGAAACCGGTGAACCCGGCGAGCGCAACGGCGTCTTCGTCACCAACGTCGAGCACAAAATGGGTCTGAAGGTCTCCGCGACCTGCGAGCTCTCCCTCGGGCAGCACGGCGTCCCCGCGAAGGGCTGGCTCGTCGGCGAGGTACACGACGGCATCGCCCAGATGTTCGACGTCATCGAGCAGGCCCGAATGATGGTGGGCACCAAGGCCATCGCGACCCTGTCGACCGGCTACCTGAATGCACTTGAGTACGCCAAGGAGCGTGTGCAGGGCGCCGACATGACGCAGATGACCGACAAGACTGCTTCGCGCGTCACCATCACGCATCACCCCGACGTCCGTCGTTCGCTGATGACCCAGAAGGCCTACGCCGAGGGTCTGCGTGCGGTGTATTTGTACACGGCGACCTATCAGGACGCCGCAGTGGCCAAGGCCCTGCACGACGTCGACGCCGACCTGGCGGTCAAGGTCAACGACCTGATGCTGCCGATCGTCAAGGGTGTCGGTTCGGAGCAGGCCTACGCCAAGCTGACCGAGAGTCTGCAGACCTTCGGTGGTTCGGGCTTCCTACAGGACTACCCGGTCGAGCAGTACATCCGTGACGCCAAGATCGACTCGCTCTACGAGGGCACCACCGCCATCCAGGCGCAGGACTTCTTCTTCCGCAAGATCGTCCGCGACAAGGGTGTGGCGCTGGCTCACGTGGCCGGCGAGATCGAACAGTTCGTCAAGAACGAGTCGGGCAACGGCCGACTGAAGGCCGAGCGCGCACTGCTTGCGACTGCGCTGGAGGACGTGCAAGCCATGGCGGCCGCGTTGACCGGCTATTTGATGGCCGCGCAGGAGAACCCGTCGGAGCTGTACAAGGTCGGGCTCGGTTCGGTGCGCTTCCTGATGAGCGTCGGCGATCTGGTTATCGGTTGGCTGCTCGCCAAGCAGGCCGCGGTGGCGATCGAGGCGCTCGACAACGGCGCAGCCGATGCCGACCGCTCGTTCTACGAGGGCAAGGTCGGCGTGGCTTCGTTCTTCGCGAAGAACTTCCTGCCGCTGCTGACCAGCACCCGTCAGGTCATCGACCACCTGGACAACGACGTGATGGAGTTGGACGAGGCTTCCTTCTAGCCGAGTTCTAGGCGGACAGCCCCTTCCCGCCGCATCGAAACCAAAAGGCCCCCGGACTCTTCCCGGGGGCCTTTTGCATGGCGTCAAGAATTCGTCAAGGGGTCGGTCCCAGAATTCCTGGCATGGTTCACACCTCGAGAAGAGCAGCGGCCCTGCGCGTCGGCTTCGGCATCCTCGCATCCGCATCGCTGCTGCTGGTCGGCTGCTCATCGTCAGCCGATTCGCCTGCAGGGCAACCCGGTTCGCCGGCCCCGGCCGTAGCGACCGCCACGCAGGCTGCGCCACCCGCCACCCCAGCGGCGGCTCCGGTCATCGCTGCGGGCACCGAACGCAGTATCGGCGACGTGCCGTGGGAGCAGGTCGGCGAGGGATGGATGCTGGCCGTCTGGACCCCGGTGACACCGCACCACCCCGGCGTCGAGCCCACTCCAGGAGAACCGACGTATGAAACCGCCACCGACGTGCTGTATCTCGTGGATCCCGCCGGTAACCGCTACTCGATCGCCGAGTTCGCGCCCGGCGACGACAAGCCGGATCTGGTCGAGTGGTCGGGCGACGGAAGGCATGCCCTCTTCAAGTCGACGCGTGACGGCCAACCGACCGCGGTGTCCATCGACCTGCACACCGGTGAGCGCACCGTCGTACCCGTCGACGGCACACCTGCCTACACCCACCCCGACGGCACAGCACTGCTGGTGTCGACCAGTTTCAACGGCGACGCAGCAGGGACCCTGAAACGGATCGACATGGCCGGCAATAACGAACTCGTTTATCCGACAGAGACTTTGGGTGGAGCCGGCCAATTCAGCGGCCACTACATCGAATCGCCGGACGGGACGCAGCTCGTCCTGGGCACCGCGAACCTGGGCAACGAGGTCGTGCCCCGATCGGACAACAGCCTGGTGGTGCTCGCAAACGACGGAACTATCATCCGCACACTGCCGGCGCCGATGTCCGATTCGCGGTGCGCACCGGTGAAGTGGTGGGAACCCGGCATCGTCCTGACGCAGTGCAGCGAATTGGGCGGTTCCGGCGAACAGCTGTGGAAGGTACCGGTCGACGGCACCGCGCCAACCGCGCTGACGGCGTACAACGCGGGCGGCGGCGACGCACCGGGCTTCGAAGGAAATCTCGGCAACTGGAACGCCTTCAAGCTGCCAAGCGGCACTTTCCTGCCCACTGCGGGAGCCTGCGGTACGTCGTTCGTGTCCCGGCTGACTCCCGATGGTCACACCGAACGGGTGGACATTCCGGGCGTCAGCGACAGCGTCGGACTGGTAGGCACCAGCGGCGACGACCTGGTCATCGTGGCCCAGGTCGGCTGCGGCGGCGGCCAGTCGATGCTCACCTACGATCCGGTCGCCAACACCTCCACCGTGCTGTTGGGGCCGCCGAGCGTCCCGGGTGGTGTGGAGTCGGTCCGGCTTTATCCGGGCGCCGAATGAAGACCTCCCTCGCTGGCATCCTGGCCGCGGGCGTGGTCGGCGCGACGACACTCTGCAGTCCCGCGGTCGCACAGACAGCAGAGGCGATGCGGGGTTGCGTGGATCTCGGCGGGACGGCCGGTGCCAGCGAGATATGTCACGTCGTCACCGAAGCCGAGACGTACTCAATCGACATCAGTTACCCGCTGGAGTATCCCGACCAGGGGACACTGACCGACTATCTGACACGCGACAGGGACGAATTCGTGGACTTCGTCGTCAAAGTTCCACCGCGCAACCGGACCTACGACTACCGGGTGAGCCCGCGCTCGTACGGGTCGGGCACTGCAATCTCAGGCACCGCAAGCGTCGTTCTCGAGCGCTACGGAAACACGGGGGCACACCCGGTGACCTCGTTCCGGGCGTTCAATTACGACCTCGTTGCGCACACCCCGATTACACTCGACACCTTGTTCGCGTCGGGCACCGACCCGGTGGCCCTCCTCGACCCGATCGTCCAGCGCCAGATGGATGATCACTGGCGGGGTTATGAAGGCCCAGCACCGCAAAACACCCTCGGGGACAGGGTGTACCAGAACTTCGCCATCACCGACGACGCGGTGGTATTTTTCATCGCTCAAGGCATGTGGTTACCGGAAGTCGCTGGGCCACAAGAGGTGTCGGTGCCGCGCTCCGCGCTCGCATCATTGCTGAGATCACGCTTTCAGAGATGATCGACGCCTGGTCGGCCGGAGTCGCTGACCTGCTCGGTCCATCGGTTGCCGTCCCACCAACGGAGTTCGTGACGGCGGGACGGGTCGGGATGCCACGCACCCGCGGGCCCGCTCAGCAAGCTGCCGATGCGGTAGAACACCTTGTTGATGTTCTCGGCGTTGCGGCCCCAGTCCACCAACCCGAATTTCAGGGACGAACCAACGGTCACCTCGACCCCTGATGCGTTGGGCCGGACCGTCACGCCGAGGTTCTCGCCCCACGTCATCAGCGTCATGTTCGTGGTCACGTAGATCTGCCCGGTCGAGGGGTCGGCCGACATGACCCTCATTCCCTCAGCCTGCGCGGCATCGCACACGGCGCGAAAAACCCGATCGTAAGGGCCGGGAAAGACGCGGGTCTCAGACTTCGATGTCGCCACGGGAGACATTATCGGCGAACATCAAGACGCCCCCGGACTCTGCCGGGGGCGTCTTGCGGATCACGTCATATAGGGCGGGTTCGGGAGGACATCAGGTGCGTCTCATTGGTCTCGCGCGTCCGGCTTTCAACCCTTTGCCGGCTCTTCGGAATTGTCACTCCCGAACCCGTCGTGCGATCGATCGTACGCTTGTGACGGCAGTCACACCAGGTCCATTTTCACCCTTTTCCGTCCTTGGTACGGAGCAGTGCACGGGTGCGCGCACGCACCTCGGGCGAGGCGTCGAAAATCGATGCGGTGAACTCGTCGACACCCGCAGCGCTCAGTTCGTCGAGACGCTGCGACACCGTCTCTTCGTCGCCGATGATCGCGGCATCCTCGGGTCCGGCGTAGCCCTCACGGTCGAGCATCGCGCGGTATGACGGCAGCGTTCCGTAGATCGAAAACTCCTGTGCGGCTTGTTTACGCGCACCGTCGACGTCGTCGGTCACGCTGATCGGCAGCGACGCAGCCACCCGCACCGCCGACTCCGGGCGACCCGCCTCGGCATTAGCGTCACGCAGCGTCGGCACGACATGTTCGGCGAGGGTCTTGGGACCGGTCATCCAGGTCAGCGTGCCCGCTGTGCGCCGTCCCGCAAGCCGCAGCATCTGCGGACCGAGCGCAGCGAGGTACAGCTCTGGCTCCGGCGCCGGAAGCTGAAGCGCACCCCGGGCCGTCCAGAACTCACCGGTCGCGTCCGCGGGCTGGCCTGCGAGCAGCGGTTGCAAAGCATCGAGGTACTCGCGCATCTGACGCAGCGCCCGGTCCCACGAGACACCCCACATACCTTCGGTCACCAACCGGTGGCTCATGCCGATGCCCAGCTTGAACCGGCCGCCGCTGATCAGGCTGAGTGTCAGCGCACGTTGTGCGAGTTGCATCGGGTGCTGCGACTGGATCGGGATGACGGCGGAACCGATCTCGATGCCGTCGACTTCGCGAAAGGCGATGCCGAGCACGGTCGTGAGGTCGGCGTCGTACGGCATTTGAGCCATCCAGACGCGGCGAAAGCCCTCGTCGCGCAGTTTCGCGAGGTTGTGTACGAGCGCGTCGACGGGCGACGGCCCGCCGGGGTTCAATCCGACGATGCTGAGGCTGATGTCCATACCCGACATCGAAGCACGCGAATGCGACCATGTTTCCCGATGACGACCGAACTGTCTCGACTCCAACACTTCGGCCCCAACTGGTTCGCGTCGGTGATGGGCACCGGCATTGTCGCCACCGCTGGCGCAACGCTGCCCGTCCACATCCCCGGCCTACACGTGTTCGCGCGCATCGTGTGGGTGGTCGCAGCGGTACTGCTGGTCGTGCTCATCATCGCGGTGACGGTGCAACGCATTCGGCATCCGTCGGCGTCCCGCAGTCACGTCCGCAACCCCCAGATGGCGCACTTCTACGGCGCGGCGCCGATGGCACTGCTGACGGTCGGCTCGGGCGCGCTGCTGATCGGCAAGGACTTGATCGGCGAGCGCATCGCCGTGGACCTGGCGTGGGTGTTGTGGACGGCGGGCACGATCGGCGGGCTGTTCACCGCAGCGACTATCCCGTTCCTGATGTTCACCCAGATCAACGTCGAACCGGACGCCGCGTTCGGCGGCTGGCTCATGCCGGTGGTGCCGCCGATGGTGTCCGCCGCGTCGGGCGCGCTGCTGATCCCGCACATGGCACCGGGCACCGGCCGCACCACGATGCTCTATGGCTGTTACGCGATGTTCGGGCTGTCACTCGTCGCCGCGCTGATCATCATCTCGATGATCTGGAGCCGGCTCGCGCTCTATGGCACGTCGGGGACCACACGGGTGCCGACGTTGTGGATCGTGCTCGGCCCGCTCGGTCAGGGCATCACCGCGGCGGGTCTGCTTGGTGCGAATGCGGCGCTGGCTGTCCCGCCGGAGATGGCCAGCGGCATGAACGTGTTCGCGGTGTTGTTCGGCGTGCCCGTGTGGGGTTTCGCGTTGTTGTGGATCGTGCTGGCGACCGAACTGACGGTCCGCACGCTGCGCCGCGGGATGCCGTTCGCGTTGACGTGGTGGAGCCTGACGTTCCCCGTAGGAACGTTCGTCACCGGCACCACGCAACTTGCCAACCACACCGGGCTGCCCGCCTTCCGGGTGGCCGCTGCCATCGCCTACCTCGCCCTGCTGGGGACGTGGGGCCTGGTCGCCCTGCAGACGGCTCGCGGCAGTGTGGGTGGAGGACTGTTCACTCCGCCGCCGACTGCCGGGCCGATCAAGGCCAAGAAGGATCCGCCGCCCGCGACGGGCTGACGAGGCATCATTAGCGCGTGCTTGACTGGCTCGCGGGCAATGCGTGGTGGGAATGGGTTCTGGTCGCTGCACTTGTGGCCGTCGTAGCCTTCGCGGCTGATCGGCTGCTTCACAAGGCTGGGGGCGCGCGCAACGCGTTCGACTGGTGTGTGGTCGCTTTCGCCGCGGCCGTCGTAGGTTTGATCGCATCGTTTGTGATGGACTTTGTCAGCTTGGCCGACGAGACCTACGGGGATGTGCCTGTTCCCGGCTCCACGAGTATGCGTCTCCCCGCGGGAGACGTTTTGATCACTCTCAAAACCGACGCTGTCGGGCGAGGTGTGGGAGCAGTGATACCCGAGAACCTTGAGCTGGTAATCACCCCACCGAGTGGTATCCCCAAACCCAGCGTGACCGACCTGCTTGGCGACGACGCCGCCGAGCCTGCTCCTCGTCGTTCGGAAGGCTATGAGGCTGGAGAGGCGATTCGCGAAGCGATGATCGCCCACATACCCGTTGCCGGCGACTACACCATCACGTCCAGCGGCACGGACCCCTTGTCGACGAGTCCCCGTTTGACTTTCGGCCGCGACAGCATCTTCGATTTTCTGACGTGGCCATTCTTCCCGTGCCTCATCGCGGTCACCGTGGTGGCAGGCCTCGTTGCCTACACGCGGATACCCGACGAGCCAGAGGGCGGGCCCGTCATGTCGGATTCCGACCTACTCGCGTCGGGTCAGCGGGTCCCCGGTGTTCTGAAATCGTTCACCAAGTCCGAGGCGACCAAGCGGCGCAAGGCGCCGGTCGAACCGGAGCTGCCGGCCGCTCCGTACTACGCGCTGGAGGTGGAGCTTCGAATGCCGACTCTGGTTCGAGTCGCCGGCCGCAACCGCCAGCAGGTACCGCTGACCGAGGTCCCCAAGCTGGCTGTTGGCCGCGAACTGACCTGTGTTGTAGACCCTTCAGCCCCATCGTCTCGATTCATCATCGACTGGAGGAACGACCGTGTCGACTGAGGTGATCATCGTGGTCGTGACGTTGACCGTGGTGGCCCTGGCCACCATCGGGTGGCTCGTCTGGTTTGTCAGGCACATGCGGGGGTTGCGCGATCCCGTATTCAGCGGTGATCCGGTGCCGGGCACAGCGCAGGTCACCTCGGCGCGGACCATCGGCGGTTTTTTCTCACGCTACGGGCGACCGGCCGAAGTCAAGTGTGAGTTCGGGCTGCGGGTGCGACTGCCGGGCCGGGCGCCCTACGACACGACGATCCGCCAAGTCGTGGGCGTGCGACGGGTTGAACTCTCCCGAGAGCAGCGGGCATCCGAACTTTATGCGGAGGCTGAACCTTACGAGGGCCCCACGCTGCGGCCTGGCGCGAACGTCGTGGTAGCCGCCGATTCTGCGGATCCACAGGTCGTTCGCATCGATCTCACGCAGCCGGTCGATTAGAGAGGCTCACAGTTAAGAGCCCCGTGCTGACGTCGGGTCGGGGGGTCAGACGCCAACACGGAGCTATCCGGTGTATCGACGGTTCGCCCGGCGCCGTTACACGCTTTCCGGAACTGTTTTTCAGGCCTCGAGAATCGCCGCGACGCCCTGACCGCCAGCTGCGCAAATCGAGATCAAGCCGCGGACAGGACCGCCCGTCTCTTTCTTCTTCTCGGCCAGTTGCTTGGCCAGCTGCGCGACGATCCGACCGCCGGTCGCGGCGAACGGATGGCCCGCTGCCAGCGACGATCCGTTGACGTTGAGCTTGGACCGGTCGATGCTGCCCAGCGCCTTGTCCAGGCCGAGGCGTTCCTTGCAGTACTCCTCGGACTCCCACGCCGACAATGTGGCGAGAACCACAGAAGCGAACGCCTCGTGAATCTCGTAGAAGTCGAAGTCGCCCAGGCCCAGACCATTTCGCGCCAGCAGCCGCGGCACCGCGTAGGTGGGCGCCATCAACAGGCCGTCGTCGCCGTTGACGTAATCCACGGCCGCGGTTTCACCGTCGACGAAGTACGCCAGCGGTTCGATTCCGTGAGCGGCCGCCCACTCGTCGGTCCCGAGGAGTGCCACCGATGCGCCGTCGGTCAGCGGGGTCGAGTTGCCCGCCGTCATGGTGGCGTCGCCCGCCTTCACCCCGAACACCGGCTTGAGCGTGGCCAGCTTCTCGGCCGACGAATCGGCCCGCAGATTGTTGTCGCGGTAGACACCGAGGAAGCCGGTGACGAGGTCGTCGAAGAACCCACGGTCGTACGCGGCGGACATGTTCCGGTGGCTGGCGGCGGCCAGCTCGTCCTGGTCGACGCGCTTGACACCCATCTGCTTCGCGGTGATCGCGGCGTGCTCGCCCATCGACAGTCCGGTGCGCGGCTCGCTGTTGACCGGGATCTCCACGCCGACGGATGCGGGCAGCTTGCCGACCAGCTTGAGCCGGTCGACGTTGGATTTCGAGCGGCGCAGCCCGAGCAGTACGCGCCGCAGATCGTCACCGAACGCGATCGGTGCGTCCGACGCGGTGTCGACGCCACCCGCCGCGGCCACCTCGTACCGGCCGCCGGCGACCCCGTCGGCTGCGGCGATGGTCGCCTGCAACCCCGTTCCACAGGCCTGCTGGATGTCGAACGCCGGTGTGTACGGCGACAGCGAGCTGCCCAGCACGCACTCGCGCATCAGGTTGAAGTCGCGGCTGTGCTTCAAAACCGCACCGCCGATCACCGCTCCCAGCGTCTCGCCCGCCAGGTTGTACCTGTCGATCAGTCCGTCCAGCGCCGCGGTGAACATGTCCTGGTTGGACGCGTGGGCGTACGCGCCGTCCGAGCGTGCGAAGGGAATTCTGTTGCCGCCGAGAATGGCGACCCGTCGACGGGTATCACTGGCCATGAGGCCCATAGTACCCACTCTTCTTACTCTGGAGTAAGTTCGTCCCCATGGCTACCGATCTGTACTCGCAACTCGTCCACTCGACGCCCGGATCGTTCCTCGCCAAGCAGCTCGGCATCCCCCAGCCCGAGACGCTTCGCCGCTATCGGGCAGGCGATGCCCCACTGGCGGGCACGCTGCTGATCGGCGGTGAGGGCCGCGTGGTGGAACCGCTGCGGACCGCGCTGTCCGAGGACTACGACGTCGTCTCCAACAACCTCGGCGGCCGCTGGGCCGACTCGTTCGGCGGTTTGGTGTACGACGCGACCGGCATCACCGAACCCGTCGACCTCAAGGGGTTGTACAAGTTCTTCACCCCGCTGCTGCGCAACCTCGGGAAGTCGGGACGCGTCGTCGTCATCGGCACCACCCCGGACGAGGCCGGCAGCGTTGCCGAACGTATCGCGCAGCGTGCGCTCGAGGGCTTCACGCGCTCGCTGGGCAAGGAGATGCGGGGCGGCGCCACCGTGAACCTCGTGTACCTCGCGGCCGACGCGAAGCCCGCGGCGACCGGACTCGAGTCGACGCTGCGATTCCTGCTGTCGGGCAAGTCCGCCTACGTCGACGGACAGGTGTTCCGGGTCGGCGCCGACGATTCGGCGCCGCCCGCGGATTGGGATCGACCGCTCGACGGCAAGATCGCCTTGGTGACCGGTGCGGCGCGCGGGATCGGCGCCACGATCGCCGAGGTGTTCGCCCGTGACGGCGCCAGCGTGATCGTCGTCGACGTCGAGGGTGCGCACGACGACCTCGGAAAAGTCGCGTCGAAGGTCGGGGCCACCGCGCTCACGCTCGACGTCACGGCCGACGACGCCGTGGACCGGATCGCCGAACACCTGCGTGAGCACTACCACGGCTCGTCCCTCGACATCCTCGTCAACAACGCGGGCATCACCCGCGACAAGCTTCTCGCCAACATGGACGAGGCGCGCTGGGATGCCGTCGTGGCCGTCAATCTCCTTGCCCCGCTTCGACTTACCGAAGGCCTGGTGGGCAACGGGACCATCGGCGAGGGCGGCAGGGTCGTCGGGCTGTCCTCGATGGCCGGCATCGCAGGCAACCGCGGCCAGACCAACTACGCAGCGACGAAGGCAGGCATGATCGGGCTCACCGACGCACTGGCTGCCGAGTACGCCGACAAGGGCATCACCGTCAATGCGGTCGCGCCCGGCTTCATCGAAACCAAGATGACCGAGGCCATCCCGCTGGCGACGCGCGAGGTGGGCCGCCGGCTCAACTCGTTGTACCAGGGTGGTCAGCCGGTCGACGTCGCCGAGACCATCGCCTACTTCGCCAGTCCCGCGTCCAATGCCGTGACCGGCAACACGATTCGGGTGTGTGGCCAGGCCATGCTGGGAGCTTGAGCGCGGTGAACAACATGCTTCGCGCGGCCGTGGGCGCGCTGCCATTCATCTCACGCAGCGAGACGTTGCCGGATCGCACGCTGACCGTCGAGGATCTGCCGATCGACAGCGCGAACGTGGCGGCGTACGCCGCGGTGACCGGGCTGCGTTTCGGGGACGCCGTGCCGCTGACCTATCCGTTCGCGCTGACATTCCCGACCGTCATGTCATTGGTCACGGGATTCGACTTCCCTTTCGCCGCTTTGGGTTCGGTGCACATCGAGAACCACATCACGCAGCACCGCCCGATCGCGGTGACCGACACCGTGTCGGCGAAGGTGCACGCGGAGAACCTGCGTGAACACCGGCGTGGCCTGCTCGTCGACATCATCACCGACGTGAACGTCGGCAATGAGACCGCGTGGCACCAGGTGACGACCTTCCTGCACCAGCAGAAGACGAGCCTCTCCGACGAGCCCAAGCCGCCGCCACAGAAGCAGCCGAAGCTGGGTCCGCCGAACGCGGTGCTGCGCATTACGCCGGGCCAGATCCGGCATTACGCGTCCGTGGGCGGAGACCATAACCCGATTCACACCAATCCGATCGCGGCCAAGCTGTTCGGTTTCCCGACGGTGATCGCGCACGGAATGTTCAGCGCTGCAGCCGTTCTGGCCAATATCGAGGGGCAGCTGCCCGACGCGGTGAAGTATTCGGTGCGGTTCGTCAAACCGGTGGTGCTGCCAGCGCGCGCAAACCTCTACGTCGACCGTGTCACCGACGGATGGGAGTTGGCGCTGCGCCACGCATCCAAGGGCGATCCCCACCTGCTGGGTTCGGTGACCGCGCTCTAAGTGGTGCCGAAGTCGTATCCGTACGTTGATGCGACCATCCGGAGATCCTCGTCGTCGACGAGCGCGCGCAATGACGCAGGCAGTTCGGACCATTCGCGCAGTCGACGCTCAGTGCGCCCGCGGGTGCCCACGGTATGTACCCGCCGCTCGAAAACCTTCGCATCGAGCCGGTCCGCCTCCAGACCGCAGTGCTCGGCGATCGCCGGGACCCAGGCCGGACTGAAGTGCACGAGGTCCTCGTAGCGCACACGCTGAATGAAACTGCAAAGGTGCGGATCTGTGTCTGCGCCGACGAAGCTGCCAGCCACGTGATGCCAACTGCGCAGGGATTCCTCGGTCTTGACGCGATTCCAGCCGCCGAGGTTCTCCCACTCATCGAGGCTGCGGAGCACGTCGCGCGGATCGCGCACCACCAGGACCACCCGCAGTTGCGGAAAGAGATCGCGCAGCAGGAGCACGTCGGGCAGGCCATAACGGACCTCTTTGAATCCCCAGACGGGTCGGCCTTCGTCGCGGGCCGGTGCGGCAAACAGCGTCTCGATGAAATCGACACAGGCCTTATCGATCTGACTGCGCTGCGGCGTCAGATTCGCGATGAAGCCGTCGTAGTCAGACGATTCCAGTTCGCGTCTGCCCGCCATACCACTGCTATCCGACCACAGGCGCAGCCGCTGCACCACGGTCAGGACCTGCCGAAGCGCTCCGGCGTGCTCACCCCAGATCCGCACGCTCGGATGCGAGCACAGCAGCCGCTGAACAAGAGTGCTGCCGCAGCGCTGCCCCGCCGCCAATACGAGTAGCGGCGCCTTGTCAGCTGTGATGTCTGTCATGGGCAAAGAAATGCTACCTTCGCGGGGATGCGGGCACTGCTGTCAACAGTTGGTTCGCGCGGCGATGTGGAGCCCATCGTCGCCCTCGCATCGCACCTGCGCGACATCGGACACGACTCCTGCCTCTGCGTACCACCGGGGTTCGAGGAGCTCGCGAAGGACTTCGACTACTTCCCGATCGGACACGATCCGCGGATGGGACCGCGCAAGGTCGAGGGAGGGCCCCCCGCGACCGTCGCGGCGCAGTTCGCGGTGTTGCGTGAGGCCGTTGCCGGCTGTGGTGTCATCGTCGGTTGTGCTGCGATGCAGATTGCCGCTCGGTCGATCGCCGAAATAGCCGACATCCCTTACTTTTACACTGCGTACTCGCCCGTCACGCTGCCGTCGGAACATCATTCGCCGCCCCCTGTGCACGGGCCGCCGCGGCCGCAGGGGGTCAGTGCTCACGCCCAATGGGACGTCGATGCGCAGTGGTGGAACGACGTTTGGGGCGAGGGCCTCAATGCCGCGCGCGCAGCGGCCGGTCTGGAGCCGGTCACCGACGTCCGCGCCCACGTGATCACCGACCGCCCGCTGTTGGCAGCCGATCCGACGCTGGCGCCCTGGCCGACTCCGTCGGACCTGACGGTGACACAGACCGGATCCTGGATACGCGACGACACTCGGCCACTCGCGGACGACCTGATTAGGTTTCTCGACGCCGGTGAACCGCCAATTCTGTTCGGTTTCGGCAGCATGCCGGTGTCGTCGACGGTAGGAGCGACGATGGTGGCCGCCAGTCGAAACCTTGGGCGGCGCGCGCTTGTGTTGCGTGGCTGGGCCGGTATCGAGGCGCCCAACGATTCCCCTGACTGCCTCACCGTCTCGGAGACGAACCTGCAGGCACTCTTGCCACGCGTCGCGGCGGTCGTCCATCACGGCGGAGCAGGCACGACGACGCAGGCGATGCACGCGGGGGTACCTCAGGTGGTGGTGCCGCACAACTTCGACCAGCCCTACCACGCACGCCGCGTCGAGGAGCTCGGCATCGGAGTGGCGCACCCGGAATCCGCACCGACGCCACATTCGATCTCCGATGCGCTCGCCACAGTCCTTGAACCGACGATGAAGTCGCGAGCCCTAGCCGTCGCCGACACTGTCCGGACCGACGGGATCGAGATTGCCGCCGGACTGATCCTTGGTCGCTGAGCCCACAGGGTGGTGATTGCGGACGAATGCCGGGTCGACGTTTTGAGCGTCGTAGAGCTTGCGGTACAAGCCGCCTCGGGCCAGCAGCATCTCATGGGTGCCCTGCTCCACTGCCCGCCCGACATCAAGGACGATGATCCGGTCGGCGACACCGGCGATGAAGTCCATGTCATGGCTGATCACGACGCAGGTGCGGGATCGGGCGTACTCACGAATGACCCGCGTCAGCCGCCCCCGCTGATCGGAATCCAGGCCCACCGTCGGCTCGTCGAGTAGCAGGACCTCCGGCCTGCGCAATAGGCAGCGCGAGAGTGCGATCAGCCGTTTCTGCCCGCCGGAGGGCACCTGCACATCAATAACGGTGTCGTAGCCGCGGTGAACCTTGGCCGGGTCGACTATCACCGTGTGCACCTGGGCCAGCTTGCAGGCCTCCTCGACATCGGCGTCACTGGCGTCGGGTCGAGACATCCGGATGTTCTCGCGGACTGTGTCCTTGGCGAAGAAGGGGAACTGCGCGAGCTTCGAGACCTGTTCGCGCAGAGTCGATATCGTCACGCGGCCGATATCATTGCCGTCCAGCAGAATACGACCCTGCTCCGGGTCGAGGAATCGAAGAAGCAGATTGAAGATCGTCGTCTTGCCGCACCCGATAGGCCCGACAATCGCCACCGTCTCACCCGCTGCGATGGAGAACGATAGTCCGTCGAGCACTCGATGCTCCGGCGTGTAGCTGAAAACGACGTCCTCAAAGGTGATATTGCCCTGAACATCGCCGAGCGCCACCGCATCCGGGCGGTCGTGCACCGCGGGTTCGGTGTCAAGGAGCTCATAGGTCGAGATCACGTTCGGCAGTACCGATCGGTACGCCGAATACGCGGTGGCGATGCGTTGCACAGCGGCGAACATCGTCGGGACGAAGCCAACGAACACCACAAGCCCGGCGAACGTCAATCCGAAGGACGCCCCGAACACGACGCCGACTATCAACACGAGCACCGTACTAAACGCGATCAGAACATTGGCGCTCGTAGCGGCGGCACTTGTCCAGATCGTCATCGCAGCAATGCTTTTGGCCGCCGACAGCGATGCCTCATGAAACCGCTCACTGCGACGGCGCTGGGCGTTGAAGACCTGGACCTCGGAGATGCCGCTGACGGTCTCTTCGAGTTCGCCACCGAGCCAGCGGTGCGTGACCATCATCCGTTGCGTGGCCGCCTGTAGTTTCCGCCCGGTGAATCGCAGTGCGATGAACGCCAGCGGAGCGAGAGTGAGTGCGACGACCGTCATCTGCCACGACAGAGCGGCGAGGTAGGCCAGTGCCGCAACCATCACCATCGCGTCGACCGCAGGCGGGATCACGCACACCGTGAGCAACCGCTGGACACCCGCGGCCTCCAATTGCACGCGCTGCATCAGCGCCCCCACACGCGCACCGGTGAAGAAGTCCAGCGACAGCGACTGAATGTGGTCGTGGACGCGGCGGCGGATGACCGTCAGTAGGCGCCATTCCACCTGGGCGTCGACCCAGGCTCTGGCGAAGCCCAGCACCTGCGCTGCCAACAGCGCCGCCGCCCAGATTCCGAGGAGGACCGCGAACGGCAACGGGGTCCTCAGCCACCCCAGCGACCCGGCCGAGTCCCTGTCGGCACGGCTCAACAGCGCGCCGCTTTCCTTCCACACGCCTGCGAGATCGCCGGCCATCCCCGCGTCGGCAATCGCCTGCATCACCGGGCCGAACGCGGCGTTCGCGACGAACGGAAGTGCCGACACCATGAGGCCGAGCCCTATCGAGCCGACCACCTGGCCGCGGACCTTGCCCAGCATCGGAAAACTGCGCCGGATGTAGTTGCGGGTACTGGTGTGAGTCTGCATCACGGCCTACTCCCAGATCAGCACGTTGGGCAGAGTCGGATGTGCTTCCCGCATCATCGTGTATCCGATCCCGGCGAGTCCACGGAACATGCCGAGGTTGAACCGCCCGGTTCCGCTGCTCCACCGGTAATCGTCGGCGGCACGAGCGGCGAGGACGACGGTGAGAAGTTGGCGGGTCGCCAGCACGCGCAGGTCGTCACGACCAAGGGCGTCGGCGGCTTCGCGTAAGAATTCGACACTGCCAAGCGTCCCGCAGCACAGGGTGTCGGTCGGAACCGGCCAATGGCGCTGCACACTGGTGGCGGCGTGTTCGATGTCAGTCGCATACGAGGACACAGGCGCACCGGCGAACTTTGTCATCGCGATCCGGGCCAGTCCGATACCCGGCGCGCCGTAACACCACTTGCACGGAAACGGCGCGTCGGCGGTGTCGCGGAGATCGGCCCACCCGTGTTGCGCGTCATCGTAGGTGGACTCTTCATATGCGAGGCATTCCGTTACCGGGCTTGCGAATTCGCCGTTGCCTGTGGCCGCCGCCAACACAGACATGCTGTAGGCGTATCCCGCCGCCCCGTGCGATATGCCGTTGAGCGGTCGGCCGAAGCCGGGACTGGCCCAGGTACGGACCCCCTTGTCCCCGACCCTGTGGTGGGCCATCAGCGCTCGTCCGCATTTCTCCGCAGTGCGGAGG
The DNA here is from genome assembly GCF_044452905.1 of Mycobacterium sp. NPDC051804. Classification (NCBI taxonomy): domain Bacteria; kingdom Bacillati; phylum Actinomycetota; class Actinomycetes; order Mycobacteriales; family Mycobacteriaceae; genus Mycobacterium; species Mycobacterium sp. NPDC051804. The sequence goes on along the minus strand of NZ_JBITCD010000001.1, from coordinate 749,104 downwards.
GCGGCGTCGTCACCCGTTTGGCGGTACAACCGAAGCAGCCCCAGAATCGCGCCCGCGCTGCCGCCGAGGACGTCGAGCTGGCGGTCTGCGGCAATGAGGTCGTCGGTGATCAGACCCGCGCAGCGGTGAGCGTCCTCGAGGATCGCGTCGTCCTCGAGGAGGGCACCAATAACCGCCAATCCGTAGATGATCGAGCCGAGACCGAGGCCCCCGCCGAGGCCGAGCGTGCGGGCCATCCTCGCCGGGTTCCGGCCCGCGAGATGGCTCCGCAGCCCAGCGACCGCATCGCCCGCCAAGGCAGCCGAGGCGTCATCACCCGTCACGGCCGAATGTGCGGCCAGGAACACGGCGATGCCGCAGTTGCCGTTGTAGAGGTCGGGTCCGAGCACGACGAGTTGTGACACCTCGGAATCGCCGAGCCAGTCGAGACCGATCCACGCGGCGCTCGACGCACCACGGACCGCGAGGTGGGCCAGCGTGGCGGCCAGCTTGTCCGCCTCGGCCAGAAACTCCTGCTCCGCATGCAAATCAGAGGCCAACGGGCCGATGTCGACGGCTGGCCGCGGTCTAAGGAGGTCGGTGCTCTGCCGGATCACCTCGACCTGCCAAGCGATTTCATCATCGGTGAGGCCGCGCAAGCGGGCCGTTGCGCGCTCGAGGCCCGGTGACACCTCGAGGTCGACGGAGGTACCCAGGGCATCGCGCAGGGTGTGGCCGTCGCTGGTGGTGGTGAAGTGCGGCACGTTGAGATCGACGAGAGCGGTCCGTTCGGCACGCTGCAGCGCCCACAGGGGATCCGATTCGCTGTCCCAATCCGCCAGCCGCGCAGTGAAATCCGCCTGTGCGGACCAGATTGCGCCGTCGTTCATGGTGCGGTGGTCCCGAAGTCGGGACAGCAGCCCGGTGTAGAACCTGGTCGGACGGATAACAGTTCGGATCGGCAGATCGCTGAAGTCGTGCAACAGATCCCGCGGAGACTGCCGGTGCAAAAATCTCGCGTAGTCATCGAACCCGGCGATTAGACCGTCGAGGTGGTCCCCGAGGCGCGCACGCCTGGTCCCGACGTACGGCAGGTTGGCGACGGTGTTCGAGGTGTCGGCGATCTTCACCGGACGCATGGCGTCGGTGTTGACGTCCAACCAGCGCAGGCTCACCCGTGGCGAGAAATCGGAGTGGACTCCGCCGATCACGAACACCTTGCTGGTGGAATGCCTCCCGTACGCGGGAAGCAGCCCGACCGTCACCACGGAATCGAGCACCTTCTGCATCGCAGAAGAGAAGGCCACACCGGAATCACCGACTCGGGTGTCGGCGGCCTGCAGGATCATCTCAAGATCGATCGGGACGGGGTGCGAGCCCGTCGCGATGATGTTCTCCTGATGCATGTCGACACCGACGAATACATGGAACATCGCCAGCCAGGCACCAGCACGCCTGAAGAACTCCGAGAACTCCTCGGGCTCAGTGCAACTCGTATGCTCGATGAACTCGGTCCAGCCGTAGCCGGTGCGGGTGAGCACGCGCATCGCGCGCAGCTCTACTGGGGGTGCACGGCGGTTCAGCCGGTCGACGAGCGCCGTCCAAGCCGCATCGACGCCGAGGTGCTTGGGTTTGTAGACGATACGGGCACCGTCGTCGAAGCCGATGATCCGGACGGTACGTCCGAAGTTGTGCGGGTCGGAGAGCCCGCCGGCAATAGTGACAACCCGGCAGTCTCGGTCTGCGCCGACGAGGGTGCCGCGTACTGCCGCGAGGTCCTCGGCCAGCCGGTGGATCAATTCGCGCGACGTCTCGATCCATTGCACCGTCAATGACGTCAGCAGTCGCAGCAGCACGGGTTTGTCCCCGAACAGCCTGTGAAACCCATCGTCTGTCATATCCGCAACGAAATCGCCGAAACTGCCTGCGGTGGCGAACTGTTCGAAAAGCGCCGGCGATACGAGGTCTGACAGCTGGTTCATCAGCGTCGCAGCCAGATCGGTGGCCGCGCCGTCGGTCAGGAGCGTGAGTGCATTCGGATCGGCCGTCGACCACAACCGCTTCTGCGCCTCTGCGACGAGCGGCGCGAGCAGCGGCGCGAAAGCCACCTTGGTATTTCCTTGCAGCACATCGCCGTCACCACCCCGCTGAAGCGCCACACCGACCCACTCCGCATCGGTCACCCACGCCGGCGCGGGTACCCGCGGATTACGGCGGACGTCGCCGAGTCTGGTCCGCACCCCTTCGATCGACCAGCCGTCGCGACTGAGGCGGTCGGTGAACAACGACCAGTCACCGCTCGCCGCGGCATGACACCACGCTGCTAGTCGGAGGTCCGAGGTATCAGCGTCGGCCGCCTGCCCGGGCAGCGGCTCGTGCGCGTCGGAGAGAAGGTCGTCGAGGGTCGCGGCGCGGGACAGTTCGCGCTCGAAACCAGACCTCATGAGATCTCCTGCGTCGATAAACTTGCGTAAGAAAATTGTTTTGCTGTCACGTGGTACGGCGAATTCATAGAGGAACCACAGAATATTCGACTGTCGGCTGGTTTGACCCTGACATACTGCTATCTATTGACCACCCCGTCAGCAGAGCTCGACAGCGTGATGCTGGCGGCGCAAACGGGAGGTTCTTTAGCTATGCCCACTGCCAACGTGACGTACGACGACCTATTCTCCAGCCGCATGTCCGACGAGGCTCTCGAAGCCGCTGGCGGGATATCGGCCGCAGCGCAGGCCGGCGCTTCGCTGTACTCCAGCTACGACGCCTCAGGCTGTACCTGCTGACAACCCCTAAAGGGCGGTGATGGCCGGTGCGTCCTTATCGGACTGCTTGCCCTTCAGACCCGTCCAGAACAGGTTGATCATCAGTTCCGCGGCTTCGTCCACCGAGGCATCGCCGGTGCTGACGCGCGCGGCGATGGCTTCGCCGGCACCCACCAGCGCAACGGCCATCATGTCGAAGTCGGTCTCCGGCTCCGGATTACGCGTGCCCGCCCGCAGGAGTCGGCCGACGAGGTCGATGATCCGCTCGCGGCCCTCGCGCACGGTGTGGGCGAACGCCTGCGAGCTGGTGGCCTGGCTGTACAGCACCATCCACGACGCCCGGTTGGTGTCGATGTAGGTGAGGAACGCCAGAACGGCGTTGCGCAGCAGGTCTTTCGGGCTCTGCGTGAAGTCGATCTTGTCGCGCACGTCTTCGACGAATCGAGACAGCTCGCGGTCCAGGACCGCACCGAACAGCTCCTCCTTGGAGCCGTAGTAGAGGTACAGCATGGGTTTGGAGATCTTGGCTTGCGCGGCGATGGCATCCATCGATGTCTCGTGATAGCCGTTCACCGAGAAAATCTGCACGGCAGCGTCCAGCATTTGTTGCTCACGCACTGCGCGCGGCAACCGCTTCGTCCCACCTGCCATTACTCAAGGGTAAGCAATAGGCGAACGATAGGCGTCAGCAACGCGGGTTGGGCCCCTTCACCGCCGCCATCCGCAGCACCGATGCATCCACCTGGGGCATGGACAACTCCCCTGCTGAGACCGCCTTCTCCAACCGATCCAGCACGGCGGGCACCTCGCCGGTGGTCACCCACAACGCGGTGTCAGCGCCGGCCTGCAATCCGCGCAGCGCGGCCTCGGCGACCCCGAACCGATCCGAGATCGCCTGCATCGACGACAGGTCGTCGGTGAAGACCGGGCCGTTGAACGGCGAGCCGCCGTAGTCACCGGAGCGCAGCAGCGCGTACGCGCTGGGGCTGAGGCTGGCCGGTTCGTTGCCGGTGAGTCCGGGCACCTGCATGTGGCCGACCATCACGCCGACCGGCAGCTGCGCGTTCAACGTCCGGTACGGAACCAGGTCCGCGTTCTGCAGGTCGCCGATCGGCGGCGCGGTGACGCTGCCGGTGTGCGAGTCACCGGAACCGTTTCCGTGCCCCGGGAAGTGCTTGAGCACCGGAAGCATCCCCGCGTCGCGCAATCCACGCGCATACGCGCCCGCGTAGTCGGTGACCACAGCGGGGTCTGAGCCGAAGGAGCGATCGCCGATCACGCTGTCATCCGGGGAGTCCGAGACATCGACCACCGGAGCGAAGTCGATGGTGATGCCCTTACTGCGCATCGCCTGACCACGTTGCAGCGCAACGGCATACACCTGTTCAGGCGTCTGCGTCCGCGCCAGTACCCGGGCCGCGGGCTGCGTGCCGATCACCGAGGCCAGCCGCGAGACCCGGCCACCCTCCTCGTCGACACTGACCGCCAGCGGCAGCGGCGCCGCCGAGTTCGCGATGTCGATCAGCGAACCGTCGGTGACCATCGACAGATCGGTCCAGCTGCCGATCATGATGCCGCCGACGTGCTGGCTCTCGACGACGGCGCGGGCGTCGGCCGCGTTGTTGACGCCGACCATCAGCAACTGCGCCAGCTTGTCGCGCGTCGAGATCTGCGACAGCAGCTCCGGTCCCTGGCCACACGCGGGGGCCGGCACGAGCACCGGCGCCTGCGGCACAGCCGTCGCCGCCATCTCCGGGTACGGGGCCTCCGCGGCCGTCGAGCACGCGGACACGAGGACGGGCAATGCCGCGGCGGCGCACAGCGCGCGCAACCCCGAACCAATTGAAACCATGGGCCCCGACCCTAGTAGGAAACGAAGCGGCATTCGATCCCCCGGTCGGCCAACCAGCTCCGCGCGCAGCTTGTCGAACTGATCAGGCCCCACGGTGATCGAGTACTCGTAACCGTCGAGGTATACGCGGTCGGCGCCGTTGAAGACCAGCTCACCGCCGTCGGCGCAGCCCACCCACTCCGTGCTGGGCCCACCGCGTGCGAGGGGAGTGTCGGTACGCCAGAAGACGCGCTCGTCGTCAGGGCACGACGGATCCACGGTCTGCTACTTTGGCCGGATGGATCGGTTTCTCGTGCCCGCCGCGGCCAGCATCGTTGTCGGCCTGCTGCTGGGCGCGGCGGCCGTATTCGGGGTGACGCTGATGGTCCAGCAGGACAGCAAGCCCCCGCTGCAGGCGGGCGATCCGGCGTCGTCGGTGCTCAACAGGGTTGAGTACGGCGACAGAAGTTAACAACACCGCGCCGATCTCTCGGCGCTGGCTGTGGGTGGTCGCTGCGGCGGCGCTGGTCCTGACGTTCGCTCAGTCACCAGGACAGATCTCACCCGACACCAAGCTCGACCTGACGGCCAACCCGTTGCGGTTCCTGTCCCGCGCCTTCAATCTGTGGAACAGCGACCTACCGTTCGGCCAGGCCCAGAACCAGGCGTACGGCTATCTGTTTCCGCACGGCACGTTCTTCCTCGCCGGTGACGTCCTCGGGCTGCCCGACTGGGTGATCCAGCGGCTGTGGTGGGCGCTCCTGCTGGTGGTCGGATTCTGGGGTCTCCTGCGCGTGGCCGAAGCGCTCGGCATCGGCAGCACCACCTCCCGCGTCATCGCAGCCGTCGCGTTCGCGTTGTCCCCTCGGGTGCTGACCACCATCGGTGCGATCTCGTCGGAGACGCTGCCGATGATGCTGGCGCCGTGGGTCCTGTTGCCGGTGATTGTCGCCCTCCGGGGACAGGGGTCGGTACGGCTGCTGGCCGCGCGGTCGGCGGTGGCCATCGCGTTGATGGGCGCAGTCAACGCGGTCGCGACGCTGACCGCCTGCCTGGTGGCGGCGATCTGGCTGGCCTGTCACAAACCGAACCGGTTGTGGTGGCGTTTCACCGCGTGGTGGGCACTGTGCATCGTGCTCGCGGTGACGTGGTGGGTGGTCGCCCTCGTGCTGCTCGGCCGGGTCAGCCCGCCGTTCCTCGACTTCATCGAATCCTCCGGTGTGACCACGCGGTGGATGTCGCTCACCGAGATGCTGCGCGGCACCGACGTGTGGACACCGTTTGTCGCGCCGAACGCCACGGCGGGCGCCTCGCTTGTGACGGGTTCTGTGGCGGTGCTCGCGACCACGCTGGTCGCGGCCGCCGGTCTGGCGGGGCTGGCGATGCGCTCGATGCCAGCCCGCGGACGTCTGGTCACGATCCTGCTCGTCGGTGTCACGGTGCTGGCGCTGGGATATTCAGGTGGTCTGGGATCGCCTGTGGCGCAAGCGGTTCAAGCGTTCCTCGACGCGGACGGCACTCCGCTGCGCAACATCCACAAACTCGAACCGCTGCTGCGGTTGCCGATCGTGCTGGGGCTAGCGCACCTGCTGGGCCGCATCCCGCTGCCGGGAAGCGCACCGCGCGCGGTGTGGCGGGACGCGTTCGCCCATCCCGAGCGTGACAAGCGGGTGGCCGTCGGCATCGTCGTCCTGGCCGCGGTGACGGCCGCGACGTCACTGGCCTGGACCGGCCGCCTGACCCCGCCGGGTGCGTTCGACGCGATCCCGCAGTACTGGCACGAGACCGCCGACTGGCTCGACGAACACAACGATTCCGGCCGGGTCCTGGTCGCCCCGGGCGCCCCGTTCGCCACCCAGGTGTGGGGCAGCAGTCACGACGAACCCTTGCAGGTGCTGGGCGACAGCCCATGGGGTGTGCGGGACTCGATCCCGTTGACCCCGCCGGAGACGATCCGGGCGCTGGACTCCGTGCAGCGTCTGTTCGCCGCCGGACGCCCATCCGCCGGACTGGCGGATACCCTTGCCCGGCAAGGGATCTCGTATGTAGCGGTCCGTAATGACCTGGATCCCGAGACGTCACGGTCGGCGCGACCAGTCCTGGTGCACCGCGCTATCGACGGGTCGCCTGGCCTCGAGCGGGTCGCCGAGTTCGGTGATCCGGTCGGTCCCGGCGCACTGCCCGGTTTCATCACCGACAGCGGTCTGCGGCCCCGCTACCCCGCCGTCGAGATCTACCGGGTGAACCCCGCCGCGCCAGCCGTGCCGGTGACGCCGTACCTCGCCGACACCGATGCGATGGCCCGTGTGGACGGTGCGCCCGAGGTGCTGCTGCGCCTCGACGAGCGTCGCCGCCTGCTCGGCCAGCCACCGCTGGGTCCCATGCTGCTCACGGCGGACGCGCAGGAGGCAGGCCTGTCCGTCCCCGCGGGGACGGGCGTCGTCGTCACCGACACCCCGCTCGCGCGGGAAACCGACTACGGACGCGTCGACGACCACTCGTCGGCCATCCGGACTCCCGACGATCCACGCAACACCTTCAACCGGGTGATGGACTACCCGACCCCGGGGACCGACACCGTCTACGGGCAGTGGTCCGGCGGCAAGGTCTCGGTATCGAGTTCAGCGTCCGATTCGACCGCGCTGCCCAACGTGGCACCCGCCACCGGCCCGGCGGCCGCCGTCGACGCCGATTCGTCGACCAGCTGGGTGTCCAATGCGCTGCAGTCGGCGATCGGTCAGTGGCTCCAGGTCGACTTCGACCACCCGGTCACCAACGCGACCATCACAGTCACACCCAGCGCCACCGCCGTCGGCGCGCAGGTCCGCCGCATCGAGATATCGACCATCAACGGCACGAGCACTCTGCGCTTCGACGAAGCGGGCAAGCCGTTGACCGCGGCGCTGCCCTATGGCGAGTCGCCGTGGGTGCGGATCACCGCCGTCGCCACCGACGACGGGTCGCCGGGCGTGCAGTTCGGCATCACCGATTTCACCGTCACCCAGTACGACGCCAACGGGTTCGCCCACCCTGTCAACCTGCGCCACACCGTGGCAATGCCGGGACCACCGGCGGATTCGGCTGTCGCGCAATGGGATCTGGGATCCGAACTGCTGGGCAGGTCGGGCTGTGCGCAGAGCCCCGACGACATTCGGTGCGCGGCGACGATGGCGTTGTCGCCGGAGGAACCAGTGAACCTGAGCCGCACGCTGACCGTGCCTGAGCCGATGCCCGTGACGCCGACGGTGTGGGTGCGCGCGCGTCAGGGTCCCAACCTCGCCGACCTGGTACGGGCTCCCGGCAGCGCGATCGCCACCGGCGACGCGGACCCGATCGACGTGCTCGGTTCGGCGTACGCCGCCGCCGACGGCGACCCGGACACGGCGTGGACCGCGCGGCAAGGCGTCGTCCAACACAAGTCGCCGCCCACGCTCACGCTGAAGTTGCCCACCGCCCGAGAGGTGGCCGCCGTACAGGTGACACCCAGTTCGTCTGAGCTGCCTGCACATCCGACGCTGGTCGCCATCGACCTCGGCGACGGACCACAGGTGCGCAGGCTGGCCGGCGACGCGGGAGCGCAGACCCTCGACCTCAAACCCCGCGTCACGGACACCGTGAAGGTGTCGATCCTGGACTGGGACGACATCATCGACCGCACGGCGCTCGGGTTCGACCAGCTGAAGCCTCCCGGCCTGGCTGAGGTGACGGCGCTCGACGCGCGGGGTGCCCCGATCGCCGCGGCCGACGCCGAACGCAACCGCCTCCGGAGAATCGAATTGCCCTGCGGCCGTGGTCCGATCATCGGGGTCGCCGGTCAGTTCATCCAGACCTCGATAAGCACGACGGTCGGCGCGCTGCTCGACGGCAAGCCGGTGACGGCCCAGCCGTGCCAGACCGGACCGATCCAGCTCCCCGCCGGCCAGCAGGAGCTGCTGATCAGCCCGGGCACCGCGTTCACCGCCGATGGCGTCCAGCTGGATGGCCCGCTGGCCGATCGGATCCGTTCGGCGGCAACCGTTCCCGTGCAGATCGAATCGTGGAGTGCCGACCGCCGTGAGGTGACCGTGCCGTCCTCGCAGGCGTCGCGCGTGCTGGTCGTTCCCGAAAGCGTGAACCCCGGCTGGATCGCGCACCGCGCGGACGGCACCCAGCTGACACCGGTCAAGGTCAACGGCTGGCAGCAGGGCTGGGTGCTGCCCCCGGACACCGAAGGACCCGTCACGCTCACATTCCCGTCGAATGCGCCGTACCGGGCCGGGCTGATCGGCGGCCTCGCCCTGCTGCCGGTGCTGGCGCTGCTCGCGTTCGTCCCGGTGCGCCGCCGCTCCGATCCGGACGATCCCGCCGAGGTGTGGCGGCCGGGCAGGTGGCCGACGAGCGCTGCGGTGCTGGCGGTCGGTGCGCTGATCTCCGGGCTGGCGGGCGCGATCGTCGTAGGCATCGCTGTGGGTGTGCGGTATTTGCTGCGCAACCGCGAACGGCTTTGCGACGCCGTGACGGTCACGACGACCGCGGGCGGGCTGATCCTGGCGGGGGCCATCCTCAGCCAGTATCCGTGGCGATCCGTCGACGGATACGTCGGTCACTCCGCGGGCGTGCAGCTGCTTGCTCTCATCTCGGTGGCGATGCTGGCCGCCTCCGTCGTGCCCGACGATCGCACCCGTTTCACAGCCACGGACTCCGACGAGCTTTAGCATCGGCTATGTGCCGCAGCTGAATACCGCCCGGGGCGAGATCATCACGACCGATCTGGGCGTCACGCTCATGCACGAACACGTCTTCGTGCTGTCCCCGGAAATCCACAACAACTTCCCCGAGGTCTGGGGCGACGAGGCCAAACGCGAGGCCGACGCGGTCGCGCGGTTGAACGAACTGAAAGCACGGGGCGTCGACAGCATCGTCGACCTCACGGTGATCGGTCTCGGCCGCTACATCCCACGCATCGCACGCATCGCCGCCCAGACCGACCTCAACATCGTCGTCGCGACCGGCGTCTACACCTACAACGACGTGCCGATGTACTTCCACTTCAGCGGGCCGGACACTCCGCTCGGCGAGCCGATGGTCGAGATGTTCGTCAACGACATCGAGAAGGGCATCGCGGGCACCGACATCAAGGCCGCAATCCTGAAGTGCGCCACCGATGAGCCTGGCGTGACACCGGGTGTGGAGCGGGTGTTGCGCGCGGTGGCGCAGGCGCACCGGCAGACGGGCGTGCCGATCTCGACGCACACGCACGCGGCCACCCGGCGCGGACTCGAGCAGCAGCGGATCTTCGCCGAGGAGGGCGTGGACCTGTCCCGCGTGGTCATTGGCCACTCGGGCGACAGCACCGATCTCGACTACCTCACCGCGCTCATCGAGGCGGGCTCCTACATCGGGATGGACCGCTTCGGTGTCGACGTGTTCCTCGGGTTCGAAGAGCGCGTCGACACCGTCGCCAAGATGTGCGAGCGCGGCCACGCCGACAAGACGGTGCTCTCCCACGATGCCGCCTGCCTCATGGACTGGCTGCCCGAGGACATGGTGTCGGTGGTGATGCCGAATTGGAATTACCTGCACATCCACAACGACGTGATACCGGCCTTGAAGAAACGGGGTGTCACCGACGAACAGCTCACCACGATGCTCGTCGACAACCCGCGCCGGATCTTCGAAGCCCAGGGCGCCTACTGATGGCTGACGTTCCACCCATTCCGACGCAGTTCTCCGCCCTCGCCGAAGCAGAGCCCGACGCGCCCGCGGTCACCTGCATGGGCCGCACGGTCACACGTCGCGAACTCGACGCGTCGACCAACCGGCTCGCGCGGGCCTACGCCGAACTCGGTGTCGGACAGGGCGATTACGTCGTCACCGTACTGCCGAACTCCATCGAGTTCGTCCAGGCCGTGCTGGCCATCTGGAAGCTGGGCGGAATTCCGCAGCCGCTCTCGGCGCGGATGCCCGATGCCGAGTTGGCCGCTCTGTTGGAGCTGCGGCCACCGAAGCTCATCGTCGGTCGCAATGATCCGAACGGGGTATCGACCAGCGTCGCAGCGGATTTCACACCGGATGCGGCACTCTCCGACGATGCTCTTCCAGAGATCGTCTCGCCCGTGCTGAAAGCCATGGCCTCGGGCGGCAGCACCGGACGACCTAAACTCATCGAGGCGGGTATCGACAGCCGTTTCTCACCGCTGGCCGGCTACGTGATGGGTTCGGCGGACGGTGATGTCAACCTGATGTCGGTGCCGTTGACCCACAACACCGGTTTCACGACGATGGCGATCGGGCTCGTGCAGGGTCATCACCTCGTGGTGATGCCGCGGTTCGATGCGCACGAATTCCTGCGGCTGGTCACCGAACACCGCGTCAGCTTCCTCTCCACAGTTCCCACGGTCATGCAGCGCCTCCTCCCGGTATATCGCGCAGACCCCGACTCCTACGACCTGTCCTCGATCCGGCGGCTGTGGCACGTGGCCGCACCGTGTCCACCGTCGGTCAAACAGGCGTGGATCGACATCCTCGGACCAGACGCAGTGTGGGAACTGTACGGCGGCACCGAGTTACAGGCGCTGACGTTCATCTCCGGCGACCAATGGCTGTCCCATCCGGGGTCGGTCGGCGTGGTGGTCGCCGGCGAGATGAAGGTGCTCGACGACGACGGCAACGAATGCCCGCCCGGGGTGAGCGGCGAGATCTACATGCGTCCTCCACCGGGAAGCTCACCGACCTATCGGTATGTCGGCGCCACCGCGAAACAGCGCGACGGCTGGGACTCGCTGGGCGATCTGGGATATTTCGACGAGGACGGCTTCCTCTATCTGAATGACCGCCGGGTGGACATGTTCACCGTCGGTGGGCGCAACGTCTACCCTGCCGAGATCGAGTCGGCGCTCTCGGCGCACCCGGATGTGTTGTCCTGCTTGGTGGTCGGCGTGCCGCACGAGGACCTGGGGCAGGTGCCGCACGCAATCGTGCAGGCCGACGGGCTCGACGAGGCGACGGTCATCGAGTTCCTGTCGGACCGTCTGGACGGCTACAAGCTGCCCCGCGAAGTGGAGTTCAGCGATACCCCCTTGCGCGACGATGCCGGAAAGGCGCGGCGGTCGGCGGTCCGCGACGAGGTCATCGCGCGATTGCAGGCTCGGGTTCGTCCGTGACCGAACTGTCCAACGGCGTGGGATCGTTTCGTCGCTCCCAGCGCCGCAACGCGTTTCGACAGGGCGACTCGACCAGCGCGTAACTGACCGCCGCGATCGCGAACCCGAACCCTACCGTCAGCACCAGCACGATCGGCATGTGTCCGTTGAACGCGAACTCGCCGATGACGGGGAACACCATCGCCAGTGCCGCCAGGTGCCAGACGAACAGGCCGTACGACCATCGGCCCAACGTCACCATCGTCGGGCTGCCCAACAGCCGGTGTGGGGTATCGGGCCGGTCCAGCACCAGCGGGGCGATCAGCGCACCGGCGACGATTGCACCCATCGCGGTCTTCACGACGAACTGGCTGACGGTGCCCGGCGTCAGTCCTTCCGGACCGGCCAGCGGTGACGCGGCCACCGCGAACGCCACCACCGCGATACCGGCCATCAGCACCCGCTTCCTGGCGAGCCGGTGCGCCCACCCGACGGGCGTCACGGTCAGCTCGGCGAGCAGCATCCCTGCCGCGAACCAGGAGAAGAACGCGGGCGGCCAGTTCAGCGGGTTCACGCCGTAGGGCGCGGAGATCGGGAGCAGCGCCCACGCGAAGCTCGCCACCGCCGTCGCCGCGATGCCCGGTATCCGGGCGCGCGCCGGCACGCGTCGCGCCAGCAGCGCCAGAAACGGCAGTGCCAGATAGAACGCGACCTCGACCGACAGGCTCCACATCTGGGTGAGGCCGGCGGTCAGGGTCAGCGGCACATATATCTGGGTCAACGACAGGTTGGCCAGCCAGACCGTCAGATCGGCCTTGGCCTCCGGCAGCAGTGTCAGGATCACCACGACCGCAACCAGGTAGCCGGGCATGATGCGCACGATGCGCGATCGCAGATAGTGACCCGTCGGCGGCTTCGGTCGCAGACCGCGGGCCGCGGCGGCGTGGCCGCGCCACAACAGGAAGCCCGAAAGCGCGAAGAACACCGCGACCGCGAGGTCGAACCTGCCGAAGAACCGGCCGGTGATCCCGCCGGTGTGGCCGGTCTGGAACGCCACATGGGTGACGACGACGCCGACCGCCGCGCAGGCCCGCATCCCCTCGACGGCGGGCAAGAAGCCCCGCGTTCCGCCGACGGCAGAGTCGGTAGTGCGTTCCGTCACGACAAACAGTGTGCCGCGCGGAGGGAAAGTCGCTGAATACGGGTACTCGGGCGGCTCGGGGTTGGCTGCACTCGGAGTAAACATCCAACTTAATCTCTGCTGTTAGGGTCGAACGGGTTTGCGGGAAGCCCGCAGGTGAAGGAGGCACGGTTTGAACCGCGCAGTGGCGCTCCGTATTGCGGCTTGCGGCATCATGGGGCTGGGCGCTGGCTTGTTGATTGCCGCGCTGTTGCTGTCCACGTATACCCACGGGAAGATCGCGAAGGTTCCGCTGAACCTGGACTCGACGCTGATCAGTGACGGCACCGGGACGGCGTTCGACCCCGCCTCGTTGAACCGCGAGAAGTTCGTCATCGACCGCGACGTGCCGCTGGCGCTGCAGGAGCAGATCTCCGTCGAGGCACCGTCGAACGCGGACGTGGTGACACTGCAGGTCGGCAGCACGCTGCGCCGCACCGACAAGCAGCAGGACGAGGGCCTGCTGCTCGCGATGGTCGACACCGTCACGCTCAACCGCGAGACGGCAGAGGCGGTGTCCAGCGAAAGCAATCCCGGCGGCGCGGTCCAGAAGCCGCGATCCATCGACGATGACCAGCCGCCCACCAACATCGCGCTGCCGCACGAAGGCTTGACCTACCGATTCCCGTTCGACACCGAGAAGCGGACGTACCCCGTCTTCGACCCGATCGCGCAGAAGCCGTTCGACGCCAACTACGACGGCGAGGAAGACGTCAACGGGTTGACCACCTACCGCTTCAGTCAGAACGTCGGCTACGACTCCGACGACAAGCTCGTCGAACCGATCAAGTACTCCTCACTTCTCGACGACGACGCCGACAGCGAGGTCACCGCTTCCGCCGCGATGTGGGGTGTCCCCGGGGAACCCGACGAGCGGATCACCATGTCGCGCTACTACGCCGCGCAGCGCACGTTCTGGGTCGATCCGGTGTCGGGCACCATCGTGAAGAAGGAAGACCACGGCTACCACTACTACGCGCGTGATCCGCTCAAGCCCGAGGTGACCTTCGTCGATTTCAAGGTCGCCTACAACGAGGAGACCATCGAAACCCAAGTTGCCAGCGCACGAAATGAGCGCGACCGGGTGGGGCTGTGGGGCCGCATCCTGCCCATCACGTTCATCGCCATCGGTCTAGTGTCGCTGGTCGGCGGCGCGCTGTTGGGATCGTTCAGCTTGCGGGCGGAGTCCGCGCTCATCGATCCCGGACTCGACGAGGCCGATCACAGCTTCTTCGACACCCAGGGGATCAAAGTGCCGGGGGCCGAGGCCAAGACCGAGAAGCTACCCGCGCAGAAACCGACCGATCTGCCGCCGGACAGACCGGTCTGACCGCGCGTTTCACGGCGCCTGCACGGGCGCGATCGCTGATTGCCCCGGCCTACGCGCTGGTGCTGTCCCTGGCCGTGACGGCCCCGCTGTTCGCGCCGGGCTATCTGCTGCTTCGCGATGCGGTGTCCACGCCGCGCTCCTATCTTTCGGATACCGCGCTGGGGCTCGCCGAAGCCGCGCCGCGGGCGCTGCCCCAGGATTTCGCGGTGGTGCTGCTGTCGTCGGTGATCGATGGCGGGGTGGCGGTCAAGCTGCTGCTGATCGTCGGACTGTGGCTCGCCGGGTGGGGTGCGGCGCGGTTGGCGGGAGTGGTCGTGCCCGACTCGGGGATGGCGGGACAGTTCGTCGCGACGACGCTCGCGATCTGGAACCCGTATGTCGCCGAGCGTCTGCTGCAGGGGCACTGGAGCTTGATCGTCGGGTATGGCTGTCTGCCCTGGGTGGCCGCCGCGATGTTGCGGCTGCGCGAACCGGAAGCAGGGTGGGCCGACGTGGGCGCGCTGGTGTTCTGGATCGCGCTGGCCGGGTTGACGCCGACGGGGCTGATGCTCGCCGCCAGCGTGGCGGTGGCGTGTGTGTTCGCACCGGGAGCCGGTTGGCGACGGTGGCGGTGCGCGGCCGTGGCGTTGGGTGCGGCTCTGGTCGCGGCGCTGCCGTGGCTGACGGCCGCGGTGGTGGCGAGTTCGCTGGCACCGTCGCAGGCTGAGGGAGTCGCGGCGTTTGCGGCGCGCGCCGAACCCGGGCTCGGCACACTCGCGACGCTGGCCAGCCTCGGTGGGATCTGGAACAGCGAGGCCGTACCCGCATCGCGCACAACGCTTTTCGCCGTCGTCGCGGCGATCGTCCTGCTCGGCATCGTGGCGCTGGGATTGCCGGTGGCGATCCGCAGCCGGGCGGCCGTGCCGCTGTTGTGCCTGGCAGCGCTCGCCGTGGTCGTACCTGCGTTGATGGCGACCGGCCCGGGTTTGGCGGCGGTCGAGGCGACGGTGCGAACGCTGCCCGGTCTCGGTGTGCTGCGCGACGCGCAGAAGTGGGTGGCGCTGGCGGTTCCCGGCTACGCGCTCGCGGGTGCGGCCGCGGTCGTCCCTCTGCGACAGAAACTTTCGGGACTTCCGGCTGCGGCGACCGCGTTGGTCTGCTGCGCGGCGCTGATCGCCACGCTGCCCGATCTGGCGTGGGGCGTGGGCGGCCAGGTCGCTCCGGTGGTGTACCCGGCCGGTTGGGCGAGGGCCGCGGCGATCATCAACGACGACCCGCGTCCGGTTGCGGTCCTACCGGTCGACAGCATGCGCCGCTTCGAATGGGCGGGCGATGCGCCGGCGCTCGACCCGCTGCCACGGTGGGTGCGCGCGGATGTGCTGTCGACGGGCGACCTGACGATCGGCGGCCGGACGGTCCCCGGTGAAGGTGAACGCGCCCGCGCTGTGCAGCAGCTGTTGTTGGACGGTGCTGATCGCGAGAAGCTGGCCGACGCCGGTGTTGGCTGGGTGGTCGTCGAATCCAGCGGTGCGACACATGCTTTGGCGCTGCCGGTCGCCTATCACGACGACGACATCACGCTCTACCGCACTGGCGGTGACGTACCTGAGGCGCCGGGTCGCGGTGTCGTGCTGGCCGCGCATCTCGCGTGGCTGGCGCTGCTCCTCGGCGGATTGGTGGGGTTGATCTCTCGCGCGTGGGGCGTTAGACGACGCCGCTGACGGACGTGCCGGCGTTGACGGCCTCGAGCACGGTGCGCATCGCGTCGGTGCTCTGCCGCCAGGAGAACTCTCCGCTGCGGACCGCGGCCTTGGCACCCAGTTGTTCGCGCAGCACGGAATCGGTCAGCAGCCGAAGGAGCCCGTCGACAAGGCCGTCGTGATCGTCGACAAGTAGGCCGGTGACCCCGTCGACGATCGAATCGGTCAGTCCGCCCGAGGACCGGTAGCCGACGGTGGGCACGCCGTGCTGGCCGGCCTCGATCACGGCCAGCGCCCAACCTTCTTTGCGCGACGGCAGCACATGAACCCAAGAGCGCTGCAGCACATCGTGTTTGGTGTCCTCGTCGACGTGGCCGTGGAAAGTCACCGCATCGGAGATGCCGAGCAATTCGGCGTGTTCGACCAGACGCTGATCCCACCAGCCGCCACCGAGGACGTCCAGGTGCACATCCGGAACTCGGGGACGCAGTTGAGCGATTGCCTCCAGCGCGTCCTCGATCTGCTTGTGCGGAACCAGGCGGGAGAGCACCACCGCTCTCGGCGTCGCCGACCGCGGAGCGGTCAGCGAGTCCGCTGGCGCCTCGTCGAGACCGTTGCGCACAACGGCGATTCGGCCGGGGTGCACACCGAGCGCCGCCAGATCCCGCGCCGACGGCAGCGAGACCGTGACGTACTGATTGCGACGATGGAGCCACGGCGACAGCCTCGATTCGACGAACCAGCCGAAGCGCCCCATCATCGGCCCGGCGACGGGCCACTGCTCGCGATGGCAGTGGTGCACGAGGACCGCGACGCGACGGCCGTAGGCCAGCCGCGCCAGGAACGGGATCCCGTTCTGCGAGTCGATCACCACATCGGGTCGGACCTTGCGCAGCGGGCCGAGCCCGATGCGGGCCAGCACCATCGACAGCCCCGCCCAAACGTAGATGGAGTAGGAACCACCGCCGCGGCTCACGCGCACCCCGTCGACGATCTCGCGTCGCGCCGATCCGGGATAGCGCGCGGTCCGCAGCGTCACGTCGACGCCCGACGCGGCCAGTTGCGCGCCGATGCGCTGCAGGTAGGTCTCGCTGCCGCCGCCCTGGGGGTGCCCGGTATCGCGCCAGCACAACAGCAGCACGGAGCGAACACCTCGGTCAGACATCCCGTCCACCCTAAACGCTGGCTACTGTTCCTTGGATGCCCGTGACCGACCTCTTCGCCCGCCGGGCGACGCTGCGGAGGTCGGTGCGACTACTGGGCGAGTTCCGGTTCGAGCAGCCCGATCCGGCCCGGTTCTATGGCGCGCTCGCCGACGACACCGCCGCGATGATCACCGATCTGTGGCGGTCCGAGCATCGCGCCGCGCCAGCCGGTCACACTCTGCTCGACGTCGGCGGCGGACCGGGTTACTTCGCCGCGGCCTTCGCGCGCGCGGGCTTCACCTACATCGGCGTCGAACCCGACCCTGCCGAAATGCACGGCGGACCTGCCGAGAACGACGGCACCGCCCGTTACGTGCGGGCGTCGGGCACCGCACTGCCGTTCGACGACGACAGCGTCGACGTCTGCCTGTCCTCCAACGTCGCCGAACATGTTGCCGACCCGTGGCGGCTCGGCAGTGAGATGCTGCGCGTCACCAAGCCCAGCGGGCTGGTCGTCCTGTCGTACACGGTGTGGCTCGGCCCGTTCGGCGGACACGAAACCGGGCTGTGGCACTACCTCGGCGGGCTACGCGCCGCCAGGCGCTACATGCGAAAGCACGGCCATCCGCCGAAGAACAACTACGGCTCGTCACTGTTCGCGGTCTCGGTTGCTGACGGACTGCAGTGGGCGAGCGCCACCGGTGCCTTGGTTACCGCATTCCCTCGCTACCACCCGCGATGGGCGTGGTGGATGGTGCGGGTTCCGGTGCTGCGCGAGTTCGGAGTCAGCAATGTGGTGCTGGTCTTGAGGCCACCGATTGCAACAGGTTCTACTTTCTCGGGTTCGTAGGTAGTGTGACGGTCATGACACAGACCGTCGCTTTCAAAACCGAGTGGGACAAGCTCTTCATCGGCGGCAAATGGGTCGAGCCGGCCTCATCGGAGGTCATCGAGGTGCGCTCACCCGCCACCGGCGAGGTGGTGGGCAAGGTGCCGTTGGCGACCGAAGCCGACGTCAACGCCGCGTGCGCGGCCGCACGCAAGGCCTTCGACGAAGGCCCGTGGCCGCACATGAAGCCGCAGGAGCGTGCCGCGATCCTCGCCGCCGCCATCAAGGGCATGGAAGATCGTGCCGACGAGCTCAAGTACCTGCTCGCCGCCGAAACCGGTCAGCCGCAGACGATCGTCGAGATGATGCAGTACGGCGCCGCCATGTCGGCGTTCCAGTACTACGCCGGCGCAGCCGACAAGTTCCACTGGAAAGACATCCGCGACGGCGTCTACGGCCAGACGCTGGTCGTGCGCGAGCCCATCGGTGTCGTCGGCGCCGTGACCGCGTGGAACGTGCCGTTCTTCCTCGCGGCCAACAAGCTGGGCCCGGCCTTCCTCGCGGGCTGCACCGTCGTACTCAAGCCCGCCGCGGAGACGCCGCTTTCGGTGTTCGCGATGGCCGAGATCTTCGCCGAGGCCGGCCTTCCCGAAGGTGTGCTGTCGATCGTGCCCGGCGGCCCGGACACCGGTCGCGCGCTGACGTCGAACCCCGAGCTGGACAAGTTCACGTTCACCGGCAGCTCCGCGGTCGGCAAGGAGATCGCCAAGATCGCCGCCGAGAAGCTCAAGCCGTGCACGCTGGAGCTCGGCGGCAAGTCGGCCGCCATCATCCTCGAGGACGCGGACCTGGACTCGACGCTTCCGATGCTCGGGTTCTCCGGCGTGATGAACAGCGGACAGGCGTGTGTCGCGCAGACCCGCATCCTGGCGCCGCGCTCGCGGTACGACGAGGTCGTCGAGAAGATCGCGAACTTCATCTCCGCGATGCCGGTCGGTCTGCCCGACGATCCGAACGCCGCGATCGGCCCGCTGATCTCCGAGAAGCAGCGTGAGCGCGTCGAGGGCTACATCAAGAAGGGCGTCGAGGAGGGTGCGCGCATCGTCACCGGCGGCGGCCGTCCCGAGGGCCTGGACAGCGGCTGGTTCGTCCAGCCGACGGTGTTCGCCGACGTCGACAACTCGATGACGATCGCGCAGGAGGAGATCTTCGGACCCGTGCTGGCGGTGATCCCCTACGAGACCGAAGAGGACGCCATCCGCATCGCCAACGATTCGGTGTACGGCCTTGCCGGCAGCGTGTGGACGACGGACAACAAGAAGGCGGTCGAGATCGCCAACAAGATCCGCACCGGCACCTACGCGGTCAACATGTACGCGTTCGATCCCTGCGCCCCGTTCGGCGGCTACAAGAACTCCGGCGTCGGCCGCGAGAACGGCCCCGAGGGCATCGAGGCGTACGTCGAGCCCAAGAGCATCCTGCTGCCGTTCGGCTACACACCCGAGGACTGATCGAGGTTTTGCGGACCCGGCTGGCTTCAGCAGTGCAAGCCAGCCGGGAGCATGCTGCCGCGTTGCGGGATTATGCACTGGACCATAGTTGTCGATACCGTTGATTTTCCTTGCGTGACCCCGCCGGCCAGGCTATACTCGAGTTCACCTGCTATTTACCGAACACTGGCTGTGACGCGGAATACAATTCTCGCGTTCGTGTGTTGTCTGTTTTATGATGCTCGTCATAGGCAGGGAGGCACGCCATGTGGGTCGTTGAGATCAACGTCGCTGGCCGTCGATTCGTTCACGAAGTGCGCGCCCGGCGACCGTTCATCCGTTTGAGTTCGCGCAGCTTCGGGTGGCGTCAGTCGCAACTCCCGCAGACACGCGCCGCCTGATCTCACCGTCGGAGGTTTGTTCTGTCTCCCATCGCCACCAAGCCCACCAAGCGCGGATCCACTCGCACTGCGATGTTGGTCAGCGCCGCCGAGGTGCTGCGTGAACGGGGCGCCGCAGGCGTGACGATCGACGAGGTGCTGGCCCGAAGCGGCGCGCCCCGCGGTTCGGTCTATCACCACTTCCCCGACGGCAGAAACCAGATCCTCACCGAGGCGCTGCAGTACGCCGGCGAGGCCATCACCGAGGTCATCGACGACGCCGCTGCGAACGGCGGCATGTACCTGGTCAGAAAATTCGTCGTGTTCTGGGAGGAACTGCTCGCCGAGAGCAATTTCTCCGCGGGTTGTCCGGTTGTCGCGGCCGCGATCGGCTCAGCCGACGAAGAACCCCAACTCACGACCGTCGCGGGCCGCATCTTCAGCCTTTGGCGCGACGCGCTCACCCGCGCCTTCGTTTCCGACGGCTTCACGGAACTCGACGCTTCCTCCTTGGCGATCATGTGCATCGCATCCCTGGAGGGCGGCGTCGTGTTGTGCAGGTCGACGCGTAGTGTCGATCCGCTGAAGGACGTCGCCTCCCAGCTCGAATTCCTGATCAAGTCAAGGGAATTCGTCCAGCGCTATGGGCTGCCCTCCACCGAGCACACACGAACTCACCGTTGACGCCTGCCTCCACCAGAGCCCACTCCGACCGAATCGGCAGCACCGGAGATCCGCCGCCCAACGAGCATGGTGTGTAACTGACGATCATCTCGTCGATGAGACCCGCGGCCGCGAATTGCGCGGCCACGTCGCCGCCGCCCATCACCCACACATCCTTGCCCGCCGCAGCCGTCACCAATGTCGAATGCAGCCGGCGCACATCGCCGTCGAACGTCTGCACCGGATGTCCCTCGACGATGATCTGGGGACGGTGGGTCATCACCCATGACGGCTGATCGTAGGGCCACTCGCCGGGCTGATTGCGCAGCAGCCACTCGTAGGTCGCCGATCCCATCACCAGTGCGCCAATGGATTTGATGAACTCGTCATACCCGAACGGGCCGTCGGGATCGATCTCGCGGGAGGTCAGCCAGTCGAGGCTGCCGGACTCGTCGACGATGTAGCCGTCCAGGCTGGATGCGGTGTAGTAGACAGTTGCCATGCTTTACCTTTCGCGAGCTCTGGTCATCCATTCGAGCGGATCACCGTGTCCGGTGTGAATCCCGTGGTGGGCGAGCATCGCCCTGGCAAGTCCGCGGCGATGCGCGGAGAAGGTCAGCACATGGGCGACGATGCCGTAGAGCTGAAACGACTCCGGCGGATCGCATAGCGCGTCGATGACCGTGTCACCCAGTCGCCCGGCCGCCGAGTACTCCGAAACCATTGCGCTCCAGTGCTTTGCGATATCGGCGTGATGATCGGCCAACTGTGCGGCAGTGCAGGAATCGGGTTGTGTCGCGGCCCGTTCGGGAAAGTCGCGGCCTTCGATCGTCGCCAGCCACACCTGTTTGGTCCACACAATGGCACCGAGCACCGCGCCGACGCTGGGTTCGGGGCCGTCCCACTCGAGCACCTGCTGTCCCGGCGAAATATCGTCTGCCCACTGCTCTTTGGTCAGAGCGCCCGCCAGGTCGATGAGGTAGGCGGTGTCGGCGACGTCATGAGCCACCATCAAGGCCGAGATGTCGGGTTGTCCTGACCCATCGGGCTTTTCGTCACTGTCGAGCCAGAGCGAGTGCGGGGGATGGAAGTGCAGCCCGTTCGGTGCGGGCAGTCGGAATCCGATCTCGGCCGCCCGTGACGGCGGTGTGCCGAAGGTGCGGCTGAACGCGCGGGAGAACACCTCGGCCGACGACCAGCCCTCATCGGCGGCCACCGCGGACACCGACTCGCCCCGGTGCAGACGCCACGCCGCACGCTCGAGCATGATGCGGCGCCGCAGCGCGGCGGGCGACTCCCCCGTCAGCCGCCGCACCTCCCGGGAGAAGTGGAACTCCGATGCATAACTGCTGCGCGCCATATCGCTGACGTCGGTGTTGTCGGCGTCGACGACCGCGTCGAGCAGTTCGCGAAGTCGGTCACGGTGGGATGGCTCGCTCACGGTGATTGAGTATCGTCTCCGAGCCCACTCGGAGGACATGACAATTCCTGCTGCGGCGCCACGCTCTAGTGTCATAGCCAGTGACTGAATTCGATGCGCTGTGTGCCAATGACGCGGAGCTGGCCGAGATACGGACCGCCATCCGGGACTTTCTCGCTGCCGATAGCGAGAAGTTCGGCTGGGAGCCCGCCATCGACTCCTGGCTGGCCAGGTGGGACGCCGATTTCTCGGCCCGGCTGGCCGACGCGGGGTTCGTCGGCCTGACCATCCCCACCGAGTACGGCGGACGCGGCCTCGGTCATCTGCACCGCTATGTGGTGACCGAGGAACTCCTGGCCCACGGCGCACCGGTCGCCGCGCACTGGTTCGCCGACCGTCAGTTCGCGCCCTCGTTGTTGTCGTACGGCAGCGACGAACAGCGCTCCGAATTCCTACCGGTCATCGCCGCGGGTCGGCTGCACGCGGCGATCGGAATGAGTGAACACGACGCGGGGTCCGACCTCGCCGCGGTCAAGACGCGAGCGAACCAGGTCGACGGCGGCTGGAAGATCAGCGGCACCAAGGTGTGGACCAGCGGCGCACATCTCGCGCAGCGGATCGTCGTGCTGGCTCGCACGAGCCCGCTCGATCCCGAGCACCGGCACGCGGGGTTCAGCCAGTTCTTCATCGCGCTCGATTCACCGGGGATCACGATCGACCCGATCGTGCAGATGGGTGGCGAACACCATTTCAACGAGGTGACGTTCGACGACGTGTTCGTCCCCGATTCCGACGTGCTGGGCAACATCGGCGACGGGTGGCGGCAGGTCACCTCCGAGCTCGGCTTCGAACGCAGCGGACCCGAACGCATCCTGTCGACGGTCACCTTGATCCGCGACGCCATCCGGGCCCTGCCCGACGATGCCGACGACGGGACCGCCGCCGCGGTGGGCGACCTTGTCGCCAGGATGATTTCGCTTCGGCAGCTGTCGATCTCGGTGGCCCGCGCGCTGGCTGGAGGCGAGGACGCCGCCACCCGGGCCGCGCTCGTCAAGGATCTCGGCACGCGCTTCGAGCAGGACTCCGTGGAGTTGGTCGCCGACCTGCTCGACCGGTTGGACCGTCGGACACCGGAGGCCGCGCGCCTTCATGAGCTGTTGGATACCGCGCGGCTGCATTCACCGCTGTTCACCCTGCGAGGCGGCACCAACGAGGTGCTGCGGGGTGTGGTGGCTCGAGGATTGGGTGTGCGGTGAACGAACTGGAACAACTCGTCGCCGACGTCGGTGCGCGCTCACTGGAAGCCCGGCAGGGCAGGCCGGCTTTCCCCGACGTGTTCGACGAACAGCTGTGGAGCATGCTGGAGGAGACCGGGCTGAGCCGGTTGACCTCCACCGAGGACGCCGGGCCCGCGGAAGCGGCGACACTGTTGACCGGCTTGGCGCGAAATGCCGCAGCGGTGCCGATCGCCGAAACCGACTTGCTGGCAATGTTTCTCGCTGGCAGGGTCGACCAGCCGGTCCCGGATAGTGGACCGCTGACCGCCGTGCTGGCCGATGCCGATCTGCACAGCGGCACCGTCAAGGGAACCGCTCGTGATGTGCCGTGGGCGGACTCGGCACCCGTTGTGGTCGCCGCGCGAACTGCCGACGGTGTGTACGTCGATCTGGTCACCGCTGAACCGACCGCGACGAGCCACAACCTTGCCGGCGAGCCTCGCGGCACCTTCGAGTTCGAGTTCGAGGCGCGCGGCAAGCTCGACGACGCCATCGCCGACGAGTTCACCCGCCGCGGTGCGTGGGCACGTTGCGTACAGGTGATCGGCGCATTGGATGCCGCGCGCGACCTGACAGTGGCGCACACCAGCGAGCGGGTTCAGTTCGGCCGTCCGCTGTCCAAGTTCCAGGCGGTGCAGCACTCGCTGGCCGAGATGGCCGGTGAGATCGAACGTGTCCGCGCCGCCACCGACCTGGCCGTCACTGCCGCCGTCGACTTCGGGTTCGACAGCGCGGCAACCGATTACGCGGTGACGGTGGCGAAGGTCGCCGCCGGCCGCGCCGTCGAGTCGGTGACCAGGATCGCCCACCAATTGCACGGTGCTATCGGTGTCACCGTCGAGCACCGGCTGTGGCTGTTCACCATGCGGGCGCGCAGTTGGATCGACGAGTTCGGCACCACCATGCACTACGCGCGGCGGCTCGGCCGGATCGCACTTGCCGCCGACGACCCGTGGCAGGTCGTCGTCAGCTGTCCAGAACCGCATTGACGCGTGCCTCGACGTCCACCCGGTCGCCGAGGTCGGTCAGGTCGATCCCGAATCGATCGGTCAGCGCGTTCAGCACGTCGGCGGCCGTCGCGAACCGGATGCGCTCGGTGTCGCCGCCGCTGTGGATCGCCAGATTGCGGCCCCGCAGATTCCAGCGGGCGTCCTCGGTGAGCAGCGCAACCGACAGCCCGACGACGAACGTCGAGTGGGGATACGTTGAGACATACCAACTTCCGACCTCACGGTCGATTTGCGGCTGCGGTCGCGTGGTGAACCTGTACAGCGCTTGCCAGCCTCCGCGGATCTGCGCCTGCAGCGCGTATCCGTCACCGTCGGCGAGAATGCGATACGGCTCGTGCCGCGTCGGCTGCACGGTGTCGACCTCGAGCCGAATGGGTGACGACAGCGTCTGCCCCCCGAATCCGACGTCGACGAGCCACGGTCCGTCGTCGCCGGGCACCGTCACCGACAGCGCCTCGTGCGTCTGCGCGGGCAAGTCATCGGAGTCGTTCATCCACACCACGCGCGCACCGAGGCGCTGCACCCCGAAACCCAACTCCGCGAGCGCATATCCCATGACGCCGTTCTGCTCGTAGCAGTAGCCGCCGCGTCGCCGCGCCACGAGCTTGTCGAACAACGCCGCCTCGCCGAGATCAGCGACGGGAATTCCCATCAAAGGGTCGAGATTCTCGAACGGGATCGCGCCGTTGTGCGCCGCGACGAGGGCGCGCAGCGTGTCAAGCGTGGCCGTCGCGGGTCCGGTGTAGTTGATGCGACGGAAGTAGGCGTCCAGATCAGTCACGACACCATGGTGCGACCTCAACGACAGTTGAGGTCAACGGTTGGTGTCTGTCAGGTGCCTGTCCACTTGGGCGCGCGCTTCTCCGCGAACGCGATCGCACCCTCTTTGGCGTCGTTGGACATGAAGACCGGCGCCAGGATGTTGATCTGGTTGGACCACATCTCCTCGGGGCCCCAGCTGCGCGACTCGACGATGATCCGCTTCGTCGCGGCCACGGCCAGCGGCCCGTTCGCGGTGATCTTCTCCGCGAGCGCAATCGCCGCGTCGAGTGCCTGCCCCGGCTCGGCGAGCACATTGACCAGGCCGAGCTCCTTGGCGCGGGTGGCGGGCAGGTTCTCACCCGTCAACGCCAGTTCCATGGCGACGGCCGGCGGGATGCGCTGCGGCAGCCGCAACAGTCCGCCGCCGCCCGCGACCAGGCCGCGCTTGACCTCGGGGATGCCGAACGCCGACTCGTTCGACGCCACGATCAGATCGGTGGCCAGCGCCAGCTCGCAGCCACCGGCCAGGCAGTAACCTTCCACCGCCGCGATCAACGGCTTGGCGGGGGGTTTCTCGGTGAAGCCCATGCCGCGACCCTCGACCACGACGTTCTCGCCGCGCGCGAAGGCTTTGAGGTCCATCCCCGCGGAAAAGGATCCGCCAGCTCCGGTCAGCACCCCGACCGACAGCCCGGCGTCTCCGTCGAGACGGTCCATCGCATCGGCCAGACCGCGGCTGACGTCGGCGTTCACCGCGTTCTTGGCCTGCGGGCGGTTGATGGTGATGATCAAAATCCGGTCGCGCTGCTCGACCAGGACTGCTTGCTCGCTGTTATCACTCACGCCGGTGATCGTAACGGTCCGGGGCTGACGGACAGCGGGCATCCCGAGTTACCCTGATCTCGTTCATTGGGCCATCACCGCCCACTGCGGTAAACTAGAACACGTTCTAATTCCCAACCCCAGGGGGACCCGTGGCCTCGAGCGACACCGAACCGTCGGAGCTCACCAAGTGGGATCCGGGCCTGACCGAACGCGTCATGGGGATCATGCGGCCCTTCCTCAAGCGGTACTTCCGATCGGAAACGCGCGGGTTGGAGAACATCCCGGCCGGCGGCGCGCTCCTGGTCTGCAACCACTCGGGCGGCATGCTGCCGATGGACGTCCCGATTCTCGCCGCCGACTTCTACGACCATCACGGTTATGACCGCCCGCTCTACACGCTCAGCCACGACATGCTGTCGGTGGGACCGACGGGCGACTTCTTCAAGAAGATCGGCTACATCAGCGCCAACCACGCCAACGCCGACGAAGCGCTGCGCTCGGGCGGCCTGGTGGTGGTGTTCCCGGGCGGCGACTACGACGTGTACCGCCCGACGTTCACCGAGAACGTGATCGACTTCGGCGGCCGTACGGGCTACGTCAAGGCCGCGCTCAACGCCGGGGTGCCGATCGTGCCCGCGGTGGGGATCGGCGGCCAGGAGACGCAGATCTTCCTCACGCGTGGGACGTGGCTGGCCAAGCGTCTCGGGCCGATTGCCCGCCTGGCGCGCACCAAGATCGTGCCGGTTTCGTTCGGTTTCCCGTTCGGGCTGTCCCTGGTCGTGCCGCCGAACATCCCGCTGCCGTCGAAGATCGTGATGAAGGTGCTGCCGCCGATCGACCTCGTCGCCGAGTTCGGCGAGGATCCCGATATCGACGAGATCGACGCGCACGTGCGGCATGTGATGCAGCGGGCACTGGACGAACTTGCCGACGAACGCCGGCTTCCGATACTGGGCTGAGCGGGTTTGAAACCCGGTCAGGTGGCTATCAAGGTCTTCAATGAGTAAGCGTCGCTATACGTTGCTGCGCGCGGTCGCAGAACTCGTCAACGCCGCCAACGGCGTACAGCCCATCGCCCGTGAGGGCTACCCCACCATTCCGGTGTTCGCGTTCGGCTGGCCGACGTCGGAGATGTCGCCGGTGTACATGGGTGTCTCGATGCTCGACGCGCTGCGCCGCGGCCTGCGTGGCGACTTCCGGGGGTCCAAGGGCCGGATCGCGTTGGTGCTCACGGCAATCGCGTGGGGTCTGCTCTACCTCATCCACCGCCGCAACGTGGCGTCGGAACCACACTTCGAAGACCCGCTGCGCAAGGCGCTCGGCGACGATTACGCGCAGATCGCAGCCGAGTCGCAACCGGTGCGGCGACGGCGGACCCGGGTCGGCGTGTGGCCGACCGACCTGGTCCGCAGGCGTTACGTCGAAAAAGCCGGCACGGTGCAGTATGGTCCGCACGGTCGCGCGAACCGCGCCGACATCTGGCGCCGTGCCGACCTGCCACGCGACGGTAAGGCACCCGTACTGCTGCAGGTGCCCGGTGGGGCATGGGCCATCGGCATGCGACGGCCACAGTCCTATGCCCTGCTGAGCCATATGGCCGAGCGCGGCTGGGTGTGCTTGTCGATCGACTACCGCGTGAGCCCGAGAAACACCTGGCCCGACCACATCGTCGACGTGAAGCGTGCCATCGCGTGGATCAGGGAGAACATCGCCGACTACGGCGGTGACCCGGATTTCATTGCGGTGACAGGAGGTTCGGCCGGTGGCCACCTGTCGTCACTGGCTGCGCTGACGCCGAACGATCCGCAGTGGCAGCCGGGCTTCGAGGATGTCGACACCTCCGTTGTCGCGGCGGTGCCGATCTACGGCCGCTATGACTGGTTCACGTCCCAGGGTTCGGGCCGCAAGGAATTCATCGCGTTCCTGCAGAAGTTCGTGGTGAAGAAGCCGTTCGTGCAGAACCGGCAGACTTACCTCGACGCGTCCTCGATCAACCGGTTACGTGCCGATGCCCCACCGTTTTTCATTCTGCACGGTCAGGACGACTCCATTATCCCGGTGGGCGAGGGCCGCGAGTTCGCCGAAGCTTTGCGCGAGGTCTCGGCGTCCACTGTCGCCTACGCGGAGATCCCGCACGCGCAGCACGCGTTCGACTTCTACTACGGGTCGCCACGTGCGCACTACACGGCGCGCGCGGTCGAAGAGTTCCTCTCGTGGGTGCACGCCAAGCGCAAAGTCGAGGCCGAACCGGCCGTCAAGTCCGTCGGCTGAGCCGACGATCAAGACATAGCGGTTTCGACCACTGTCAGCTGATCGGAAAGTCCACCGGCACGCCGGATTTCGACGAACGCATCCACCATCGCGTCGGTCAACTCGTGCGGATCCAGCAGGGTGGCTCCGTCGGAGAGCACCGACACGTTGAGTTGATCGACGTAACTCCACACCGTGATGTTCAGACCGCTGCCGGTGGTGAGCGGGCCGACGGAGTAGATCTCGGTAACCAGCGCACCGCCGACGCGGCCGGGTTCCCGCGGCCCGGGCACATTCGAGATCGGGATGTTGAGCACTTTGTTCTGGCCGTCTTTGTCCGCCAGCCAGTGGAACAACTTCTCCGCGGGGCCCGGCGGAAAGTAGGCAGACCACCTGCTCACCAGCTCCGGGCCCATGAGGTGATGGGTTTCCTTGGCGTTCACCGCCGCATCGTGTACAGCCTGGACCCGCTCCAACGGATCGTCGAGCTCGATCGGCACCACCATCATGACGCCGCTGAAGCGGTTGCCGGAGATGCGGTCCTGTGAGAAATCGAAACTCACTGGCACAGAAGCCAATAGCGGATGATCGGCCTTGCCATCGTATTTGAGCGACAGCTTGCGCAGGGCACCCGCCGACATCGCGAGCACCATGTCGTTGATCGTGACGTTGAGGTGTTTGGCGGTTTCCTTGACGTCGGCGAGCGCGAGTGTGGTGGTGGCGAACCTGCGCAGCGCGTCGACACGGTGGTTCATGAACGACGGCGGCGGGGTGAACGGGCGGGTCAGCTCAGGTGAGAGCTTGCGTGAGCTCTGACGTACCCGTCGCAGCCCCTTCGCGGTATAGCCCACGACGCCCGGGAAGCTCGCAATATGCCGCATGTGGTCGGCGAACGCCGACCGCAACAGTTCACCCTTGGTCGGTGGAGGCTCGCATGCGTACGAGTCTCGGTCGCTCTGCGGGCCCTGCTGCAGATCCATCCCGCGGGCCAGCAGATTCGCCGACGCGACACCGTCAGCGAGGGCGTGATGGATCTTGCCGAGCACCGCGATCCGGCCGTTGGCCAAACCCTCGATGAAGTACATCTCCCACAGCGGACGAGTGCGATCGAGGGGGGTGCTGGCGATCCGGCCGACAGCGTCGTCGAGCTCGCGGCGACCGCCCGGACTGTCCACACGGTACGGACGGACGTGATACTCGAGGTCGACCTCGCAGTTCTCCCGCCACATCGGATGGTGGAATTTGAACGGGACGTCGATGAGCTGATAACAGAACGGGTCCAGCTTGTGCAGGCGGCCATGGATCACTTGGCGAAACTCGTCGATGCCGAACTGCCGGCCTTTGAGCTCCGAGATGTCGATCACCGCGAGCTTGAGCGTGTGCATGTGCACCGTCGGCGTCTCGCTGTACAGCAAGACAGCGTCCCACCCGCTGAGCCTCTTCACAAGCTACCTCCCTGCCCGGGGCAGCTAGATGACCTTCTTCGCCCCGATCAGCGACCGGTTGCGGTGAATCTGGTTGAGGAACAACCCGATTGCGGTCGACATCGATCCTGTGCGAGCGCCGTCGATCATATCGAACGCGTGGCCCGCGCCAGGCAGTTCGACATAACCCACCACGGAATGGGATACCGCGCGCAGTTCCTCGACGAAGCTGCGCGCCTGCGCGACGGGGATGACGCTGTCACCGGTGCCGTGGACGACCAGGAAGGGGGGCGCGTCGGAGTGCACACGAGCAATCGGCGACGCCTTGCGGAAGACGTCGCGATGCTTGTCCAGCTTCCGCTTGACGACCACCCGCTCCAGGAAGTCGACGAACCGGACCCGTTCGACAGTCGAACGGTCCTCCCAGTCGTAGCGACCGTAGATGGGAATCACGGCTTCAACCGAAGTGTCCGAGCCTTCCGGCAGTTCGGCCTGCAGCTCCGGATCGTTCGGGGTCAGGCCGGCGAGTGCCGCCAGGTGGCCACCGGCCGAGGTGCCGCCGATCGTCACGAAGTTGCGGTCGCCCCCGAACTTGTCGACGTTGGCGCGCGCCCACGCGATCGCCGTTTTGACGTCGGTGATGTGCGATGGCCAGGTGTGGTGTGGCGCGACCCGGTAATCGATGGACAAACACACCCAGCCGAGTTCGGCCAAGTGCGACATGAGCGCGTAGCCCTGCAGCAGGCGGCTGCCGTGCACCCACGCGCCGCCTGGCACGAAGATGAACACCGGCGCTGGTTCGGCGGGCAGATCTTCCCGGCGCCAGACATCGAGCAGCTGAGACGGCAACGGACCGTACTGCACCGAGGTGCGATGCACACTGCGGCGCTGTTCCCGCATCTTCCACAGCGGCGGCGCCTTCTCTGGTGCAGGCCACTCGATGTCGAGGTCCTTGGCATTGACGATCCCGCGCAGAGCCGCCGCGGTCACGGTGTGCGTGCAGTCGCGCTCGGCACGCTTTTGCTCGGCGTTGCCCGGGCTAAACAACGACTTCGCCGTCGCGTTCAGAAAATCGGGAAGGTGCCGGTATCCCCAGACGCCCATGGCGGTGGCAGCGCCAAGAGGCTCAAGGTGTTTCCCGATGACGGGGAGGGACGCCGACGCCACACTCGCCGCCATCATGTAGTCCGACGGGCCTGCGTTCAGCAACCATTTGGCGCGTGTCCACATCGTCGGTCCTGGGTACCGGGTCTCCGGTCGTGGCGACATGGCGCGACTGTACCCCCCTGAAGAACTTCCAAACGACAACATTCGCGAGATGTCTACCGATTGCTGGTCGGAAAGTTATCTGTGACCCGGATCACGTAGACGCTGAGCTGCACCGGAAGGCTAGCGTGGCGTGACGAGCGTCAAATTCAGCCCCGAATGTGAATGAGGATTCCCATCGTGAGTAAGTCAGCCCTGGCGATCACCGAAGAGCACATAGACCTTGCCGACGCAGCGTTTGGCCAGCTCAGCCGAGTGAAGAGCCTGGCGGCCGCCCGGGCGACCCTCGACGGCGGACCGTCACATCCGCCGCAGCTCTGGTCAGCGGCGGCCGACCAGGGCTGGATCGGTCTGGCGATTTCCGAGGAATATGGTGGCTCGGGCTTCGGGCTGTCCGAACTCGCAGTGGTGCTGGAGGCCCAGGGGCACGAATTATGCCCCGGCCCGTTCCTCGCGAGCGCTGCCGCCGCTGTCGTCATCGACCGCTGCGCGTCGGATTCCCTTCGCGCCGAATTGCTTCCGGGTTTGGCCGACGGCAGCAAAATCGGCGCGCTGGCCGTGTCGGGCAGCGTGACGATCGGATCCGACGGGGTTGTCACCGGCGAGAGCCCCGCGGTCCTGGGCGCCCCAGATGCCGACATTTTCGTTGTCATCGCAGGTCAGGACGTCGTCGTGTTCGATGCCGAGGCCGACGGAGTCACCGTGACGGCGTTGGAGTCGCTGGATCCGACCCGGAGTCTCGGGTCTGTCGCGCTCCGCGACGTGACCGTTTCCGATGACCGGGTGCTGGGCGGCGCGGCCCGCAAGGCCCGCACCGTGTTCCGGATCCTGGCGTCCGCCGAAGCCGTCGGTGTCAGCTGGGCGAGTCTGGAGATGGCCGTCGAGTACGCCAAGGTCCGCGAGCAGTTTGGCCGCACCATCGGCACCTTCCAGGCGGTCAAGCACCATGCCGCCAACATGCTCGTCAACGCCGAGGAAACCACGGCCGCGACCTGGGACGCGGCGCGCGCCGACGATCTGGACACCGCGTGGTTCGCCGCCGCGGTCGCCGCATCGCACGCAATCCGCACCCAGGTCTTCAACTCCCAGAACAACATTCAGTTGCACGGTGGCATTGGCTTCACATGGGAGCACGACTCTCACCTGTACCTGCGCCGGGCCCGCACCCTGGCGGCGTTGATGGCCGAGGCCGGCGATCCATTGCTCGACGTCGTCGAGGGCCAGCGCAGCGGCCAGGCGCACGGTGCCTCTTTCACGCTGCCCGAAGAAGCCGAGAAGTACCGCGAGCAGGCGCGCGACGCCGTCACCACGCTGCGCGGGCTGCCGGCCGACAAGCAGCGTGACTTCCTCGTCGACTCCGGTTATCTGGTTCCGCACTGGCCCAAGCCGTGGGGCCGGGCCGCCGACGTCCTCGAGCAACTGGTCATCGAGGAGGAGTTCAGCGGTGTCGACCGACCCGATATGGGCATCACCGGATGGGTGACGCTGACGATTTCCCAGGCGGGCACCGACGACCAGCGAGAGCGCTGGGTCGAACCGGTGCTGCGCGGTGAGGTCATGTGGTGCCAGCTGTTCTCCGAGCCGGGCGCCGGCAGCGATGCCGCCGCGGTGCGCACGTCGGCCAAGAAGGTGGACGGCGGGTGGCGCGTCACCGGCCAGAAGGTCTGGACCAGCCTGGCTCACCTGTGTCAGTGGGGTCTGGCGACGGTGCGCACCGATCCCGACGCTGCCAAGCACGCCGGTGTGACGATGATGGCGATCGACATGAAAGCCGAAGGCGTGACAGTCAATCCGCTGAAGGGTATGACCGGCCACGCACATTTCAACGAGGTGTTCTTCGACGACGTTTTCGTCCCAGACTCCGATGTCGTCGGCGATGTGAACAAAGGCTGGCTGGTGGCGCGCGCGACGCTCGGCAACGAGCGCGTGTCGATCGGCGGCGGTTCGGGCGGCACCAGCGGCTTCTCCGCCGACGATCTGATCAAGCTGCTCGACAATGCGCCCGCCGAGACCGCCGCGTACTACGTGCGCCGCGCGGGTGAGGTCATCGCCGAGTCGCACACGCTGCGGCTGTTGAACCTGCGCCGCGTAACCCGCGCGATCGCCGGGTCCGAGCCCGGTCCGGAGGGCAACGTCACGAAGTTGCTGCTGGCCGAGGCCGGCCAGCGGATGACCGAGCTGGGCCTGGAATTGGCGGGCTCGGCAGCCATCGTCGGGCAGACGCCGACGCTGACGTTGGCCTACCTGGGCAACCGGGCCATGACAATCGCGGGCGGCACGTCGGAGATCACCAGGAACACGATCGCCGAACGGATCCTCGGCCTGCCACGCGATCCGCTGCTGAAGTAGTTAAAGGCCGATCAGGTCGGCGCTCTGCTCGGCGAGAGCCGGGCCGAGCGTCATACCGCGTCCACCCGGTCCGGTGACGACCCACACGCCGTCTTCGGGCGAATTCCGGCAGACCAGTTGGTCGGGGTCGACGCACTGGCTGTACACACCTGCCCAGCGCTGTCGGATCGGCGGGAGCGGGCGGCCGAGGAACTGCTCGACGACGTCGACGAGGTACGCGTAGGGCGCTTCGGTCACGTCGAATGCGAACGGTTCGGTGTACTCGTGGGTGTCGCCGATGGTCAGCCCACCGTGCAGGCGCTGCACGCACAGCAGCTGCATGTGGTGCTCTTCGGCGACGGCGTCCTGGGGTTCGTTGCGGCGCAACGCATCCAGCGCATCTCCCGCGAAGCCCGGGTAGTAGCGAAAGCTGTCGCCGTCGGCGATCGCCGTCGTGAGCGGCTCCTCCAACGGCTCGGTCTGCATCATCTGCAACCGCACGCGGCGCACCGGCAGGTCGCCTGCGAGCTCGCGGACGAGGCCGTTGTGCGCGGCCCCGGCGCAGACGAGCACCAGATCGCCCTCGTGACGCTGCCCCCGGTCATCGGTGACGGCCGTTTTCTGAATGGTCCTGGCCTCTGTTCCGGGGTAGAACGTGTATCTGCCCGTCGCGGCCATGTAGTCGCGCATCGCCGGCATCGCCTGACGCGACTCGACGGCGGCGTCAAGCGAACAGTAAAGGCCCGCAAGGTATTTGCCGCGCAAAGCCGGGTTGATCTCGCGCACCTGGGCCTGGTCGAAAAGCGAGAAGCCCCGGCTCTGGGCATCGGCGCGCGCCACCGCCTGCTCGGCCACGGCGACTTCGCCGGGCGTGCGAAGCAGCGTCAACGATCCAGCCGCGCGGAAACCAATGCGCGGAATCTGCTGCCCGAGTCGCTCCCACAGCTCGCGGGATCGCAGTGTCACCGCAAGTTCTGCATGAGCGCGCCCGGAGATCCAGACCAGACCGAAGTTGCGGACCGTCGCACCCCTGGCTTCGGTCTCGCGCTCCAGGTGCACGACCTCGTGTCCGCGGCGTACCACCTCGAGGGCGTGCGCGGTGCCGAGGATTCCGCCGCCGACGATTGTCACGCGCATTCCGACGACCCTTCCCACGCCCTGCGACCAGCCATCGACCGGCGGGTATTGCCATGGGGAACAACAGGTTAAGAATTGGTATAGACCATTCTCCGGTAGAGTAGCACCGTGTCGATTCGCACCGAAGTCGAGGACGTACTGCGATCTCTTCGCGACGTGTGGGACGAGGACGCGGTCGACGAACTCGACCATGCGCTGCAGGCCGCCGCGCGTGCGGTCGAGGACGGCGCCGACGACGAACTCGTACTCGCCTCTGCCTTGCACGACCTGGGGCACAGCCCGCTGTTCGGCGACGACTGGCAGCGGCATCACGACACGATGGCGCGCACCTGGCTGACACCGCGGTTCGGTGCACGAGTCGGCTGGTTGGCGGGCGCGCACGTGGCGGCCAAGCGGTATCTCGTGTCCACCGAACCCGGGTACGCAGCGACGCTGTCGGACGTCTCGGTCGACTCGCTGCATCACCAGGGCGGCGCTGCGGTCGACCCGGCATTCGTCGGCCACCCGTGGTGGGCGGATGCATTGCGGTTGCGCCGCTATGACGATGCCGCGAAGGTCCCCCGCGCGGCGGGGTTGTCCATCGAGGCCGTCCTCGAGGTGGCGGAACGTGTTCTGCATAGCCATCGGCCACGCACATGACCACGCCGCACAAGCCGTCGAAGCCGTACCTCGTGCGCACCGGCGTCGACGGCATTCTCGCCGACCTCGACGAGGGTGACGCAGTGCCGCCCGAACGTGAGTTGGCCATGCGGTTCGGGGTGTCCCGAGAGACCGTCCGCCAGGCGCTACACGAGCTTCTCGTTGAGGGACGCATCGAACGCCGCGGCAGAGGCACCGTGGTGTCGCGGCCGAAGCTCGTCCAACGGCTGGCACTCGGTTCGTACACCGAGGCCTCTGCCGGCCACGGCCGGGTGCCGAGCAGGCTTGCCGTGACGTGGGAGGACATCGTCGCGAACGCGGAAATCGCTGAGGCGCTCGATATTTCGGCCGGAGAGGACGTGATGCACCTCGAGCGAGTGCTGCTCGCCGATGACCAACGCATCGGACTGGAGAGCACGTACCTGCCGCGGGACAGGTTCGGCGGGCTGACCGAGACATTCGACCCGTCGACGTCGCTGTATGCGGCCATCCGGGAATCCGGGGTCGAGTTCGGTTCCGCGGTCGAGCGGATCGAAACCGTCCTGCCCTCGCCGCGCGAGGCCGCATTGCTGGAGACGACGACAGCGATGCCGATGCTGCGACTGATCCGCCGCTCACTCGACACGAACGGGTGTCCGATCGAGATGGTCCGTGCGCTCTATCGCGGGGACCGCATCGCCTTCGAGACGAAACTGACGTAATACTGTTTTTGTGCCAGGCGCCCTCAACACCTCAGACATCCATCCAGATCTGCGCCGCATCGCGCGCATGATCCCCAAGCAGGTGGTGACGCCGGTGACGCTGCCCGTCATCCGGTTGGTCACGCGTCGGATGTGGCGGCGGGTCCCCAAGGGCGTCGAGGCACTCACGCTGCCCTCGGGTGTCGGGGTGCGGTTGTACCGGCCGTCCGGCGCGACAGGCCGAGGACCGGCCCTGTTGTGGATCCACGGCGGCGGCTACGTCATCGGCCATCCCGGCCAGGACGATGAATTGTGCCGCCGCTACGCCCAGCGCCTCGGCGCCACGGTCGTATCTGTCGACTACCGACTGGCCCCCGAGCACGCATATCCCACACCGCTCGAGGACTGCTACTCGGCACTGACCTGGTTGGCGGGACTGCCGACGGTCGATGCGGACCGCATCGCGATCGGCGGTGCCAGCGCGGGCGGCGGACTGGCGGCGGCGCTGGCGCTGTACGCCCGCGATCGCGGCGACGTCGCGCTGGCCGCGCAATTGCTGGTCTATCCGATGCTGGACGACCGCACCGTCGGCCGCGAGGTGCCGGACAATCCGGGCCTGCGGCTGTGGAACCGGTCGAGCAACAAGTTCGGATGGTCGGCCTACCTCGGCGACGCGGACCCCGACGTTGCCGTGCCCGCCCGACAAACCGATCTGAGCGGGCTGCCGCCGGCCTGGATGGGCGTCGGAACGCTCGACCTGTTCCACGACGAGGACCTCGCATATGCGGCACGGCTGAAGGAAGCCGGGGTCCCGTGCGAGGTCCAGATCGTCAAGGGCGCGTTCCACGGGTTCGACGGAATCGTGCCGAAAGCCGGAGTGTCACAGGAGTTCTTCAACAGTCAGTGCGCAATGTTGCGGCGAGTGCTCGCACCCGCGGCCGCCTAGCTTCCTGACACGACTGTTCCGGCGATGACCGTTGCCGTGACCATGCCGGAGTCCAGTTCGCCAAGCACCTCGGCCGGCTTCCCCTTCAAAATGCACAGATCCCCCGGTTGGCCCGACGCGATTCGGCGCTGCACCACCGGCTCATCGGCCGTGCCGAAGAACATTGTCAGCGCGTCGCGCGCGGACACGCGTTCGCCAGGCCCGAGCACCGAGCCTGATCCGGTGGTGCGAGACACGGCCGCGCGCATCGCCTTCCACGGATCGTCGTGGCCGAACGGCATGTCGGTGGACAGCGCCACCGGTACCTTGGCAGCCAACAACGAAGCGACCCGCCATAGTTCGTGATGCTCGGCGACGGGCACGTCGACCAGATACTGGTCACCTCTCTCGGCGACGAAATTGGGCTGCGTCACGACGGTCACTCCGACATCGACGATGTCGCCGATGCTGTCGTCGGGCGTCACTGCGGCGTGTTCGATGCGGTCCTGCGGATGACTCCCCGCCGCGCGCAGCGCAGCCAGCGTGATCACCAGTTGAGCAGGCGTGACACAGTGCACCGCCACCGGGGCGTCGTCGGCGTGACGCTCCGCGATCCACGCGGTGAGGGCTCCCAGGTCGAGATCCGTGTCGTGCAGAATCCGCTTGCCGGGTGCCAGGCAGTGCACGCGTTGACGCAAGTCGCCGCGGCGGTGCGCATCCATGAGCTTGACGACGTCGCCGACTTCGAGGTCCGGTGTCGCATCGGTGACACCGGTGACCCCGTGGGCCGTCAACCGCCTGCTGACCTCGGCCAGCCCGCTTTCGTTGCGCTCCAACGTGTCCGACCACGCGTGATCGGAACTGCGTAGCCGTCCGTCCGGATGGTCGGCGATGCCGACTCGTGCTAAGCCTGCCGAATTCAGTGTCCACAGGACACCGCTGCGGTGCTGGACCCTGACCGGCACCGGCGGCGAGAGCTCGTCCAGGGCCTCGCGGTCCAGCGGCCCGGCGACGGCCTCGTGATATCCGACTGCCCGCAGCCAGCCGTCACTGCCGACTTCGGCAGCCGCGAGTACACGCGCCAGATCGGTCCGGGTGTGCACTTCGGCCGGACCGACCCGAACCGACGTCAGTGCCGCCGCGGCCGAACGGAGATGGACGTGATGATCGTGCAGACCGGGTATGACGGTTCCCCCGTTGGCGTCGTAGACCTCCTCGCCGCGTTGTGGCGCGAGCCGAGGGGCGACCTCGAGGATCCGGTCTTTGACACGAATGTCGGTAGCGCCCCCATCAAGAAGATTGGCGCGCTGAATCAGCATGAAGCAAAATACTTCTCGGTGATCAGCTGTTCGACGATAGCGTTGTCTGCGCCCAGCTCTGACGCCCTGGCGGACACCCGCGGTATCGCCCGGCAATCGCTTTCGCCGGCATTCGGGAGTTCGGCGTATGTCGCGGCGACTGCCGCCATCGACACCTCGATGAGTTCGCCACCACCGCTGCGCAGCGACTGCGCGACCGCCACCGCACCCTGCAGGCCTGTCAGGGGGTCGGCGATCGCGTCACCGCAGAAGACCGGGGCGGCATCGCCACCGCAAACCAGACCCCCGGACACCGCGGCGTCGTCCCCGAACGCGACCCAATTCGCGCGCTCACCTTGGGCACCGTGACCGGTGATCCGCAACCAAACCTTGCCGTCCCGAGGTTCGATATCGGTCGGTCCGAAACCGCGGCGTGCGAGGGCGGCGGGTCGCGAGGATTCGATCACCACGTCGGCGACGGACAGCAGTCTGCGTAGTCCGGCCGGCTGATCGAAATCTACGACATATGAGAGCTTTCCGGCGTTCATCCAATCGAAGAAGGTCGGTGCGCCTGCGCGTGCGCCGTCAGGTCGTGACGCGCTTTCGACCTTCACGACGGTGGCGCCCGCACGCGCAAGCAGCTGTCCGCACAGCGGGCCCGCCCACATAGCCGACATATCCGCGACGAGAAGCCCTGAGGGGCTACGCGCCATGGTCGCCGCGCCGAAGGGATACACGCGTGGCGGCTCGGCAGGTGTCTCGCCGAGTGCAGCCACCGGAAGTCCCAGTAGACGACCACGTTCGGTGACTTCGGCGTTGTCGCGTTTGGCGATCCAGCGGTGGACTGCCGGCCAGACATCGCTGTCTCCGACGGCATCCGCCTCGATCAGAGCGGGAACGGAGTCAACGTCATCGGCACGTGACAGTGTGAGCGCACACCACCCGTCGCGGCTTGGCATGAGATGGGTCGCCCCGCCCGCCGAGATCCGCCCGTGTGGCGTGTGGCCGAGTAACCCTGCGCGGCCCGCGATTATGACGTCGGCGTCAACGTCGGTTCCGGTAAGGGCGCGAAATCCGTTGGCGACGCGGCGAGCCCGCGACATCACGCCAACGGGTACCGCCAAGGACGTCACAGACCTATTGTGCTCAAAACTGCAGAGCAGTAAAGCGCCAGTCCAGTACCTGCTGGTCAGGCTCACCGACGGAGTAGACCACCGACCGCAAATTCAGAACTCCGCCACGGCCGTCGGGCAACGGCACCGCACCCTCGACATGCAGTTCGCTGTAGAGAGTGTCGCCCTCGTGCACCGGTCCGGTGTGGTCGCAGGACTGCCAGCCCAGGACAGTCACCATATTCGGCAGCAACCGGGTGGCTTGCGCCAGCGCCAGGCCGATGGTGTGGCCGCCGTACACCAGCCGCTGCCCGCCGCTTCGCCAATCATGATGTGTGGCAGCGATGTTCAATGTCAGTCTCGCGAGTTCGGGGGCGCTGCTGACGACGTCGGCGGAGCTGTGCAGCACGGTGCCCGCGAGCCCCGCATCGAAATGCGCTCCGGGGGCCGCGGCGCGGAAGGTCGCAGCATCCCAGTCGCGCGTGGGATCGGCGGGCACACCGATGTTCTGGCCGACGAGCGACAGGTCGTCGGCATGTCCGGTATCGCGCGCACCGTCTCGCAGGGGCAGCATCGCGCAGCGATAGAAGTCCAGCACCAGATTGTTCCGCTGGTCATACGTCGTCATACGAAGCGCGGCCAGACCTGTGCGTCCGCGGCCCGGTCTCGTCGAGTTCTGTTTCAGCCCAACGACTTCAGTCCGCGTGCGCAGCGTATCGCCCAGCACCGGATAGTTGTGGAACGCCAACCCACGGTAGAACAGGTTGGCCTTCACGCGCTGGGTGACCAGCGTTGACTGTCCGATGGCGACATCGCATACCAGTCCCGGGTGGGCCAACCCGCCGGGCAATCCCGTCACGACCTTCGAGAGCGTGACGTCCAGCGGCAACCGCAGCCGATCGCCGAGGATCGACTGGTGCACCGCGGCGACCCCGTCGGTCAGTGTCATGGCCGGGGCACCCGGGTAGACGTGACCGACCTGCAGGTCGTCGAAATACGGGCCGCTCACGGCAGCCATGTTGGCATTAGGCCGCACAAAGTGTCAATATGGCCGTACAAATGTTGACTGAAGAAGAAACCATGCTGGTGGAAACGGTGCGGGCCTTCGTGGACCGCGACGTCAAGCCGACCGTGCGGGAGGCCGAACACGCCAACGAGTACCCCGAGGCGTGGATCGATCAGATGAAACGCATCGGCATCTACGGTCTGGCTATCCCCGAGTCCTATGGCGGCTCCCCCGTGTCGATGCCGTGCTACGTCGAGGTCACGCAGGAACTGTCGCGAGGCTGGATGAGTCTTGCCGGCGCGATGGGCGGGCACACCGTGGTCGCGAAGCTGCTCGGCCTGTTCGGCACCGAGGAGCAGAAGCAGCGGTACCTACCGGCGATGGCGACCGGTGAGCTGCGGGCGACGATGGCGCTCACCGAGCCCGGCGGTGGCTCGGATCTGCAGAACATGAGCACCGTCGCCACGACCGACGGCTCCGATCTGGTCATCAACGGATCCAAGACCTGGATCACCAACGCCCGCCGCTCCGGCCTGATCGCGCTGCTGTGCAAGACCGATCCGAGCGCGACGCCGAAGCACAAGGGCATCTCGGTAGTGCTCGTCGAACAGGGAGAGGCCGTCCCGGGCCTCGACATGAGGCTCAGCGAGGGGCTCACGGTGTCGCGGGACCTGCCGAAGTTGGGTTACAAGGGCGTCGAGTCTTGCGAGCTGACGTTCGACGACTACCGCGTGCCCACGACGGCCATCCTCGGAGAGGAGCCCGGAAAAGGGTTCGCTCAGATGATGAAAGGGCTTGAGACAGGACGTATTCAGGTCGCTTCCCGCGCGCTCGGGGTCGCCACCGCCGCGCTCGAGGATGCGCTGAAGTATGCGCAGGAGCGTGAGAGCTTCGGCCAGCCGATCTGGAAGCACCAGTCCATCGGCAACTATCTGGCCGATATGGCCACCAAGCTGACCGCCGCGCGGCAGCTGACGCTCTATGCGGCGCAACGCTACGACAGCGGCGAACGCTGCGACATGGAAGCCGGGATGGCGAAGCTGTTCGCGTCCGAGGTCGCGATGGAGGTCGCCCTGAACGCCGTCCGGATCCACGGGGGCTACGGCTATTCCACCGAGTTCGACGTCGAGCGGTACTTCCGCGATGCGCCGCTGATGATCGTCGGCGAAGGTACCAACGAGATCCAACGCAATGTGATCGCCGCCCAACTGGTCTCCCGCGGCGGGATCTAGTTGCGCGCGGACGTGAGGAGCACCTGATGCGCCCAGCCCCCGCGTATCGGACACTGCGCGAAGAACTGCGCGACGACATCGCGGCGGGCCGATACAGCGACGGCTCCCGGTTGCCCACCGAGTCCGAACTGGTGGAACGCCATGGCCTTTCGCGGCAGACGGTGCGCCGCGCATTTCAGGATCTGGTCGCCGAGGGTGTGGTGTACCGGGTGCCGGGGCGGGGCACGTACGCCAGCGGAACGGGCCAACGATATCTGCGCCAGCTCGGCTCGATCGAAGACTTGATGAGCTTGTCCGACGACACCACGATGGAAGTGCTCACCGGGCTGCGCAGACGGGTGGATCTGCACGCCGCCAGTCGGCTGCGGCTCGACGACGACGTCGTCTATTCGGTGGTGTTCCGGCGGTTGCATGACGGCGTGCCGTTCGTGATGACGACCGTGCACCTGGTCCCGGCTGTCGCCCATGCGGTGCTGTCGTCGCCGGAACTGCAGGACGGCGCCGTTGGCACCCAGACGGTGATCGGGATTCTCGAGCCGCATCTGATCGAGCCGATTGCCGAAGCGGCACAGTCGATTACGGTGGCTCCCGCCGACAGCATGGTCGCGGAGGCGGTGGCGTGCGAATCCGGCCATCCGATGCTGCGCGTTGACCGGCTGTACTCCGACCTGAGCCACCGACCGGTCGAGTTGTCGGTGAGCCACTTCCTACCGGAGCAGTACACCTATCGGGTGACGTTGCGCCGATCGGGCTAGGCAACCTCGTCGATCAAACCCCACCGCAGTGCTGTCGGCGGATCGATGGTTTGCCCACTCAGCACCAGATACGCAGTCCGCCAACGGCCGATCCTTCTCGCGATGCTGACGGTGCCGCCCGCGCCCGGAATCAGCCCAAGGCCCAACTCTGGCAGTCCAAAGACCGCGTCCGATTGTGACCGCACCCAGCCGCAGAAGGCTGCCATCTCCAATCCGCTGCCCAGCACTTGACCGTGTACCTCGGCGCGACAGTGAGTGCCCAGCCGCGCCGTCAGTTCATCGAGCACCAGTGCGGGGCTGTGCCGGGTGCGGGCCAGATGGGCGCTGGCGGGGTCGTCGAACGTACCGAACTCGGCGAGGTCACCGCCGCTGCAGAACGACGGGCCATTGCCGGACAGGACGACATCGGACACCGATGTATCGAGGCGCGCCACCTCGAGCGCTTCGAGCAGTGCGGCCCGCGCGTCGGTCGAGAAGGCGTTGTGCCGCTGTCCCCGGTTGAATCGCACGTAGAGGGTCTTGTCGATACGTTCGGCTTGCACTGGATCCGGGATGGCCACCGGCCGTGCCGGTCCCCGCTCCCCCAGCCAGCGCGCGAACTCCGGTCCGGACTGCAGCGCCGAGTAGGCGAGCGATTCGGTGACGACGCCCGTCAAGGTGGGAGCGTCGGCGTCGAACGCTCGAAGCACGTCGCTGCAGACCGACGCGGCCTGGGGCCAGCGCAGGCACCGCTCGCGCAGCGCGTCGAGAGCGTCGGGCACCGAGACCACCGTCACAGTGCGGCGGTCGCCATCGTCGTGCTCACTGAGCGTGAAAGTCGCGTCTTCCGATGGGGATCCGGTCGCGACGACCACCCCCGAGGCGAGCTCAGTGAGTTGTGGGGGGGTCACGAGTACTTCTTTATCAGCTCCTGCTTGAACATCTTCCCAGTTTCGGTACGCGGGAGCTGGGGCTCGAAGGAGATCGACCGCGGACACTTGTAGTGCGCCAGCCGTTCCCGCAGCCACGTCAGGAGCTCGTCGCCGAACGCCTCACTGGCATCGGCGGGATCAACAGTCTGGACGACACCCTTGACACTCTGGCCCATCTCGTCGTCGGGAATGCCGAACACAGCGGCGTCGAGCACCTTCGGATGCGTGATCAACATGTTCTCGGCTTCCTGCGGATAGATGTTCACGCCGCCGGAGATGATCATGTGGTGCTTGCGGTCGGTCAGGAACATGAAGCCCTCTTCGTCCACGTAGCCAACGTCGCCGACCGTCACCCAGCCATGCTTGTCGCGCGACTCGGCCGTCTTCTCCGGATCTTTGTGATAGACGAACGGCACGACTCCCAGGTCGAAGTAGATCTGACCGGCCTGACCGGGCGGCACGTCGTTTCCGTCGTCATCGAGGACGTGCGCGACGCCGAGCAGCGGCTTGCCAACGGAGCCAGGGTGTTTCAGCCATTCCTCGGCAGAGATGAACGTGATGCCCGCACCCTCGGATGACGAGTAATACTCGTCGACGACCGGGCCCCACCAGTCGATCATCTGCTTCTTGATGTCGACCGGGCACGGTGCGGCGGCGTGCACCACGCGGTGCAGGCTCGACAGGTCGTACGAATTGCGCACGTCCTCCGGAAGTTTCAGCATTCGCACGAACATCGCCGGGACGAACTGGCCGCTGGTCACCCCATACCTCTGGATGGCGTCCAGCGCCGATTCCGGGTCGAACTTCGACATGATCACCGTCGTCGCCCCCATCGCCTGCGCGCTCATCGACCACAGGCACGGCGCGGTGTGGTACAGCGGCGCCGGGCTGAGGTATACCGACTCCGGGCTCATCTGGATGGCCATCAGCAACGCGGACACCAGGTTCGGCGCCTCGGAAGGCTTGACGTGGGTGAGTTCGCGGCGAATCCCTTTGGGGCGTCCGGTGGTACCCGACGAGTACTGCAGCAGATCGCCCTCGATCTCGTCGCCGATGGGAGTACTCGGCCGGTCCGCGACGCACTCCGGGTATCGCTGCCAGCCGTCGAGGTCGCTGGAGGCGCTTGTCGCCGAGGTTTCGGCTCCGTCGGCGATGAGCAGCAAGTCGGGCAGCACATCGAGTTCCGCGAGTCCTTCGCAGACCTTGCGGGTGGCGCGTGACCCGATCATGGCCTTTGCGCCGCTGTTGTCGAGGATGTAGGCCACCTCAGGCGGAGTGAGATGGGTGCTGATCACCGTGTAGTACAGACCGCTGCGGCGGGCTGCCCACATAGCCGTGGGCAGGTGCTCGTTGTTCTCCATGAGGATCGCGACCGTGTCACCTTCGACGAGCCCGGCGGCGCGGAAGTGGTGGGCCAGCCGATTGGCGCGCTCTTCCATTTCCTTGAACGTGACGACGGTTCCGGCCGGATGGATGATGACGGCCGGCCTGTCGGGCGTGGCCTCGGCATGCTCGCGAATCTGCATGCGCCGACTCTACGGCGTGCGATCTTGACAGGTGTCAAGAGGGTAGAAAGTGCAGGTCGAGCTCGCTGTCGGACTTACCATGACAGCGCCGGGGATCGGGGGTCTGAGTTGTGACCATCAAGTTCACCCCACCCTCCGGTGTCGTTAGTTTCCTCTTCACAGACATCGAGGGATCTACGCGGCGTTGGGACACCGACGCCGAGGCGATGCGAACGGCGCTGGAAGCGCACGACGCGGTGCTTCGCGAATCGGTCGAGAAGTACGAAGGCTGGTTGTTCAAGCACACGGGCGACGGGGTGTGCGCGGCGTTTTCATCACCGCGCTCGGCCGTCGACGCCGCGATCGCGGCACAGCGGGCGTTGGAACTCCCAGTGCGGATGGGCATCGCCACGGGTGAAGCAGAGTTGCGCGGCGGGGACTACTTCGGCGCGGTCCTCAATCGCGCGTCTAGAGTGATGTCTGCCGGTCATGGCGGCCAGATCCTGCTCGAGGGCAACACCGCGGGACTCATCAATGACGTCGAGCTGACTCCGTTGGGTCCGCAACGATTGCGCGACATCGCCAAACCGGTTGAGGTCCATCAGGTTCGTG
The DNA here is from genome assembly GCF_044452905.1 of Mycobacterium sp. NPDC051804. Lineage (NCBI taxonomy): Bacteria > Bacillati > Actinomycetota > Actinomycetes > Mycobacteriales > Mycobacteriaceae > Mycobacterium > Mycobacterium sp. NPDC051804. The sequence goes on along the minus strand of NZ_JBITCD010000001.1, from coordinate 704,341 downwards.
CTGCCGGTCTGCGAGCCGACTTCCCCGCGCTGAAATCGGTTGACGCCGCTGCCGGCAATGTGAAATCCCCGACGACGAGTTTCATCGGTCGAGAGTCGGAGTTGAAGGAACTCGAGTCCGTGCTCAAGGTGCAGCGCATGGTGACCCTCACCGGCGTAGGCGGGGTTGGCAAGACGCGACTGGCGACAGAACTAGCCGCACGGGCGGCGAAGGCCTTTCCCGACGGGGTTTATCTGATCGAGTTGGCTGCCGTCGGCGATCCGGCCGCAGTGCCCGACGTCGTCGCGTCGGCACTCGGAATCATGCAACGGCCGGGGATGACCGTTTCGGAGAGCATCGCCACAGCCTTGGAAGGCAGGCAACGTCTCCTGATTTTCGACAATTGTGAGCACGTGCTCGACGCCGCAGCCGAGCTCATCGAGCTCATCCTGGCTCACCCTGACACCGGCAAGGTTCTGGCGACCAGCCGAGAGGGGTTGCGGCTCGCCGATGAGCACCTGCGGCCCGTGCCATCACTGGATGTGGAGTCAAGCGCCGCAACGCTATTCGTAGATCGAGCTGCGGCGGTGGCCTCGATGATCTCGTCCACCCCGGAGGCGGATGCCGTCGCCGAGATCTGCAGGCGCCTGGACGGCATCCCGCTGGCTATTGAATTGGCAGCCTCACGAATGCAGTCCATGACCGCCGCAGAGCTGCGTGACCGACTCCACGACCGCTTCCGCCTGCTGGTCGGCGCACGGCGCGGACTGGAGCGTCATCAAACGCTGCGCCATGCCGTGCAGTGGTCGTTCGATCTGCTCGACGACGCCGAAAAGCACTTGCTGTCAACTTGTTCGACATTTGCAGGCGGCTTCGACCTTGTCAGTGCGACCGCGGTGGGCGGCTCGAACGATGAGCTGACGACTCTCGACCTACTCGATTCCTTGGTCCGCAAATCACTTCTCATCGCCGACCGATCATCGCCGCGAACCCGTTTCACCATGCTGGAAACCATTCGGCAGTTCGCGGAGGAGCGCCTCGTGGCGTCCGGCGATGCCGAAGCAGCCCGCACCGACCACGCACGGCATTTCGCCAGTCGCATCAGCGACGCCATCGACGTGTGGGACAGCCCGCGACAGCGCGAGGCATTCGGATGGTTCAGCGTCGAACTGTCCAATTTGCGCGCGGCGTTTCATTGGGCCGTCGATACCGGTGACTTGGATACGGCATCGACCATCGCGGTGCAGTCCGCATTCCTCGGCTACTTCGCTATCCAGTGGGAGCCCGTGCAGTGGGCCGAGGAACTCCTGCCTCAGGCAAGTACCGTTCGGCATCCACGGCTGGGGCAGCTGTATGTGGCGGCCAGCTACTGCGCTGCCATGGGACGTCTCGACGAGTTTCGGACCTATGCCGAAGCCAGCCGAAAGGCAATAGAGAGTGGCGAATTCGATCTCGTCCGCGAAGAGCTGGCGGCTGCGGTTGCCGCGGGATTCAATACGACGGGGCGACCTGATCTGACCATCGAGTGGTGTCGGTTCACGATTGCAGGCACCCCGGGACCACACTTCGCGACCAGATCGGTTCTGGTAGTGGCACTCGCGGTCACCGGCGCTCGCGAAGAAGCCATCGAGTTGGCAGACGAGGTGCTGGCCGACGCGGTTCACACCCGCAATCCGGGTCTCAAATCAGCCGCGCTACTCGCATACGGCTGGGCGCGCCGTGATACCGACATCGCGCGTGCATATGAAGCGGTGCGGCGAGCTTGGCAGATAGCAATGGAAAACGATTCAAGGCAAATGGCCTCGGTCACCACCCTGCTTCTCTCGGGGCTTGCGGCGGCTCGGGGAGACGTGCTGGACGCTCTCGACTACATAACGCAAACCATTCACCTCTATTACGACTCAGGGAGCGTCGAGCTTCTTCTCAACGCGTACGGCGTTCTGGTCAATCTTCTCGATAGGCTGGGATGCTACGAATCGGGAGCGAGAATGAGCGGATTCGCTTCTACAGGATTCGCGTTGGTGGCCTTTCCCGAGTACAACGCAGCGCTTACACACCTGCAAAATGTGCTTGACGACAGCCAGTTTGAAGTGCTGGCTGCGCAGGGGCTCGCAATGACCAATGCCGAGATGGCCACCTATGCGTTGGAGCAGATCGATCAGGCGCGAGCCCAGGTCACAGAAGGTGGCGCGCCGTGAGCGGGTCGGGCGTCGTGACCTTCCTGTTCACCGACATCGAGGGGTCGACGCGGCGCTGGGAGAGCGATCCCGATGCCATGCGCTCGGCGTTGGAGTCGCACGACGCGGTGCTGCGCGAGTGCGTCGAGAAGTACGACGGCCGCTTGTTCAAGCACACCGGGGACGGCATCTGCGCGGCGTTCGCGTCACCGCGCTCGGCCGTCGACGCCGCGGTTGCGGCACAACAGGTCTTGGAGCTGCCGGTGCGGATGGGCATTGCCACCGGCGAAGCTGCGTTGCGCGACGGCGACTACTTCGGCGCGGTCCTCAATCGAGCGTCGCGGGTGATGGCGGCCGGCCACGGCGGCCAGATCCTGGTGGATGGCGCGACGGCCGGCCTGCTGAGTGACACCGCATTGAGTTCTTTGGGGCCGAAACGATTACGCGATATCGCCGAACCTGTCGAGATCTTCCAGGTGAGGGCGCCGAACCTGCGCATCGACTTCCCGCCGCTGCAAACCCTCGACTCAACACCGGGCAACCTTCGGCCGCCAGCCACGCGGATCATCGGACGCGATATCGCACTCGATGAAGTACACGCCGCGTTGAAGGCACACCGCCTGGTGACACTGACGGGCGTCGGCGGGGTGGGCAAGACGCGGCTCAGCCTAGAGGCCGCCGCCCGATCAGCCAACGACTTTCCCGACGGTGTGTGGGTGGTCGAACTCGCTTCGGTCGGCGATCCCGCAGCGGTGCCCGACGTCGTTGCCGCAGTACTGGGCGTGACTCCGCAACCCGGACTCACGGTCGCGCAGAGCGTTGCCGCTGCGCTAGAAGGACGCTGCCGACTCTTGATATTCGACAACTGCGAACACGTATTGGACGCGTCGGCCGAGATGGTCGAGATGATATTCGCCCTGTCTCCCACAGTTAAGGTGCTGGCGACCAGCCGAGAGGGGCTGCGACTAGCCGATGAGCAGCTGTGGCCCGTGCCTTCCCTCGATGTGCGCACCGGCGCCGAGTCCGCCGCAGTTGACCTGTTTATGGAGCGCGCTTGCGCTGTCGCTCCGGGTATTTCGTTGTCGTCCGCTGAAGTCGACGTCGTCGTCGACATCTGCCGCCGGCTGGACGGCATCCCACTGGCGATTGAGTTGGCCGCTTCCCGCCTTCAATCGATGACCGTCACCGATGTGCGAGATCGGCTGGACGATCGTTTCCGGCTGCTGGTCGGATCTCGACGCGGATTGGAACGCCATCAGACGCTGCGGCACGCCGTCCAATGGTCCTTCGATCTACTCGACGACAACGAAAAGCACATGTTGACAAGGTGTTCGGTGTTCGCAGGTGGCTTTGACCTCGCGGGGGCCTGCGCGGTGACCGGCTCCGACGATGAGTTTCTTGCCTTGGACCTGCTCGATGCACTGACACGCAAATCGCTTCTGATCGCGGACAGATCCACGGCGCATGCGCGCTTCTCGATGCTGGAAACCATTCGACAGTTTGCCGAGGAACAGCTCGTTGCCTCGGGTACAGGCGAGGCGACGCGAGGTGTACACGCGAAATACTTCGCCAACCGGGAGTCCGATGTACTCGCCCTCTGGGACAGTTCGCGTCAGCGCGAGGCGTACACGTGGTTCGCGCTCGAACTGCCGAATCTCCGTACGGCCTTCCGCTGGGCCGCCGATCACGGTGATCTCGACGCGGCAGCCCCGATCGCGGTGTACTCAGCGCTCCTTGGCTTCTGGGTCGAACAAATGGAACCTGTGGCTTGGGCAGAGGAACTGATAGGGCCCGCGGAGGCGGTGAAACACCGAAGACTTGCACAGCTCTATGCAATGGCGGCCAGATGCGCGATGGGCGGTCGAATCGACGACGGATTCGCGTACGCCACGGCCGGGCTGCAAACGATGGACGAGGGTCGATTCGATGCCATCCCGTTCGAGATCGACGCCGAACTCGCCGGCCACTTCGGGATGGAAGGGAACCTCGATCGCTGGATCAAATACCTCCGTGACAAGCTATCGCTCGCACCAGACACGCACGTCTACACCCGCGGCTATCTCGTGAGTGCGCTGAGCATCGCCGAAGGCCTCGACGAGGCGCTCGCAGAGTCGGAAAGCCTTGCCAGGGTTGAAGAGTTCACCGACAACCCCGCGTTGATCTGCTGGGCCTACAACATGTACGGCTGGGTGCGTCATTCCACCGATCCTGGCTCGGCCACCGAGGCCCACCGCCGCGGCTTGACGATCGCTCAAGATAGCGGCAATCGATTGCTCGAGACATATCTCGCCTCGAACTTGTGCAGGCTGGCCGCGGCGCATGGCGACTCCACCGAGGCATTCGACCTGCTGGCGGTGGCGATCAACAATTACGCCAAGTCGGGTAACTACTCGCTACTGCCGCAACCGATGGCGGTGCTGGTCGCATACCTCGATCGCCTTGGTTACTTCGACGCCGCTGCAACAATCAGCGGATTCAGCACATCGCCGTTCGTCGGCGACTATTACCCCGAGCTCCACACGGCAATCGCACACCTGCGCGAAGTGCTCGGAGACGAAACTTTCGAATCGATTGCCGCCAAGGGCAACACCATGAGCAACGCCGCCATGGCAGCCTACGCCCTCGACCAGATCTCTCACGCCCGCGCGCAGCTCGCACTGCGGGACGAGCCCACATGACCGTTGTCACGTTCCTGTTCACCGACATCGAAGGCTCGACCCGCCGATGGGAAGCCAACGCGGACGCGATGCGCTCAGCGCTGGCCGCCCATGACGCGGTACTCAGGGATGCGGTCAGCTCCCATGACGGCCACGTGTTCAAGCACACCGGCGACGGGGTGTGCGCGGTGTTCACCTCCCCCGGCCACGCCGTCGATGCCGCAGTTGCCTCGCAGCGGCTGCTCGAATTGCCGGTAAGGATGGGCCTCGCCACGGGCGAGGCCGAACTTCGCGACGGTGACTACTTCGGTGCAGTGCTTAACCGCGCGTCGCGGGTGATGGCGGCCGGCCACGGCGGCCAGATCCTGCTCGACGGCCCGACGGCAGCGCTCATCAGTGACATCGAAATGACGGCGCTGGGACCGAAGCGTTTGCGTGATATCGCCAAACCGGTGAACATCTACCAGGTGGTTGCTGCGGGCCTACACATCGACTTCCCGCCGCTGCAGACGACCGACCGTGTTCCGGGAAATCTTCGTCCGCCAACTACTAGCTTCGTCGGCCGCGACAACGAGCTTGCCGAGCTGGAGACCGCGCTGGAATCGCGACGCGTGCTGACGCTGACGGGCGTCGGTGGAGTCGGGAAGACTCGGCTAGCGCTGGAGCTGGCCACACGATCGGCCGACAAGTTCACCGACGGCGTATTCGTCATCGAATTCGCAGCAGTCATCGATCCGGCAGCGGTGCCTGAAGCGGTCGCGGCTGTCCTCGGAGTCACTCAGCAGCCAGGGTTGAGCGTAGCGGGCAGCGTTGCAAACGCATTGGAGGGTCGATCTAGGCTGCTGTTGTTCGACAACTGCGAGCACGTCCTGGATGCGGCTGCCGACATGGTGGACGCGATCCTGTCGCATTCATCGACGGTGAAGGTATTGGCCACGAGCCGTGAGGGACTACGACTGGCCGACGAACAACTTTGGCCAGTACCATCTTTGGCGAACACCGGAGTCGACGCGGCGGCAGCGACGTTGTTCGCGGAGCGCGCTCGGGCGGTGGCGCCGACTTTGTCCTTGTCTGAACCCCACGACGCCCGTGCGGTGGTGGAAATTTGCGACCGCCTGGATGGCATTCCGTTGGGGATTGAGTTGGCGGCATCGCGGCTGCAGTCGATGACCGTCGCCGATGTGCGGGACCGTCTAGACGATCGATTCAGACTCCTGATCGGCTCGCGGCGGGGCCTTGAGCGGCATCAAACCCTACGACATGCGGTGCAGTGGTCATTCGATCTACTCGACGACGCTGAAAAGCGTGTACTGACAACGTGTTCGGTATTCGCGGGCGGTTTCGATCTCGCCGGTGTCTGCGCCGTGAGCGGGTCTGCTGACGAATTCGCCACCCTGGACCTGCTCGACTCGCTGACGCGCAAGTCGCTGTTGGTAGCCGACAGAACGTCCGCGCACGCCCGCTTCTCCATGCTGGAGACCATCCGGCAGTTCGCAGAAGAACAACTTGTGAACGTCGGCGATGCCGACGATACCCGCGCGGCGCACGCACGATACTTTGCCAGCAGCGAAGCCTATGTGTTGTCGCTTTGGGATGGACCGCGGCAGCGCCAGGCCTATGAATGGTTCGGCCTCGAATTGGCCAACCTGCGAGCGGCATTCAGGTGGGCGACCGACAACGGCGAAATCGACACTGCGGCCGCAATCGCGGTCTTCGCGACCTTCGTCGGTAGCTGGGTTGATCAACGAGAACCCGCCACGTGGGCAGAAGAACTGGTCGTGCTGCCGAGCGCCGCGGATCACCGGCGCCGTGGGCAGCTCCAACTGATGGCGGCTGAGTGTTATGCGACTGGGCGGAGCGAGGACGCCGTCAATTATCTCGAAGCCGGCCTGGCGTCGATAGAAACCGGATGCTGTGACGATGTCTCCTACGACATGGATGCGCTCCTTGGTGGAGTGTATCTGTGGGTAGGTCAGCCCGACCGGTGGGCGGAATTGTGCCGTGAGACCATCGCTCGCAGACCCGACTGTCGTCTTCACGTTCGCGCGTGCCTAGCCATGGCCTTGTACCTGTCTGGCTCCTTTGACGAGTCGATCGCCGTCTCAGAAGACCTACTAGCTGCTGCCGAGGCAACGGAGAATCCCGGCGAGAGGGTCTGGGCACTAATGGCCTACGGTCAGGTGCGCTGGGACTTCGGGGCCCCGAAGGCTATCGCCTTCGACGCCGCCACGATAAGCGATGTGCTGAGCCTGGCACTTAAAATTGCCCAGCAGAGCGGTAATCGGCAACTTGAGACGCACACTGCCACGACCCTGGCGGACGTTGCGGCCGCCAGTGGCCGCCCCAATGAAGCGTTTGAGTTCTACACGTTATCCATTCGCAATTACTACGACTCGGGCAGCTTTTCGCATCTGCACACTCCGCTGGGACAACTCGCAAGCTTCTTCGACCGGCTCGGGCACTTCGAACCAGCCGCCACCATCATGGGGTTCGCTGACGACTACTACCTGCGGATGACATACCCGCGCTTCGAGACGACGGTCGCGCACCTCCGGGAGGCCCTCGGCGACCATGTCTATGAATTATTCGCACACGAAGGCGAAAGCATGTCCAACGCGGAGATGGCGGCGTATGCGCTCGATCAGATCGAACAGACGCGGGCTCAGCTCGCACAACGGGACGAACCAACATGACAGTTGTCACGTTCCTCTTCACCGAAATCGAGGGTTCGACGCGACGATGGGAAGCCGACCCCGACGCGATGCGAGTAGCGCTGGAAGAGCACAACGAAACCTTGCGCGCCGCAATCGAAGAGCACGCAGGCCGGGTCTTCAACTACACCGGCGACGGGATGTGCGCAGTGTTCTTTTCGCCACGCGGTGCTTGGAGCTTCCGGTACGCATGGGCATAGCGATCGGCGAGACCGAACTGCGCAGCGGCGAGTATTTCGGCACGGTCCTCAACCGAACCGCACGGGTAATGGCAGCCGGCCATGGCGGGCAGATACTCCTCGACGGCGTAACCGGAGCTCTGCTCCGAGGAGCTGACCTTATGGCGTTGGGGACGAGGCGGTTACGTGATACCGCATAGCCTGTCGACCTCTTCCAGATTCGAGCGCAGGGACTCCGTACCGAATTCCCGCCACTGAAGACAGCTGACCAAAGATCCGGAGAATGAGATTTATCCGTCTCCGCTGTTCGCGACCGTGGAGCTAGTCGGCATGATTGAATCGGCGCATGGAAATCGGAAGTGGTCGCGCATAACAGACGCTGATCAGTTCTCGACGGCGAATATTCGCCACTCGTCGGGCACGCCTTTGAGCACGTGAGATCCGCGTTCCGCGAACGTGATTCCTGACCCGGCCACTAGGTCCTTCACCGTCGACGATACGAATACCTCGCCCGGGCCGGCGAGCGCTGAAACGCGCGCACCGATGTGTACGGCAACTCCGCCGATGTCGTCGCCGCGAATTTCGATCTCGCCGGTGTGCAACCCCGCCCGCACTTCGAGGCCCAATGATCGCACTGCGCCGCAGATCGATTGGGCGCATCGCACCGCGCGCGCGGGCCCGTCAAAGGTCGCGAGCATGCCGTCACCTGTAGTTTTAATGCGGCGGCCACGATGACGCTCGACTTCTCTGGCGGCCAGGGTGTCGTGGTGGTCAAGGATCCGTGTCCATTGTCCGTCGCCGAGCGCGGCGGCTCGTTCCGTCGATGAAACGATGTCGGTGAACAGCACGGTCGCCAATGCGCGGTCGGACACATGCGCAGGACGCACACCGGTGAGGAACTCCTCGACCTCGTCGAGGATCGCGTCCTGATCCCCGAGGTACGGAAAGTATTCATCCCCTTCAAGTTCAACAACTTTGGCGCCGGGGATGTGCGCGGCAAGATAACGGCTGCCAAGGGCGTGCATCAGGTCGGCGGTCCGGTACACGACGAGCGTTGGCACTCGGATCGAGGGTAGGAGGTGCCGCACGTCGAGTTCGCGGATCATTGCCTGAATCGCGAGGGCGGCGCCCGGGCTCGCCGACAAGCGCTCCCACCTACCATGTGAGCTACGAAAGGCGGGATCGTTCACCCGCCCCGGCGTCAGTGCCCAGAGCGGCAGGCCACCCTCCAACCCTCGGCCCCAGTTCATTTCGAGTTGCGGTATGTGTTCATCCCATGTGTCCGAGGGGATACCGTCCGGATAATCGGGCGCCCATGTCAACCGCGGGTATGCGCCGTACAACACAAGTGCAGACACTCGCTCGGGGTACGTAGTCGCAAAAAGGATGGATAGCGCTCCGCCTTCCGAGCCGCCGTACACCGCAGCTCGTCGTGAGCCTGCGGCGCCATCACAGCGCGCAGATCGTCCATCCGCTCCTCGAGCGTGGCGACTGCTACCCGATCGGACAGACCGATGCCGCGCTTGTCGAACATGATCAGGCGAGAAAACGACGCAAGGCGCTCGAAGTACCTGCGCTCGTCTGGGTCCTCCCACTGCAATTCGAGGTTCGAGATGAAAGGTGGAACGTGGACGAGATCGAAAGGTCCATCGCCAACCACTTGGTAGGCGATGTTCACGCTCCCCGACTTCGCGTATCGGGTCTCGGGGACCTCGATCACAAGAGTCAGTGTGAACGAGACGAATGTAAAAACCCCCAAATTCGCGAAGAATTGGGGGCTTTTACGTCTGCTCGCGCAGAAAGTGAGTACTACTCGGCTTCGGCGAGGCGATGCTTCAGGGCGTCGAACTCGTCCTTGATGCCGGTCGGCAGCTTCTCGCCGACGAACTCAAACCACTCCTCGATCAGCGGCACCTCGTCGCGCCACTCATCGGCGTTCACAGCCAGCGCCAAGTCGACGTCAGCGGCGTCGACATCGAGGCCGTCCAAATCGAGGTCGGCCGCAGTAGGAACAATGCCGATGGGTGTCGTCTTGCCGTCGGCCTTGTGCTCGATGCGCTCGATGGCCCACTTGAGCACGCGGCTGTTCTCGCCGAATCCGGGCCACAGGAAGCGGCCGTCGTCGCCACGGCGGAACCAGTTGACGAAGAACACCTTCGGCATCTTGGACTCGTCGGCGTTCTTGCCGATGTTGATCCAGTGCTGGAAGTAGTCGCCGACGTTGTAGCCGAGGAACGGCAGCATCGCCATCGGGTCGCGGCGGACGGTGCCGACCTTGCCCTCAGCGGCGGCGGTCTGCTCCGAGCCGAGCGTGGCGCCGATGAACACACCGTGCTGCCAGTCGCGGGCCTCCGTGATCAGCGGCACCGTCGTCTTGCGGCGGCCACCGAACAGGATCGCCGAGATGGGCACACCCTGCGGGTCATCCCACTCGGGGGCCAGCGTCGGGCACTGCGAGATCGGCGTGCAGTAACGCGAGTTCGGATGGGCGGCCTTGACGTCGGTACCCGGCGTCCATTCGTTGCCCTTCCAGTCGATGAGGTGTTGCGGGTCGCCCTCGAGGCCTTCCCACCACACGTCGTTGTCGTCGGTATGCGCAACGTTGGTGAAGACGGTGTTGCCCGCCTCGATGGTCTTCATCGCGTTGGGGTTCGAGTCCCAGTTGGTGCCCGGCGCAACGCCGAAGAAGCCGAACTCGGGGTTGGTTGCGTACAGGCGACCGTCCTTGCCGAACCGCATCCAAGCGATGTCATCGCCGACGGTCTCTGCGCGCCAGCCCGGGATCGTGGGCTGCAGCATCGCGAGGTTGGTCTTGCCGCACGCCGACGGGAACGCCGCGGCGACGTAGTACGCCTTGTTCTCCGGTGAAATGAGCTTGAGGATCAGCATGTGCTCGGCGAGCCAGCCCTCGTCGTGGGCCATCGCCGACGCGATGCGCAGCGAGTAGCACTTCTTACCGAGCAGCGCGTTGCCGCCGTAGCCGGAGCCGTAGCTCCAGATTTCGCGGGTCTCGGGGAAATGGCTGATGTACTTGGTGTCGTTGCACGGCCACGGCACGTCCTTCTGGCCCGGCTCCAGCGGCGCACCGATCGAGTGCAGACACTTGACGAAGAAGCCGTCCGTGCCCATCTTGTCCAGCGCGGCCTGTCCCATGCGGGTCATGGTGCGCATCGCGATGACGACGTACTCGGAGTCGGTGATCTCCACACCCAGCTTGGGGTCTTCCGCGCCGAGCGGGCCCATGCAGAACGGCACCACGTACATGGTGCGACCTCGCATGCAGCCGCGGTACAGGTCGGACATGATGCCGCGCATCTCGGCGGGATCCATCCAGTTGTTGGTCGGACCGGCGTCGACCTCGTCCTGCGTGCAGATGTAGGTCCGCGACTCGACGCGTGCCACGTCCGACGGATCGGAGTTCGCCAGGTAGGAGTTCGGCTTCTTTTCCTCGTCGAGCTTGACGAACGTACCGGCCTTGACCAGCTGCTCGGTCAGCTTCGCGGCCTCCTCGTCGGAGCCGTTGGCAAACACGACCCGGTCGGGCTGCGTGAGTTCGGCGACCTCCTGGACCCAGGCGAGCAGCCCCTCATGCTTCGTCGGTGCGGTGTCCAGACCTGGAATGGTCGCTGCGGTCATCTGTGTCTCCTGAAATCTTCCTGCGTATGCGTTTCTGTCAGGACCCGGGGTCACGGGAGCGTGCACCATATAGGGGGCAGCGCGTCGCGGTCGTCCCTGTAATACAGAGGTTAACGCGGGTGACATACCCGCGGTAAATCGGATCTATGTCCGATCACTCACAGGAACGATTCAGAAGCCCTATATGGGCGGTGTATCGATTCAGCTAAGCAGTGTTCTTTCCGTATAACTCCGTTCGGACGGCGTCGATCGCGGCCAACAGCGGGGGCATTCGGCGATCCCTGACCTTCGCCGCCTTCGCCGTCTGCATCGCGTGGTCCCGCAATTCGGCGTCGATCTCGGCGATCCGCGCCGCAGCGGTGGCGCCCTCCACCTCGTCGCGGTGGGAGAGTTCTGAGGTGAGCGCGGTCTCGGCGACGAGAACCCTGGTGGCAACTCGTTCCTCCACCGCGGACCGCAACACGTTGACGGCCTCGGAGATCCAGCGATCGAGCACCCCGCGGTCGTGGAGCAGTCCGCGAATGCCCACCACCCACACCGTCAGCACCAGCCCGACGATGCCGCCCACGACCAGGCCCGCGACGGTCATACCCGGGGCGAGGCCGGCGAACAGCCGCGTCACCACGAGTGCCACCCCGAGGCCGAATCCGGCACCGAGAATCATCGTCAGCTGAGTTTCCTGCCGACGTGACTTCAGCGGCGGCGCGGAGATCTGCGGCGTCGACGGCGGTGCGGCCGCCGGGGGCGCGGGCAGGTCCGACTGGGTCGCCACATCCGCGAGCTGATCGGTGATGCCCTCCTCGACCTCCTCGACGACCTCACCCAGGCGGGTCCGCACGCGCGCCTCGAAGGTGCCGATCTTCAGGCGTGTCAGCTGTGCGGCATCCTCGGCCAGTTCACTGCGCACGGACGTGGCGCGGTTACGCGCGAAGTGCCCGAGCTGAACACGGGCCTGCTGCAGGTGGCTGCGCAGCGCGATCGTGCGCTCGGTCTTCGACAGCCGTCGGCGGCTCAGGATGTCGTCGCGCTTGGAGTGCAGTGCGCTCACCCGAGCTCGGCGGTCGGTGCCGTCGCCGTCGGCCTGGTATTGCGCGATGGCGCCGAGTATCCGGGTCTCCCACGCACGCAGGCGATTTCGGCGTGCCACGTCGGGATCTGACAGCCGTTGCCGCAGCAGGCCGACGAGCTCGTCGACGCGCGGCGCGCCCAGATCGGGCGCGGCCGCGGCGCCCACCCACTGCACGTGCGCGTAGTGCGGCGCCCGCTGCGTCAGCAGCGCGCGGTCCGCGGCAAGAACCTCGCGCCAATTGCGGTGCGTGTCGATCTTCGACACCACGCCGATCACCAGGTCGGTGTGTCTGCTCGCCGAATCGATGAGCGCACAATCCGATTCCGTCATCGGCGCCATGGCGGACACGGTGAACACCACCGCCGCAGGAGCATGACCCGGGTGCAGTTCTTCGGACTCGACGAAAGTGTGCTCAGACAAGCGCTCGCGCAATGCCTCGATCAGGCTGGTGGTGCCGGCCAGCCACGGACCCACCACCAGCACGACGTCGCGACCCTGTACACCCGGTGATGTCAGACCCGGTTCGATCGCGGCCACCACGGCGTCGGCCGCGGCGACCGGGTCGGTCCGCTCGCCGACCTTTGCCGAGGTGCTCTCACTGGTCACCGGGACCGCCCGAGCAGTCGCAGCGAACCCCGGCAGATATCCACCGAGCAACTCTGGTGCATTGCGTTGACCGGCCCGCGGCCGTAACGCCCCCAGTACACGGCGCGCCTGCGATGCGCCGCCGGGCCGTCGCCCCGGTCGACGGGCATACCGTCGGCCTCGACCACGTCGACGGCGGCATCCATCACGGCCAGCACCGTGTCATCAGCGACAAGGAAATCCGCAAGCTGTTGATCATCGGATCGCATTGCGAGCGAGCGTAATTCGCCCATCGCCACGCGCATCCGCCGGTACCGGATCGGCGCGCAAACCGCCGTCAGCTGCGCGACAGCCTCGTCGATCCGGCTGGTGCGGCGCAAGAGTGCCCGCACCGCCGCGGCGTCGGCGCCGTCCTCGACCGCTAGCACCGCATGCGCAACGCCGAACCGGTCCAGCGCGTCGAGCAGGCGCCGTCGTATCTCCCCAGGCAGGGGATGGTCGGAGTGTACGAAGGCGTCGATCGAGCTGAGGTCCGCGGGCGCGTGCACCAATGCCCGGAGTGCGGCCATCAACTCGTCGTCCAGCACGACGGTCGCGAGCAGGCCGACGATCGGCACGACGGGCGCAACCGTCAGCGCGCGGATGGCCGCCGCGTGACGCTGCGCGGCCGCCATCGGCCCGCCACCACCGAACGCACTCAGATCCGCCTTGTTCAGGATGACCAGTGTCGGCCGGTCGGACCGGTTCGCCGCGGCCTGGTCCTCGGGCTTGAGGGTCTCGGCGATGACGAGCACCGCGATGTCCGCCGTCGCGTCGTCACCTGTCAACACAAAGCCCGCGTCAGCCAGCGCAGCTGCCACTGTGGTCCGCCCGACACCGGGGCGACCACACACGGCAACGCGCACCGGCGCGCTAGCCCGTCGAATGATCGGCGACAACCGCGGGTTGCGGCTCTGCTCAGCGAATTGCGTCACGACGTCGACAAAAATCTGGCGGCCTCCATGGTCCCCACGCGAGACCACGGTCAGTGGTCCGTTCCCCACCCACGATGTTGGCACCTCCGCGGGCACGTCGCGAGCGCTTGTTGGGGCTGTTGGGAGTAAACCGGGAGCGGCTAGCAGCAAAAGGCAACTGTTGGGTATCAATCTGTACCACGATGCGGGTACTCCACCGTTGATGAGCGACCATGGACGGATGCTTTCGGGTAGCGCTGGTGCCGGATTGCCGGCTCAGCCGGCCTCCGCCGAACTGCCGGCTCAGCCGGCGGAAGTCGGGGCGCCACCTCCATCACATCTGCATCCCCGGGTGACCAGCTTCAGAACCCGCCGCACCACGCTGAGCGGCGCACAGCAGGCCACGTGGGATCGGCTCTGGCCGGAGATCGGCATGCACGCCCGCGATGGCGACGGTCCCGCCCCCCTGCTGGATACCGAGACGTGGTTCGGGCGCACGGCGCCGATCGTTGTCGAGATCGGTTGCGGAGCGGGCACCTCGACGCTGGCGATGGCCCAGGCCGAGCCGGACATCGATGTGGTCGCCGTCGAGGTCTACCGCCGCGGGCTGGCGCAGCTGTTGTCAGCCATCGATCGCGAGAACGTCCGCAATATTCGCCTGGTCCGCGGGGACGGCGTCGACGTCCTGCAACACATGTTCGAGCCCGACTCGCTGACCGGGGTCCGTGTCTTCTTCCCCGACCCGTGGCCCAAGGCGCGCCACCACAAGCGCCGGCTGCTGCAGCCCGCGACCATGGCGTTGATCGCCGACCGGCTGCGGCCCGGCGGCGTGCTGCACGCCGCGACGGACCACATGGGTTACGCCGAGCACATCGCCGAAGTGGGTGACGCTGAGCCGAGGTTGCGCCGCGTGAGCACCGACGACGTCCTGCCTGTGTCGGCCGACCGGCCGGTCACGAAGTACGAGGCCAAGGCTCTCGCGGGCCCCGTCGTGACCGAACTGCTCTGGGAGAAGGCCCAATGAGCCTCACCGAAGACATGACGCGGATATCTGAGGTGTCCGACACACCGGCCGCGACCGGCCGAGTGCTGCTGGTCTGGGACGCACCCAACCTGGACATGGGCCTCGGTTCGATTCTCGGCGGGCGGCCGACCGCGGCGCACCGGCCGCGATTCGATGCGCTAGGCCGCTGGCTGCTGTCCCGCACCGCCGAACTCTCGGCGTCCCGTCCAGACGTCTCGCTCGAGCCCGAGGCGACCGTTTTCACGAACATCGCCCCTGGTAGCGCCGATGTGGTGCGACCTTGGGTGGAAGCATTGCGTAACGTCGGTTTCGCGGTGTTCGCAAAACCGAAAATCGATGAGGACAGTGATGTCGACATCGACATGCTCAACCACATCGCGCTCCGCAGGAGTGAAGGCCTGGCCGGTGTGCTGGTGGCCTCGGCCGACGGTCAGGCGTTCAAACAGCCGTTGGAGGAAATCGCTCGCGAAGGCGTACCTGTCCAGGTGCTTGGATTTCGCGAACATGCGAGCTGGGCGCTAGCGTCGGATACCTTGGTGTTCGTCGACCTGGAGGACATTCCTGGTGTTTTCCGGGAGCCATTGCCGCGAATCGGCCTTGATTCGCTGCCCGAACAGGGAGCTTGGCTGCAGCCGTTCCGGCCGCTGTCGTCGCTATTGACCTCGCGCGTAAACAACTGAACTGCGCGGAGTCGCGCCTTGAAGATTTGTGAATGTTAGGAGCTTAGGTGTTCGCCTGGTGGGGTCGGATGGTGTACCGGTTCCGGTACTCCGTCATCGGCGTCATGATTGCACTGTGCCTCGGTGGCGGCGTCTTCGGCATCAGCCTGGGAGACAACGTCACCCAGAGCGGCTTCTATGACGAAGGCAGCCAGTCGGTCCATGCGTCGGTGACCGCCGACGAAGCGTACGGACGTGACCGAACGAGCCACGTGGTGGCGATCCTCACGCCGCCCGACGGCAAGAAGGTCGACGACCCCGAGTGGATGAAGAAGGTCACCGACGAGCTCAACCAACTCGTGGCCGATCACGAGGACAAGATGGTCGGCTGGGTCGGCTGGCTCCGCGCGCCCAACAGCGAGGACCCGACGGTCCAACAGATGAAGACGTCGGACATGTCGACGACGTTCATCAGCGTCCCGCTCAAGGGCGACGACGACGACACGATCCTGAAGAACTATCAGGCGATAGAGCCCGACCTGAGGAAGGTCAACGACGGCAATATTCAGCTCGCCGGCCTGCAACCGCTGGCCAGCGAGCTCACCGGCACCATCGGCGAGGATCAGAAGCGCGCCGAGGTGGCCGCGATCCCCCTGGTCTGCGTCGTGCTCTTCTTCGTGTTCGGCGGTGTGATCGCGGCTGCACTGCCTGGCGTCATCGGTGGCCTGACCATCGCGGGCGCACTGGGCATCATGCGCCTGCTCGCCGAGATCATGCCGGTGCACTTCTTCGCCCAACCAGTCGTCACGCTCATGGGTCTCGGTATCGCGGTCGACTACGGCCTCTTCATGGTGAGCCGCTTCCGTGAGGAGATCGCCGAGGGCTACGACACCGAGGCCGCGGTGCGCCGCTCCGTGATGACCTCGGGCCGCACCATCATGTTCTCCGCTGTCATCCTCGTGGCGTCCTCGGTGCCACTGCTGCTGTTCCCGCAGGGCTTCCTGAAGTCGATCACCTACGCGATCATCGCGTCGGTCATGCTCGCGGCGATCCTGTCGATCACCGTGCTGCCGGCCGCCCTCGCCATCCTCGGTTCGCGCGTCGACGCCCTCGGTGTGCGCTGGCTGCTGAAGTTCGCCGCGCCGGACACCGTCAGGTCTGATCCGGGCAACCCCCGCACCAACTCGCTCGCGATCGCGTCGATCCCGACGGGTCTGCTGGTGCCGCCGGTGGGCATCGCGCTCGGGCACATCGCGCGTAAACGCATCAGGGAGACCGGGGAGCAGGGCGCGCAGTTCGCGCTGATCGGTCTGACCCTCGGTTACATCACCCTGCTGGGTGGCCTTGCGTACGCCATCTCCGCGTCGAAGGACACCCTGGGGACCGCGCTCTACTGGGTGATGATGGGCATCGTCATCTTCGTCGCCGTGGTCGTCGCCGGTGTCGTGCTCGCGCGCTACGTCCCGTTGGCCCGCACCCCGATCGTGTGGTGGCTGAACTGGCTCGCCGAGAAGACCCAGAAGACCAAGACGCGCGCCGAGGTCGAGAAAGGCTTCTGGGGCAAGCTCGTCAACGTCGTGATGAAGCGGCCCGTCGCCTTCGCCGCACCCATCGCGATCGCCATGATCGTGCTCGTCATCCCGCTGGGACAGCTGGCGCTCGGTGGCATCAGCGAGAAGTACCTCCCACCCGACAACTCGGTCCGCTCGGCGCAGGAGAACTTCGACAAGACCTTCCCTGGCTTCCGCACCGAACCCCTGACGCTGGTGATCCAGAACACCGACGGTCAGCCGGTCACCGACCAACAGGTCGCGGAGATTCGCAGCAAGGCCATGACGGTCCCCGGCTTCATCGAGCCCGACGGTGACCCCTCGAAGATGTGGCAGGCCCGCGGCGGCGAGTCGACCGATCCGTCGGTCCGCGTCATCCAGAACGGCCTGATTGACCGCAACGACGCCGCGAAGAAGGTGGATGAGCTTCGCTCGATCTCACCGCCGCGCGGACTCACGATCTCCGTCGGCGGTACTCCGGCGCTGGAGCAGGACAGCATCCACGCGTTGTTCGACAAGCTGCCGCTGATGGTGTTCATCCTCATCGTCACCACGACCATCCTGATGTTCCTGGCATTCGGTTCGGTGGTGTTGCCCATCAAGGCCGCGGTGATGAGCGCGCTCACGCTCGGCTCGACCATGGGCGTGCTGACGTGGATGTTCGTCGACGGCCACGGCTCCGGCCTGATGAACTACACACCGCAGCCGCTGATGGCCCCGATGATCGGTCTGATCATCGCGGTGATCTGGGGTCTGTCCACCGACTACGAGGTATTCCTGGTGTCCCGCATGGTGGAGGCCCGCGAACGCGGCATGTCCACCGCAGAGGCGATCCGCATCGGTACGGCCACCACGGGCCGGCTCATCACCGGTGCCGCACTGGTTCTCGCGGTCGTCGCGGGAGCGTTCGTGTTCTCCGACCTGGTGATGATGAAGTACCTCGCGTTCGGTCTGCTGATCGCGCTGCTGCTGGACGCCACCATCGTCCGTATGTTCCTGGTGCCCGCGATCATGAAGCTGCTCGGCGACGACTGCTGGTGGGCGCCGCGCTGGATGAAACGGATCCAGGAACGACTCGGCCTCGGCGAGACCGAGCTGCCCGACGAACGCAAGCGACCCGCGGTACGTGAGGCCGCCGAGAACCCCGAGGCCCTGGTCGGTGCGGGCGCTCCCGTCCCGGCCGCGCGTCCCCGCCCGCCACACGATCCGACGCATCCTGCGGCCGAGGGCGCGTCGCGTCCAGGGGCACCCGTGCGGGCCGCAGCGCCACCCCGGACGAACGCCCCGTCGAGCACGGGGACCACCCGCATGCCGACCGGCCGCCCGCCCGTCGACGAACCGCAGACCACGCGGCTGTCGACCGCGCGGAACGCGGTGCGCAACGCTGTGAGCAACGCCGCGGCTGCCACGCGGGCAGCCGCCGGACCCACGCCTCCGCGTCCGCGCGAAGAGCGTGAGATCGAGTCGTGGCTGGGCGAATTGCGCGGTACCGGCGCACCCTCGGGTCAGCCCGCGCCGAGCCGCAGGCCTGCAACCGAAGGTGGCGGACGGCCGTCGACCGCATCCACCCGCAAGATGCCGGCGGGTGCTCAGGCCGACGACCGGGGACAACCGCGGCCATCGCAGGAGCCGTCCGACGACGCCGCGACGACGGCGATCCCCGCTCAGCGGGCCGAGGATTCAGACACCGCGACCGAGAAGCTCAACGCTCAGAAGGATCAGCCCCAGCGGCGCGGTGCCGGCGGCGGCGTCAGCGCCGCCGATCTGCTGCGCCGCGAAGGCCGAATCTAGTTTTTCTCGGCGTCTGTAACCTCATGGCGCGATTTCGGCCGACTTCTCGCCATGCGGTTACACACCGCGACGCGCGAAGGCGGCTGCGACTCGGCCGATGACAGCGCCTTCGGTGTCCCGTTTGGTCACGCGTACGACCAGCCAACCGAGTTCGGTGACATCGTCGTGCCGTCTGATGCCCTTGTTGAATGTCTCCGGGTCGGTCCTGTGCTGGTCGCCCTCGTACTCGGCCGCCACTTTGATGTCTTCCCATCCATATCGAGTTCTGCAACCAGTGTGCCGTACTCGTCGTAGACGGGTATTTGTGTTGTCGGCCTTGGGAATTGGTTGCGAATGAAAATCAGGCGCAGCCACGTCTCGCGCGGCGATTCCGCGCCTGCGTCGACGAGTTCCAGAGTCTTGCGTGCGTTCGGGATACCGCGGCGGCCGCGATACCGGTCGGCCAACAACTCCACGTCGGCCATCTTCAGACGGGTCGCTCGGGCGAGCGCGTCGATCGCGGCGACCGCCGAGTCGACCGAATATCGGCACGCGAGGTCGAGCGCAGTTCTCGCAGGAGTCGTCACTCTCATGCCGCCGATGAGACAGATCTCGTCGTCCTCGATGCAGTCGGCCCACGCGGTGACGCCCGTGCCAGGTCTGCGGTTGGTGTCGATGATCGCAGCGGGGAGGCGGTTGTCTACCCAGCGTGCGCCGTGCAGAGCCGACGCCGACAACCCCGCCAGCACACCGCGCCGTCTGGACCGCAGCCACGCTGCCTTGGCCCGGATAACGGGTGTAAGCGGTCTGTTCCTGGCCAGGTATACGTCCTTGTGAAGCGCAACGAAGTCTCGTCTCAGTCGGTAGCGCGTCAGTACCCCGTCCGCCATTGCTTCGCTGCCCAGGAAGGGTTGGTCCATGGCCGGATTCTGCACACGTGCGGCGACAAGCCCCGTGTGTAGAGCTCTAGTTTTTCTCGGCGTCCTTGTCGCGGGGCCCGACGTCATCCGCGGTGGCCTCGATGACGGGTTCGTCCCCGTCGGCCTGCGCGGCCTCCTCAGCCGCCGGATCTCTGGCGAGCAGCACCCTCGTCGCGCTGTTGAGGAACGCCACCGCAGGCACCGCGAGTAGTGCGCCGACGATGCCCGCCATCACACCGCCTGCCGCGATCGCGAGGACGACGGCCAGCGGATGGATCGACACCGCGCGCCCCATCACCAGCGGCTGCAACACGTGACCCTCGAGCTGCTGCACGGCGATGATCAGGCCGAGGGTGATCAACGCGTAGATGACGCCCTTGGCGATCAGCGCGACGACGACGGCGAGGAAGCCGGCGACCACCGCACCGACGAGCGGGATGAACGCGCCGAGAAACACCAACGACGCCAACGGAAGTGCCAATGGCACACCCATGATGGCCAGGCCGGTGCCGATGCCGACGGCGTCGACAAGCGCCACCAGGAACGTCGCGCGCACGTAGCCGATCAGGGAGCGGAACCCGGCGCGGCCGGCGTCACGGACACGCGGCTGCACGTTCTCGGGAAAGATCTTGGTGACGAAGCCGAAGATGTTGCGACCGCCGTGCAGCAGGAAGATGAGAGTGAAGAGCACGAGCAGCGCGCCGGTGACGATCTCGGTGAGGGTGCTCGCCGTCGACAGCGCGCCGCTGGTCACCTTCTCCTGGTTGTTGCGCAGCGCTTCCAGCGCACTCTCGCGCACCTGCTCGATTTGCTCGTTGCCGACGTGAAGTGGGCTGTTGGCCAACCAATTTCCGAGGCCCTCGATGCTATGACCGACCTGCTCAGCCAGGGCGGGCACACCCTCGATGAATTGACTGATGACGAATGTGAGGATGCCGCCGACGACCGCGAAGCCGGACAGCAGCATCAGCGCGACCGCGAGCCCACGCGGGACACCGATGCGATCGAAAAAGTCCACCGCGGGAAGGAGCAGCGCGGCGATCATCGTCGCCAAGGCGACCGGGACGACGATCAGCTCAAGCCGCTTGACCACCCAGAGCACCGCGAACACGGCGATGCCGATGACGAGCAGCCGCCACGACCAGGCCGCGGCCTTGCGTACCAGCGGGCTCACCGCCTGGTCTGCGTCAGAAAGACCCGCGGACATCCCGTCAGCGTAACGGCCCGCCCCGCCCAGACCGGGTATCTCGGGAAACGGCCACCTCACGCTTTACCCTGTAGGGCGTGTCGCACGACGCGCCGGCGCGTGAGTCTCGCGGTCAGGACCGCCCCGCGCGCGGCAAGTACTGGTGGCTGCGGTGGGCGATCATCGCCGTGGCCGTCGTTGTGCTGTCCGTCGAACTGACGTTGGTGCGCGACCAGCTCGCGAACGCCTGGCGCAGCCTGTACTCCGCGAACTGGTGGTGGGTGCTCGCCGCGGTCGGCGTCGCGATGGCCTCGATGCACTTCTTCGGTGACATCCAGCGCAAGCTGCTGCGCTCAGCCGGGGTGCCCGTACACCAGTGGCGATCGCAGGCGGCGTTCTACGCGGGCAACTCACTGAGCACGACGCTGCCCGGCGGCCCTGTGCTGTCGGCGACATTCATCTACCGCCAGCAGCGCAGGTGGGGTGCCAGCCCGGTCATCGCGTCATGGCAGCTGGTGATGTCGGGTGCTCTGCAGGTCATCAGCCTGACGCTGCTCGGGCTCGGCAGCGCGTTCTTCCTTGGCGCCAAACACAATCCGTTCTCGCTGATCTTCACCCTCGCCGGGTTCATCATGCTGATCGTGCTGGCTCAGGCCGTGGCCTCGCGGCCGGACCTGCTCGACGGTGTCGGGGTACGGGTCCTGTCGTGGGTCAACTACCTGCGCGCCAAACCGGCAGACAAAGGTCTGGCCAAATGGCGCGAGACCCTCGCCCAACTCGAATCGGTCAACCTGACTCGTCGCCAACTCGGCGTCGCCTTCATCTGGTCGATGATGACGCTGGTCACCGGGGTAGGCACGCTGTTGTTCGCCTGCTTTGCCGCGGGCGGAAAACCGTCGCTGCTCGGTGTGGTCGTCGCGTACGTCGCCGCCCGCGCCGTCGGCTCGATCCCACTGATGCCCGGCGGGCTGCTGGTCGTCGAGGCCGTGTTGGTGCCGGGTCTGGTGTCCAGCGGAATGACTTTGGCCTCAGCGATTTCCGCCATGCTCATCTACCGGATGGTCAGCTGGATCTTCATCGCCGCCATCGGCTGGGTGGTGTTCTTCTTCATGTTCCGCACCGAAGCCCAACTCGATCCCGACGCCGAACCCGACTCGTAAAGGTGTGGACCGCGCTCATGCGAACCCGTACTGCCGCCGCGCTTTTCGGCGCCTCGATGCTCCTGCTCGCTGGTTGCTCGCCCTCTTCCGAGACACCAGCGGAGTCGACTTCCCCGGCGACATCGACCTCCCCGACTACCCCCGCTGGACCCGCGGGGCCGATTCGCGGTCCTCAGCCGCCGGTGGTCACCCCGTTGGTCGGCAGCGTGCTCGCCCCACCGGTCCCCGTGCCCGCGACCGACGGCAAGGTGCACCTGGCCTACGAGGTGCAGCTCACCAACGTGCTCGCTCAGGAGGTGACGCTCACCTCGCTGGCCGTGTTGGACCGCGATGTCTCGCTGCTCGAGTTGGCCGGGGAACAGCTCGCCGACCTGACCCGTGTCGTCGGAACCACCACGCCGACAACGAAAATCGGGCCTGCTCAGAACGCGGTCATCTGGATGGACGTCGCCCTCGACAAGGGTGCGGCGGTGCCGGAGCGACTGGTGCACTCCTTCAGCCTTTCGCTGCCCGAACCGAAACCGCCGCTGTTTCCCGCGACCATGACGATCGACATCGCACCAACCGCGGTCGAGTCGCGCAAGCCGATCGTGCTCGCGCCACCGCTGTCTGGTCCTAAGTGGCTGAATGGAGACGGCTGTTGCGGAATGAGCGCACACCGCTTGGCGCTCAACCCGATTGACGGCGCACTGTGGGCGGCAGAGCGGTATGCGATCGACTATGTGCAGCTTCAACCCGACGGGCGTCTGTTCTCCGGCGACCAGGCGAAGCTGGAAAGCTATTCGTACTTCGGCGCGGACATCCACGCCGTCGCCGACGGTCCGGTGGTTGCAGCCGTCGACGGCCTGCCTGAACAGATCCCCGGCAAGAGTCCCAGCGGATTGGTGCTGGACCAGTACGCAGGCAACCACATCGTGCAGGATCTGGGCGACGGCAACTATGCGCTGTATGCCCACATCAAGACCGGAGCCGTCAAGGTCAAGGTCGGCGACCGGCTCACCCCGGGCCAGGTGATCGGCGCGGTCGGCAACACCGGCAATACCGACGCGCCACATCTGCACTTCCATGTCATGAGCACACCGGATCCATTGCGGTCCAACGGCTTACCGTTCGTATTCGACGAGTTTCGTCTCGACTCCAGGGTCACCGAATCGTTCGCGGACACCCTGCTGAGCGGTGACCCCGCACAGTTGCAGCCCGGAGTTGCGGCGCGGGACGAGAAGGACGTCATGCCGATGGAGCTGGATGTGATGACCTATGCCGATCGTTGACGACGAGCTCACGCGTCCCGCGTTGACCGCGTTCGCGACCGACGTTGTCTGCGTCGTCGTCTTCTGCACCATCGGTAGGCGTAGTCACGCCGAAGGCTTGACCGTGTCCGGCATCGCCGAGACCGCGTGGCCGTTTCTGGTCGGCACGCTCACGGGCTGGCTGTCCCCTGCCTTGCGGCGGGGTCCCCAGTCGAGGGCCTGGCATCGTCCCGCCGCCCTGGTACCCACCGGCGTGGCGGTGTGGTTGTGCACCGTGGTGGTGGGGATGCTGCTACGCAAGCTCACCTCGGCCGGGACAGCACCGAGTTTCATTGTCGTGGCATCACTTTCGACCGCCCTACTCTTGCTCGGTTGGCGCGCCGCGGCCGCTCTGCTCATCCGCCGCTGACACGGTCAGCGTCGCGCGCAAGCCGCCGAACGGACCGTTGGACAGCTCGATGGTGCCGCGATGCAGCGCCGCCTGCTGCGCGACGAGCGCCAAGCCGAGTCCGGAACCGCCCGGCGCCGCTGTGGAACCTCGAGAGAATCGGCCGAGCACGGCCTTGTGCTCCTCGACAGGCAGTCCGCGCCCGTTGTCGTCCACGATGATGACGATCGTCTCGCCCGCCCGCAGCGCCTCCAGCATGATGCGGGTCGCCTGGCCGTGCTGAATCGCGTTGCGCACCAAGTTGTCAACGGCCAGCCGCAAGCCGCTCGGCCAACCCCAGATGACGCCGAGGTCGTCCTCCGCCTCGACGACGATCTCGATGTCATCGCTCAGGCGCATGTTCTCCCGGGCCACCCGGTCGAGCATGTCGGTGATGTCGATGAGTTCGCGATCCTCGGCCTGCGCCAACTGACCTGACGCCAATTGGCCCAGCGCGGTGATGATCGCCTCCACTCGTCGTTGCGCCCGCGACAGGTCGGCCACCACCTCGTCGCGCTCGTCGGCGGGAAGATCGTGGATCCGCAGCGTGTCCAGGTCGGCGCGCATCGCTGTGAGTGGGGTGCGCAACTCGTGGGCGGCGTTGGCGGCGAAGTCCTGGGCCGCCTGCAGCGAGTTGGTGGTGGCCCGCTGTGCGGCGGCCAACCGGTTCAGCATCGCCGACATCGCTTCGGAGAGGTCCTCGGCCTCCCGCACACCGCGCACCTTGGGCATCTCCTCGCTGCCCCGGCGCAACTGCTTGGTGTGTTCGGTCAGCTTGCGCAGCGGTCGGATCGCGGGGCCCGCGAGCATCCATCCCAGCAAGGCGGCGATCAGCACCGTGAGCAGGCCCGCCGCGGCGTAGAGCGGAATCCTGGAGGCGCTCAACAGAATGCTGTCGGCACGGATACCGATCGACATCATGACACCGTCGGGCTCATCGACCGGCAGCGTGCGCACCCGATACTCGACCCCGTTGACTTCCACTGTGTCGGTGCCCGGCGGCAGGGGCGGCAACTGGAAGCCGCGCTGGAAAACCACCTGCCCGGTGGATTCGGACCGGCCGGTCGTCAGTACCCCGCGGCGGGGGTCCTGTAGTTGCTCTGGACGCATACTGGCGTCGATGATCGAATCGAGTCGCCGATCCAGTTGTGCCGCATCGTTATTCGCGAGCACCACTGAGGTCGCGATCGTGAACACGGCGACGACCGCGGCCGCTGCGGCTGACGACGCGACGGCCACCCTGGTGCGCAGCGACGCGGATCGCAGAAACCGCGGAAGTGCCACCCGCTACGGCTCGTCCCGCAATACGTAGCCGATGCCGCGCACCGTGTGAATCACGCGCGGCAGGTCATCGCGTTCGAGTTTGCGCCGCAAGTAGGAGATGAAGACGTCGGCCACGTTGGTGTCGACGTCGAAGTCGTAACCCCAGACGAGTTCGAGCAGCCGCTGCCGGCTGAGCACCACACCGGCGTTCTCGGCGAGCACGGCAAGCAGATCGAATTCCCGCTTGGTCAGATTGACCCGCTCACCGCCGGCGAACACCAACCGCCGCGCGGTGTCGATGGTCAGCGGCCCGACCGTCATGGTGTCGGATGGCTGATCGGAATGGCCTGCCCGACGCAGCAATGCGTGCAGGCGTGCGACCAGCTCCCCCAGATCGAACGGCTTCGTCAGATAGTCGTCGGCGCCGGCTTCCAGCCCTGCGATGCGGTCGTTGACGGTGTCCCGTGCGGAAAGCACACAGATCGGTATCTCGTTTCCGAGTGCGCGCAGCGCGGTCACGACAGCGACGCCGTCGAGTTCCGGCATTTGGACGTCGAGAACCAGCGCGTCATGCGATTCGTTCGATAACAGCCGCAACGCCTCTTTGCCGGTCGCAGCGACCCGAACGTCAAACCCCGAATGGCGCAAACCTCGCGCAACGGAAGTTCTGACGTCCGGGTCGTCGTCGACCATCAAGACGGTGCGGCCGGCGCCTTCCCCCGTGGATGGCTCCTGTTGCACCCGAACGCAGACTTAGCTGTCGGCGATGCCGTCGCCGTTGGTGTCGCCGCAGCGATTCTTCAGGTCGACGAGCGGCTGGCGGATACCGGTCAGATCCGCCTTGGTCTGGGGATGCTGATTGAGGTAGTCCTGCACGTCCTGGCGCACCTCATCGCGCGGCACACCCTCGAGGCTCGTGAAGAACCAGTTCACATCCGGGTGCGAGAACAGATAGGCGGACGTGGCCGCGGAGACACCCGACGCCACGCCAGCGAGGTCAGCCGCGGTGCAGTTCGGAGGAGGAGGTGGCGGAGGAGGTGCCGGTTGCGCCGCCGCCAGAGGCATGGCGCCGAAGAACATCGCACCGGCAATCGCGCCGGTGCCCACCGCGCCAGCAACCGCACGTCGGGCAGTACGGGCCGAGAGCAACATGGACAAGCTCCTTCGTCGGAAGTGGAAAGGAGGTAACCATGGGCGGTTACCGACTCCAAAAGCTAATCAGAATGTGCACAGACTTTCTTGCCTTGCGACCAACGAATCTTAAGAAAGTCTGAATTCGCAGCTCAACGGCCCTACCAGCGAGAGCCGCGCGTCGGCCCAGGCTAGGGCAAGCCTGCGATCGCCGCCCCGGGCAGCGACGCGGTGCCCTGTGAAACGGGCGATGCCGACGGCGACTGCGCTGGCGACACGCTGCCCGGTGCGCCTGCTGCCGGTGAGCTGGCCTGAGCGGCTGGCAAACTTCCTGGCAGGCTGGACACTGCCGGCGACTGCTGCGCGGCCTGCATCAGACCCATCATCTGCGGCACGGTCAGCGGCAGCTTGCATCGGCTCGAGAGGGTCGCGAGCGGCTGCTGCAGCTGCTGCATGTCCTTGGCCGCTTGCGGGTTCGCGTCGAAATACGTCTTCACCGCACCGAGAGACGCCGGCCCGGCCTGTTGTTTGGCGATGTTCGTCAACGCCTGATTGGTCTGCGGATGCGTATCGAGGTAGTTGCCCGTCGACGTGGCGACCGATCCGATCGTCCTGGCGACTTCACTGGCGGCGCATGGATCCGGTGCGGCCGTTGCCGACGGCATCGCCGGCGAGGACGACACCGTCATCGCGACCACCGCGGCGCCGCCGACCGCCGAGGCGGCGAACGCGGCAAACAGGCCCCGGCGCAGCAGAACAGTGGTGGATCCCATAGACGCACTCCTTACGGTTTGCGAACGTTTCGGCGCATCCGAAAGCGTCCGCGAATACGCGGCAACAGATCCCCGACCGCAAAACCGGCCACTCGTCCATTCACTGGCCGGATCACATAGTGCCATCGAGTCCGCGGGGCATACGAATTCAGCGACCGAAAACACACGTCACAGACAGCAGACGGACAGCCTGTAACCAGATCCGAGCGCATACCGAAGAAGAGGGTTAGAGCTGCTTAAGGCGTTGCTGGCAGGATTCTTGCGGATCCTCGCTATAGCACACGCTGTTGTACGCTCTCGCTAGCAACGCCCAGCCGAATGTCGTCGGCAAACCGACTCCGGGGAGAAAGCGGGGAGTTCGACATCCAGCAGTTCATGATGCGCTTGAGCAGCACCCTGCGCAGATACCGCTGGGCGGTGTTCGCTGTATGGCTGCTTCTCCTGGTGCCATCGGTGTATCTCGCGCTGAACCAGTCCAGTCACCTCACCGGCGGGGGTTTTGAGGTCGAAGGCTCGCAGTCGCTGCGGGTCCAGCGCGAGCTCGAGGACAATTTTCCCGACCAGGGGGCCTCCCCCCTGGCGTTGGTGGCTGCTCCGCGCGCCGACGCGTCATTCGAGGACATGAACGACGCGGTCGCATTCCTGGAACGCGCCGCGGCCGAGGTGCCCAGCGTCCGGGTGGTGCCCAATCCACAACAGCCGGCACCGCAACCCGATCGCCCGTACGTCGTCACGCTGCAGCTGGACTTCAACAACACCGGCGCGGTCGACGTCGCCAAACAGCTTCGACAGAAGGTCGGAATCGACGGCGAGGACCCCGGCGAGATCGAGAACGGCAAGGTCAAGCTCTACGTCATCGGCCAGGGCGCGCTCGGCGCGGCGGCCACCCAGGCCACCAAGCACGACATCGCTCAGGCCGAGCAGTGGAACCTTCCGATCGTCCTGATTGTTTTGCTCGCCGTATTCGGGTCGCTGGCCGCCGCCGCGATGCCGCTGATGCTCGGTATCTGCACCGTCGTCGTGACCATGGGACTGGTCTATCTGCTGTCGATGTACACGACGATGTCGGTGTTCGTGACGTCGACGGTGTCGATGTTCGGCATCGCCCTGGCCATCGACTATTCGTTGTTCATCCTCATGCGCTTCCGCGAGGAGCTGCGCTCGGGCCGCGATCCAGAACAGGCCGCCGACGCGGCCATGGCGACCTCCGGTCTGGCGGTGGTGCTCTCCGGTCTCACGGTGATCGCCTCGGTGACCGGTATCTATCTGATCCAGACGCCGGTCCTGGTCTCGATGGCCACCGGTGCGATATTGGCGGTGGCGGTCGCGGTGCTGACGTCGACGACGCTCACGCCCGCCGTCCTCGCGACGTTCGGCAAGGCCGCGGCGAAGCGATCGTCGTACCTGCACTGGTCGCGGCGTCCGGAGACCACCCAGTCGCGGTTCTGGACACGCTGGACGGGCTGGGTGATGCGGCGGCCGTGGATCGCGGCGCTCGGAGCTTCGGCACTGCTGCTCGTCCTGGCCGCACCCGCGTTCTCGATGGTGCTCGGCAACAGCATGCAGCGTCAGTTCGAGCCGACCCATGAGATTCGCGGCGGCGTGAACGCCGCGGCCGAGGCACTCGGGCCGGGCGCGCTGGGACCGGTGCGGATCTTGGTGAGCTTCCCCGACGGAAACGCCGCGTCGGCCCCTTCCAAGCAACCGTTGCTGGACGCGATTCGGCAGCGAATCGCCCAGGGTCCCAACGTCGTCTCGGTGGCACCGCCGGTTTTTGGCGAGGATTACCGGCACGCCCTGCTGTCCGCGGTGCTATCGGTGGACCCGGAGGACATGGGTGCCCGCGAAACCGTGGACTGGATGCGCGCGGAACTGCCGTCGACACCCGGGCTGGGCGATGCCCGCATCGACGTGGGCGGTCCGACGGCCCTGATCAAGGACTTCGATGATCAGGTCTCCGCCAAGCAGCCGCTGGTGTTCGCGTTCGTCGCACTGATCGCGTTCGTGATGCTGTTGATAGCGATCCGGTCGGTGTTCCTGGCGCTCAAGGGCGTGTTGATGACCGTGCTGTCGGTTGCCGCGGCCTACGGCAGCCTGGTGGCCGTCTTCCAATGGGGCTGGCTGGAGCCGCTTGGCTTCGAACCGATCTCGTCGCTGGACAGCACGATCCCGCCGCTGGTGCTGGCCATGACGTTCGGCCTGTCGATGGACTACGAGATCTTCCTGCTGACCCGTATCCGGGAGCGGTTCCTGCAGACCGGCAACACCCGCGACGCCGTCGCCTACGGCGTGAGCACCAGCGCCCGCACGATCACCAGCGCCGCGCTGATCATGATCGCGGTGTTCATCGGGTTCGCGTTCGCGGGCATGCCGCTGGTCGCCCAGCTCGGGGTCGCGTGCGCGGTGGCCATCGCGGTGGACGCCACGGTCGTGCGACTGGTGCTGGTGCCCGCGCTGATGGCGATGTTCGACGAGTGGAACTGGTGGCTGCCGCGCTGGCTGGACCGCATCCTGCCGGAGGTCGACTTCGAGAAGCCGCTACCCAAGATCGATCTTCCCGACCTCATCATCATCCCCGATGATCTCTCGTCACTCGGCCCGACCGGCTCGGAGCTGCGCATGGTGGTCAAGTCGGCGGCGAAGCTCAAAAACCTTGCACCCCAGGCTGTTACCGTCGCCGATCCGCTGGCGTTCAGCGGCTGCACGCCCGTCAAGCAGCTGCGCAGCGTCGGTCGGCTCAACGGCACGCACCGCAACGGCTCGGGCGGCAAGGCGCTGCTCACCGCCGAACTTCCGGTGCATCCGGTGACGATGTGGCGCGGCCGACTGTCGGTCGCGCTGGAGGCGCTGAGCGCGGCGTCCGGTTTCGAGCGGGCACCGATGGAGCGGCGCAGCCCGGTCGAGACCACCAATGTGCAGCTGCCGACCGGCGATCGCCTGCAGATTCCGACGGGTGCCGAAACGCTGCGGCTGCAGGGCTACCTCATCATGTGCCGAAACAGCACCCGGGACTACGCAGAGTTTGCCGATCTGGTCGAGGCGATGGAGACTCGAACGGCTGCAAGCGTGCTGGCCGGCATGGACCGGTACTACTGTGGACAAGATTCGAGGAAACAATGGGTGGCCACCCAGTTGGTGCGCCGACTGGCCGACCCACAACCCACAGACGAGCATGACACCCGCATGTCAGGCCCGGAGGCGGAGGCCGATTGGGCCAAGGTGAGGGAGCGCTGCCTGTCGGTGGCGGTGGCGATGCTGGAGGAGGCGAGGTGACGGTGACTTCCGACGTTCGGGACACCCCGCGCCGCGAGCCTGCCTCCGGCACGTCCGATTCCGTTCCTCCCCGCGGTCCCGCGGCCGACGACCGGCCCGTCGAGTTCTGGCCCACCGCTGCCATCCGCGCCGCGCTGGAGACCGACGACCTCGCCGTGTGGCAACGCATCGTGGCCGCGATCAAACGCGATCCGTTCGGCCGGACCGCGCGCCAGGTCGAGGAAGTCCTGCAGACGGCCCGTCCGTACGGCGTTTCCAAGGCGCTCGCCGAGGTGTTGCACCGAACTCGCGAACATCTCGAAGCCAACGAGCGCGCCGAGGTCGCGCGCCATATCCAGGCGATGCTCGACAGGTCGGGGCTGGGGCAGCAGGAGTTCGCCTCGCGGATCGGTGTGCCGAACAACGACTTCGCGGACTATCTCCGCGGAGTAACCAGTCCATCCGCGTCGCTGATGGTGCGCATGCGCAAGCTCTCCGACCGGTTCGCCAAGATGCGTTCGACCCGCCGCGAGGGCCAGGCCTGACTCTTGCCGAGCTTTGCGCTGATCCCCGGAGCCGGTGGCAGCGCATGGTTTTGGCACCGCGTCACGCCGCTCTTGGCGGCGACCGGCGCCACGGTGATCCCCATCGAACTACCCGCCGGCGATGACACCGCCGACCTGAACACGTACGCCGACGTCGTCGTGCAGTCGGTGGCCGACGTGTCGGGCCCGCTGGTGCTGGTCGGCCAGTCGATGGGCGCTTTCACGGCGCCGATTGCGGCGGCACGGGTGCCGACCGCGCTCATCGTGCTGGTGAATCCGATGGTGCCGACCGCGGGCGAATCGGGCGCTCAGTGGTGGGATAACACTGGGCAGCGGGCCGCTCGTATCGAGTACTTCCACCGAATCGGCCTGCCTCGCGAGGACTTTGATGAGGTCGAGGATTTCTTCCACGACGTTCCCGAGACGGTGCGCGAAGAAGCATTCCGCCAGCCCGAGCCGCAGCAGTCCGACACCCCGTTCGACCAGCCGTGGCCGCTGGACGCCTGGCCCGAGGTGGACACCCGGGTGATCGCAGGCTCCGACGACCGGTTGTTCCCCCTGGATTTTCAGCGCAGAGTTGTGCGTGAACGGCTCGGCTTGGAGGTCGCCGTGATGCAGGGTGGACACCTGATGGCGTTGAGCCGTCCGCAAGAACTGGCCGATCGTCTCACTGAGTTCGCAAACTTCTAGGAGGACCTCATGAACAGCGACAACAAAGCCGCCATTAGCCTCACCACCGGGCTCGAGGATGCCGAGAAGGTCACCGTCGCATTCCTGGTCGCTGTCGGCGCAGCCGAAAGCGGCAGGCCGACGCTGATGTTCCTCACCAAGGAGGCCGTCCGCCTGATGGTGCCCGGCGTCGCCGTCGGCACCGCGTGCGACGGCTGTCCGCCGTTGGAAGAGTTGATGGCCCGCTACACGAAGGCGGGCGGCCGCTACCTCGTGTGCCCGATCTGCATCAAGTCCAAGCAACTCGACTCCGACAGCTTCGTCGAAGGAGCCGAACCCGGAGGCACCGTCCAGCTCTGGGAGTGGATCGGCGACGGCGCGACCACGTTCAGCTACTAGCCGCCGATGGACATCGAGGCCATCCTGCGGGACACCCGAAGTGTGGCGATCGTCGGCGTTTCGGCTGACCCGCTGCGCCCCAGCCACGGTGTCTGGCAGTACCTGAAGTCGTCGACCGACTACGAGCTGTACCTGGTCAATCCGACGCTTGACGAAATCGGCGGCGACACGGTGTACCCGTCACTTGCGGACCTACCGGTGGTGCCCGACATGGTCGACGTGTTCCGGCGCCGCGAGCATCTGCACTCCGTGCTCGACGAGGCGATCGCCGTCGGAGCGAAAACGCTGTGGCTGCAACAGGGTCTATGGGATGACGACGTCGCCCGCGACGGTGCCGCGGCCGGACTGCAGGTCGTGATGGACCGTTGCTTGAAGGTGGACCACGCGCGCCTTCTCGGCTAACGCGAGTGGATCGGCGAGACGTCGTCGACCAGCCAGCGGCCGTCCTGCTTGGACAGCCGGACCCGCAACGCCAGCACCGCGGTGTCGGGTGGACTGCCCGGTGAGCTCTGTGTCCCCTGCAGGATCACGGCGACGCTGGCGGCCTCCGGCCCGATCGCCTCGACACCCGCCGACACGGTCGTGGCCGTAGCCGAGACGTTGCGGCCCGCCAAATCCTTTGCCACCGAGTCGAATTCCTTCTTGAACTCCTCGGCGGCTTGCGACGACATCATCGCGGTGGCCCGGTCGATCGACTCGGTCGGACTCTGCGGGGAGAAGGTCGCCGACGCCTCCGAGACGCTGCTGGCGATGTCGACCACTTCTTTGGTGTCGTTGCGCAGGTTGCGGTCGGGCACCGACCAGTTCAGGTAGGCGACGGCGACCGCCGCCGCCAGCGCCACCGCCGCGGTCCCCGCCACCGCGAGCCGGAGCCTGGGCCCGTCGTCATCCGTGCCGACGGTGACGCCGTCCCGGCGCGCCAGCACGACGTTGACCACAACGGCCTCGACAACGAGCAGGCACAGCACCGAACAGACCGACACCCACCAGAGCGGCCACACCAGCGCGATGCCGATGTAGATCAGCGCGGCGACCGCGGCCAGCGGTGCCGCCACGTCGAACGCCGCGATGCGCCATGCGGTCCTCATCGGACCGACTCCAGCCGCGAGATCATCGGTTTTCCGTCGATGTCGGCGACATCGAGCCGCAGCGCCCAGCGCACCGTCTGCGGCTTCTCGTTGCCCGCGTTCTCACTGACCGATGTCGCGATCACCATCACGGTGTCGGTGCGTGAGGCGAACACCGACATGTCGGACGAGGCCGGCGGCGGTGGCCCCTGCCCGCCCGCCTGCCCGTTGTGGACGTACTCGATCGCGACCGAGTCGACCTGGCCGGTGGTCCGGGACTGGAGCTTCTGCACCAGTTCGCGGTACGGCTTGATCGAGGAATCGAAATCGGCGTTGAGCTGGCCGACGGTGCCCTCGTGCAGCTGGGCCAGGCTGGCGTCGACGGTGTCCTTATTCATGTTGATGAGCACGCTGGTCCAGTCGGCGGCCGCCTGCATGGCCTGCGTGCGGTAGCGCAGTTCGGCGGAATCGCTGCGATGCTGCGTCCAGATCAGCCCGGCGAGCACGACCGCGGCGATGGCGATCACCCCGGCCACCGCGGAGCCGATGCCATAGCCGGAAATCGCGGAACCGTGCTCGCTGTCGTCCGGCTCGTCATCGGGCATGCGCGTGAGGGTACCGGGCGGCAGCGAGCACGATCGCCGAGCTGCCGCGACGACCGGTCTGGCACCCTGGAGGGGTGACAGTAGAAGCTATGCGCGGCGGAGCGGGAGCGACAATCAGATCGGGTATCGACCTGAGCCACGTCGACTCCGATGCCCGCCCCCAAGATGACCTGTTCGGCCACGTCAACGGCCGCTGGTTGACGGAATACGAGATGCCGGGCGACCGTGCCACTGATGGCGCGTTCCGGTCGCTGTACGACCGAGCTGAGGAGCATGTCCGCGATCTCATCCTCGAAGCGGCCGAGTCGGGCGCGGCAACCGGCACCGATCAACAGCGCATCGGGGATCTGTACGCCAGCTTCATGGACGAGCGCGCGGTCGCCGACCGCGGTGTGCAACCGCTGCTCGACGAGTTGGCGGCGATCGATGACGCCGACAGCCCCGAGTCGCTGGCCGCGGTCCTCGGCGCGCTGCAGCGCACCGGCGTCGGCGGCGGGACGGGAGTCTACGTCGACACCGACTCCAAGGACTCGACCCGTTACCTGCTGCACATGAGCCAGTCGGGCCTCGGCCTGCCCGACGAGTCGTACTACCGCGACGAGCAGCACGCCGACATTCTCGCCGCCTACCCGCGGCACATCGCGGCGATGTTCGACCTGGTCTACGGCGAAGAGCCGCAGCCCAACGAATGGCAGGCTGTCGCCGAGCGGATCGTAGCGCTGGAGGCCAAGCTGGCCGCCGCGCACTGGGACGTCGTCAAACGCCGCGACGCGGACCTGACCTACAACCTGCGCACGTTCACCGACCTGCCAGCCGAGGCGCCCGGCTTCGACTGGGCCGGGTGGGTGGCCGCGCTCGGTGTCACACCGGACAAGGTGGCCGAAGTTGTTGTGCGCCAACCCGACTACCTGACGGCGTTCGCCGCGGCGTGGTCCGGCTTCGACCTGGAGGACTGGAAGGCGTGGCTGCGTTGGCGGCTGATCAACGCCCGCGCGTTCATGCTGACCGACGAGCTCGTCGCTCAGGACTTCGAGTTCTACGGCCGCAGGCTCTCAGGTACCGAGGAGCTGCGCGAGCGCTGGAAGCGCGGGGTGTCACTGGTCGAGGGTCTGATGGGGGACGCGGTCGGTCGGCTCTACGTCGAACGGTATTTCCCGCCGTTGGCCAAGGCCAGAATGGATGAGTTGGTCGCCAATCTCCGCGAGGCGTACCGGGTCAGCATCAACTCGCTGGCGTGGATGACTCCGCAGACACGCGAGAAGGCACTTGCCAAGCTCGACAAGTTCACTCCGAAGATCGGTTATCCGGCCAAGTGGCGTGACTATTCAGCGCTGGTGATCGATCGCGACGATCTGTACGGCAATTACCTGCGCGGCCACGCCGTGGAATACGACCGCGATCTGGCCAAGCTCGGCGGCCCCGTCGACCGCGACGAGTGGTTCATGACCCCGCAGACCGTCAACGCGTACTACAACCCCGGGATGAACGAGATCGTCTTCCCCGCCGCGATTCTGCAGCCGCCGTTCTTCGACGCCGAGGCCGACGACGCCGCCAACTACGGCGGAATCGGTGCGGTGATCGGTCACGAGATCGGCCACGGCTTCGACGACCAGGGCGCCAAGTACGACGGCGACGGCAATCTGGTCGATTGGTGGACGGATGACGACCGAGCCGAGTTCGGTACGCGGACAAAGGCTTTGATCGAGCAGTACGACGCCTTCGTGCCCAGGGCGCTCAGCAACGGTCACCACGTCAACGGGGCATTCACCGTCGGCGAGAACATCGGCGACCTGGGTGGCCTTTCGATCGCGCTGCTCGCCTACCAGCTCTCACTCAAGGGCGAACCCTCACCGGTGATCGACGGGCTGACCGGCGAACAGCGGGTCTTCTTCGGCTGGGCCCAGGTGTGGCGCACGAAATCCCGCGACGCCGAGGCCATCCGGCGGCTGGCGATCGATCCGCACTCGCCGCCGGAGTTCCGCTGCAACGGTGTCGTCCGAAACTTGGACGCGTTCTACGAGGCGTTCGAGGTCGACGAGTCCGATGGGCTCTACCTCGATCCAGACCAGCGGGTCCGGATCTGGAGCTAGTACCCCGGCTAGAACATCTGCCAGTCAGACGCGCCGTCCGGCTGGTTGTAGAGGCCGGTGGAGTTCTTGACCACGACCGCGTCACCGCTGCCGAAGTTGTCGTAGAACCATTGCGCGTTGGCCGGACTGAGATTGATACAGCCGTGGCTGACGTTCTCCTCGCCCTGCGAGCCGACCGACCACGGCGCACTGTGGACGAAGATGCCACTGTTGTCTATTCGCACCGCGTCTTGCACCTTGAGCTTGTAGCCCTCCGCCGAATTGACGGGCACCCCGTAGGTGGACGAGTCCATCACTATGTCGGCGAACTTCTCCAGCACGTAATACGTGCCGTTCTTCGTGTCGTTGCCCTTCTTGCCCATCGAGATCGGGAACGTCTCCACCAGCTCCCCGTTACGCATGATCTCCATCTGCTTGGTCGCGTTGTCGATCGTCGCCACCAACTGTTCGGGGACGGTGAAACTCGACTTGGTACCCGCGGCGTCGATGTAGACCTTGGTGCCTGCCGGCCAGAAGTCCTGCGGCCGCCAGCGCAGCTGCGTGTCGGTGGTCCAGTAGAACCGGCCGGGAACAGGCGGCACCGAAGTGATGTGCACGGCGTCCTGGGCCATCTGCCGATCGGCGATGGGCCGCTGGAAGTTGATGTAAATGGGCTTGGCGGCACCGGCGATCGAGCCGTTCGTCGGGTTGAACGACGGCGGCAGGAACGGTGGCTCACCGATGAACGGCGTCGGGTTCTGCCCTTCCGGCGTCCCTGCGGGGATCGCCATCGGCTGGGGCGCCCCGAAGAGCGGTGGCGGGGCCGGCGGGAGCGGCGCGCCGAACGGAGGCGGCGCGGGCGGTCCCGGCGGCGCAGGCGGGAAGGCGGCCGGGACTGCCGGCGGGGCCGGCGGCGCCACCGGAGCGGCTGCCGGGTCTACGGGTGCCGGCGGTGGCGGCGGAACACCAGGTTGAGCCAGTGCGGACGGGGTGCTCAGCACCATCCCACCGACGAGCCCAGCCGCCAGTACAGCGGAGAGCAGGCGCCTCAATTTCGGCTGCCGCATACGTGACCTCCAAGTCGCATAACTTCGTCCAGTGTGGCACAGCGCGCCGAGCGGTCGTCGCAATCTGTACGTCGCCAGAACCCCGACCGTCATGCCGTCAATGGCGCTGACCTGCTGTGTTCATCCCCGCAGGGCGGTTGAACGTTACATCTACGAGCGCACCAACCGGGCGATGGCGGCGGATGCCTCGGCCAGCTTGGCGTCGGCCTCGTCTCCGCCCTCGGCGACGGCCTGGGTGACGCAATGTCCGAGGTGCTCGTCAAGCAGGCCCAGCGCGACGGACTGCAGTGCGCTGTTGACGGCGCTGATCTGGGTGAGCACGTCGATGCAGTACTTGTCCTCGTCGATCATCTTTGCGATGCCGCGAACCTGACCCTCGATCCTGCGCAGCCGCTTGGCGTAGTTCTCCTTCTGCGGCGAGTAGCCGTGCAACGCAGAGTCGTCAGCCATTTCCCCCACCTTTCAGCATCTGGTTCATCTGGTTGATCTCCGCCTGTTGCGCGTCGATCATCGTCTGCGCCATGCGCTTGACGTCCTCGTTCTGACCGTTGGCCACCTCGGCCTTCGCCATCTCGATCGCGCCCTGGTGGTGGCTGATCATCGACTGCAGCCAGAGTGTGTCGAACTCGGCGCCGCGCAGCGACTGGAGTTTGGCCATCGTGGCGTCATCGACCATGCCCGCCATCGCGCCGTGGCCGCCGTGCTCGCCTTGGCCGCCGTGCTCTCCCTGGGACGCGTCGTCGTCGGGATTTTCGTCCCACTGGACCAGGAACACCCGCAGCGCCTTTATCTCGGGTTCCTGTTCGGCCGAAATCTTGGCGGCCAGCGCGATGAGTTCGGGGTTGGTCGAGTGGTCGGGCGCCATGGCCGACAGCTCGATCGCTTGCTCGTGGTGGGGAATCATGTTCGTCGCGAACGCGTGGTCATCGGCGTTGAAACCGGATGGCTGGGCGGTGCTGGCCGATTCTTCTGTGGGGTGGGCGCCGGTGTGCTCCTCCGAGCCTGAGGCCGAGCACGCGCTGAGGAACAGGGCGGCGAAGAGGGCTAGAACGATGGCTGCAAGACGTGTAGGGCGAGACGACATGACCATCACCATACCCGATACCCCTCCGGGGTATAAATAACGGTTTGGCCGGGCCAAACACCGGGGGCATACTGTGCTGATGCCCTCAGACTCTGGTCAGCCCGACATCAAACCTAGAAGTCGCGACGTCACCGACGGCCTCGAAAAGACCGCCGCCCGCGGGATGCTGCGGGCGGTAGGCATGGGCGACGACGACTGGGCCAAGCCGCAGATCGGCGTCGGCTCGTCGTGGAACGAGATCACGCCGTGCAACATGTCGCTGCAGCGTCTCGCGCAGTCGGTGAAGGGTGGCGTGCACGCCGCCGGCGGCTATCCGCTGGAATTCGGCACCATCTCGGTGTCCGACGGGATCTCGATGGGCCACGAGGGCATGCACTTCTCGCTGGTGTCCCGCGAGGTCATCGCCGACAGCGTCGAGACCGTCATGCAGGCCGAGCGCCTGGACGGTTCGGTGCTGCTCGCCGGCTGCGACAAGTCGATCCCCGGCATGCTCATGGCCGCTGCACGACTGAACCTCGCGAGCGTCTTCCTCTACAACGGCTCGATCATGCCGGGCGTCGCGAAGCTCACCGACGGCAGCGAGAAGGAAGTCACGATCATCGACGCCTTCGAGGCGGTCGGCGCCTGCTCCCGCGGACTGATGTCGCGCGAGGACGTCGACATCATCGAGCGTGCGATCTGTCCCGGCGAGGGCGCATGCGGCGGAATGTACACCGCCAACACCATGGCGTCGGCCGCGGAGGCACTGGGCATGTCGCTACCGGGCAGCGCTTCGCCGGTGGCCATCGATTCGCGCCGCGACGAGTACGCACGCCGCTCCGGTGAGGCAGTTGTCGAGATGCTGCGCCGCGGCATCACCACCAGCGACATCCTCACCAAGGAGGCGTTCGACAACGCCATCGCCGTCGTGATGGCGTTCGGCGGTTCCACCAACGCGGTGCTGCACCTGCTGGCCATCGCGTCGGAGGCCGGCGTCAAGCTGTCGCTCGCAGACTTCACCCGCGTCGGGGAAAAGGTGCCGCATCTCGCCGACGTCAAGCCATTCGGTCGTCACGTGATGAAGCATGTCGACGAGATTGGCGGAGTGCCCGTCGTCATGAAGGCCCTGCTGGATGCCGGTCTGCTGCATGGGGATTGCCTCACCGTGACCGGTCAGACGATGGCCGAGAATCTCGCGCATATCGAGCCGCCCGACCCGGACGGCAAGGTGTTGCGCGCGATGAACAACCCGATCCACCCGACCGGCGGCATCACCATCTTGCACGGCTCGCTGGCGCCCGAGGGTGCCGTCGTGAAGTCGGCGGGCTTCGACTCCGACGTGTTCGAGGGCACCGCAAGGGTTTTCGAGCGTGAGCGCGCAGCCCTCGATGCACTCGAGGACGGCACGATCACCAACGGCGACGTCGTGGTGATCCGCTACGAGGGACCGAAGGGCGGGCCCGGTATGCGTGAAATGCTCGCCATCACCGGGGCCATCAAGGGTGCGGGCCTCGGCAAGGACGTGCTCTTGATGACCGACGGGCGGTTCTCCGGCGGCACGACCGGCCTGTGCGTCGGACACATCGCGCCCGAGGCGGTCGACGGCGGCCCCATCGCGTTCATCAAGGACGGCGACAAGATCCGTCTCGACGTCGCGAACGGCACGTTGGACCTGATCGTCGACAAGGACGAATTCGAGTCGCGCAAAGTCGGATTCGAGCCGCTGCCCCCGGTCTACAAGACCGGGGTGCTGGCCAAGTACACCAAGCTGGTGGGCTCGGCCGCCGGCGGCGCCGTCTGCAGCTAGACCTCAGCGCGGGTCATGCGGTCGATCCGCTGCAGCGCTATCGCGAGCACCGGAAGATAGGCGGGCGCCCACAGCGGTGCGCTCATCCATGCGCGGCAGCCACCGTCGGTGGCTTCGACGCCGTGGTGGGTCGCGGGCACCCCGGCCACCTGCCATGCCCAGCAGCGGTTCTCCTCGAACTCGGTGATCGTGAACGGCAGCGCGACGCCGAACGGCGTCCACACCCTGCCGCGTGAACCCAGCTTCAGCGCCCCGGGCTCCGTCAGCTCGGCGCGCTGCACCGACGGCCCCCACTGCGGCCAGGCATCGAGGTCGACCAGAACGCGCCACACGGCCTCGGGCCGGGCTGCGACGTGTCGTGTGACCGTCGGCATGCGACGGCGGAGTGCAAGGTCCATTGGCGGCGTGTGCCCCAATGGCCGAGCGCTAAACGGGCGCTATCCCGGAGGCGGCGGTGGCGGGTCCGCTGGCGTCACCGATATCGGCAGCGAATGGACGCCCGCTCCCTCACCCGGACATCCAGGGGCCTCGACGGTGATGGTCCGCTGGCCGAAGAAGCTGCCATCGGGCCGCGGAATCAGGTAGTCCGAACGCACGGATTTCACAGCGCTGTCGGGATTCATGCGCTCGCACAAGTAGGGATAGTCGCTGCTGGTTTCCCAGCGGTCGTTGTTCCATCGGTACTCGAAAACCGGTGGGGCGCCAGGATCGCGGGACAGGTCGTCGGAGTTGTCCATACTCACGACGCAGCCGCTCACATCACAACTGGCGCTGTATTCGACAAGGAAGGTCTTGGACTGCATCGGAGTCGGCGCACCGTTGAACGTCTGCTGCGCGAAGTCGACGGACACGTTGTACCACCCGTACAGCAGTGGCGGAGTGCCTCGCTGCGCGTTCGCGACCGGCGGAGCCACCAGCACTGTGGCGCCCGCCAGAGCTGCGATGGCCAGTGTCTTTGACGGTGTCTTCGGCATCGCTTCAGTTAACACGCCGCGGCGTCATCCTTCGCCGAATTGCGCATACACCGCGGGCAAGAACCCGGCCAGGTGGTTCATCTCCTGCGCACAGTGCACGAGAAGGTCCCGGGGATCCGGTAGTTGATGCGCGGCGATCGGCCGAATCACCGCGTCGGCCAACATATTTCCCTTGCGTAGACCGATGTAAGGTCCGCCCATCCAAAAGCGCGAGCGCATCTCGGCGCCGTCAGTGGTTGCCCGGACATGGTGGACAAACCAGCCGATGTCGACGGGCACCTCCGCCGATCCCAGCCTGGCGCACACCGCCACATCCGAGCCGAGGCGTGCCGAGTCGAGTCCGATCACCTGGGGTTCAACGAACTGGATCGCGGCCTTGGCGTACGACGATCCCAGGTATTCCTCGATCATCGACGTCCGGCCGACCCAGCTGCCGTCACCGCCGCTGTCGGACCAGTGCGCCGAGGCGTGCGCGCGCGGATGCCACAGCTTGTAGCGCGTCGATGCACTGCCGTGCCAGCCGAACCACCAGTCCCACATAGCGGGTGTGACACCGGGCATGTCGGTGCGCACCGACACCTGGAAGCCGCCGCCGCGCAGCTGACCGTAACCGTTCTCGGTCTGCTGGTAGCCATCGTCGAGAATCGTTCCCGCGGAATCGAATCCGAGTAGGGTCTGGTCGGCCTGAGGTCCGTGCTCCAGCGCGACGACGACGTGCCGCGGCAGATCGGCCATCTCTGGATTGAAGTACTTGCCCCAGGGAGTGTCCCCGTCGCCGCCGCGGTAACCGAGGTAGGCGCTCATCAAACCCGTCCCATCCATGGGTAGAAACGGCCGTCGGGGTCATATTTGGCGCGGGCCTTGTCGAGCCGAGCCATAGCCTCGTCGGTCGCGAACTTCGCAGGCCGCTGCCCGAGATTCTCGTCGGCCAACTGGATTCCGGTGGCCAGATGCGCCATCTCGGCCATGTTGTCGCGCGGCCAGTCGGCGTACTTGCCGTCGTCCGCCTCGTCCAGCCAGCCGCCGTAGAGCGCCAGGTAGATCTCGGCTTCGACGCTGTAGGCCATGTCCTGGCGCGCCGGCGACGGTCCCCAGTTGAGCCAGAGAAAATGCGCCGGGTGCGGCGGCAGGGTGTCGAGGATGCGACGAATCCCGGGCATCAGGTCCGCGGCCGACGCCGAGGTCCACATGTTGTCCGCGGAGTAGCGGTGATCTTCCAGATAATTACCCATGACGGCGGTGTACCACGTAGGCAGATCCGTTGGTGCATAAGGAACTTTGGCGAGTGCCTTGTCGATGGCCGGGCAGGTGCCGAGCAGTGCGAGCGCTTCTGCGGCTTCTTCCTCGGTGTCGGCGAACACCGGCGATGCCAGCACGATAGCCGGACCATCGACGCCAATGTCCGGCACGCTGCTGGTCGCGACGATCTGCAATTCCACGCGGCGGTCGACCTCAGCGCTGATCTCACGTGCCCAGGTGAACACTTCCTCGGCGCAGTCGATGGGGTAGGCGTACATGCTCATACCGCAGACCGCCGGCTTGGCGTACAGCTTGAGGTGGAAGGCCGTGACGACCGCAAAGAAGCCAGGACCCGCACCGCGCGCCGACCAGTACAGGTCGGGGTGATTCTCGGCGTCGATGTAGAGCTTCTCGCCGTCGGCGGTGATGACGTCGAGGCCGACCACGCTTTCGCACGCCGGCCCGTAAACCCGACTGTTCCATCCGTATCCGCCCTGCAGCAGATAGCCGCCTATACACACGCCCTTGCAGTGGCCCGCGGGGAAGAACAGGTCCTGCGCGTCGAGTTCGGCCGCGAGGATGCTGCCGCCCTTACCGGGGCCGGCCACGGCGCGCATCTTGTCCTTGTCGATGACCGCGTGGTCGAAGCCGTGCATATCGAGCAGCAGGCCGCCGTCGCGCAGGTGGTTGGCCGCCCAGCTGTGTCCACCGGACCGAATGCCGACCTGAAGATGGTTGGCCTTCGCATAGGCGAGCGCGGCCACGATGTCGTCATCGTCGTGAGCCTGCACGATCATCGCCGGATAGCGATCCGGCACGCGTTGGTTCCATACCGTCGAGCGCCGGGCGTCCTCGTACCCGTCGTCGCCTCGAGCGAAGTGCCGCCCCGCCGGAAGTGCCACCACTTAGCCCTCCTAGATTCACAATCCGAATCATTGTGATCCGTAATGCGGATCAATATAGTGGTGGAATGGCCCCCACGGAAGAGAATCAGCCATCCGAGTCCGGCCGTTCAGACGGGATCCAGGTATTACGCCGCGCCGCGGCCGCACTCGACGAGATCGCCGCGTCCCCGGGGCAGCTTCGGCTGGTCGACCTGGGCGGGCGCCTCGGCCTCGCCAAATCCACGGTCCGGCGGCTGCTGGTCGGACTGGTCGAGATCGGGTTCGCGAGCATCGACGAGGAGGGCCGAATCAGCCTCGGTGAGCGGCTGCTCGGTCTGGGCGGTGCCGACGACGCCAGCCTCGCGACACAGTTCCGCCCGACGCTGGATCGGTTGGCGCGCACGACCGGAGAGACGGCGGACCTGTCGGTGTTGCGCGGTCAGCAGATGTTGTTCATCGACCAGGTGCAGTCCGCGCACCGGCTACGCGCGGTGTCGGCGGTGGGTGTGCGGTTCCCGCTGGAGTCGACGGCCAACGGCAGGGCCGCGCTCGAGCTGCTGACCGACCCGTCCGCGGGGCTCAGCGATATCGCGTTCGACCGTGACGAGCACACCGTCGGGATCTCCGCGGCGGGCATCGCTGCCAGGACCACCGGAGGACATATCGTGGCGATTTCCGTCCCCGCACCCAGCGACCGCTTCGACAAGAACGAGCGACGGATCGTCGATGCGTTGCGCGACTGCGCGCGGTCGATGGCTAGCTGACCGCCGCAACCGACAGCGCCGCCGCGATCTCTTGGGCCACCCGCTGGCCCGCTCCGATGGCGCCCTCGATATAGCCGGGGTGTTCGGCGTCGGTCTCCGAACCCGCCCAGTGCACATGGCCGACGGCTGCGTGTCCCAGCGGCGGAATCCCGACGTGATGGTCCGGGATCGGCAGCGCGGTGTAACCGCCGCCGGCGTATTCGTCGCGATGCCAAGACTTCTCGTGCCAGCTCACGGGATCGAGGACCTCGGATCCGACGTGCGGGGCCAGGGCGCCAAGGAGCGCCGCCCTGCGACCGGCTTCGTCCAGGCGGTCGAGTTTTCGCGCCTCGGGTCCGCCGACCAGAAAGCACAGATGGCCGGGACCGCCGGGCGCGGTGGTGTCGAAGACCGCGCCGCCCGGGTCTCCGAGAAACATAAACTCGCCGCCGGTGCGCTCCCGCCAGAACGGCCGGTGATAGACGGCCACCGCCTTGTAGACCGAGCCCATATACGTGTGTTCCTCGATCGCGTGGCGCGCCGGCGGCAGCGCGGGTTGGTGCGCGATGCGGGCCGCCATCGGCGGCGGCGCGGTGACCACGACCTTCGCGGCACGGATGTCCCCCGAGCCCGTCCGAACGGTGACGCCGCGCTCGTCGCGCGCGATCGAAATGACGCGCTGCCTTGTGCGCACGCGTGAGCCGAGTTCTGCGGCTAGGCGTTCGGCGAGTGCGCCGGCGCCGTCGACCAGCAGGGAGTCCTGGGCCCCGCCGCGGGTGGACAGCATGGTCGTCAAACCGCCTTGGCCGCGGATCATTTCGGCCATCGCATGGACGGAGAAGCGGTCGAGATCGGCCGTCCACGAGATCAGCGCGACCACTTCGAGCAACCTCCGCGGACGGCGCCACGGCACCTTCCGCAGCCACGAGTCCAACGTCGCGCCGTACAGGTGCGACCTCCCGACGCGCGAAAACATCTCGATACCAACGGCAATCAGCGCGGCGACGAGCAGCGCTGGAGAAAACGACGACCACCGGCGCGGACCGTCGATCACGCCCGGCAGCGCCCGGGTGTGCATCGGGTAGTGCGCGGCGCCGAGCTCTGCGGCCATGTCCATCAGTCGATGGTGGTCGTGGCCGATCCACT
Source organism: Mycobacterium sp. NPDC051804 (assembly GCF_044452905.1). NCBI lineage: Bacteria > Bacillati > Actinomycetota > Actinomycetes > Mycobacteriales > Mycobacteriaceae > Mycobacterium > Mycobacterium sp. NPDC051804. Next base: position 659,753 of record NZ_JBITCD010000001.1, on the reverse strand, counting down.
GTCCCCCGAGGTCCAAGTGCGAACCGAGCGGGGACGTCACGGTCATCGTCCGGCCGCCGACGCGGTCGGCCGCCTCGAGGACGATCACGTCGATGCCGCGGCGGTGCAGATCACGGGCCGCCGTCAGGCCCGACATCCCGGCGCCGACGACCACCACCGTCGCGTCCAACGTCTCGGAGTGCTCCGACATACCCGTCTTCCTCCCGCCTCCGCGCAAACTCAGTCAGTCGTATGACTTGACGATAACGACACGTCAGGCCCAGTGCAAGGGTCTGTCGATTACGCGGGCCGGATGTCGGCGGTCGCGATGAGCATCTCGATCAGGGTTTCGAGGTCCTGCGCGGCACGGTCGGCGTCCGGGTCACTGATGTACTGGATGATGAGCCCGTCGACGCCGGCCAGCATCGTCCGCGCCAACCGGTCGTAGGGCGCGGCACAGACCTCACCCGCCGTCTCCGCCGCCGCCTGACACCCCTGCGCGATCACACTGGCGTAGCGCGCGTACTGGATGCGCGCGATGTCCTGATGCCCCGGCTGCCGCAGCAGATAGGTCAGCAATTCGTGCTGCATGATCTGGTCGTTGATCTGGCCGACCACCAAGTTCGCCCAGAAACCGGTCACGCCTTGCCGAATCGCATGGGCCAGGCCGCGATCGACCTCGACGGAACCCTGCAGGAGGCGCGCGACGTCCTCGACCACGTCCTCGACCACTGCGCGCAACAGCAGGTCCTTGGTGGGGAAGACGTACTGCAGCGTGCCAAGTGGCACCGCGCTCTCGGCGGCGACCGCGCGCAACGACGTGCTCGCCACCCCGTCGCGCGACATCACACTGCGGGCCGCGGCCACGAACTGCCTGCTGCGCACGGTCGCCTCGACGTAAGGCATCAGGGCGCCTTCACCAAGGCGACCGCGAAGCCGTCCCAGCCCTTGGTCCCTACCGTCTGGATCGCAGCAGTATCCAAACGCGGATGCTGACCCATCATCTCCAGCATGTCGCGCACGGCGCGGGCCTGGTGGTCGTCGTCCGCGGGTTCGAGCACACGGCCGAACCGGGCGATGTTGTCCACCACGATGATTGAGCCCGGTCGGCCCAGTTTGATCGCCCACTCGACGTATGCGACGTTGTTCTCTTTGTCGGCGTCGATGAACGCGAGATCGAAGATCTCACCGCGTGCTTCGAGGTCCGGCAGGGTGTCCAGGGCAGCGCCGAGGATCACCTCCACCCGGTCCTCGACGCCTGCACGCGCCAGGTTCTGGCGTGCGACGTCGGCATGGGCGGGCTCGAACTCGAGAGTGATGACGCGGCCGGACGGACCGACGGCGCGGGCCAGGTTGATGGTGCTGTAGCCGGCCAGCGTGCCGATCTCCAGTACCCGGGTCGCGCGGGCCGCGGTGGCGAGCAGATACAGCAGCTTGCCGTGTTGTGCGGACACCTCGATGGCGGGCATACCCGCGGCTTCCGCCGATTCCCGCGTGGCCGTCAGCGCATCGTCTTCCGTGCGCAGCAGAGCGTTGAACAGCTGATCAAGCGCTGCGGGGTCTGGACGGGAATCCGGCTCGGCCACGCGGGACACGTTATCGCACACCCTCTTTCGCGTACACCACTCGCAGCACGTGGGCGACCTCCGGGCCCATGACCACCCCTGCGAGTTCGCAGAAGGTGGCGACGAACCCGGGGCCGTGAGCCGGTTCGGCGACGCTGAGGTGGTGAGCGATCTCGTGGAGCACCACCAGTTCGCGTAGCGCCCAGGTCGTGCGTCCATCCGGTACCGCGATCCGTGCGTCGTCACCGGTCCGTTCGTGGTGGGCCGCGGTAACGCCGCGCCGGGCGCGCACGGCCAGCGGTCCCGAGTCGGGCCACGACTCGCGGACCACCGCCATACCGAGTACGTCGTCGACGTAGCGCTGCACGGACTCCACGGACGCGAACCGGCCCTCGGGCGGCAGCGTCAGCTGCGTCCCGAAGAAGTCGACCACCCGGTTGCCGTGCTCAGCTGCCCGGTCGAACATTGTCCGGACGAATTCCTCTGCGGCGTAGACCTTGGCCCGCTGGGTGTCTCTGATCGCTCACGTCTCCAGGGCTGAGCGCGCACCGGACAGCTCACCGTTGTTACCCAGTCGCGCCCTGCGGCCCGCGCGATCGCCAGCGCGCTGGGCCGCGCGCGAATACCCGGCCGTCGCGCTGGTGGGTCGCCACGTACCTCGCGCCGCGGAGGTCTGCTTGTAGAAGTCCTTGAGCTCGATCTCCTTGTTCCGCAACGCGATAGCGGTGCCCGGCTTCCTACGCCAGAGTCCGCCAGTGGCCTCCCGCTGCGCCTCTTCGCGGGCCTCGGACAGCCGCCTACCGATCCGCGCGCCGAAGGCGAGCTGAAAGTTGATACGGGCGGTGATCGTCGGCGTCGGCCGGTGCTCGCCCGACGCGATGTAGGACTCCGAAGCCCGCACCATCTGCATCACGAGGCTGGCGTAGAGCGCATGGCTGGCGTCGATGTCCTCGCCGAACCCGTAGGCGTAGACGAACGTCGAATTCGACGCGACGTCACACTTCACGTCATTGGCCATCGCGATCACGGTGAACAGCTGCACATAGGTGCGTAGACCGCGGGTGCCCGCGTTGCCGATCGTGATGGTGCGCTGTACCGGAGTCTGCGCCTTGGTGCGGTTGGACGAATGCGACCGTGCGACCGCCAGGTCGATCGACGTCGCCGTCGCCAGCCGCTGGGCCGCCGCCATGAACGCGTCGGCCTCGTGTGTGTTGTCGGTCCCCTCGGCCTGGCGCAGCAGAGCGGCGATGCGCGCCAGCATCTTGTCGTCACTCATAGGCGCCAGATTAGGTTCACTTGCCGACAAACGCGTCGAGCGCGCTGACGAGCTGTGGAGAAAGTGGATCCTGCTTGGCGTAGTTGGCCACGTTGTCCGTCGGGTCGTCGCGCAGCACATGATTGACACCCTTGAGGTCGACGACCGTCAGCTCGGTGTGCTCGAGCGCGTCAGCGAGCGGCTGGACCGACTCGCACGTGGCCTGCTTGTCGGCGTCTGAACACGTCAGCAGCACGGGCGTGCCCGCGGGCACTTTCGCGGCGAGCACGAGGGGGTCGATCTTGTCCGCCTCGATGACCGCGTTGACGTTGCCGGGGTTGAGCAGGGCGCCGAGTCCCTCGGGCAGGTTCGTCGCGACGGTGCCCTTGGTGCGGACCTCGTCGACGGCGGCCAGCCAGGCGTTCAGGGCCTCCGGCGCGGCACTGGCGCGCACCCGGTTGGTGATGATGTCCAGATACCGGCCGGGCAGCGGCTGAAACAGCGCCAGCGAGTGGATCTTTGGCGCACCCACATTCGTGTCGGTCGCCAGGGCCATCGCGTGGACGGTGCCTTCGCCGACCGCGTACACCGAGATACGGGACTTGTCGGTCGCCGACTGCTCGGCCAGGTAGTTCACCGCAGCCTTCGCGCCGGTGGTGTAGACCGCGCTGACGACATCCATGGGCCGCTGCGCATACGGGCCGAGGTCGGTCTTACCTGTTCCGATCTTGTCGTAGCGCAGGCTCGCGACGCCCTTGTCCGACAACAGTTCTGCAAGCTGCCGCATATTGCCCACGGGCCCGGCCACCGCATTGTCGCCGTTGCGGTCGGTGTTGCCGCTCTCGGAGATCAGCAGCGCCGCCGGCCCCGTCGGCCCGCCACGCTCGTGGCGGTACGTGCCGTAGATGGTGAGGCCGTCCGCGGTGAACGTCACCTCCTCGTCGACCCAGCCCGGTGCCGACTCGTCCGACCCGCAGGCGGCAACCAGCAGAGCAAGCGAAAGAATGAGGGCCGCAAGGGCTTTCAAAGCTTCGCCTCGATCCACGAGGTGACGTCGTCGAGCACCAGTGCCTTTTCCGGCTCGTTGAACACCTCGTGGTAGAGCTCGGGGTACACCTTGAGATGAGCGTCTGTCGAGGCCACGCACTCCAACAGGTGGCGGCTGCCCTCGACGGGGATGAGCTTGTCCTGCTCACCGTGCACGACCAGCAGAGGCGCGGTGAGCCCCGAAGCACGCTGGGGCATGGTTTCGCCGACCTTGATGAGCGCCTTGGCGATGCCGGCGGGCAGCTTGCCGTGGTGGACCATCGGATCCGCCATGTACGCGGCGACCACCTCCGGGTCGCGCGAGACCGCTTCGGTCGGGAGGTCTTCGACGGGCAGGCCCGGCAGCAGGCCGCCGACCACCTTGGCGACGGTGATCATGAACGACGACACGGCGTCCTGGGCGTAGACGGCAGGCCCGGACAGCACCATGGCGGTGTAGTCCTTGGGATGGTCGACGCCGTACGCAAACACGACACCGCCGCCCATGCTGTGGCCGAGCACTACCCGCGGCAGGTCGGGGTGGTCGGCGGTGGCGATGCCGACGAGGGTGTGGAAGTCACCGGTGTACTCGGAGATGTTGCGCAGGTAGACCCGCTTGCCGCCGGAGCGGCCGTGCCCGCGGAGATCCAGCGCGTAGGTGATCAGCCCCGACTCGCCAAATCGCTGGGCGACGTGGTCGTAGCGGCGGGCGTGTTCGGCGTATCCGTGGCAGAGCACCACGACGCCGCGCGGTGCCACGTCCGGGGTCCACACGTCGTAGACGATGCGGACATCGCCGCCGCTCCCCCGAGAGCTGATGAAGCTGCGTTCGGTGCGGGTAGTTGCCACCAGGGGAGAGTATCGGGCGGCCAAATCGCTCGACGACGGCCGAGCCGTCAATCAAACGGCGGTGACGGTTGTCACCCCTGGTGACTAAGCTCGGCGGGGTGACGGTCCTGGCCCACAATCTGGACGACGAGAGCGCCGAGGACGCCTTCTTGGCGGACGCTCAGCGCTATCGCCGCGAATTGCTCGCCCACTGTTATCGGATGACCGGCTCGCTGCACGACGCCGAGGATCTGGTGCAGGAAACGTACTTGCGGGCGTGGAAGTCGTATAAGGGTTTCCAGGGCAAATCATCGGTGCGGACCTGGCTGTACCGGATCGCGACCAACACCTGCTTGACGGCGCTGGACAGCCGCCAGCGTCGGCCACTGCCGACAGGGCTCGGTGCGCCCAGCTCCGATCCGGTCGACGACATCGTCGCGCGCGACGAGGTGCCGTGGCTGGAGCCCATCCCCGACGATTCGACCGACCCGTCGAACATCGTGGGGTCGCGTGAATCGGTGCGGCTGGCGTTCATCGCGGCGCTGCAGCACCTGTCCGCACGGCAACGCGCGGTGCTCGTGCTGCGTGAGGTGCTGCAGTGGAAGGCGGCGGAGGTCGCCGACGCCATCGGTTCGTCGACGGCGGCGGTCAACAGCCTGCTGCAGCGGGCCCGTGCGCAACTCGATGCCGTCAGCCCCAGCGAGGAGGACCATCTGCAGGTCCCGGAGTCGCCGGAGGCACAGGGCCTGCTGACGCGCTACATCGAAGCGTTCGAGACGTATGACATGGACAAGCTCGTCGAGTTGTTCACCGCCGACGCCGTATGGGAGATGCCGCCTTTCGACGGCTGGTACCAGGGGCCGGAGAACATCGTCCTGCTGTCCAAGACGCACTGCCCCGCCGAGCTGCCCGGCGATATGCGGTTGCTTCCCACGGTGGCCAATGGTCAGCCGGCAGGAGCGATGTACATGCTCAACCGCGAGACCGGCAAGCACGAACCCTTTCAGATGCACGTGCTCGCCACGACCGACGAAGGCATCGCCCACGTGGTCGCGTTCCATATGGAGTCGTTCGAGAAGTGGGGCTTGCCCGCCTCGCTCTAAGTCCTCGCTCGCCGAGTGGCCACTTATACGACGCTTTTTCCGAGAATTCGTCCAATAACTGGCCACTCAGCCCCAGCCTGACGCAGTCCCACGCACACCCGTTCGACGATCACCCGCCGTCGATACCGCACCAGGTCCGCGCCGACGCGGATGATGATCCAGCCGCGTCCCGACAGCTCCGCATACTTCTCGATGTCCCGCTGTCGAATTTCCTCGTCTTCCCAATGTTGTGGCCCGTCGTATTCGATGCCGACCTTGAATTCGTCGTAGCCCATGTCGATCCGCCACCTGCCGACGGCGATTTGCGTACGCGGGCGAGCAAGCCCGGCATCGACGAGTATCAACCTCGTTCGTGTCTCTTGTGGAGACTCCGCGCCGCAGTCCATGAGGTCGAGCACCTCTCGCAATTGCACAAGTCCACGCGCTCCGCGATGGCGATCGACAAGCGGTCGAACATCAGACGGCTGCAAGCCTGTCGCGTTCGCCAGAGCGTCCAGCCGAATGACGGCGGCGATACGTCCCCCACGGCGGCCGAGATCGAATGCGGTACGAGCAGGCGTTGTCACGCTGATCCCCCGCACCGACATCTCCTCGTCGCGCAGCAGTTCGTCGCGATGAATCACAATGCCGCGCACCTTCTTGCCGTTCCGTCTGAACAGTTCCGCGGGTAGGTGCGCATCGATATACCCCGAGCCGTGCAGCGCAGCGGCCGACAGTCCGCCCACCGTCGCGTGACGCGCTGACCATAGCCACGCAGCCATCGCCCGCGACTCCGCGGTCAATTCGGCTCCCTGACGCAGGTAGACGTCGCGATAGATCCGGTCGTATCCGCTGCGCAGCGTACGTTCGCTCACCCTCCGGCTTCTCAGCGCCTCGGTCCCCAAGAATGGCCACTCGATATCCCCCATAGGCACACCGTCTCGGCGTCGACTGACACCGGGCGGGTGCCATGGCGAAGTTATCCACAGGCGCGAATGGCCGGTTATTCGACGTTTTCGCCGCGAAGTCGTCCGGCAACTGGCCACTCGACGACGAAGAGTAGGGTGGAAACCCGCAGTTCACAGCTACGATTGTCGCTCAATCTATAACGTGTTCTATCCTCAAGGGTCATGAAGACCAAGGGCGCTCTCCTATGGGAGCTGAACACGCCGTTCCGCATCGATGAGATCGAGATCGGCGACCCCGTCGACGACGAGGTGCAGATCCGCGTCCACGCCGCGGGCATGTGCCACTCCGACTACCACCTGACCACCGGCGCCACCCCGATCGCTCTGCCCGCACTCGGCGGTCACGAGGGCGCGGGCGTCGTCACCAAGGTCGGCCGCAACGTCAAAGGCATCGAGGAGGGCGACCACGTCATCCTCGCGTTCATCCCCGCCTGCGGTGAATGTCCGCCGTGCCTCAAGGGCTTCCGGTCACTGTGCGACCGCGGCGCCGTACTCCTCGGCGGCAAGGCGATCGCCGACGGCACATCGCGCGTGCATGCCGGCACCACCGAGGTCTCGCCGATGAACCTGCTCGGCACCTTCGCCCCGTACATGACGGTGCACAAGGACTCCGTCGTCAAGATCGACAAGGACATCCCCTTCGAGACCGCCGCGATCATGGGGTGCGCGGTGCCGACGGGCTTCGGGTCGGCCACCAACGTCGCCGAGGTCCAGCCCGGCGAGACCGTCGCCATCATCGGCGTCGGAGGCATCGGCATGAGTGCACTTCAGGGTGCGGTGATCTCGGGTGCCCGCAACGTCATCGCGATCGATCCGAACGAGTGGAAGCGTGAGCAGGCGATCAAGTTCGGCGCCACGCACGTCTACCCGTCGATGGCCGAGGCCATCGCACCGATGATCGACGTGACGCACGGACTGATGGCCGACAAGACGATCATCGCCGTCGGCGACATGAAGGGCGAGTACATCGAAGAGGCGATGATCCTGACCGCCAAGACCGGCACCTGCGTGCTCACCGGTATGGGCTCGATGATGGACGCCGACGTCAAGCTCAACATGTTCCTGTTCACCATGTTGCAGAAGACGTTGAAGGGCAACATCTTCGGCGGCGGCAGCTCGCACGTCGAAACGCCGAAGCTGACCGGGCTCTACAAGTCGGGCCTGCTCAACATCGACGACATGATCACCAGGACCTACCGCCTCGAAGACATCAACCAGGGCTACCAGGACATGGTTGACGGCAACAACATCCGCGGCGTCATCACGTTCGATGAGGCGGACTGGTAGCCAGTCGCTCTGCCACCGCCCTGACCACCGCTCCGAACGCCCGCAGCCGCGCGTCGGACATTCCGTCGAACATCGCGCGGCGTACCAGCTCGACGTGGCCCGGTGCCGCCACTTCCAGCGCGGCGCGACCGGCGTCCGTGAGGTCGACGGTCGCACCGCGGCGATCATCGTCGCTGCCCTGACGCGCCACGAGACCGCGGCCACGCATCCTGCGTAGCTGGTGCGACAGCCGACTCTGTTCCCAGGCGAGCGCGTCGCCGAGTTCGTTGATCCGCAACGGTCCGCGCTCGAATAGGGCGACCAGTACGTCGTAGTCCGAAAGCGACAGCTCGCAGTCCAGCTGGAGCTGGCGGTGCATCGCGGTCTGCAGCCGGCTCGACATCGCCAGGTAGTCGCGCCAGATCTCCTGTTGTTCCTCGGTCAGCCACACGGAATACATGACACATCATCCATGTTGTCGTGTCCAGTGGCCGCACCTAGGCTGGGCCCCGACGCGAAAGAGGATCGCTATGACCGCCCCGACGATAGACATCCGTCGCGCCGACGACCGCGCAAAAACCAAGATCGCCTGGCTCGACTCCAAACACTCGTTCTCGTTCGGCAGCCATTACGAACCCGAGAACACTCATCACGGTCTGCTGCTGGTCAACAACGACGACATCGTGAAGCCGGGAACCGGGTTTGATACCCACCCGCACCGGGACATGGAGATCGTCACCTGGGTGCTGCGGGGATCGCTCGTACACCAGGACTCGACCGGTCACTCGGGCGTGATCTATCCCGGCCTCGCACAACGCATGTCGGCGGGTCGCGGCATCCTGCATTCGGAGAAGAACGACTCGTGGACGCTGACGGGCGAGCAATCCCACAGTGAGCCTGTGCATTTCGTACAGATGTGGGTGGTTCCCGACGAGTCGGGTCTCGATCCCGGATACCAGCAGCTCGAGATCGACGATGAACTGTTGCGCGGCGGGCTGGTGACCATCGCCTCCGGCATGCCCGAGCACAGCGACCAGGCCGCGATCGCGATCCGCAACAAGTACGCGGCGCTGCACGGTGCGCGACTGCAGGCCGGCGAGAGCGTGGAACTGCCGTCCGCGCCGTATCTGCATCTGTTCGTACCCCGCGGTGAGGTGACCCTCGAGGGCGCAGGTCCCCTGCACGACGGCGACGCCGTGCGCTTCACCGCCTCCGGCGGCCAGCGGGTCACGGCCACCGAGCCCGCCGAGATCCTGGTCTGGGAGATGCATGCGGGTTTGGCTGCGGCATAACCGAATTGGACCTCACACTGTCCTCTGCATCGTCAGCGTGGCGCTGCTCACCGCGTGTTCCACTGCGCCCGCCCCGACACCGGACACGCCCGCACCGGCCTCGATCGCCCCGACCGGCGAACCAGCCGCGGGGCTGACGCCGGTGGCGGTCCGGGTGGATCCGGACCTGGCGCAGGCACCGTTCGACGAGCCCCGGCAAGCGCTCATACCGGCGGGGTGGACGATGTCGGTGTGGGCCCGCATGCCCAAGCCCCGGCTGGCGGCGTGGACACCCGACGGCGCTCTGCTGATATCCGTCCCCAGCACCGGTGAGGTCATGCGGCTCCAACCGACCGATGCGGCGCCGACGCCGGAGGTACTACTCGACGGGCTCGACCAGCCGCACGGGTTGTTCTTCGCGGGAAATAGTTTGTACGTCGCGGAAAGTGACCAGATCGACGTCTACGACTACACCGGCGGTCGGGCGATCAATCCGCGGACGCTGGCCGACGGCCTGCCCGACGCGGATAGCCCGGACCTCCGCGGCGCCTACCATCACGCACTCAAGAGTGTCGTCGTCGGCCGGGACGGCGCCGTCTACTTCTCGATCGGGTCGAGGGGCAACATCACCGCCGATGATCGCGACGCCGACCCCCCGCGCGCGACGATCATGCGAATTCCACCCGGCGGCGGGCCGGCAGAACCCTTTGCGACCGGCGTCCGCAACGGAACCGGTCTGGCCTTCGCACCCGACGGTTCACTGTGGACCGCGGTGAATAATCGAGACAACGTCGCGAACCCGCAGACCGGCGAGCCTGATCCCGAATACGTCGACGAGCACCCACCGGAATCCCTCGCCCGGGTAACTGAAGGGCGCGAATTGGGTTGGCCCTACTGCAATCCCGACGGCGGACCGGCGAATCTGTCGTTGATCCGCGATGTGGAGACCAACGCCGACGGCAGTCGGATGGATTGTGAAGCCCTGCCTGCGATCGAGCAGAGCCTGGGCTCGCACGCGGCGCCTCTGGGCATGAGCTTCACCGAGGGTGTGCTACCCGCGCCGTACGCCAGCGGGGCACTCATCGGTGTGCACGGATCGTGGAATCGCGAGCCGCCGCGCGAGCCCGAGGTGTCGTTTTTCGCTTGGCAGAACGGCGACTTGGGCAATCAGCAGACGCTGGTCGGCGGCTTCCAATCAGACGACGGCTCGCGGTGGGGCCGCCCGGTCGCCGCGGTGACGGGGCCCGACGGCGCGGTGTACATCACCGACGACTATGCCGATGCCATCTACCGCCTGGCCCCGCCGCGCTAGCGGACGGTCGTGTTCTTGCGGCCGGTGAGGCCGACATAGATCGCGATCAACACGATCGCGACGACGACGCCCACAAGGAACGGGATCGGTTGCCACACCGATGTCGAATCGGCGAACCCGACCGCATGGGTCAGCCAGGAGCCGAGGAACGCCCCGAGAGCGCCAAGCAGGATCGTCATGATGACGCCGATGTTCTGCTTGCCCGGCATGATGAGCCGTGCAAGCGCTCCCACGAGGATGCCGACCACGAGCGCGCTGAGAATTGTTGCGATCATTTTCTACTCCTTCACCGTCAATCGGTTGAGCACCGACATCAGCTGCTTCTCTGTGTCATTGGCCAGCTTTTCGAAGTACAGCTTCAGAATCGGGGTGAAAAGTGCTAGCGGCCCGTGCATTTCAAGTTCGTTGCGGTAGGTGATCACCGAACCCGTGTCCGTCGCATCGACATAGATCTTCTCGGTGGACGTCGCCGACTTGTTCTTGCCGACGAACACGAGATTGCTGTCGCTCAGCGTCTCGAGGGTGTAGTCCAACTCTGTCGTCCTACCCATGATCTTCGAGACGTTGTGCCACGACGCGCCTTCACCGATGGGCCCGGTGTCAACGCGAGTGCATTGCTGTGTACCCGGATCCCACTCCACGGCGTTGCTGAAGTCCTTGAGGTAGTCGATGACCTGGTCGGGCGGAGAACTGACGGAAAACGTTCGCGACACAGTTGGCATTCGGTGCGATTACCCGGTTCTCCAGGAACTAATGCCTGCGGATCCGCGACCGGTAGCCGACAACACGATTGCCGCGGCGAAACCCTATTGTGACGCACTTGTGACGAAAGTTGACAGTGTTGCTGACGAGGTTAGTGTTGTTTCGTCGGTATGTCTCCGGGAGGGACTCCTTTGTCGATTCCAGTCACCCTTCTTCGGCGCTTCGCGGTATCAGCCGCGGCGCTGATGTTGTGCGCTGCGCTGTCGACGACGGCCGCCCCGAACGCACACGCCGCCAGTGGCCGCGACCTTCTCGCTGGCGCGATCGCCAACACCCGCGGCTCGTATCTCGTCTACAACTTCGGTAGCGGCCACCCAGCCCCGATGCTCAACGCGGGCGGCAACTGGTACGAGATGAGCAGCGGCGGCCACCTGATGATCATCAAGTCGGCGTCCCAACGGCTCGCCCCGCGACTACTCGTCGATTCCCACAGCGGGTATCAGGGCCGCTGCGAGCGCGATCCGCGGGCCCGCACCGGCGAGGGACTGTGGCAGGCATCCGAGGTCTTTTCGCCGCTGCAGGCTTGGCAGGCGCTGGGTCAGCCGACCATCGCGATCAACGCCAACTTCTTCGACGTCCGCGGGCAGCAGGGCGGCTCGTGGAAGTCGACCGGATGCAGTTCACCGCTGGGCGCCTACGTCGACAACACCCGCGGGCAGGGACGCGCCAACGCGGCGGTCACCGGAACCCTGGCATACGCAGGCAAACAGGGCCTCTCGGGCGGCAACGAAAATTGGAAAGCGTTGTCCACCATGATTCTTCCCGTCTCGGGTGCGCCCTACGTCGTGCCGCCGAAGAGCCCCGGCGACTACGACGCCGCGACGCCGGTCATCAAAGACCTCATCGACAAGAACGTCCGATTCGTCGCCGTTGCGGGCATCGGGTTGCTGGCGCCCGGTGACATGGGGCAGCTCAACGACGGCGGCCCGAGCGCGGCGCGCACCGCGCTCGCGTACTCGCGAAGCAAGGACGAGATGTACGTCTTCCAGGGCGGCAGCTACACACCGGACCAGATGCAGGATCTGTTCCGCGGACTCGGTAGCGATACGGCGGTGCTGCTGGACGGCGGCGGCTCGTCGGCGATCGTGCTGCGCCGCGACACCGGTGGCATGTGGTCTGGTGCCGGTGTGCCGGACGGCAATTGCGATACCCGGCAGGTGTTGTGCGACTCCAGGGAGCGGGCGCTGCCGAGTTGGCTGGCGTTCAACTGATATGTAGGCGTGGTTTGTCAATAGGCAGGTGAAAGCCGCCCCGATTTGGTGTCGAGGCGGCTTTCGTTTGATCGGTGTCAGCGCGGTCTGCGGCGGTCGTTGATCAACGACGGTGGGGTCAGACTGATATACGCGGGTTGGGTACCGCAAGACGATGGTTCGGCGCGAACGGTGGCTGCTTCCTAGGGACGGGCGTCACAACGAGATTCAGTGAATCTCGTTGTTGCTCATAGCTGAAACGCAGGTCTTGTTCGCCTACCTCGGCGCCGACCGGCTGGCTTCCGATCAAGCTTGTTTTCAGGTCAGCGTGGCCAGTGACCAGCACCAACCAGCGAGCTCCCGCGCGACTGCGACATTGGCCACGACGTGGGGTTTCTTGCGTTCGTTGAACCGGCACCACTGCTGATGCAACCGCCGGTTCCCGGCGTGCCCACGTGCCTTGAGGGTGGGATCGACCTTGGCCCAGCGGGCTCGCATCGTCGGCCCGGGATTGCGGTAGGGCGCCCGGTGGTGCCAGGCCGCCTCGATCAGCAGCCGCCGCACGTGGGCGTTGCCGGCCTTGGTGATCGAGCCCTGCACCCGCGATGCTCCCGAAGAGTACTCAGTGGGGACCAAGCCGACATAGGCGCCTATCGAGGATCCGCTGAACCGGGTCCAATCCCCGATCTCGACCGACAGCGCCAACCCAGTCAACGCCGAGATTCCCCGCAGACACCCCAACCGGTCGACCGTGTCGGCCCACCGCGGTGACGCCGCGACCCCCACGATCTGCTCATCGAGGCGGTCGCGGGCCGCGGTCGCGGACAGGACCGCGTCGAAGTGGTGATCGAAAGCAGCTGCGGTATGGCCGTCGGCGAAGCGTTGGCGGCGTAGCCAGATCTCGTGCACCCCCGTCCAGGCTTTGCCGTCGCAGTAGATACGGCCATGGCGCAGCAGCAGTTTCGACAACCTATGCCGCACCCGCATCAAATCCGCACGGGCGTCTTCACGCGCCCGCACCAGATCGCGAACGGCCTCTACATCGGCCTCGGGAACGGTGACCGCGGTGATCTCACCCAACCGCAGCAACCGGGTCAGATGCGCGGCGTCGCGGGCATCGGTCTTGACCCGATCCCCAGCCGGACGGATCAACTTCGACGGCGCGGCGACTACGCAGTCGATCTGAGCATCAGCCAACGCTCGGGCCAATCCAAAGCCCGTCGGTCCAGCCTCATAGGCGACCCGCAACGGACCTCGCAACCGGTGCAGCCACTCCAAAATCTCGCCATGATCGGGACACAATCGCGCCCGCTCGATTCGACCAGATTCTTCGTCGACGGCATGGGCAACCACCGAAAGCGCATGCACATCCAACCCGACACTCGTACCGTTGAAACTCACCGGAGGCCTCCTGATCTGCAACTGTGGCTCTACCAGTGCGAGTGTTCACTCGATACCGGCAACCCACGTCCGATTGCAGCCCGAGGCCTTCGGCCTCGAGTCAGCCCTCATACCGTCTAGCTGGCTGCATCCAGGGCGCTGCGTGCCGCCTGTCCGGTCTGGTCGGCATAGCTGCCGCCGAACAGCACGACGTGGGCCAGCAGCGGATACAGCTGGTGCAGACGGACCCGCCCGCGCCAGCCCTCGGACAAGAGGTGCCGCGACTCGTAGCCTTCGACGACCGCCTCGAAGTGCGGACAACCGAACAGTGCCAGCATCGCGAGATCGGTCTCGCGATGCCCGCCATGGGCCGCGGGATCGATCAAAGTGACGCCGGCGGTTGTCCACATCACGTTGCCGCTCCACAGATCACCGTGCAGGCGGGCGGGCGGACCGTCGTCGTCGAACCGTCCGTCTGCACAGTGCGTGATCACCGCGTCGATGTCCTGACGCACCGATGCGCTCAATCGCTTTGCGGCGCGTGCCGCCATCGGCGCCAACCGTTCTCGCGCGTAGAACATCCCCCAGCTGTCATGTCCGGTCAGCGACATGGGCAGCGGATGCTGCAGCGGCCCGAAGAATCCTGGTCCTGTCCAACCGGAGGGACCGCTGCCGAACTTCGCCGCGCCCGCATCGTGCGTGCATGCCAATCGCCGGCCGAACTCGTGCGCGGCACCGGGGTCGGGGCGCACGGAGTCGAGCCGTCCCAGCGTGAGTGATTCGTCGTCGAAGTCGACGACTTCCGCGCACGGCACGCCGCCGTCAGCAGCCGAAAGCCATTGCAGCCCCGCGGCTTCGCACGCGAAGAAGCCCTTTGGCGCGGCGAGGTTGCGTTTGACGAAGGTCGGCATCCTACGGTTGGCCGGAGACCTTCCGCAGAGCGATGTCGCGCATCTTCGTCGGCATCACGCTCATCAACGCCACCTGCGCCTTGGGTCCAAGTCCGACGATGTAGCGGGCGCGCGGCCGCTTGGCGGTGAGCGCCTCCTCGACGACCGCGGAGACCTTTTCGGTGGGAACGGCGATCTTCTGCGATACCGGGATCATCTTCTTGAAGCCCGCGATGTGTTTGGCGTAGAGGCCGCGGTGCTCCGGGCTCAGGCCGGCCTCCAGATCCTCCACCATCGTGTCCGCGGTACGCCACATGTCCGTGTCGGTCTGCGCGGGTTCTACGACGACGACGCGAATCTTCCAGGGAGTCAGCTCCATTCGTAGCGCGTCGGCGGCGGCCTCGAGTGCGAACTTGCTCGCCGCGTACGCCCCGACCAGAGGCATGGACAGCCGTCCGTTCACGCTCGAGATGAAGACGATGCGGCCGCGGGACTTACGCAGCCGGGGCAGCGCCGCCTGCGTGACGGCGAGTGCACCGATAACGTTGATTTCCAGCTGCTTACGCCACTCGTCAGGGCTGAGGGTCTCCATCGCTCCGCCGACCGCGATTCCGGCGTTGTTGACGACGGCGTCCAACTGTTCGGGCAGCGATTGCTCCAGCGCGGCGATATCGGTCGCGGAGGTGACGTCGAGGATCACCGAGGACACTCGTTGCGGGTCGAGCTTGGTCACCGAATCCGCGTCCTGCTGACTGCGAACCCCGGCGATGACATCCCAGCCGCGTGCGGCCAGATGCTCGACGATTCCCTTGCCGATGCCCCGGGAAGCGCCGGTGACGAGTGCTGTTGGCATACGCCGAGACTAGTCACTCCCGGCGCTCATGCCATCAGCTCAACAAAGGTCCCATTCCGCGGCGGCGACGATGTCCAGCGCGGCACCGGTTGAGATCACCAGGTCGTTCATCACCATCTGGGTCTTGGCGGGTGACAGCAGGCCGGCCTGTTCGGCGGCGCACACCCTGTCTCCCTCGGCCAGCAGCTGCTGCGGCGTCAGGAACTTGTACTTGTGTTGCAGCTTGTCCAGGTACTCGCCCTGATCCGCGGCCGCCGACGGCGCCAACAGCACCGCAGCCCCCACCAAAGCACTCACCACACCCGCTGTTCGAATCACGTGGCCACCTCCCGCAAACGGGAGTTTCCTCCGGTCAGCGCCGTTAAACACCCGTTTTCGCGGATATTTGCGAACGCTAGGAAATTTGCTGTGCGACAAACTGCGCGGTCAGTCGGTGCCACCGACTCCAATGGCTGAGTAGATTGTGACCGGCGCCTGGGATGCCCACCCACTCCGCGTCCACACCGCGGTCCCTGGCCCGCTGAACTTGGTCCTGCGACGCGCGGGGATCGGTCCGGGTATCGGCGGTGCCGTGCACGACGAGGAGCCGACAGGTGACGGGTACCAGATCGCCGTCGTCGCGCGGCCACCACGGTGCCAGCGCCACCACGCCGCCGATATCGGAGTCGGCGCTCAGGTGCGCGGCGACCCGGCCGCCCATCGAATGACCGACGAGCACGATTCGGCGTGGCTCGACGTCGGTGAGCATGCGGTCGAGGACATCCCTGGCATCGCGTACGGGGTCCCGCCGGGAGCCGTTCCACCCCCGCAACCGGTACCGCACACGGTTGACCCGCACGCCCGCCCCGAACCTGAGCCGAAGCTCCAACGCCAGCCAGTCCATCCGCAGATTGGCGAGCTGCAATGCGCTCGAGGCCTCGTCGCTCTGCGGCTTGCCACCGGGGAGTATCAGGACTCCGCCGCGCGGAGCGCTATTCACGTGCACCCGGACGGCGACGGGGCCCGAACCAGAAGATGGACGCGCTGGTCGCCACCACGGCAGCCGCGAGCGTGATCACCGGCGCGACCGCGAACCGCGTCAACGTGGCACCCAAGGTCGCGCCGGCAAGAATAGTGAAAATCACTCCGTAGCGCAGCTTTTCGCGGTCACCCGAGCCGCCGGCCAGCCGACTGTCGAAGCCGAGACCCGAGATCGTTGTCGTCAGGACGGTGGTGGACAGTTCCTGAATCCCGAACTGGCGAGCGGTGGAGTTCTGGATCCCGAACGCAATCGCCAGCCCCGCGATCAGGAGCAGCTTGGTGTGATTGTGGTAATCGAGGACCCCGGTGCCCGCGAGGATCGACAGAGTCAGGAGCAGGACGACTTCCAGTGAAAGCGTGATCGCGAGCCAGCGATGCGCCTCGCGATCGAGGCGCCGGGCCAACCGGCCACCGAACACCGCACCGAGCACGAAGCAGACGAGCGCCACCAACGCGGCAGTTACGTCCACGACGGTATGCGGGGCAAGCCAGAGGCCGAGGAAGATAACGTTGCCCGTCATGTTCGCGACGAACACATGGCCGAGTTCCAGCACACTGACCGCGTCGACGAGTCCCGTCGCGAAGGTCAACAGCAGCAGCGCGACGTGCGTCAAGCGGTCGGATACCGGTGATTCGACGACCACGGTCTGCGATGGCCCGTCCTACAACTGCGGCGTGAGATCGAAGGACGTCACGGTCGACATCTTGGTGATCAGCCACTTCGCGTGATCGCGCTCCATCGTCAACCGATAGGACAGATACCGCAGCGACGGAATGTTCTTCGTCACCGGACTGGTGGCCACGGAGTTGGTGTAGACGATCGCGGTGGCTTCGTCGGCGGACAGCGATTCCACCGCCGCGCCCATCACCTGGGTGGTGTTGGTGACCTGAGCCTGCTTGTTGGGCGCGACGATTGCGTCGATGTACTTGCGGTACTCGTTGGCGAAATCTCCGCCGAGGAAGACCTCCGCGCGGTCCGGCAGCGCTTCCATGTTTTCGGGTGTATAGCTCCACAGCGTGGAGATCGCGCTTGCCGCCGTGCGGGCCACATCGATCTTCGTGTCGACCGTCGCACGTTCGGCGAGATAGGGCTGCACCGCGGCGCCGGCGAATGCGGCGGCGCCGACGAACAGGACTGCCGCGGCGGCGGCGGCAACGAGTAGTCGCTTGCCCGCGGCCTGGTGCGGCACCAGGACCCGGTCGTCCTCGGGTTCGTCGATCGGTTCGTCTTCGGCTTCGGACGGGTCGGCCTCGGGTTCGGCGGGGTCCACGGATTTCGGCGGATCGACAAGCGCGACGTCCTCTGCCGGTTCTTCCGCCTTGGGGGCGCGCCGCTTCTTGCCGACGGGTGTGCGCGGCGCCTCGTCCGTCTCGACAGACTCGACCGGCTCGATGGACTCAGCGTCGGGCTCGGTAACCGTCTCCGGCTCAGCGGTTTTCGGGCGGCGGCGCAGCGAGAACCGGCGTCGGCGCGATGGCGCCGACGTCGCGGGTGCTTCCGCTTCGGTGGTCAGATCACCTGGATCAGCTGGCTGATCTTCCACTGTTGTCCTTCCTTGATTGCGGTTGCGACCCAACGGTTTCCACTTTCGATCGTCGACTTACCGTCCGGCGACTTGGACGTGATCTTCGTCGCGACCAGGACGTCGGCGCTCCCGTTGTCGTTCCACCGCTGGACGCCCGCGGCGACCACCGAGCCCGTCGTGGGCTCGGCCTGCGCGACCTGGATCAGGATCTCGTTCTGCTTCTCGGAGAACATGGTCGCGAACTCTCCGGTGCCCTGCGCGAGAATCCGGTCGGTGTACGCGTTGGCGTTGAACGGGTCCAACGTCGTGTAGGCCGTCATGAAAGCCTGCACGTAATCCAGCACCGCAGCGGTGTTGGCATTGCTGCGGACGTCGGTTCGGTGGCTGACGAGCATCAAGGAGCCCGCCGTGAGGGCCGCCGCGATCAACACCGATGCGAGAGCGGCGATCAGCGGCAGACCCCACCGTCGCGGTGGGTCAGGTTTCACCTCGAAGAAGTCGGGCTCGTCGGCCGCGATTTTGCGACGCGGACTCACTGGCCCGGCACATTCATCTGGGGCTTTTTCAGCACGATGAGGTTGGCGACCTTCCACTGGCCGTCGGCTGACTTCTCGAACTCCACCCGCAACGTCGCGGTGATGAACTTCAAGTCTTTCGGGTCGGTGCCACGCTGCCCCTGCAGCGCGACCAACATAGAAGCCTTGTTCGCGGTCGCCGACAGGACCGCGCTGCTGACGGCCCAGTACTCGTTGGACGTCGCACCAGCCTGCTGCACGATCTGCTGTTGCGCGATCAACTGGTCGCGATATCCGTCCGTCGCCAGCGACTGTGCGTGCGAAAAGTCTTGTTGCAGTGACTCACTGTTGTAGCTGAGCAACTGTTCGACGATCCTGGGTCCCTGCTCGGCGATCTGCTGGCGAGCGACGTCGACCGCCCGCTCCGGCCGGTACACCACCAGATACCCGAGACCGACCGCCGCCACGCTCAGCACCGTCGCGACGATCAGCGCCACCGCGGCCGGCCGCCGTGTATCGCGTTGCGGGCGTTCGACAGGCTGGTCGACGATGTGCACCTCGGTGCGCAACAGCAGATCGGCGAACGTACGGTTTCTGCCGTCCCACAGCGGCCACAACCAGCCGAGGAACAGTGCCGCGGTGTCGAGCAGGTGCACCAATTCCCGGCCAACTAGCCGCACCACGCCGGGTGCGGCACCGTCTCGGGTTCGCACCGCGATACCGAACACTGCGCGGCCCAGGCTCCAGCCGGTGATCGTGGGCAGCAGCAGCCGGTTGACGGCCATCGCCACGATCACGCACGCCGCCGCGCCCACGAACACCCACCACAGCCAGCCCAGCCACGGTGCGCTCCACGCCGACACCGCCATGGTCGCGATCACCGCGACGCCGAGCAGGACGTCGATGGCGAACGCCCCCGCCCGCGCCGGCCACGACGCCAGCGACGGGCCGGACACCTCTTCGATGTCTAACGAGTCCACGCTGTCCAGTACAGCTGTCACGAGGTGACCTGGTCCAGCTGGGCGATTTTGTAGGTGCCCCCGTCAGGCGCCATCTGCAGCCGCAGCCGGTAGCCCTGCTCCTGATCGGCGACCTCGGAGTTGGTCACCTTCACCCGCACCGCGACCAAGACCTCGAACGACCCGTCGTCGTTGTGCCGTTCGACGGCGGCGCGCATGTCGGAAACCTGCACCGTCACGTTGGCGGCCTGGTAAGCGTCGACCAGCACGCCGCTGTACAGGCTGGCCTGCGCGCCGAAGTCACCCGTCGAACACTCGATGATCTTCGACTGCGCCTCGCTCATCGCCGTCACATCGGGGGCGTGCGTGGCGGCCACACAATCGCGGGCCGCCTGCAACGCCGCCGCTTCGTCGCGCGCGGCCCTCTCGCTCTGCTGGTCGGCCTTCAGCAGCAGATAGCCCGCCACCGCGCCGGCTCCGGCGAGCATCAACAGTCCGGCACAGATTGCGGCGACCCAGCCGCGTCCAAGCCGCGACCCGCGGCGATCATCGGTGGTTTCTTCGGTATCGGGCTCTGGCGATTGGGGGTCTACTGCTAACGACTCGTCGAGCGCCTCATCAGCATCGGTGGGGTTCAGCCGGCTGGTGCCAGCATCTCCTTCCATCCGTCGTCTCCTGGGTTACTCGAATTTGTGACGTTGTACCTGACACCGTCAGGTCCCACGACCTGGCCGCTGGCCGGGTTGTAGACGGCCGTGGAGCCCGGGGGCCCTGGTGCCGGAGTGTAGATGCACGGGTTGGGCTGCTGTCCACTGCACGTGACGCTGCCCTGGCCAGGAGGGCTGAGCGGATCACTGATCGGCGCCGTCGCCTGCGGAGGCGGGAGTACATCGGCGGACGCCGGATTCACTCCATTATTGACCGACGGCGCCGGAACGACGCCCCGGCCCGGATTGACGCCCTGATCGCAACGGGCACCCGGCGCCGGGCAGGACAGGATCTGGTTCGGATCGCCGTACCACGGATTGGTGCCGAGCGGAACGTACGGTTCGGGGCTGCGGCACTCCATCGGCGTGGCCGCGCGCTTACCAGGCACGTCGACGCACGGGTAGTTACGTGCGCCTCGGACGACGTTGCCCTGGTAGTCCTTCGGGATCTTGCAGTAGGTCCCCTTAGGCAGCGGCGCCATGCTAGTGTCCGCCGGCGAACGCCACTCCGACGCCGGCAGGAAGCCGGTGAGGCATGGCGGCGGCTGGTTGATCGACAGCGCCAACGGCAACTGGCCGAGGCCCTCGAAGATCGTGCCGGATTGGGCAACAGAAGCACCCTGCGGCAGAACGACTAGAGACTGCTCCAGACCCTTGTTGTAGCGTTTGAGCATGTCGATGATGACCGCCAGGTTGGCCAAAGTCTGCGGCAGCGAGTCGCGCACATCGCTGAACACCGTGTTGACCTGATCGAGTGTCGGGGCGGCGTCCTGGATGCCACTGCGCAACGCGGCGTCCTGCTCGGCCGTTTGCGAGGCGATGACGTTGAGGTTGCGCGACCACGCCGCGATGTTGTCGCCGGACTGCACCTGGCTGTCCAAAATCGGCGCCGCGTTATTGATGATGTCGTTGACCTGAGGCAGGTTGTCCTTGAAGCCCTGCGCCACATTGGTGGTCGACTCGACCAGCCGTTGCAGTGCAGGCCCCAAACCGCCTACCGCATTTGACGTTTCGGTGAGCAGCGCGTCGATCTTCTCTTTCGGCAGCACCGCAAGACCGTTGTTGGCCGCGTCCAGTGCGGGACCCACCTCACTCGGCACGGTGCTCTCGGTGATGGTCGTGCCGGGGTTGAGGTACTGACCCGGATTGCCCGTCGACACGAGGTCGAGGTACTGCTCACCGATCGCCGACACCGAGTGCACGTTCGCCGAGGCGTCCGCCGGGATCTTGTACCGGTCGTCGATGCTAATCGTCGCCAGCGCTCCCGACTCAGTCGGCACCACGCTGGTGACCTTGCCGATCTGGGTGCCGCGGTACGTGACGTTGGCCGTCGCGTACAGGCCGCCGGAGCGCGGCAATTCGGCCTTCAGCTCGTACTGCCCGATGCCCACCAGGCTCGGTATCCGCAGGTAGTACCAGCCCAGGACGACGACGGCGATGATCGTCAGGATGGTGAACAGCACCAGCTGGATCTTGATGAACCTTGTCAGCACTGCTCACTCACCCCTCTCGACCAGTGGGCCGCCCGGCGCGTTGTGCGGGTTCGGCGTGAACCGAACATCTGGGATCATCGTCGCTGGATCACGGCCCCAGGATTGCTCGAGTGCGCGCAGCATGCCCGAGACCCCTGTGCCCGTCAAGACGGTGTTGTCAAGCGCCGACAGCGTGAGGTCCACCATGAGCGACGCATTGAGGTAGTCACCGCGAATTACCTTCGGCACGTTCTCGATCGAGAACGGTGCGGTCAGCATCAGTTTCAGTGCGCCGATGACGTAAGGCGACGCCCGACCCAATTGCTTCAGCGGCCGCTGCAGGTTCTGCAGGTTGGTGTGCAGGTTGTCGCTCGCGGGCGACAGCGCGTTGTCCGCGGCGAGGCTGACCCGGCCCAACGCCTCGACCGCATCGGCGAACAGATCGCGGGTGTCCGCGAAATGCTTGATCAGCGGCGGGAATTCGGTCAGCACCTGGTCCAGCGTGTCGTTGCGCTCGGCCACGATCGACAAGAGCCGGTTGGTCGAGTCGATAGCGCGGGTGATGTCCTGGGTCTGCTTGTTCAGCTCGTCCGTGAACGTGTCGAGCTTGGTGAGGAAGTCGCGGATCTGGTCGGCCCGGCCATTCAGCACGTTGAAGATCTCGGTCTGGATCGTCTCGAGGTTCGACACACCGCCGCCGCGCAGGATCGTGGCGATGCTCGCCAGTACCCGCTCGGTGCTCGGGAACGCCGTGCTGTTCTTTAGCGGAATCGTGTCGCCGGTCCGCAGCGGTTCGCCCGACGGATCCGGTGGCGGCTCCAGTTCGACGTGCTGGCTGCCCAGCAGGCTGGTTTGGCCGATCCTGGCCAACGCGTTGGACGGCAGCCCGAGGTTGGGCTCCATGTCCAGGGTCAGCGTCGCCACCCAGTTCTTCAGCTCGATGGCGCGCACCCGGCCGACGAACACGTCGGCCACCCGGACCCGGCTGTTGACGTTGAGCGCCAACGTATCCGGCATCTGGACGTAGATCGTCATCCGGTCCGAACCGGTGCCGGGACCGCCCGGCAGCTCGACGTTGGATATGCCGCGCCACGGCCAGACCCCGCATGAACTCAGCGTCAGCGCGATCGCCACCAGCGCCACGCTGCGTAGCGCGACTCGACTCCATCTGCGACGGGTCATCATCAGCCTGCCTCAGCGGGTAGCGGTGGTCCCACGGGCGCCGGTGCCGCCACGGGCGCCGGCGCGGGGCCGGGAGCCGGTCCGGACCCAGGGAAGGGCAACGCTCCGGTGGCCGCCGCACTACCTGGATCACCCGCGATCACACCTGGTGCGGGACCGGGCACCGGGCCCGGCTGCGGATACCACGGCGGTGGCAGCGGAGTGTTCTCGGTGTACGCGTTGGGCGGACCGGCCTGATGCGGACCGCCGAAGGTCGGCGGCGCGGGCGGGATGGGAGCGTCCGGGCCACCCATCAACTCGGCGAGTGACTCCGGCAGCAGCATGTTCCTCGTGAACGGCTGCACGTCGATGCCCTGCATACCGGGTGCCGTCACCCAGCCGGGCTCGTGATTGCCGTGCGAGAACAAGGTGTCGCGCGACCAGATACCCGGCACGGTCGTGTCCTTGTAACCTGCGGGTGGCTGCAGCCTGGGCTCCGAGTAGGCCACTTGCTTTGGCAGCGTCATAGCCGTGGTGGTCTGGTTGATGCCGAACGGCGGGAAGTTGAACTTGATCGCGTCCAGGATCGGGGCGAGGTACTGCGCGCACATCTCGGCCGACTCCTGATACCCCAACCGGCTGCCTGCCTGAATCGAGCTGCAGATGAACTGGATCGGGTTGGCGAAGTTGTTGATCACCGCGTAACTGTTCACACCGCCCGTTACTGGGGAAACGATGTTCATCAGGTTGGCACCCAGATTGGGAAACACATGCA
The DNA here is from genome assembly GCF_044452905.1 of Mycobacterium sp. NPDC051804. Taxonomy (NCBI): domain Bacteria; kingdom Bacillati; phylum Actinomycetota; class Actinomycetes; order Mycobacteriales; family Mycobacteriaceae; genus Mycobacterium; species Mycobacterium sp. NPDC051804. The sequence continues at coordinate 635,991 of NZ_JBITCD010000001.1, read as the reverse complement.
GTGCGGTCTCCAGTCCGTCCTTCGAGTCGGGCTGCAGAATCGCGTTCGTGACATCGGCCAGGTTGTTGACGTCGTGGGTCAGCACGTCGGCGTTCTCGTCGAGAAAGCTGCGCGTCGTCGCCAGCAGGGTGTTGAGATCCTGCAGGGCGTTGGCGACCTCGCGGTCGGTGTTGGTGAACGCGTTGGTGAACGTCGCGAGGTCGTCGTTGAGGGCGACAAACTGCTGATCGCTTTTGTAGAGCGCGTTGACGAACAGCGCGAGGCTCTTGACCACACCGAAGAAGTCGCCGCGACCCTCGTTGAGCGTGAACAGCGCCTCGGACAGGCCCTTGAGCGTCTTGTTGAGCTGCTCACCCTTGCCCGCGAAGCCGTCGGCGGCCGATTCGATGATGTCGCCAAACGGGCCCTTGGGCTGTTCCGGCGTCGGGCCGAGGTCGCGCAGGATTCGGTTGATCGAGTCGCGCAGTTCGTCGTACTCCACCGGCACCTGCGTGCGGTCGATGTCGATGACCGCGCCGTCCTCCATCACCGGTCCGCCGGTGTAGGGCGGCGACAACTGGATGGTGCGCGATGCGACCAGGCTGGGGTTCAGGATCGACGCGGTGGCGTTGGCGGGCACCTTGAACTTGTTGTCGTAGTTGAAGGTGACCTTCATCGCCCGCTTGTCGGCGGCGGGCTCGATCGAGTCGATCGTCCCGACCTTGACGCCCATGATCTGGATCTTGTCGCCGGGGTACAGCGCGAGGGTCTCAGGGAAGTAGGCGACGACGGTGTTTGTGGTCAGCTTCTTGTACAGGTTCCACCCGACGAAAGCGGCCACGATCGCGAGGATCACGACGAGCGTGCCGATGATCACCGCAGCGCGGGATACCCTCGGCAGCTTCATGTTTCGTACGTTGAAGATTGTTGCCATCGGTTACACCCCCTACTGGCCTTGTGAAAGTGGTGGAAGGAACGGCGGGTTGCCCGGTAGTGGCGGCGTGCCCGCGGGACCCGCGTCAGGACCGGGTCCCGGCGGCGGCGGCGGTCCGGTCAGGGCCGGCGGCAGCGGAGCGATACCGGGCGTGAAGTCCGGCGGCAGCGGAGGCTGCGGGCCGACCGGGACCGTGCGTGCCCCGGGCGGAGCCGGCGGGAGCGGGGCAGGAGCACCGGGCATATCCGGCGAAATCTGGCCTGGGATCGCGGCCGCGGGCACGCCGGGTGACGGCTGCGGACCGTGCACGTTCGGGTCGGAGGTGACCACATCCGGCGGTCCGTAGTTCGGTCCGTACGGGTTGTTGCCGAACGGGCCGACGGTCAGGCCCGCACACGGCAGCGGATTGCCGGGGGTCGGGATCCCGTCCGGTGGTGGCGTGTAAGAACACGGCGTTCCCGCGCGCACCGCAGGGCCTGGATGTTCGGGTGTGCCTTCCAGCACCGCGGGTCCCGGCGCAGGGGCGCCGTTCGGGAAGCGGGCCCCGTTCGGATCCGGGAACCGCCACGCGGGCAGACCGGCGTCGCCCCAGAACTTCTCGGGATCGATTCCGCGCTTCTTGAACGCGGCGTCGACGAACGGCTGCAGGATCTGGCCGGGCAGCAGATTGACCAGCATGACCTTGAAGTACGGGCCGGACGCGACGGCTTCGCCGAGGGACGCCACGAAGCTGGCGACCGTGGTGAGGGTGTCCATCAGGTCGAAACGGCGCTCGGACAGGACGTCGCTGACCACACGCAGCTGTTCGAGCACCCGGTTCAGGTTCGGGTTGTCGTCGATGAATCCCTTGACCTGTTCGGAGAATGAGCCGACGCGTTCGAGCAGCATGCTGACCGCGTACTGGCGTTCATTGATCGCGCCCAGCAGTTGCTGGGCGTTCACGAGCAGCTTATTGATCTGTTCGCCGCGGTTGCCGAGGATGCCTGCGATCTGGTTCGCATTGGCTAGCAATTGCTTGATCTGGTCGTCCCGTTTGCCGATGGTGTCGGAGAACCGCGCCACGCCGTCGAGTGCGGCGCTCAGGTGCGGATAGGTCTGGTCGATGGTCTCCGACAGCACATTCAGCGACCTCTTCACGGTCTGGGTGTCCCAGCCCGACGATGCCTCGGTCACGTCGAAGAACGCGTCGTAGATCTGGTATGGCGTCGTGGTCTGGCCCAAGGGCAGAGTTGCGTTGGCCTTCAACGGCTTCGAGCCGCGCGGCTCGATCTCGATGTTGCGGCGGCCCAGGATGGTGTCGGTGCGGATGGCCGCCCGGCTTTCTGTTCCGATCTGAGTCCCGTCGAGCGAGTAGCCGATCCGGACTTTGTCGCCGACGATCTCGAAGTTGCGCACCAGGCCGACGTCCACACCGGCGATGCGCACCTTGTCGCCGCCGTTGAGGCCACCGGTGTCCGAGAACTCCGCGTAGTACGTGGGCGTCGCGAACAGCATCGGCACGCTGGCGAAGCTCTGTCCGACGCCGATGACCAGGATGAGGACAAGAATGCCCATCAATCCGTTACGGACGCGGTTCGATCCCTCCAGAGTTCTCATTGCGGCGTGCACCTACCCGACGGCTGGGTGAAGAGTTTGACCGTGCGTACCGGACCGCCGGGTTGCAGGCCGTTCATACGGATCGAGATGTCACAAGCGTAGAAGTTGAAGAAGTCACCGTAGATCCCGCCGGCCCGGCCGATGATCTTGAACGCGCTCGGGAGCCTCGTGAGGATGTCGTTGAGTTTGTCGCGCTGGTCCACCAGCGGTTGCTGGACGGTCTCGAGATGGCCGACCGTGCTCTGTAGCAGCGGGCGGTTGTCCGCCAGCAGATCCGCGATGGTCCCCGCGGCGTCGCTGATGTCGGCCACCGAGGAAGCGATCGGATCGCGCCGGTCATTCAGGCCGGTGATCAGCGTCTGGAAATTCTGCACCGTCTCGTCGAACTGCTGCTGATGCTTGACCGTGGTGTCGAGCACCGTGTTCAGGTTCTTGATCACCTCGCCGATCGCCTGGTCGCGGTCGGCCAGCGCCGACGTCAGCGACGCGGTCTGGTCGAGAATGTCATTGATGGTGCCGCCCTGGCCCTGGAAGATCGTGATGATCGACTCGGCGATGGTGTTGACCTTGTCCGGGTCCAGCGCCCGGAACACCGGGCGGAAGCCGCCGATCAACGCGTCGAGGTCGAGGGCGGGTTCGGTCTGGGTCACCGGAATGGTGCCACCGCCGGCCAGCCGGGCGTCGCTCGCGCCACGCTTGAGCTCCATGTACCGGTCGCCGATGAGGTTCAGATACCGGATCGAGGCGGTGGTGCCCTCGAACAGCGGCAGCGAACGGTCGACGTCGAAGTCGACCCGGACCTGGGAGCCGTTGTTGATGAGCTCGACTTTGGAGACCTTGCCGACCTCCACACCGGACGCGCGGACGAACTGTCCGGCCCGTAGGCCGCTGGCGTTGGAGAACACCGCCGAGTACCCGGTGGTGCGGTCGAAACGCATCTGCCCGAACACCACGATGATGATCGCGGTGAACAGCAACAGCACCAGGGAGAAGGCGCCGAGCTTGATGGCTGTACCGGTGATTTTCATGGATTGATCGTGTTCTCCCCCACCTGGCGACCCCAGACGTACTCGATCAGGATCGGCTGGCCCAGCTCGAAATGGTTGTAGGGCGCAATCGACGCACCCGTGTCCATCACGAGATGCGGCGCCGGCCAGAGGTCACGCGTGATTGGTTGCCAGCAACCGGGCTTCCCCTCGGGGCCGCCCCTGGCGTTCACGCGTGGCAGGTTGTCCGGATACACATAGGGGTTGCCGGCGCCCAACCCCTGGATCCCAGACAACGTCCGCAGCGAGTAGCCGTTGCCGCCTAGTGACGCCGCGACCCTGGGCTCGACATCGTGGAAATTCCGGACGGTGCAGAACAGCGCAGGGCTGTACTCGTCGAGGATCTCGGACGGGCGAATCAGATCCTCAGCGCCGCGCACCAGGTACGGACCGCCGCGCTCGAAGACGTCGGCGCCGGTGTTGCCGAACCCCACGGCCGCCATCAACGCCTGGTCGATGGTGCCCTGCTCCTGGTTGAGCGTGCGCGCCGTGGTGACGGCATTCTGCAGCCCGTCGAACAGATCCGGTGACGCTTCGGAGTAGACCTCACCGAGGTCGGCCAGCAGCTGATTGTCCCGACGGATCTGCGGCATCTGCGGATTGATGTCGTCGAGGATCGCGTTGCCGTTGTTGATCGACTGGCCGAACCGGTCACCCAAACCGTCCAGCGCCTCGGCGGTGGCCGCCAGCGTCTGGTTCAGCTTGATGGGATCGACCTGTGAGGACAGTGAAACGACCGTTTCGAACAACGTGTTGAACTCGGTGGTCACGTGGGTCACGTCGATCACGTCAGACGACGTGATCCGTTGCGACGACGGGTCTTTCGGCGACGTGAACGAGATGTACTTGTTGCCGAACACAGTGGTGGCGCTGATGTCCGCGTCCACGTTTTTCGGAATCAGCTTGATGTACTTGGGGTCGACGTCCAAGACGATCTTGGCCCTGGGCTCGCCTCCGACGTCCACCGCGTCAACCGTGGCGACCCGACCGATTTCAACCCCGTTGTAGGTGACCTTGGCGCCGGGGTCCATCGACAGACCGGATCGCGCCGACATCATTGTCAACTGTTCGCGGGGCAAGAAGTCACCGCGGAACTGGAAGTACACCAGCACCACGGCGACGATCGTCAGCAGCGTCAGCACCAGGCCCGCCAGCTTGTACGGCGGGGTGCGCGAGGTGTTCAAAGGTGCGGTCATGGGGCTACACCGTCAAGTTGAAGTTCGGGTCGACGCCGTAGAGCGCCAACGAGGCGAACAGGACCACACAGACGATCGCGACCAGAGAGGCGCGCATCGACCGGCCGACGGCCTCGCCGACACCCACCGGGCCGCCACTGGCGAAGTAGCCGTAGTAGCAGTGGTTGAGCATCACGATGACCGAGATGATGATCGCCTGCACGAACGACCACATGACGTCGTCGGCGCGCAGGAACGTTCGGAAGTAGTGCTCATAGGTGCCGATCGATTGTCCGTAAAAGACGGTCGTGGTCACCTGGGCCGACAGGAAGCTCATGATGATCGCCATCGCGTACAGCGGGATGATCACGATGAAGCCGGCCATGATGCGCGTCGACACCAGGTAGGAGATCGACTTGATGCCCATGACCTCCAGCGCGTCGATCTCCTCGCTGATTCGCATGGCGCCCAGTTCCGCGGTGGCGCCGGCACCGACCGTGGCGGCCAGCGCCTGGCCCGCGACGACGGGGGCGGCGATGCGGACGTTGATCAGTGCGGCGAAGAAGCCGGTGAACGCCTCGACACCGATGTTGCCGAGTGATGCGAAGCCCTGGATGGCGACCAGCGACGAACCAGACAGCGTGACGAACCCGACGATCGCCACGGTGCCACCGATGACGGCCATCGCGCCGGTGCCCATGCCGATCTCGGCGATCAGCCGCAGGGTTTCCTTGCGGTAGTAGCGCAACGCATGGCCGATCGAGCCGATCGCGGTGACGACGAACCACGCGACGTGCCCGACGCTGTCGAGGAACTTCGCCGGGGCGGTGACGACGCCCGTTCCGCCGGAGAACGCCCGCGGAAAGCGAGATCGCAGGACCTGGGTTGTCGACACGTCAGCTCCCCGTTCCGAATCGGACGCCGATCGTGGTCAGCACCACGTTCACCGCGAACAGCGCGATCACGCACAGCACGAGCGTCTCGTTGACCGCGGTGCCCACACCCTTGGCGCCACCGGCGACCGTGAGGCCGCGGTAGCAGCCGACCAGGCCGGCGATCAACCCGAACGTCATGGCCTTCACGACCGAGATCAGCACCTCGGGTAGGCCGGTGACCAGGGTGAGCGTGGAAACATAGGCGCCGGCGGAGACGTTCTGCAGATACACGCCGAAGATGAAGCCGCCGACCAGGCCGATGGTGATCACTGCGCCGTTCAGGAGCAGCGCCACGAACGTCGAGGCGATTACGCGTGGCACCACCAGCCGGTGGATCGGGTCGATGCCGAGCACCTCGAGCGCGTCGATCTCCTCGCGGATGGTGCGGGCACCGAGGTCGGCGCAGATGGCGGTCGAACCGGCGCCGGCCACCACGAGCACGGTGACGAGGGGGCCGAGCTGGGTCACGGCTGCCAGCGCGGCGCCCGCACCGGAAATATCGGCCGCACCGAACTCGGTCAGCAGGATGTTGAGCGTGAAGATGAGGAGCACGGTCAGCGGGATCGAGACCGCGACGGTCGGCAGGAACGCCACCCGCATCAGAAACCAGCTCTGCAGGATGAACTCGCGCCACTGGAAGGGCGACTTGAAGGTGGCTTTCGCCGTGAGGACCGTCATGCGGACGAATCCGCCCACGGCAGTCAGGCCCGGACGCACCTGATCGCGGACGTAGCCGACGATGTCGGTGCCCTGCGCCGTCACCGACGCGCTCCAACGAGCTGACCGCGGCCGTCGTCGTTCAACGGCAGACCTTGTCGCACGCGGCCTCCTTGCCCCAACCCGCTGACTGTGACCAGCGTCTCCCTACTCATCAGTAGTAAGACGGACCACAGGACTGTACCCGATGCCATCCCCGCGGTGCACGGCATCTGGAAGATTGAGCCCTTAACCGTTAGCAAACTCGTTCCAATTCCCTAATTCTCTTGTGCGCCAGCAGAAACCGTTGGCGGAGTAGCACTTTCGCCTGCGTCAATCGCTTTGCCGGTGCCGAAACGCACCCGAAGTTCCGTTTTGAGTACTTTGCCAGCAGGATTGCGAGGGAGCGCGTCGACGATCTCCAGCGCCTTCGGATGCTTGTACCTCGCAAGGCGTTCGGTCAGGAAACTCTCGAGGTCGGCGAGTCCGAGACGATCGTCGGCACCGAGCGCGCCTTCGAGAGCCACGACGGCCACCGGCACCTCACCCCATTTGTCGTCCGCGCGACCGATCACCGCGGCCTCCGCGATCAACGGATGAGCGGCAAGGACATTCTCGACTTCTGCGCAATAGATGTTCTCGCCGCCGGAAATGATCATGTCCTTCTTGCGATCCACGACCCAGATGTAGCCCTCGGCATCCTGGCGTACGAGGTCACCGGAATGGAACCAGCCGCCCGCGAAGGCTTCTGCGGTGGCCGTGGGGTTGTTCCAGTAGCCGGCCATCAGCGTGGGTGCGCGGTAGACGATCTCACCGACCTGACCGATTTCGACGTCGTTCATGTCTTCGTCGACGACGCGCGCGGACACCGTGGGAATCACCTTGCCGACCGAGCCCAGCTTTCGGATCGCGTCGTCGCCCAACAGCATGCACGTCACCGGCGACATCTCGGTCTGGCCGAAGGCGGCGAGGATCTGTGTTCCGGGGAAGGTCTCAGACATGCTGCGCAGCAATGTATCCGAGGCCGGTGCCGCGCCCCACGACAGCACCCGCAGCTTGAGGTTCCTAGGTCGCGTGCGCTGTTCGGCGACGACCGCCTGCCATTGTGCGGGCACCAGGAAGATGCCCGTCACCTGTTCGGCGGCGAGGACGTCGAGCAGGGCACCAGGGTCGAATGCGCCCAGCGGGTAGAGCACCGTCGGCCTGCCGAGCAGTAGTCCGATGATCATGTTCCCGATACCCGCGATGTGGAACAGCGGCACACCGACGAACCCGACGTCGTTGTTGAGATCGGCCCCGTTGGTGAACAGGGACGTCATCGCCTGCCCGGCGATGTTGGTGTGGGTGAGCACCGCGCCCTTGGGCCTGCCGGTGGTCCCCGAGGTGTACATGATCAGCGCGGCGGAGTCGTTGGGGATGTCCACCACGGGTGGCACCTCCCCCTGTTCGGCCATCAGGTCGTCGTAGCCGATGAGGCCCTCGCCGGTGGTTCCGCCCGCGACCACCACAGTCGTCAGGGTCGGATCGATGTCGCGGACCGCGGCCGCCACGCCGGCGAGCACCGATTCGGTGATGACGGCCTTGGCCTGACAGTCGCTGACCAGGAAGGCGATCTCGGGCGGGGTCATCCGGAAGTTGACCGGCACGGCAATGGCGCCCAGCTTGTTGATCGCGAGGAACGACTCGATGAACTCGGTGCGGTTGAGCATCAGGATCAGCACACGGTCGCCGAATTCGACTCCGCGCCTGCTCAGGGCCCCTGCGAGGACGCCGACGCGACTATCGAGTTCGCCCCAGGTCGTGGTGCGGCCGAGAAAACGCAGGGCCGTCTCGCCGGGCTGCATCAACGCGTGCCGCGCCAACTGGTTCGTCCAGTTCTGCCGGCGCGCGAGAAACGGCTGCTCGGTCGGGTCCGGCGTGGACGCGGAGGTCAACAGCGACTGCTCCCTCTGGGTTGCGCAGCTTTTACATTTGATCAAACATGGTGTTGCCCCGGTCACAGTATGGCCTCGGCCGCTCGGGTACAACCCCACGCCAGACGGACCGGAGAGCCTCGTGAACGCACCCCCGCGATCCCGCACCCGACCCCGTCGGGCGGTCCGGCGCGAGCAGCTGTCCGACGAGGTCGCCGCCCGGCTGCGAACCGACATCATGACCGGCACCCTGCGGCCTGGCACCTTCATCCGGCTCGACGAGACCGCAGCAGCGCTGGGGGTCAGCATCACGCCCGTGCGCGAGGCGCTGCGCACATTGCGTGGTGAAGGGATGGTGCAACTCGAACCCCACCGCGGCCATGTGGTCGTACCGCTGACGCGATCCGACGTCGAGGACATCTTCTGGCTGCAGGGCACGATCGCCAAAGAGTTGGCGGCAACGGCCGCGGAACGGATCACCGGGGCGGAGATCGACGAGCTGGAGCGCCTCAACGACGCACTCGCCGCGGCCGTGGAGGGACACGACCTCGACGAGATCGCCTCCGCCGAGTTCGCGTTCCACCGGACACTCAACAGGGCCACCGGCCGGATCAAGCTGGCGTGGTTCCTCCTTCACGTGGCGCGATACCTGCCGGGTCAGATCTACGCGGGCGACCCGGGATGGGGACACTCCGCGGTGGCCGTGCACCGGGAGATGATCGCCGCACTGCGCCAAAACGATGTCGACACGGTGGTCAGGTTGACCGGCGGCGAGTTCACCGACGGTGCACAGCGATTGATCGCCCGCCTCGATGAGACGAGGTTGTGGGGCTGACCGTGAGCCCCCGCTCGACTAGGGGCCGGCGGCGGAGAGTTCCTCGGCGCGGGCCTTCAAGTTGTCCGCGAGGTAATCGAGCGTGTCGCCGATCGCCTTCTTCACGAGCTGGGCCGGGATCGCCAATTTGGTCTCGACGTCGAGATCGACCGTCAGCAGCGATGTCGCCCCCATCGGGACCACCGAGAACTTCTGCTCCTGCTTCTCGAAGAATTCACCCTGCTGCAGCAGCGTCTGGATCTGGTTCTCAGCGGGGTAGTACACCGCGGTGATGAACGTGCCCGACTGCCCCTGCACGACGACGTCGAGACGCAACTGACTGGGTCGGCCGTCGTCGTAGCGCGCCAGCACCCAGCAGCCCTTGATCTCCTCGTTCCACAGCGGATATGACTCGAAGTCGGCGACGATCCCCATGATCGCCTCGGCGGGGGCGGTGACCTCGACTGTCTTGCTCACGAACGGCATTGCACGAGCATATCGACTAGCCGACGCACGCCTTTTCCAGTTGAGTCGCGGGCCGATTGCGCTAAACAGGTTGGTTCCAAGCACCAGGTGTGTGCAATCAACCCGTTAGAGCAAGGGGCCTAGTCGACGCACGCCTTTTCCAGCTGAGAACGGATTACCGCAGGTATCGGCACGGGTCTGCGACCCTCCCGGTCGACGTACACGTGCACCCAGTGACCGACCGCTGCGACAGGCCCGCCCTCCTGCCACAGTCCAAGGCGGTACGTGACGCTGCTATTACCCAGCCGGGTGACCGCCAGGCCGACGAAAAGGGTTTCTGGGAAACGTAATTCGGCGAAGTACTTGCATCCCGACTCGGCGACCACGCCCAGCCATGGCACCGCCATCGGGTCGATATCGCAATTCGTGTTGATCCAGCCGTTGATCGCCGTGTCGAACAGTGCGTAGTACACCGCATTGTTGAGGTGCCCGAACATGTCGTTGTCGGTCCACCTGGTCGACACCGGCCAGTGCACGGGAAAGTCGGCGCTGGAGAGCTCCTGCTCGCTACCGACCATGGCAGCAGTCTCGCAGGTGCTGGATTCTGGAGTCATGAGGATCCGCGGCGCCGTACTCGAACACATCGGTCTCGACAGGCCGTACGCCGAATCGAGACCGATCGCCGTGCACGACCTCGACCTGGCCCCACCCGGTGACAGTGAGCTCCTCGTCCGCATCGAAGCCGCGGGCATGTGCCATTCCGACCTGTCGGTCGTCGACGGCAGCAGGGTGCGCCCGGTGCCGATGCTGCTGGGGCACGAGGCGGCCGGCGTCGTCGAGGAGGCCGGACCCGGGGTTTCCGACGTGGCTGTCGGTCAGCGCCTGGTGATGACGTTCCTGCCGCGGTGCGGTGCCTGCGAGGCGTGCGCGACCAACGGCCTCACCCCATGCGTGCCCGGAACAGCCGCCAATACGGCTGGCACGCTGATGACCGGTGAGCGCAGACTTTCGCGCGACGGTCAGCCGATCCACCACCACCTCGGTGTCTCGGGTTTCGCCACCCACGCCGTCGTCGACCGCCGCTCGGTGGTTCCGGTTCCCGCCGACGTGCCCGCGGAAGTCGCGGCGCTGCTCGGCTGTGCAGTGCTCACCGGAGGCGGCGCGGTGATCAATGCAGGACGCCCACGGTCCGGCGAGCCGGTGATCGTCGTCGGCCTCGGCGGAGTGGGCATGGCCGCGGTCCTCACCGCCCTCTCACATGACGGCGTTCGCGTGATCGGCGTCGACCAGCTGCCGGCAAAGCTGGAACTGGCGCGCACCATGGGTGCGCACGAGGCCTATACGCCCGACGAGGCATACGAAGCCGGACTCAAGGCCGCAGTGGTGATAGAAGCCGTCGGTCATCCGAAGGCGGTGGAGACGTCCGTCGACCTCACCGCCGCAGGTGGACGCACCGTCTGCGTGGGGCTTCCCCGACCCGATGCGCGAATCAACCTGTCGCCGTTGGGCTTTGTCGCCGAGGGTCGATCACTGATCGGCAGCTACCTCGGCTCGGCCGTGCCGTCGCGGGAAATCCCCCACTTCGTCGGCTTGTGGCGGGCCGGCCGACTGCCGGTCGAGTCGCTGGTGTCGTCGACCATCGCCCTGGACGAGATCAACTCCGGCATGGATCAACTCGCCGACGGCAAGGCCGTCCGGCAGATCATCAGTTTCGACTAGCCGCAGCTTCGGGATTTGCGACACCTGCGCGCCGCAGCCCCGAGACGATGAGCGCGCGCAGCCGACGGCTCACCTCGAACTGCTTGCCGGGCAACGTGCGTGCCACCACCCTCAGATTCACGGTGTCCTTTTCGATGCTTTCCACACCCATCAGCTGCGGCTCGTCGAGGAGCAGATCGGGGAGGCCGTCATCGCGCATGGCGCTCTCCGACACCTCGCGAAGCGCGTCGTTCACGACGTTGATATCGACCGACGTGGGGACGGGGATGTCGACGACGGCGCGGGCCCAATCCTTGGACAGATTCAGTGATTTGACGATCTGCCCGTTCGGCACGGTGAATACTTCGCCGTCGCTGGTGCGAAGTTTCGTGACACGAAGCGTGACGTCCTCGACGGTGCCGCGTGCCGGCTCGCCACCCGCCGTCACGGTGAGCGCCACCAGGTCTCCGAACCCGTACTGCTTCTCGGTGATGATGAAGAAGCCGCTGAGCAGATCCTGCACGATGCGCTGGGCGCCGAAACCGAATGCAGCACCGAGTACGGCCGCGGGCGCGACCAGAGAGCCGATGGGCAACCCGAGCTGATTGGCGATGTCGACGGACACCACGATGTACAGCACCGCGATCGCCACTGAGGAGATCACCGAGGAAACGGCCCGCCGGTGTTTGACGCTTTCCGGACGCAGTACCGCATCGGTGTTGTCCCCGGTGTCGAGTCGCTTGCTGATATGACGCGCAACAAAGCGGATCAGGCGCGTGGCGATGACCGCGAACACCAGCACCAGGACGATGTGCAGGCCCTTCGTCAGCAGCCATTCAGTCAGTGAGTCAAGTGTTGAAGACATATTCGAAAAGGCTTCCCGGGTGCACCGAGCGATCAAACGCCCAACGGTTGTGATCCGGCGTACAACTTGTATGATGAGTTTACTACTCATCATATGACTTGCTCAGGAGTTCCGATGCCCGACCGCATCCGCCACATCACGCTCTCCCACGTCGTCCTCCCCCTGGCCAACCCGGTCAGCGATGCCAAGGTGCTCACTGGCAGGCAGAAGCCGCTAACCGAGACCGTGCTGCTGTTCGCCGAGGTCACCACCGAGCAGGGCTTCGAAGGAATGGGGTTCAGCTACTCCAAACGTGCGGGTGGCCGGGCACAGTTCGCGCATCTGGCCGAGGTGGCCGATACCGCCCTCGGGCAGGATCCGTCCGATATCGACCGGATCTACCAGTCGCTGATGTGGGCCGGCGCTTCGGTTGGCCGGTCGGGCGTGGCCACACAGGCTGTCGCCGCGCTGGACGTCGCACTGTGGGACCTCAAGGCGCGGCGGGCCGGACTCCCGCTGGCCAAGCTCATCGGCGCCCACCGCGACTCCTGCCGCGTCTACAACACCTCCGGCGGTTTCCTGCAGGCGTCCGTCGACGAGATCAAGGAGAAAGCCACCGCCTCGCTGGAGTCCGGCATCGGCGGCATCAAAATCAAAGTGGGGCAACCGGACTGGAAGACGGACCTGGAGCGAGTGGCGGCGATCCGCGAGCACCTCGGGGACACACCGCTGATGGTCGATGCCAATCAGCAGTGGGACCGGGCGCGGGCCCGCCGCATGTGCCGCGAGCTGGAAGCCTTCGACCTCATCTGGATCGAGGAGCCGCTGGACGCGTGGGACGCTGTCGGCCACGCCGACCTCAGTCATACCTTCGACACCCCCATCGCGACCGGCGAGATGCTGACGTCTGTGCCTGAACACATGGCGCTGCTCGACGCGGGCTATCGCGGCATCGTCCAGCCCGACGCACCCCGAATCGGCGGCATCACCCCGTTCCTGCGCTTCGTGACGCTGGCCGCACACGCCGGACTGGCGCTGGCCCCGCACTACGCGATGGAGATCCACCTGCATCTAGCGGCCGCGTATCCCACCGAGCCGTGGGTTGAACACTTCGAATGGCTCAATCCACTGTTCAACGAGCGCATCGACATTCGCGATGGCCAGATGTGGCTGCCGGATCGGCCCGGACTCGGCTTCTCGCTGTCCGATCAGATGCGCGCGCTGACGAAGGAGACGGCTGCGTTCGGGCGATGAGCCCTCGCGCGAAGAGCAAGCAGCCCACGATAATCGCCCGATGACAACGACGCTGGCCGCGCGGGTGGTCGCCGGTTTGAAGGACAAGATCCTCGCCGGCGACCTGCCCGCCGGTCACAAGCTGCCGTCGGAGACGGAGCTCATCGAGGAGTTCGGCGTGTCCCGCACGGTCGTCCGCGAAGCGGTGACCCGCCTGCGGGCTGAAGGCCTCGTCGAAACCTTCCAGGGGCGTGGCTCTTTCGTGCTGACAGTGCCCGAGCCGACGTCGTTCACTGTGGGTTCCACCGCGATCCGCACCCATCAGGACGTGCTCGACATGATCGACTTCCGGCTGGGCGTCGAAACCGAGGCGGCAGCGCTGGCGGCCGCGCGCCTTGATGCGGCGGCCCGCACCGCGATCCAGGCGGCGATGGATGCGTTCGTCGCCGCGCAGCCGGAAGACGCCGTCGAGGCCGACTTCAGGTTCCACCGAGCGATTGCGTCGGCCGCCGGCAACCGGTTCTACGTCGAGCTGCTCGACTCACTCGGACCGATGATGATCATGCTTCCCCGGATGCGGCTGGGTGACTCCTACTCGCTCACCGACGCCGGTCACGTCGACCGGGTCCGGTCCGAGCACGACAACATCGTCGCCGCCATTCTCGCCGGTGACGCCGCCGCGGCCCGTGCCGCGATGCGCGTCCACCTTGCCAACTCCCGGCGCAGGCTCGACCCGCGCTGAGGCACGGCGCTTCAGCAGCGTCCGGATCATCGGCGCCACGATCAGTAGCACGAAGACCGCCAGGATGACACCGGAGATCGGCCGCGTCACGAATCCTGTTGGGTCCCCGCCGAAGATGAGCAGGGACCGTCGCGTACTCGACTCGATGATCGATCCGAGCACGAACGCGAGCACCAGCGGACCTGGGTCGAAGCCCGCCTTCTTCATCAGATAGCCGACGATGCCGAAGGCCACCATGACGTAGATATCGAACACCGAATTGTTGATCGTGTATACGCCGAGGATCGTGATGAGCGCCGTGATCGGCGCGAGGATCGCCGGCCGCACCTTGAGGATCCGCACGAACAAACCGACCAATGGGATCGACAGGATCAGCAACAGGATGTTGCCGATGTACATGGAGTTGATGACACCCCAGAACACGTCCGGATGTTCGTCGACCAACTGCGGGCCGGGCGAGATACCGAGAATCAACAAGGCGCCGAACAACATCGCCATCGTCGCGTTGGCGGGCAGACCGATGGTGAGCAGCGGAATGAATGATGAGGTGGCTGCGGCGTTGTTGGCGGTTTCCGGTGCCGCGACGCCTTCGACCGCGCCACGTCCGAACCGCTCGGGCGTCTTGGAGCGACGCTTCTCGGTGGCATAGGCCACGATCGACGAGAGCACGGCGCCGCCGCCGGGCAGCACACCGAGCACGAAGCCGATGATCGATCCACGGCCCATCGCACCGGAGCACTGCTTGAGGTCCTTGCGCGACGGCCACACATTGCCGACCTCGGCGGGCACATGCTTCTTGCCGTGCCGCTGCTCGAGGTTGTAGAGAATCTCGCCGACGCCGAACAAACCCATTGCGACGACTACGAAGTCGATGCCGTCGGCCAGCTGCAGGCTGTCGAACGTGAAGCGGGACGCACCGGTGAAGCTGTCGCGCCCGACCGTCGCCAGCAGTAGACCCACGGTGCCGGCGATCAGCGCCTTGAGTTTGTTGCCGCTGCCGATCGTGGCGACCAGCAGCACGCCCAGCAACGCCAATGCCGCGTATTCAGGCGGCCCGAAGTCGAGGGCGACGCTTGCCACCACGGGTGCGAGCAGGGTGAGGCCGATGATCGAGATCGTCGCTCCCACAAAGGAACCGATCGCCGCGATGCCCAGGGCGGTTCCCGCTTTGCCCTGTTTGGCTAGCGCGAACCCGTCGAACACCGTGACCACCGACGACGCCTCGCCGGGCAGGCGTAGCAGGACCGAGGTGATGGTGCCGCCGTACTGGGCGCCGTAATAGATGCCGGCGAGCATGATGATCGCCGAGACCGGGTCGATGGTGTAGGTGATCGGCAGCAGGATCGCGATGGTGGCCGCGGGCCCGAGGCCCGGAAGCACGCCGATGATCATGCCGATCAGCACGCCGATCAGGCAGTAGAGCAGATTGTGCGGTTCGACGACGAGCGCGAACCCGTCCAGAAATGCGGTGAAGTCCATGGTTTCGGCTGCTCCTGGCTACAAAACTAGAAAGCGATCAAGTGAGGCAACGGGATTCGCAGCCCATAGAGGAACAGGAAGTAGAACGTCGCGACGGTAACTACGCTGATGACGACGGTGTTGCGCCAGCTTTCGCCCCCGAGGAACTTCAGCCAGATCACACACAGCGCCAGCGCGGGGATCTCGAATCCGGTCACTGGCATCAGCACGCCGAACGCGATGAACGTGATGACACCGACGATCGGCAGGACGCTGCTGCGGGTAAACGCCTCGGCGTCCGTCAGACTGCGACCGACTACCACCAGCACCGCCGACATCGCGGCGATCAGCACACTGACGACGAACGGCCACAGTCCGGGGCCCGGCTCACGCAACGAGCCGAGGCCGTATCCAGCCGAGAGCACCGCACCGCCGATGCCGATCGCGATACCAACGACAGCGCCGGCGATCTGGTAGAGCGGACCGCCCGACGGTGGCCGCTCCTCCTCCAGTTCGTGGGCGACCTCGGCCTCGAGTTCGGCGAGGATGTCGCGGGTGTGCTGGTGCGGCGGGTTCGCCGGTGCGGCGTCGTTCATGTCAGCCCTCGTCGCGCAGGTTGATGCCGTACTGCTTGACCAGTTCCTCGTACCGCGTCTTGTCGGACTGCAGCTGCGCGAGGACCTCGTCACCCGAGAGTTCCATCGGGGTCAGGCTGTTCTGCTTGTTGAACTCCTTGTAGCTCTCGGTCGCGAACGTCGCCCGCATGCCCTCGACGATCTTGTCCTGGACCTCCTGAGGCGTGCCCTTGGGAACCGTCATGAAGCGGTACTGCGTCACCTCGACATCGAGTCCCTGCTCCTTGGCCGTCGGGACGTCCGGCAGGTACTCGATGCGATCCGGCCCGAACACCGCCAGCGGAGTCAGCCTGCCGGACCGGATGTTCTCGATCGCCTCGCCGACCTGAATGCTCGCCACGTCGACCTGGTTGCCGAGCACCGCGGCGAGTGCGGGTGCACCACCGTCGAACGGAACGGCTTGTGACTCAACGTTGCTCGTCTTGAACAGCAGGGCCGCCGAAAGTTGCGCGCCAGTACCCACCCCGGTCGTTCCGTAGCGCACGACGCGGTCGGCGTTCTTGATGTCGTCGAGGGTGCGGAAGCCGCTGGCCGGATTGGTCACCAGCACATAGTCATCGCGCGAAACACCTTGCACCACGTCGAAATCGTCGATGTTGGTGACCTCGTCGGGGCTCACGGCCATCGGCGTGATGGTGAACAGCGACGCGTTCTGGATCGCGATGATCGAACCGTTCGGTTCCGCCTTGGCGACCTCGGCCGCGGCCAATGCGCCATTGGCGCCTTCCCGGTTGATGACAGGGAACGATGCGCCGAGCTCGTCGCTCAGGCCCTTGGACACCGCGCGGCTGATCAGGTCGCTCGAGCCGCCCGCGGATGCGCCGACGTACATCTCGACCGCACCGGAAGGATAGGAGTCGCCCCCACCGCCGCCGGTGGAGTTCTGGACACCACTACAGCCGGTGAGGACCAGTCCGGCAGCGGCGCTCGCCGCGAGGCCGACCCGGAAACGGCTACGGGTGAGCGTGTTGTGGGCGGGCATGAAGCACTCCTCGTCGTGTGATCTGACGTCCACAGGGTCATAAATGTGGTCGTTGTCACTCCACCGTAGGAAACCTCAGTGATACCTGTCCAAGCCTCTTATCGCATTACTTGATGCACTTTGGGTATCGGTCAGAACCAGGCGTCGCGCATGTCCAGCGAAGTGCGGTCCAGCGCGGCGAGTAGATCGAGCGCCGGGCCGGTCTTGGGCAATTCGCTGCGGAAGAAATACCGCGCGGCTTGCCGTTTGCCGTCGTAGAAGTCGCCCGTGCGGCCGGTGCAGGCGACCGCCTGCTCCAGCCAGATCCACGCGACGACGATGTGGCCGAACGCCTCGAGGTACGCGACGCTGTTGGCCAGCGCGGCGTCGATGTCGCCGGCGGCGAACATTGCGGTGGTCACCTCGACCAGACGTTGCCACGTGGCACTGAGTTGATTGGCGAGGTCGGCGGTCTCACCACCGGCGGCGGCAGCGGCGTCGACCGTCTGCGAAATCGCCGCCCCCAGTGCCGCCAGGCTGGCACCGCCACGCTGGGTCACCTTGCGGCCCAACAGGTCCAGGCTCTGAATGCCGTGGGTACCTTCGTGGATCGGGTTGAGCCGATTGTCGCGGTAGTGCTGTTCGACGTCGTATTCGCGGGTGTAGCCGTAGCCGCCGTGGACCTGGATCGCCAGATTGTTCGCCTCGAGGCACCACTGCGAGGGCCAGCTCTTGCCGACCGGTGTGAGGATGTCGAGCAACAGGGACACCGCGTCGCGCTCGTCGTCCGTCTTCGCGGTGTGCTGCAGGTCGACGAGTTTGGCGCAGTACAGCAGCAGTGCCATTCCGCCTTCGACGTATGCCTTCTGCGCCAACAGCATTCGCTTGACATCGGCATGCTCGATGATCGGGATCTGAGGTGTCGTCGGATCCTTGGCGGTCACCGGCCTGCCCTGCGGACGCTCGCGGGCATAGTCCAGTGACTTGAGGTATCCGGTGTAGCCAAGCGCGACCGCGCCCATACCGACGCCGAGGCGCGCCTCGTTCATCATGGTGAACATGTAGGTGATGCCCCGGTGTGGTTCACCGACCAGGTAACCGACCGCGCCGTCGAAATTGAGCACGGTGTTGGTGATTCCGCGCTGACCCATCTTGTGGTTGAGACCCGAGATGGCGACGCCGTTGCGCTCGCCGACCGCGCCGTCGTCGTCGACGAGGTACTTCGGGACGATGAACAGCGAGATGCCTTTGGTGCCCTCCGGTCCGCCAGGAATCTTGGCCAGCACCAGGTTGACGATGTTGTCGGTCATCTCGTGTTCGGCGCCTGAGATCCACATCTTCGATCCGAACAACCGGTACGTACCGTCGGGTTGCGGTTCGGCTCGCGTGAGAATGTCGGCGAGCGACGACCCGGCCTGGGTCTCCGACAGCGCCATCGTTCCGGTGAAGCGCCCGGCCAGCATCGGTTTGACGAACTTCTCGATCTGCTCGGGCGTGCCGAACTTCGCGAGCAGGTTCGCGTTGGCGATGGTGAGCATCACGTAGCCCGAGGTGCTGATGTTGGCTGCCGCGATCCAAGCGAACGCCGCCTGTGCGACGGTCGTCGGCAACTGCGCGCCGCCCAAAGCGTTGTCCATGCCCATGCCGACCAGGTCGGCCTGGCTGAACGCGTCCAGCGCCTCCTTGACCTCGCCGATGACGGTGACCTTGTCGCCGTCGAAGCTCGGCTCCGTGGCGTCGCTCTTCTTGTTGTGCGGCGCGAAATATTTCGTGGCCAGCTGCTCGCACAGATCCAGCACGCCGTCGAACGTCTCGCGGGAATGCTCGGCGAAGCGGTCCCGCTTCGTCAGCTCATCAACCTGCAGCCATTCGTAGAGCAGGAAATCGAGATCTCGGCGCGACAGCAGGAGTGACTTCATCGCTAGCCCTGCGGAGCGGTTTCCTCGACAACGAGCCCCAGCGGCTCGGACTCTCGGACCGCCTCGTCACGGATCAGCCCGCGCAGCAACGCCGTGCTGAACTCGACCGCGATCTCCTGTGCGGTGCGCCGGCCGTGCGGCCGCAGCCAGCGGTAGGACCCCAGCGTCATCCCGATGTAGCCCAGGGCGAGCACGTGGCTGTCGCAGTCGTAGAACTCGCCGCTGGCGATGCCGCGGTCGATGACGTCGCGCACGTGCTCGTAGACCTGGGTTTCCTTCTCCCGGATGTAGGCGACCTGCTCTTCGGTGAACCACTCCGTGATGTAGGGGCCCTCCTGGAAGTACACCGCCGCGCGCTCGATGTCGCTGGCGATGCCGACCAGTAGCCGGCGGGTGAAGTGGTAGATGGTCTCCCTGGCCGACGCGGTCGGGTCGTCGTGCAGGGCGTCGACCGTGAAGTCGGCGGCACCCTTGTAGATGTCGTAGAGGATCAGCGCCTTGCTGGCGTAGTAGTGGTACACCGTGGCCTTGTTCAGGCCGACGGCGTCGGCGACGTCGTCCATCCGGGTGCCGTGATAACCCCTGGCGGCGAAGAGCTTGGTGGCGACGGCCAGCAATTCCTCGCGACGGGACATCCCGTTAGAGGCTTCGGGTGACGGCATGGCGACTCACTATATGCAGGCCCGGAGCGAATCCGGGTATCAATCAACTGGTTGGCTAGTTTATGCGTTGAGGGTGTCGCCGCGTCGGCGGCGGGTCTAGACTCGGGCGAGAGCCAGCCGCGACATGAGAGGCGATGACGTGGATCCCAACCCGGATTACGACGCGAGCGACGAGATCGAGTACGGCGCGAACTGGTTCGCCTGGATTCTGCGCGGCGTCTATCCCCCGCCGGCCTATCCCCCGGTCTAACTGTTCCTGACGCCTCGTAGGCGTTCGCTCAGTTCCGCACGCGCGCGCTCGGCTAGCGCCTGAGCCCGCACTCCGATTGCTTCAGCTGTCTGCCGCCCCTGACGGGCCGAGCCATCGAGCCACGTTCGTAACTCGACGCGCCAATCCCGTGCAGCCGCCGGTTCGCGGTCCGGTGGCCACTGCATCCAAGGCTCGTCGTCGTGCGCCACGGCGAGTGCCCACGCCACGCTGTTCTCGCTGTAGACCTCGCCGCAACGTCGGCAGTGCACTTCGTAGCGCGTGACGTTCGAGTCGAACTCGATGAAGACGTAGTCCGCGGTTCGCGCACAGCGCGGGCATCGTGTGGGCCCGCGTTCGACCACTTTGCTCACGTTCATTATCGTGCGGCCGATTCGTCCGCTGGCTTACTCCTGCGTAACTGTCGATGCGCGATCGGTGCGATTTCGAGATCTGGGCTCCCCGCCGGTAGACCTAGGTGTGCGCCCGAGGCAATGCACGGATGGCCAGCCGTATGGCGAGATAGATCGCGGTCGAGGTGACCAGGAAGATCGGCCAGCCCATCGCGATGCGCGCCGTCGCAAGTAACCCCTCCTGATCCGTGTCGTACAGGTAGTTCTGCACCAGGAATCGTGACCACGACGCCGTGGCCATCACGGCGGTGGCGATGTCGAACGCCAACCGCACCCTCCGAACGCGGCGCCACGAACCGTCGCGCCCCGTCATCCAAGCCCACCCGACGCCGACGAGGGGCCTGCGGATCACGATCGAGACGGTGAACGCGATAGCCAATCCGAGATACATCCAGATACCGGGCAGATAGAAGTCTTTCGCCCTGCCGGTGATGAAGGCGAACGCCGCGCACACCGCGACCCCGGCGAACCCGAACACCGCAGGACGGGTGGACTCTCGCCGGAACAGCTGCCACGCCAGGATGACTGTCGCGACACTGATCGCGGCGATGACCGCCGGTCGCAAACTGGTCAACGAGTTCGTCACCGCGAATGTGGTGACCGGCAGCGCCGTGTACACCAGACCCCGCACTCCGCCGGCACGAACCAGCAGCGCAGCGGCCGGCGGTCGGGTTTCCGTCATCACGTCGAACTTTACGGGTCGGCGACGTTTCTACTGATGGGCCGCCGCAACGGTAAGCAGCTTACCGCCGGAGGGGCACAAGGTCGCCGAGAGGCGGATGGGAGACTTTCCGGATGATTATCGGGATACCGCGCGAATCCCTTGCGGGTGAGACGCGAGTAGCCGCTACGCCGCAGACCGTCGGACAACTGCTCAAACTGGGCTATTCCGTCGTCGTCGAGGCGGGCGCCGGGGCTGAATCCAGCTTCTCCGACGACGCGTATGTCGAGGCGGGCGCGGAAATCGGCGACCCCTGGGCTTCCGACGTCGTCCTCAAGGTCAACGCACCCAACGATGACGAGATCGCGCTTCTCAAGGACGGCGCGACGCTGGTCAGTCTGATCTCCCCGGCGCTTAACCCCGAACTGGTCGAGAAGCTGTCCGCCCGCCCCATCACGGTGATGGCGATGGACGCGGTTCCGCGTATCTCGCGGGCGCAGTCGCTGGACGTGCTGTCGTCGATGGCGAACATCGCCGGCTACCGGGCGGTCGTCGAGGCCGCGCACAGCTTCGGCCGGTTCTTCACCGGCCAGGTGACCGCGGCGGGCAAGGTGCCGCCGGCCAAGGTGCTCGTGGTCGGCGCGGGTGTCGCCGGGCTGGCCGCCATCGGCGCGGCGGGGAGCCTCGGCGCGATTGTGAAGGCCACGGACCCGCGCCCCGAGGTCGCCGATCAGGTCAAGTCGCTCGGCGGCGAGTACGTGTCCGTCGACCCGAACGCGGGCGAGGTGTCGGCGACCGGCTACGCCAAGGAGATGGGCGACGACTACAAGGCCCGCGAGGCGGCGCTGTACGCCGAGTTGGCCTCCGACGTCGACATCATCATCACCACCGCGCTGATCCCGGGTAAGCCCGCACCGCGCATCATCACCGCGGACATGGTCGCGTCGATGAAGCCGGGCAGCGTGCTCGTCGACATGGCCGCCTCCAACGGCGGCAATGTCGAGGGCACCGTCAAGGATCAGGCGATCGTCACCGACCACGGGGTGACGATCATCGGCTACACCGATCTCGCGGGACGTCTGCCCGCCACGGCCAGCCAGCTCTACGGCACCAACCTGGTGAACCTGCTGAAGCTGCTCACGCCGGAAAAGGACGGGCACCTCACGCTGGACTTCGACGACGTCGTTCAGCGGTCGGTCACCGTCGTGCGCGACGGCGAGACCACCTGGCCACCACCTCCGGTTCAGGTGTCGGCGGCGCCCGCGGCCGCCGCAGCTGCTCCGGTCGAGAAAGCGGAGCCGAAGGCCCCTATGTCCACGGGGCGCCGGCTGGGCATCACCTTCGCCGCCGCGGCGGTGCTGTTCGCGCTCATCGCGTTGTCGCCCGCTGCGCTGCAGGTGCACCTGACGGTGTTCGCGCTGGCGATCGTCATCGGTTATTACGTGATCGGCAACGTGCACCACGCGCTGCACACTCCGCTGATGTCGGTGACCAATGCGATCTCCGGCATCATCGTCGTCGGCGCACTGCTGCAGATCGGCCACGGTGACTGGATTATCACCGCAATAGCGACCGCAGCGATTCTGCTCGCCAGCATCAACGTCTTCGGTGGCTTCGCGGTGACCCGCCGCATGCTGGCGATGTTCTCGAGGAGCTAAGAGGATGTTCACCATAGAGACTGCCGCCACCGCGGCCTACGTCGTCGCCGCCCTGCTGTTCATCCTGGCACTGGCCGGCCTGTCCAAGCACGAGACATCAAGGGCGGGCAACAGTTTCGGTATCGCCGGCATGGCTGTCGCACTGCTCGCGACGATCGCGCTCGCGCTGGCGCGGCACATCGAACCGCTGGGACTGGGCCTGCTCGTCGGCGCCACGCTCATCGGCGCCGCGATCGGCCTGTGGCGCGCCAAGGTCGTCGAGATGACCGGAATGCCCGAGCTCATCGCGCTGCTGCACAGCTTCGTCGGCCTGGCCGCCGTGCTGGTCGGATGGAACGGCTACCTGCACGTCGAAGGTGACGCCACCGGCGCCGAAGCACTACAGCTCGGCGCCGAGGGCATGCTCGGCATTCACTCCGCCGAGGTCGTGATCGGCGTCTTCATCGGCGCGGTGACGTTCACCGGTTCGATCGTCGCCAACCTGAAGCTGTCGGCGCGCATCAACTCCGCCCCGATGATGTTGCCCGGCAAGAACTTCCTGAACGTCGGTGCTTTGGTTGTTTTCGCCGCGCTGACGGTGTGGTTCGTCATCGACCCGCAGCTGTGGCTACTGATCGTGGTCACCGTGCTGGCGCTGCTGCTTGGCTGGCACCTGGTCGCCTCCATCGGCGGCGGCGACATGCCCGTCGTGGTGTCGATGCTCAACAGCTACTCAGGCTGGGCCGCCGCGGCCTCGGGCTTCCTGCTGTCCAACGATCTGCTCATCGTCACCGGTGCACTCGTCGGGTCTTCCGGTGCCTACCTGTCCTACATCATGTGCAAGGCGATGAACCGGTCGTTCATCTCGGTCATCGCGGGTGGCTTCGGCATCGAGGCCGGACCTGCAGAGGACAAGGACTACGGCACCCACCGCGAGATCGACGCCGAAGGCGCGGCCGAACTGCTCGCTTCGGCCCACTCCGTGATCATCACGCCGGGTTACGGCATGGCTGTCGCCCAGGCTCAGTACGGCGTCGCGGATCTGACCCGCAAGCTGCGCGACCGCGGCGTCAACGTCCGGTTTGGCATCCATCCCGTCGCGGGACGCCTGCCCGGCCACATGAACGTGCTGCTGGCCGAGGCCAAGGTGCCCTACGACATCGTGCTGGAGATGGACGAGATCAACGACGACTTCGGCGACACCGACGTCGTGCTCGTCATCGGCGCCAACGACACCGTCAACCCGGCGGCCTCGGAGGACCCGAGCAGCCCCATTGCCGGTATGCCGGTGCTGACGGTGTGGAACTCCAACAACGTCATCGTGTTCAAACGCTCCATGGCCTCGGGCTATGCGGGCGTGCAGAACCCGCTGTTCTTCCGCGAGAACACCCAGATGCTCTTCGGTGACGCCAAGGACCGGGTGGACGCGATCAACGCCGCTCTCTCGGAGTCGGTCTCCGCCGGCCACTAGGCCTGCCGTGGCGACGCGATCGCGCGTGCCCGCGTGGTCGGTGCCGCTGTTCTTCGTCGTCGGTGCGGTGTCGCAGTACGTCGGCGCTGCGCTGGGTGTCTTCCTGTTCGAGACCACCGATCCGATGGCGGTGGCCTGGCTGCGGTGTGCCGTCGCCGCTGTCGCGTTGGTCGTGTGGCGACGACCGTGGCGCGTGCAGTGGACTGGCCGCGGACTCGCGGTCGCAGCGGGGTTCGGCATCGTCACCGTCGCAATGAATGTGGCGTTCTTCGAGGCGATCGCCCGGATTCCGCTCGGCACTGCCGTCGCGGTCGAGTTCATCGGGCCGGTGGTCGTGGCGACCATGGGCTCGCGACGCCCGCGCGATCTGCTGGCCGTCGTCCTGGTAGCCGGTGGCGTCGCACTGCTCGCCGGCGTACAGACAGGCGTCGACCCGGTCGGCGTCGGCTTCGCGCTGCTTGCCGCCGCACTGTGGGCTGGCTACATCCTGCTCGGGAAGCGGGTCGCCGATGAGGGCGTCGGGCTCGACTCACTGACAGTCGGAATGGCGTCCGCCGCAGTCCTGTTGGCGGCACCGCTGCTCGCCCACCAGCTGATATCAGATCCATCTACGTTCGGTGAGCCGCGGACGTGGCTCCTGGCGGTCGGTGTCGGTGTGTTGTCGACGGCAGTTCCGTATGCCCTCGACCAGGTGGTGCTTACGGCTGTCGGGCGCGCCCGCTTCGCGCTGCTGCTGGCGCTACTTCCGGCGACGGCCGCGGTCATCGGCGCCCTCATGCTGGCGCAGCGGCCGACGCTCGCCGAGTCGGCAGGCATGGCCCTGGTGATGGCCGCGCTCGTCATCAGCGCTAAAGCGCCGCAACCTGTTTCGCGGTAGGCCAGCTCTGCGGCACCGGCCGTTCACGAACGAGCTGCGGCCACCAGAACCAGCGTCCCAAGAGCGCGGCCAACGACGGTGTCAGCAGCGAACGCACGACCAGCGTGTCGAACAGCAGACCCAGGCCGATCGTCGTACCCACCTGACCGATGACGATCATGTCGCTGACCGCCATGGCCGCCATCGTGAAGGCGAAGACCAAACCTGCCGACGTGACGACCGATCCCGTGCCTGCCATCGACCGGATGATGCCTGTCTTGATCCCGGCGTGAATCTCCTCCTTCATCCGAGAGACCAGCAGCAGGTTGTAGTCCGCGCCGACCGCAAGCAGCACGATCACAGTCATGGGCAGCACCATCCAGTGCAGCGGGATGCCGATCAGGTGTTGCCACAGCAGTACCGAAAGACCAAACGCCGTACCAAGACTCAGCACCACCGTGCCAACGATGACCGCCGCGGCGGCGACGGCGCGCGTCAGCACCACCATGATCAGGAAGATCAGGATCAACGACGCGACCGCTGCGATCAGCAGGTCGTAGTCGGCACCCAGTTGCATGTCCTTGTTCATGGCGGCACTACCGCCGACGTAGACGGTCGAACCCTCCAGCGGGGTGCCCTTGATCGCGTCAACGGCCGCGGTGCGCAGTGGCGCGATGTGCGACGTGCCCTCCTCGCTGAGCGGATCACCCTGGTGGTTGACGGTGAACCGCACCGCATGCCCGTCGGGTGACATGAACAGCTTCATGCCGCGCTGAAAGTCCGCCGTCCCGAACGCTTCTGGCGGAAGATAGAACGTGTCGTCGTTATGGGCGGCGTCGAACGCCTCCCCCATCGCGGTCGCATTCTCCTGCTGGGCCATGTTCTGATCCTGTTGCGCCTTCTGCGCCTGATACTGGTTCAGCATCATCTGCTTCTGGTTCTGCATCGTCTGGATCATCGCCGGCATCAAGGCAGCCATCCGTGGCGTCAGGTCCGCCATGTGTTCGAGGTCCGGCACGATGTCGGCGAAGTCGATGGCCATCTGACCGATGCCGTCGAGGCTGTCGAAGATCGAGCGAATCGCAAAGCACATGGGGATGTTGAAACAGTGCGGCTCCCAATAAAAATAGTTGCGCAGCGGACGGAACTGGTCGTCGAAGTCGGCGAGGTGGTCACGCACCTCGTCGAGGTTCATCGACGTGTTCTTCATCTTGTCGGCCATTCGCCGGGTGACTGCGGCCAGTTCCAGCGTGATGCTCTGCATCTCGGTCATCGAGTCGATGGTCACCTGCATCTCGTCGGCCTGCTTGAGCGTGTTCTCCAGGATCGTCTGCTGGTAGTCGTTGTTCAGCAATTGCCCTGTGCCGCTTTGGCTCATCGAATAGGCCAGCGACGCGTGCTCGATCGGTTTACCGTCGGGCCGAGTGATCGTCGTGACCTGTGAGATGCCGTTCACGCGGGCCATGGCCTTGGCGATCTTGTCGATCACCAGGAAGTCGGCGGGATTACGCAGATCGTGGTTGGCCTCGACCATCACCAGTTCGGGGTTCATCTTGGCTTCAGAGAAGTGTCGATCCGCGGCGGCCTGACCGACGTTGGCAGGAATATCGGACGGCAGGTAGATGCGGTCGTTGTAGGTGGTGTGGTAGCCGGGCAGCGCCAGCAGGCCGACGAGGCACAGCACGATCGCGAAAACCAGGACCGCGCCCGGCCAGCGAACGGTGGCCGCACCGACGCGGCGCCAGCCGCGGGCCCGCTGCTTGCCCTTGGGTTCCAACACTTTTCCGAACCGGGTGACGATCGAGATCACCGCGGGTCCCAGCGTCAACGCCGCGGCGACCACGATGGTCATACCGACCGCCAACGGGATGCCCATCGTCTGGAAGTACGGCAGCCGGGTGAAGTGCAGACACAGCGTGGCACCCGCGATGGTCATACCTGAGGCCAGCACGACGTGGGCGGTGCCGTGGAACATGTCGTAGTAAGCCGACTCCCGGTCGAGGCCCTTGCGCCGGGCTTCCTGGTATCGGCCGATCAAGAAGATCGCGTAGTCGGTGGCCGCGGCGATGGCCAGCGTCACAACCATGTTCGTCGCGAAGGTGGTGAGCTTGAACACCTCGTGATAGCCGAGGAACGCGACAATCCCGCGGGCCGAGAGCAAACCGACCACGACCATGCCCAGCGTGATCACCGTCGTGACGAGCGAACGGTAGACGAGCAGCAGCATGATGGTGATGACGACGAACGTCAGCGCCTCGATGGTCTTCATGCTGGCGTCGCCGACGGCATTCTGGTCCGTCGTCGTCGCGGATGGGCCTGCCACGTACGCCTTCACGCCTGGCGGTGCCGGAGTGTTGGCGACGACGTCGCGGACGGCCTCGACGGATTCGTTGGCCAGGGTCTCCCCCTGGTCGCCGCTGATGTACACCTGCACGTACGACGCCTTGCCGTCGATGCTCTGAGCGCCGGCAGCGGTCAGGGTGTCACCCCAGAAGTCCTGGACATGCTGTACGTGGGTGGTGTCAGCCCGCAGCTCTCGGACTATCTCGTCGTAGAACGCGTGCGCGTCGGCACCCAGCGGCTCGTCACCTTCCAGCACGACCATCACCGAGCTGCTGGTGTCGTACTCTTCGAAGACCTCACCGACGCGCTTGATCGCGATGAGCGAGGGCGCGTCGTTGGGGCTCATCGACACCGCGCGTAGCTTGCCCACGACTTCGAGCTGGGGCACGGTGACATTCAGGATGGCGATGATTGCGATCCACACCAGGACGATCGGGAGCGCGAACGTACGGATGAACCGTGGCAGCGCAGAGCGTTTGACGTGCCGAGCCGGTGGGATGGCATCGGTCGGAGCGTCGTCGACTGAGGTCTTCCCACCACCCCGCCCGGCCACGCTCATGCGGCCTTCACCAAGCAGTACGTCGCGGCGTTCACTCCCTGTGCTGTCCTTTCGTCCTTGACCTCGTCGTCGACCAGGACGCGGCATCCGATCGACTGACCGTCGCCTTGAACCACCAGATTCGGCATAACCGAGGGCACCGTCGTCTCGAGCCGCAGCGACCACGGCAGGCTGACCTCACCTGTTCGCTGCGGCAATCCGTCGAGATCGGTGTAATTGATGACCGCCGTGGACCCGGATCCGAAGACCTCGTACACGACGACCTTGGGGTTGAACTTGTCGGCGGTGTCGTTGCCGACCGGCGTCACCACTGCCCCGTCGGACCCGAACACCGACCGAAAATGCGCAACGCTGAACCCACCGACCGTTACGGCGGTCACGATGAGCACCGGCAACCAGACGCGTTTGAGCGCCGAAATCACCACAGCCGCCCGCCTTTCCACGTGGACGACCCATGAAGCCGGAGGCTGTGGGACGACCTAGGTAGCCAAACTAACCGGACAAAGTGGATAGAGTCAATCCACTTATGACGTGGGTCACTTACTACACTGCGGAGTGATGACCGACGAAAAATGCGCACCGAACCGGGGGCTGCGCCGCGACGCCGAGCGCAACCGGCAGCGCATTGTCGCGGCCGCACGCGAGTTGTTCGCCGTCCGCGGTCTGGAGGCGACCCTCAACGACGTGGCGCATCACGCCAACGTCGGAGTGGGGACGGTGTACCGACGATTCGCCACGAAGGAAGAGTTGCTCGAGGCGGTCTTCGAAGACGGCATCGATCAGGTGGCCTGTCTCGCCGAAACTGCTCTGCAACAGGAGGATTCGTGGGACGGCTTCGTGTGGTTCGTCGAGCATCTGTGCGAACTGACCGCCACCGACCGTGGCTTGCGCGAAATGGTGTACAGCACGGCATACGGCGGATACCGTGTCGAGTGCGCACGTCTGCGCCTCACACCATCGATTACGAAGCTGGTCGAGCATGCCCGGCGGGATGGACACCTCCGTCCCGATGTCGAGCCCAGCGATATGCCGGTAATCGGGATGCTCGCCGGCACCGTCAGCGAATGGGCCGGCCACGTCGAGCCTGAGCTATGGCGCCGCTATGTGGCGCTACTCCTCGACGGCATGCGTGACCGCGACGGGCAGGACCGCATACCCGTCGACGCTCTCGAGGACGAGCAGATGGATGCGGCAATGCGGGGATGGCGCCCGGCAGGCTGATATGGCGGCACGGTTAGAGTCCGCATATGCCCGTTGACCGATTGCTTCCATCGCAGGAGGCTCAGGATCTCATCGCGCTCACCCGGGAAATCGCCGACAAGGTGCTCGACCCGGTGGTCGACGCCCATGAGAAGGACGAGACATATCCCGACGAGGTGTTCCCCGCACTCGGGGCCGCGGGGCTGCTCAGCCTTCCGCAGCCCGAGGAGTGGGGCGGTGGCGGTCAGCCGTTCGAGGTGTACCTGCAGGTGCTCGAAGAGCTTGCCGCGCGGTGGGCGGCGGTGGCGGTCGCGGTCAGTGTGCACAGTCTGTCGTCGCATCCGCTGCTGACGTTCGGTACCGACGAACAGAAACAGCGCTGGCTTCCGGAGATGCTGTCCGGCAGCCAGATCGGGGCCTACAGTCTGTCGGAGCCGCAGGCCGGCTCCGATGCGGCTGC
The DNA here is from genome assembly GCF_044452905.1 of Mycobacterium sp. NPDC051804. Classification (NCBI taxonomy): domain Bacteria; kingdom Bacillati; phylum Actinomycetota; class Actinomycetes; order Mycobacteriales; family Mycobacteriaceae; genus Mycobacterium; species Mycobacterium sp. NPDC051804. The sequence continues at coordinate 606,439 of NZ_JBITCD010000001.1, read as the reverse complement.
GCTGCGCTGCGCCGCCAAACCGGATGACGACGGCTACGTCCTCAACGGATCGAAGTCCTGGATCACCCACGGCGGCCTCGCCGACTTCTACACGTTGTTCGCCCGCACCGGTGAAGGGTCGAGGGGCATCAGCTGTTTTCTGGTTCCCGGCGATCTGCCCGGGCTCAGTTTCGGCAAGCCCGAGGAGAAGATGGGGCTGCACGCCGTCCCAACCACGTCCGCGTTCTACGACAATGCGCGCATCGCAGCCGAACGTCGAATCGGTGACGAGGGGCAGGGGCTGCAGATCGCCTTCAGTGCGCTGGACTCCGGCCGACTGGGCATCGCCGCAGTGGCCACCGGGCTGGCGCAGGCCGCGCTGGACGAAGCCGTCCGGTATGCGAATGAGCGAACGACGTTCGGCCGCAAGATCATCGACCATCAGGGGCTGGGCTTCCTGCTGGCGGATATGAGTGCTGCAGTCGTCAGCGCGCGGGCGACCTACCTCGATGCCGCACGCAGGCGCGATCTGGCCCTGCCTTATTCGGCGCAGGCGAGCGTCGCCAAGCTGGTCGCCACGGATGCGGCGATGAAGGTGACCACCGACGCGGTGCAGGTGTTCGGCGGGGCCGGGTATACCCGCGACTACCGCGTCGAACGGTACATGCGCGAGGCCAAGATCACGCAGATCTTCGAGGGCACCAATCAGATTCAGCGCCTGGTGATCGCGCGCGGACTCACCACGTAGCGCTCTGGCGAGTGGCCTTACCTCTTCTCCGGTGAATGATCACCGCGCCGATGATCGCGCCAACCGTGACGGCCAGCCCGAGGACCGCGCCCACGATGAAGATGATCGCCATGACGATGTCCGAATCACTGCCTGCCTCGGTGGCGTACGAGGGGTCGGATGGGTCGTAGGTGATGTCGACTTCGTCGCCGACAGCGGGAACGTCGCCCACAAACCAGACGATGTCGGCCTCGACGGGTGTGCCGTAGTCGGAAGTGAACTCGACGGTGACGGTGTCAGTGAAACGCTGCACATCGGTGACGGTTGCAGTGGTCGTCACGCCGTAGGAGTCGAGATAGCTGTTGGAGTAGTAGCCCGCGTACGCGATCCCGCCGAAGAGCAGCGACCCGACCAGGCTGACACCGGCTAGAGCCCACAGGAGGACGGCCCACACCACCGGCGGCCCGGTGGGCGGAGGGTACGGCGACCATTGCGGCGGCGGCGCGGACCACCCATAGTTCGGCGAGCCGTACGGTGGTGCGGAATCATGCGGAGGCTGCCACTGCGAGGGCTCCATCACTTCATGGTGGCGCACAATCCGCGAGAGACCAACTCATCGAACGAATTCGGTTATGGCGTTCACGAATTCACCTGGCTCCTCGACCATCGGGCTGTGTCCCGACCCAGGGATGACCACCGGCGTCAGCCCCGCCTGGCGGTAGCGCTCGACATTGCTCGCGGTCGGCGTAAGAACATCGCGCTCACCCCAGACGACCAGCACCGGTTGCTCCAGTTGGGCAATGCGGTCCACCGCCGCGGGCTCACCGTCCTGCTCGCGGGCATAACAGAGGCCCGAGTGCGTCAACCGCTCCAGAGAGGTGTGCGCCAGCGACGGCACCGCGAATCCGTCGGCGAAACCCGTCTGTAGTGAACTGTTCGTGACGACATCCACCGGGCGCAGCCTGTCGATGGCCTGACCGAGGACCGGCGCACACGCCAATCCGGCCAACGCAGGCATTTCCGTCAGACTCCTGTCGGCTGGGGTATCGGAGATGACCACTCGCTCAACACGTTCGGGAACCTGCTCGGCGAGGGCCAGAGCGACGGCGCCGCCCATCGAATGTCCGACCAGGACTGCTTCGCGCACACCAAGCGCATCCAGCGCATTGCGCACCGCCGAGGCCTGGCTCTTGATGCTGTAACTCTGCGCATCGGTGGGTGCCTCCGACCCGCCATGGCCGACGAGATCGACGGCGATCACGCGTTGGTCAGGCAATGCCGCGGCCACCCGGTTCCACCACTCCACCGACGCCGAATACCCGTGCAACAAGACGACCGCGCGATCACCAGGCGGGCCGAACTCCTTGACGTTGAGGTCCGGACCGTCGAGTTCGAGTACCCGGCCACCGTCGAACGCCTGCGCCGGACGGGTGGCCCTGGCTACCAGGAATGCATTCACCACCAGCGCGGCGACCAGGACGACTGCCGCGATCGCGATGATTCGCCATTTCATTGTCGGGACGCTACCGCCGGGGCTGCGTTGTGCACCAACGGTTTTTCAGGCGATCGGCTCCGGCGGTGATGTCGCGGTCACCTGCGTGCCGCGGCCGATCGCGGAGTCGATCACCATCGAACCGCCCATCGCATCAAACCTCGCGAGAAGCGACCCGAGGCCGATGTGTCCGTCGGCGACGTAGCTCTCGATGGTCGCGGGGTCGAAGCCCTTGCCGTCATCGATGATGGTCAGCACCACCCGGTCACCATGCCGTTTCAAGCCAACCTGGACGGCGGTGGCGCGCGCGTGCTTGTGGATATTGGCCAGCAGTTCTCTGGCCGCGCGGTACAGCAGCTGCTGAGACTCTGGCTTTCCGACGTCCTCGAGATCGGCTTCGACAGTGTAGTCGCCGCGAGTCTCGAACTGCCGCAACAGTTCCTGCACCGCCGGTGTCAGTCCCAGCTGGGCGAGCACCTGGGGATGCAGTTCGGTCACCGTCGAGCGCAACGCGGCCGCCGTCTGCTGAAGCGCGGCGTGGACGGATTCGAGCGCGGGATCGTCGTTGCGCTCCCGGATCTCATCGAGGTCGAGGCGTGCAGCCAACAACGTCTGCAGCGGACCGTCGTGCAGATGCTCGGCGACTTCCCGGTTGTGCCGCTCGTCGGCCTGCATCGCCTCCGACACCAGCTGACGACGGACGTCCTGCAGCTTCAGGACCCGCGCGCGGCGCCGCACCAGCACCAGACACAGAGCGGTCGTGGCCGCCGCCGCCCACAGCAGGAAGCCGAAATGGGTGTAGACGATGTCCGGCATGCCGACGGTGTCGTCGCGCTTGGAGTAGACGATCCACACCCCGAGATAGCAGAGGGCGGTGCCGGTTCCGAGGATCGCGGTGAGCATCGGCCGGTCCTGGAAGGCCACCGCGATCGGCAGCAGGAAGAACACCGGCAGCAGCGCCGCGGTCGCGCCGCCCGATACCAGGCACAGCTCGACCACGACCAGCACATCGAAGGCCGTCGACGTCCAGTCCGCCCAGCGCGGCACGGGACCGCGTAGCACCACGACGAGCCACACGACGGCAGCGGCGGCGTAGACGCCCAGCACCACCTCGTACATTCCGGGCAGCCAGTGGTCGACGTCCCACGTCCACACCAGGACCGCGATCAGTGCGATCAGCGGCAGCCGCAGAACGGCGGTGACGCGCACGGGGTCCGCCGCGATGAAGCCGGCGATCCGATCCAGCATCGTTAGTCCAGGAGTTTGCGACGCATCGCCTCGGCGACGGCCGCGGCGCGGTCGTTGACGCCGAGTTTCTCGTAGAGGCGTTGCACGTGGGTCTTGACGGTCGACGGCGCCAGGAACAGCTCCTTGGCCATCGCGGGGATGCTGCTTCCGGCCGCGATCAGCTTGAGCACTTCACGTTCGCGTGGGCTCAGCACCGGTCCCTCGGGTTCGGCGCGTTTGCGGATCTCCCCGGCCAGACCCGCGGCGAGGCTGGGGGCCACGACATCGCGGCCTTTGGCGCAGTCCAGCACTGCGTTCACCAGCTCCGACCGGCTCGACTCCTTGGGCAGAAACCCTGCCGCCCCCTCCTGCAGCGCACGGAAGACGATGGCCGACTCGTCGTGCGCGGAGATCAGCAGGACCCGGGTCGGCAGTTCGTCGCGCACCACCGCGGCGGCCACCTCGGCGCCGTCCATCCCCGGCATGCGGTAGTCCAGCAGCGCGACCTGCGGCAGATGCGTGCGGATCGCCTCGAGTGCCGACACCCCGTCGTCGGCCTCGGCGACCACCTCGATCGACCCGCTGGAAATCAGCGCACGGACGACTCCGTCGCGAAACATCGGATGGTCGTCACCCACCACGACACGGACTTTTTCGCTGGTCAGGCCTGTCGACACAGCTGCCAGCTTCGCACAGCCACCTGGGTTGTTCATCCGAATGAATGACACGCGGTTCATCCGCGTCGACGATCTTTTGCTCGACATACAGATCCGCCGCGGCGCAGCACTCTTGAGTCATCGCCGGAACAGGCCGGCGGGAAGCACCAAACATTAAGTGACACAGGAGGATTCAAATGAACGCCAGCATCACTCACCGCATTGTCAGGTCCTTCGCGCTGCCGGTTCTGTCGTCGGGCGTCATCGGCACAGCCGCACTCGGGTTGGCCGGCGTGGCGAACGCGGGCACCTACAGCCAGCCGCAGCCGGGCATTGTCGCCGCACCGTCGATCAAGGCCCACCCGGCGCCGTCGGCCATGCCGGGCACCCATCACCACAACCGCATCGTGCACGTGATGAACCTCGAGCCCAGCTACACCCCCTAGCCGAAATCGTCCGTTGTCCCCCGATCGGGGGACAACGGATTCCCCCAGGTCACGGGTCGATCAGCCGACAGACTCCGGCGCTGCAGCGGGCGATAGTTATCTCAACGCCGGAACAGCCGGAATGGAAAACCGAAAACCCTGAACAGACAGGAAAGAAAACTCTCGTGAGTGCCACCGCAAGCTTCGCCCGCTACCTTGCCCTCCCCGCCGTCTCCGCCGGAATTCTCGGCGGCGCCGCGCTCGGCCTGGCGGGGGCTTCCAATGCAGGTACTTACTCTCAGCAGCACGAGCCGAGACCGGGCATCGTCGCGACCCCGAAAACCTTCGCCGAGCCTCCGTACAACAAGACTTCCAAGGGCGAGGCCAAGCACGGCCACCTGTACATCGTCGACGTCCCCACCGATATCTCGTCAGCCGAATAAGTCCGCAGAAAGGCCAGCCACATGACCACCATCCAAATCTTCGCCCGTTACATCGCCCTTCCCGTCGTCTCCGCGGGGATTCTCGGTGGCGCCGCCCTCGGCCTGGCCGGGATGGCCAACGCAGGCACCTACTCGTACACCCCGGAGCCGCGCCCGGGCATCGTGGCCACCCCGAACGTCATCGCGCGTCCTCCGGTCATCGTGATGCCCCGCCACCGCAGCTACCCGGCCGGCGAAGGTTTCGTCATCGACGTCCCATCGGCCGAATAACTCAAGACCACCCACTACAAGAGGCCCTCGCCGGGCGCGGCGTAAACCTGGCGAGGGCCTCTTCCGTTCGTTATTGCGGCGTCACCACATCGGAATCTCCGCGCCGTACTCGGACTCCGGCCGCGGCCCGAAGTACCGCCGCTCCAACTCCTCGATCCTGCGGTCGTTGATGCTGGCCTCTCGGCGCGACATCAGGCCCTCGGGGCTGAACTCCCACAGCTCGTTGCCGTAGCTGCGGTACCACTGGCCGCCGGCGTCGCGGCATTCGTACTGGAACCGCACGGCGATGCGGTTGCCGTGGAAGACCCACAGGCTCTTGCGCAGCACGTAGTCGAGTTCGCGCTCCCACTTCTGAGTCAGGAACGTGACGATCTCGGGGCGCCCGACCACATGCACGTCGCGGTTGCGCCACTGGGAATCGGGGGTGTACGCCAAGCTGACCCGCTCCGGGTCACGGGTGTTCCAGGCGTCCTCGGCGGCTTGCACCTTCTGGACGGCGGTCTCGAGGGTGAACGGCGGGAACGGCGGTCGGCTTTCTGTCATGTCCTGTTATACGTGTCATGGACTGCCACGATTCCCGTTTTTTACGGGTGTCATATCGTGACGGTCATGGACTTCGCGATGTCGGCCAAAGGGCAGGACTACCACCAACGCCTCTCCGAATTCATGATCGAGCACGTCTTCCCCGCCGAGCAGGACTACGAGGCCTACCGGCACGAGAAGGGCCGCGACGATCACACCGTCCCGCCCGTCATCGAAGACCTCAAGAAACTGGCCAAGGAACGCGGCCTGTGGAACCTGTTCCTGCCCTCCGAGTCGGGGCTGACCAACCTCGAATACGCACCGCTGGCCGAGCTCACCGGCTGGAGTATGGAGATCGCCCCCGAGGTCACCAACTGTGCCGCCCCCGACACCGGAAACATGGAAACGCTGCACCTGTTCGCCGATGAGGCGCAGAGCAAGCAGTGGCTCGAGCCGCTGCTCAACGGTGAGATCCGCAGCGCTTTCGCGATGACGGAGCCCGCGGTGGCCTCCAGTGACGCCCGCAACATCCAGACCACGATGCTGCGCGACGGTGGCGACTACGTCATCAACGGCCGTAAGTGGTGGATCTCCGGTGCCGCCGACCCCCGCTGCAAGCTGCTGATCGTCATGGGGCGCACCAACCCCGACGCCGCCAGCCATCAGCAGCAGTCGATGATCCTGGTGCCCGTGGATACGCCCGGTGTGTCGATCGAGCGGTCGCTGCCGGTGTTCGGCTGGCAGGACCAGCACGGCCACTGCGAGGTCACCTTCGACAACGTGCGGGTGCCCGTGACCAACCTGCTCCATGAGGAGGGCAGTGGTTTCGCGATCGCGCAGGCCCGCCTGGGGCCTGGCCGCATCCACCACTGCATGCGTGCCATCGGGGTGGCCGAGCGGGCCCTGGCCCTCATGGTCGACCGGGTGAACAACCGCATCGCGTTCGGCAAGCCCCTGGCCGAGCAGGGGGTGGTGCAACAGCAGGTGGCGTTGTCGCGCAACGAGATCGACCAGGCACGGCTGTTGTGTCACAAGGCCGCGTGGGTCATCGACGAGAAGGGCAACAAGGAAGCGCGCAACGAGGTGGCAATGATCAAGGCGGTCGCCCCGCAGATGGCGTGCAACGTCCTCGACCGCGCGATCCAAGTGCACGGCGCCGCGGGCATCAGCGACGACACCGTGCTGGCCCGGCTCTACGGCTGGCACCGGGCGATGCGCCTGTTCGACGGCCCCGACGAGGTCCACATGCGGACCATCGCCCGTGCCGAACTCGGCAGGGAGAAATCAGCTTTCGCTGCTGCGGTGACTCCCGGGCCCACTCGGTGACCGCGAACCCTGACGCCCTGTCAGGGGCGTGGAACTTTCGCGACATCGCCGAGGAGGCCGGTATCCGGCCGGGCAGGTTCTTCCGGTCCAGCGAGTTGAGCGGACTCGACGACTCCGGTCAGGCAGCGCTGCTCGGCTTCGGCATCACCGACGTGGCCGACCTTCGCTCCGACCGCGAGGTCGAACGCCGCGGTGAAGGCAACGTCCCCGGCGGCGTCGTGATCCACCGGCTGCCGTTCCATGAACTGTCCAAGCCCGGTGCGGAAGCGCCGCACGAGCAGAGCTTCGAGCGGATGATGACCGAGAAGCCTGACGACGAGGATGTCGCGGTTGCCGCGGGCCGGTTCATGACCGAGGAATACGAGCGCTTCCCGACGTTGGCCGGCGCGCAACTGGCTGTGCGGCAGGTCATTTCGATGCTGACCGCGGAGCGGCCGGTCATCACGCACTGCTTCGCGGGCAAGGACCGGACCGGCTTCACCGTGGCGACGGTGCTGGAAGCCGTCGGCGTCGGTCGCGACGCGATCATGTCGGATTTCCTGCGCAGCAATGCCGCGGTGCCCCAGCTTCGCGACAGCATCCTCGAGTCGATCCGCAACCGGTCCGAGGACACCACCGACGAGATCGTGACGTTCGCGGAGGCTCGGCTCACCGAAGAGGTGCTCGGCGTCCGCGAGGTCTACCTGGATGCATCCCGCAAAACCATCGACGACCAGTACGGCTCGCTGGCGAATTACCTTGAGGCTGTCGGAGTTACACCGGCGCAGATGGATCTGTTGCGCCGTTCGCTACTGGGTTAGATAGACCCCGAACACCCAGGCGACGGTCGCGAACAATGCCCCGGCGAGTTCGACGCCCATCGACAACGCGACGCCCTTGACGGCATGCTTGGTCGAGGTCCACGCCAGCCGCTGGTCGCCACGCGTCGACAGCTCGGCCAGATAGACACCTAGCACGAAGCCGATCACCAAGCCGATCACCGGGATCACGAAGAACCCGATGATGCCCAGCACCGCACCCCCCGCCAGGCTCAGCGTGCGGACGTCGTTGGCGCGCATCCGCTTCACCGGCCACGTGTACTTGATCAAGGTCGCCGCACCGAGCAGCGCGGTAGCCACCGCGAGCGTCACCCAGCCCGTGACGTTGTTCTCGACGAAGGCCCAGATCGCGATCGCGGCGAAAACCAGCAAGGTGCCGGGTAGGAGTGGCACCACGATGCCGATGATGCCGACGGCGATCGCGAGCGCTACGAGGATGATGCCTGCGGTGCCCACGACACGAACTTAATGCCTCACGGCTTTCTGGCGCGCACCCACTGAAAGGTCCCGAGAGTCTTGGCCCGCACGCCTTCCATGCCCAGGTCCTCGAGGATGTCGGCGAGTTCGTCCTCGGCGAAGAAATTGGCGTGGCCTTCGGGAAGCAGCCGGAGCAGCGGTCCGATGCTTCCGGCGGTGGGCACCATGACGGCCATTCGCCCGCCGGGCTTGAGCACCCTGACCATCTCGGCGAGGGTCTGCGCCGGGTTCGGTATCAGCTGCAACACCGCCAGCGAGGTCGTCGCGTCGACCGTCTCGTCGCGCAGCGGAAGGCGCTGCGCGTCGGCGCGCATGAAGCCGACGTTCGCGCCCGCCTGGGCCTCGACCGCGCGCGCGAGCATCGGCTCGGAGATGTCGAGACCGAGCGCCAGCCCGTCCGGACCCGCTGCCTCGCCCAACTGTGCGGTCACGTTTCCCGGACCGCTACCGACGTCGAGAGCCACCCCACCGGACGGAATGTTCAGCCAGTCGACCGGCAACTGCCACACCCCGGCCACTCGGCGAGCCAGCGCCTGCGCGTTGTCGTAGAGCATCGACCCGATACCCGAAGCCCACGCGGCCTGGATGAGGCCCGTGTTCTTCGGTGGTTGGGTGTCCGTCGCGAGGTCGTCGGTCAGCAGGTCCAGATAGCCATTGCTGACGTCGGGATTCGTCGGCGGATCCGTCAACAGATCCAGCGCCCTGCGAAGTGCCTGCGGTATATCGGTGTGCAATTGATCGGTCACCCTTCCACGCTACGCCGACCGATCAAGCGCCCAACTGATCGGCAAGGTCGAGAAAATCGGTTGCCGTGAAGTCGAATTCGCCCTCGGTGACTTTGTGCGCCCGCTGATTGGGTCCGTACTCCAGTGGCCGCGTGACGTAGGCGGCCCGGAGCCCCGCCTGCTGCGCGGCCCGCAGGTCGCCGGGATGCGCGGCGACGAGCATCAGCTCATCGGGCTGCACACCAAGCAGGTCGGCACAACCGAGATACGCCTCGGCATCGGGCTTGTAGTGATGGAACAACTCCGCGGAGATCACGCAGTCCCACGGCAGATTCGCGCGCTTGGCCATGTTGGTCAGCAGCGACATATTGCCGTTCGACAGCGTGGTGATGACGAAGCGCTCCTTCAGCCGCACCAGGCCCGGGACGCTGTCCGGCCACGGATCGAGGCGGTGCCACGCGCGGTTGAGATGGTCGACGTCCTCAACGCAGATCGACGTGATACCGGCCGCGCCCATCAGCTCCTCGAGGATCATGCGGTGCAGGTCGTCGATCTTGGTCCACGGCAGCTCACCGCGCCGCACCCGATCCATCGCCGGCAAATAGCCTTTGCGCCAGGCGTCGGCCATTGCGGCCCAATCATGTTGGACACCATGGCTTTCGCCGAATTTCTCGAGCTCGGCGATGATGCTCGAACGCCAGTCGACGACGGTGCCGAACGTGTCGAACGCCAGCGCCTTGATCGTCACGGCTCCAGCACGACCTTGCCGAGCACACCGCCGTCGGCCAGACTCTGCAGCGCCTCGGCGCCCTTGGCCAACGGGAACCGCACCGGCGGGGGCGGTCGCAGACCCGCTCGGACCAGTTCGGCCACCCCGAATTCGAAGAGCGACTGTGCGCCAGGGGTGCGATTGACGTACTCGCCGTATCCCACCCCGATGACGGAGACGTTGCGCAACAACAGCCGATTCACCTTGATGTTGGGAATTCCTCCGCCCGAGGCGAATCCGAGCACCAGGAGCCTGCCCTCGGTGGCCAGGGCGCGGATCGCATCGTCGAACACCTCACCGCCCACCGGATCGACCACCAGGTCGACACCGCGGCCGCCGGTGTGGTCCTTGACCGCCTGCAGCCAACCATCGGTGAGCGGCAGCACCACGTCGGCGCCCAGCGATTCCACGAACTCATTGCCGTGTGGCCGGTGGACCATCGCAATCACCTTGGCGCCCAGCGCCTTCGCCACCTGAATTGCCGCGGTGCCGACGCCACCCGCTGATCCGAGCACCAGCACCGTTTCGCCCGACCGCAGCGCTCCGCGTTTGGCCAGCGCGAAATACATCGTCTGGTAATTACCCAACAGCGCAACGGCTTCGGCGTCATCGAGATCCTCGGGCGTCGGCCGCAGGCTGGCGGGCGGCACCGCGATGCGCTCAGCCCAGCCACCCAACATCGTCAGCGCGGTCACGCGCTGTCCCGGCTTGAACTCCGACTCGTACGGCGCCGAGACCACCACCCCCGCCGCCTCCATACCGGGGACGAACGGGGGCTCCAGCCGCAATTGATACTCGCCGCGTAGGAGCAGCAGGTCGGGGAAGCTCACGCCGGCGGCGCCGACGTCGACGACAACGACGTCGTCATTGCCGACCACATCGTCTACGTCAACGTACGCCAACCCCGATGGACCGGAAAGCTCCTGCGCGACAAGCGCCTTCACTTTGCAGTCAGCCGAGCGAGAACGTGGCGCGCTGCGCCGCGGACAAATCGGTGATCTCGCCCCACTTGCCTGCCACGTCTTCGACGGTCGGCACCTCGGTGAACGTCACACCGTCGTTCTGGAACAGGGCGGTGCGCTGCACTTTGCCGCCGCCAACGATGAACACCGAAGCGGTCTCGGGGAGTTCCTCGGTGCACAGGTACGCGACCACGGGGGCGACGTACTCGGGGGTGAGCTTCTCGAAGACCTCCGGCGGCAGGATGTCCTGTGTCATCCGGGTGGCCGCGATGGGCGCCACGGCGTTGGACTTGATGTTGTACTTCGCGCCCTCCTGGGCCAGCGTGTTGATGAGCCCGACGAGGCCGAGCTTGGCGGCACCGTAGTTGGCCTGACCGAAGTTGCCGAACAGCCCGCTGGTCGAGGTGGCCACCACGACGCGGCCAAAGTTGTTCTCGCGGAAGTGCGGCCATGCCGCGCGGATCACGTTGTAGCCGCCGTACAGGTGCACCTTGAGCACGGCGTCCCAGTTCGCGAACTCCATCTTGTGGAAGGTGCCGTCGCGCAGGATGCCCGCGTTGCTCACCACACCGTCGACCTTGCCGAACTCGTCGATCGCGGTCTTGATGATGTTCTCGGCGCCCTCGGTTTCAGCCACCGAGTCGTAGTTCGCGACGGCGCGGCCGCCGGCGTCCTTGATCTCCTTGACCACCTCGTCGGCCATGTTGTGACCGGCGCCGGTGCCGTCACGTGAACCACCGAGATCGTTCACGACGACGCTGGCGCCCTCCCTGGCGAGCGTCAACGCGTATTCGCGTCCGAGTCCGCCTCCGGCACCGGTGACGACGATGACGCGATCCTGCACTCCTGGCATGGGGTTCCTTTCTCAGAACAGCCGTTTCGCGAGCTTCAAAGCCTTCTCTGTATACGGGGGATAGATGAACGCGCCGACATCGGGTCGGGTCGGCTTGGTCATCACGGTCTTCTTGTGGCTGAACTGCTCGAAGCCGAACTTGCCGTGGTAGGCGCCCATGCCGGACGGCCCGACACCGCCGAACGGCAGCTTGTTGGTGGCGAAGTGGAAGAGCAGGTGGTTGATCACCATGCCGCCCGCGGCCACTTCTTTGATGACACGCTCGCGAATGCTCTTGGTCTTGGTGAACAGGTAAGCGGCGAGCGGCTTTGGCCGTGAGTTCACGAAACCGATTGCATCGTCGAGGGATTGGACCGTCATGATCGGCAGGATCGGGCCGAAGATCTCATCGGTCATCAGCGGTTCGGCAGGATCGGGATCCACTACGACCGTCGGCTGGATGCTGATGTTCGACTGATCCGAACCACCGCCGATGACAACGTCACCCTTGGTCGCCGCCAGTGATGCGGTGAGCCGGTCGAAGTGCCGCTCGTTGACAATGCGCTTGCCGCCGCTCGGATTCTTCGCCTCAAAGGTCGTTACGGCGTCTTTGATCTTGTCGACCAGCTCGTCGCGGATCTTCGCGTCGGCCAGCACGTAGTCCGGCGCGATGCAGATCTGGCCCGAGTTGATCAGCTTGGTCCACGCGATGCGCTTGGCCGCGACCTCGATGTCGGCGTCCGCGGCCACGATGACCGGGCTCTTACCGCCCAACTCCAGGGTGACGGGCGTCAGGTGCGGTGCGGCGGCCTCATAGACCTTGCGGCCGATCTCGGTGCCGCCGGTGAAGCAGATGTGGTCGAAGCCCTGCGCGATGAGCTCCTGGCTGCACCCTGCGTCGCCCTCGACGACGGCGATCGCGTCATTGTCGAGGTACTTGGGCACCAGTTCGGCCATCAGCGCCGACGACGCCGGGCATACCTCGGAGGGCTTCATGAGCACCGTGTTGCCCGCGGCGATCGCGCCGACGGCGGGTCCGAGCGTCAGGACGAACGGGAAATTCCACGCACCGATGATCAGGACGGTGCCGTAGGGCTCGTACTCCACCCAGCCGCGGCCGGGCAGCTGCGACATCTCCAGCAGCCGGTACTTGCGGCGCATCCACTTCTTGACGTTCTTGGCTGCGTCCTTCGCCTCGCCCGAGGTACTCGCGATATCGGCCAGCCAGGCCTCAAACGGGCTGCGGCCCAGATCCTTATCGAGGGCTTCCATGATGGCGCCCTCGTTGTCGATCATCATCTTTTCCAGCGCCAGCAGCTGCTGTTTACGCCATTCGACGCTGCGAGTCCGGCCGGTGGCGAAGGTTTCGCGCAGCCTGCGAACGGTGGCGGGGATGTCCGGGGTGGTTGTCGCTGTGGGGGGTGCGACGGATTCTGTGGTCACGGTGGGTGTCCTTCCTGACCCGAGGAACACCCGATACTAACCAACCGGTTGGGCAGCACTGAAGGGGCAACTTTCTGCCCCTCCGGTAGGCCGTTCGGGCGGTCAGCCCAACTTCTCGCCCGTGACGAAAGACGAGAACGCATCTTGGTCGGATTCTCCAGGCGGCAGGACCCAGCGGTCGAGCCTGCGCATTTCGTCTGCGGAGGTGACGGCGGATGCCTGCCACCCGTGCGCGTTGAGCCAATGGGCCACGTCAGCCCGGTCGGGGTCGTTGTACATCAGCTCGGCGACGTCGGGGGCGTCTTCCATCCCGAACTGCTCGGCGATGCGCTCGAACTTCTCGCGGAACTCGGCCCGGCGGTCGTCGGACCGCACCCCGACCGTCTCGGCGGCAACCCGGCTGCCGGGCGCACTGAGGGCGGTGATCTGCTCGAACAACCGGTCCTGGGCTTCGGCGGGTAGGTACATCAGCAGGCCCTCGGCCAGCCAAGCGGTCGGCGCGTCCGCGTCGAAACCGGCTTCGCGAAGGGCATGCGGCCAGTCCAGCCGGAGGTCGATGGCCACCGCGTTGCGCTTGGCGGACGGCAGCGCGCCGTGCTCAGCCATCCGCGCGGCCTTGTACTCGAGCACCTTTGGCTGGTCGATCTCGTAGACGACGGTCTCCGCCGGCCAGTCCAGCCGGTAGGCGCGTGAGTCGAGGCCCGACGCGAGGATCACGACCTGACGAAGGCCCGCGGCCGTGGCGGCAGCGAAGAACGCGTCGAAGAAGTGGGTCCGCACGGCCTGGTAATTGCCCATGTGCGTGAATATCGCGCCCACTTCGGCGTCGGCCTCGGCGACCTTGGCGGCGAACTCCTCGCTGCGCACGATGTCCCATACCCCGGGGCCGACACCGGCGACCAGCACCTCGGCATAGGGGTCGCGGATCAGAGGTTCGGGCTTGGCGGTTTCTCCTGCGCGGGCCGCGGCCACCATGACGGCCGTCGATCCGACACTGGTCGCGATATCCCAGGTGTCATCGTGCGTGCGCAACGAACTCATTACGCCATGCTACCGAAACAGTTAGCCCAGCTATACGACCTGTGGGAGAGGCAACACTCAGTCGTTGAGTTGCCAGAGCTTGTTGGCGAGCAGCAGCTGGAACTTCTCCACGACGCCGGAAAGCTCTTGATGACTGCCGACGAATCCGGCGTAGAACCCGATACCCCACATCATCGCGACGAGCAACTCGACGAGGTCGCTGACGTCGGTGTCGGTGGCGAGCTCGCCCGTCTGGATTGCGTCGTTGACCGCCCAGGCAATGAACTCCCGCGAATTCCGCAGCGAATCGTGCTCGTCGCCGCTCAGCTCGGGATGGCGCTGCGACTCCAGCACCGAGGTCACGAGAAAAGCTGCCGCCGAACGATCTTCGGAATCGGCCTGGATCGCCGCGGTGAAGAACGCCGACAACCTCGTCAGCAGGTTCGATTCGGCCTTCGCGCGCGCCTGACCCGCGCTAACTACGAGCGCATCCGTCTGCTCGACGACCTGAGCCCACAACACCCGCTTACTCGCGAAGTAGTGGTTGATCGCCGGACGGGTCAAACCCGCGCGGATGGCGATCGCCTGGAACGTGGCGGCGTCGTACCCGAGTTCGCTGAAGACCTCGCGCGCGGCTCCTATGATGCGCTCCCGCGTTTCGGCGGCCTTAGCTGCAGGCGGGCGACCCGGGCCCCTACTGGCGGTGTGTTGCGGCACAGTCAAATTGTGCCACAGCCCACTGTGCGGCCAGCGCGGTATCACGGCCCGGAGATCCTAAATCGCCAGTTTCAGCAAATAAATCGTGGTCGCTCGCCGATTCTGACGAAACGATGACGTAGAGATTCGAGGGGGTGAGCAACTAGGGTGCGGTCCCATGGCCAGCGTCGTTTCTCGGGAGGCCTACTTCGAGACCGGCCTCGAAGTGCTGTCGGATCTCGGTTACGGGGGGCTCAAACTCGCGGAGGTCTGCCACCGCCTGGGTGTCACGACTGGATCCTTCTACCACTACTTCACCAATTGGCCGACGTTCACCAAGGAGCTGGTCGCCCACTGGGTGCAGGAACGTACTGTGCTCGTGATCGAGGCGGTGCGCGGCGAGACGGACCCGGGCCGCCGAATCGACACTTTGATCCAAGTCGCGCTTGGGCTGCCCCACGGGGCGGAAGCCGCGATCCGGGTATGGAGCTCCCTGGACCCGGATGTGCACGCCGTCCAGGCCATGGTCGACCAGCAGCGATTCAACATCATGTACGAGTCGGCCTTCGAGATCCTGCAGAACCAGCGGCAAGCGCAGGTCTTCGCGGGATGGTCGGTGTACATCCTCGTCGGTTACGAGCAGTCCGCCCTACCGCCGGATCCGAAGGCGTTGAAGTGGATCTCCGAACAGGTGCGCAACGCGCTGGACAACGACGGGTTCGCTTCGGTGCCTGACAGTGACTGACGCCGCCCGTGAGACCGACGATCCGCCGGTCGAGGTCGAGCGCGTCCAGCATGTCCTAGCGATGCTGCGTGAACGCCTCTACGGGGCGATCTCCTGTCTGGCGACGCTCGCGATCCTCGCCAGGTACAGCGACGAGGACACCAACGCGCTGGCCAGGGTTCTCGACATCGCAGTGGCCACCGGCGGTCTGTGGGCCGCCAGCCTGCTCTCCCACTTCGTCGCGCAGATGGCCGTGTTCGGGAGCCCCCCGCGCGGGCGGCACTGGATCCAGCTCCTGCAGGCGTCGGGTCAGATTCTCGTGGCCGCCGTCCCGCCGGTGATCGTCCTGGTACTCGCGGTGGTCAACGTTCTCGACACCGACACCGCGATGTGGATCGGAATGTGGACACTGGTGGGTGAGTTGGGCGTCATCGCGCTGCTGGCGATGCGACGGACGCGGTTGCCGTGGTGGCAGCAGGCGCTATCGGTGGCCGTCCTGGTGGGCCTCGGATTACTCGTCGTCGGCATCAAGATAATTGCCCACTGAGATGACTAACCTGTGGCGTCGCGCGGTCGATCGCCTTCGGCAGCGCGACCCCGAGTTCGACGCCCTGCGCCGCGCCGGCCGGGCGGCGCTGGTGGTGCCTATCGCGGCAGCGGTCGGTTTCACCGTCGGAAACAGTTCGCAGACAGCGTTGTTCAGCATCTTCGGCTCGGTGGCGCTGCTGATCATGGTGGACTTCCCCGGAAACCGTCCAGCCAGGGCGCTCGCCTACCTCGGTCTCGGCGTCAACGGCTTCGTGCTGATCACCCTCGGAACGCTGGTGGCCGACCATCCGTGGACCAGTGTCGCGGTGATGTTCGTCCTCGGTGTGGTCGTGACGTTTTCCGGTGTCCTCAGCGAGATCGTCGCGGCCGGCCAGCGCGCCACCCTGTTGACGTTCGTACTGCCCGCCTGCACACCGGTCGGTCCGATCGCCGATCGCCTGCTCGGCTGGCTGATCGCGCTCGCGGTGTGCGTACCCGCGGCCCTGTTCCTTCTCCCGCCGCGCCATCACGACGAGTTGCGCCAACACTCAGCGCAGGTATGCACGTGCCTGGCCGATACGTTGGAGGGCACCGGAACCGCCAAAGACGCGACCCGCGCGATGAATTCGCTGTGGGAGAGCTTCCTCGGCGCCGACTTCCGCCCGGTGGGGCTCACCGCGGGCAGCCGTGCACTGGTGCGGGTCGTCGACGATCTCGGCTTCCTGGCCGACCGCATCACCGACGACACCGGCCGCCAGCTCGGGGACCTCAAGCCGCCGTTGGTGCGCGTGCTGCGAGATTGCGCCGCGGTGCTCAGCGTTCCCGAACCCTCCGCTCGTGCGGCCAGGGGCGCGGACCTCAACTCCGCACTGGCCGAACTGCGATCCATCGCGCAGGGGCGCTACCGCGAAGACATCCTCGAGATACTCGGCGTGCCCGATGACGCGGCAGCCGTGGATGTCGGACGAAAGCTGTTGGGGCGACGCACGTTCTCGGCCACCGTCGGCGTGACCGGCCGGATCATCCGCAATGCCGCCGAGGCCGACGCCCGGCCGGTGTGGGCGCGCGTGCTCGGCCGCCGCCTGCCGCCGACGGGAACCGCCGACTGGGTGATGCCTGAGACGGCCGCGGTCGCGGCGATCACCAAAGGACTGGTATCGACTCGCGCGGTCGTGCTGCGCAGCAGTCTGCGTACCGGCCTCGGCTTGGCCATGGCCGTCGCCGTCACCCAGGTGTTTCCCTTGCAGAACGGCTTCTGGGTAGTCCTGGGTGCGATGTCGGTCCTGCGCAGCAGCGCGCTGTCGACCGGCACCCGGGTCGTGCGTGCGGTCACGGGGACGACGCTCGGCTTCCTCCTGGGCATCGTCGTGATCGAGTTGGTCGGCGTCGACCCGATCGTCATGTGGATCCTCCTGCCGGTGGTCGCGTTCGGTTCGGCGTTCGTGCCGGAGGTCGCGTCGTTCATCGCCGGCCAGGCGGCGTTCACGATGATGGTGCTGATCATCTTCAATCTGATCAGGCCGACGGGTTGGAGTGTCGGGTTGATCCGCATCCAGGACGTCGTCATCGGCGCACTGGTGGGCATCATCGTTTCAGTTCTGCTGTGGCCGCGCGGAGTGCGCACCCGGGTGTCGAAGGTCATCGACACGTCCTTCGCCGTCGGCGCGTCGTTTCTCAAGGCGGCCGTACTGCGCGTCACCCGCGGCGCGTCCGAAGAGGCCACCGATAGGGTCATCGCGCTCAGCCACGACGCCCTCGAGGCCTCGCGCACCGTCGACGACGCAGTGCGACAGTATCTTTCAGAGAGCAGTGGGGCCGCCGATGTCCGCGCACCGATCGTGCGGCGGGCCAATCGCGCGGTCCGGTTGCGCGCCGCGGCCGAACTGATCGCCGATGTCGTCCCGCCGCCGCACGGCGTGTACCCACAGACCCGCACGGTGCTGGAGACCCACGCCGAGGCGGTCTGCCGTCACGTCACCGGCGGCTCACCGGGGACTGCGCTGGAACCGATCAGCGACGATTTCGTGATCGCGCTGCGCGCCGACGCCTCCGACGACAAACTGGCGGTCGCGGCGGCACTACCGCTGGTGACCGCGGCGGCGCACATCGGGGAGCTGGAATTGCTCTATCCGAGAGGCGATTCCATGCCGCAAGAATCGGGGACTTCACAGAGCGCGTCCAATCCGGCTCACTGACCGACCCTGCGGGGCAGGATGATGCGGGAGGAGGAGTTCGGATGAAAGCGGTTCGTAACGCACCACCGGTAATCGAGATCGTCGACGTCGACGAGCCGGAGGGTGCCGGAGAACTTGTCCGGGTTGCCGCGGCCGGCATCTGCGCCTCAGATCTGAAGTACTTGCGGTGGGGCAGCACGCAGATCGCGGGACACGAATTCGCTGGCGTAACCGACGACGGAACCGCCGTTGCGGTCGAGGGCTTCTTCGGCTGCGGGAGTTGCCCCCAGTGCGAACAGGGCACCTTCAACATGTGCGTGCAGGGACCGACCGCTCCCGGCATGCTCAGCCCAGGCGGCATGGCTGAACTCTTTCGCGCGCCACGCCACATGCTCGTGCCTTTGCCAACGGGCCTTGCGGTCGGCGACGCGTCGCTGGTGGAACCCGCAAGTGTGGCGTGGCACAGCTGCCACCAGGGTGAGATCGGCCCCCAGACCCGGGTCGCAATCGTCGGCGCGGGCGCCATCGGCATCCTGGCCGCGGCCTCAGCCCAGAAGATGGCCGCAGCTGAGGTGGCTGTGGAGGCACGCCACCCCCATCAGCGCGAGGCCTGCGAACGCATAGGAGCGACCGCGCCGACTGGTGACTACGACGTGGTCATAGAGACCGGCGGAAGTGAGAGCGCTTTGCAGCGCGCCGTCGAACTGACGCGCGTGGGCGGCACCGTCGTACACCTTGGGTCCTACGCTCCAGGAACAGCCTGGCCAATGGACTTCGCCTTCTCCAAAGAAGTCACGTTGCGTCCTTCGCTTGGTTATTGCAGCCACCGCTCGCGACGCCGCGATTTCTCCGAAGCCGCCGACATGCTGGCCGCACGACCTGAACTTGCGGCCGCGCTGATCACCCACCGATTCCCCATCGCCGATGCGGTGGAAGCGTTCCGGGTGGCGGAGGACAGGTCCAAGGGGGTGTTCCGGGTCGTTGTCGAGCCTTAATGGCGCTCGGCATCAAGCACGGTGCGGCATGAGCGCGTCCGGCGGGATGACGCCGAACTTGCCCTTGTTGTAATCCTCCATCGCCTCGATGAGTTCGGACTTGGTGTTCATCACGAACGGTCCGTACTGGAACACGGGCTCGCGAATCGGCTTGCCGCCCAAGAGCAGGACTTCGAGTGCTGGCCGATGTGAATCTTGTCCCGGATCGGCGCTCACGGTGATGCGGTCGCCGGGCCCGAGCACAGCCAGTTGACCCTGGTGAATCGGGTGTCCGACGGGTCCGACCGCACCGCAGCCCGAGAGCACATAGACCAGCGCGTTGAAATCGCGGTTCCACGGGAGGTTCAGCCTGGCACCCGGCTGGATCGTGCTGTGCGCCAGGGTGATCGGAGTGTGGGTGGCACCGGGACCTTCATGGCCGGCGACGTCGCCCGCGATGAGGCGGACCAGCGCGCCGCCGTCGTCGGAGGACAGCAGCTTCGCCTGGTTACCCTCGATCGCCTGGTACCGCGGCGCTGCGAACTTATCCTTACGCGGCAGGTTCGCCCACAACTGAACGCCGTGGAACAGCCCGCCACTCTCGACCAGCTCGGCCGGCGGCGTCTCGATGTGCAGTATTCCCGACCCTGCGGTCATCCACTGCGTGGCGCCGTCGGTGATCAGGCCACCGCCGCCATGCGAATCCTGGTGTGCGAAGCGGCCGTCCAGCATGTATGTGACGGTCTCGAAGCCCCGGTGCGGATGCCAGTCGGTGCCTCTGGGTTCGCCGGGTTCGTACTCCACCTCGCCCATCTGGTCCATGTGCACGAACGGATCGAGGTCGGCGCTGTTGACGCCGGCGAACGCGCGTACGACGGGAAATCCCTCGCCCTCATAGCCGCGAGGACCGGTGGTGATGGACCGCACGGGACGTTCGGTGTCTGACGGACCGGCAGCGGCGATCCGCGGAAGTGTCAGGGTGTCAGCGGTGATGGCAGGCATGCCACCGATAACCGGACCGTAGTCCGAATTATTCCGTGTCATTCAGGGTCGAGCACGCCCAGCGCCGCCGCCCGCGCGTCTGCCGCGCTGCTCGCCGCGAGCACCGCTTCGGCCGCATCGCGGCACTGCTGCAGCGTGACCCGCGCCAGTTTCGCGCCGACGCCCTGCACCGCCGCAGCGGCCGACGACAAAGACGTCACACCCAAACCGGCGAGCACGCAGGCGAGCAACGGATCGGCGGCGGCCTCACCGCACACGCCGACCGGCTTGCCTGCCGACGCGCCCGCCCTGGCCGCCATGGCCACCAACGTCAGCACCGCGGGCTGCCACGGGTCGGTGAGCGCGGCGAGTTCGGCCGACATCCGGTCGGCGGCCATCGTGTACTGCGCCAGGTCATTGGTCCCGATCGATAGGAAGTCCACGTGCTCGAGAATCCGACCGGCCAACAGGGCCGCCGAAGGCACCTCGATCATCACGCCCGGCGTCAGCCCATGCGAACGAACTTGTGCTGCAAAGTGTTCGGCTTCCTGTGCCGTCGCAATCATCGGCGCCATCACCCACGGTGGATTGCCGGTGCGCTTGCCCGCGGCGGCAATGGCCTCGAGTTGCCGGTCCAGCAGACCCGGATTGCCGCCTGCCACGCGAATGCCACGAACACCGAGCGCGGGGTTGGCCTCGTCGGGATGGTCGGCGAACTTCAGTGGTTTGTCCGAACCCGCGTCGAGTGTCCTGATGACCACCTTGTGTCCGGCGAACGCGTCGAGCACCTCGGCGTAGATGTCGGCCTGCTCGTCGACAGTCGGCTCGGTCTCCCGGTTCAGGAAGCACAGTTCGGTGCGGAACAACCCGATGCCCTCGGCCGCGGTCTCGCGGGCAGCCCGCGCGGCCGCACCGTCCTGCACGTTGGCGAGGACTGCGATCGCGTGGCCGTCGGCGGTGGCGCCCGGTCCGCTCCATCCGGCGGCCCGTTCGGCGTCGCGTCGTGCCGCCTCGACGGCCTCGCCCGCCGCCGCGGCGTCCGGCGTGACGAGGACGGTGCCCGCAGTGCCGTCGACGAGCACCATCGTGCCCGCATCGACGTCGTCGAGACCCTCGACGGCCACAACGCACGGGATTCCGAGTTGACGCGCGATGATCGCCGTATGGCTGGTTGGCCCCCCGAGCGTCGTAGCCAGCGCGACGACGAGCGCGGGGTCAAGACCGGCGGTGTCGGCCGGGGCGAGGTCCTCGGCGCACAGGATCGACGGCACGGAGGGCGTCGGTACACCGGGTTCAGGCAGGCCCATCAGTTCGGCGATCACGCGGTCGCGGATGTCACGCAGGTCGGTCACCCGTTCGGCCATCAGCCCGCCGAGCTTGGTGAACATCTCGGCGAACTGCTCGACGGCGCCGATCACCGCGCCGACCGCGGGCGCGCCTGCAGTGATGCGCTTCTCGGCGGCGCTCAGCCATGCCCGGTCCTGCGCCAGCGTCGCGGTCGCCGCCAGCACCTCTGAGGCCGCCCCGGAGGCGTGCGCCGCACGGTCACGCAGTCGCGTCGCGACCGCCGATGCGGCGGCCTTGAAGCGCTCCGCCTCCGCGGACCGGTCGGGTTCGGCGACGTCGCCCCCGTCATCGAGGGACGGCAGCCGGCCCGGCCGGATCACCGGCGCGTAGGCCACGCCGGGCACCACCGGGACACCGCGAAGGGCGATCCCCGAGGGATGTGACGGATGCGTGGATGAGGCGGTCATGTGAACCAGATTACAAGAAATGGTTGACAAGTCAACACAAACAGTAGTAAAACCAATTAAATCAACATTCAGAACGCCCAATACCCACACATACGGAGCCAGATGTACGCCGAAGAGCGCCAGCAAGCGATCGCCTCACTGGTGATTGCCCACGGCCGCGCCTCGGTCGCCGAATTGGCGCAGGCCTACGACGTCACCACCGAGACGGTGCGCCGCGACCTCGCCGCGCTGGAGAAGGCCGGGGTGCTGCGACGAGTGCATGGCGGCGCCGTTCCCGTGCGCGCACTCCACCTCGTCGAGACCGGCGTGGGCGAGCGCGAGGCGACCAGGGCCGAGCACAAGGACGCCATCGCGGCGGCGGCCGCCGAACTCCTCCCGCAGGACGGTTCCACCGTGCTGCTCGACGCGGGTACCACCACGGCACGCATCGCCGCCCATCTGCCCACCGATCGCGAGCTCGTCGTGGTGACCAACTCGGTACCGGTCGCCGCGCGCCTGGCCGCGATGCCGTCGATCTCGCTGCAACTGCTCGGCGGCAGGGTGCGTGGCGTCACCCAGGCCGCGGTTGGCGAACAGACACTGCGGGTGCTGGACACGTTGCGCGTGGACATGGCGTTCATCGGAACCAACGGCATCAGCGTCCGCCACGGGCTGTCCACCCCGGACAGTGACGAGGCAGCGGTGAAACGCGCAATGGTGAGCGCGGCGAATTATGTAGTGGCGGTGGCGGACTCCTCCAAGATCGGGCGCGAGGACTTCGTCAGCTTCGCACCCCTGTCCAGCGTCGACACCCTGATCACCGACTCCGAGATCACCGACACCTATCGCACGCAGTTCACCGACCACGGTGTCGAGGTGGTGGTCGCATGATCGTCACCGTCACGCCCAACCCGAGCATCGACCGCACGGTCACCCTCACCACACCGCTGACACGCGGCAGCGTGCACCGGGTCACCTCGGTCACCACCGAGGCCGGCGGTAAGGGTGTCAACGTCGCGCGCGCCCTGACCTCGGCCTGTGTGGAAGCCGTCGCGCTGCTGCCCGCGCCCACGGCCGATCCGTTGATCAGCGCCCTGCATGCCGCCGCGGTGCCGTTTCGTTGCGTCTCCACCGATACGCCGGTGCGGATCAACACCGCGGTCACCGAAAAGGACGGGACCACAACCAAACTCAACGAACCCGGGGCTGCTCTCGACGAGGTAGCCGTCGACGCGCTCACCCAGTCGGTGGTTGCTGCCGCGGACTCCGCGTCCTGGGTGGTGTTGTCGGGTTCTCTCCCGCCCGGAGTCCCCGACGACTGGTACGCCGACGTCGTGGCACGGCTCGCCGCGTTCGAATGCCGGGTCGCCGTCGACACCTCCGAGGGTCCATTGACGGCGCTCGTCCAGTCGTTCCAGCTGGCAGCTCCCGACCTCATCAAACCCAACGCCGAAGAACTCGCCGGCCTGCTGGGCCTCTCCCCTTTCGCGTTGGAAGCCGCTGTCGCCAAGGGTGATCCGGAGCCCGTGATCTCGGCCGCCCGACAGCTGATCGACCGCGGCGTCGGCGCTGTGCTCGCCACCCTGGGCGCCGCGGGCGCCGTCCTCGTCGACGACAACGGCGGCTGGTTCGCCACCCCGCCGCCCATCACACCGCGCAGCACTGTCGGCGCCGGCGACGCCGCCCTCGCCGGATACCTCAGGGCCGAGGTCGGCGGCGCAACACCGCCGGAGCGACTGCGTATGGCGGTCGCCTACGGCAGCGCCGCAGCCGCGCTGCCCGGATCGGCTCAGCCACGGCCCGCCGATCTTGACCTCGTTGCCGTCCCTGTCACCCCAGTAGCCCCCGCCAACGATCCGAAAGTAATGCCATGACCAGCTCCAACGTCTCGATCATCAACTCCGATCTGGTCCTGCTCGATATGGACGTAGACGGCGCCGCGGGCGGCGCTAAGAACGCGGTGATCCGCGGGCTCGTCCAGCGCCTCGCCGACACCGGGCGCTCGTCGGACGCCGAGGGCTTGTTCGCCGCGGCGCTGGCACGTGAGGAGCAGTCGGCGACCGGACTTCCCGGCGGTATCGCCATCCCGCACTGCCGCTCGCCCCACGTCGACACCGCGTCGATCGGCTTCGCGCGGCTCGACCCACCCGTCGATTTCGGCGCACCCGACGGACCCGCCGACCTGGCCTTCCTGATTGCGGCCCCGGAGTCCGGCGGCGCCGAGCACATGAAGCTGCTGTCCAGCCTTGCGCGTGCCCTGGTCCGCAAGGACTTCGTGGAGTCGCTGCGTCAAGCGGCCACACCCGACGAAGTGGTCGCGCTCGTCGACGGTGTGCTGAACCCCGACAAGCCCGCTCCCGCAAAGGAATCCACTCCCACCAAGGCCAGGACGCTGCTCGCGGTCACCGCTTGCCCCACAGGTATCGCGCACACCTACATGGCCGCCGACTCACTGGCCGCCGCAGCCAAGGAGGCGGGGGTCACGCTGCACGTCGAGACGCAGGGGTCCTCGGGCAGCACTCCGCTCGACGCGGGAACGATCGCGTCGGCCGACGCCGTCATCTTCGCCACCGATGTCGGCGTCAAGGACAAGCACCGCTTCGCGGGTAAGCCCGTCGTCGCATCCGGTGTCAAAAGAGCGATCAACGAGCCCGCCAAGATGGTCGCCGAAGCCCTTGCGGCCGCGGACAATCCGGACGCGGCGCGCGTGGACGGCGGTACCGGCCCATCAGCGCCCAGCAGCGCCGCGCCGGCCGGCGGCGTCGGTTGGGGCACCCGCACGCGTCAGATCCTGCTCACCGGTGTGAGCTACATGATTCCGTTCGTCGCCGCAGGCGGCCTGCTGATCGCACTCGGCTTCCTCTTCGCCGGTTACGAGATCGCCGACACCGGCAAAGACATCGCGCTGAACAACTCGCTGACGAACCTGCCGCCCGGCGGCTTCGCGCAGTACCTCGGAGCCGTGCTGTTCACCCTTGGCGGACTGGCCTTCTCGTTCCTGGTGCCCGCATTGGCCGGCTACATCTCGTTCGCGATCGCCGACCGCCCGGGTATCGCCCCCGGGTTCACCGCAGGCGCCGTCGCCGTGTTCGTCGGCGGTGGCTTCATCGGCGGCATCGTCGGCGGCTTGATCGCGGGCTTCACGGCGCTGTGGATCAGCCGCATCGACGCACCGCGCTGGCTGAGAGGATTGATGCCGGTCGTGATCATCCCGCTGTTCGCGTCGTTGGCCGTCGGCCTGTTGATGTTCATGTTGCTCGGCCGGCCGCTCGCCGCGATCACCTCGGGTCTGACCAACTGGCTCGGCGGCATGACCGGCAGCTCCGTCATCATCCTCGGCGTCATCCTCGGCCTGATGATGTGCTTCGACCTGGGCGGCCCGGTCAACAAGGCGGCATATGCGTTCGCCACGGCAGGCCTCAATGTCGCCGACCCGGCGTCGCTTCGAATCATGGCCGCGGTGATGGCCGCAGGCATGGTCCCACCGCTGGCGATGGCCCTGGCCTCCACGGTTCGACCCAAGATGTTCACCGAGCCGGAACGGGAGAACGGCAGGGCCGCTTGGCTTCTGGGCGCATCGTTCATCTCGGAGGGCGCAATTCCGTTCGCCGCGGCCGACCCGCTTCGGGTGATCCCGTCGATGATGTTCGGGGGCGCCATCACCGGCGCCTTGATCATGGCCTTCGACGTCACGCTCAAGGCACCGCACGGCGGGATCTTCGTCTTCTTCGCGATCGGAAACCTGCTCTGGTTCCTCGTCGCCCTCGCCGCCGGCACCGTGGCGGGCGCACTCGCCGTCATCGCCGCCAAGCAGTTCGCCAAGCCCCGCTCAGAAACCGCAGACGCACCCGCGCTCGCGGCCGCTTGATGCAGCCACTGAAGTCACACCCCACCAACAAAGGAGATCGCCCATGCCCACCAAGACCGTCACCGTCGGCTCCGCCATCGGTCTGCACGCCCGCCCCGCGGCCATCATCGCCGAGGAAGTGGTCAATGCCGGAGTGCCCGTCACCCTCTCGATGGACGGCGGCGAGCCCGTCGACGCAGGTTCGGCGTTGATGATCATGACGCTGGGTGCCGGCAACGGCGCTGAGGTGACCGTCGAGTGTGACGACGCGGACGTGCTCGCCACCGTCGCTGGACTGGTACAGCAGGACTTGGACGCCTAGGGCGCCCGACTCGTACGTGAGGCCCCTCACGTACCCCCGCCCAAGTTTGCGAACCTGACCCCCTTCGCCGCCCCTTAAGATTGGCTGCGTGCAATCAGGCAGTTCGCTTGACGTGATAATTTGCGCTGCCCGGGGGCCCGTAGAGGGTTTGCTGTGGGCGCACCGGCATACTGCCACCTGGTCGAGAATCGGGGGAGGTGTGTAACGAGTGCACCGATTTGGTGTCCTGCTGGTGGTGCTGGTGCTGGCACTGTGCAGCGCTCCCCCGGCAGCGGCTATCGAGCCGCCGAAAATCGACGCGGCGGCCATGCCGCCCGACCAGACCGGCCCCGATCAGCCGATGGAACAGCGCCGAGTCTGTTCGGCGCCGACGGCATTTCCGAACGCGAATTTCGCCGACAAGCCCTGGGCGAACGACTACTTGCGCCTGGCTGAGGCGCAGAAGTTCGCAACCGGTGCGGGGATAACTGTCGCCGTCATCGACACCGGGGTCAACGGCTCCCCGCGCGTACCCGCCGAGCCCGGCGGCGACTTCGTCGATCAGGCCGGCAACGGAATGTCGGATTGCGATTCCCACGGAACGCTGACCGCCTCGATCATCGCGGGCCGGCCTGCGCCGACGGACGGGTTCATCGGGGTCGCTCCTGACGCCCGCATCCTGTCACTGCGGCAGACCTCGGAAGCCTTTCAAACCGTCGGCGCGCGCACCGACCCCAATGACCCGAACTCGACGCAGACGGCCGGCTCCCTGCGCAGTCTGGCCCGTGCCGTCGTCCACGCGGCCAACATGGGCGCGCAGGTCATCAACATCAGCGAGGCGGCCTGTTACAAGGTCACCAGGCTGATCGACGAGGCCGGTCTGGGCGCCGCGATCAACTACGCGGTCAACGTCAAGGGTGCGGTCATCATCGTCGCGGCCGGCAACACCGGCCAGGACTGCAGCCAGAACCCGCCACCCGATCCGTCGATACCCGCGGACCCGCGCGGGTGGAAGCAGGTGCAGACGATCGTCAGTCCGGCGTGGTATTCGCCGCTGGTGCTCACCGTCGGAGGCGTCGCCCAGAACGGTCAGCCGAGTACGTTCTCGATGTCGGGTCCGTGGGTCGGTGCCGCGGCCCCTGCCGAGAATCTGGTGGCGCTGGGCTATGACGGTCGGCCGGTCAATGCGCTGACGGGTCAGGACGGACCGATTCCGATCAGCGGCACCTCGTTCGCGGCCGCCTATGTGTCCGGGCTGGCTGCGCTGCTCAAACAGCGCTTCCCCGTGCTGACACCGGCTCAGATCATGAACAGGATCACCGCCACCGCGCGGCATCCGGGCGGCGGCGTCGACAACTACGTCGGTGCGGGCGTCATCGATCCGGTGGCCGCATTGACGTGGGACGTCCCCGCCGGGCCGCAGCAAGTGCCCTATCAAGTCAAAGAGGTTCCACCGCCGGTGTACATCCCGCCCCCGGACCGGGGACCGATCACCGCTGTCGTCGTGATCGGTGTCGGCCTTGCGCTGGCGCTCGGTCTGGGGGCCCTGGCTCGGCGCGCGCTGAGGCGCCGATGAGCAGCTTCACATCCGTGTTCGGGCTGCGCGTGACGACCGGCCACGCCATCTGGGCGGCAGTGCTGATTCCGGCGAGCATCATCCTGTTCATCCAGCTCGACCTGCTCTGGCTGGGAATCACGCTGGCGGTGATCATCGCTCTCGCAGCGGTATTGACAATTCGTGGGCGAAGGATCACCGGCTGGATCGCGGCGGTATTCGCGTGGCGGCGACGCCACCGCAACGTTCCCGACCGGCCGTCCGAACCCGCGGTCGGCGCGACCGTCATGCCCGGCGACCATGTCGCGGTCCGCTGGCAGGACGGCTACCTGATCGCGGCGATGGAACTCGTTCCGCGGCCGTTCACGCCCACGGTCATCGTCAACGGAGAGTCCTTCACTGACGACGTCGTCGACACCCGGCTCGTAGAGCGGCTGGTGGCGGCGCACTGTCCCGATCTCGAGGCCGACGTGGTGTCGGCGGGCTATCGCGTTGGTAAGACCGCGCCCTCGGCTCTGGTCGCGTTGTACGAGCAGGTGGTCGGGCCCTACCCCGCGCCGGCCAATCGGCGCACCTGGATCGTGTTGCGCGCCGATCCGGAGCACACGCGCAAGTCGTCACAGCGGCGCGAGTCCGGCGTCGCGGGACTGGCACGCTACCTGGTGGCATCCGTGACTCGGATCGCAGATCAGTTGGCCAGCAACGGTATTGACGCGCAGCCGAGCCGCAGCTTCGACGACCTCGACCGCGCCACCGAGATCAGCTTCGAGCGTGAGACGTGGTCGACGATCAAGGGACGCAGCACCTTCACCTCCGCGTACACCGCCCCCGGCGGTCCTGACGTGTGGTGGTCCGCGCGCGCCGATCACACCATCACGCGGGTCCGCGTGCGACCGGGTGAGGCTCCCACCTCTACGGTGCTGTTGACCACCCTGGCGAATCCGTCCACCCCGCGCGGGTTTTCGTGCCTGTTCGGCGGGCAGCGGGCCGCGTTGCTCGGCATCAGCCCCGTCAACGACCGGCACTATGAACTGCCCGTCGGATCCGCCGGGGTGCTCGTCGGCGAGACCGCCGACCGCTATCCGGTGTACATGCCGTTCGACGACGTCGACGTGAGCATCAACCTGGGCGACGCGCGATTGTTCACCCAGTTCGTCGTGCGATCGGCCGCCGCCGGTGCGGTGGTCACCCTGCTTCCTCAGTTCGCGGATTTCGCCGCCTCCGTCAACGGCCACATCGGCCAGGAGGCCAAGGTCGCTTGGCCGAACGCGACAACCTATCTCGGTCCGCACCCCGGTATCGGACGAGTTGTGTTGCGTGACAACTTCATCCAGACACCCCGCCATCGCCAGCTACCGATACGGTTGATCAACCCCCGTGAAGAAAGCCGCTACCAGATGGCGCTGGAGGGCTAAGGGATGACGGTCCAGCGGGTGAATCCCGGTGCGCTCACCAGCCAAGCCGCCGAGATGAAGGGTCAGAACTGGCACAACCCCGCTGAGGATGCCGTCATACCGCCCGACGCTGTGCCCTCCACGAACGACGCGATTGCCAACCTCAATCAGAACGCGCAGTCCCTCAAAGATTTTGAGGAGTGGGCGAAGGTCGAGAACCAGCGCATCGCCGAGATGCTGGAAATCGCCGCGGCCGCCTACCAAAAGGTCGATGACGACTACGGCAACGCGCTCGACAACCCGGAACGCACCGCCGCCATCGACACCATCAGCGTTCCGTCCCCGCAGACACCGCCGCCCGAAATCCCCGGTCCCGCAGGCACTCCGCGGCTGCTTGATGCCAGCGGATACAGCACGGTGATAAAGACCCAGGCTGACCTGTCGGCACCCGACACGGGCGCGTCGCTGAAGAACGCGATGCTGTACTGGTTGGCGGCGACCAACCGCGTCAAGAACAACAAGCCGAAACCGCCGCCCGGCGATTGGGAAGGCGACGCCGCTGACGCGGCCTACGCGCGGATGACGACGTTCGGCAACTGGCTGAATCAACTCTCGGACGCGTGGCACGACCTTGGCGAGGCTGCCGCGAAAATCGTGGCGGCACACGACAAGGCGAAGAGCGCGCACGAGCCCATCTACCAGGAGTACATGCAGCTGGAAGCACGAATGCCAGCGCTGGTAGAGCTCGCCAAAGTTCCGGGGACCGACGGCGGCCAGGCGCGGCGGGAAATCGACCAGATCGCCAGGCGGATGGAAGAGCTCCAGAAACTTTCCGACGAGGTGCGCCAGCAGTACGCCGGCGACGCGACGTTCGTGCCCGTCCGCCCGGCGGATCCACCATTCAAACCGGCAGACAGCTTCACCCCCACCGGCCCCGGCGGCGGGCAAGGCGGTGGTGGCGGAGTCGATCAGCCCACCGGCGATCCGGCGGCCATGGCCCAGAAGATGGGCGAGTCGATGGGGACCTCGCAGCCGCAATCGGGTGCCGGGCAGGGTGGCGGCTCCGGCGGCGGATCATCCGCCGGCGGTGGATCGCCTTCGGGCGGCGCCGGTTCCACTGGCACCCCCGGCGGATCAGAAAACGGTGGGTCGCCGACGAGTACGCCAAGGACGCCTACCGATCCCAGCCTGCGTCCGGCGGCAGGCTCGGGAAACGGTGGCTCAGGCGGTGGGGCCGGAGGCGGTGGCGCGGGGACGGCGCCGCTGTCGCCCGCGGTGTCGGCTGAAACCGTCGCACCCGCGCCACCCATGCCGGTGTCCGCTGGGTCAGCGCCCGCCGCGGCCGCCGCCGCGGGTGGCATGGCAGGCGGGATGGGCGGCATGGCGCCCATGCACGGCGCGCAGGGCGCACAGCAGGGTAAGGAAAAGCGTCGCGATCCGCGCACGGCGCCCGACGAGGATCTGTACGTTGAGGACCGCCCGTGGACCGAAGGCGTCGTCGGCAATCGCCGCCGCAGAGAGGTGCACGAGGGCAGGCAGGTCGAGCGCGACGACGACGAGCAGGACGACGACGAGTGACCGACGAGATGCATCCCGACGTGGCCGCGGTGCTGCGGCAGGCAGAACGCCTGCAGTCACTGATGGATGAGCAGCTGCACAAGATGAAGAACGAGACGTTCACCGCCACCGATGACGCCGAAACGGTCGAGGTGACCCTCAACGGTCACCACCACCTCACCGGGACGTTCATCGCCGACGGTCTGCTGCGGTTGGGCGCCCCGACGGTCGAGCAACGACTCAACGAGGCCCTGGAGAAGGCCACGGACGCCGCGACCACGTCGATCGAACTCGACAGGGACCGTATCGACGCGGTGGTCGCGGACATCACGGCCGGCCTGCAGGACGACTGAGCGCGAGTATCGTTCGACCGTGCCGAATCGCGATCACGGTGACCCGGGCGATGCCCCCTCGGTCCCTCCCCCACTCACTGCCGTGGCAAATTCGACGCGCCCGTCCGCCGCGGAGGAATCCCGCACGATCGCGGGCTCGACGAACACCGGCACACTTGCCACATTGACCGACGCCGGTGATCCGTGGGCGTCGTACGTGACGTACGGATTGCTCGGCGGCGCACCGGTTTTGTGCGTCTCCAACCTCGCCGAGCACGGCCGTAATCTCGTTGGCGATCCCAGGGCCAGCATCGCGATCGTCGCGCCGAGTGCGGAGTCCGATCCGCTGGCCAGTGGCCGCGTGACGCTCGCCGGAGTCGTGGAGAGGCCTGCCGACGACGAGCTGGCCGCAGCCCGCGACGCACATCTGTCCGCCGTTGCAGCGGCCAAGTACTACATCGACTACAGCGACTTCACGCTCTGGGTCCTGCGGGTGCATCGGGTGCGCTGGGTCGGCGGCTACGGCCGTATGGAGTCCACCACCGGCGAGGAGCACGCCGCCGCCACACCGGACCCGGTCCAGCCGAACTCCGCGGGAGCGATCGCCCATCTGAACGCCGACCACGCGGACTCGCTCACCGCCATGGCCAAGGCGCTGGGCGGCTATCCGGACACCACTGCCGCGACCTGCACCGGTGCCGACCGCTACGGGCTTGATCTTCGGGTGACGACCGATCGAGGAATCGCCTACACCCGGATCGGTTACGCCACACCCATCGACTCGTACGACCAATTACGTTCGGCGACGGTCGAGCTGGCGCGTCGCGCACGCCGGGACTAAATTATCGGCTCGCCGATGGCTTGAAATACGATCGCCACATGGCAGACCGCCCCGAAACCTGGCCGGCAGCGTTCGAGCTGATCCGCACCCGCGGTTACGAGCATCGTGA
The DNA here is from genome assembly GCF_044452905.1 of Mycobacterium sp. NPDC051804. Lineage (NCBI taxonomy): Bacteria > Bacillati > Actinomycetota > Actinomycetes > Mycobacteriales > Mycobacteriaceae > Mycobacterium > Mycobacterium sp. NPDC051804. Next base: position 574,580 of record NZ_JBITCD010000001.1, on the reverse strand, counting down.
AGAACCCTTCAAGTTGGCCAGCGGCCAGCTCAGCCACGACTACATCGACGGCAAGCACGCCATCGACAACGGGGAACGCCTGACCATCGTCAGCCGTGCCATCGCCGATCTGGCGGCGTCGAACGGGATCGAGTACGACGCCGTCGGCGGCCTCACCATGGGCGCCGACTCGATCTCCATCGGCGTCGCGATGGTCACCGGTAAGAGGTGGTTCTCCGTGCGCAAGGAACAGAAGGCGCGCGGCCGCGAGCAGTGGATCGAGGGGACGCGGCTCGAACCCGGCACCCGGGTTCTGCTCGTCGACGACGTGATCAGCACGGGCGGCTCCACCGAGATCGCACTGGAACGTGTCGTTGCCGCGGGCGCAGTCGTCGCCGGCGTGATCCCGATGGTCGACCGCGGAGACGTGGCAACCAGACGTTTCGCGAAGCGCGGCGTCCCGTTCGCCGCACTCGTGACGTACCGCGACCTCGGCATCGAGCCCGTCAAGGACGTCTGAGCGCTAGGCGGCGACCACCAGCACATCGCCAGGCTCGACGCCGACGGTCACCGGATCGCCGGGCGCGAGCGCCCTGGCGGCCGCGCCCGATATCTGAGCGTTGAGCACTGAGCCGTCGGGCATCTCGATGTAGAGCCGCGAGATCGGCCCGAGAAACGCAATCGAGCTGACCTTCGCCGTACCCGAAGGGCCGGCGGTCACGGTGACAGCCTCCGGACGCACCATCGCCAGCCCGGAGCCCGACGTGATCGAGCCGGGCAGCGTCGCCACTTCGGTGCCGAACAGCCGCGCTCGACCACCCGAGACACGCACGGGCACTTTGTTGTTCAGCCCTACGAACTCCGCGACGAACGGTGTCGCGGGGTTCGCGTACAGGTCGGCGGGCGCCGCAAGTTGTTCGAGCCTGCCCTGACTCATCACTCCGACGCGGTCGGCGACGGCGAGCGCCTCCTCCTGATCGTGGGTGACGAACAGTGTGGTGATGCCGACGTCGAGCTGCACGCGGCGGATCTCGTCGCGCAGCTGTGCGCGGACCTTGGCGTCCAGTGCCGACAGGGGCTCGTCGAGCAGCAGCACCCGCGGCTGGATCGCCAGTGCACGCGCCAACGCGACCCGCTGCTGCTGTCCGCCCGACAACTCGTGTGCGTACTTCGCCTTGTGCGCGCCGAGCCCGACCAGGTCCAGCATGTCAGCGGCCCGAGAAATCCTCTCGCGCTTGTCCTTACCGCGCATCTTCAGCCCGAATGCGACGTTGTCGAGCACGGTCAGATGCGGGAAGAGGCTGTACGCCTGGAACACCATGCCCATGTCGCGCTTGTTGGCGGGGACGCGGCTGACGTCGCGACCGCCGACCGATACCGTGCCCGACGTGGCATCGTCGAGTCCCGCGAGGATACGCAACGCGGTGGTCTTGCCACAGCCCGAAGGTCCAAGCAGCGCAACAAGTTCCCCGGGTTCGATGTGCAGGCTGAGCCCATCGAGGGCCTTGACGTCACCGTAGATCCGCGTCAGGTCGGTCAGATCGACGGCAGTACTTTGTGTTTTCGCGTTCATGCGGTCACTCCTGGGACTCGCCTGCGCCCCCGCGTCACCAGTGACAGCACGAGCAACAGGAAGAAGCCGAACAACAGCACCGCCAGCGAGGCGGCCACCGACGTCGGGCCGTCGGTCTTACCGATCGCCACGATCTGAACCTGCAGTGTCTCGAATCCGGACAGCGACGCGATCGTGTATTCGCCGAGCACGACGGCGATCGAAATGAATGCGGCAGAAAGGATTCCTGACCAGATGTTGGGCACCACGACCCGCAGGATCGTCGTGCCCCATCCTGCACCGAGCGATCGTGCCGCCTCGGTGAGGGTCTGGAGATCGATCGACGACAGCGCCGCATCGAGCGCCCGGTAGGCGAACGGCAGCACCAGCACCACGTAGACGAACGTCAGCGTCAGCGGCGATTCCCCGAGGAAGTACGCCACCCACAGGTACACATTGCGCAGGCCGACCACGATCACCAACGCGGGAACCGTCAAAGGCAATAGGCACAGGAACTCCACAGCGCCCCTTGCCCACGGCGCGCGCAGCCGAACCCAAATCATCGTCGGAACCAGGATCACCAGCGTCGCAACGACGGTGAACGCGGCCAGCAGCAGCGAGACCAGGATCGCCTGGTACAGCGCGTCGTCGGTGACCAGGTTGATCCAGGCCTGCCACGTGCGGCCACCCTCGATGAGCTTGCGGGTGGAGAAGTCGGCCATGGCGTACAACGGGAACAGGAAGAACAGACCGAAAACCACCCAGAGAGCGGCGCGCACTACGTGTTTCATCGCAACCACCGCGCGGAGCGCCGCACCAACACGTTGTAGGCCGCCATCACCGCCGCGACGACGACAATCATCTCGAGCGCGAGCGCGTAGGCGAACCCGGACTGGCCGAGCACCACCTCGCTGGTCAGTGCGGAGCGGATGAGCAACGGCACGATCGGGCTGCCCTGGCTCACCAACGCGGCTGCGGTCGCGTACGCGGCGAATGCGTTGGCGAACAACAACAATGTCGATCCGAGGAACGCCGGAGTCAACAGCGGTACGACCACCTCGCGGAAGTACTGCCACCGCGATGCGCCGAGACTGAGGGCGGCTTCACGCCATTGCTCGCGAAGTCCTTCGAGCGCGGGCAGGAACACGATCACCATCAGCGGGATCTGGAAGTACGTGTACACCAGCACCAGCCCGGCGAGGCTGTACAACCACCCCGACCCGGACAGGTTCCAGCCGAAGGCCTGCTGCACCCACGCAGTCAGCACACCGTTGATACCAATCGTTGCCAGGAACGCGAAAGCCAGTGCCACACCGCCGAACTGGGCCAGCACACTGCATAGCGAGATCACCGCCCGACGCACCAGCGACGATGGCGGGCTGCTCACGATCAGCCACGCCAACGCCGCCCCGAGTACCGCACCGATGATCGCTGTGCTGGCCGATAGCAGCACGCTGGACCCCAGCGCCCCGAGCGCCGTCGGCGAGAACAGCGCACTGATGCGGGACAGCGACAACCCGCCGTCCACGATGAACGCGTTGACGATCACCGTGACCGTCGGGATCACCAGAAACACCACGACGACAGCGAGGAACGGCAGCAGCGGCAGTGCTTCTGTCAGTCGATTCCGTCGTCGGGTTCCGTCCGGCACGTCAGCCGATCGCTCTTGCCCAGTTGTCAGCGAGGTAGGCGGTGGCCTTGTCGGTCTGCTCAGGGCTCGGCACGGTGACCGGGCCGTCGATCACCGGGATCGACGCCGCGACCGCCTGGTCCAGCGAGCCGTCGGCCATCATGTTGTCCGCACGTACCGGACGCACACCGCCTGCCGCGTAAAGGTTCTGGCCTTCGTCGCTGAACAGGAATTCCTGCCAGAGCCGCGCGGCCGCGGGATGCGGGGCGTCGGAGTTGATCGCCTGGTAGTAATAACCCGCGACGGCGTTATCCGGCGGAACGAGCACCTGCCATGAGGGCAACTTCTTCGTCTCAACCGCGTTCAGGTAATTCCAGTCGATGACCACCGGGGTCTGGCCGGACTCGATGGTCGCCGGGGTCGGGTCCACCGGCAGGAAGTTGCCCGCCTCGTTGAGCTTGCGGAAGAACTCGACACCCGGCGCGATGTCGTCGGCGGAACCGCCCTGCGACAGTGCGACCATCAACACGCCGGAGAACGCCGCGCCGGCCTGGGTCGGATCGCCGTTGAGCGCGACCTTTCCGTTGTATTCGGGCTTGAGAAGATCGTTGACGGAAGTGACAGGCGGCACCTTGGCGGAGTCGAAGCCGATCGACATGTAGCCGCCGTAATCGTTTACCCAAGCTCCGTCGCCGTGCTTGTACGCCATCGGGATGTCGTCCCACTCGGCCACCTTGTACGGCGCGAACATCGAGGTATTCGCGAGCGCCACCGACTGGCCGAGGTCGAACACGTCCGGCGCGGTGCTGCGACCCCGCTGCTGGTTGGCGGCGTTGATCTCCTCCTGGCTTGACGCATCGGGCTGTGCCGAGTTCACCTTGATGCCGTACTTGTCGGAGAACGCCTTGATGATTTCACTGTAATTGGCCCAAGTAGGGGGCAGCGCAATGACATTCAGTTCGCCCTCCTTCTTCGCGGCCTCGACGAGGCCGTCTATCCCGCCGAAGTCCTCGGCCGACGTGGCCTCACGGGCGTTCACTCCGGATTCGGTCCGCTCTTCTGCGTTGTTCTTCTCCGGGGGTGCGCAGCCGATGAGGCCGGTGAACAGCAGGACCGATGCGGCCGCGGCCGCCATGAGGCGTGAGGACTTCATTGCCGAACCTTCCGATGGCCGGGAAGCGGCGCAGTGGCGTGAAGATGACGTCCGTGCGACGCGGCGTGAAACGATTGCATATGCGGCGCTCGACCCTACCGTGACCACGCCGCATCGTGGTGATGTTCACACGACTTCGGTTGTCGCACATATGCGCAGGTAACAGGGATAACATCGGTATGTGGCGGAACGCGAAGCCTCGGGGGACTTCGATTACCTGATCGGCGACCTGCCCGAAGCACCTTCGGAAGCCGAGGTCTCGGACGGCGACGACGCGCTGCTGGAGCCGGTACCGGACGAGCACTACGAACCGACGCTTCACGTCCACGAACCAGGGACGTTCGATGCCTTCGACGCGGACTCCTGGTATTTCGAACCCGCCCCCGCGCCCTGGTACCGCCGCAGGCAGGCGCTGACCGTATGGATCGTCGCCGGGACCGCGGCGGCGGCGCTGGTGGTGTCCGCGGTTCTGTTGTTCGTCCGTAGTCCCGGTCCCGCCGAGGACACCGACACCACGCCCGTCGAGCCCTCGGCCACGACGGAGGTGTCGACCGAACGCGCGACCAGCCGCGCGGTGCCGCCGCCACCGACGGAGACGTCGGCCGAGCCCATCGACCCCGGCCCGGCGGAAACCCTGCGGCCGCAGAACCCGGCACCGCGCAACACCCGCCCCCCCGAGATCGGGGTGACGCGCACACCGGTCACGCGATCGCCCATCAGCGTCGCGCCGCAGCCGCGAGGACCGCGCTGACAGACGCCCGCAGGTGCTCGTGGATTTCACGCGTCTCAACGGTCGACGTTCTGCAGACGCCTACTCGCACTTTGCCTGCGAAAGGTGGCGCTGCGTGACGCGCGGGACTCGCCGACTGCCGCGCTGACAACAGAAACAGGCGGGAGACTTTCGTCTCCCGCCTGATGTGCCGCCACGATCAGCGCTGATGCCCGCGGTGATGGAACGCGATGCCGGGAACCCCGTACCCGAAGAACGGGTATTGGAGCTGGCCGGCCTGCACCGCAGCGGCGCCCGGCTGCGCGGTCACCTGTGCATTGCCTGGCGATTCGACGACCGTCGCACCGCCGGTGTTCGTGGTCGATGTGCCCGTGGGCGCCGCAGCGGCGACCGGGGCGAGCACAATGGCTCCAGCAGCGGCCGCCATCCCAAGCGTCGCAATGAATTTCTTCACTGCATCCTCCTCACAATATTTCGAAACTGTACGTTCAGTTTCACTAGATGGAACGCGGCCGACCGGCCGGATCAGTCCAGAAATCAGCTGTGGTCTACGCCACACTCGTCAGACGGCGAAGCCGCGCATCGCTCCATCGACGATGGCATCGACAGACGCGTCGTCCAGCGGTGCGTGAGCGAGCAGCAGGCGGTACAGCATGGGCCCGATCAACTGGTCGATCGCCGCCTCGGGGTCGACATCGGGCCGCAGTTCGCCGTGTGCGACTCCCCGCGCCCAGATCGTTTTCATCAGCGCCCGCCGCGGCGCGACCAGGTGGGTGTGCAGTTCGGCCTGCACCAACGGATCGAACTGCGCCTCGCCGATGAGCTGGGCAAAGACCTGGCCGCTGACACCAGTGTAGAAATGCGCGAGCCCACGGATCACCCGGCGGAAGTCCTCGCGCGCGGACCCCGTATCCGGATCGGGCGACTCGGCCATCATCTCGGTCAAGAACGCCTCGACTGCCACCGCGTGCTTGTTGGGCCACCACTTGTAGATGGTCGCCTTGCTGGCACCGCTGCGAATGGAGATCGCTTCGGTGGTCATCGCGCGCAGCCCGACCTCGTGCAGCAACTCCGAGGTCGCCCGCAGCACCGCGACGCGCGATTGCTCGCTGCGGGGCCGGCCGGGGCTGCGCGGCTGAGCATCCTCGGCGTCGGCACTCACGCGTATCACTATCGGCCACCCGCGCGCTCTTGGAGTGCTTAGTCTGGATCCATGGCCGAAATCGACGCTCCGGCCCTGTTCGCGCAGTCGTCGGTCGCGATGCTCGCCACGGTTGGATCCGATGGCGCGCCACACGTGGTGCCGGTGGTGTTCGCGGTCAACACCGATCGTGACCCACCTGTCGTGTACACCGCCGTCGACGCGAAACGTAAGTCCACCAAACGACTGCAGCGACTGGCGAACATCGAGGCCAACCCCCGGGTGAGCATTCTCGTCGACCATTACGACGACGACTGGACTCAGCTGTGGTGGGTGCGCGCCGACGGCGTCGCCGAGATCCATCAGAGCGGCGACGAGATGGCCTCCGGCTATGCCTTGCTGCGCCGCAAATACGTTCAGTACCAACGACTTGCGCTGGATGGTCCCGTCGTGACCATCGCCGTCGACCGATGGGCGGGGTGGCGCGCCTGACCCCGGATTGTGTGAATCCCTTGTGCTCGGTGTCTGTTCGGAGAATTGTGGATCAACAGACCCGATGGGGGGCAAAGCCGCTTCCCGGGAGAGGGAACCGTCATGGCCGACAAGACGACAAGTTCGGCGGCCGGAGCTGCCCCCACCGCGGACAGTCCGGCCGCCATCCGCAACGTGGTGCTGGTGGGCCCATCGGGTGGCGGCAAGACAACCCTCGTCGAGGCGCTACTGGTCGCCGCCGGAGTGCTCAACAGACCGGGATCGGTCGTCGACGGAACCACTGTCTGCGATTGCGATGAGGCCGAGATCTCCCAGCAACGCTCGGTCGGTCTTGCGCTGGCATCGCTGCAACACGACGGCGTCAAGGTCAATTTGATCGACACACCGGGCTACGCCGACTTCGTCGGCGAGCTGCGCGCCGGGCTTCGAGCCGCCGATTGCGCGCTGTTCGTCATCGCCTCGAACGAGGAGATCGACGAACCGACCAAGTCGCTGTGGCTGGAGTGCAGTCAGGTCAGCATGCCGCGGGCGGTCCTCATCACGAAACTCGACCATGCCCGTGCGAACTACGAGAACGCGCTGACGGCAGCGCAACAGGCGTTCGGCGATAAGGTGCTCCCTCTCTACCTGCCCGCGGACTCCCCCTGCACCGGTCTGATCGGCCTGCTCTCCCAGACTCACTTCGAGTACGCCGACGGCAAGCGCACCGCGTCCCATGAACCCGACGCGTCCTACGGTGACGCGATCGAGGACATGCGCGGCAGTCTGATCGAGGGAATCATCGAGGAATCCGAGGACGAGACGCTCATGGAGCGGTACCTCGGCGGCGAGGAAATCGACCAGTCGGTGCTGATCGACGACCTCGAGAAGGCCATCGCGCGTGGATCGTTCTTCCCAGTGGTCCCCGTGTGCAGCACCACCGGCGTCGGCACCCTCGAACTGCTGGAGGTCATCACCAGCGGGTTCCCCTCGCCTCCCGAACACCAGCTCCCCGAGGTGTTCACCCCGCAGGGCAAGACCCGCAACAGCCTGCCGTGCGATCCGGCCGGTCCGCTGCTCGCCGAGGTCGTCAAGACCACCTCGGATCCGTACGTGGGTCGCGTCAGCCTGGTTCGGGTGTTCTCAGGAACCATCTCCCCTGACGCGACAGTGCATGTGTCCGGTCACTTCTCGTCGTTCTACGGCGCCGGCCACGCCGACCATGACGAGGACGAGCGCATCGGCAGCCTGTCCTTCCCGCTCGGCAAGCAGCAGCGGCCCGCCCCGTCGGTGGTCGCGGGTGACATCTGCGCCATCGGCCGGCTGTCGCGCGCCGAGACCGGCGACACGCTGTCGGCGAAGTCCGAGCCGTTGGTGCTCAAACCCTGGACCATGCCGGAACCGTTGCTGCCGATGGCCATTGCGCCGCACGCCAAGACGGATGAAGACAAGCTCGCGGTCGGGTTGCAAAGGCTGGCGGCCGAGGATCCGACACTGCGCATCGAGCAGAACCCCGAGACGCATCAGATTGTCTTGTGGACGATGGGTGAGGCGCATTCCGGCGTCGTGCTCGACGCGCTGGCACGGCGCTACGGCGTCGCCGTCGACACCGTCGAGCTGCGCGTGCCACTACGAGAAACCCTGAGCGGCAAGGCCAAAGGACATGGGCGTCACGTCAAGCAATCCGGCGGCCACGGTCAGTTTGCGGTCTGTGACATCGAGGTGGAACCGCTTCCGGAAGGGTCAGGGTTCGAGTTCATCGACAAGGTGGTCGGCGGTTCCGTTCCGCGGCAATTCATTCCGAGCGTGGAGAAGGGCGTCCGCGCGCAGATGGAGAAGGGCCTCCTCAACGGCGCGGGCTCCGGCTATCCGGTCGTCGACATCAGGGTGACGTTGTTCGACGGCAAGGCGCACAGCGTCGACTCGTCCGACTTCGCGTTCCAGATGGCAGGAGGGCTGGCACTGCGCGAGGCCGCATCGGCCACGAAGGTGAACCTGCTCGAACCGGTCGACGAAGTCTCGGTCGTGGTGCCCGACGATTTCGTCGGCGCCGTGATGAGCGACCTGGCCGGCCGGCGCGGACGCGTGGTCGGCACCGACAAGGTCGGCGAGGACCGAACCGTCGTCAAAGCCGAAATACCCGAAGTGGAGTTGACCAGGTACGCGATCGACCTGCGTTCCCTCGCACACGGCGCCGGATCCTTCACGCGATCATTCGCCCGCTATGAGCCGATGCCCGAGCAGGCCGCCGCCAAGGTTCGAGCCTCCGGGTAACTCACTGGCGCGTCACGTAGTAGAGCAGGGTGTGGTACGTCTCGCGCAGCAGCATCGGAATCTGGGAGTGAAGGGTCCGGAAGCGGCTGGTTGGTGTCGGCGAAGGGTGCGCGTCGATCCCCAAGTCCGCAGCCAAATGTGTAGCGCGGCGCATGTGCAGCGGATCGCTGACGATGAGCACTCGCTCGATATCACGGTCGGTAAACAGCGGCAGAGCAAAGACGAAATTCTGCTTGGTAGTGCGCGATTGCGTCTCGATGAGCAGACGGTCCGCCGGAATGCCCGCGCCGATCAACCAGTCGCGCCCGGCCTCGGATTCGGCGAGCGTATCGCCCTGGCCCACGCCGCCCGTCAAGACGATCCAATCGACCTGCCCCGATTTCAACAACTCGGCCGCGTGCCGAAGTCGCTCCTCGAACACCGGCGACGGAACATCGTCGTCGACGGCCGCGCCGAGGACGATGGCGGCATCGGCCGAAGTCACGTCGGACTGCCCGCCGAACGTCGCAATGTCGACAACAAGGCTGATGACGCCAGCCAGGAACAGCGCCAGGAACATTGCAACGTTTCGTCTGACGCGTCGCCGACGGCCTACCGGCACCACCTCTCAATATTGGGCGTTAGCTGCCCGCTATGGGGGTTAACCGGTAGTCCGGCATTCCCATTTTCCCACCTCGGATGGGTGCCAGCTGTGCAGACACCGCTTCGTCCGCGCGGAAAAGTCCCATACGTGCCTGAAAACGATGCGCTGCTCATGGCCCGCTTCGAGCGGGACGCCATACCGCTGATCCACGATTTCTACCGTCACGCGCTGAAGTTGACGCGCGACCCCGCCGATGCAGAGGACCTACTTCAGGAGACCGCGGCCAAAGCGTTCGCCGGTTTCCACGGCTTCCGCGACGGCACGAATCTGGGTGGCTGGCTGTACCGGATTCTGCTCAACAGCCACATCAGTTCGTACCGCAAGCAACAACGCCGCCCAGCCCAGTGGCTGACCGATGAGTTCACCGACGGACAGTTGGTGGCCGAGGCCCGTCACTCCTCCGGCGGGCTGAAGTCGGCTGAGGACGAGGTCCTCGACCTCCTCGGTGATGACGACATCCAGACCGCGATGCGTCAGCTACCCGAAAAACTGCGCACCGCCCTGTACTACGCCGACGTGGTCGGAATGCGTATCAACGAGATCGCCGAGATCACCGAGGCGCCCGCCGGGACCGTGATGACGCGCGTGCACCGTGCGCGGCATCGGCTGCGCGGCTTGCTGGCCGACGTTGCCAAAGCCAGGGGGTACACCCTGGACCAGGCGGCGTAGGGCTGCCAGAGGATTGCTCTTGAGCGCAACACGATTCGACCGTCCGTTCGCCGAACGTTCCGTGCACCCGCGTTCGGTCCTGAATGCCACGACCGCCAGGCAGCTGCTCGCGCACCTGGCCACAACGCTGGTCCTCGGAGTCGTCGCACTGGTGGCGGCGTGGCAGTTCATGTTCGCCGGTGCCGCACCGCACCACGGGACAGTGGCGTCCCATCGCACGGCGGCAGCGACCCACTAGCGCGGTGGATCGCCCTGCCAGCTGAAGCTGTTGACGTATTTGCCCATATCCAAGGCGATTTGGGTGTTCGCGCCGGACGGCTTGCCGAACCCGAAGTCGGGTCCGAATTCGCGGTATGGCCCGACCGCCGACGCGACGAGTGCGACGTCGTTCTTGATGGCGACCATGATCAGCACCCGCATTCTCATGTAGTTGCTGTTGGCTCCCTGCGGCCACCAATCGACGATCTCTCCGTACCCGGATTGGTAGCCCACCATCGCGTTGGGAATCTCATAGGCGGTGCGGGTATCGGGAAATCGCTTGCTCACCAGTTCTTTCGCGATCTGCTCGGGTGAGCGGTTGGCGACCGGCACGCTGAAGAACTGCATGCTGCCGCCGTCACCGCCGAGAAACTCGGCGATCACTTTGTTCGGCTCGGTGGTGATGCGGTAGGCCGAACTCGGCGCGGGATGCGACACCGAGAACGTGCCGTCCGCTGCGGTGAAGCGCGGATTGATGGCCACCGGTGTGCCCGTGGGCGGGCTGCCGCACTCCGGCGGGCACATGTAGCGCACAGGAGGCTTGCTGATCATCGCCGACAGCCCGACGAGTGAGAACGCGACGACGGCGATGGCGGCGAACCACGTCAGCAACAACCGGCTGCGCGAGGTACGACGCGGCGGATCGGCCTCATACACACCGCGCGGAACCGCATATCCGGGAAAGAAACTCGGCTTGTCGGTTGAGGGCGCCGGCGAGGATGTCACGGCTCCTCCGGCCTGGCCGCCTCGCGCACCGGCCGTGCGTCGCGGCGTGCCCGTCGTGACGAGCGCGACGACGCCCGCGTCGCCACCCCGCATGCAGGGCAGAAGGCCATATCCGGCACCACGTGCCCGCAATGCGTGCACAGCAGCGGCTCATCCGACTGGATCTCGTCGTGTTTCTCGTGCAGCAGCGCCAAGTGCAGACCGACCCGCAGAACCAGCATCGCGACAATGGCCAGCGCCAGGTAGGCGACGAGCATCAGCAGCTGCGGGACGCGAGCCACGTCGATCAGACCCAGGCTCAGATAGACGCCAAGTATCGCGGTGGCGAGCGCGACAAGAACCAGCCGAACCATGCCGGGGTGCTGGTTCTGCTTGCTTGCCGGGCGGGTGAACCACAGTGCCGCACCAATCAATCCGCCTGCGGCCGCCGTGATCAACGGTATGGCGATACCCCTGATGCCCGCCTCGACGAGCAGGCTCTCCATGGGGCGTTTGCTGATCGCACCGGTGCTGAACTGCGGAACCGACCTCGTCATCGCCGCAGCTGCCATGAATGCGAACGCGCCCAGCATGCCGATCCGGAAGCCGTCCAACGCTTCTCGTGAGGACGGGCGTAGCACCCTGACGATCACCGCAGGCAACAGCATCAGGACCACACCACCGAGCGGGATGCCGATACCCACGCGCAACATCCGCATGCCCGCCATTGCCGATCCGAGCCCGACCTCATAGGTGCTGGCGACCATCGCACCCGTCAGCAACACCCAACCCACGCCGAATGCAATGCCGAGCACCGCTGTCAGCACCAGAGTGCCAATGGGAAAGTCGCGGAAGGCATCTGACTCGCGAAGGTAGATCAGATACAGCATGGGAAGGCCCAATGTGCCGACGGTGATCAGTGCGGCGGGCAGCCGCAGCAGGGTGAATGCGACGAGGCACACCAACAACAGGGCCAGGCCGAGCCGGAACGCGGTGCGGGATCGCTGCGCCAGCTGCGGAAACAGCGAGCTGGCCAACGACATCTGCAGCAGGTGCTCGTTCGGTGCCGCCCCGAAGTTCTTGATGCGCAGCCAGTCCGGGCCTTCACCGGCCCGCGGCTCCAGATGGCATCCGCACAGTCCGCAGTACTCGCCGGCGGGAACGTCCGTGTTGCAGATCCGGCACTCCGTCGTCGGGACGGAATCGTCAGGAGTTGTCATTCGGCCGCCTCTTGGAGGATCAGCAGATTGCGCACGAGGTTGTCGACATCGGGTGTGCCGAGACCGGTCACGAGGTCGTAGCCGGGACCAGCATCGGCCACGACGTTGCCGCCGAGCGTCACGTCACGGAAGGCAGGCAGCGGCGCGCCCTCGGCGATCCGGTAGAGCAGCGGGTTGAAGTCACCGATCAGCCTGCCGCCGTTGGCAAGCAGGTACTGGTTCATCACCGCTGCCAGCCCCGCCCAGATCGGCGCGGACTGCGACGTGCCGCCCCCGACCAGTTCGGTCCCCTTGAAGATGATGCGCACACCGGTGAACGGGTCGGCCACCGCAGCGACATCGGGGGTGAGCCTGCGCTCGGGATCGGTGTCCGGCATCACGCCGCGCTGCCATTCCGGGCGCTCGAACAGGTTCGACACCCCACCGCCGGTACCCACGGTCAGCGGCACGTCGAACCAGGCCTGTTCGGCGAGCCACCTGCCGTCACTCTGGGTCGACAACGTCGTCCCGCCGACATCGACCATCTCAGGTAATGACGCCAGGGAGTCCAGCCCGATATCGGCGTCACCGGGCGGGGACGACCAGTCGTCGCCGCCCTTGCATTCCAGTCCTGCGAGGTCTCCGCTGGCGTTGAACGCCGTCGTACCCCTTGCCTGCGCCGCCGCGAGTGCGGCCCGCGCCGGCGCAAGGTCAGCCGCGGTGATCAACTTGTCGCATCCCCAGCCGATCGAAAAGCTCCAGATCGCACCGGGATACCGTCGGTCGGCTTCGGCGAACATCTCGCCGATCTTCTCGAACGTCCCGTCGCCAGAAACCGTCTGACGGGCACTGAACACGACCTTGCGCGCACCCGGTGCGACTGCGTGGGCCACCTCAAGGTCCATCGTCGTCTCGCCACGCGGGTCGTCGAGCTCGCCGCCGACGACCTCCGGCGTGAACTGCGGCAGACCGTACGTGGTCGCGAACTGGTCGAGGTCAGACTGGTCGAAGCCATCGAAGGCGAAAAACACGATGGTGGTGCCCTCACCCGTGTAGCCGTCGGCAGCCAACTGCGACGCGTTGTAGGTGTTCAACAGCGCGCTGGGCTTCAGGCCCTTGTCCGGCACGTCGAGCGGAAACATCCGCGTCCGCGACGTGTGGTGCGGCAGGTAGCCCAGGATCCGGCCGAGCTCGGCGACCTCGGGCGTCAGCGCATCCGGAATCGCGGGCTGCTGCGGCGATGCGTAGAACACCTGACCGCGCTTTCCGCGGTAGTCGTGTACCTCGACGTCGAACGCGTCGGCCACCTTCTCCGCCGTGCCCTCGAGCACCGCCCACGCCTGGCCCGGTTTCCACCTGACGTCCAGGCCCTGATCATGCGCCCAGTCGAAAACGCCGTCAGGACGCGCCGGCTCGTGCAACGCGACGGTCAGTTGGGCATTGTCGTTGCGCGACGGTCCAAGGTCGGTGGAGCTGGCAAGCAAGTACGAATACGGCCCGGCGATGGTGTCGCGGCCATCGGTCGCGGGACGCGACGGCGTGAGGCGCAGATCGGAAACAAGCACCATGACGCTGGCGGCAACCAACGCCAGCACGCCGATCTGCCGCGCTTTCACTCCAGCCAGCGTACGTGCGGGCCAGCCCGTTCGGCCGGCGCTAGCTGCCGGTGCGGGGATGCGTGGCCGTCGGCGCGGGCGGTGCGATCACCGACGGGGAGAACGGGTTCGGGCCACCGGGCTCGAGACGCGGCGCCTTCTCGGTCGGCTCCACCGGTGCGGCCGACGTCGTGGTCGTCGTCGTGGTGGTGGTCTCAGTGGTCTCGCTCGGTGCTTCTTCTTTGCTGGAGCACGATGCGGTGAGCACTACCATCGCGGTGACCGCAGCGCCGCCGGCGATGGCCGCCACGCGACGACCCAAAACTGACCTCATGTTCACAGTCCTTACTGTCCCGACTAGTGCCAGCTACCAAGATCAAACCGGCATTCGAAACTTTAGCCGAACGCCGAGAAGGCCGCCCTTCGAAATCAGGTTGGCGGTCGCGGCTACCCGGCGACCGAAGCCCTCGCCTCGGCCAGAGACAATGAGAGCGACAAAATCTGGTCCAAACCCGTTAACTGGATCGGCCGGCTCGTGGCCGGGCCGTCGGCGACAACCGCGAACTTTGCGGAGCCGCCGATCTTCTCGTGGGTGGCCACCAACGCCTGCAGACCCGCCGACGCAAGGAACTCCACCGCCGAGAGGTCGACGATCAACGCCTTCGGTCGCTGTGCCAACGCGTCGGTAATCGCCGCCTCGAACGCCGGGATCGTGGCCAGATCTATCTCGCCGCTGACCGCAAGCACAGCAACGTCGTCGTCGTAGCTGACCGAGGTGGTGATCGGATCCTTCGCGGGCACGTCCGTCCTTAAGTCAGCGCCGCAACTGGTCACGGCGGTGCGCCGAGCTTAGCCTGTTGCAGCCGTGCGGCAGATCCTCACTTACCCACCTCGGCCCCAGAATCGCAGGCTAGGGTCAAAACAGCAGTCGAAGCCGGGGAGAGTGCATCCGATGTCCGATCTGACGTCCCATCCGACAGACGTATCCAGCGCCGGCGTCACCGCGGGCATCTCGACAGAGGGTTTGTTACCGCAACTGGTCGAGCACCTCAGACAGAACCGCACGGCGCTGCGTGAGGAGTGGGCGCGCAGGATCACCGAAGCGGAACTGCTGACCGCGATGTCGCCCGAGGAGATCTTCTCCGAGGCGACCACGGTGTACGACAGCTACGTCGAGGTGCTGGAGACAGGCAGCGTGGAGGCGCTGCAGGATTACGCACGCGATCTCTCCGAGCGCATCATCCCGCGTGGTGTCGAGACCAACGAAGTCGTCGGCATCGTGCTGCTGCTGCGCGACGTGCTGGCGCGCTCGTTGTTCGAGAAGTACCAAACGGACTTCGAGCTGCTCAACCGCGTGCTCGACGCCTACGAACCCGCCGCCAACCGCATCGCCAACACGGTGGCCGTCGGCTTCGTTCAGGAACGCGAGCGCATCATCCGCCAGCAGCAGGAAGCGATCCGCGAACTGTCGACGCCCGTGCTCCAGGTGCGTGAGCAGCTGCTGATCCTGCCGATCATCGGCGTCCTCGACAGTCAACGCGCCCGCCAGGTCACCGAACAGCTGCTGCGGGCCATCCGCGCCAACCGCGCGAAGGTGGTCGTCATCGACATCACCGGTGTGCCGACCATCGACTCCACTGTTGCCAACCACCTGGTGCAGACCGTCGACGCGTCCGGCCTGATGGGTGCCAGCGTGATCATCACCGGGCTGTCGTCGGAAATCGCGCTGACACTCGTAACCATCGGCCTCGACCTGTCGAAGATGAACGCCGTCGGCGACCTGCAGGGTGGCATTGAGGAGGCCGAGCGGCTGCTGGGTTACGAAGTCAGCCGCACCGGCGAGCAGCCCGGATAACGCCGGCGTAGGTTCTCCATGGCAGTCCCGATCCTCAAACAGGGCACGATCCTCATCGCGTCGGTGCAGGCCGCGCTCTCGGACTCCGACACCGAGCAGCTCCGTCACGACCTGATGGAGCGTGTCAGTCGGTACCGCGCACACGGCATCATCGTCGACGTGACTGCGATCGACGTCATGGATTCCTTTGCGGCGCGGTCACTTCGAACCATCGCGCACATGACGCGGCTGCGCGGCGCGGACACGGTGATCGTGGGCCTGCAGCCCGAAGTCGCGTTCGCCATGGTCCAGCTGGGACTGGCGTTCGACGACATGCACACCGCGCTTGACCTGGAAGAGGGTTTGGCCCTTTTGAACCGGAAACTCGACGACCGGAAGCCAGCGATCGGACGCGACGGTGCCGACTGACTTCGTGGTCGACATCAACAAGCCCGACGACATCGTCACCGCGCGCCAAGCCGGGCACGAACTTGCCCGCCAGCTCGGTTTCTCGCTGACGGATGTCACCATGATCGCGACTGCGATCTCCGAAATCGCCCGCAACATAACCAGTTACGCCGGCCGCGGCGAGGTGCGCGTCGGGGTCCAACTCCGTGACGGCAGACAAGCGCTGGTAGTGCGGGCCGAAGACGACGGTCCCGGTATCGCCGACGTGGACCGCGCACTCGACGACGGATACTCCACCGGACGGGGCCTCGGGCTCGGACTGCCCGGTGCACGCAGGCTGATGGATCGACTACACATCGAGTCGGAACTGGGCAGCGGCACCGTCATCGAAATGTGGAAGTGGATACCGGACAATGTTTAGGCACGGGAGGTTCGGGCCTATCGAGTGGGCCGCGGTGCGCCGGCCGCGACCGGGCGAAGTTGTGTGCGGCGACCATCCGATCGCGCTCGAGGTGGGCGATGGCGCCGCACTGTTCGGCGTGATCGACGGCCTCGGTCACGGCGAGCCTGCCGCGACGGCCGCGCAGCTGGCTGCGGAAACCGTCCAACAGCGGCGCTCCGAACCGCTGGACGTGTTGATGCAGCGATGCCATCAGGCGCTTACGCAAACCCGAGGCGTCGCAATGACTTTAGTCCGGGTGGACTTTGAAACCAGCGCTCTGAGCTGGATTGGCATCGGCAACGTCGCGGCCGATCTCGTCGCCAAACACCCGACCGGACTCGAGGTGCGTTCGTCTGCACTGCTGGCCGGCGGCATCGTCGGCTACCGGATGCCGCAGACCCTTTCCACCAATCAGGTGCCGATCACCCCCGGCGATCTGCTGGTCATATCCAGCGACGGTATCGCCGAACAGCATCTCGACGACATCGACTTCGCCGCGCCCGCAACGACAATCGCTGAGAAGCTCGTGAGTCGATACGGCCGTGATACCGACGACGCGCTGGTGCTGACGGCGCGTCATCGAGGCACGTCATGACCGACCATCCGGACGGCCCTGGTTCAATTGCCGGCGGGGACTTCTACGCGCAGTACGCCGCCGCGCTCACTGAATACGTGCGGTCCGGCGCCGAGGCCAGCCTGGCGGTCGGACACGAACTCGGCCGTCGCGCGCTGAGCGAGCGCATGAGCATGCTCGACATCATCGAGAATCACGCACGGCTCGTCGTGGAGATCAAGCAGGACATGCCGATCGATCCCGACGCTCCCCTGCAGTTCCTGCTGCAGACACTGGCGGCGCTCGACGTGGCGACCCGCGGATTCCTGGACGGCACACGGCGTTACGAACAGCAACGCGCTCGCGCCGAGGACCTCGCCGACCGCGACGAGTTTCGCGATGCGCTGGTGAACTCGCTGCAGGAAGGGTTCTTCGTCGCCGATCACACCGGGGCCGTCGTCGAGATCAACGATGCGTTCGCCGCCATCACCGGGTACGGCGAACACGAGCTGCCCTACCATCCGCCGTACCCGTGGAGAACAGGCGATTCCGGTCCCAGCGCGCAGTTTTCGGCACTTAGGGATGGCGGCATAATCACCACCGAGACGGCGATCCGGCACCGCGATGGGTCCGCGCGGTGGGTGGCGCTCAGCATCAACTCCGTCATGGGACAGGGTATCGATCGCCCCGTCTATGTCGGCACCGTCCGTGATATCACTGCGAGCCACGTTGTCGCCGAGCGCGAACGGGCGGTGGCGCGGTTGGCCACTGCGGTGAGCGTGGCCAGAGACGTCGACGAGGTGCTGTCGGCCGCGCTGACACAGTCTCGGTCGCGGCTCGATGCTCAGCGCCTGATCGCTGTCGTGTGGCCCCAGGGCGAGGGCGATCCCGTCGTTCACACAGCCGGTGAGCCGAACATATCGAAATGGCCTGATCTCGAGGAGGATTGGCGTCGCACACTTGATGACGCACGCGACTGGCTACCGCTGACCGTCACCCCGGTGGGAGCCGCACCCAGCGCGGGAACGACGCGCGGATTCGTGGCGGTGACGTCAGGTGCGCGCGACGTTGTGGTCTGCCTCGAGCATCGCGTTCCGCGCCGCGTCAGCGATGAGGACCGTCAACTCGTCATGGCGTTGTTCGGCCACATCAGCCTGGCCATGCAACATGTCCGTCAGTTCGAGATCGCGCGTGAGACCTCACTGACCCTGCAACGTTCGTTGTTGCCCGCGACCACGCTGCCCGCCGGCTGCGCCGTGCGGTACGAGCCCGCGGTACCCCCGCTGGAGATCGGCGGCGACTTCTACGACGTAATTCCCGTCGGCGACAACCGCATCGGCATCATCGTGGGCGATTGCGTGGGCCGCGGTCTACCTGCCGCGGCGGTGATGGGCCAGTTGCGCGCCTCGACACGGGCTCTGCTGCTCACCGGCGCCGAACCTGCCCGACTGCTGGAACAGCTTGATTCGGTGGCCGAGTTCATTCCAGATGCGTTCTGCGCCACGGTGTTCGTCGCGATCGCGGATCTGGACCTGCACATCCTGCACTACAGCAGCGCGGGACATGTGCCGCCGGTGTTCTCCGCGGGTTCGGAGCGCCCCGAGCTGCTGACCGACGGCCACTCGGTGCCGCTCGCGGTGCACCGGGACGGGCCACGACCGCAGGCCTCACGACCGCTTAAAGCCGGTTCGACCCTGCTGCTCTACACCGATGGGCTGGTCGAGCGCCGGGACCAACCGATCGACGAACACATCGACCGCGCCGCCGACGTCGTCGCCGAAACCATCGATCTGCCGGTTGAGACGGTGGCCGACGAGGTGCTGCGCAGGCTCGCCCCGGACGCGGGCTACGACGACGACGTCGCGATCGTCGTGTACCGATGCCCGCCCTCGGCCTTGCTCGTCGATGACGACGCGGCGCCCCGGCGGTTGAGCGACATCCGGCACCGGTTGGCCGCGTGGCTGCACGACAACAACATCGTGTCCCCGCTCGCGGACGACATCGTCCTCGTGGTCAACGAAGCATGCTCGAACTGCGTCGAACACGCATACCGCGGCAAGGATTCGGGACGCATGCGCGTGGAGGCGCAGGTGCGCGACAGTCAGGTGTGCATCAGCGTCGTCGACTCCGGTTCGTGGAAAACCCCGCCGGCCGACCCCGGCACCCGCGGCAGGGGCCTGCTGCTCATCCGCACCGTCTGTGATCAGGTCGACGTGGTCGGCACGGACGACGGTACGTCGGTGGAGATGTCCTTCCGGCTGCCCAAGTCCGAGGGTCTGGTCAGCGCTCCCGCTTCGCGATAGCCGCTTCCAGCTCGGCTTCCAGCGCACCCTCTTCGCGGCCGAGCGCTACGGTCGCGGCCGCCATCGCGACAAGGGCCACGGTGATCGCGACGGCCTTGAATCCGTTGACCGTCATGTGCTCGCCGAGCACCACCGCACCGAGGACCACGGCGATAAGCGGTTCCAGCACCAGCATCGTCGGTACCGAGGTCTGCAGCGAACCCGCATGGAAGGCCGACTGTTGCAGCAATACCGCGATGACGCCGATGAGCACCAGCAGATACGGCGCCGGGGTGAGGATGACGGCACGCACGCCGTCGTGAGTGAGCATGTGCATCACCAGCTTGGTGAGCATCGCGACGACGCCGAACAGCACACCCACCGCCACCGCCAACAGCACCGCCCGTCGCCAGCCCGGGTTGCGAATCGCGACGAGCACGCACGCCGACACACCCACGATGCACACCACGGCGACGATCGCGGTCAGGGGCACCGATGCTTCGTAATCGCCGGCGCTGGTCTTGGCCAGCACCACGAACACCGCGAGCGAGGCTGTGAGCACCAGCGCCCACAGCCACTCGCCGCGCGTGACACGTCGATTGGCCAGACGTGCACTGAGCGGCAGCGCGAACAACAACGCGGACACGAGGATGGGCTGGACCAGCAGCAGCGAGCCGTAGGCCAGCGCAAGCGCCTGAAAAGCGAAACCGGCGACTGCGGCGCCGGTCCCAGCCCACCACAGCGGTCTGCGTATCAACGTCAGCACCATCTTGGCGCTCACGCCCTGCTCCTCGGGCACGTCCATGGTGGCGCGCTGCCGGACGACGATGCCGATGGCGAGGAAGAGCGCCGCGAGGAAAGCGAACAGGACCGCCAGCCCATGGCCTACCAAGGGGGACCAGCTCCTCTCAGACCACGGCCGGGACATCCGGCAACACCAACATATGGGGCTAGGTACCCCTTCGCCGACCTCGCCCCCCTGTTCTTCATCGAGTTTTGGCCAGTGGTCGAGTGGGCATTAATGCGGGCATGAATCTGCGACGGTTGGTTTTGCTGGCAGGGGCGGTCGTGTTGCTCGTCGGCCTCATCGGTCTTCTCATGCCGGTCTCGGTGGCAGGCCCCGAGGGCCAGAGCATCGGCTGCGGCAATGCCATCGCCGCCGACGACTCCGCCGCCCGTGAGGCGGACAACAACAATCCCGTGAACCTACCCATCCTCAACGAGGTGATTCCGCATACGGATTACGTCGCGCTGTGTTCGTCGGCGGTATCGCAGCGGCGCACGTGGTCCATTCCGGTGGCGATCGTCGGGCTCGTGGTGATCGCCGGTGCGTTCTTCGTCGGAGGACGCGCGGGCAATACCCGCACCGTCTAGCCCGCTTCGCGAACGACCGCCAGATGCGGGCGAGCGGTGGCAGGGTGTCCGTCACGCGGAGACGCTTCTGACGGCGCGATCTTGTCGTTGACGCCGGCAACCGCGGCGTCCACACGGTCCACCGCCCGGTCGCACAACCCCCGCACCTTGTCGCTGGCCGTGTCTACGTCGTCGGCAGCACTGCGCAGGTACGCGCGGACAGTGAGGCGCAGGCGTTCACCCTTGGCCCTCAGCCGGCGCCGCAGGCGATCGTCGACCTCGACCGTGACGTACGGCAGCACCCGAAGCTTCATGCCCCCACAGTAGCCGGGACGTCCCTCACCGGGCAGGGAGCGACAATTCAGAGCAACTGGACGTTGTCGTCTAAATCACCATCGCTATGTAGTCGCTGAGCTGGCTCGAAGCGTTGACTTCAACGTTTTTTGGACGATATAGTTCAGTCAACTTACAGATAGGACTCAACCATGAAGTCAGTTCTCGGTCGGCGTCTGACAGCGGTCGCCGGTGGCGCAGCAGTCACCGCGATGGTCGTGCTCACCGCATCGTGCGCCAAAGAAGAAGAGAAGTCGCCCGAGACCACCACAACGACGACCACGACCACCACGGCACCGGTCGAGCCGACGGAGAAGGCGCCGCGCCTCGAGCCAGGCGGCCCCAACCCGTTCTCCCCGTCGGTGATTGCACCGCCCGCGCCGACGGCCACCCACCCCCGCCACGGCAGTTAGCCGTCGGGCGCATGCCTCATTTGGACCATAAGGTTCAGTTACTCCACAGATAGGACTTGACCATGAAGACAGTTTTGGGACGGCGTCTGACGGCGATCGCCGGTGGTGCAGCAGTCACCGCGATGGTCGTGCTCACCGCATCGTGCGCCAAGGAGGAAGAGGCGCCCGAGACGAGCACAGAAACCACGACAACAACGACCACAAGCTCCCCGGCACCGGTCGAGCCGACAGAGAAGGCGCCGCGCCTCGAGCCCGGCAACCCCAACCCGTTCTCACCCTCGGTGATCGCGCCGCCCGCGCCAGAAGCCACCCCCGGTCGCCACCGCTAGGTTTTCATCGTTCGACGTTCGCGGTCGCCGTCAGTGCAGTACTTCGGCGGCGACCGCGAACGACGCCACATGGCCTAACGCCATGTCCAGCGCCGCTTGCATCAGCCGCGGATCGCGGCCGGTTTGCGACAGCAGGTAGCCGCCCTCGACTGCGGCCAGTAATCCTGTTGCGAGAGCGCGGGTTTCGGCTTCTGCACGCAGTACGCCGTTATCGCGCATGCGCTCGAGCGCGGCACGCAGCAATGTCTGCCACTGTGTGAAATGTTCGGATAACGAAGCCCTCGCCTTATCATCGGAATCCGACAATTCTGCAGCGAGAGAACCGAGTTCGCAGCCCCAGAAGCCGCGGCGCAACGCGCACCGTTGCACCATCGCGTCGCGCCACTGATAGAGGCCGCGGAACGAGTCCACCTTTTCCAGGCGCAGCCGCTGCCATGACAACACCTCGTCGGCGCGTATCGTGATGACCTCGTAGACCAGCCCGCCCTTGTCCTCAAAGTGTTGGTAGAACTGGGATTTACTGGTCGAACTAGCCGCCAGCACATCATCGATCGTCGTCGCCGCAACGCCCTGAACATGCATCAGTTCCGCTGCCGCTAGGACGATCCGGTTCCGCGTCGCGGCGCCTCGCGAAGTCAGCCGGGGCCGCGTCGGAGGGTCTGATTGTTGCGGCACATACTCACTCTAACGCTGTCGCGAGGCGCTGGTCGCTGGTCTGGGGAAGCGGACGCGCCGCCGTCTCCCGCAGCGTCAGCACCGTGGCCAACGAGATGACCGCCGCGACGATCAGGTATATCGCCGGCGCGGTGTTGTTGCCGGTTTGTGCGGTGAGCCAGGTGACGACATACGGCGTGGTGCCGCCGAAGCCCGCGACGCAGATGTTGTATCCGATGGAGAAACCGCTGTAACGCACGCTCGTGGCGAACAGCTCGACGCCGGCTGACACGGCCGTCGACACATAGATCGACTCGATGGCCGCCAGCACACAGTGGGCCGTGATCGCCGCGGCCAGCGACCCGGAGTTCAGCAGCAGAAACAGCGGGTAGGACAGGACCACAAAGGCCACTGCCCCGGCGATCAGCAGTGGCTTGCGTCCGACGCGGTCCGACAGCGCCGCCAGCGGAAGGATGAGCACCAGCGCGACGAACGTCGCCAGCGTCATGGACGTGAACGCCTCGGTCTTGGAGAACTTCAGTGTCACGATCAGGTAGGTCTGCAGGAACGTGAAGACGACGTAGTAGCCGACGTTGAACACGATGAACAGGCCGATCACCTGCAGGATGGGCCGCCACGACGTCGTCATCGCCTCACGCAGCGGCGACTTCGCGACCTGTTCGGTCTTGCTGAGTTCGGCGAACTGCGGGGTGTCATCGAGTCGCAGTCGGATGTAGAGGCCGATGAGGCCGAGCGGTCCGGCGATCAGGAATGGAATCCGCCAGCCGTAACTGTTCATCGCCTCGGTGGGCAGCAGCGCCTGCAGCAGCGTCACCGTCACCGAGCCGATGAGGAACCCGACGACGCCCGACCACGCCATGAACGTGATGGTCAGCCCGCGGTGCTTCGCGGAGGCGAACTCGGCGAGGTAGACCGCACCGCCACCGTATTCGCCGCCGGCCGAGAAGCCCTGCAGACAACGCAGTCCGAACAACAGCAGCGGCGCCGCGACACCGATCGAGGCGTACGTCGGAAGCAGGCCGATCGCGACGGTAGCGCCCGACATCAGCAGAATCACCACTGCGAGCACCCGCTGGCGACCGATCCGGTCGCCGAGGGGACCGAAGACGAAGCCCCCGAGCGGTCGCATGAAGAAGGCGGCCGCAAAGATCGCGAACGTCTTGAGCAGGGCGGCGGTCTCGTCACCGGCCGGGAAGAAGTTCGCGGCGATGAACGTCGCCAGGAATCCGTAGATCGCGAAGTCGAACCATTCGACGGCGTTACCGATCGACGCACCGGTGACTGCCTTGCGCACGTCTGAAGGCATTGAAACTCCCGAATCCAAGCGTCCCGCTAAGCATTTCGCTTACCAACTCACAGGTCGTACCCAAGAAAGATAGCGCGCTCAGGACCGACGCTGCGCCCAGAACGGTCGCGTCACGAGGGCGACCAGTGCAACCACCGCCAGCGGCGACAGCAGCGGGGCCCACGGAAGCTCTATTGGTAGCGTCACCGCCGCCAGGCCCACCGCCGTAAACCCCACGGCACCAATGACCGTCGGCGCGGTGATCGCCGCGGTGTGCCTGAGCACCAGATAGCAGGCCGCGCACAGTCCGGACAGCGCGGCGAGCATGGCCGGTGACTCGTTGAGCACCAGCGCGGTGGCCGCCAGCAGCACCGCCACGGTCGCGGCCGGGCGAAAGACGTTGCCCAGCAACACCGCAAGCGTGGCCAATCCTGCGGCGATCAAGGCTGCGTCGTCAGCCGCAAGCGCGGCCGCCGCGACCATCAACAGGCCGAAGCCCGTCGACAGCGCGCGGTTCATCGCCGACCCCCTACGGCGCGCCGGTGATCGGGTACCAGTTGCATGGCCGTATCGAGTGTGTCGACTGCCCGCCACGCCACGATGTCCACACCGACCGTCCTCATATCGCGGTACATGAACGACCGCTGCAGCGACCACATCCTGGCGACAACGGGGTCACATTCGCCTTCGAACGGTGCGCCCTCGAGGACGTCGACGGCGACAACGGTGTGCCCCCGTTTGCGAAGGTCGATCAACGACAACGCGAACTCGGTGTCGAGCAGGGTGGAGAACGCGACGACGATTGCCCCCGGCGGAACCGCCGCACGCGGCGCCAGCGTGCCCGATGTCGTATCGAACCCGCCGTCCACGGCAAGCACCGCGTCCAGCACCCGATAGAACTGCCGCCGTCCGATATCGGCGCCGAGCCAGCGCGGACGACGGTCGCCCAGCGCGACCACCCCGGCCCGGTCGCCGCTGCGCAGCGCGCTCTGCACAACCTGGACCGCGCCCCGCACGGTCCGGTCGGTGGCTTCGGTGGCCGGCCCTGCGGGCTGCGGGTAGTTGTCCACCAGCACCACGACGTCGGCGGCGCGGTCAGTCAGTCGCTGCGTGACGTGCAGGCTGCCCCTGCGTGCGCTCACCGGCCAGTTGACGGTGCGCAGTTGATCCCCGGGCACGTACCGGCGAACGTCGGCGTACTCGACGCCGGGCCCGATATGTCGGGTGAGGTGGGTACCGAGCCGGTCGAGCAGGTCGGTCCGCGGAATCGCCGTCGACTGCGGCGGCGCCATCGGGAACACATAGATGTCGGCGGCATCAACGACACCGATGCCCCTCATCAGCCCGCCCCGCGCCCGCACTGTGACCCGTCCCTGAATCGGGTACCGGCCCCACCGGTCCGCGACGATCGTACGTTTTCCGCGAGACTCGTTCTCCAACTTCTCGATTCGCATGCCGGGTACAACTTCGACAGTGAGGTCAAGCACGTCGTAGTCGGTCTCCGGCGTGGCGGTCGCCCATACCTGCACTTGAGCGGTCTCTGATTCGAAGCAGCGGTGCGCACCGGGATCGGCATGCACGACGACCTTCGGAACAGGACGCTGCCAACCGACCGAGCAGACCACGCCGAGCAGCGGCGCCGCGAACGCCACCAGCTGCCAGAGCGAGCCGACGACCGCCGCGGCGAGCAGGACCGCGACGCACGTGAGGATCGCGAGCGTGAGCGATGATGGACGCCAACGCAACTGGGCTTCAGTCGAGCGGCTCTCTATCACGGGCCGTCACCCGTTGGTCCGTGGCACCGGAAGCCGTCGCAGCAGCTCCTCCACCACATCGCTGCCGTGCACTCGGCGTACCCACATCTCCGGTCGGAGGCTGATCCGGTGCGCGATCGACGGCACAGCAAGCGATTTGACGTCCTCGGGGATCACGTAGTCGCGGCCGAGCAGCAGGGCCCGCGCGCGGGCGAGCTGGACCAGGTCGAGCTCCGCCCGGGGACTCGCTCCGACGGCGACCTGCGGGTGCTGACGGGTCGCAGCGGCCAGCGACACGATATAGCGGAGGACATCGTCGTGGACGGTGACCTGCTCGACCGACTCACGCATGGCCAGCAGTTCGTGGGCGTCGACGATCTGATGCACGGTCGGCTCGGAGGAACCTCGGTCGATCCGGCGGCGCAGCATCGACGCCTCCTCCGGCTCGGAGAGGTACCGCAGTTCGAGCCGGATCGTGAAGCGATCCAGCTGCGCCTCCGGCAGCGGATAGGTGCCCTCGTACTCGATGGGGTTGTCGGTGGCCAGCACGATGAACGGGGCGGGCAGCTTGTGCGTGATGCCGTCGATGCTGACCTGCCCCTCGGCCATGGCCTCGAGCAGTGCCGCCTGGGTCTTGGGCGGGGTTCGGTTGATCTCGTCTGCGAGTAGCAGATTCGTGAAGATCGGCCCCGAGCGGAACTCGAAGCGGCCGGACTGCATGTCGTACACCGTCGAGCCCAGCAGGTCGGCGGGCAGCAGGTCCGGGGTGAACTGCACTCGCTTGAAATCGAGCCCGAGCGCGGCGGCGAACGATCGCGCGATCAGCGTCTTGCCGAGGCCGGGCAGATCCTCGATGAGGACGTGGCCGCCCGCCAGCACCGTGGTGAGGATCAAGGTCAGTGCGCCGCGTTTCCCGACCACCACCCGCCCGATCTCGTCGAGAACCGACTCGCAGTTCGCCGTGGTAGTCGAGCCCGCGTGTTCCGTCACACCCGCTCCAGCCGTTGCAGAATTTCGTCCAATGCCGTTCGTCCGGGCCCCGGTTCGTCGACGCCAGTGCGCGACACGTTCTCCGGATCGACCCACGCCCACAGCTCCGCGCCGAACAGCATGTTTCCGGTGGCGTTGTAGGCCGCGAGGTTTTTGGACCGCTTCTGCCCGGTCGCCATCTCGAACTGGCGGGCCAGCGTCGGTCGCAGGTGCCGATCCCAGTCCCTGCGGGTGGCCTCCGACTGGCTGATCAACGTCTCGGTGCGAGAGCGCCAGCGGCGCAACGATTCTGCGGCGTCGTCGGTGCATTGCTCCTCGTCATCGAGAGCTGATTCCCGCACCAGGTACCAGCGCAGGCCAAGGAGCGCACAGGCGACCGCGAGGCCGGACATGACGAGAATCAGGCCACGGTCGGGTCCCGCCAGCGCCAGCAGCTCGGCGCCGGCGACCAGCAGAACTCCCGCTGCGACAATCTTTTTCACGTCGTACTCCTCGCTGCGCTGTCGGGGAGTTCGGCGAGGACGCGTTCCAGCACGCGGACAGCCGCATCGCGATGCTCTTCGGTCATCACATGCGGGGAGAACCGCGCCTCCTCGAACAGCTCGACCAGCTCAGTCGCGCTGTCCGCCCGCAGGGCACCGCTGTCGACGGCGCGGGCCAGCACCTCGGACGGAGTGTCGCAGTCCTGCGGAACCGCGCCCGGCACGCGGGTCAGTTCGCGTTCCATCGCGGTATAGCAGGCGATGATCGCCTCGCGCGGTTCTCTGCTGAGATCGCCGATCTCGGCAAGCCCGACTTCTGCCGCGCGGACGAGGGAAGCCCCCGCCGTCGGCGTCGCGGCGACGGGGACGTCGTCGTCACCGAGGTATTGCACGGCGGCACTTCGTTGCCGCTTCGACACGACCGCCGTCCCCACGACCACCAGAACCATCAAGATCAGCATCGGCGGGATCAGGTAGCCGATCACGTTGTTCTCCGGCTCGGGGTCGTCTTCTTCGGCGGGCGCCGTCCTCGTGGTGTCCGGCGTCTGCGAGCTGGTCTCCGGTGCCGTCGGCGCGTCGGATGCGGGCTCAGGCGGGCTGCCGAACCGCGTCAGCAACAGCACGAGCAGCAGCCAGCCGACGACCAGGCCGAGCACGATGAGGGTGAACCGCAGGCTCGGCCGGCCTCTTGTGCGTAACGCCCGTGGCAAGTCACCTTGCGCGGCGGGGCTCGGGGTGCGGTCGCGCAGCCGGGCGATGATCGCGAACCCGATGATCGCCACCGCCGCGCACACCATCACGATCACCACGATCAGCGCGACCGGATTGCTCGGCGGGCGTTCACGCTCGGTGATCGGCTCACCGCCGCCGGGGATGTAGCCGCGCAGCGCCACGGCGGCAACGATCATGAGCGCGATCACCGCGATCACGCGCTGTGTCGACCTGTCGATACCGGTCATGGCCCCTCGTCCTCATCCTGGCACGCGGCTGCTCAGGAACCGCTCAGATCGGATGGATAGGTTCGAGGGTGTGACGACCACACTTCAGGATCCGAAAGTCGCGGCGGCCCTCGATCGCATGTTCGCCGAGTCGGCAGCCCAGTTCGCCGCGATGCGCGACGGCAGCACCCAGTTCCCCCGGCTGGATTCGGCCACTGCCCAGGAGCGGGCGGACGCGTTCAGCGACTTCTATCTTCCTGTCACCCGGGACGCGGGCCGGCTTCTGTATGCGTTGGTGCGCGCGGCCCGGCCCGCGACCGTCGTCGAGTTCGGGATGTCCCTCGGAATTTCGGCGATCCACCTCGCATCGGCGGTACGCGACAACGGCAGGGGCCGCGTCGTCACCACCGAACTCAGCGCGGCGAAGGTGACGGTCGCAAAGAAGACGTTCGCCGAGGTCGGCCTCGACGACCTCATCGACGTGCTGGAGGGCGACGCAGTGGCCACCCTCGAGAAGCTGGACGGATCCGTGGATTTCGTGTTGCTCGACGGCTGGAAGGAGCTGTACGTGCCCGTGCTCGAGCTCCTCGAACCGCGGCTGTCGCCGGGCGCCCTCGTCGTCGCCGACAACACTTCGATGGCCGAGCTGGCGCCGTACCTGGAATATGTGCGCGAGCCGTCGAACGGCTACGTCAGCGTGAACTTCCCAGCGCGGGACGCCGACAGTATGGAGATCAGCTGCCGCGCCTGACTCACTTGAGTCCGGCGAGGTAGTCCGAGATGCGCGCGAAGGTCTCGTCCGACATCCAGCCTTCGCGCACCCGCGGATCGATGGCCGCCGCAGCGTCGATGGCTGTGCGGGTGGGCCGGTGCAATTGGTCCTTGGTCGCTGCGTAGGCGAAGGGCGAGTGCGCGCCGAGCGCACGGGCGGTCGCGATCGCCTCGGACAACAGTTCGTCCGCCGGCACCACCGCATCGACCCATCCGCGCTGCAAAGCGGTCGTCGCGTCGACGGTCTGCGCACCGAGCATGGCGTTCGACGCCGACGTGCCCATCGCGTAACGACAGATCTCCAGGGCCGCCGCCGGGAAAGGCACACCAACCGCAACCTCGGTGAGACCGATTGTGCCGCCGGACATCAACCGCACATCCGCGGCCATGGCGACGACGCAGCCACCGGCGATTGCGTGTCCGTTGATCGCCGCCACCACGGGCCCGGGATGGTCGAAGACGGCGAGGAACGCGGTAGGCATCGCATCGAGAAATCGCTGTGTGTACTCACGCCCACCGTCGACGACGGCGCGGAGGTCGACACCGGCCGAGAAGCACCGGCCTGTCCCCGTGATCACGACGGGCCCCTCGACGCTGCGCAGCGTCGTCACCGCGTCCTCGACGAGGTCGAGGTCCAACGCATTGACCGGCGGACGATTCAACCGCAGGATCGACACCCCATCGATGACCTCCGCATCCATCGGCTACCTCCTCCGTGGTGACTTCAGGCGCGCCTTCGCTTCCTTGACGATGGCCGCCGCGTCACGGCTGGCCTGCTTCGCCTGCTCGTAGGCGTCTTGGGCTGCGGTGAGAGCACTTTCGGCATCCTCGAGGCGCCTGCGTACGTCGTCGCGGCGCAACCGGGCGGTCGCGAGGTCGGACTGCAGTTCGTCGAGTGCATCGTCGGCCTCGGCCTTGGCACGCTCGGCGGCGGCCAGTTCGGCGCGTGCCTGCTGCTGCTCGCGTTGCTTCTCGTCATCCCGGGTGTCGGGTTGCTTCTTCGGAGGCGTCGGCTCGGGTTCGGGTTCCTTCTTGCGGGTCGGCTTGAAAACGATTGCGGTGTCGCCGAACTCACCGAAACCTGACCATTGTTCCGCCTTGGTCAGGCGGCCGAGGCGGGCGGCGACCTCTGGGTCGGCTATCGCCGCCTGCAGGGTGGCGGTGACATCGTCGCGCAGCGCGGGGGTCGCGTTGAGCTCAGTCTCGGTGAAAGCCTGTCGCGTCAGTTCGTCGATGAGGCGGCGCTGCTCGGCGGTCAGCTCGCGGATGACGCTGCCGTCCATGTCGGCGTGGGCGGCCCGCAGCCGCTCCCCGAGATCGGTGAGGCGCCCTCTGGCAGCAGGGTCGTTGAGCACGAGCACGTTGACGACGTGCGCCGCGCTGGTGGGCTTGCGCGCTGCCGCGATCTGTTTGGCGGCTTCGGCGTCGCCGCGCTTCTTGGCCTCGGCGGCGAGCTTCGTACGCAGCGGCGTGAAGTCACCGAGCTTCGCGGCATACAAAGCGTCCAGGTCTGCGAGATCACCGTCGGCCATATCGTCCTCCACCGTATTCTCCCTGGGGTGGACCGACCAGCCGGCACCCAGGCGTTACGGCTGGGCGTGATCATCGCCGCGCTCGGCGTCGTGTTCGGCGATATCGGCACCAGCCCGATCTACACGCTCCAGACGGTGTTCAATCCGCACGATCCGCATCCGGTGCCGGTCGCCCACCACAACGTCTACGGCGTGGTATCGCTGATCTTCTGGTCGGTGATGATCATCGTCACCCTCACCTACGTCACATTGGTGATGCGTGCCGACAACAACGGTGAGGGCGGCATCATGGCGCTGATCACGTTGCTGCGCCGGTGGACCGGCACGCGCGGTCGGCGCACCGCGGTGATGCTCTCCACACTGGGGATCTTCGGCGCGGCTCTGTTCTTCGGCGACAGCATGATCACCCCGGCGATCTCGGTGCTGTCGGCCGTCGAGGGCATAGAGGTGATCGACCCCGGCTTCCGCGACTTCGTCGTGCCGATCACCGCGGTGATCATCGTGGGGCTGTTCGCGGTGCAGAGTCGCGGCACCGCGACCGTCGGCCGGTTCTTCGGCCCGGTGATGATCTTGTGGTTCACGGCAATCGGCGCGTGCGGGATTCGCGGCATCGTCGACAATCCCGAGATTCTCAAGGCGCTGTCGCCGACGTACGCGCTGGAGTTCATGGGCGGCCACTTCCATATCGCATTCTTCGCACTCGCCGCGATCGTGCTGTCGGTCACCGGCGCTGAGGCGCTGTATGCCGACATGGGTCATTTCGGTCGACGCGCGATCACGTGCGGCTGGCTGGGTCTCGTCCTGCCCGCGTGCACGCTGAACTACTTCGGCCAGGGCGCGCTGGTGTTGAGCGACGAGTCGACGGTGGCCGCGCCGTTCTTCTTGTTGACGCCTGAGTGGGCGCGGATTCCCATGGTGCTGTTGGCAACAGCGGCAACAGTGATCGCGTCGCAGGCGGTCATCACCGGTGCGTTCTCGGTGGCGTCGCAGGCCGCGCGGCTGGGTTACCTGCCTCGGCTGCGCATCGAGCACACGTCGGCGTCGACCATCGGTCAAATCTATGTGCCGTGGATCAACGCCGCGCTCATGGTCGCGGTCCTGATCCTGGTGTTCGCGTTCCGCAGTTCAGCGGCCCTGGCATATGCCTTTGGCATGGCGGTGACCGGAACGATCACGATCACCACCACGCTGTTCTTCTACTACGCGCGAACGCGCTGGGGCTGGCCGTTGTGGGGTGTGCTGGTCGGCGGCGGCTTACTGCTCGTGGTTGACCTGATGTTCTTCGCGGCCAACCTCACCAAGCTGGTGCACGGTGCGTGGCTGCCGCTGACCATCGCCATCGTCGCCTTCACGGTGATGACGACGTGGCAGAAGGGCCGCCGAATCATCACGCGCGCAAGGGAAAAGGCCGAGGGTCCGCTGCGCGAATTCGTGGATGACCTGGTGCACCTCGATCCGCCGCTGGTTCGGATCCCCGGCACCGCAGTCTTTTTGAATCGCGGCAGAGACACCGCGCCGCTGGCGATGCGCGCCATCGTGGAGCACAACCACGTCCTGGCTGCGCACGTCGTCATCTTGACGATCGAGACCGAGAACGTGCCACGGCTGCCCGACTCCGAGCGAATGAGTCATGACGACCTCGGCTACGCGCGCGATGGGATCGTCCATGTGGAAGCGCGCTACGGATACATGGAACGGCCGAACGTGCCGCGGGCGCTCGCGATGCTGGACCCCGAGGAGACTGAAGGTCCGATAGACCTCGACAACGCGTCGTACTTCCTGTCGAAACTCGACCTCTGTATCGGGGACGCGCCGACGATGGCACCTTGGCGCAAGCGGTTGTTCATCGCGACGTCGCACATCACCGCCGACGCCGCAGCGCATTTCGGCCTTCCGCTGGGACGGACGGTCGTCGTCGGCTCCCGTATCGAAGTCTGAGCTCTGGAGTTGTCCCCAATCGTGTTTTTATCCACAGGTTGGGGTTGAGCTGCTGGTTTGGTGTCGACGGTGCGGTTAGTGTCGAATGTATGTTCGATTCGTTGGTGGAGGCGGCGATCCGCAGCCGGGGTGTGGCGGCGGTTGGGGCGTGGGCGCAGGTGGAAAACGCCGCGTGTGCGCGCCGGTTGTTCGCCTGCGCGGATGAGTTGGAGCGGATGTGGGCCGCCGACGGGTCCGCCGACCGTGAACAGTGGTGCCTCGACAACTGGGCCGCGGTCGCGGCCTCCGTTGCGGCATCGCAGAACGTGTCCCTGGGGGTGGCCTCGCACCAGTTGGTGATCGCGATGGACCTCCGCGAACGGCTCCCGCGGGTCTCCGAGGTGTTCGCCGCCGGCGCCCTCACCTACCGGCTGGTTTGCGCGATCGTCGCCCGCACCCGCCTGATCTCCGACCCCGAGGCGATGGCCAAAGTCGACACCGAGATCGCCGCCCAGGTTCGCAACTGGGGAGTGTTGTCGGCGCGCAAGACCGACACCGCGATCGACTACTGGGTCGATCGCTATGACCCCGCCGCGGTGCGGCGCACCGAATACTCCGCGCGCGGCTGTCACGCCGATGTCCACAAACCCCAGGACGGATCGGGCACCGCCTCCGTGGACGCCGTGCTGCTGGCCTCTGATGCCGACGCGCTGGATCAACGCCTGGAAGCGATCGCGGCCACGGTCTGCGACCAAGATCCGCGCACCATGGACCAACGCCGCGCCGCCGCCCTCGGAGCGTTCGGCCACCACGCCGACCGACTGGTGTGCGGCTGCCAGAACCCCGACTGCGACGCCAACACCCGCACCCCCAGCACGGTGGTGGTGCACGTCGTCGCGCATGAGGAGTCGCTGACCGATGACACCCCCGCCCAGTTGGATGGCGAATCACCTCCTCTGTTCGACAAGCCGTGGCAGCAGATGACCTGGAAAGAACTCCTGGCCCCACGTCCACCCGAACCACGAGTCATCGCCCACACCCCACCCGCAGTACTGCTCAGCGGCGGGATGCTGCCCGCACCGCTGCTGGCCGCCAAAATCGCGGGCACCGCCAAACTGGTCCCGATCGTGCACCCCGGTGATGCCCCACCCGAGCCGCGCTACATTCCCTCGACGGTGTTGGCGACGTTTGTGCGGTGTCGGGATATGACGTGTCGATTCCCGGGCTGTGATGAACCCGCCCACCGTTGCGATATCGACCACACCATCGCCTATCCCACCGGGCCCACCCAAGCATCGAACCTCAAGGTTCTATGCCGAAAACATCACTTACTCAAGACGTTCTGGGGCTGGCAAGACGAACAGCTCCCCGACGGCACCGTCATATGGACCTGCCCACAAGGGCAGACCTACACCACCCATCCGGGCAGCCGACTGCTGTTCCCCACCCTGTGCCGCCCCACCGCACCCGTAGAAGTGGCGCACGCCGGTGACTGCCCGACCGACCCCGCCGCCCGCGGCTTGGCCATGCCCCGACGCAAAACCACCCGAGCCCACAACCGCGCCGACGCGATCAACGACGAGCGGCGATTCAACAAAACACTCATCCAGGCCGAAGCCGAGCAACGCGCCCACGAACGCCAACAGCAGGACACCGGAACTGATTGCGAGAGCGCCTATTCCCCCTCCCGGCCACCCCCAAGCTACGACGACGACCCGCCACCGTTTTGAAGCCCGCTTCTATGCAGACGCTGCGAAGAGGTGCCACTCGCCAGGCACACCCTTGAGCTGATGGGTGCCACGGTCCTCGAACTGCAGACCTGACCCAATCACCAAGTCCCGCAACGTGCTGGACACCAGCACGTCGTCCGGCCCGGCCAGGGCGCTGACCCGCGCACCGATGTGCACGCCGATCCCGCCGATGTCCTGACCGCGCACCTCGCACTCGCCGGTGTGCAGCCCAATGCGTACCTGGATGCCGAGTGTCTGCACTGCGTCACGAATGGCCATGGCGCACCGAATCGCTCGCTGTGGTCCATCGAACATCGCGAGGAAACCGTCTCCCGTGCTGTTCACCTCGCGGCCCCGAAAGCGAGCGAATTGTGACCGAACGATGGCGTCGTGTGCATCAAGTAGCGCATGCCAGTCACGGTCGCCCATCTCGGTTGCCTGCCGTGTTGAGTCCACGATGTCGGTGAACAACACCGTCGCAAGGACCCGGTCGTCGGCGACGTCGGCCTGGTGCCCGGTGAGAAATCGCGCGACCTCCTGGAAAGAATCCCGCCACGGCTCCACCAGGTGGTTGAGATTGCGTCCCGGCAGCTCAACATATTTCGCGTCGGGAATGTGTTCGGCTATGTATCTGCCCCCTTCGGGTAGGGCGAACTGATCGTCAGCATGCTGCACGATAAGGGTAGGCACACGGATTGCCGGAAGGACCGCCCGAACGTCCATTTTGGTCGTCACTGAATACATGAGAGCAGCGGTCCTGGGGCTCGCTGCCATTCGTTCTAGTCGCGCCCAGGCGGACCGAACCTCCTCGTTCCACGGCATGTCCGGATTGATCACATGTTGGAATTCACCCGTGCCCCACATCGCGCCCATTGCAGCGGTGGTTTCTACGATTGTGGGTCCCTCGGTGCGTTCGGCGGGCGGATCTGCGTAGCCCTCGAGCACGACCAACGCGGTAGTGCGCGACGGATGTGTTGCCGCAAACACCGCCGCTGTCGCGAACGCTCCGTCGAACGCCAGAAGGACCGCCTCGCCAATCCCGAGATCGTCCAAGACAGCGGTGATGCTGTCAGCCCACTGCTCCAACGTCGGCAACGCGCCCGGAGTGACCGGATCAGACATTCCGGTGCCCGGCTGGTCAAAGAAGATCAAGCGGCCCAGCGAGGTCATCGCCGCAATCCAACCCTGAATTGACGGCAACTCCGGCAAGCCCTCACAGCATGTGAACCAGTTTGAAACGAACACGATGTCGCGAGCACCGGGGGGTGAGGCGCGGTAGGCGATACGCAAGTCCCCGTTCATCGCATAGCGCGTCTCCGAGAACACGGCGGAAGTCTACGGCGGCGACTGGCTCCAGCGCCGCGGATCGGCAGCGTTTACGCTGCTCTAGCACCCGCCCTATCCGCGCAAAGTTTAGGGGGTATCCCAGAAAATTGTTCGATGGCACCGTGATATGGACCTGCCCACAAGGGCAGACCTACACCACCCATCCCGGCAGCCGACTACTGTTCCCCACCCTGTGCCGACCCACCGCCCCCATCGCCGTGAACCACTCAGCCGCACCCGCGGCAGACCCTGCCGCGCGTGGGATGGCCATGCCCCGACGCAAAACCACCCGAGCGCAGAACCGCGCGGACGCGATCAACGACGAGCGGCGATTCAACAAAACACTCATACAAGCCGAAGCCGAGCAACGCGCCCGCGAACGCCAACAGCAGGACACCGGAACTGATTGCGAGAGCGTCTATTCCCCCTCCCGGCCACCCCCAAGCTACGACGACGACCCACCGTTCTAGCGACAGATTCCTCCGGGACTCATGCCACGCACGTCGACGCCAGAATGGTGCGGGCGACCAGATCGGGATCGTCGAAGAAGGGGACGTGACCGACGCCGGGCAGGACTGTGAACGAGGCCTGCGGCACCCGCTGACGGGCGACCCTGTCGTTCGGCGACAACTGCACAACCGCATCGTTCGCCGACCACGCGATTGTGATCGGGCACGGCAACGGGTCCAGCGGCGCGATCTGTTCATCGCTGGCGAGGAGATCGTCGACGTTGATGGTGGCGCCGATGATACCGTCCAGCAGCTGCGCGCCAAGCGCGGCACTGATCCGATCCGGATGGCAAGCGGCGGTGCGAAATCCGATTTTTCGCACGATCGCCGACTTCATCGCAAAGGCGACGATTGGACGCACGGGGCTCGCCAGCCGTCCCATCGCCACGAACTTTCGAACTTCTTTCCGCGCGTGCGATTGAGCTCTGTCCCCCGCCGACCAGAAGCCCGCCGGCGCCAACGCGCACACGCTCTCCGCGCGGCCACGTCGCGCCAATTCGATTGCCATCCAGCCGCCCAGCGAAAGGCCCACGAGATGTGGTCGCTCCAAACCTTGCTGGTCCAGATAGTGCTCCGCGGCATCAACCAGATCGCCAGAGGTTGTCGGGCGACGCAACACCGGCGGCCCGCCATAGTGCCCGAGCGCAGTCGGCGTGAACACCTCGTGATGGTCTGACAGCAGCGGAACCACGTCCTGCCAACAAGATCCCGACATGAGGATGCCGTGCATGAGCACCAGGGCTGACTTCTCAGATGGCATGCGCAAGTCTGACACCCGCCGCCGATCGGCACGGCCTACTTTCGGAAGACGACCCAGCGCATCATGCTGTACATGAACACCGCCTCGCACGCGCCGGCACCGAGGCGGGCGATGCGATAGTCCACATCCAGCGCGGTCAGCAGACTGGAAACCCCGAGGATGAACGCCAGGTAGTTCACCACCACCACGACGACGTAGATCGCGAACTGCGGTCCGACGGGTGCGTGGGAGGAGAAGTTGAAGATCCGGTTGAGGACGTAACTCAACGCGAACGCGCACGCGTACGCCACAGTCACCGCGATAGGCACCGGCGCCTGCAACACCCCGTGCATCAGGTACAGCAGCACCAGATCGATGCCAAAAGTGAAGCCATTGATCAAACAGAACCCGAGAAACGTCGGCGCGACAACGGAACTCAGCCCGAACGGCAGGAGGCCGACAACCCGGTCACAGAATCGGTGGAACCGTTCGACCGCTCCGGTCCGGGCAGGAGTCGACGACTCGACCGTCACATGTCCACGCTGACATGCACGGGTGTCCAGCGGTTGAGCAGCGGGCGAATTTCGGGAGGCGTGTCAGGCCACACCGAACAGCGACAGCAGACTCGCTGTACGCCACCAGATCAGCAGCAGGAACAGCAGCAGCACACCCACCGTCGC
The DNA here is from genome assembly GCF_044452905.1 of Mycobacterium sp. NPDC051804. Classification (NCBI taxonomy): domain Bacteria; kingdom Bacillati; phylum Actinomycetota; class Actinomycetes; order Mycobacteriales; family Mycobacteriaceae; genus Mycobacterium; species Mycobacterium sp. NPDC051804. The sequence continues at coordinate 537,306 of NZ_JBITCD010000001.1, read as the reverse complement.
ACCGATCTGCACAGCGTTGCGATTGTTGCGCGGCGCATACGCATACGCCGCCGCGACGACCGCACCCGTCACCAGCCCGCCGATATGCCCCTGCCAACTGATGTTCTGCGAACTCACCAACGGGATCACGAACGTGAACGCCAGGTTCAGCGCGATCAGACCGATCACCCACCGGACATCCATGTTGAGCCGCTTGCCGATCACGAACGTCGCACCGAACAGACCGAAGATCGCGCCCGACGCCCCCGCCGTCTGCGCGCCGAGCGACGACAACAGATACACCAGAACGGATCCGCCCAACGCGCTCATGAAATACAGCGACGTGAACCGCAACCGCCCCAGCGCCGCCTCTAGCGGCGGGCCCACCACCCACAGCGCCCACATGTTGAACAGGATGTGCGTCGGGCCGTAATGCAGGAACGCCGACGTCAGCAGCCGCCACCACTCCCCGTCGGCCACCGCGGGCGAGAACAGCACCAGCGCGCGCTCAAGCTCATTCGACATCATCTGCAGCACGAACATCACCACGTTGATGCCGATCAGCACATACGTGACGAGCGGGGTGTTCGCCGGCACACCACCGAACTGGGTGCGGGCCTGCCGGACGGTCTTGGCTCCCTCGCCTACACATTCGGCGCATTGGTGTCCCACCGCGGCGTCGCGCATGCACTCGGGGCAGATGTACCGGTTGCAGCGGGTGCACCGCACGTACGTCGCGCGGTCGGGATGCCGATAGCAGGTCGGCGTCTGCGGCGGGGTGGTCATGCCTACAGCGTGCCGAACAGTTCGATCCAGTTGCCATCGGGATCGGCGATGAACATCCATCCCATGCCCGGCACCGGCTCGAACTCCGTGAGCTGTTCCACCACCTCGTAGGGCGAGTCGGCGAACGTCTTCGAAAGTCCGGTCAGGTCCTTCACGCCGATCGTGAAATACCGGACACCGGCCGCCGCGCGTCCGCCACCCGACGTCGCGGGCAGTGGCGGCGGCGTCGTGTACGTCACCAGCTTCAGCACGCTGCCACCCAGTGAGTAGCGCCGCTGCGAACCACCGGGAAACTCGATCTCACCCTGGAACTCGAGCTCCAGGAAACCCTCGTAGAACTCGACCATCGCCTCGAGATTCGTCGTGACCAGTCCGACCTCGATGCCCGGTGAGAGCAGATCCAGTTTCACGTGCGCCTCGCTTCTCGAGAAGTGTTCTCCCCCAGCAGGTCCGCTGGGGGCTGGTCCCAATGATCCATGTTGACGGCCGCTTCCAGCGGTCGCCGCCGGACCGCACCGTGGCGGCCCATGGGCCAGCCGACGACCACATGCCCGGCCATCATCCAACCCTCGGGCACGCCGACGGCTTCGCGCAGCAGCTCTTCGCCGCCGTAGGACGCCCAGCTCGTCAGGCAGGCGCCAAGACCCTGAGCACGGGCCGCCAAGAGGAAGTTCTGCATCGCAGGAAAGATCGAACCACCCAACAGCAGATCCGACGCCATTCGCAGGCGCTTCTGGGTGAATAGCACCGACGTGAACTCGCCTGCCCGGTCGTGCAGCTCGTAGGTCGCCCGGTTGTCGCGCGCCCGCCTGCTGTCATCATCCGCGTCCGGCCTGCTCATCTCGTAGGCCTGCTCAATCACTTCCAGCGCCCGCGCCGCTGCGGTCGCCACTACCGCGCGCTGCTCGGGCGACCTCAGCACGATGAACCGCCATGCCTGCGCGTTCGCACCCGACGGCGCCCAGGTCGCCGCCTGCAGGCAGCGGGCCAGGGTCGCGTTGTCCACGGGTTCGTCGGTGAAGCGCCGGATCGTCCTGGCGGTGGCCATCACTTCCCAGATGTCGCTGCTCGCTTCCGGCATGGGCACGAACCTAGTGCCCAATGCCATAACGATTCGGTCACTATCGAAATCACGATCAATTAAGGACGCCGCGTGAATTATGAGGAATTTCAAGATCTGTAAGGCGATCTGGTCGCCAGCTTATCGAATATCGACGAAATTGCGGCACAAATCACGTCGAGAAGATGTAACGCCGTCAGCCCTGGCAGAAGGCCTGACTAGAGCCCCTTCTGCCCAACTGTCGTTTCGCTACCGTGGATTCCGGGAACGAAATAGTCACCCGATCATTCGCAATTCGAAGGAAGAAAGGCACATGAAGTTTTCTAATCTCAACGCTCGAATCGTCGGCGCATGTGCAGCGGGCTCGCTGCTCGGGGGGCTGGCAGTCGCCACCATCGCCGCGCCGTCAGCCATGGCCGCTCCTGGCGGCTGCAGCGCCAGCGAGTTGTCGGGCACCGTCAGCTCCGCGACCGGTTCGGCCCAGGCGTACCTGGCCAGCCACCCCGGCGCGAACGCAGCGGTGACCACGGCGTTCAGCCAGCCACGCGACCAGGCCGCATCGACTCTGCGCACGTACTTCACCGCGAACCCGGGTGAGTACAACGATCTCCGCGGCATCTTGTCGCCGATCGGCGAGAAGCAGAGCCAGTGCAACGTTCCGGTGCTCTCACCGGAGCTCGCATCGGCCTACAGCCAGTTCATGGCGGGCTGACCGCGCCTGACCGAATAGCGATAACCCGTCGTCACAGCCGTGTTGTGGCGGCGGGTTACTCGCACCGCCCAGTAACGTTTTCGGGCCGCGCTTAGACTGACTTGATATGAGGCCGACGAGAACCGCCGCGCTCGCTGCGACGCTGCTCATCGCGGCCGGCGTTTCCGCTGGTCATGTGAGCGCGCAGCCCTCCTCGGAGGAGCCGGCACCCCCTACCAACCCGACCGAGCAGGCGCAGCCCGGCCCGGACGGACAGCCCACCGCGGAAGCCGCCCCGCCTGGTCCGAAGACCACCATCGACGGCGACGGCACCTACGCGGTCGGTAAGGACATAGTCCCCGGCAACTACGCCTCGGCAGGTCCGCTCCCCGGTGGCTCGGCTTGCTACTGGAAGCGTTCCAGCGGCGACGAGCTAGTCGACAATGCGCTCACCAAAAAGGCGCAGGTGGTGCAGATTTCCGCGGGCGACACCGCCTTCACCACCACCGCCTGCCAACCGTGGACATTGACCAACGCCCCCGTGCCGGCACAAGGCAGCGCGACACAAATACTCGGCGATCTCGGCAAGCTCATCCTGACCAATCCGTCGGGCCCGCCGCCGTCCCGATCGGCTCCCGCGGCCGAAGGTCCGGCGGACGAAGCGCCGGCGGCCGAAACTCCAGCGGCCGAAACTCCGACCGAACACATACCGTCGACGGGCACAGCGCCCGGACCGGGGTGACCGAAGACGGCCGAATCCGCGTACCCGCGGATCTAGACGCCGTCACCGCCATCGGCGACGAGGACCACTCAGAAGTCGATCCGGCGTCCATCGAGCGGATCTGGGCGGCGGCACGCCACTGGTACCAGGCCGGCATGCACCCCGCGATTCAACTGTGCCTGCGGCACAACGGACGAATCGTCCTGAACCGCGCGATCGGTCACGGCTGGGGCAACGGGCCGACCGAGGCGCCTGACACCGACAAGATTCCCGTCACAACGGATACACCGTTCTGCGCGTACTCGGCAGCCAAAGCCATGACGACGACCGTCGTGCACATGCTCGTCGAACGCGGTGAATTCGCGCTCGACGACCGCGTCTGCGACTACCTGCCGACCTACACCAGCCACGGCAAGGACCGCACCACCATCCGGCATGTGATGACCCACAGCGCAGGTGTTCCGATCTACCGCGGACCACGCGTGGACCTCAAGCGCATCGACGACAGCGAGTACACCCGCGAACAGCTCGGTGAGCTGAAGCCGCTGCACCGTCCCGGACTCGTGCACATCTACCACGGGCTGACGTGGGGACCGCTGATCCGCGAGATCGTCTCGGCGGCCACCGGCAGGAACATCCGCGAGATTCTCGCCACCGAGATTCTTGATCCGCTGGGCTTCCGCTGGACAAATTACGGCGTTGCGCCCCAAGATGTTCCGCTGGTCGCGCCCAGCTATGCCACCGGCAAACCGTTGCCCGCTCCGATGCAGAAGGTCTTCCAACTGGCGACCGGTGGACCGCTACACAAGATCGTCCCGTTCTCCAACTCGGAGCGGTATCTCACGAGCGTGCTGCCGTCGTCCAACACCGTGTCGACGGCCGACGAGCTGTCGCGGTTTGCTGAGATCCTGCGCCGGGGCGGTGAACTCGACGGCGTACGGGTGCTGAAGCCGGAAACCCTGAAGGCGGCGACGACGGAGTGCAGACGGCTGCGCCCCGACGTCGCGACCGGGCTGGTGCCTGCGCGCTGGGGTACGGGATACATGTTGGGCTCCAACAGGTTCGGACCGTTCGGCCGCAACGCACCAGCCGCGTTCGGCAACCTCGGCCTGAGCAACATCGCGGTGTGGGCCGATCCCGAACGTGGACTGGCGGCCGGTCTGATCAGCAGCGGCAAGCCGGGTGCGCATCGCGAGGCCAAGCGCTATCCCGCGCTGATGGACCTCATTGCCGCCGAGATCCCGCGCGTCCGCTGATCAGACGCCGGGCTGGTTGTCCCGCACACCACGGTAGATCCCGCGCCGCACGATCAACGACATCAGGATCCGCTCGAACGACCACGCGGGGAACTTGAACGGCTTGCCGTTCGGCGCGAAGACCTCGAGGCCGTCGGACTGGATACCGAGAATCGAACCCCACCGCCTGCTCGCCGGACGGAACGACTTGAGTGGGCGATCGGCGAACTCGGCCATGATGTTTCGCGCGAGGAGTCCATCGGCGCGGTTACGTGCCGAGCTGCGCAGTGGATCGGTCGCAGCGACGTCGCCGATCGCGAACACACCGCGGTGATCGGGCACCCGGAGTTCGGGCGTGACGCGAACGAACCCCTGCTCGTCGAGGATTTCCGCGGGCAGCCAATCCGTGTTGGGCTTCACGCGCCCGATCGCCCACAGCACGGCGTCGGCGGATGCGGCGGGCTGCCCGGTGCTGAATTCGACTGGCGCACTGGTGATGTCGTCGCACTCAAATCCGTCGGGGATCACCGCGCGGTGACCGGAATGCAGCTGCACTCCGGCCTCGACGAGTCGCTTGCGCACCTGCTCCCACGCCCGGTCGTGGTGGTGTTCAATTGCGCGTTCACCTGGGAAATACAGCGAGACCCTCTTGCCCGGCCACGTTCTGGCGATGTTGTAAGCACTGCTCACCGCGGCCGCGCCACCGCCGATAACGATCACCGAGTCGACGGCTGCGAAGCGGTCGTGCGCGGAGCGCAGCCCGCCCACGATCTCGTCGGCCGACTGCAGATCAGGCTTGCGCCAGAAGCCGTTCGTGACCCCCGTCGAGATCACCAGCGCGTCATACGGTTCGACGGCGGCAATGCCGTCGGGTCCGGCCAGGAACACCTTCTTCGCTTCGAGATCCACCCCGGTCAGCGTCCCCTGGACGGTGCGCACCCGGTCGAGGCCGCGGAACCTGTCGAACGGAATCCAGTTGTGCCTGGCCCAGTCCCCCGGCTTGGCCAGTCGCCAGCCCAGCTCCTGCCCACTGACAAGGCCCGGCTTGGCCGAGATACCGACGACCTCGGCGTGCTTGGCAAGTTTGATCGCGGTCAGCACACCGCTGTCGCCGAGCCCGGCGATGACCACGCGTCGCATTCGGACACCATAGCCGGGCTAGGTATCTCCAGGGCAAGACCGCGTCAGCGGAGCTTTTCGCCGTAGACGCGCTCGACGGTCATCGTCATCAGCACCCGGCGATCGGACACCATCACCGACCGGTATTCGTCCCAGTCCGGATGCTCGCCGGCGGCGCTGCGGTAGTAGTCGACGAGCGCCTCGACCTCGGGGCCGTGCGGATCCGCACCCGGTCCGATCAGCGTCACCGGCCCCTCGGCGGTGGCCCAGGTCCAGCCGTCGGAGCTCGTCACCTCGATCGCGGCACGCGGATCCCGGCGCAGATTCGCGGTCTTGGCGCGGCCCTCGGTCATCGACACGTGGATGACGTCGGCGTCGCGGTCGTAGAACGGTGTCACCGGGGACAGTTGCGGTAGGCCGTTGGCCTTGATGGTGGCCAGCACTCCCAGCCGGCTCTCGGCGAGCAGTGTTCGGGGGTCAAAGGTCATGTGTTGGGCAACCCGTTGCGGCGCAGCGACTATTCCGACCGCGCGTCGATGCGGACGCGGTACATCTTCGGCCAGTACTTGCCCGTGATCAGGTACTCGTCGCCGTCGATGTGCGCAATGCCGTTCAGCACCTTTTGGCTGTTGCGGCCCGCGGCGTTGGCCACTTCGCTCGCATCCAGGACGGTGTTCACCTGGCCGGTGGCCGGGTCGATCCGCACGATCGTGTCCGACATCCAGATGTTGGCCCACACCTGACCGTCCACGCACTCCAGCTCGTTGAGGCTTTTCACCGGATTGCCGTCGCGTGTGACCGCAACCGAACCCGTTTCGGCGAAGGTTTCCGGGTCGTGGAAGAACAGCCGGTCGGAACCGTCACTGCGAACGAGGCGATCCCCGTCGGCGCACAGCCCCCAGCCCTCGCCGTTCACCGGCACCTCGCGCAGCGGCGTCAGGGTGTTCTTGTCCCACTCGACGGCCACCTTGTTCTGCCAAGTGAGTTCCCAGATCCGATCGCCGACGACGGTGATGCCCTCGCCGTAGTAGTTGTTGGGCGCCGCGGTAGCGCGGAGGACAGCTCCGGTTTCGGGGTCGAGCTCGCGCACCTGCGAGGCCCCCGCGACACCGGTGCCCTCGTAGAGCTTGGGACCGTCGAACTCCAAGCCCTGGGTCCACGCCGTCGCGTCGTGCGGCATCTCCGCCAGCACCTCGGGCTTGATCGTAGGTACCGTCTCGGTGGTCGTCTCGCCGCCGCATCCGGCGACCAGCGCGATGACCGCCGCCGCGCATGTGACCGCACGCCGGCCGCGCCTCCGGTCACTGTTGCCCATACGACCCATAGATACCCGTTCTCACGGCGTGATGGCGTCGATCGCCCGGTAGATCCGTTTCTCGCTCACCGGTCGGGGGGTGCCGAGCTGCTGTGCCCACAGGCTGACCCGCAGTTCCTCGATCTGCCGCGCGATGTCGCGGATATCGTCGGCGCCCGCCCGCGTGGGTGACAGCGCGCCGACGAGGTCGTCCAGCGCTTCCTGGACGTCGTGCACCCGCTGCATCCGCTCGCGGTCGGCGCCGACGGCGTGCGGCAGCCGGTCCAGTCGCCGGTTGATGGCAGTCAGGTAGCGGGTGAGGTCGATGAGCCGGCCGGCCCCGGTGGCGGTGACGAAGCCCTTTGGCATGAGCCTGGCGAGCTGATCGCGGATGTCGGCGATCGCGTCGGCCTGCGTCGGTGGCGGAGCGGCAGGCAGCGCGAGGTCGACGTCATGGGCCGCGGCGAGCACCTTCTCGACCTGGCCGAGGATCGCTTGCGTAGTGGGCACCAGTTGCTCAGCGACGCGATCACGCAGCGCGTAGAACTCGCCGCGGGTCCACACCGGTGCCGGCGCGAGCCGGTCGGTCGCCGCGTCGGCGCAGTCATCGAGCAGCGCGGCCAGTGACCCGTCGGGGTTGGCTCCCAAAACCAGCCGGGTGCGTGGTTCTAGTTGTCGCTCAAGGGTCTTTGCCGGTGACGGTATGGCCAGACGCAACAGTCGCCGGATGCCGGGCACCATCGCGGCCGCCTGCTCCGCCGCGGTCGGGAACACCCGCACATCGACCGTGTCGCCCGCGTCGACCAGCGCCGGGAAGCCACGCACGGCGTGGCCGCCGCTGGCGCGTTCGACCGTGGGGGGCAGCTCATCGAGGTCGTCGGGCCACGTGCGCAGACCCGTTCGTTCCAGCTCGCCCGCAACGACTTCGGCGACGGCACGCCGGATGGGGGCAGCGAGCTGCGTCTGCAGTGCCTCGAGGTCCTTACCCCGCGCGACCTCCTTGCCCTCGGCCTCGACCGCGAACGTGACCCGTAAATGCGCGGGCAGCTTGGCGAGGTCGAAGGCGTTGATCGGGACGAGTACGCGGGTCAGCCGGTGCAGTTCACGCTGGAGGGCTTGCAGTATCGGTTCGCCGTCGGGTGCGATCGAAGCGAGCACGGCCCGCGCAGTGTCCGGTGCGGGAACGAAGTTGCGGCGCAGATCCTTTGGCAGCGACTTGATCAACGCGGTGACGAGCTCCTCGCGTAGAGCCGGCACTTGCCAACTGAATTCGTCGCCGCCGAGGCGGGCCAGCACCTCGACGGGCACGTGGACGGTCACACCGTCGTCCTCGGCACCGGGTTCGAATCGGTACGTCAGCGGCAGCGACAGCTCCTCGGCCTGCCAGGTGTCCGGCTGGTCGGCGGCCGGATCGTCCTTATGCAGCAGATCGTCGCGCGTCAGCGTGAGCAGGTCGGGGGTCTTGTGCCGCTGCTTCTTCCACCAGGCATCGAAGTGCTTGGCCGACACCGCCGTTGGTGGGACACGGGCGTCGTAGAACGCCCAGATCTCGTCGTCGCCGACCAGGAGGTCGCGCCTGCGCGCCTTCTCCTCGAGTTCCTCCAATTCCTCACGAAGCCGGACGTTGTCACGGAAGAAGTGGTGGCGCGTCTGCCAGTCGCCCTCGACGAGCGCATGCCGGATGAACAATTTACGTGCAATCTCGGGCTCCACCGTCGCATAGCCGACCCGACGGCGCGGCACCAACGGCAGCCCGAAAAGCGTGACACGTTCGTAGGCCATCACCGCACCACGCTGCGCGTCCCAGTGCGGCTCGCTGTAGGTGCGTGCGACGAGTTCGCCCGCGATGCGCTCGACAGTCTCCGGCTGAATGCGCGCGGCGATGCGCCCGTACAGCCTGCTGGTCTCGACGAGGTCGGCGACGACGATCCACCGCGGTGGCCGCTTCGTCAGCACCGAGCCGGGGGCGAGGACGAACTTCACGTTACGCGCCCCCTGGAAATCGCGGGACTCGCCTTCGCGCAGGCCGATATGTGACAGTAGGCCGGCCAGCAACGCGGCGTGCACGCGCGCCGGATCGGCAGGATCGCGATCGTCGGACTCTCGAATCCCGAGGTCGCGGGCGATGCTGCGCAGCTGTCCCGTGAGGTCCTGCCATTCGCGAATGCGGAGGTAGTGCAGAAACTCTTCGCGGCACATCCGTCGAAACGCGTTGCCCGACCGCTCCTTTCGCTGCTCGCCCAGATAGCGCCACAGGTTCAGGAACGAGACGAAGTCTGAGCTCTCGTCGGCGAACCTCGCGTGCTTCTGGCGGGCGGCTTCCTCACGGTCGGCCGGACGCTCGCGCGGATCGGGGATCGACAGCGCGGCGGCGAGCACGAGAATCTCGCGTACGCAGCCCTCTTCGTCAGCCTGCAGGATCATCCGGCCCAACCGCGGGTCGACGGGCAGCTGCGCGAGACGCCGGCCGATATCAGTGATCGCACCGTGGGCGTCGAACGCGCCGAGTTCCTGCAGCAACACGACGCCGTCGCGGATGCTGCGCCGCTCGGGCGGGTCCAGAAACGGAAACGTCTCGATATCACCGAGATTCAGCGCCGCCATCTGCAGGATGACCGCCGCGAGATTGGTCCGCAGGATCTCCGGATCCGTGTACCGGGGCCGCGATTCAAAGTCCTCTTCGGAGTACAACCGGATGCACACACCCGGCGCGGTGCGGCCCGACCGGCCCGCGCGCTGCGCCGCCGACGCCTGTGAGATCGGTTCGATCGGCAATCGCTGCACCTTGGTCCTGCGGCTGTAGCGCGAGATACGTGCGGTACCCGGGTCGACGACGTAGCGGATGCCTGGCACCGTCAACGACGTCTCGGCGACGTTGGTGGCCAACACGATTCGTCGCCCGCTCTGGCTGCGCTGAAAGACCCGCTGCTGTTCGGCGGTGGGCAGGCGCGCATACAAAGGCAGCACCTCGGTGTTCTTGAGATGACGTAACGCCTCTGCGGTGTCACGGATCTCGCGCTCACCCGACAGGAACACCAGCACATCGCCGGGCGGCTCGGCCTCTAGCTCCTGGACCGCGTCGACGATCGCCTCCGTCTGATCGCGCACGTCGGCGGAGCCGGCAATTGAAGCCGGAGCGGTGCGCACCACCTCGTGGTCGGGATCGTCCGGATCATCGGAATCATCGGCTACCACCGGCACTTCCAGCGGCCGGTAACGGATCTCGACCGGATACGTCCGCCCCGACACCTCGACGATCGGCGCGCCCGAGAAGTGCGCCGCGAAGCGTTCGGGCTCGATCGTCGCGGACGTGACGATCAACTTGAGGTCGGGCCGTCGCGGCAACAGCTCACGTAGATATCCGAGTAGGAAGTCGATATTGAGGCTGCGCTCGTGCGCCTCGTCGAGGATCAGCGTGTCGTAGCGCAGCAGGCGACGATCGCGCTGGATCTCGGCGAGCAAGATGCCGTCGGTCATCAGCTTCACCAGGGTGCGGTCGCTGGCCTGATCGGTGAACCGCACGGTGTAGCCGACCGCTTCGCCCAGCGGGGTGCCCAACTCGTCGGCGATGCGCTGGCCGACTGTGCGCGCGGCGAGGCGACGCGGCTGAGTGTGGCCGATCGTGCCGCGAATACCCCGGCCCAGTTCGAGGCAGATCTTCGGCAACTGCGTCGTCTTACCCGAGCCCGTCTCGCCGGCGACGATGGCGACCTGATGGTCCGTGATGGCCTTGGCGATCTCGTCGCGGCGCTCGCTGACCGGAAGGTCGGGATAGGTGATCGTCGGCACCGCCGCCAGGCGGGTCGCGATCAGACCTTCACCTGCCGCGATCTGCTCGGCGATCGGCCGCAGCTTGTCCGGCGCGGGGCTGCGAAGGTTCTTCAGCCGTCGGCCCAGGCGCGCCGCATCGCGGATCGTCAGGCCGTCGAGGCGCTGGCGAAGCTCAGCGGCTGACAGCTCGGACACGCGTCAGGGCTTGTCGGGCGACCAGTAGGCAAGCATCTCGGCGAATGTCTGAAACGCCGGGACGGAGACCCCGTAGGTCGCCTCGAGGTGAATGCTGATCGGGAAGCCGAGCTCGCCGACCCCGTCGACCACCCGCTTGTACAGGTCGACCATCAGCAGGCGCTTCTCCGACGGCTCGGCGGCGGCCAGCTGCTTGACGAACTCCTGCTCGGCGTCGACGGCGGCGTTGCCCGGGTCCTGGATCAGCCAGTTGATGAGGCCGACGTTGGTTTCCACCTTCGGCACGAAGCCGAACGACAGCAGGACCTCGGGCCGGTGCTCGGTCTCCTTCGCGAAGTGGCGGAGGAATCCGACGATCGCATCGGAGTACAGCAGCTGCGTCATGCCGTACGTGGCGCCCTGGTCGCACTTGAAGTTGAAACGGCCGTATTCGCCCTCGCGGGTCGGGATCAGGATGACGCCGCGGTTGGGCACGAGGTCGTCGTAGATCGACAGGGCATCCGTCGGCGCAACGCCGGAACCCTCACCGTCGCTCATCGTGCGCGGCACGCCGACGAATGCGATGCCGTCGAATCCCGCGGAACTCAAGTTGGTCAGCCGCTGGCGTAGCGCCGCTTTGTCCAGGAAGGCGGTGACCTGGGTGCACAGGCCGTTCATTCCGGGCAGCTCGGGCCTGATCTCATTCCAGAAGTCGAGGACGTCCATCTTCGGCTTCATCTCTATCGGCCGGTCGTCGTCCTCTTCGATCATCCCGGGGATCATGACGTGGCGGATCCGGCCCGCCAGCCCGGTCTCCGCGGCGCACCGCAGCACCTTCTGCGCTTCTTCCAGCGCACGCTCGTGACCATGCTCGACGTTCGGCGCGACGAGCTCGAGCGCGATGGTGTTGAGCGTCACCGAACTGCTCCCCTGATCGAATCTGAACGTCCCTCGGCGTGCCGGGTCCACGATGACACACGCGCATTTGCCGGGGACCTCACCCTACAGACCGGGCCTGTGACCGTCCGTAGGCTGGGTGACGTGCCCATCGCCCTGGCCGACGGATTCGCCCGCGAGTTGCCTGAGCTGGCCGTGCGTTGGCAGGCCGAAGCTGCGCCCGAACCCCGCTTAGTCGTCCTCAACGAGCCCCTGGCCAGCCAGCTCGGCATCGACGTCGACTGGCTGCGCGGGCCAGAGGGGGTGCGCTTTCTCACCGGCAACCTGGTCCCCGACGGCGCCGTCCCGGTCGCCCAGGCCTACTCCGGACACCAGTTCGGTGGCTACGTTCCCCGCCTCGGCGACGGCCGCGCACTGTTGCTGGGCGAACTCGCCGCGCTCGACGGCGGCGACCGCGACCTGCACCTCAAAGGCTCGGGAAGGACGCCGTTCGCCCGGGGCGGAGACGGTCTCGCGGCAGTCGGACCGATGCTTCGCGAATACATCATCAGCGAGGGCATGTACGCGCTCGGCATCCCGACCACGCGGTCGCTTGCCGTGGTCGCGACGGGCCGCCCGGTGCAACGCGAAACGTCGCTGCCGGGCGCGGTGCTTGCCCGCATCGCGAGCAGTCACCTGCGCGTCGGCACCTTCCAGTACGTGGCGGCCAGCGGTGACGAAAACCTGCTGCGACGGCTGGCCGATTACGCCATTGCCCGCCACTACCCGGATGCGGCCGACGCCGACAATCCCTACCTCGCGCTGTTCGGTGCCGTGGGTTCCGCGCAGGCGGCGCTGATCGTGCAATGGATGCTCGTCGGGTTCGTGCACGGGGTGATGAACACAGACAACATGACGATTTCCGGCGAGACCATCGACTACGGGCCGTGCGCGTTCATGGAGGCCTACGACCCGGAGGCGGTGTTCAGCTCGATCGACTCGTGGGGCCGCTACGCCTACGGGAATCAGCCGTCGATCGCCGGCTGGAACCTTGCCCGCTTCGCCGAGACGCTGCTTGTCCTGATCGACCCCGATCAGGACCGCGCGGTGGAACTCGCCCAGGAAAGCCTGTCCGGTTTCGGCGAGCAGCTGCAGTCCGCGCTGAGGTCGGGGATGCGGGCCAAGCTCGGACTCTCTGACGATGTCGCCGAAGACGTCGCGACTCCGTTGATGAACGACGGCCTCGGGCTGCTCGCCGAAAGCCACGTCGACTTCACCTCGTTCTTCCGTAACCTCGGCCGGGCCGCGCGCGGCGACGCCGAACCAGCGCGCGGCATGTTCATGAACCTCGCCGGGTTCGACGAGTGGCTGACGCGTTGGCGTGCGCTGACCCCGGACGCGGACGCCATGGACCGCGTCAACCCCGTCTACATTCCGCGCAATCACCTGGTCGAGGAGGCGCTGACAGCGGCGACCGGTGGCGACCTCGATCCGCTTCAACGGCTGCTGGACGCGGTGAGTGCGCCGTATGACGAACGTGCCGGGCTCGAGCGCTATACCGAACCGGCACCCGAGGACTTCGGTAAGTACCGCACGTTCTGCGGCACATGACCTACGCGATATCGGGTTCGAGCGCCGCGACATCGCTGCCAACGGAAGCCAGGTGCGCCAGCGCGAACCGAAGTCGCTTCCGGCCGCGCGCCACTCTCGACATGACAGTTCCGATCGGCACATCCATCAACACCGCGGTTTCGGCGTAGGTGTAGTCCAGGACGTCGGCGTAGTAGATCGCCGTGCGGGACCCTTCGGGCAGAGTCGCCAGGGCCGACTTGATTTCGTTGTCCGGCAACGCATCCAGGAACTCCACTTCGGCCGACTGCGGGGCGTCAGCGAGCGTCCGGACCCCGCCCCACACCTGCACCTCGGTGACGTCGTCGATGCAGACCTCGGCCGGCCGACGCTGCTTCGAGCGGTAGCCGCTGACCCAGCGGTTGTGGAGAATCCGAAACAGCCACGCCTTGACGTTGGTGCCGCCCGCGAAGGTGTGGAACCCCGCGTATGCGTGCATCAAGGCATCCTGCAGCAGGTCCTCGGCGTCAGCGTCAGATCGGGTCAGTCGCCGCGCGCCCCTGGCCAGCATGTCGTGCAGCGGCTCGACTTCGCTGGTGAAGCGTGCAGCGCGGTCGGCCTCGGACTCAGGTGTAGCGGTGACTACCTTCATGGTGACCCTCCAGGTGCTCGGCTTGACTCTTGGTAATGAGCCTTGTCGGCGGGACTCCGTAGCGGACCCTTGCAAACCCGTAGTCGGCGGCTTCGTAGTCCGTAGTGCGGGTATCCGTAGCGCGGACCTACCCCGCCACCGCGGCAGGTACGTTGCGGAAGCTGATCGCCATCCGGTTGTAGGCGTTCATCATGCTGATCGCGATCGTGAGGTCCACCAGTTCCTTGTCGCCGAAGTGCGCCGAGACGGCCTCGTAGTCACTGTCGGGGACACCCGTGGTCGACACCCGGGTTACGGTCTCGGCCCAGGCAAGGGCGGCCTTCTCGCGGGCGTCGAACAGCTGTCCTGCCTCGTGCCACACCGGAATCAAGGCAATCTTCTCGTTCGACACCCCGAGTTCGCGTAGCTCCCGGGTGTGCATGTCGATGCAGTAGGCGCAGCCGTTGATCAGCGACACCCGCAGGTTCACCGCGGTGAGTAGCTCCGGAGCAATCCCCGACTGACTGATGTAAGCATGTGTGCCCGCAAGCACTTTCACGCCACGGGGAGCAACCTCTGCGTAGTTGATTCGTTGAGTCATACATCCAGCCTGGCAAGCCGGGCGCTAAATCGAACCCCGGAAAACCCGTAGTCGTCCGGCTGGTTCTTGAGCGGCGCCCTACCCCTCGATGAACGTCACCGTCTCGTCCAGCGACGCTCGGCCGTTGTCGACGAAGGCGACCGACGGGTCCTCGTACCCGATCGACATACCGCAGAACAGCATGAGATCCGGCGGCGGCGAGGTCACCGCGTCGACCGACTTGCGCACCTGCGACCACGCCATCTGCGGGCAGCTGTGCAGCCCTTCGGCGCGCAGCAACAGCATCACGGTCTGCAGATACATGCCGAGATCGGACCATTGCGGCATGCCGAGATCGCGGTCGATGTAGCAGAACAACGCGACCGGGGCGCCGAAGCACTCCCAGTTCCCGATCGCGGCCCGCGTCCGCGCTTCCCAGTCGTCGCGCGCGACGCCGAGTGCGGTGTAGCGGTCTCGACCGAACGCCGCGCGACGGTCGCCGTACGGAGACTTCATGTCGGACGGGTACATCACGTACTCGCGCTCGTCCCACGGGTCACCGGCGGCCACCCGCTCGGTGGCGACCTTCTTGAGCTGCGCCAGCGGTTCGCCGGTGACGATGTAGATGTTCCACGGCTGGATGTTCGATCCGGACGGCGACCGTGCCGCCGCGGACAGCACACGTTCGATCACTTCCCGCTCGACGGGCTGGTCGGTGAAACCGCGCACCGCCCGTCGAGTCCTGACCGCCTCGTACACGTCCATCGCTACGCCTTGGCGGCCGCGTCGAGGATCCACTCCTCGAGGCGGGTGTCGAACAGCGTGGCGCCGTCAGCGGGGACCAGTGTGCGCTCCTGGAGCGCGATGCCCCAATAGCGTGCTTCGGGGTCGGCGACGACCGTGCGGCTCTCACCGCGCGCGGTCAGCGAGGTGCTGATCGCGTCGGACAGCCGAACGGCCTCTGGGCCACCGATTTCGACGATGCCATTCACCGGCGCATTGACCGCGCTGATAGCAACGCCTTCGGCGACGTCGGCGCCGGCCATCGGCTGGAACAGGGCGGTCGACACGCGCACGATGTCACCTTCGGTGGCGGAGTCGGCGAGGGTCTTGATGAACTCGAAGAACTGGGTTGCGCGGACGATCGTGAACGGGATCGGTCCTTCGCTGATCAGTTTCTCCTGCAACAGCTTTCCCTGAAAGTATCCGCTCTCCGGGGCAAGCCGGTCGGTGCCCACCACCGACAGCGCGACGTGATGCCCTACTCCGGCGGCCTTCTCGGCGTTGAGCAGGTTGGTGGTCGCCGTGCGGAAGAACTCCACCGCTGCGTCGTCGAGCGTCGGTGAGTTCGATACGTCGACGACGACGTCAGCGCCCACGAGGACCTCTGCCAGCCCCTCGCCGGTGAAAGTGTTCACGCCGGTCGACGGGGCGGCGGCCACGGCGTCGTGGCCGTGTTCGTCCAGGGTGTGCACCAGCTTGGACCCGACGAAGCCGGTACCTCCGATGACGACGATTCTCATGATGCGCCTTCCTATCGATCATCCTGTTCGATCCTGTCGTCAGGTATGACCGGGAAGGCGTGAATTCTGTGACAGCCGGGCTCAGCGCACGAGCGGCGCCAGGTGAGTCCTGGCGTAGGCGGCCACCGCGGCGTCGTCGGTGACGTCGAGCACCGGCGTGCTGACCTGAACCAGCGACACGGCCAGCCGGATATGCAGTTCGCACACGGCGAGTAGCTCGTCGTCCGGCATCGTCGCGCCCGCCGAGCGCAGCGCCTTGGCCATCGACGCGGACGCACTGCTCAGGAAGATTCTGGCTTCGTCGTACATTCCCGTCACCGCGGTGAAGTCGCCATCCAACTGCAGAAACCTGCGCATCACCGGTTCGCCGGTGAGCAGCCGAACGCCTTCGCGGAACGCCGCAACCGCGGCGTCGGCGGGTCCGTTGTCGATCCCGACCGTCTGCAGGCGCGCCATCGCGAAATCGAAGGTCTGCCTGCCCAGTTCGGTGACCAGCGACTCCCTGCTGGGGAAGCGACGGTACAGGGTGCTGCGGCTGACGCCCGCCTGCCGCGCGACGACCTCCATGCTCAGCCGGCCGACACCGACGAGCGCCACCTCCTCGGCGGCGGCCTTCAGTATCGCGGCCTCCTGCTGGGTGGGGCTGGCGTTGGTGCGGCGCATCCAGTCAGCCTAGTTCAGCGGACGGGGCAGCCGGCCGGCGGCGCGAACGAATCGAGCGCGACCGATCGATGCACGTGCACCAGCTTCTCGTATTCGATTCGATTGCGCGCCAACGGGATCAGCAGCAGCTTGTCGGGGAGCACCCGCCACGCCAGCTGCAGCACTCGGGTATACAACGTGAACTCGAGGTCATGGCGCGACTCCCACCGGAACCCGGTCAGCTCGCGGATCCCCGGGTGCAGGATGCCGAAGGAACACACCTTGAGCACATGGCCCGCGACCGGTCGCAGCACCAGCCATGGCGGCGTCAGGAGCTTGCGCAACGGCGCGGGAAGCACCAAGGTCGGCAGCGGTAGCCGGGTCAGATCGATGGTGACCTTCTGCAGAAATGCGTTGGCCTGCAGTTCATCCCGTACCATCGACTCGTAGTAGTCCTCGGCCTCGGCATAGGTTGCCGGCAGCTTCGAGTTCTTGCCCGGCAACTCGAGCGCCGAGAAGGCTTCTAGCAGTTGCGCGTAGGCCAGTTCACGTTCGGCGTCCGACAGCACGATCCCGGTACACGGCGTGAAGGAGTTGAGCACCACGAACATTCCGCTGACCGCGATCCAGTTCCACAGTTTTGGATCGAGCGCGCTGTATCGCACGTCGGCGAAGTCCCCGGTGCCTTTACCGCGGACCTCGCGGTGCATCTTCTTGAGCCGATCGGCCTCGGCGACCTTGTCTTCTGCGTCACCCCAAATGGCAAGCAGGGCCGAGAACCCGCTGCGCACACCGCGATCGGCAAAGTTGGCGGCGAAGCGACCGGTCTTGTCGACCGCGGCCGCGACCGGAACGAGGGCGACCTCGTCGAACGCGGCCGCGCCGAAGAAGCCCCCGAGGGTGCTGCCGCTGTGTTTACGGAATTCGACCAGAACTTTCGGCCGTACGGATCCGGTGTCGTGTGTCGAGGGAATCTCGGCAGCTGCGGTCATCACACCCTCCGATGCATCGGTTGACACAAAGACTAGCTATTTGTGTCAACATGTCAATGGCCTCCGCTAGGGCCCGCCCTCCAGCGTCAGCACCGTGATGTCCGGCGGTGCGCCGATCCGGACTGGCGGACCCCAGAATCCGGCACCGCGGGTGACGTACAGCTGGGTGTCATCCACGGTCGACAGGCCCGCCAACGACGGCTGCACCATGTCGACGAGGTAGTGAAACGGCCACATCTGCCCGCCGTGCGTATGACCGGACAGTTGCAGATCGACCCCGCGGGCGGCAGCTTCGGACACCATGACCGGTTGGTGGGCGAGCAGGATCGTCGGACGCGAATCGTCGACCCCCGCGAGGGCGCGGTCGAAGTCGGGCGGGTCGTCGCGTTCCTCACCCGCGAGGTCGTTGACGCCGGCAAGGTCGAAAGCGGCCCCGCCACGCCGGATTACGGTGTTCTCGTTGCGCAGGGACTGGACGCCGAGCCGCTCCAACTCGTTCAGCCATTCGGCCCTGTCCTCGACGAAGTACTCGTGGTTGCCGGTGACGAAGTACGTCCCCTCCGGGGCAGCCAGATCCTGAAACGGTGCGGCCGCGGGCCCGAGTTCGGAGACGGTGCCGTCCACCAGGTCGCCGACTATCGCCACCAGGTCCGGTTCCGCGGCGTTGATGATCTCAACGATGCGCTCGATGTGCGACCGCCCCGCCAGCGGACCGAGATGGATATCGGCCACCACGGCGATGCGGAACCCCCGAAAAACCGGATCGAGGCGACGCAGGCCCACCGGAACCTGCAGTAGGTCAGGCGGTCCGAGCGCGGTGGCGGTGCCGACGCCGACCAGGCCCACTGACGCCGCCCCCGCCGCGACCGCACTGGCCCGCGCGATGAACATCCGGCGGTTCAGCGCGTGTGGATCGGGCTCGGGTGCTTCGGGTGTCTTGGGCGCCTTGGGTTGCCGCTTGACCCAGCCGTACAGCGCCAGCCGCATCGGCTCGAGGACGAGCAGCGTCAGGAACAGGTAGGCGACCACGCCGAACCAGAGGTAGCCCGGCCACGCGTACCAGCCGGACTTGGAGACGCTGGTGAACCGCGGGACGACGAGCGCCGCGACCAGCAGCACCGCGAGACCGATGAGCACGGCCGTCAGGATCCATCGGGTGCGGCCCGGCCGCGTGGTGTCCTTGACGAGCCGCTTCCACACGTAGACGTTCATGAGCGCCAGGACCGCGCTGAGCACCACGATGAACATTGCCGCCAGCTTATGCACATGTCAGTCGAATCTATGGATCGTGCAAGGAAACAGCCCCACCTAGCGGTGCGCTCTTCCCCGACGACGGCGGCCTGCCGATGCTGTGCTCACGTACTGCAAGGGAGGCAAACCATGGACACCGGAGTCCTAGCCACCGCTGTCGCGATCGCCGCACTTGTGGCACTGATGTGGTTCCGACGCGCTCACCGCAGGGCGCAGGAGACCCCGGAGGAACGCTACCGCCGCGAAGTGGCGGCACTCACACCTCGAACGCGGCCACTGCCGAGTTCCGTCGGCACCGACGAGCTTTGGTCGGCAGGCTCCGCATCCCAACCGTCACGAGCCAAGAAGGCCGGCGCCACGTTCATGGCCGGGCTGATCGGCAGCGGTTGCGGGGGCTGCGGCGGCTGCGGGTGCGGGGGTTAGCCATGAAGCGCAGAGTCGCTGCCGAATTCGGTCGGTCATATGCCGCTGTTGCCGAACTCGAGGTTCCCCCAGCCGTTTTCAAGACGTGCCCGTGGCAGCCCCGCGATCTCATCGAGACCGGATTGCGGCAATGGCTACGCTGCTGCGCGGCGGCTCTGCGCGACGGACGGGTGATCGGAATGCCGTCGCATGCCGTCGACGAGGCCTGGCACGGATTGATCCTGTGCACGATGCGTTATCAGGACTTCTGCGAGACGGCCTACGGGCAGTTCATGCACCATCACCCGACAGCTGGCGCGCCCACGCACATCGAGGCGGCCGCTGATCCGATGGAAGAACAGCTGCGCAGGACGGTCATCGCGTGGTCACTCGTCGCGAACTCGGGCGAAGAGTGCGTGTTGTGGGATCTCGACAAGCGTGTCGGAGTCGAGAAGCCGTGGGGTCTAGACGGAGTCCGCATCGCGGAGATCGAGGCCGCGGTCGACGCGCTCGTCGCCTGCCCCTAGAAAGCAAGAACGGAAGGGGCCGTGCCCTTCCACCTTCAACGTATAACGCACACGGGGGCTTGCGGCAAGGCCCCGGTCATCCCTCACAATCGTCCCCTGACGATCTTTGGGGGCATGTGACTACGCAGGACTACGACAACGAGCTGCGCTCCGAGCAGACCTACGTCGACGGGCTGTACGCGCGGCTGGACGCCGAACGCGCGCGGGTGAAGGGCAAATACGGCGACGCACTCGGGGCCCCGGTGGACCGGATGGACGGCGGCACGCTCGTGGCGCGCGATGTCGAGGTGCGGGCGCTGGCCAAACAGGCCGCGCGTCTCGACGTGGCCGATGGGGGCCTGTGCTTCGGCCGGCTCGACAGCGTCACCGGCGAGCGTTCGTACATCGGCCGCATCGGGATCCTCGACGAGGACAACGAGTACGAACCGCTGCTGCTCGACTGGCGGGCACCCGCGGCCCGCGCGTTCTACGTCGCCACCGCCGCGACCCCGGAGGACATGCGCCTGCGCCGCCAGTTCCATACCCGCGGACGGCGGATCGTCGACTTCACCGACGAGATTCTCGGCCGTCCGACCGGCGACGAACGCGGGGACGCGGCTCTACTCGCCGCGGTCAACGCACCCCGCGGCGAGGGCATGCGCGACATCGTCGCGACCATCCAGGCCGAGCAGGACGAGGTCATCCGCCACGACCATCCGGGCGTGTTGGTGATCGAGGGCGGACCCGGCACCGGGAAGACGGTGGTGGCCCTGCACCGCGTCGCCTATCTGCTCTACACACAGCGCAAGCGCATGGAACGCCACGGGGTCCTCGTCATCGGCCCGAACCCGGCGTTCCTCGACCACATCGGCCGAGTGCTCCCGTCGCTGGGTGAGACCGACGTCGTGTTCATGACCGTCGGCGATCTCGTGCCCGGACTGCGCGTCACGGCCGAGGAGGCCGACGAGGTCGCGCGGGTCAAGGGCTCGCTCGACGTGCTCGACGTGCTGGCGGCCGCCGTCGCGGATCGGCAACGGCTGCCGACGGATCCGCTGCCGATCGAACTGTCGGACGTCACGGTGCGCATCGACGCCGAGACCGCGGAGTGGGCCCGTGAGGAAGCTCGGACCAGCGGCCGGCCGCACAACGAGGCCCGCGAGGTGTTCACCGAGATCATCACCTACGTCCTCACCGAGCGCGCGATCGCGCGGATCGGTAAGGGCTGGCTGACGCGCGATGACCGCGACGCGTGGGAACAGCTGCGCACCAACCTGATCGACGAACTCGCCGACAACGCCGCGTTCGCTCGAGCGCTCGACGATCTCTGGCCGAAGCTCACACCGGAGACCCTGCTGACCGAGCTGTACTCGTCGCGCGAACGCCTACGCGCCGCGAAGGCCGACGACGTGCTCTACCGTGCCAACGGCGACTCCTGGACCGTCTCGGATGTGCCGCTGCTCGACGAACTCGTCGACCTGCTGGGCCGAGACAAAACTGCTGACGACCGTGCCGCGCGGGAACGCAACGCCGAAGCGGCATACGCCGCCGGAGTGCTCGATCTGCTCGTCAGCCGCGAGGACCTGATGGACGACGAGGACCATCTGCTCGCACAGGATCTGATCTACGCCGAGGACCTGGCCGAACGCTTCATCGAGCGCGACACCCGGGAACTCACTGAACGCGCTGCCGCAGACCGGGATTGGACCTACGGACACGTGGTGGTCGACGAGGCGCAGGAACTGTCTGCGATGGATTGGCGGGTGCTGATGCGCCGCTGTCCGAACCGGTCCTTCACGGTGGTCGGTGATCTGGCCCAGCGCCGGTCGGCCGCCGGGGCGACCGCATGGGACACGATGCTGGAACCGTATGTGCCGGGTCGGTGGGTCTACCGGTCACTGTCGGTGAATTACCGCACGCCTGTCGAGATCATGAGCGTCGCCGCTGCTCTGCTGGCGGAGTTCGCGCCCGACATCCGACCGCCGGATTCGGTGCGCGCGTGCGGGGTGCTGCCGTGGGCGCGACGGGTCACCGATGACGAATTATCCGACGCCATCGCCGAATTCGTCGAGGACGAAGCCCAGCGGGAGGGCACCAGCGTCGTGATCGGACCGCCGGACGTGCCCGGTGCGGTGCTGCCGTCTGAGACCAAGGGGCTGGAGTTCGATGCCGTGCTGGTGGTCGACCCGGACCGGATCCTCGCCGCGGGACCGCGCGGCGCGGCGGAGCTGTACGTCGCGCTGACCCGCGCCACCCAACGTCTCGGGGTGCTGCACCGTGATTCCCTGCCGGCGGCGCTGAGGGGGCTCGCCTGACGCTACTTCCAGGCGAAAACGGGTTGTTCGAGTTCGTCGACCGGATCGTGGCGGCCCTCCAGGCACAGCCATCGCAGCTGCAGCAGGACCGCACCGGTCGGTGCGTGGATCAGGTCGTTGCCCAGCGGTATCTGCACGACGGACCGCGGGCTCTCGGGGATGGTGACGAATCGCGGCGAATCGTCGCGCTGCAGTTGATGCAGGCCGACCCGGTAGACGGCCTCCACCTCGTCGGGTGCGGGGCGCAGGTCGAGCCGGCCGCCACCCCAGATGACCACCGGGGTGATCACGTAGCCGGACCGCGTCGG
The DNA here is from genome assembly GCF_044452905.1 of Mycobacterium sp. NPDC051804. Taxonomy (NCBI): domain Bacteria; kingdom Bacillati; phylum Actinomycetota; class Actinomycetes; order Mycobacteriales; family Mycobacteriaceae; genus Mycobacterium; species Mycobacterium sp. NPDC051804. The sequence continues at coordinate 514,884 of NZ_JBITCD010000001.1, read as the reverse complement.
GTAGTCGTCGAGCAGACCCAGCACCGAGGACTCCGGCAGCGTGACGCCGACCTCCTCGTCCAGTTCACGCAGTGCCGCGTCGACGGCGTCTTCACCCGGGTCCAGCCGGCCACCGGGTAGGGCCCACTGCGCCGAGTGTGACTTCAGCCGCGACGTCCTGCGGCACAGCAGAAAAGCGGCACCGCCGGAGACGTCGATCATGCGGCCGTCGAGGCCTTCCGGCATCAGCCGGCCGTCAATCCAGTCGTCGACGTTCGCGGGGTCGACCCGATCCTCGCCGACTTCGGAGTCGACCAGGACCACGGCGACAGCGGCGTGCCGCTTGGTCGGGTCGGTCACGGCACGGCGGTCGTGCCCGGCAAGCTGAGCTCGAACCTGTTCTCTGAGTCCGTCGTCATAGGTGACCGTCACCGCTCGACCATAGTAAATATGTATGTGCTATGCATATATGCGTGCCGCATTCGCGATACGACCGTCTCGACGAGTTGCTGACTCGGCTTCATGTCGCACGTCAGCGGCCCAGTTGGCGACGCCGTCTGCTCGAAGGAGACCCGGTCGCGAACGTGTCGACTCTGCGGGTGCTGCGGGCTGTCGAGCACTCGCAATCCGCCGGCGACGGGGCGTCGATCAGCGACGTCGCCGAGTACATGGCTGTCGAGCATTCGACGGCCAGCCGGACCGTTGGCGCCGTCGTCGCCGCGGGACTGCTGACGAAGGCGTTCGCCACCGACGACCAGCGCCGCTGCGTCCTGGTGCTCACCGACGTCGGCCAGAAAGCACTCGCGACGGTGACGGAGCGGCGACGTGAGTTGGTCGCCGAGACGATCGCTGACTGGCCCGACGCTGACGTAGACACCCTCGTCGGTCTGCTGGAGCGGCTGACCGAACGCTTCGAAAGCTCGGCGGGCCGATGACTGCAGAAGCCACCGTCGCGCCGGTGCGGCCCCGCAGCGCGCTCGCGCTGATGTTCGATCCCGTCTTCGGGGCGCTGTTCTGGGGCAAGATGTTCGCGGTCGTCGCCGTCTGGACGCACGGAATCGTCGCGGCCATCGTCATGTACGACGCCACGCATTCGGCGTTGATGGTCGGCATGGTCGGTGTCGTGCAGTTCGGACCGCAGCTGATTCTGAGCCCGACGAGCGGTAAGTGGGCGGACACCGGCGATCCGGCGCGTCAGATCCTGCTCGGCCGGGTGTTGTGCGTCGCCGGTTCGGGTTTCGCGGCCGTGTGGCTGTTCGCCGACTCAGACATGGGTGGCATGGCGATCGCGATACCCGTGCTCATCGGATCGCTGCTCGTCGGTCTCGGCTTCGTCGTCGGCGGGCCAGCGATGCAATCGATCGTGCCGAATCTCATTCGCGAGGGCGAACTCTCGACCGCCATGGCGCTGAACAGCATGCCGATGACCGTGGGCCGCATCGCTGGTCCCGCGACGGGCGCCTACCTGGCCGCGCACCTCGGTTCGGCCGCGGGCTTCGCCGTCAGCGCAGGCCTGCATCTCGTGTTCGCGATCTTCCTTCTCGTGGTGACGTTCCCGTCGCCGCCCGAACGCCGCTCCGGCGCCGACTACCGGGTTCGCACCGCGCTCAAGTACGTATGGCGGGACCGCCCGCTGCTGCTTGCTCTGGTCGCGGTGACGACGGTCGGTATCGCCTCGGACCCCTCGATCACGCTGACCCCGTCGATGGCTGACGCACTCGGCGGCGGCACACATCTGGTCGGGTTGCTGTCGGCGAGCTTCGGCGTTGGCGCCGCGGTGGGGATGTCCGTGCTGGCGATCATGGGCGGCCGGATGGCGTCTGCGCGGGTGTCGTCGATCGGCATGGTCGGCCTGGCCGCCGGGTGCACAGTGCTGACTTTCGCGACGACGCCGACGCTGGCGCTGGCCGGCTTCACGGTGTCGGGTCTCGGCTTCGGCTGGGCCATGACGGGGCTGTCCACTGTGGTGCAGGAGCGGGCACCGGAAGAGTTGCGCGGCCGGATCATGGCGCTGTGGCTGGTCGGGTTCCTCGGCTCGCGACCGATCGCCGCGGCGCTCCTCGGCGGGACCGCGGACTGGGTCAGCGTGCAGGCCGCGTTCGCGGTGGCCGCGGTTATGACGGCGGTCGTGGCGCTGTGGTGCCGCCCGTCAAACCTCAGAGGCGCGCTGCCGCAGCAGGTCCCGGGCTGACAGATGGACCGGGTCGACGCCAGCATGCTCACCGGGGTTTCGGAGACGGCGCTGCTCACGCTCAACGGCAGGGCGCACCAGGCCAAACATCCCGACGCAATCCTCGATGACCCGATGGCCATTCGGCTCGCCGACGCGATCGAGTTCGACTTCGACAAGTTCGGACGGCGCAAAGGTCAAGAGATGGCGTTGCGGTCGCTCGCCTTCGACGCAGCGGCCACCCGGTACCTGTCCAAGAATCCGAACGCCACGGTCGTCGCGCTGGCCGAAGGTTTGCAGACGAGCTTCTGGCGCCTCAGCAGTGCGTTACCCGACTATGAGTTTCGTTGGATCACAGTCGATTTCCAGCCGATCATCGACCTTCGCCGCCAATTGCTGCCGTCGTCGCCACGGATCACCAACCTCGCGCAGTCGGCGCTGGACCATTCCTGGATGGACGCCGTCGACTCGAGCAATGGTGTTTTCATCACCGCGGAGGGCCTGCTGATGTATCTGCAGCCCCACGAGGCGATGGGACTGATCACCGAGTGCGCCAAGCGTTTTCGAGGCGGCCAGATGATCTTCGACCTGCCCCCGACTCTGGTGAAAAAGGTAGCTCCGAAGGGCATGCGGTCCTCCAAGCAATACCGCGTCCCGCCGATGCCGTTCAGCCTGTCCGCTAAACAGCTGGCCGATCTGGCCAACACCGTGCCAGGGATTCGCGCCGTGCACGATCTGCCCATGCCTTCGGGGCGGGGCTTTCTGTTCGAGAAGGTGTTCCCAGCCTTTTGGCAGTGGCGGCCGACCAAACAGCTCCGCGGCGCCTACACGCTGCTGGAATTCGGCTGATCCGCCGGGCGTAGGGCAGGCTGTTCCTCACGATGTCCCTCCCGCCTTCCCGCCCATGCCTCTGACCGCCCCGCGCCTTGACGACCCCGACGAGCTCTTCACCTCGTTCGCGGCGTGGGCCGAGGCGCAGGGCACCGTCCTGTACCCCGCGCAGGAGGAAGCGCTGATCGAGTTGGTCAGCGGCGCGAACGTCGTCCTCGCGACGCCGACCGGTTCCGGCAAGTCCCTGGTGGCCACCGGAGCGCTGTACGCGGCGCTGGCTGCCGAGCGGCGCAGCTACTACACCGCGCCGATCAAGGCGTTGGTGAGCGAGAAGTTCTTCGCACTGTGCGACGTGTTCGGCGCGGAGAACGTCGGCATGCTCACCGGCGACGCCGCGGTCAACGCGGGCGCACCGATCATCACCTGCACCGCCGAGGTATTGGCCAATATCTCGCTGCGTGAGGGTGCCAATGCCGACATTGGCCTCGTGGTCATGGACGAGTTCCACTTCTACGGCGACTCCGACCGCGGCTGGGCCTGGCAGGTTCCGCTGCTGGAGCTACCGAAGGCCCAATTCCTGTTGATGTCAGCCACACTCGGCGACGTCACATTCCTCCGCGAGGACCTGACGCGGCGCACCGGCAGACCGACAGCGCTGGTGGCCAACGCCGTACGCCCAGTTCCCCTGCACCACTACTACGCGACCACGCCGATGCACGAGACGATCGCCGACCTCCTCGAGACGAAGCAGGCACCGATCTACGTCGTCCACTTCACCCAGGCCTCGGCGTTGGAGCGTGCCCAAGCGTTGATGAGCGTCAACGTGTGTACCAAGGAGGAGAAGAAGGCGATCGCCGAACTGATCGGCAGCTTCCGGTTCTCGACAGCGTTTGGGACGACACTGTCGCGGTTGGTTCGGCACGGCATCGGCGTTCACCATGCCGGGATGCTGCCCAAGTACCGGCGCTTGGTCGAACAGCTGGCGCAGGCCGGCCTGCTCAAAGTCATCTGCGGCACTGACACTCTCGGCGTCGGCATCAACGTGCCGATCCGGACTGTCGTGTTCTCCGCGTTGTCGAAGTACGACGGAACCCGCACGCGGCTGCTCAACGCACGCGAGTTCCATCAGATCGCCGGCCGCGCGGGGCGGGCGGGCTACGACACCGCGGGCACCGTCGTCGTACAGGCACCCGACCACGAGGTGGAGAACCTCAAACAGTTCGCGAAGGTGGCCGATGATCCGAAGAAGCGGCGAAAGCTGGTGCGCCGCAAGGTGCCCGAGGGCATGGTGCCGTGGAGCGAGAAGACGATGACCAAGTTGGTGGATGCCGCACCGGAGCCACTGACCAGCAACATGCGGGTCTCGACGGCGATGATCCTCGACGTCATCGACCGGCCCGGCGACCCGTTTGCGGCAATGCGCAGGCTCCTCACGGACAACCACGAGCCACGTAAGCGTCAGCTACAGCACATCCGTGAGGCGGTTGGTATCTCCCGCTCGCTGTTGCAGGCGGGGGTGGTGGAGCGGCTAGCTGCGCCGGAGGCCGATGGACGTCGCTACCGATTGACCGTGGACCTGCCACCGGACTTCGCGCTGAACCAGCCATTGTCGACGTTCGCGCTCGCCGCGGTCGAGGTGCTCGATACCGCGTCTGAAACGTATGCGCTGGACGTGGTTTCGGTGATCGAAGCGACGCTGGAGGACCCTCGCCAGATCATGGCCGCCCAGTTGAAGAAGGCTCGCGGCGAGGCCATCGCGGCGATGAAGGCCGAAGGTATCGAGTACGACGAGCGGATGGAACTGCTGGACGACGTGACCTATCCGCAGCCTTTGGCGGAGCTGCTCGGGCACACCTTCGAGGTGTATCTGCAGACCAACCCATGGGCCGCCGATGGTCAGTTGTCGCCGAAGTCCGTCGTACGCGAGATGTGGGAGCGGGCGTTCACGTTCCGCGAGTACATCAGTGTGTACGGCCTGACGCGTGCGGAGGGCGCGGTGCTGCGCTATCTGTCGGACGCTTTCAAGGCATTGCGCTCCGGAGTTCCTGCCGCGGCACGGACCGAAGAGCTCACCGATATCGTCGAGTGGCTGGGTGAGCTTGTGCGCCAAGTCGATTCGAGCCTGCTGGACGAATGGGAAGAGCTCACCAGCCCTGATCAGCCACTGCATGCACCGGTGGCGGTGCCAGCCCGTCCGCGCCCGCTGACGGGGAACGAGCGGGCGTTCACTGCCATGGTGCGCAATGCGCTGTTCCGGCGGGTCGAGTTGTTCGCGCGGCGGCGGTGGTACGAGCTCGGCGAGTTGGACGGTTCGTCGGGCTGGACGTCGGACCGCTGGGAGGAAGTGGGCGAGGAGTATTACGCCGAACACGAGGACGTGGGCACCGGGGCCGACGCACGCGGCCCGGCGCTGTTGATCATCGACCGTCGGCCCGGCGAGTGGCAGGTGCGGCAGATTCTGGACGATCCCGCGGGCGATCACGATTGGGGTTTCTCGGTCGAGGTGGATCTGGAGGCCTCCGACGAGGAGGGCGCGGCAGTGTTGCGGATCGTCGACGTCGGACGGCTCGACTGGGGATAGGCCCGGGCTCAGTCTGCTCGATCAGTGGCAGGCCGAGCCCGACATGGTCAGCCCGGAGTTCGGCAACGGATGGCTCCAGGCGTTGACCGATCCTGATGACCAAATGCGCACGGCATGGGTGGATCTCGAATTCGTCCGCGAGGTGTTTTACGCCGACTGCGACAAAGCGACCGCGGACGCAGCCCTCGGCCGCCTTCGCCCGCAGTCGGGATATCCGTGGGCGTTGCCGTGCTCGATGACCGAGCACCCACCGGCACCGGTGGCTGACGTATTGCTCGGCGTGCTTTAGCCGATATCGGCGATGACCAACCGGTATCCGAGGTCGAGGTGTGTCCGCTGAAGCAGGTCCGCGTGGCGGCGTTGCCAGAAACCGGCGTCCAAATCCGCGCGTAGTCGCGAAAAGCCCTCCTCTAGTTGGCTTCTGGGCGTCAAGGCGAGAAGCGACATCCCATCCTGCGCGGCACGCTCGAGGTAGACATGCGGTCGCCGCCAATAGGCACCTCCGAACCCGTCCACGCAGTCGTGCGGCACCGGGACGGGCACAACAGAGACGCAGTCCTCGCCGAGTAGCGATATCAGTGCGGTGATGGGAACTGCCAGTCGCGCGTCGGTTTCCGCGGCGGCCGGCAGGTATTCGCGCACCAACCAGAACTGGCTGAACACCGTGTGGTCCCAGGTGAAGATGACCACGCGACGTCGTGCGATCCGCATCATCTCCGCGACGCCCGCCGATAGGTCGGCCCAGTGGTGCACGGTCAGAAAGGCCGCGGCGGCGTCGACGGCTCCCGCGCTGATCGGCAGGTGTTCGGCCACCGCCTGGGCCGCGTGTGCGCTCCCTTCGGGCCGTTGGTCGATCATGACGCGACTCGGTTCGACGGCAACGACGGTGTTCGGAGTCTCGTAGGACCCGGTGCCGGCGCCGATGTTCGCCACCGACTCCATACCCTGCAGGGCGTCGTCTATGACCGCCGCGATGCGCGCATCAGGCCGGCGCGTGACCGAGTACGTCAGGCCAGTTCGGTCATAGGTGGGCATGCGGTATTGAACAACGCGCCTAGTTAGTGGGTGGTGTTTGGGGTTCGAAGGGGTCGTACCACTTCCATTGGGCGCGTTCGCCGATGGGACCGCGATAGGGCGGTGCGTCGGGTGGGGGATCATTCGGTGGTCGGGCCAGTGAGGCTGAGGTGAGTTCGCGGCCGCGGGTGTCGGTGACGGTGATGGTGGGTGCGGGTCCGGTGACGGTGATCTCGCCGCGGTGGTGTGCGCGGTGGTGATAGGGGCACAGCAGGACGAGGTTGTCGAGTTCGGTGAGCCCGCCGTTTTCCCAGTGCTGGATGTGGTGGGCGTGCAGGCCGCGGGTGGCTGCGCAGCCGGGGACCGCGCAGGTGGGGTAGCGATACTCGAGTGCGCGGCGCAGCCGGCGGTTGATGGTGCGGGTGGTGCGCCCGGCGCCGAGGGGTTGGCCGTCGCGTTCGAACCACACCTCACACGTCGCGTCACAGGTCAGGTATCGGCGATCGCAGTCCGACAGCAGCGGCCCCAGATGTAATTGCGCGATCTGGTCTTTGACGTCGAGGTGCGCGATCACGGTGGTGCGCTGGCCGTGGGGGCGGCGCGCGGCGTCGGCGTCGGCGCCCGCCTCGACGAGCGCCATGAACGCCGAACCTTTGGTGGGAAACGGAGGTCGGTGCTCTGGGCGCAGACCCTCTTCGTGATCACGTTTCCACGCTGCGATCGCGGTATCCAGCTGCGACTGCACCGCGGCGCCGAACACCGCGGCATCCAGATGCGACAGCTTGATTCTCCAGTACTCGTACTGGTCGTCGCTGTGGGTCTTGGTGAGCTGGGGCGGCAGCTCGGGCTCGGGTTTGGGCGGGCGGTCGGGGTCGGGTTCGCGGTAGGGGTCGGGTTCGGGTGGCAGGGGTGGTTCGAGTTTGAGGGCGGTGTTGAGTTGGCTGACGGTGGCGACTTCGGCGAGTTTGGCGTAGTGCTCGTCGGATCCGGTGGCGGCTTTCTTGGCGATGGTCCCGACTTGATCCAGTGACAGTCGGCCTTCGCGCATCCCTTGCACGCAGCGCGGAAACTCCGGCAGCCGATGGGCGATCGCGGCAATGGTATTGGCGGTGGTCGTCGAGGAGCCGGTCTTCCAGCCGACCAGCGCCGAGATCGAACGACAACCGGTGATCCCCAACATGCGGCCGTGGTCCATCTCGGCGGCGATTTCCACGATGCGCGCGTCGATGACGTTGCGTTGACCCATCAACTCGCCCAGCTCGCCGAACAACACTTCCAGTCGGTCCTTCCGGCTCATCACCGGAGCATCGGGTGTTGCCGTCGAGGACATAACCCGATCAAAGCAGAAGGGTCCGACAGGTTAAGGGCCACAACAAATTAACGCCGACGTCGCACAGATCTAGCGGTCGATCCCCCGGTGGCCCGACCGCACCAGCGCATTGCGGGGCCGCAGGAAGCCCGGCTGCTGGAAGGTGCGAAGGGCACGCCGCGCCCCGGACGGCACCACCCGCTTGAAGAAGACATCCGCGTCGAAGGCTGCCCGAACCTCGTCGACGTAGGAACGCGGGAGGCCGAAACGGATCCTGCCCTGGCTCACCTCGACCAGATCAGCCTTGCGGACCGCCTCCACCAGCGTCGCATGCGGGCGCCCAGGCTTGTAGGCGAACAGCCGATGATGCTCGGCGACGATGAGCGCCAACTCATCTGACCAACTCTCGCGGCCGGTCTCGGCCAGCCATGCGTCCTGCGCCTCGATCGACGGCACGAGGTAGTCGATCGTGTCGAATGCCGCCAGGTCGTGAAACGCCGACGCGATGGCCAGCTTGTCGTCGCGGTTGCCTTCGTCAGCTGTGAACGCACGAGCGAAGTTGATAACGCGATAGACGTGCGCCTTATAGCCGTCGTAGCCCGCATCGTCGCCGTGCGCGTAATGGCGATGCGATTCCAGGATCTCCTCAGCCAGGGAAGAGTTTTCGAGAATCTCAGGCGTGGTCATCGGACCCCCGACGGCACCGCCCACGCGCTGCCCTGCTCGCGATCCAGCACCGTCTCGCCCTTGTTCTTCAGCCCGAAGATGTAGACCAACAAACTCACGCCGATGATCACGGTGACGTAGATGATGAACAACGTCACGTGATCGGGCTTGGACGCCTGGTACAGCATCGGGGCCGTACCACCGAACGCCGAGTTCGCCAGCGCGTAACCCAAACCCACTCCAAGGGCACGGATCTCGGCCGGGAACAGCTCCGCCTTCACGATCGCGTTCACCGACGTGTAGCCCGTGATGATGATGTAGCCGACGGCCAGGATGAGAAACGCCATGATCGCCGACGTCGTCTTCGGCAGGAACGTGAGCAGAATGTATGTAAAGATCGCGCCGGACACACCGAAGAAGACCAGCAGTGGCTTGCGCCCGACCCGGTCGCTGAGGAGCCCACCCACCGGCTGCAGCAGCATCAGGAAGATCAGCCCGAGCAGGTTGACCCACGTCGCCGTCATCGCGCGGTCAGAACCGAAGGTGGACTTGACGATTGCGGGTGCGTTGACGCTGTACGTGTAGAACGCGACCGTGCCGCCTGCGGTGATGAGGAAGACGAGCAGCAGTGGCCGCCAGTGCGTGGTGAACAGCGTCTTCAACGAGCCGGCCTCGCGGTCCTTGCCCGCCCGAATCGCTTCCAGGTGCGTCTCGCTCAGCGACTCGTCCATCGAGCGCCGAATCCACAGCACCACAAGCGCCGCGACGCCTCCGATGAAGAAACCGATGCGCCAACCCCACTCGTGCATCGCGTCGTCATCGAGGAACTGCAGCGCGATCAACAACGTGAACTGCGCCAGCACGTGGCCACCGACGAGCGTGACGTACTGGAACGACGACAGGAAACCGCGCCGGTTCGCCGTCGCCGCCTCCGACATGTACGTCGCCGACGTGCCGTACTCGCCTCCGGTGGCGAAGCCCTGTACGAGGCGGGCCAGGATCAGAATGACCGCCGCCCAGTAGCCGATGCTTTCGCGCGTCGGCATGATCGCCACAACGAACGAGCACGTCGACATCACGGTGATGCTGAACATCAAGGCCGCCTTGCGTCCGCGGCGGTCGGCGAACCGGCCGAAGAACCACGATCCCACCGGGCGCATCACGAACGTCACCGCGAAGATCGCGTAGATGTACACCGTTGAGTTGGTATCTGCCTTGTCAAAGAACTGCGCCTCGAAATAGGACGCGAACACCGTGTAGACGTAGACGTCATACCACTCGACGAGGTTGCCCGCTGAGCCCTTGATGGTGTTTAGCACTGCCCTTCTGGTGCTGGTGGGGGCGCGTGTCGGGCCGGTTTGGGGGGACGCCGTAGTCATGCCGGGGACGCTAGCCCTACGACCCGCAATATCGGAAGGGGTTTGCGCTTCGGAGCGATAAACGCTTACCTATTCCTGTGGTTCCCGAATTGAATCGCCGCCGCGTCATGCAGATTGCCGGCATCGGCGCACTTGCGGCCACCGTGTCCCTGCCCGCCGCCCATGCTGACCCGCCGTCCGGCAAGTACCTCTTCGAGGACAACTTCGACGGAGAGGCAGGCTCCGCCCCGGACTTCTCGTTCTGGGAGCCCGCGTATGAACGCGAGAGTATGGAGGACCCAACTTTCTGGGAGTTGCCTGAAAACGTCGGCCAGTACCGCGACGACCGGCGCAACCTGTTCCTCGACGGCAATTCGAACCTCGTACTCCGTGCCGCCAAGGACGGCGACACGTACTACAGCGGCAAGCTCTTCGGCAAGTACCGCGGCCCCATCAACACCACCTGGGAAGCCCGGGTCAAGTTCAACTGCCTGACCCCCGGATGCTGGCCCGCCTGGTACCTCGCCAACAATGATCCCGCCCACGGCGGCGAAGTCGACATCATCGAGTGGTACGGCAACGGCAGCTGGGCACCGGGAACCACCGTCCACGCCAACCTCAACGGCGGCGAACACGTCAGCCACAACATCACGCCGGACAGCGCGTGGCACAACTGGCGCGCACAGTGGACCGACGCGGGCATCAGCTTCTGGTTGGACCACACCGAGGGTGCATCGCCGTACTTCACCGTCACGCCCGACATGCTGCCCAATTACCAGTTCAGCAACCCCGGCTTCACGCTGTTCCCGATCCTGGGTCTCGCGGTCGCCGGCTCCGGGGGCGGCGATCCCAGTGGGGGCACCTACCCGGCGACGATGCTCGTCGACTGGGTTCGCGTCTGGTAAAACGTTGGACGCCAGCGTGATTCCTCGCTTCGCAATCGGCGAGGGTTACGCGGTCTATCGCGGTCCGACGACGGCTGGCACCCTCCATCGACACGCAGCCTTCCAGATCATGATCGGGATCGGCGACGAGGTCGGTGTCGTGGACGCGGCCGACGTCACCCATCGGGCCGCAGCACTCGTGGTGCCCCCTATGCAACGACACTGCCTGCTGGCCACCGCGGATGTGCTGACCTACTTCATCGAACCCCACTGCGCCTTCGCCGACCGGCTGCGCGAGCACTACGGCGACGGCATCACCGCGGCCCCCGAGTTACTAGGCCTGGGCGAGGACGACGTCCGCCCGGCGGGCATCCGCGGCTCCGACGACCTGGACCCACGCCTCGTCGATGCACTGAATACTCTGGCGGACAGCGATATTGCGCTCCCGGATCTGGCATCCGAAGTCGGGCTCTCACCGCAGCGACTGCGCGCGCTCGCACGGCAGCAGTTGGGCATGCCGCTGGCCCGCTGGCGGGTGTGGACCCGGCTGCGCCGCGCCGCAGAGGCGCTACGACGGGGTCAGTCCTTGGCGGACGCTGCGACCGAGGCGGGCTTCGCCGATCAGGCACATCTCACCCGTCAGATGCGCGAGATGATGGGGCTCACGCCCGCGGCCCTGCTTCCGATAGTGCGCAGTCACTCCTTGCAGGCGACGTAGACGGAGATCGACCCACTCACCGTCGGCACCACCTCGGCCTCGCGCACATCACTGAACCTGCACTCGGACAACAGCTTTGGCAGCACTCCGTCCGCGTTGGGCTGGGTGTCGTCCTTTCCGTCGGCGAGCTGGACGATGCGGAACGCCATGCGCATCAACGCCGTACGCTGCAGCCCGAAGTCGGCGATCACCACCTTGCCGCCGGGCTTCAAGACGTCGTAGATCGAGGCGAGTACCGCCTGCTTCATGGGCAGCGGACATTGGTGCAGCACCAGGCTGGACACGACAGTGTCCACCGAGTTCGCGCCCAACGCGTCCACCAGCGCGTCGCCCATGCTCACGCGCCAGTCCACCCTGACGCCGCCCGCGTCGGCCTTGTCGCGCGCCAGCGCGAGCACTTCGCGGTCCGGGTCCAGCCCGATGATCTGCGCGCGCGGTTCTACGCGGCTCAGGAGCACCGCCAACGATCCGGTACCGCAGCCCACATCGGCGATGACGTCGCCGGGTCGCGGCGCGACGTACATGGCGGCCAGCGACCGCCACAGCCGCTCACGCGTCAGCGCGACGACCGGGTCGTAGAACCGCGTCGGGGCGAAGCGCCCGGCGGCCGGGGTGAAGGCCTGCTCACTCATGTGCTCAGTGTCGGCGCCCGCCTGCCATGCGGTCTTGAACAAAACGCTTGTCCGGCGATTAGCAGTAAACACAGGGAATACATCTCCTCGATGCGGCCTTGAGCACTAAGACGATGGGAGTGGTGGATGGAGTTCGGGATCTCCACGTTCGTGACCGACGACGGCATCGACCCGGTCTCGCTTGCGAAGGCAGTCGAGGAGCGCGGTTTCGATTCGCTCGTGATCGCCGAGCACACGCACATTCCGGCGAGCCGGGAGTCACCGTATCCGATGGGCGGCGAGCTGCCCGAGAAGTACTACCGGACTCTCGACCCCTTCGTCACGTTGGCCGCCGCGGCGGCGGTGACGTCGAAAATCGAGCTGTTCACCGGCATCGCACTGCTCATCCAGCGCGATCCAATCACCACTGCGAAGGAAGCCGCGAGCATCGACCTGATCTCGGGCGGACGGTTCGTCTTCGGTGTGGGCGCCGGCTGGAACCTCGAGGAACTGCGCCACCACGGCACCGACCCCAAGACACGCGGTGCGCTGCTCGACGAGCGCATCGAGGCCATCCGCACGCTATGGACCGACGAGCCCGCGGAGTTCCACGGCAAGTACGTCGATTTCGATTCGTCGTACCTGCGTCCGAAGCCGATGCAGAAGCCGCATCCGCCGATCTACATCGGCGGCGACTCCGCTGCCACCGTCAAGCGGATCATCCGGCACGAGGCGGGCTGGATCTCCAATGCATTTCCCGCCGAGCATCTGGCCAAGCGCATCAGCCAGCTCCGCGACGGCGCGGGGCACGACGTCCCGCTGGCACAATTCGGCACGCCGGTCGATCCGGACTACTGGCACGCCGTCGAGGATCTGGGGTTCGGGCAGGTGGCGCTGCTGCTACCGACCAAGCCGCTGGACGAGTCGCTGCGGTTGCTCGACGAGTACGCCGAACAGGTCGCCAAGTACCGCGGCTAGCTCTGGGCGGCGACCCTGGCGCGCTCCTTCATCGAGGCGATCACTCCACCATCGTTGAGGACATCTGTGCCCGTGAGATAACCGGCCGCCTCGCTTGCGCAGAAGGCGAGCAGCGCGCCCATCTCCTCGGGCTTGCCCCAGCGCGGAACCGCGGCGTCGGCGACCATCGCCCCGGCCCCCGCCTGCTCCTCGAGCCTGCCCATCTCGGTGTCGATGGACCCCGGCGAGACCGACAGGATGCGCAGCCCCTTGCCGTTGAACCGCTCGCACTGCGCCGAGCTGTACCACCGTACGAAGCTCTTGCTGATCGCGTAGGCGATGCCGGAGCGCGCCTCCTCACCGGCGATGTCGCAGGCCGCCAGCATCGCCGCCATGAAAGCGGCCTCGTCGGTCATGGCCGTCGGAAACTGCGCGGCCGGGATCAGCTCGTCGGGCAGCATGTGTGCCGCCATTGATGCCACGTTGACGATCGCCGCGCCCTCGGCGGCCAACTCGTAGAACACCTCGTTGACGTTGACCGTGCCCATCGCATTGGTCCGCATGACGTAGTCGGCGTCGCCCATGCTGGGGCTGACTCCGGCCGTGTGAATGACGGAGGCGATCGTCCCGAGGCCGTTTGCGGTGTCGAATAGCTGCGCTACCGCCGCCCGGTCGGTGACGTCGCAGTTGACGATCACCGGAGACGCTTCGAGGTGTGACAGCGCGTCCGCCGCCGCGTCGAGGCGCTCCTGTCTGACGTCGCAGAGCACGACTGTGTGGTCCCGGCCGACGATGTTGGCCGTGGCCAGGCCCATGCCGCCCACACCGCCTGTGATTACCGACACTTGAGTCATATCTGGACCGTATACAAAAACGGCGGCGTTACATATCCCTGATCCGATGTCATAGTGACGTCCTTACGTTTAGTGATCACGTAGGGTGGTTACGGATACTAATTAGCCGAATGATGCCGTGATGCTGGAGTGATGCTGATGCTGTCGATCAAGACCACTTTGACCGCAGTTGCGGTCTCCGGCGGGCTGACCGCAGCCACACTCGGTATGGGCGCCGGGCTCGCGATCGCTCAGCCGCCGCCACCGCCTCCTCGACCCGCCGAAGCACCGGCACCGCCACCGCCTGTTCTTGGCGAAGTTCCGCCGCCCAACGCACCACCGAAACCGACCGAATTCTGGCTCGGCGAGCCCGTTGTGTGGACGTCCGGCTGGGGCGGGCGCTGGGCGATCTTTAAGAACGGCCAGCCCCTCCTGCTGTCGTCGAATATCGTCACCGGCGGCGGATAACCCCTCAGCCAGGGGCGCGTGCGGCGTCGCGAAGTATCTGCTGCAGGCGTTCCATCGGGGTGCCGGGTTCGAGTCGCAATTGTGAGTCGTCGCGCGTTGTCGTACCTCCGGACGGCGGCGGAGGCGTAACTGTGGCCTCTGGCGCCGGCGGAGGCGGCGGTGGAGCCACCTGCGCCGCGTCGATCTTCCGGTTGAGGCGCATTAGCGCCTCGTCACGTAACACCTGTCGCTGCGGATCGGGGTCGGTGTTCCCCGCAAAGCATCCCTGTGGAGCCTGTTCGACGACGGTGCGCGCGCCGAGGTAGTAGTCGACAGCGGTTTGATTGTCGAACACCGCGGCCGCCCTATCCCCCAAGGTCTCGCGGACGAGTTCGAGGTTGACCCGCGCAGCGCACGACTCCGTGCGCGCCAGACTTTCGCCGAACTGTCGGTCCGCCTCATCGAGACGGTTGTCGAGCACCGCGAGGCTGCCCGCGGCGAATGGGGCCTTGGCCGGTTCGATCACGTTGAGCACGGTGAGCGAGTCCACCGCGCGGCGTAGTCCGTCGCTGTCGCGCTCAGTGAACGCCGAAGCGGCAGAGCCGCCGGCGACCACGACCGACAGCGACTTGATGATCACGACCACGAGGAGCAGCGCCACCGGCGCGGAGAACACCAGCAGCCGACGTCTCAGCCGCAGTCGCGCCGGACCGCTTCGCCACCAGTTCAGGAACGTCATCCCGCCAGCTCCACTCCGACGTATCGGCTGCGACGGAAATCGCGCAGCACGAAGTAGAGCTCGAGGAGGATGAGCACCGCAGCGCCGAGCGCAGGCAACCAATAGGTTTCGGTGTCCCCCGTCGAGGCAGCGGCCGCCGCCTGCTCGCCCGTCCCACCCCCGTCGGGCAACTCAGCCGTCAGTGGCGCGTCGTCCGTACGCGCAACGAAGGGCACACCCAGTTGGCCGGCAACAGCGCGCAGTGTGGCGTCATCGACCGACGACCGCTCGATATCCGTGCCGGGAATCGGGCCGCCTTCGCGCGTGCCATAGCCGAGCACCGCACCGCCGTCGACCGCCCCCGCCGGTGGGGTGAATTCCCTTGCGGGCAAATCGGACTCGGGCGCGCCCGCGCCGAGGTAGAAGACCAGTGTCGTCGCTCGCGGATACTGCTGAACCGCACTGATCAGCTGGTAACGCAACACCGTGCTCGCCGCACCGGCGTTGGCTTGCGTGACGGCGTCAGGCCCGAACGCGTAGGGCGTGATGGTGTCCAATATCGGCCGCAGGCCCCACGTGTCCGCGGACAGCGGCCAGTCGAGTGACGGGGCCGATGAGAACCCGATGACGGCGAACCGCGCTCGGGGGTATCGATCGATCAGCACGTCGAGGTCCTCGCGCACCACGTCCATTCGGGAGCGTCCATCGAGGTCCCGAACCGCCATATCCGGTGAGCGGTCGACGACCAGGAAGACGTTCGGTTCGGTGTCCCCGGCGCTACGCGTGGGCGCCTGGTCGTCACCGACGAACACGACGCGAGTGGCCGCCACGACGAGCAGGAGCGCCGCACCGGTGACGAGGAGCCAACGGCCCAGCGCCGCCCGGTGACGCCCGGCGGCTCGCCAGCGTCGCAGCGTGATGATCTGGGACGCGACAAGCACGGCGGCCACACCGATCAAGAGGGCCAGCGGCAATACCGGATGCAGGGTCATCGCCGCACCACCAGCGGCCACAGCACCAGGCCGACGAGCGCCACCAACGCCAAGACCAGTGGTATGTCCGGTGTTTCGACGGCGCTGACAGCGGCGGCCTGCGACGCGGTCGGCGGAGGCGGGTGGTCGCGGATCTCGGAGAGGTCGGCCGCCGTGTCGGTATTCGCCGGGAACGCGCGGCCTCCGCTCTCGCGGGCCATTGCATCCAGGGCGCCGTTCGCCGTATCGGTCCACAAGACGTTGACCTGGACCTCACCCTCGGCTGTCATGTCGCCGACGGCGCCGGGGGTGAACAGGGCCGGCCGGGTGTCACCGGGTGCGCGACGTGACCCAGGTCCGACGTAGATGAGCGAACGCCGCTGCGCTACTTCGTCATCAGCGGACGGAAACCCAGCCAGACACAACGCCAGCACGTCCTCCACACCGCCTGCGTAGTTGACATAGGAAGCGGTCGGCGGCCATTCGGCTGCGTTGAATTGAGCTGCGGCATATTGATAATCACGCGTCAGCGGCACGAGTCGCCGATCGGCGGTGGTCAAGCCGATGCGCTGAGTGGTGAACGTCTGCACCTGCGCGGCGAAGTACCGCAGCGTCGCACGAACCGTCGGGTCGCTTGGCGGTCCTCCCATACACAGCATGATGTCCTCGGGCAGGGCGCCCTGCGATTGCCGTGCGGCCGAGGGTAATCCCGTCGGGCGAGCAGCAGCGATCACCGAGGCACCGAAGATGACTGTCAACAGCACGATCGCGGCCACCGCCGACAACGTGCGCAGCCGTGCCGCACGGCGATACTCCGGCAGCCGGGTCAGCCGTTCGACGTTGGCCAGCAGCCGCAGTCGTCGCGGCGCCATCCGCATCGGCTTCACCAGCCCTGCCGCGATGCAGATCGCCAAGCCGAGACAGCCTGCGATCGCCACCATCCACCACGTCAGCTCCACGTGTGGATCAACTCCTCGGCGGAGTCGCTGACGGCTCCGACGTCGACAACCGAGTCGGCGTTGAACTGCGCGTCGATAAGGGATGTCAAAACCGGTGCAGCCGCGGCCAACTCGCCGGCGGCAATCGTGTCGAGCTGCATGTATTCGGCACGCGCACCGGTCGCTGTGTGCAGAAAGGCGCGCAGCTCGCGACTCAACGCCGCCGCGGCGGGAGCCGCCGCCAGTTCGCCGGCGCGGTAGCGCTCACCTATGGCGTGTACCGCTCGAGCGGACCGTCGTCGGACCAGCTCGCTACGGGCAGCACCGATGACGGGCAGACCGCTGATCCGTCGTCCCGGCATCGTCCACACGACCACCGCGGCGTACCAACCGATCAGAACGAACAGCAGCAGAACCGCGAGCCACAGCCACCACGACGAATACGGCGTGGGTCCGATGACGAACTGGACGAGTTCATCTGACACGGGCGAACGCTCCGGTCATCGCCGTCAGCCCGGCCCTGATGCGTGTGCTCCCGGTGAACCTCGCGTGTGCTACGCCGTGGACCGTCAGGAACTCCGAAAGACGTTCCCGCCGTTCGAATTCAGCCTGTCGGTAGGCCTCGACGACGTGCGGCCCTAACTCAGCGCCGCTCATGAGGACACGGCCATCGGCGATGTCGTACCCGTCGTCCTCATCATCGACCGACCCGACCACAGCCATGTCGGCGACCATCGCCCACAGCACGTCGTGTCGTGCGGTGAGTTGGGTGAGCGTCTCACCGAGACCCTCGCTGATCTCCGGTTCGTCCGATACCACGAAGATCAACAGCGGGCGCCGATAGTGCTTGGCCACCCAATTCAACTGTGTGACAACGCTGCTGGGTGCGGGTTTGGTCGTGGTGTGGTGGTGAAACCGGTGCAGCATGCTCTCGATGTGCGTCTCGCCGCGGCGCAGGCGGATGTCGACGCATCCACGGACATCGCCGAACACCATGCCGATCTCGTCGGAGCGACGCAACGTGATCAGGCCTATCGCACCGATGACGTGCGCGGCGACATCGCGCTTACGCTCGCCGGAGGGCGCCTGCGCGACGGTGTTCTTTCCTGCGTCGGCGATGACGAGGATCTTGTGGTGCTTCTCGGAGACGAAGCGCTTGATCAGGACGTGGCCCGAACGCGCCGTTGCCTTCCAGTCGATATCGCGGACGTCGTCGCCGGGCACATACGGACGCAAGTCGTCGAATTCGAGGCTGCGGGTGTGCACCAGCGCATACCGGCCACCGTCGAGCAGACCCGTGGTGTCGCGGCCGAAGAACTGTTTCGCGCGGTCGAGATGCGTACCCATGACCTCACGGCACCCGCACCGCTGCCAACACCGCGTCGATCACCACGTCCGGGGTGATCTGCAAGCTGGCCGCCTCGAACCCGAGAATCAGGCGGTGGCGCAGCACGCGATGGGCAAGGCTCGCGACATCGTCGGGCACGACGTGATTGCGCCCGCGGACGACAGCGAGCGCGCGCGCTGTGCGGCAGAACGCGATCGTCGCCCTGGGACTCGCACCGTATTCGATCAGCCGGGCGAGGTTCGCCGGGAGAAATTGCTCCGGTGCCCGCGTCACGCTCACCAACCGACTGGCGTACTCGATCAGGTCCCGGTCCATGTACACGGTTCGGACGAGGTCCTGCACACGCCGGATGTCGTCGACCCCGACCACCGGATGCGTTCGGTGGTTCTTTTCGTACAGGCCGGCGTCCATCCGCGACACGACCTCGACTTCGTCGTCAACGGAGGGATAGGCCACGAGGTCCTTGAGCATGAAGCGGTCTGTTTGCGCCTCGGAGAGGGGATACGTGCCTTCTTGCTCGACGGGGTTCTGGGTCGCGATGACCAGGAAGGGTTCGGGGATCGCGTATTCCACTCCCGCAATGGTCGTCTGGCGCTCTTCCATCGCTTCGAGCATCGCGCTCTGTGTCTTCGCGCTGGATCGGTTGATCTCGTCCAACAGAACGATATTGGCGTGCACGGGCCCGAGTTGGGTGACGAAGGAGTTGGTGGCCGCGTCGTAGATCTGCGTGCCGATGATGTCGCTGGGCAGCAGATCGGGCGTGCACTGGATCCGCCGGAAGCCGCCCTGGATTGATTCGGCGATGACGCGGGCTGCGGTCGTCTTGGCCAGGCCGGGCACGCTCTCGATCAGCAGGTGTCCTCCGGCGAGGAGCGTGATCAGCAGTGATTCGCGCAGCTCGTGCTGGCCGACCACCTTGGCGGAGAACGCCGAGGAGACCGCGGCTACCACGCGTTCGGCTTCTGCCAGATTCCGCTGGTCAAGCCGTTGTTGGGGCGCGGTCATAGAGGCCTTCCTCAAGGGGGCGAGTCACGCCTGGATACCCCACCACGGCGATCTCACGCGTGAGAACGCGTCACACAGGTGGGATCAGCACCGTGTAGAGGGCGACGATGACGCCGTCTTCGATCGTTGCCGCGTCGAATCCGGACATGCTCATTTGTCCGGTTGTCGGGTCGACGAGATTCCAGGCCAGATATCCGAACCCGGGCAGCACGTGTACCGGGCCCGCCGCGGCGAACTGTTGATCTCCCAGTTGGTTCTGGAGCGCAACGCATTTCGCGTCAAGTGCGTCGCGTCCGGTTGTCACACCCTCGGCATCTGTCCACCGCACGTCCGCCGCATAGGTGCGCTCGATCGCCGCGCGCCGCGCCGCCTCGTCGCGTTCATTGAACACTTCGAGCAGGTTCGCCAGCATCAGGTTCTCAATGTTTTCGCTGGACATCACGCCTCCTGGTTATTTTCGGCCGAAGTAGAGCTCCTGGGTCGCGATGCAGACCAGTTGGCCCGCGCGGTTGTACATGGTTGACGTCGACAGCCCGCGGCCGCCGATACCGCTCGGCGAAACCTGGTCGGACAGCACCCAGTCCGACAGGTCGACGGGCCGGTGAAACCACAGCGCGTGGTCGATGAGCGCGTTGAAGGTGCCGATGGGTGTCTGTCGGCGCCGCGCGAGAGCCGCCTCGACCATCGTCGTCCCCGACAGATAGGTCAGCAGACAGCTGTGCAGCACTTCGTCGTCCGGTACAGAACCGTTGGGCCGCCACCACATTCGCAACCGCGAAGACGGCTCGGATAGTTCCTGCGCGAGACGGGGCGGCGGATCCACGTAGCGCAGATCGAACGGCTGCGATCGCACCCAGTGGCCGCCGTACTCGTCCGCGTAATCCACCAACTGCTCTTGAACAGGAGGCAGCGTTTCGGGATCGGCGACGTCCGGCATCGGCTGGTAGTAGTCGAGCGCCTCGATCGGCGCGCTCAGAGATGCGAGGACTTCGAGCAGGATCTCGCCGTTCTGCCGGGCCGTGACCTGACGGGTTGACAGTGCACCGCCGTCGCGCGCCACATCGACGAGGAACTCCACGGGCTCACGGGCGTCACCGGCTCGCACGTAGTACACGTGCACGCTGTGCGGTGTCCGACCGGGCGCCGTCAGGCTCGCCGCCATCAACGCCTGCCCCGCGATATGACCGCCGACGATGTGGTGTGCCGGATTGTCGAGCTGCGGGGCCTGGAAGTGGTTGTCGTCCAGACGATCGACGCGGAGGGTGGCGATAACGTCGGCCAGGTTCGGCGCGCGGTATATCACCTGGGCATCATGCCGCAGCCGTTTTCGCCGGTCGGATCGCGGGTAAGGGTCTGACATGACGACACCGGAGAACAAGGACGAAACCGACGAGATTCTGACCACCCCAGCCACGCCGGGAGCGGACGCTCTGCCGACGGAGGCCGACGAGGACGACGCGACAGCCGACGAATGAGCTCCGGCAGCTCGCTGACCACCGAGGACCTCGAGTTTCTCCGGCGTCCGCTGCACGGATTCCTGTCGGTGGCCAAGGGTCCGATTCCACCGCAGCCGCGGCCGGTGTGGTTCGAGGCCACGACTGAGGGAACGGTCCAATTATTCACGGGCCCAGATACTTTGAAGGTACGCCGGGTGCAGGACGATCCCCGGGCCTCAATCGTCGTCGCCGCCCCGGTTGGCGAACGCGAGCGCTGGGTGTCGGTCGCGGGCCGCGCCACGGTGGAGCCCGATGGTGGCCACGATCTGGCCACCCGCCTGGCCGAGCGCTACTGGGATCTCGACGACCCGCTGCGCGCGAACGACCTTGCCGAGATTCTGGCCGAGGACCAGGTTCGCTTCGTCATTCACCCAACAAAGGTCAGTCGCTACACGTACTGACCGATCAGGCCAACGGTTGGCCCTCCTTCGTCAGCACATGCCACTCACCGCCGAAGAGGTCCAGGCCCTGGCCGTCGGCGTCCTTGTCGCTCGTGTCACCCGCGTAGTGGTAAAGCGGGTGGCCCTTGTAGGTCACCTGCTTGGCGCCGTCGCGGCGCAGGGTGGTCGCCGCGGACCCCGCGTCGATACCGATGCCGCCCGCCGGGTTCCCCTTGGCCAGCATCGGCAGCCACGTGTCCGCGCAAACGTCGTAACAGGTGGGGTCGTTCAGGGGATCGGTGGTGAACGCGTACACGGTGCGGCCCGAGCCATCGACGATGATCTGCCCGAGATCACCTCGGTCGTCGATTTCCAGGGAGACGTCGCCGATCGGCGGGATCTGGTCGGTGGACGGGATGGGGGTTGGTGTACCTGTCGCGTCGGTTCGGGGCGACGCGACGGTGCTTGCCGTCTCGCCGGCCGTCGAGGACTCTGTGGCGGCCTGGTTGGCGAAGGCCGCGCATCCGGTCAACGCCGCGGCGCTGAGCAGCACGATTGGAAAGGGATGCATGGTAATTCCGTTTCCACCTGCGCCCGGGCTCAAACCAACCGTGGCGTGCGCCACTAAACGGGCGCGAAACGGTCCGCCCACGGCAGTGCCTGCTCGAGCTGGGCCGCCAGCCGGATGAGCAGCGACTCGCCCGCCAGCGGCGCGACGAACTGGACACCCAACGGCAGACCCTCGGCCGTCCAATGCAACGGCAGCGAAATCGCCGGCCTCCCAGTGATATTCGCCAGCTGCGTGTACGGAACCCAGCCGAGGTTCTTGTCCACCATGTCGTCGACGATCTTGGTGTAGCGCAGCGCCCGGGCGGTGTGGGTCTTGAGCAGCAGGTCCGCGCCCTTTTGCAGCGCGATCGGCAGATCGAATTCGCCGATCTTCGGGGGCGGAGTCGCCAGTGTGGGAGTCATCAGCAGGTCATACGACTCGAAGAAGGTGGTCAGCCTGCGCGTGTGCTCGTGGCGCTTCTGGACCGCATCGACATAGTCCACGCTGCTGGTCGCACGGCCGACTGCCGCGAGGATCAGGGTGTCGCGCTCGAAAGATTCGTCGCCTGCTCCCGACACCCGTTTGGCCTCGGCGAGTTCCCACGCGGTGTAGACGAACCACGCAAGCAGAAACTCGCGGGCGAGCGCCGCATCGTCGAACGGCGCTTGCGGCAGCTCCTCGACGTGGTGGCCCAGCGCGGTCAGCGCCGCGACGGTGGCCTCGACGGCCGCATACGCCTCGGGGTGCGGTGACGGGGTGATCGCGCACGGTACCCGCACGCCGATCCGCAGCTTCCCCGGGTCCGCACCCACGTTCGACGCGAACGGCGCATCCGGCAGCCCGGGCACGAACGGTCCGCCCGGCTCTCCGCCAAGGATCACGTCGAGCATCGCGGCGCTGTCGCGCACGGTCCGCGAGACGACGCCGTGGACCGCCGCTCCGTGCATGGACTCGCCCGTGCCCGGACCCGAGGGCGTCAGACCACGGCCGGGCTTCAAGCCGACGAGCCCGCAGCATGCCGCCGGGATGCGAATGGAACCGCCGCCGTCACTCGCGCCTGCGCACGGCACGATCCCCGCTGCGACCGCCGCCGCCGCACCACCCGACGAACCACCGGGTGTGCGCTGCAGATCCCACGGATTGCGCGTGGGACCCCACGCGACAGGTTCGGTGACGCCCTTCGCGCCGAACTCCGGGGTGTTGGTCTTGCCGAAGATCACCAACCCGGCGTCGATCCAGCGCTGCACCACGGTCGCGTGCTCGGCGGCGGGCAACGACATCAGCGCGCGCGACCCGCCCGACGTCGGCAGACCGGCGAAGTCCTGCCCGAGGTCCTTGATCAGGAATGGGACACCGGCGAACGGACCACTGCTGTCGGCAGTCGGCTCGGCGGGGACATCGCGCACGATCGCGTTGATCCGCGGGTTCACCGCGGCAGCGCGGTCCCGCGCCAGCGCCAGCAGCTCAGCCGCGGACACGTGCTTGTCGGCGACGAGTTGTGCCAGCCCGGCCGCGTCGTACATCCGGTACTCCTCGAAGTTCATGCTTCGACCGTATGTGCAGCCGGGCTGCTTCGGTCACCCTCCCCCGCGCCGGATTCAGAGCTGCTTAACGGGTTGATCACCAGCACCACGCGCGTGCGATCGACCCGTTAGGGCACCGTTGCGTGGCTATCGTGCAGCCATGAGCTCCGCTGCAGCCCGCCCCACCGCCCTCGTCACCTACGAGTTGGACGATCACATCGCCACCATCACGCTCAACCGGCCGGAGGCACGCAACGCCATCAACGGTGCGCTGCGTCAGGAACTGAACGCCGCGTGGGACCGGTTCCGCGATGACGAGGACGCGTGGGTGGGGATCCTCACCGCCAACGGCAGCGTGTTCTGCGCCGGCGGCGACCTCAAGGACGGCGAGGGCTCGGTGGGCACCTTCGGCGGAACGTTCTGGGAAAAGCCGACGATCAACTCTTTCGAGAGCGGGATGGAACTGTTCAAGCCGACCATCGCGGCCGTCAACGGCCCCTGTGTCGGCTATGGGGTGACGGGGATTCTGTTCTGCGACTTCGTCATCGCGTCCACCACGGCCACGTTCTCGTTTCCGGAGGTGACCCTGGGAACACCGACCATCGTCGGCGCGATCCGCCTGCCCGAACGGCTACGGTGGGCCGACGCGATGGAACTGCTGTTGACGGGGGCGCCGATGTCGGCAGAACGCGCGAAAGAGGTTGGGCTGGTGTGGAAGCTCGTCGAGCCCGACGATCTACAGGCGCAAGCGCGGGCTTGGGCGCAGACACTGACGAAGGCCGCGCCGCTCGCACAGCGCGCGACGAAGGAGGTGGCGTGGCGCACCGCGAACATGGGGTGGATCGAGTCGGTCCGCTTCGGCGAGACGATGCGCAAGGTGGCCGCTGCGACCGAGGACGTCGCCGAGGGAATCCAGGCCTGGCAGCAGAAGCGCGCGCCACAGTGGCGGGCCCGCTGAGCGTTTAGAAATGGCTAGACACAATTGATTTTCTGTCCAGCCATTCGTTAGGCTCGCGTGGACCGCAGGGGAGGACACCGTGCTCAAAGAACGCTCGCGGGTACGCACGATCACCGAAGCCGTCCGCGATTCGAGTTCGATGATCGGCCGCGGAGTGCTCCAGGATCTGCGCCGCACCAACGTGCGGCGCGCACGTGCATACGTGCCGCGGACCAACTTCGACCCGACTCACCCCGACGTCATCGCCGATCCGTTTCCGCAGCTGGCTCGTCTACGCGAGAACCGGGTGGCGGTCAACGAACGGCTCAACGTCTGGATGCTGTCGCGCTATGACGACGTGGTCGCCGCCGCGCGCGACCACAACACCTTGTCGTCGGCTTCGGGCATCCTGTTGCGCTCGATGCCTATGCCCGGCGTGGTGAGCACTGACGAACCCGACCACACCCGGCTCCGCCGTATCGCCGCGCCCTCGTTCACGCCGGCGGCGGTGCGCCGACTCGAGGACACGCTGAGTGACATCAGCAAGCGCGGCGTCGAGACTCTGTTGAGCGGCGCCACTGTCGATGCTGTCGCCGCGCTGACAGTGCCGCTGCCGGTCGCGGCGATCGCGGTGATCCTTGGTGTCGACGAGGCTCGGCGCGGCGAATTCCAGCGGTACTCCGACGATTTCAGATCCGTGTTCGCGGTCAGCTCACTGTCCGGGATGACCCGATCCACGGCGCGTGCGCTGCCCGGGATGCTCGCGATGCGCGGCCTGATCCTCGACGAGCTGGCCCGACGGACGACGACGCCGACCGACGACGTGTTCGGTCGCATCCGCACCGCCCTCGACGGCGGTGAGATGTCCATGCTCGAGGCGATGACTGCGGCGATGATCCTGCTGGTGGCCGGCAGCGAGACGACCACCAACCTCCTGGGAATCCTGCTGATGCAGCTCGCCCGCGACCCCGCTCTCTACGACCGACTGCGGGACGACCGCGACCTGATCGGCGCGGCGACCGAGGAGGCGCTGCGCTGGGGTTGTCCCGTGCAGTGGGTGGGGCGCACGGCGCAGGCGCCGTACCGGGTCGGTGACGTCGTCATCCCGCCCCGCTCCAGAGTGGTCCTGTTCTACGCCAGCGCGAACCACGATCCCGAGCGCTTCTCGCGGCCCGAAGAGTTCGACATCGACCGTGGCGGCGCGGGTCACGTCACCTTCGGCCACGGCGCGCACTTCTGCATGGGGGCGCACCTCGCGCGGATGGAGGTCCGCATCGCGCTGAACCAGATCCTCGACGCCGCCGAGCGCATCGAGTTGGCCGGACCCGTCACCTGGACGACGACTCCGTCCCTGTCCGGACCTACGTCAGTGCCGATAAGGATGGTGCGCTGAGCCGGGCGCTGTCAGACTCCGGAGATGGCCCGGGCCGACTATGAGCGCATTCGCGGTGCCCATCTGAATGCCGTGCAGGCCGCGCTCGACGATCACGTGGGTCGCCTGGACTGGCCGGCAGAGCAGATTCGAACGCACCGTGATCGGCGGCTGCGTTCGGTGCTTGCCTACGCCCGCGAACGCTCGCCGCTCTACGCCGGTCGGCTGAGGGGGCTCGACGTCGAGAACGCGACGGCGGCTGACTTGGCAGCCATCCCGATGCTGACAAAGGCCGATGCCCAAGGCGGCTGGGACGCGATCGTGACGACGCCCGGGCTCAACCGAGCTGCGGCAGAAGAGGTTCTGGACGAACAGACCTGGTTCTCCTATACGGCTCATGACGACCAGGTATTCAGTTCCGGCGGCTCCAGTGGCGTGCGCGGGGTGTACGTGTGGGACTGGCAATTCTTCATCACCACCGCGTGCCTGGCCTGGCGCATGCAGGCGCGCGACGAGCGACGCAGCCCGCCGGTGCCGAACCCGAGGCTGGCGGTGCTGTCCGCCGGTCAGCCACCGCACGCCAGTACGCCGCTGTTCGACGTGCCGACCACCGCGGGTATGGAGACCGTCGTCATCGAGGCAGGCGCCCCGTTCGACGAGGTCCTCGCCGCGGTCGCGAAAAGTACCCCGACCCACCTCGTGGGCTATGCCAGCGTCATCGGCCGTCTCGCCCGCGCATCGCTGGCCGGCGACCTGAAGATTCGGCCGTCCCGGGTGAGCACCAACTCCGAACCTCTGCTGCCAGAGGACCGGGACGCGATCGTTGACGCATGGGGCGCGACGTTGCATAACCTCTGGGGCTCAACCGAAATCGGCGTGCAGGCCGTCGGCTGCGGCCAAGGGCCAGGATTGCACATCTGTGAAGACGAAGTGATCCTCGAGCGCGTCGACGCCAACGGCGTGCCCGTCGCGCCCGGCGAACCGGCGGTGCGCACGCTCGCCACCGGCCTGTCGAACCGGACGTTCCCCTTCATTCGTTACGACCTCGGTGACGAAATCACGCTGATGTCTGAGCCCTGCCCCTGCGGCAGCGCGTTCGCCCGCGTCGCCGATATCAGCGGCCGTCACGACGACGACTTCGTCTACGGCTCACACTCCGTGCCCGCCAGCGCCTTTCGGCATGTCCTCGGCACGGATCCGCGCATCGTGGAGTATCAGGTGGTGCAGACCGAACGCGGAGCGGACGTGCTGGTGGTCGCCGCCGCTGATATGTCGGCACTGGTTCCCGCCTTGGTGGCGGCAATGCAGCGGCACGGCGTCGCCGAGCCGTCGATTCGAATCCGCACCGTCGAGACCCTGCAGCGTCACCAAGCCAGCGGCAAACTCAAACGCTTTCTCCCCCTGGCGGCGGAATGATGGCGCAAGACGGCGACCGACTTGCCGTCCACGGTGGAACCCCGGTGCGAGTGGACCCACTGGCGTGGGATGCAGCGGGTGGCAACGCGATTGGCCAGGACGAGCTTGACCTTCTGACCCGGGTGGTGCACGCGCGGAGCCCGTTCCGTTTCTACGGACCCGACATACAGCACATGGTCGACACGCTGGAAGCTGAATGGCGGCAGGCTTTCTCCCATCGACACGCGCTGGGGGTGTCGTCCGGTACGGCCGCCCTGTCGATCGCGATGGGCGCGCTGGCGATCGGCCCGGGTGACGAAGTGCTGGTGCCAGGACTGCTGTGGGTCAGCGTCGTATCGGCGGTCGTCCGCGCCGGCGCCATCCCCCGCCTGGTCGACATCGACGATTCGTTCTGCATGGACCCGCAGGACATGGAGCGCAAAATCGGCCCCCATACCCGTGCAGCGATCTACGTGCACATCGCCGGGGCGCCAGGCCGGGTGGATCGGATCGCCGAGATCTGCCGTGCGCGCGGCGTGGCGCTGATCGAAGACTGCGCCCAGGCTGCGGGGGCCGCACTCGACGGCCGCGCCGTCGGAACATTCGGCGACATCAGCATCTTCAGCTTCCAGCTCAATAAGACGATCACCTCCGGCGAAGGCGGAATGGTCGTCTGCGAACGCGACGATCTGTTCAAACGGATCGTGGCGATGCACGATCTCGGCTACGCCCGCAACGACGCCGGCCGGTTGGACACCTCCGATCCCGACTGCCAGCTGTGGGGTGTCGGCGCACGGATGTCGGAGCTGACCGGTGCCATGGCGCTGGCCCAGCTACGCAAATTGCCGGCCACCGTGGCCACGATGCGCGACGCGAAATGGCGGATCCGGCGCGATCTGGACGGTATCGGCGGACTGAGCTTTCGCGAAATCGCCGATCCCTCAGGGGATTCGGGACTCAATCTGATCTTCGTCCTGCCCGACGCGCAGCTGTGCCTGCGCTTCGTCGACGCATTGCGTGCGGAGGGCATCACAGGTCCGGGGATCAGCGACGCGGTGGTCACCATGGCCGACTGGGGACTGCACTGGTGCGTGAACATCCCGAGCTTGGTGCACAAACGCTCGAACACTCACGACGGTCTGCCGTGGAGCCACCCGGCGAACTCGTTCGCAGCGGATTACTCCTACGGGCCGGGCACGGTGCCGCGCTGCGACGACTTCCGGCAGCGCGCAGCGATCATGTCGATGGCCTGCGCCACCAGCGATCAGCAGATTGAGGACGTGAAGGCCGCGTTTCTCAAAGTGGCACGAACCGTGCTGGAGGCCTAGACAGCGCGGAGCGTCAGCAATGTGATCTCGCTTGGCGCGAACACCCGGAACGGCGGACCCCAAAACCCTGTGCCGCGGCTCGTGTACAGCTGCGTCCGCTCACCGTGCCGACTCAGGCCCGCCACTACCGGTTGGTCCAGTCGGACAAGGAAATTGAACGGCCAGATCTGCCCGCCATGCGTGTGTCCCGAAACTTGGAGGTCGACGCCCGCCCGGACAGCGCGGACAACCTGCTTGGGTTGATGGGCGAGAAGAAGCACTGGCAGCGTCGGGTCCGCGCCTGCGAGGGCGGCGTCGAGGTTCGCGCCGTGCCCGTCGACACCGGACGCCTTGGCGGTGGCGTCGTCCACCCCGGCGACGATCAGCCGATCACCACCGCGTTCTACGACGATGTGCCGGTTGTGCAACGCATTCCATCCAATGCGCTCCATGTAATCCAGCCAGCCCTGCGCCTCGCTGAAGTACTCGTGGTTTCCGGTGACGTACACCCGCGCCGACAAGGCCTCCACCGACGCCAGTGGGCTCGCCTGGTTCTCGCGCACGTCCACGGTTCCGTCCGCGATGTCCCCGACGTGGCACACGACGTCGGCGCCGAGCTCGTTGACCCGCGCGACGACGGCGGCCGACCATCGTGCCCGGTCGATCGGCCCGTAGTGGGTGTCGGTGATCAGCGCGACGCGCACGCCGTCGAGACCACGGCCGAGCCTCGCCATCACGACGTCGACTTCCCGTACCCGTGGCACTCGCATCGCCTCGGCGTAGCCCCACACGAGCAGGACCACCGTCACCGCGAGCACGCCCCCGGCGACCCACCGTGACCGCGCCGGATCCTGGACTCCGCCCACGAGCATCAGCAGATTCACGACCTGACCCAGCACCGACCAGACGAACAGCACCCACGCCGCACCCAACAGCGCATCACCCGCGGCCGCGGCCCGGTCGATATGCCGGTGACCGTGGCCGAACATCATCAGCGTCGGCAAAGCGATGGCTGCGGCGGCGAAGAGCAGCGTGCCCGTCAAGAAGACGGCCGCTGGCCAGGCCGCCCCGGACGCCAACAGCGTCCACCACGGAACACCGAACAGCAGCAGCACGATGGTCACCACGACCGCCAGGCGGCCAAGACGCCGGGAACGCTGTGGCGGATCGATCGTCTCGACTACCTCAGCCGGATTGTCTGTCATCACCGACGACGTTACCGACGGATTCAGAGGCGCGCCGTCGGCGCAGACTAATGTTTCGGGCGTGCTCGAAGCCCTTTGGACAGCCGCGACGCGGCATCCGTTCCTCGCCGCGGTCCGCGACGGCACCATCGCCGACGCGGACTTCAACCGATGGTTGGCGCAGGACGCGCTGTTCGTCGCCGATCTGCTCACCTTTCAGGCGAGGCTGCTGGCGCGGGCGCCGCGCCCGGCGCAGGGGGTGCTCGCCGGAGGTTGTGCGGCGCTGGTCGACGAGCTGGATTGGTTCGAGGTGAAGGCCGCCGAGCGGGACGTCGCACTGGGGCAGTCCCCGCTGGAGGCGACGGCCGCCTACCGCGAACTGCTGCTGCGACTGGACACGATGCCCGTCGATGTGGCGCTGACAGCACTGTGGGTCATCGAGCGGGTGTACCTGCTCGCATGGTCATCGGCCGTCTCGAGTACATCGCCCTTGCGTGAGTTTGTGGAGCATTGGACCGCGCCCGATTTCGTCGCCTATGTGGACGCGCTCGGCGAATTGGCAATCCCCGATGGTCACCATGATGTCGTCGCAGAGGTGCTCACGTGTGAGGTGGCGTTCTGGGATATGGCGCTGGCATGAGTCTCTCCAACCAACTGTGGTCCGCGAATGGCGACTTGTCCGCCGCGGCGCTGGCACACCCGTTTGTCCGCGGCCTCGGGGACGGATCTCTGGACCGCGAGATCTTCGCGGGCTACGTCGCGCAGGATGCGTTCTTTCTCGAATCCTTCGCGCGCGCCTACGCTCTGGCGCTGGCGCGCAGCACGGACACTCCGACGCTGATCGCGTTGGCGGGCTTGATCTCCGGTGTCGCCGACGAGTTGGGTCTGCACAACTCCTACGCCGCGCGCTGGGGCATCGACATGGCCGGCGTCGAACCGTCGTCTGCGACGCTGGCGTACACCGACTTCCTGCTCGCCACTGCCGTAACGTCCGACCTGGGCCTGACACTGGCGGCGATGACTCCGTGCATGCGGTTGTATGCGTGGCTCGGAACGTCGTTGGACGCGAGCACGGCGGGACCGTACGCGGAATGGGTGCAGACCTATTCCGATCCCGGCTTCGAGAGCTTGGCGTCCCAACTCGAAGGACTGCTCGACGAGCATGCCGACGACAGCCCCGCCGTAAGCCAGGCCTACCGGCGGGCGATGCAGCTCGAGGTGGCGTTCTTCGAGTCGGCGATGCCCGACTGAAACCCGTTGCTACTGGCTCGTGTTCAACGGTGCCGCGTCTGCCATCCGTCGCAGTTCCTTGCGGTCGGCGTCGGCGCCGCCGAGTGACGGAAGGCTGAAGCTGGTGTACATCACGCGTCGTTCCCGCTCGACCGGCGGCTGAGCCATGTGCAGCGTGCACGAGCAGTGCACGGTGACGTCTCCGGTTTCGGTGGCGAGGTCGACGACCGGCAGGTCGAGCCCCGGCTGAAGGCTGGGTGCCGGCCACACGAGAGCCCGATGTGATCCGGCCACGACTCGGAGTTGTCCCGACATCGCGTCAGCGCCGGTCACCGAGATGCCGACGGTCAGACCGCAGCAGTCGTAGCTGTGCCTGCCGAGCGAGCAGTCCTTGTGCCACGGAATGTCCGAAATCCCTTGCACGACACCGATCGGCTTGAAGAGTGCTTCGAGTCGGTTGCCGTCCCATCCGCTGGCGACGTGGCCGTCGCCGGTCAATGCGGCGATGCGGGTGAGGCGTTCGTCGGCGACCAGCTCGGCGGCCAGCGGAGATTCCTTGTCGAACCGTTGCATCCGCACCAGCGCACGCGATCCGTCCTCGAGGCTGGCCCACCACGAACGCCCGTCGCCATCGGCGTAACGCGGTGCGATGACGTCCATTTCGGCGGAAACGGCGGCCATCTCCTCTTCGCTGTAGAGACCTTTGACGTGGAGGAAGCCGGCTTGTTCGAGGAACCACGCCATGTCGTCGGCTGAATCGTCGGGAGCGAACGAACGGTTGAGGTCGAGCGGTCCGCCGCCGCGATCCGTGAATTCGACGGCGCCGGTGCAATGGGGTGTCATGCCGTCGAGCGCCGCACGCAACAAGAGCCACCAATTCAAGATGTCCGAGAGGTGCCCGGACATGTCCAGCGAGCCGCTGGCCAACCAGCCCATCGGCGTCACTTTGTCGGCGACGAGTGCGTCGAGCTGCTCGGCGACCACCCGCAGAGCCGAGCCGGCGTGTGGACCCTGAGCGACGGTGATGCGGCCGTCGTCGGCACGTAGCGTCCATGGTCGGCTGTCGACGATGATGGTGAGCGGCCGCGGCCGCATCTCCTGCACCGAGGGGCGCAGCCGATCGGCCGCTTCGGCGAAGAGCCGGGGCAGTTCGGCCTCGAAGAGTTGGGCGGGCTCGATGGATGCGGGCTCGCCGTCGACCCTGATTCGCCTGTCGACAGTCATGTGTGAAACCAGCGTAGGCAGGTTGGGCGGCGCAATCGGTGGATTCCGGGATCCCGACGCTCGCGCGTTACTGTGCTGTCCATGACTGCACCAGCAGAAACATCGCCGCTCGAAGCGAGGGTCGGCCACTACTACCGAATGGACGGCACGTACCTGGTCGGCCGTGAGAAGTTGCGCGAATACGCCCGCGCGGTGCAGGACTATCACCCCGCGCACTGGGACGTTGCCGCGGCCGCTGAACTGGGCTATTCGGATCTGGTGGCGCCGGTGACGTTCACGTCGACCCCGGGTATGAAGTGCAATCGCCGCATGTTCGAGTCGATCGTCGTCGGATACGACACGTACTTGCAGACCGAAGAGGTCTTCGAACAGCATCGTCCGATCGTGGCCGGTGACGAACTGACCATCGACGTCGAGCTGACCTCGGTGCGCAGGACGGCGGGCCGGGACTTCATCACCGTCACGAACACATTCACCGATACCGCCGGCGAGCGGGTGCACACACTGCACACCACAGTCGTGGGAGTGACCGCCGAGGACATCGACGCCGGGGTCAAGACGGCTGTGCAGAACGCGATGATGCACGACATGAACATCCTCGACATCCCGGGAACGGATGACGAGTACGAGAAAGAGCTGCGGCCCGAGGGGGAGGTTCGTTTCGCCAGCGACTCCAGGACGCCAGGGACGCCGTCGTTCGACGATGTGAAGGTCGGCGACAAGTTGCCGGAGCACCACACCCGGCTTTCGCGCGGCGACCTGGTGAACTATGCCGGAGTCGCCGGCGACGCCAACCCGATCCATTGGGACGAAGGCATCGCGAAGCTGGCCGGGCTACCCGACGTGATCGCACACGGAATGCTCACCATGGGACTGGGCGCCGGCTTCCATTCCTCGTGGTCTGGCGACCCGGGGGCGGTGACGCGCTACACGGTTCGGCTGTCGGCACCAGCCGTTGTGTCGGCCACCGGCGGCACCGACATCGAGTTCAGTGGACGGGTGAAGTCGCTGGACGAGGCGACGCGCTCAGGTGTCGTGATTGTCGCGGCGAAGTCGGACGGCAAGAAGATCTTCGGCATGGCGACGATGGACGTCCGCTTCCGCTGACGCGGCTTACTGCGTTTCACTCGGGCCGCGCCGGGTAAGCGCCGCGCATGCCTGAGGAAGTATCGGATTTCGTCCTGAAACGGTTGCGCGAATGGGGCGTCGAGCACGTATTCGCCTATCCGGGGGACGGGATCAACGGCCTCGTCGCCGCATTCGGACGCGCCGACAACGACCCGCGCTTCGTGCAGGCGCGCCACGAGGAGATGGCCGCGTTCCAGGCGACCGGATACGCGAAATTCTCTGGGCGGGTGGGGATTTGCATGGCCACCTCCGGCCCCGGTGCGATTCACCTGCTCAACGGCCTGTACGACGCGAAGCTCGACCACGTGCCGGTGGTGGCAATCGTCGGCCAGACCGCACGCAGCGCGATGGGCGGCAGCTACCAGCAAGAGGTCGACCTGCAGGCCGTCCTCAAGGACGTCGCCAGCGACTATCTGGTCGAGGTCAACGTCGCGAGCCAGTTGCCGAACGCGCGTTGGACCGCGCGATCCGCACGGCGTTGACCCGCCGCGCGCCAACCGCGGTCATCATCCCGTCGGACCTCCAAGAAGAGCCTTACGAGGCGCCCGAACACGCGTTCAAGCAAGTGCCGTCCAGCGACCCGAGCTTCGGTTCTCCCGCGCTGGCGCCGACCGACGAACAGATCCGCGCGGCCGCGGACATCCTGAACGCGGGCAGCAAAGTCGCCATCCTCATCGGACAGGGCGCCCGATCGGCCGCTGCACAGGTTCGTCAGGTCGCTGATCTCATGGGCGCCGGTGTCGCGAAAGCCCTTCTGGGCAAGGATGTTATAGCCGACGACCTGCCGTACGTGACCGGTTCCATCGGCCTGCTCGGCACCCGGCCGAGTTACGAACTGATGCGGGACTGCGACACGCTGCTGATCGTCGGCTCGAACTTCCCCTACAGCCAGTTCCTGCCGAAGTACGGACAGGCCAGGGCGGTACAGATCGACATCGACGGCAGCTTGATCGGGATGCGCTACCCCACCGAGCTCAACATCGTCGCCGACGCCGCCACCGCTCTGGACAAACTGATTCCATTGCTCGCGCGCAAGGACGATCGCTCATGGCTTCAGACAGTGGAGAAGAACGTGTCGCGGTGGTGGGAGACCATGCAGCGGCAAGCGAATCTGTCGGCTAGACCGTCGAATCCGATGCGCATCGCATGGGAGCTGTCGGAACGTCTGCCCTCGAACGCCATAGTGACGGCCGACTCGGGTTCGTCGACGAACTGGTACGCCCGCTGCTTGAAGTTCCGCGACGGCATGCGCGGTTCATTGTCCGGCACGCTTGCCACCATGGGCCCCGGCGTGCCATACGCGATCGGCGCCAAGTTCGCCCATCCCGATCGTCCGGTG
The DNA here is from genome assembly GCF_044452905.1 of Mycobacterium sp. NPDC051804. Lineage (NCBI taxonomy): Bacteria > Bacillati > Actinomycetota > Actinomycetes > Mycobacteriales > Mycobacteriaceae > Mycobacterium > Mycobacterium sp. NPDC051804. The sequence goes on along the minus strand of NZ_JBITCD010000001.1, from coordinate 480,481 downwards.
ATCGCCTTGGTCGGCGACGGGGCGATGCAGATGAACGGCCTGGCCGAACTGTTGACCATCCGGCGGTATCGCGACTTGTGGGCTGATCAGCGCCTGATTGTGTGCGTCTTTCACAACAACGACCTCAACCAGGTCACCTGGGAGCTGCGCGCCATGGGCGGTGCGCCGAAATTCGAAGAGTCGCAGTCACTTCCCGATGTGTCCTATGCCGACGTGGCCCGCACCATGGGACTGAAAGCCATTGCCGTCGACACCGACGACGGCATCGGTCCGGCGTGGGATGAAGCACTGGCAGCAGACGAGCCGACCGTGCTCGATATCCGCTGCGACCCCGAGATGCCGCCGATTCCACCCCATGCGACCTACGAACAGGCCAAGGAGCTGGTCGAGTCGATTCTCAAGGGCGATCCCGCGCGCTGGCACCTGATAGCCCAGGGCATCAAGACCAAGGCGCAGGAGTTCGTGCCACATCGGAGTTGATCATGCGGTGTTCGCGCTGGACAGTCCTGCCTTCACTTTTCGCGACAGCTCATCGGCGATGATCTCCGGTTCGCCGTTGAGCAGGCCTTCGATGGCCTGTTGCGCAACCTGTGCAGGGTCGATCTTCTGCTCCGCGGGGATGTAGCTGACCATGTCGGTGTCCATATAGCCGACGTGCAGGGCGGCGACGTGAATTCCCTTCGACGCCAGCTCTGTTCGCATGGCATCGGTGAGAGCCCAGGCGGCGGCCTTGGCTGCGGAGTAGGCGCCGGAGGTCGGGGGGTGAGCCCATGCCAGGACCGACAGGACGTTGAGCACGGCACCGCCGCCGTTGCGCTCGATGACGGGGACGAACGCGCGGCTGACGTTCAGTGTCCCGAAATAGTGTGTTTCCATCTCCGCGCGGATGTCGTCTATGGGTCCGTCGAGCAGTGTGGCCCGTGTCGAGATGCCTGCGTTGTTGACCAGCACGGTGACGTCATCGGCGACGGTCGCCGCGCGGCGGATGGACTCCGGATCGGTGACGTCGAGCTGGATCGGCACCACGCCCGGTAGATCGACGGTTTCCGGCCGCCGCGCCGCGGCGTACACCTTCGCTCCGCGCGCAACCAGCTCGGCAGCCAGGTGCCGACCCAAACCACGATTGGCGCCGGTCACCAGCGCGGTGATTTTCTGTGTCATCGAATTCTCCCGTCACGTTGCGGCCTCATCCGGTCGCTCGACCGCAACAACGCAGAGAGATCGAGAAAGCATCCCGTCCGCGAGGTGGATTTGGCGTTCTGAACGGGTACGGCCCGGATATGACACCCGACGATCCGACCAACGTGAACGACGTGATGATGCCCACCGAAGAGGTACACCCGCGAGAAGTGATGAACACGCGGACAGGCGCGCTAGGGGCTGATGCGATGTGACCTCTGGACGGCCTCGCGTATTGATCATCGGCGGTGGATTCGGCGGCCTGTTCTGCGCACGTCGCCTCGGACGGCTCGACGTGGACGTCACGCTGCTGGATCGCGCAGCGTGCCATGTGTTTCAGCCCCTGCTCTATCAGTGCGCGACGGGCACACTGAGCATCGGCCAGATCAGTCGATCGCTGCGCGAGGAGCTTCAACAGCACCGCAATGTCAAGACGCTCCTGGGTGAGGCGGTCAAGCTCGACTCCCACGCGCGCCGGGTGACGGCTCGTCGTCCCGACGAAACGAAATTCGACGTCGAGTACGACTACCTGGTGATCGCCGCGGGCATGAAGCAGTCCTATTTCGGGAAGGAGGAGTTCGCGGCATGGGCGCCCGGCATGAAGACGCTGGACGACGCGCTAAGCATCCGGCGGCGGGTCTTCGCGGCCTTCGAGATCGCCGAAACCTTGCCGCCCGGCCCGGAGCGGGACCAGTGGCTCACGTTCGCTGTCACCGGAGCCGGTCCGACCGGCGTCGAACTGGCCGGGCAGATCCGGGAACTCGCGACGCGTTCATTGGCCAACGAGTTCCACAGCATCGAACCCGAAGATGCCCGGGTGTTGCTGTTCGACGGCGGGGACCGAGTGCTCAAGACCTTCGCGCCAGCACTGTCCGAGCGCGCGTCGGCAATACTCGAGGACTTGGGTGTCGAGATGCATTTCGGCGTGCGCGTGTCCGACGTCCGGCGCGACGGCGTGACGGTCAGCCCGAAGGACGGTGGGCCCGATCAGGAGTACGCCACCCGCACGGTGCTCTGGACGGCCGGCGTGGAGGCGGTACCGTTCGCGCGACACGCAGCCGAGGTGCTCGGCGCCACCACCGACCGGTCTGGCCGCATCAAAGTCGACGCCGACCTGTCGGTTCCCGGGTACCGCGAGGTGTTCGTCATCGGGGATCTGACCGGTCGCGACGGATTGCCGGGGGTGGCGGAGAACGCGATGCAGGGTGGTTGGCATGCCGCGGCCTGCATTCGGCGCGACGTCGGTGGACGCAAGCGCAAGGACTACCGCTACCGCGACCTCGGGTCAGCGGCGTACATCAGCCGGGGCCATGCGGTGGTGCAGGCGGGTCCGGTCAAGCTTGCGGGTGTCGTGGGATGGCTCGGCTGGGGCTTCATCCACATCGCGTTTCTCACCGGCGTGCGCAACCGCTTCAGCACCGTCGGTACATGGATGGCGACCATTGCACGGGCCAACCGGAGCGACCGCTCGTTCATTCTCGGCGGATCGGGACATCCTGAGGAGCCCTACACCTGGGAGTCGCCGGTGCACCAGGGCAGCCGGTCGTCCGACTAAATTCGAGCCGTGGAAGACAGCGAGTCAACCCGCGGGCGTGCCGGTGAACTTCTCTACGAATACCTGGCTGCCATCCCTGACATCGACCGTCTGCGCGAGTTGCTGCACCCCGACGTGTCGTTCACTCTGCATGTGCCCAGCGGGAAGACGAATACCGGTCGCGAGCGGATATTGCGGGGACTGACAAAGGAATTCGCGACCTTTTACCGATCTGAGTCCTTCCAACTGGAGGTACTCGAGAGCTTCGGACTCAACGACCGCGCAGCGGCACGATTCACGATCACCGCCGAGACCGAGAAGGGTCCGTACCGCAACGATTACGCCATCATCGCCAGGTTCGTCGACGATCTGCTTTTCGAGGCATGGGAGTACTGTGACTCGGCCAGCGCCCGCATCCAACTGGGGGTCGCCGCGCGGGAGCGCTAGAGTGCAGAGATGGCTGACAACACCTCGAAAACAGCTGCGGCGGCGCAGAACTGGCCATCATTGCGGGTCGATGACTGGACTGCCACACGTGACACGCTCCACATGTGGACCCAGATCGTCGGCAAGATTCGACTCGCCCGCGCGCCGTTGGTCAATCACTGGTGGCAGGTCACCCTCTATGTCAGTCCCCGCGGGCTGACCACATCCGCGATCCCGTACGAAGCAGGTACCTTCGACATCGAGTTCGACTTCATCGACCACCGGCTACACATCCGTTCGAGCGACGGTGGCCTCCGTCAGATCACCCTTGAACCCAAGTCGGTCGCCGACTTCTACGCCGAGACAATGGCTGCGCTCGACGAACTCGGCATCGCTGTGCAACTTCAGGCCAGTCCCAACGAGGTCGATCCCGCAATCCCATTCGCCGAGGACCACACCCACGCGTCCTACGACCCACAGGCAGCGCATCTTTTCTGGCGCCAGCTCGTATCGGCGGACCGCGTCATCCATGAATTCCGCTCGCACTTCATCGGGAAAGTCAGCCCTGTGCACTTCTTCTGGGGCGCCATGGATCTGGCGTGCACGCGGTTCTCCGGCCGCACCGCGCCAGAGCATCCGGGAGGGGCGCCCAATTGCGGTGACTGGGTGATGGTCGAGGGCTACTCGCATGAGTTGAGTAGCTGCGGTTTCTGGGCCGGTGGCGGTGAGGAAGGCGCCTTCTACGCCTACGCCTATCCTGAGCCCGAAGGCTTCGCCGACTACACCGTCAAACCTGAGCAGGCCTTCTACAGCTCGGAGTTCAAGCAGTTTCTGCTGCCCTATGAGTCGGTGCGCACTGCCGCCGACCCGGACCGCGCGCTCCTGGAGTTTCTCCAGTCGACTTATCGGGCAGCTGCGGACCTAGGCGATTGGGACCGGGCCGCCCTCGAGGCCGACCCGCAACGGTGGAGCGACAAGCAGTGACGTCGGCTAGACGTCCCCGGGCATGCCTGGGGGGCTGAGCGAGCCGTCTACGTTCGGCACCGATGCCGGAGCCGGTATTCCGCCTTCCGCCGCGTTGTCTCCCGGTATCCCGTCGTCGGCAACGGGTCCCCACGCACCGCCGCCGCAGAGTGGGTGGCGCCAGCCGAAAGCGTCGCATCCCGGATCGGCCTGCAACGCGGGCTCGGATATTGCGCTTGCACCCATCGCCGCGGTCAACACCGCACCGGCAACTGCTGCTGCGACTGCTGTTCTGGTCACCCAACTCATCTGATTCTCCTGGCTAGATCGCTCCCGGGGTGCCGGGAAGGCTCATCGAGCCGTCGATGTTCGGCACCATCGATGGCTGCTGGACCGCGTCAAGCGCCGCGTCGGTGCTCGCGGACGGGCCCCACTCACTGCTCGCCGACTGGTCCCACGCCCCTCCGCCGCAGAGTGGGTGACGCCAGCCGAAGGTGTCGCATCCCGGATCGGCCTGCAGCGCGGGCTCAGTCGGTGAGTTCACCGCGGCCATCACGCCGGTCAACGCTGCACCGGCGACTGCTGCTGCGACTGCTGTCCTGGTCAACCAACTCATCTGTTGCTCCTTCACGCAGGGATCAACGTGATTGTGTCGCTCTTGGCGCCGGTCGGTGTCGAATTGGATTTAAAAGTCCCGAGATGCCCTCGCGCGCTTGCATTTTCGTCGCATGCGTCAATATTTCGGGCATCATCAGCACTTGGACCGGATGAGGATGGTCTTCCCGCGTAAGCGACCGGTATCCGAGTCCTCGTGCACGGCCGCGGCCTGCTCGAGTGGGCGGCGGTCCGCGATCTCGATACGCAGCTGTCCTTCGTCGACGCGATTGACCAGCGCCGCCAGCTGAGCGGCGTCACTACGGACGAAGACACGCTGTGTGCGGACCCCACGGCCGGGGTTCGGTGGTCCGGCAACCATGGTCCCCACGTGGAAGCCGCCGTCAGTGACCATCCCGATCAGGGCTTCGGTCTGCTCGTCGCTGGTGCTGACCAAGTTGAGGACGACGTCGAATGGCCCTCCCTCGACGTTGATCGGCGAGCGGGTGTAGGCGATGTAGTCGACGATCCGGTCGGCACCCAGACGGCGCAGACGCTGGCCGTCACGCGCTTTGGCGGTTGCCGTCACGACAGCACCGGCCTGCTTGGCCAACTGGATCGCGAAGCCGCCGACGGCGCCGGAGGCACCGTTGATCAGGATCGTCTGTCCGGAGCTCAGATCGGCGATGTCGAAGAGCGCCTGCCACGCCGTCAGTGCGGCCACCGGCAACGCTGCCGCTTCGGTCAGGTCCACCGACTGTGGCGCGGCGGCCAGCGACTCGGCCGGAACGAGCGCGAATTCGGCGGCCGCGCCGTCGGCGTCCAGCGGCAGAAACGCCACCACCGCGTCGCCGACGTTCCATCCCTGAACTCCGTCGCCGAGTTCAGCGATCGTGCCGGCGACGTCCACACCGGGGATATGCGGGAAGCTGATCTCGTACACCTTGGAGAGATAGCCGCCGCGGATACCGGCGTCCACTGGGTTGAATGAGGTCGCCGCGACCTGCACCAGGGCCTGCCCCGGGCCGGCCACGGGTCGCGGGGCCTCCTCATACCGCAGCACATCACTAGTCCCGTACCGGTCGTATCGCACTGCCTTCATGGTTGCTCCTTCAGTTATTTGCTTCGATGTCGAAGCAGTTACGACACGTGTAACTTGTTTCGATGTCGAAGTAATTCCCGCTACGATGGCTTCGTGGCAAAAAGCCTCAAGCCTGCGCAAATGCGTACCTACTTCGCCCTGACCGAGGCGGCCAGCCTGCTGCAGTACGCGGTGCGGGAACAGTTGGAAACCGAGGGCAGCATCAGCTACGTGCAGTTCGAGATCTTGGCCAAACTGGTTGACGCCAAGCGGCCGCTCACCATGACCGAGCTGGCCGACGGTGTGGTCTACAGTCGCAGCGGCCTGACCCATCAGGCCGGTCTGTTGGAGAACGCCGGGCTGATCACCCGCAAAGCCAGCACTGATGACAAGCGCGCCACGGTCGTCGACATCACCAAGGCGGGCCGCGCCCGCGTCGCCAAAGTCCTTCCCGGTCACATCCAGGTGGTACGCGACCTGCTGTACGGCGCGCTTTCGGATCAGGACGTGCACGCCCTCGGTGACATCATGGGCCGCGTTCGTGACCACATGCGTGACCGGCCACCCCGTTCGGCAGCTCCGCGGAAACGCGCCCCCGAAGCCTGAAAGGCCAAGCCTCCCAGCTGAAAGCACCCCGGTCCTGGCGAGCTACGTTCGCGGCAACCGACTATAGGCGGATGCAGCACCACAGACATGTCGCACGTGGCGCCGCAGCTCTGGCTGCGGCCATGGGCATCGGGAGGTTCGTATACACCCCGATCCTGCCGCTGATGACGACGCAGGCAGGTATCACCGCGCACACCGCGGCCACCCTGGCGACAGCCAACTACGCCGGCTATCTCGGCGGCGCGTTGGCAGGAACCGTCTGGCCGCGACTCGCTCACTCCGTCGTCGTCTGTCGCGTTTCGCTGGCATTGCTCGTCGGCAGCCTGGCGGCAATGCCTTTGGCCACCAACACAATCCAGTGGGCCTCGCTGCGCGCACTGGCCGGAATGACCAGCGCGCTGGTCTTCGTGATCGCGGTCAACCTCCTGCTGGAACATTTACGCGGGCGCCCGGCCCATTTCGTCGGCTGGGGGCTCGGCGGGGTTGGTGGCGGCATCGCGCTATCCGCGGTCCTGGTGCTGGCCAGCGACCAGTGGCGGCTGGCGTGGTGGACCTCGGCCGCCGTGGCCGCGGTGCTGACCGTCTTCGCCTGGACGATGCACCCAGCCGTGAACGCCGAAACCGCGGGCAGTTCCCCGAGCAGCCGCCGCCCGCCCCATCGGGCCTTCACACTGCTCGCGACGAGCTACACCCTCGAAGGGGTCGGATACATCATCGCCGGCACGTTCCTCGTCGCCGCCGTCGCGCAGGACGCTCCCCACTGGCTCGGCGGCGGAACCTGGTTGGTCGTCGGCCTGGCCACCGTCCCGTCGGCGGCGCTATGGGCCGCACTGAGCGCTCGATGGTCGCATCCGGGACTGCTCGTGATCGCGTTGTGCGTGCAGGCGGCGGGAATCGCCGCGGCGGCCTTCTTCGGCGGAGTGGCCGCGGCGCTCGTCGGCGCCGTGCTCTTCGGCGGCACGTTCATCGGCGTCAGCACGCTGTCCCTGGCGGCCGGACGTCTGCTTCGGTATCCGCGGGCGGTGGCATTGCTGACCGCCGGCTACTCGATCGGCCAGATCGTCGGGCCGACGGTGGTGAGCCCACTGCTGCACGACGGCTACCGGCCGGCCTTGCTGGTGGCCGCGGTGGTGGTATTAGGCGCGGCCCTGGTCGCGGGCCTGATGCGGATCGTCGGCGGGCAACCAGATCGAGTCGTCACCGAGTCCGAAATCTCCGACACCCCGGGTAAGTTCGTCGATCAGGGCGTGCACCGCGGGGTTGTCTTCACTGCGCCGCCACACTAGCGACCACGTCCACAGCGGAGCCGGATTGACGATCGCCCGACGCACCAGACCTCTGGGCAGGGCCGCGTCCTGACCTTTCGGATTGTTCAGGACGGGACGCCCCAACCCACGCACGTGCTCGAAGAACGTCGGACCGGTGACGCCGCCGTCTTCTGTCCGCATGATCCGGGCGCCGGTGGCAGCGGCGAACTGCTCACCGTATCGATTCCACGACGACCAGCTGGCTGCGTCGGCGTCGACCAGCACGACGGTGTCGCTTGCCTCGACGGGTGATTCGTCCGCACCAGCGGCGAGCGCGTAGAGCCGGTCCACTCCCAGCAGCCGGGCCCGTAGCGACAGCGACACGAGATCGCTGTTCTGCACCCAGCAGATCGCGAGATCGAGGCTGCCTTCGGACACCCGCGCGGCCTGCGCGTGAGACGGCATCACCCAGGTATCCACGCGTAGCTCGGCGATCCCTGCCGCTCGCTGCACCCAGTCGGTCGGACACCAATTCACGTACCCGACGCGGACTGGCTCTGACACTCCGAGACCGGCTGCCCGCCTGCGCAATTCATCCGCCGCGGTGAGCAGTGCGCGTGCGTCCGGCAGCAACGCGGTCCCCGCCGGGGTGAGCACCACGGAGCGTCGATCCCTGTCGAACAGGGTCACCTTGAGGTCCTTTTCCAGCGCCTTGATCTGCTGGGACAGCGAGGGACCGGCGATACGGAGACGCTGAGCGGCGCGGCCAAAGTTCAATTCCTCGGCTACGGCTACGAAGTAGCGCAACTGCCGCAGCTCCATCGGCTCAGACTAGTAGTCCCAGCCTCTCAGCAGGGAGTCGATTCGTTCCGTCCACCCGGCATTGCCACCCCGCTGGACACGTTGAGCCAGAGACACAGAGAGGAAGGGAACGGACATGAACACTTCAACACGAGTCGCCATCATCACCGGCGCGTCCCAAGGCATCGGCGCCGGATTGGTACAGGGTTACCGCAAGCTGGGCTACGCCGTCGTCGCCAACTCCCGAAACATCGGCGAAAGCGACGACCCGATGGTGCTCACGGTCGCCGGTGACATCTCCCAGCCGGGCGTCGGGCAGCAAGTGATCGATGCCGCGATGCAGCAGTTCGGTCGCGTCGACACGGTGGTCAACAACGCCGGCATCTTCATCGCCAAGCCGTTCACCGAATACACCGACGCCGACTACGACGCCATCACCGGCGTGAACCAGCGTGGCTTCTTCGAGCTGACCCGTTCCGCGTTGGCGGTGATGAAAGCGGGCGGCCACATCGTCAACATCTCCACCAGCTTGGTCGATCAGGCCAACTCGAAGGCGCCCTCGGCGCTCGCCTCGCTGACCAAGGGCGGACTCAACGCCGCGACCAAGGCATTGGCCGTGGAGTACGCCGGCCGCGGGATTCGGGCCAACGCAGTGGCTCTCGGAGTGATCAGCACACCGATGCACGACCCCTCCACCCACGAGGCCCTTGCCACGCTGAATCCGATGGGGCGACTCGGCGACGTCGACGACGCCGTCGACGCGGTGCTGTACCTCGAGCAAGCAGGGTTCGTCACCGGCGAGATCCTGCATGTGGACGGTGGTCAAAGTGCTGGGCACTGAGCAGATCCTGCGGCCGGTGCTGGACCAGTGGAAGAACGGGATCGACGCACACGATCCGGCGCTGGTGGCCGAGGTGTTCGCCGATCAGGCGATCTTCCAGGGGTTACGCCCGTATAGCGTTGGGCCGCAGGGGGTTTACGACTATTACGATGCCCAGCCGCAGGGGATGACGGTCGAGTATCGGATTCTGGAGTCTCGGCGACTCACCTCAGATGTGGCGCTCGGGTACCTGGATGCGGAGTTCAGCTATCGCGACCGGGATCCCGTCAAACTTCACATCGGCGTCGTCGTGACCCGCACGAGCAAGGACTGGCGGATCGCGTCGTATCAGGCGAGCCCGGTGCCGGCGTGACCGTCAGGCGGGGCGGGCCACTCCGGCGAGCTTTTGAATAAAGCGAATCTCGTTGTCGTCGTGGGCTCGTCCGTCGGGGTGGATCAGATCGCTGAACCATGTCGCCGGGAGCTCGGTGTAGGGCTCCTGCCAGGAGTCCCACGGCAGGTACGTCTGCGTCCGCCCGGCGACGAATCCCCAGTTATAGGCGCCGACGTTGCGTCGCTTGGCAATCGGCAGAATCCCTTCGACCGTGCTGCCCAAGTTCCGCGCCAGATATTCGGTGCAGATGATCGGACGTCCGAGCGGGGTGAGTTCATCGATGCGGGCGTCGAATTCGGCAGGCTCGGCGTAACTGTGAAAACTGATGATGTCGGAGTGCTCGAGCTGCAGGCTCGCGATCTTGCTGCGGCTGCCCGCGTCCCTCCAGTGGCCCTGCCACACGCCGCTCGTCAGCGGTTGAATCGGCTTGACGGCGCGCACCCACTGGAAGACATGCGGTAGGAATGCGGCGACCAACTCCATCTTGTCCTGGTGTTCGACCGTGCTGTAATCCTTCGACGGATTGTCCGGTTCGTTCCAGACGTCCCAGCCGAGCACGCGAGGATCGTTCGCGAACATGCCCACGACGCCGGTGACATAGCTCTGCAGCACGCGGGTGTATGCCGGGTCCTGCAGACGGTGCGCGCCCGGGCCCTGCACCCAACCCGAGTTGTGCACTCCCCTGATGGGTGCGCGTTGACGACCCGCCTTCGGCAGCGGATCCCAGCACGAGTCGAACAACACGAAGAGCGGTTTGATGTTGTGGCTCGCCGCGATGGTGACGAACTGCGAGAGCCGGCTACTGAACCCCGCCCGATCGGTCGCCCACAACTGATCGTGCAGGAACACCCGCATGGTGTTCATTCCGATCCGCTTGGCGACGCTGAGTTCACCGGCGATGCGGTGCGGATCGTAGGTACCACCCTGGAACATCTCGATCTGGTTCACGGCGTTGGAGGTCACGTAGTTCGCGCCAAGCAGCCAGCCTTGCTGCGCGTACCAGGCGTTCGCGCGATCAGCCGGCCATCGACTCGCCGCAGCGGAAGCGACAGGAATCTTGGCCAGCGCCGCGGCTGCTGCCAGGTACAACGGGAGCTTGAGAGCCGTTCGCCGGTGCACTCAGATGACTATAGTGTCAGGCGTCGATTTGTTTGCTGTCGTGGCTCAGGTTGCAACGCAACAGGTTTCAAATCGTTATCGAACGCTGTCCACCGGCATCTCAGGCGGCTACCGCAGTGCCGCAGATGCCGCACACTTCGAACTGCCGACGCTTCCATCGCGCGACGGGAATGAAGAAGAACGTGAACTGTCTGAACTCCCGCATCCACGTCCATTGCGTGGTGTTGTGGCAGCGTGGACACGTTCGGACCGCCCCCGCACCGATGGGCTTCTGCTTCGTCCCGAATCCGAAGATGAAGAACAACACGACACCAGCGTAGGGACGGTCCGCGTCGGCCCACTTCAGCTGCAGCGGCTAGGGCTCGTGGCCGGGGATGCCGCGGATGTATGTCCCGATCAACGCGCCCAGCGTCGTTTCGAAATCATCGATGACCGGGATGCCTTCGTCGTGCGGTGCCGACCATGCCCACGCCGTGCCGGTGAACGCGTGCAGCGCAGCAGTGAGCATGCTCAGTTCGTGATCGGTCAGCGGGAGCACCGGGGCGAGGCACGCGCCGAGGCGCACTTGAATATCGCTCCCCTGCTCACGGACAACGACTCGGTCGTCGGCTCCCGCCTTGCCCATCAGCACCGGCGATGTGCAGATCAGGTCGCACAAGATGGGTCGCTCGGCGAGTGACCGGGCGAGCGCCGTCGCGAGGGTGTCCGGCGTCCACGCGACTCGCGACGCCAGAACCTCACTCAGCGATTTGGTCCATGCCAGGTGTTCCTCGTACATGACCCGCAGCAGGAGTGCCTCGAGCGAACCCGCGTAGCGGAGGACGCCCGACTTCGCGAGCCCGGCGGCCGATCCGATCTGGCCCAGGGTGATGGTTCGCGCCGGCGACTGCGCCAACAGTTCATAGGTAGCGGCGATCACGCGCGAGACACGACTATCTCGTTGCGCGACACTGCGAGCCCGCTCGAACGGCGCTTCCGTCATGGTGGTTGACATATTAGAACACTGTTCCGTTATAGTCGGCCGCGTGACAATGCGTTCGTTCAGCTACACCGTGACCCGCGAGAGCCGGGCATCGGCGACGACCCTGTTCGACATCGTCTCTGACGGGTCGCGGTGGTCGGAATGGGCGCACCCGCTCATCAGGTACTCCGCGTGGGAGACGCGCGGGCCGCAGGATGACGGCGGCGTCGGTGCGATTCGCGCGGTCGGAGCCAAGCAGCGACCGACCCGGGAGATGACCACCATCCACGAACCCGGCAAGCGCCACGGTTACACGCTGCTGGGCGGTGGAGTCATTCGCGACTACAACGCCGAGGTGTCGTTCCAGGAGGGGCCCAACGGAACTCGCATCGAGTGGACGGGCCGCTACAACTCGTCGTCGTACGTTGCCGGTGTCGCGTACCGGCTGATGCTGCGCTCGCTTTTCGGCACGTTTGCGAAGAACCTCGCGAAGGCAGCCGAGCGCCGCGAAGGCTGACGGTTAAGGTCGGACGATGTCGGTCGCCAATGACGAACGCGCTGCTCTGGTGCGGACCTTGCGCGCGGCTGGCCCCGACGCCCCGACACTGTGCCCGGGCTGGACGACTCGAGAGCTCGCCGCGCACCTCCTCGCCCGCGAACGGCGACCCGACGCCCTCTTGGGGATAGGCGTACCGCGCTTCGCCGAGCGACGGCTTCGAATCGAACGGCAGATCACCACCGGCCTCGACTGGCCCCAGATGGTCGATCAACTGGCGGCTGGCCCGCCGATGTATTCGCCGCTGCGGTGGCTCAACCGAGTCGCCAACATCCACGAGATGTTCGTGCATCACGAAGATGTACGACGCGCCGCGCCGGGGTGGACGCCCCGAGTACTCGATGAGCGTGCCACCGGTGCGCTCCGGCGTCTGGCCACATACTTCGCGCCTACCCTCATTCCTGGCGTGCCCGCGCGGGTCGTATTCCGCGCCCAGGACGGCGCTGTGCTCGCGCGATTCGGGGCGGGCCCTGAGGTGACGGTCACCGGCGCCCCGGGCGAGTTGCTGCTATTCGCGTTCGGCCGCAACGAAATACGCGTCGATTTCGCCGGAGATGCGAACGATATCGACGCCGTGCGACAAGCCGAGCGCCGGTTCTGAACTTCGCCCTCCGTGGTGATGCCGCGGGTCATTGCCGATTCTTCAGGCCCACCGTCGCCATCAGCGTCGCCATCAGCGCGACCGCGGCCGCGACGTAGAACCAGCCGAGGGGCGCCTGTGACTGCTCTGGCAGCCACGCCATCAGCGCGGTCGCGATGGCGATCGACGCGTAGCAGAACGTGCTGATCAATCCCGTGACAAGGCCGACGTTGCGGGAGAACACGCCCATCGCGAGCCCCTTGGTCAGCGGGTCGAGGACGCCGATGCTGAGCAAGGCGAGCGCTGCGCCGCCCGTGATGGCCAACGCAGAAAGCCCCGCGGACTGCGCGGAGGCCAACATGACCACACCTCCCAGCGCGAGAATTGCGGATGCTCCGATGAGCAACCGCTGCGTGGTGGTCCGCTGAGCCAGGGATCCGCATGCCGCGGCGCCGAGGAAGTTGGCGGCGCCCACCCCGATGGCGATGAAACCGTATGTGGCAGAGGAGTACCCGAGCCCTGACTGATAGAGGAAAGGCCCGACGACGCCGAACACCGCCTGAGCCGCCGCCACCACACCGAACATCATCGCGAAGGCCACAAAGGACCGGTTGCGTATCGCTTCGCCCAGAACGCCCGCCGCGACTCGCAGATTGACTGGCGATCGGCGATCGTGATGCAACGTTTCCGGCAACACCACCGCGACCAGGAACGCGACCATTGCGGTCAAAACAGCCAGCACGACGAAGACGACGCGCCATGACGCGAACTGCGTGATGAAACCGCCAACGGCCGGCGCGATAACGGGAGCTGCCCCCCACGCCGCGCCGAGCAGACCCAGAACCGAGACGAGCCTTGCGCCACGGAAGCAGTCCGCCGCGATGGTCGCTGCCAACAACAAGCACGTTCCCGCGCCGAGCCCTTGTACGAAGCGCAGCCCGATCATCATCGGCAGGCTTTCCGACAGTGCACAGCCGATGCTCGTCAGCGTCATCAAACCCAGCCCCGTCAACAGCACACGTTTACGCCCGATTGCGTCGGCGATCAGTCCGACGGGCAACACCACCAGCGCCATTCCCAACACGTAAGCGGTGACAGTGTTCTGCACCAGAGTGCTCGACGCCGCGAAGTGCGCGACGATCTTGGGCATCGCGGGCGTATAGAGATCGAAGGCAACCTGTTCGAGCGGAGCGACGAGCATCAGGACCCCGATGATCCGCCGCGCAGCGGACGCGCTCCACTCCCCACGGACCTCGACCGCCGTCCTCTCGCTTGGAAAAGGCCTGTGTTGCAACGACGTTGTCATCAAGGTGTATCCGTTCTCCGAAGTCGCCGGCGGCGCTGTCATTTCGAAGTTACGGAGCTCGACGCACGGTTGCGCGCTTGTGCGCACTAGTCACGCAGTCATCGTTGAGCGGCTTGTGCGCATTGTGCTCAACGCTGCCTTCGGCGCAACCTTCCTGTGCGGTCAGGCGCATGGCGCTATCGTTCGCATGGTGGCGGGCATGGACGTCCTCGGCTACGCGGTCCGCCAATTCGGGCGGACCCAGTGCTCACTGTCGGGCGGTTTGACCGTGACTGGCGACTGGTCATCGCCCACTGGTGCGGTGTTGTTGGCGAACCGCCTCCCACGCGCGTCGACTGCCATGTTGTCGGCAGCCTTGCCGGTACGAGCACGACCGGCGTTCGATCCGGCGGATTCGGAGCTCGCACTGGCCGCGGGCCGGACCGTCGTGGTGCTGCCCGACGACGGCCGAGCGACCGACGCCGCACTCGCGTTGGCGCGAGACTGCGGAGTGCCCGTCGTCCCGGTGGCACTCGTCGTCGGTGACGCGACGCAACGCTTGTCCCCTCCGCCAAAGGAGGTCCGGTTTGGCGATCCGGTGGACCCCGCGGCCACCGACGCCGACGCGCTGCAGCGCAAAGTGCGCGCATTACGCGACGAGCATCCGGTGCGGGTACGCCAGTCGCGGGTGTGGACATGGGTCGCCGGCTTGATCGCCGGTCCCTACAGCATGCTGATCGCGTTCTTGTGGGGCTTCGCCGAGGCAATCAGCTGGTTCATCGTGGCGGAGATGGCCCTCATCCTGATGCCGGCCGCGGTGCCGCGCAAGGTGATGCCGTGGGCAGCGTTCCTGATTCCCGGCTCGGTGCTCGGCGTGGTGTTCACCGCCTGGCTGGCGTCGCGCGGGATGACGCTACCCGCACCGCTGACGACTCCCCGGATGGCGCAGACAGCCTTCGAGCAGCTCGCCGCAGGGCCCAGCGCAATGATGAACCAGGCGCTGTCGGGCATTCCCGTCAAGGTGTACGCCCGCGCCGCCGGCGAGCACGGCATAGGGCTCGGCAGCCTCGCGGGCTGGACCCTGCTGGAGCGCGGACTGCGCATCTCGACGGTGGCGTTGGTCGTCTGGGGACTGTCGTACCTGCTCCATCCCTGGTTGCGCCGGCTCTATGGGGTCTACCTGATCGTGGTGGCGGTGGTGTTCACTGTGCTGTTTTCGACCGTGGTCGCCGCCTGGTCGTGATCACGGTGTGGCGGGCACCACGGGTGGAACGAAGTCGAAAGTCATACCGAGCAACCACACCAACACCAGGACTGCCGGTAAGTGAAACACGAACTGCAGGAATGTAAATCCGATCAGATCGCGCGCCCGCAGTCCCAGCACCGCGAGCAACGGCAACATGAAGAACGGGTTGATCAGGTTCGGTAGCGCTTCGGCCACGTTGTAGATCTGAACCGTCCAGCCCAGGTTCATCTGGACGTCCGTGGCTGACTGCATGACGTACGGGGCTTCGACGAGCCACTTGCCGCCGCCGGACGGGACGAAGAGCCCCAACACGACGGTGTAGAGAGCGATGACGACGGCGAAGCCACCTCCGCCGACGCTCGTGAACACTTCCGCCAGCACATCCGAAACCGTCTTGCCGCCTCTGCCTTCCGCCTTGGTGAGGATCGCCGCCATCGCGGCGTACAGCGGGAATTGGACGAGGATGCCGCCCGTGGCCGGTACGGCTTTCGCGACTGCCTGCAGGAATCTGCGGGGCGTTCCATGCAGCACGGGCCCCAGGATCAGGAAGACCAGAAGGTATCCGTTGAGGCTGCTGACAACGGTCAGGACCGGCTTGCTGAACAGCTGAGAAACCAACCATCCCAACGTCATCAGACCCACCAGCGCCGGCAGGCCGCGGCTGTACTCGAGCCACTCACCGGGCCGAGCGCGTGGCGGCACCTCTTCGCTCTGGTCGTCCAAGTCGACGTGCAGATCCTCGGCGGTGGTAACGGCGGCGCCGCTGGGTGCGGAGAAATGAGCGATCACCACGGTGAGTGCCATGATGATCGCGCACATCAAGAGGGACTGCCAGGTGAAGATCGTGGTGCCGAAGTCGAGAACCCCGGTGATTTTCAGTAGCTCCGGAGGAAGAGAGCCGGCCGTTGCCTGTAGCTGCGCGGCCGAAGATGACATGCCAAGCGCCCACACAGCGCCCAGCCCCATGAAGGCCGCGGCGCCGAGGGCGCGATAGTCCACCCGCAAATCGGTCCGGCGGGCGATCGCCCGGGCCAGCAGACCACCGAAAACCAGGCTGAGCCCCCAGTTCAAGAAGGAGACCGACATGGAAAGGAACGCAACGAAACTCACCGCACTCTTTGCCGTGTTGGGCATGGTGGCGAGGCGATCGATCAGTTTGGCCACCGGCGGGCTGGTGGCGACGACGTATCCGGTCAGCACCACCATGGCCATCTGCAGCGTGAAGGTGGCCAGATCCCAGAAGCCGTCGCCAAACGCATCGACGACGGTCTGCGGAGAGGAACCGTTGGCCAACGCAGCGACGGCGACGATGACGACCCCCGCCAGAGCGAAGACATACGCATCCGGAAACCACCTCTCTGTCCAACCGGCCAGCGCCTGCGCAACACGCGCCAGGCCCTTTTCAGAGCGATATTCCTCGGTGGTAGAAGTCATTTGGTCGGTCCCCTCTTCTCCGCACGCGGCGCCGCATACCCGGTTTCAGCGAACCAGTGCCGGCCGGTGCAGGCGCACTGGCGACGGCACGGAATAGCGCCCGTATGCGCGACGTTGGCTCGGGAGTACGAGACCACACCACGCGGAGGCGCTGCATGAAAATCGGAATCATCGGGGCAGGTCAAATCGGCGGCACGCTGACACGTCGGTTTCGTCAACTCGGGCACGAAGTGCTGGTGTCGAACTCTCGTTCCCCCGAGACGCTTGCAGACCTCGCTAAAGAAACCGGCGCGACGGCGGTATGGGCGAAGGACGCAGCCGCCGATGCCGATCTCGTCGTCGTGAGCATTCCGCAGAAGAACGTCCCCGACCTTGCCGACGGGATCGTTGATGCCCGCAAGCCGGGCGCCCCCGTGATCGAGACCAACAACTACTACCCACAGCAGCGGGATGGTGAGATCGCCGGGATCGAGGACGGTCAGGTCGAGAGCGCGTGGGTCGCGGAGCAGATCGGCGCACCGGTGTACAAGGTGTTCAACGGGATCTGGTGGAAGCACCTGCTGGAGAAGGGGACGCCGAGCGGCACGCCGAACCGCATCGCACTCCCGGTTGCCGGCGAGGACGGAGTGGGCCGTGAGCTGGTCCACGACGTCGTCGACCAACTCGGTTTCGAGCCTGTCGATTCCGGTCCGATTTCGGAGTCATGGCGCCAGCAGCCCGGAACCCCGGTGTACGGCAAGGACTTCGACGCAGAGAACACTCGCAAGGCGCTTGCCGAGGCCACGCCCGAGCGAACGTCTGAATGGCGCGCGCGTACGGCGTGACCACAGATCAGGGAGCGACGGCCCCCGGGACCCGATAGGCGTAGGACTTCTTCTGGCGCTCTTTCATTTTCTCCAGGCACTCGTGGTGCTTGCGCGCGTGATAGGCGAGCGGGAAGTATGTCAGCCGGTCCGGTAGCACGCGGTACGCGACGCGAATTGCCTTGTAGAGACGGTTGAGTTGGCGTTGCTCCTTTGCGCTCCAACTCACGCCGAGCATGTCGCGGAGCCGAGGATCGAGCAGACCAACAACCGACAGGTAGTTGAAGCGCAGCGCGGGACGCAGCAGCGCATTGATCATCGGGTAGAGCACCTTCGGTGTCGAAGGCGGCAGCTCCGCCCGGCCGGCGACCAAATCGTCGATGAGTTTCAGCGCCTGCGGAGTGGCCTCCAGCTTGTCGATCATCGACTCGAAATATTCGGTCATCTCGTGATCAGTCGTCGGGTAGTCGCGCATCGGCACGTGCAGCAGGCGAGCCAGCCGACGGTTGTCGCGCAGGAGTTCCGCCTTCTCGGCATCGGAGAAATCCCGGCCTACCAACAGGCGAGCGCCGTGAACGTTGACGATGTATCCGGTGCAGATCACCCACTGGTAGGCCTCAGGATTGAGCGCGCTGATCTGCTTACCGCTCTGTTCGCTCTTCATCGTCATGGGTCGGTGCATGGCGCGGACCCGGTTGCCTTCGGCGACGGCCTCCGTCCCACCGTACGTCCAGCGCAGGACCGAGTCGATGGAGCGGATCGCCCGCCCGCCCGAATCGCCTTGGAACGCGGCGGAATAGCGTCCCGTGACTTCGGCGATGACGGGATGCATCGCCTGCATCATGAACGCCGCCCCTTCGAAGATCAGGAAGGTCCAGCGCCCGGTGTGCTCGGCGGTCAGGGAATCCAGGGGTACGAGCTCGACGGGCTCGTCGTCGTCGGCGGGCGTGAAGGCTTCGACGTCCGAAGTCGCGGTCATGGGCGGAACGCTAATATGACCGACGGGTCGCATTCAAGTCGCGTTAGAGGACATTCGTGATCATGGATAAGCGCAGTTCAGCACGCCGCAAGCTGCCTCAGCAGCAGCGCTCCCGAGAGATGGTCGCAAAAATTGTCGAGACGACGGCCGCCCTGTTGCGCAAGACCGATCCCGCTCAGGTGACCACCAATCTGATCGCCGACCGCGCCGGCATCAGCAAGGGGTCGATTTATCAGTATTTCGCCGACAAGGACGAGATCCTCGACGCCGCGGTCGAACACATCGCCGCCCAACAGGCGTCAGCTGTCGAGGAGCGGCTGCGAGATGTCACGCTGGCTGCGCCCGCCGAGGCGATGGCGGCGTCCATCGATTTCCTCATCGACCTGACGATCGCCAACCGCAGCCTCATCCGCTATCTGGCGGAACGCCCGGAACATGTGCGCACCTTCGAGAACATCTCGGGTCTGAACGCGACGCTGGTCGCGATGTCGACGTTGCACATGAACCACTACCGCGATCAATACCGCGACGAGCTGAGCCCAAAGGCGTTGGCGTGGTTGTTCTTCAATATGGCAGTGGCGACGACCCTGCGCTACATCGAGTCCGACGATCCGATCAACCTGGACGAGCTGCGCGCCGGGCTCAAGTTCGCGTCCTCGGGGCTGCTGGCCGGCGGCCGCGACTGATCTTGCAGTTTTGGAATCAGAAGCTGCCGCGCCCTGGTGAACTCACATGATGACTCACAACCGAAAGCGGATCATCGCAGGAGCGCTGATGTCCGCCGGTCTGGCTGCAACCGGCATGGGTGTGTCCGTCGGTACCGCACGGGCGCAGACCCCTCCGGGCGGTCCGTACACCTGGTGTCCAGGAGATCCGCCGGTGGAAACCGGAAACAAGCGGGTCAATCCGGTGCGCTGGGACGAAAGCATCTGCCACGAGTATTGGTTCGTCTACCACGGGCAGGGCAACGTCGCGCAAAACATCTGGGATGGACCGAATCCGCCAGGCCCGCCGCCGGGCCAGGGTGTGGGCGCCCCTCCGCCTCCGCTACCACCGGGCTGGTGCTGGAGTTTGTTCCTTCCAGGGCCGTGCCCTCCGGGGGTTCCGGGGCCGAGGCTGGGCTAGTTGCAGCCTCTCGTATCGAGAAGCGAGCACGGGCCAACGGGACCGCGATTGTCCGGCGGCGGATTCGGTCCGTCCCAGATCATCGGCCCTACGTTGCCCTGGCCCCAGTTGACGATGTAGAAGGTGTGGCAGATATTCCAGTCCCAGTTCGGCGGCCCCGGTGAATTGAACGGGCCGCCCGGTCCGCCGCCTGGATCATCCCCGGGGCACCAGGTGCGTGGTTCCGACGGCGGCGCCGCATAGGCCGGGGCCGCGATGAACACCAATCCGGCCAGGGTTGCGAGAGTCGTTGTCAGTACTGCGCTTCCGCGCTTGAGTGCGTTCATGAGCGGTTCCTATCCTCGTGCTTGCAGATGCGACGACAGCCCGAACGTCTCGACAAGAGTCAGCCAATCCGTCCCCGAGACCTCGTAGTCGGCCCTCGCTTGTTCGGTAGGCACGCCATCCGGCCACGCGAAGCGAAAGTCCAAACCCATTGCAGTGTCACGGCATCCGATAGTCAGCGGCGTCATACCGGGTATTGCAATCCGCATACCAGGCGACGTGGACCAGTAGTTGGTTGCAGCATCGCTCATCGCGTGGGTGAGACTGGGGATCCAATGGCTCCTCTGCACCGGGCGGAATACCACCGGTTGTGCGCTGACCTGTCGAGGTGAAACCGAAGCAAGAAGCGATTGAGTGTTCGGGTCGATCACCCGAATCGAGTTCGCACCTATGTCGATGGCCACCTGAGGGCGCCCCAGCTTTCGCGTGAACTCCCGCTGCTTGCGGAGCGAAAACGAGCCGATCTCTTGGAGTTTCAGGGAGTTCGTGAACAACAGGCAGCGGGTCGGTTCGTCAGCACCTGGTCGGCGGGTATCCAACCCGCTCCGGCTGCTGACGATGGCCAACAGCTGATCGAAGTCATCAGACGACAATGACGCGTCGACGTCGATCGGCAACCCGTAGCCTGCGTCCGGCGCGTCAAGCCGGGTTCCGGCGCTGACGCGACGATCGCGTCCGCCGAGCACGAATCGCTTTGAACCGCAGTGCAAATGCAGCGCCGTACCCATCGTCGCGCCACCCGTGATGCCCCAGGTCCCGAGCTTTGCGTCGACGAACGGATAGACATCGCCCGGTCGGGTGGTGACCGACAGGCCGTCGCTCGTGGCGGAAATGACGATCTTTCGGCGTCGAGACCACCGCGTCCAGCCATAGACGCCCCCGAACAGGAGGAGCAACAGTCCGAATTGCAGGCCGTACGCCGAGACTCGCTGAAGCCACTCGGAACCGTCCCGGGTTAGCGACTGCATACCGAAGAAGAGAGCCCAGAGCACCCCCGTGAAGGCGAAGACTCCGACAATCATGAAGAGGTATGCCTTGGCGGGATTGTTCTGCCACGCGGGCGTCGTGATGGACGCGACCTTGGAACCCCAGAAAGGTGGCTGTGCCACGAACTGACGCGGTGCTTCGGCTCTGTAGTTGGAGTCCATCTCGAACCTCCCCTAGTCCGTTCCCTTGTCGTGAGTAAACAGCCGTCGGTGGTCTACCGATCCCAACAAAAGGTGGCGTGAGGGAAGAAGCGCCCAGAGCCCAGGAGGCTAGCGGCGTGGCGTAGTGGTGATGTGCACGTGGTCGAAGTGCCCGTAACCCGATCCTGCTGGACCGGACGGCGTGTAATACGTGCCGCGCCAGATCACGTCCTGCAGCCCGAACCGGGCCGCGTTGGCCATCGCAAACGCCATGATCTCGTCGCCTAGCGCGATGCCCTCGGGGCTTTCGGCGTTCGGAATCATGATGTCGATCGCCAGGCCGCTCGGATGCCACGGCTTCGAGTCCGGCCGGACACCGCCGATCTCGGCGATCTGGGGGAACCGTTGACTGACGGCGCGGGCGGCCAGGATGGTGTTGGGCTGTAGCCCGGCCTCATATGCGACACCGACGGGTAGCGCATCCGGGTTATCGGGAATGGCGGCAGGGAGCGGGGCAGCGGCCGCGGGAGGAGGCGCGGGCATCGCGTTGAGCATGGGGTCTGCCGGAGGGGGCACGGCCGCGGGCGGCGGCGGAGCGTTGTCGACCACCGCCTGTTGAGCGGGAGTCAACGCCGCATACTGCGCCTCCGCAGCGGCGATCCGACGCTGCAGGTCGGTCGAGCTCGACTGCAGGCCTGAGCGCACCTCGGCAGATTTCTCGGCTGCGGCGCGGGCCTCAGCGGCCGAGGCTTCTGAGGCCTTGGCAGCGGCGACGGCTTGCTCGCGCGCTGCATGGAAGGCCTTCAACTGAGCGCCCGCCTCCGCGGCGATCCCCTGCTGTAGGGAGAGCTGGTCGATCAGCTGTTGCGGAGAGCTAGCGGTCAGGAGCGCCGCCATTTGACCGGTGCGTCCGCTGACATAGGTCATCGCCGCGATGTTGTCGGCGGCGGCTTGGCGGGAGGCTAGCTGGGAGTTCGCGGCGTCGAGGGCTGCCAGGTCGGCGCGATGACGTTCTTCGGCAGCGGTCTGGACAGCCAGTTTGTCCTCGAGATCGCGCTGCGCGGACGTGACGCCTTCGCGGCTCTGCACCGCCTGGCGCGACAGCTCATTGAGCTTGTCCATCGCGTCGGACTCCGGGTCGGCTTTCACGTCTCCGGCTATCGCCATCGTGAGCACCACGACCGCAGCCGCGAATCCGCCCACCGTTCGCCGAAGAGAGTTGGGCACTCGGCTCATTCGGACTGACACGATCCTTCGTTGCAAGCCCCCCCGGCTACACACACGTCTCGGACAGGGTATGAACTGGCGCCGCCGATGTCCACTCGTCCGTCAATTCGATCGGTGGTCGTGAAGCGAGGACTCTTAGCATGCGGTCAACCGGCACGATGGAACGGATGGACGTTTTGGTGGTCGGCGCTGGACCGGCCGGAATGGCTTTGGCCGGCGCGTGCCGCAGCGCCGGGTTGGCAACGGGGTTGCTCGACCCGGCTCCACAGCGGCCGTGGATGGCGACCTACGGCATGTGGAGCCGCGAACTGCCCGCCGCTCTACCCGCGTCGGTCGTCGCGGCGCGTGCCGCCGGACGCGCGATCGCGGTGACCGACCACGAACTGGGCTGGGAGTACGCCGTCTTGGACGTTCCCGCTCTGCACTCCCACCTCAGCGATCGGCTGACCGGGGTGGAGATTCGGGTCGGGCGAGCCGTGGGATCGCCGGAGCGCGGAGTGGTTGCCCTGGCCGACGGCTCATGCATCCGGGCGTCCGTCGTTGTCGACGCGGCCGGACGATGGCGGCCACTCACCGCCGCCAAGAGGCGCCGCATCCCGGCCGAGCAGACGGCGTACGGACTGGTGCTCGACGAGGACGCGGTGGCGTCGATGGTCGACCCGCGTGCGGCCTTGTTCATGGATTGGCGCTCCGACCATGGAGATACCGGTTGGCCCACGTTTCTCTACGTGATTCCACTGGGCGAGGGCAAGGTGTTAGTGGAAGAGACCTCGTTGGCACGGCGGCCCGGGCTTTCGCTGGCGACCCTGCGGCGGAGATTGCATGCCCGGCTCGAACGCCGTGGCGTCGCCATCCCGAAAAATATTCAGGATGAGAAGGTTTCGTTCAGAGTCGACGATCCGCGCCACGACGGTGCCGGCGTGTTGGGTTTCGGCGCGGCCGCACCGCTCATCCACCCGGCCACCGGATACAGTCTGGCCGCGTCGTTTCGCCTCGCGCCGCAGGTGGCCAGCGCGATCGCCGCACACCTGCCCGACCCCGACCGGGCGCTGGAGGCGGCGCACAGGACCGTGTGGTCGCCGTCGGCAAAGGCGATTCACCGCTTCCGCCGTATTGGGTTGGAGGCGCTCCTGAGCATGCCGCCCAGCGAAGTGCCCAATTTCTTCGAGCGGTTCTTCACCCTTCCCGAAGAGCACCGGTGGACGTATCTCACTGCGCGTGAAGACATCCCCGGCACGGCGTCGGCGATGAGTCGACTTTTCCGGCTGTCCGACTGGGGGCTGCGTCGCCATCTCGTCGCGTCGGCGGTGCGCCGACCGCTGAGGACCAACGACGTGGACTGAACTACCGACGCCGTCCTAGTTATGCGACGGAGGTGCCCACCGGGTCGCCGTCCACGGCCCACCGGCTGAACTGGGGGCATCCGCACAACGTGCAACCGGACCGTTTGTGGTCGCCGCCGGGGCAGCCGCACTGGCAGACGCTGTTCATTCGGGCAACGGAGACGAGCACACGATCGATCACTGCGCTCTCCTTCGGACCCGGACGACGAATCATGCACGGCATGAATCGCTGCTTAGATGCCCTGCGACGCGCGTGGCCAAACCGCGCCGCATATGACATGCCTCACACGGCCGTCCGTTGCCCGAACCGCGCTTGAAGTGGGCGAAGTCTGGAAATACTGCGCTCGTGAAGCGTGGCATCGGACGATTGGTGTTCGTCCTCATCGTTCTACTTGCGGGCAGCACCCTTGCATCCGCTCCTGCTGTCGCGACAGAACTCGGTGACTACCTCTGGAAAAGTCGGCCATTGCTGCTGTTCGCACCGAGCGAGAGCGATCCCCGGCTCGTCGGGACCGTGGACCGGATAGAGGCGAGTCAGTGCGAAATCGTCGACCGCGACGTGGTGATCGGCGTGGTGGTGACCGAGGGCACCAGCACGCTCGATGGTCAGGCCATCGACGCCGACGAGTCACAGCGACTGATGAAGCGGTTCGCGATCGCGGAGAACGCGTTCACAGTGTTGCTGATTGGGAAAGACGGCGGCGAGAAGCTGCGAGTTGACGAGGTCCCAGACCTTGGAGCGATCTACTCCGTGATCGACGGTATGCCCATGCGCAACCGCGAGGCCAGCAGCGGTCCGAGCCGGTGTTGACGGTGAAGCACCGACTGGTGGGCATCCCGTCCGTGTGCGCGGCGCTGATGATTGTGGCCTGCGGAGTCGCCGGGACTGCGGGGTCTGAAGAGCCCAACGTCGTTCTCGTCAAACTCGCCGATCCCAGCGAAGTCGCCGGCTGGACGACGGTCAACGATCCCGTCATGGGCGGCAAGTCAACGGCCAGAATCGACTTCGGCAATGGTGGACTCGTGTTCTCCGGCAATATTTCACTGGAGAACAACGGCGGTTTCGCCTCGGCCCGCGGCCCGCAGGACGCCGATATCGGACGACGAGCAACAGGCGCGACCTCGATAGGCGTGCGCGCCCTCGGCGACGGCAAGACGTACCTATTGAAGGTGAGGGCTGCGGGTCAGCCGTGGTCCTACATTCAGCGATTCGCCACCGAGGCCGGGGTGACACGGAGTTACGAGCTACCTGTTGAGAACTTCGAGCCGGTGGGCATGCGCCTCGACCCGGCACCTGATGCGCCGCCAACGATGGACCCGTCACGCATCAGCGAGGTAGCGGTCTACATCCTCGACAAACAGCAGGGCCCGTTCGAACTCACCCTCAACGAGATCAGCGCCACAACCTGAGGCGCTCTCGTCCAGGTTGATTCAACGCCAGTAATTGGTCAAACACCTGGGCTCAGGAGGCCAGCCGCTTTGAGCAGTTCGGTGAACGCATCGCGGAACGCGTTAGTGAGTTCGTGCCCATCGCGAAATATGTTGGCGTCGGCCAGCACCGCCACACTCAACTGATCGACATAACTCCATACGGTCATATTGAGCGCTGCACCGGCTGCTAGCGGTCCTACCGAGTAGAACTCGGTCACCACGGCACCGGCGGCGTTGAGGCTCGCGCGGGGGCCACGGACGTTGGACACGATGAGATTGAACAGCTTATTGGGGGCCTCGCGTCGTGACATCCAGCGAAACGTGGCCCGGGTGACGGCCGGCGGCACGAACTCCAGCCACTGACTCACCAGAGTCGGGCCGAGTAGTTGGTGGTCCTCCTTCGCGATGTGTGTGGAAGTGCGGATGAGCCGCAGCCGCTCCATCGGATCCTCGGCCTGAACCGGTAGCGAGACCAGCATGGTGGCCAACGCGTTGCCGCTGATCCTGTCCGGCGACGTGTCGGTGGCCGTGGGGACCGATGCGATCAGCGGCTCATCGGCGGGTTCGCCATGGTCGAGCAGTACGCGTCTCAAGGCGCCGGCCGCCGTCGTCAACACCAGATCGTTGATCGTGACTTCCAGCCTCTTGCTGAGGGCTTCAACGTCGCCGAGGGGCACGGCGGTGCTTACGAAAACCCTTGTGGCAGAAAGTTTGTGATTGAAGAACGTGGGTGGCGGCTTGAACTTGACGGCCAGTTGCGGATGCCGATCACGCTGCCTGGCCCGACGTTGCAGCCGATAGCCGCCAATCACTCCTGCCCGTACCGCGGAGGGTAGCGACCGCAGGCGGGCGAAGTGATCCCGCACCGCGAATCGCACGACTTCGGCAGACGTCGGTGGGGACGCGGTCGAGGTGGCGCGGGTCTCCACTGGTCCGGTGCCGAGCCCTTCCATCACCCGGGCCATTAGATTGGCCGAAGCGACGCCATCGGCGAGGACGTGATGCACCTTGCCGATCACTGCGACGCGCTGATCTGCCAAGCCTTCGGCGTAATAGAACTGCCACAGTGGGCGGCTGCGGTCGAGTGGTTCGCTGGCGATGGTGCTGATCACAGCGTCGAGTTGGCGTCGGTCGCCGGGCGCGGGCACCCTCACTCTCTGCAGGTGATAGTCGAGGTCGAGTTCCGCGTCCTCCCGCCAGATCGGGCGATGCAGACGCCAGGGGGTTTTCACCAACTGGTAGCGCAACGGCTCCAGAACATGCAGACCGGCGCGGAAGACTTCGCGGAAAGCGTCGAAGGTCGCCTCACCTTGGAAGCCCGTGGTGTCAACAACAGCCACCTTCAAGGTGTGCTGATGCACGTTCGGCGTCTCGCTGCTCAGCAGCAGTAGATCCCACCCGCTGAGTCGCTTCACCGCCGATCCTCCCCGCGCCCGCCGGCGTGTCCGCTACTTGGCCGAGCGTTTCGCAACGGGCGTCGATGGGAGTCGACGATGTACCGATTCGATCGCCAGTCGAAGTCCCGGCACGAAGGCGGCCGGCTGCAGGGTGCATCCCGCGTGGCCAGCCTCGACTGTCACCATCTCGGCGTCAGGAATGTGATCTGCCAGCCACTTCTGACGCTTGACACCGAATGCTCGATCCTTCGCCGTCACCAGAACCGATGTGGGCACGTCGATCTCGCCGACCCACGTCGTCGAATCAAATCGGATGACCTCCGCGATGGAGCGGATGATGCCCCCGAGTGATGTGGCGCGGAACTGACCCAACACCCACTGGTGGTCAGGGAACAAACCACTCGTCGCAGCCGCGGAGGGCTCGCAGCGGCGGGGCGCGGGGCCGACAGTTTCGATCACCGAGGCGAAGATGCCAGTCGCCAAGCGTTCGTAGCGAGCGCGGCCAACGGCTGCCGCAGCAGCGCACAGCACGAGGCCGTCAACCCGTTCGCGATGCCGTTTCCACACCAGTTGCGCGATGAGCGACCCCATGGAGTAGCCGACCGGCACGAAACTCGGGATGTTCAAGGCATCGGCGATTGCCGCAACATCATCAGCACAGTCCTCGAGCAGAACGCGAGGCGACGAGATGCCTTGCCCGTGGCACCGCTGGTCGAAAACCACAACGCGGCCGAACTCACGCACAACGTCCAGAGCGGGATACCACGTCATGAGCCCCGTGCAAGCCAGCGAGTGCAGCAGGAGGTACGTCGGGCCGTCCGAGGGGCCCGAGTCATAGACGTACGTGCTGCCGCGGTTGGGCAGATCGAGGACCTTTCCTTCCGGAATCTGGCCGACTGGTGCTAGCGCGGGCAGCTTCGGCAGCCGCGGGAGCGGGAGACCTCGGAGAGGCCGGAAACCATCGATGTCTCCATTCAAACACTGCGGAGATGACAAACGAGTTCATCGGGTGCAAACGTCGGTTTGCGGACAGCGCGCCGGTGGCCGCGGGCCGCTCGGCGCGGCTACACAGTTAACCCCAGTCCCATCGTTAACATCCTGCCCTGTAGCACTCAGTGAAGACTCTGATCCTTGGCTATCGCGCCCGGCTTCCCGGCGCGACGCATTGCGCTATGCGGCCGCTGCGTCGGTGGTAGTCGGGTTGGGTGCGGCCGCGGCGAATACCGGAAGTCCTACAGCAGCGGCCGCTGCTCCTCGACTGATCGACTTCGCCGCGCACCAAATCCCCGCGCACCACATCCGCGCCGCGGGATACGCCGGAGTGGTGAATTACGTATCGCTGTCACGTCCCGGCACGAACTTCGGAGCAAAGCCGATCACGCGGCGCTATGCGGAATCGCTGGTCAAAGCTGGGCTGGTGATCGTCAGCAATTACCAATACGGAAAGCCCGGCGGCTCCGCACCATCTGACTTCACCCGCGGGTTCGCCGGTGGTGTTGCCGACGCGCGGACCGCCTGGCAGCTACACACCGCGGCCGGTGGCGGCCGCAGCGCCCCGATTTTCTTCTCGATCGACGAGGACATCAGCCGGGACACGTGGACTAGCGTTGCGCTGCAATGGTTTCGGGGCATCAATAAGGTGCTCGGCGTGCAACGGACCGGCATCTACGCCGGTATTGAGGTATGCCACTGGGCCGCGGTCGATGGTGTGATCGGCAATTCCCGCACGCCCGGACGCGTGTGGGCGTGGCAGACCCGAGCCTGGTCCGGAAATCGCATCCACCCCAACGCAGTTCTCTACCAGCGCGTGGTGGCCACCGCGTCGAATCCCGGTCCGTTGGTCGGCGGATACGAGGTCGATGTCAATGACGTTCTGGCCCAAGATTGTGGCCAGTGGAATCTGCATCCATGAGGCGGGTTCAGACTCCGGCGATGCCGGTGAGATTCCCGTCGGTCGCGATCACGATCCGGTGACCGCTCCCGTCCAGTTCGACCGCGCGGATGCGGCCCTCCAGGTCGCTGACGTAGGCGACGCCCGCGTCCTTATCCACCGCCAGGCCGATCGCTTCTCCGAATCCCCCTGCCAGGATGGTGATTTCGCCTCCACCTTCACCCAGGCCGGGGACGGTGGCGCGATTGAGAGTGTTTCCCGCAGGCGCTGCTCCACGATCGGTCCAGAAGATGACACCGTCCACTCGGTCCAACTCCACGTCGACGGGTTCAGGTAAGCCCGACCAGAGCACTTCGATATCGCGGTCGGCTGCCGTCTGACCGTCGGGAATTGTCAAGGAAGTACGCAGGATTCGTCCTTCGCCACCTTTCGGGGCTCCCTTCTGCGTCCAGTAGAGCAGCCCGTTGTGTTCGTCGACAGCGATGCCGACGCACTGATTGGCGGGCAGTCGACAGTCGGCGTCGTTGGTCGCGACGACCACTTCGTCACGCTGGTCGGAGCCATCGAGTCGCACGCTGCGGATCGAGGCTCCTTCCCGGTCGCTCCAGTACAGACGGCCCGATGACCATGCGCCGGCGAGTTGCTTGCCCGTGACGAAACTTCCCGGCGGGAGTAGGTAAGTGCGCTGTGTGCCGTCGATGGCGGCACGTTCGAGCGACCCGTCTTTTCCGTAGAAGTCCAAATTCTCTTCGGTGAGCGGAGCGTTGGCGTCCGCCACCGTCGGCGCGCCCATGTTGGTCCAGTAGATATTCCGGTGATGCGGGTCCACGACGATGCCATCGGGCATGTGCCCGAGTCCGGAAAGCAACACCGAGACTGGATCGTCTCCGTTCACCGGAACCTTGAGGATGGCTCCTTGGACCTGGTTCAACGCCAGTAGGTAGTCGAACACTTGCTCTCCTAATGCCGCTCTGCGCTAGAAGAATCCGCGAGCTTCCTCATCGCTGTGCTCCAGCCTGAACTAGGACTTCCCAGGTGCGCGGGGCGGCCGCGGCACGAAACGCGGTATCCGGTTGACCACCTCGGCGTAATTCGGTCGCCGCTCTATGCTTCGCTCCTCCATCATGGGGATGCTTGCACCGAGGAACATGGCGAGCATTGCGATCGCGCCGATGCCGAGCCACCACCAGTCCGCGGGCGCAGCGGCGATGCCGAAGAGGGCCAGCGACAGCCAGAAGCTGAACTCCCCGAAATAGTTCGGATGCCGGGACCAGCTCCACAATCCGCGGTCCATTACCTCGCCGGGCCGGGCAGCCGCCACAAATCGGTGCATTTGCAGGTCCGCGACGAACTCGATCGCGACCGCCGCGATGCCCACCACGAAGGCCGTCCAGGCCAGCCACGGGAGGCCCTGTCCCGGACGGGTCACTGCGACGTAGACCGGGATCATGCCCAGGAAAACCTGGAACGTGGGGATGAGATGAATGGCGAACAGGTCGGCGAAGAACTCCCAGCGACCCGCACTTGACTTGAACTTCGGGTAGCGCCAATCCTCATGGTGCAGACCGGGAAAGGCGTAGATCCAGTTACCGGTAAGTCGAATCGCCCACAACACAATGACGATTGCGATCAGCACCGACCGCAGGGTGTCGGGGTTGGTGGCGACGAGCCACCAGTAGAGCAGCAACAGCGGCGGTACCACGCTCCAATAGGCATCGTAGAAGCTGGAATTTTTGAACGCCCGACTGAACACGAAGATCACGCCGGTTGCGAGCACATCAGCGATAAAGGCATCCAACCAGGCCTTGCCGGTGGCAGGTCCCGCGACCAACCATGCCGCGCCGGCTCCGATCGCGATGACGTAGGCGACGGCGACGATCGTCAGCGATCGCGCTTTGGACAAGCGCCGGGTGTTCACCGCAGCGAGCTTAGTCTTGGCTGCGGCGCGGCTTCACCCAGCGCCACTGTCGAGTGGAACACTCCTGGGCGTCGGGCAAGCGATCTCGCACTGCCGCAACCACACCCGGCCACCAGTGCTCTTCGTAGTCATCCCCAGAGAGCCAACCACCCGGTGCCACCTTCGGGAGCCAGCCGTCGATGTCGGCGAGCACACTCTCGTACTCGTGCCGAGCATCGAGGTGTACCCAAGCCAGAGACCCGTCTGCGAAAAGCGTGGCGGCGGCCGGTGATGGGCTGACCAAGAGGTGTACGCGGTCGGCGTAGCCGCAGGCGATGACGTTGCGGTGCAGCTGGCCGGCGAGGGTTCCGCCGCCATCGGCGACAGCGGCGGCATGAGAGTCCTTGTCCGCGGTGCCCTCGCGTCCGCTTCCCTGGCAATAATCGACTCCGACCACGGTGAATTCGCGATTCGACTCGCTCACCACCTCTGCCAATGAACACAGACTGCGGCCGAGGTAGCAGCCGACCTCGACGAACGTGCTGCCCTCGGCGAAGGTCGCGGCGGCCTCCTCCTGTAGATCTCGCCAGCCAAACCAGCCGTGAATCTGCGACCAGTGCAATGTCGGCGAGCTCACGCGTTCAGGTCCTCTCTCGAGCCGAGCATTCGGCAACCATCCTCCAACGCTGCCGATGAGTTTGAGGTACCCGTCCGGTCCAAGTTAGTGACACTCGTGGAAAGGACACCGTCATGTCGGAGCTTCTCGTCGATTTCATCACCTCCCTCGACGGCTACGCGTCGGGAGAGGGCTGGCCCGGGTTCTGGGGACTCGAAGGCCCGGAGTACCTCGGGTGGCTCGGCGAGCAGCCCGAGGTGACCTACCTGATGGGAGCGAATACCTACCGCCTGATGTCGGGGTTCGCCGCCGGCCAGGTCCCGAGCGGCCAAGACGAGTTCAGGCCGGAAGAGGAGGAGTCCGTCGATGAGCTCACTCAAGCGTCCAAGGTGGTGTTCTCCTCGTCACTGGAGGAACCACTGACGTGGGCCAATTGCACGCTTGTCCGCGACGACGCCGTCGAGGCGGTCCGCGCCATGAAGTCGAGCGGCTCGGGACTGCTCAGCACGATCGGCAGCCTCAGCCTGTGCCGGTCCCTGCTACGGGCCGGACTCGTCGACCGCTTCCGGGTCGTGATGTTTCCGGTGATCACAGGGGCCACGGGCGAAGAGCGCATCTACGACGGCTATCCGGACGTCGCCCTGGAGATGATCGAGCACCGCACATTCGACAACAGCATCCAGCTGGTCGAGTACAAGCCGCGCGTGCTCGAGCACCCGCCGCTCGGCGCACCTGCATGATGTCGCCTCCTCAGAAGGCCACCGGACCTCACCCGTAGGCGTCGGCGTGCAATCCCTCTTGCACTAAAGTTAGTGCTACGCAGCACCTTTCGAGGAAATGGAATAATCGCGAGCACGTGTCGCGTCGCGGGAGCTTGTCGATCCTCGTTGCAAAGTTCCAGTTCAATGGCCTCCGCAGGCGTCTAGCGACACGGCCGTGCCCGTGTCTCTCCACTGCGAACGAATTCGGGACGCTCGGACCTTGCTCTCAGAGTTTAGTTGTCGCGCTTTACCTCTGAGATCTGCAATTGGGCGTGGCCGCTGCGAGTCGCGTTGGCGCGTGCGGTTCGAAACACGAAGGAAGGGCTCACAAGCCGAGTCGGCGGATCGATGAGATTCGAGACTCTGAAGAACTGGGTGAGGACTGTCGTATCTTTAGCGCAGGCAGCGATCATCCAATCGCCGTACCAGTTGGTCAGCCGGGTCAAGGGCGTACGTCGGCCTTGTACCTCGGGGAATCTCAGATCCGAACCACTACCTAAAGACCACGCTGTACCAATCGATTTCGCCGTTGCTCGGAAGTACCGTCGCGCGAGATCGGCCGAACCGCGCCGAAGGCAGTCCCTCAGAGCTACCGCGTCCATCGCTGCCACGGACATACCCTGGCCATAGATGGGGTTCAGGCTGCAAATCGCATCGCCACAGACCAGGAGGCCTTCCGGGAACCTTCGCAGCTTGTCATAACGCCGCCACTGGCTGTGCGGAATTCTGTGCCGAACCACTTCACCGACCGGTTCTCCAGCTGATATCGCCGTACCCACGTGTGCGGGCGCATAATCCTGCGCGAAGGCCAGCATCCCCGCGAGCTCGCCTGGTGGTTCCTGTCCAGTCATGCCGAACACTGTGAAGATCCACATGTCGTGCTCATAGGCAGCCAGGAACATCCCTCTGGGCCGGTCGGGAACCGGGCTGATCACGGTGATCAGCTCTCGGATCGTGGCCGCGGGAATTCGCAGTGCTTGGCTCGCATAGGTCGTGCGGACGACGATGCGATCTTCGGGGGGTCGCTCGTACCCGAGGCTTTCTAAGAAGACCGGGGTGCGCGCGGCACGGCCGGTGGCGTCCATGATCACATCGGCCGCCATGTCGCGTTCGATGCCACTGCCCCGCTCAGCGACCCGCACTCCCGTGACTCGTCGACGATCCTCTGTTGCGATCAACTCAGCTACGTCGAGGCCGCCTTTGATGGTGACGTTGGGCATCATCGCCAGACGGCGCCGGACATGAAATTCCAGGAACGGGCGACTGGCCTGGTACGAGCTGTCGCGTGCAGGATCGAAATTCTTTCCTTGGCCGACGCGCGGCATGACGTGGCCGCCAAACGCCGAGTAGCACCGGGACAGATCCCCGTCGTCGAGGACTACAGCACCGCCGCTGCGCAATTCCTGCAGAATCCCAGGTAAGAACGAATTCAGCGCCTGCGCTCCCCCGCCGAGCAGGGCGTGGACGTGTCGGCCTTGGGGGACGCCACGCCGATTAGTGGGCTGGTCGGGCAAGTCGTCGCGGTCGACGATAGTGACCGTCTGAAAGTGGTTGGCGAGCACGCTCGCCGCTAGCAGGCCTCCCATGCTGGCACCTAGCACAACAGCGTGATGACCCAGCATTGGCATGACCGAACCCCCGTCAGCTAAGGCCTGCACCAGTACTCGCGACTGTCCACCGTAGGGGTCGTTCCCGTCAAATCTGCTACCAGCCGAAATCAGTCGATGGCGACACAGACAGTTCAGTGTTCGAGCGCGTAGTTGAAGCTCTCTGATTTGTCATGCGCACCTCCGGTCGGACAGCTGCCCTGTTTCTCGAAGCCTCCGAAGAACATTGCGTAACAGTGGCGACACCAGCGCCATTCCGATTGATATGAGCTACCTGTTGGTGGCCACAACACCCACAATCCGTAGTTCGGCGAACCCGACGCATGACCACCCCCAGCAGGGCAACTTCCGTTGTCGTCGAAGCCGTCGTAATACAGCCCGCGGCAGTCGGAGCAGATCCGCCAGTTGTCCTGCGCTACAACGCTCCCCGAAGGCCCTACCGTCACGTAGTCGCCAAGTAGTTGAGCGTCTTGTAAGAAGAAGTTCAGGCCAACAGCCTCATGGCCGCCACCCTCGGTACAGTGGCCCTTACCTTGCTCGGCGTCCCAAAACAACCCAAAGCACTTGCCGCAGAAGCGCCAATCAAAGAACAACTCGGCCATGCCACTCCTCCGGTTTGTTCGCCATCAGCGGGCGCACCTCTACGCCGTCGCGCTGGCTCCTCCGTCGCTGCCAGCGGAGACTTTCTCCGCGCAATTTCATGGAACCTAAGAAGCGTCGCACGGTGGAACGCGCCACGGCTGAGTAGTCGACTACGTCAATTGTCGGAGCTGCAACTGCCCGACGGGGTCTGCTCGCATGATTGCGGCGGCGTCAGCATTAAGTCAGAGGGTTCCGAAGTGAGGGGACAGAGGGCATGAAGTAACCGCCGGCTCAACGCACTGCCTCACCGGGTGAAGTCTAAGCTTTCGCATCCGGCGGGAAGTATCACCGGATTCACCCGACTTCTCGCAGTGACGCGCATTGGGAGTTTGTTGATGCCCCCACCATGGCGCCGATGTTGTTCTCTGTAGAGATGCAACGAAGATTGACCGGACACGCCGGGCTACTTTGACAGTTCTCGTCGTGTCGCGGGAGTCTGTAAATTCTCGCTGCACGGCGCGGGCCCCTGCATAGTCTTTGGACACCGAGACCCTGCCGGGGGTGCTGGCTCGGCAGGCTCTCGATGATCCTGAGAGTGCCCAGTGACCAGAGTGCGTTATGTCCCTACTCGACCACGACCCACTTGCCCTTGATCCTGCGCTCTTCCATGTAGTTGATGCCGTGTGTGTCGAAATGGAAGCGCGCCGTGTTGTTGTAGGTGCAGGTGCCGCCGACGTAGCTGCCGGCAGCCCAGAAGGACTCCCACTTGCCACCACTCGCACCGCAATTGCCGCCCACGGTGTGCTCCATCGGCTTGGCGCTCGCTGTAGCTGCGGTGAATTCGATGACTGCCGGTGTCGCGAGGGCCGCCGACAAAAGTGCCGCAGCGGTCGCTCGTTTGAGCAGAGTGTGTTTCTTCATGATGGCTCTCTTTTGGTTGGTTGCTCGTCGGCGTGTTCCGGCGAGTCATTGACGGACCAACCTTGGCGACGCGCGGTTCGAAGAATGTTCGCCGATCGTGAAATTGACTGGTCAGCCCCCTTCGGATGCGCAGTCGTACCCGTCCAGAGTCGGTGCGTCCGGGCGGTCAGGCGCGCGTCAGAACAGGCGTCAATCAATGACATGAAATGGCGCCACCATGTCCACCACACGAGTTCGGTTCGCTCTGAACGTCGTCGACGTTGCCTCGGCGACCGCCTTCTTGATTGTTTTGATAACGCCTGGGCGATGACATCAGCAGAATGCCTCCATGCCGAGGTGGTTGAGATGTTCTTCGGCGCCGGGCTTTTCGATCAGCACCAGCTTCAACGCCTGCCTACTCTGACTGGACATCGGCGTGTCGTGAGAGCCTGTTGATCTCCGTTGCAAAAGTGCAGTTCAGGCCGCCCTTGACTTGGTCACCGCTTGCTCAGGCTTCGGCAGGACATCCATCCGACTCTCGCTCCCTGTCTTAGGTAAATGGTCGCCAGTCGGCATAAGGGAGCCATGCGCCCCCTGTCCTTTGAGGCTGATCTCTGACCAAACTTCAGGTCGTTGTACTCCGAACATATCCCGCCGCTCGCTTAGGCCTGTTTCGTCGCTACTTTCCGCGCTAACTCAAACAGCCTGAGCAACAGCCGATCCAGGCTGCCACGCCAAACGCATTCGCTCATCAAATCTCTATACCATCGGCAGTTCGCCGCGTTCTTCGAGATCGCGCAGCAAGACCTCGGAACCGTTGTCAGCACGTAAGATTCGCGCACCTCCCGGCAGAGTCTTTGAGTAATCGACTGCTGCCATGGTCACACCCCTACGCCAACTGTCGAGATGCAGCGAAGATTGACAGGACTCGCCTGGGCATTTTCTCAAAACTTCGGTGTGCCGGGGACGCTTGCGAATCATCGTTGCAAACGCCAGCTCAGTGCTCTTGGTGTTTTCAGCCGGACCGCTTGGTCGCCGAAAGCCTGTCAGCATTCTGATGCCCCGTCGCCTGCATTCAGCTGGGCGTGGTCGCCGTGATATCGGGCGCAATTTCGAGCACCAGTAGCGCTGCGGCGACGTGTGTGGGGTTGTCTTCCACCTTGACCGCAGAGAGTTCATTGGCGCGCGAGACCCGGCGCTCGACAGTGTTTCGGTGTGCGTAGAGATTGGCCGCCGCCCGAGTGGTGTTGAAGCCGCTCTGCACGTAGGTCAGGAGCGCCTGCCGCAACGCTTCGTCTGCTTCGGCCAACGGACCCAGAGTCCTAGTGACGAACCTTTGTGCGCTGGCGCGGTCCTTCGTGAGGCTGTCGATGAGCTCGACGTCTGCGTACGCCGTGAAGCGTCGGTCGGATCCGAGCCGAATGATCATGGCTTGGGCCGCGAGGGCGTCTTGGTGACTGGACCTGAAGCCGTCGAGTCCTCGTCCCGGCCTTCCGACGGCTGCTCGAACATCCTCCGCCTTGGCCACGAGCTTCTCGACGTGATGGAGGTCAGGTGTTTCGGCCCCGGATAGCCAGATCCAACGTGAGGTGGCACTTGCACGAGCTACGAGGGCGCTTCCCCTCGTCGCGGCGGAACGCACCGCCGCGACCACCGGGTCCAATGTGCCGGTTCGCTCAGGATCGTCGGTCCACAGGACGAGGCCGACGTGCGAGCGGGCCAACCGGTACCTCAACCGGCCTTCCGCGAGGTCCT
Organism: Mycobacterium sp. NPDC051804; assembly: GCF_044452905.1. Taxonomy (NCBI): domain Bacteria; kingdom Bacillati; phylum Actinomycetota; class Actinomycetes; order Mycobacteriales; family Mycobacteriaceae; genus Mycobacterium; species Mycobacterium sp. NPDC051804. The sequence goes on along the minus strand of NZ_JBITCD010000001.1, from coordinate 443,890 downwards.
CGTTGACAGGGGCCCCACTGGTAATCAGCTGTATCAGCGCAATCGCGTCGGCATTTGCGTCACCCATCGCGGCCTCAAGGCTGGCCTCGCGCAAAGCCGAAACCGAGTCGAGGGCGTACTGCACCATCGACTTCGCCGACACGTCGAGAACCTCTACAAGGAGGTCGGGGTTGGTGCAGTGCACCACGCATTCTTCGAGCCATCGACGCCATCCGACCCCGAGTGCCTCGCGCCATCCGCCCGCGAAATCCGGTGCGATGCCGCGGGATACGAGATCACGGATGTACTCCGTTATCCTCGGGCCGATGTAGGGCTCGACCCTTCGTCCCGGTTGCTGGATGTTCGACGTGAGCCACTGAACAAGATCGGAGCGGTTGAGGTGGCGGTCCTCCTCTACGAGCGATGCATCCGGAAGCAGGGCAGGGTCGTACTGCGCCATGAGGGCGGCCCCCGCGATGGTGTCGGTCAAGGTGTCCGTGTCCGTCAAGAGTCGTTGGCTCACTGACCGGATCGCCTCAGCGACCTCGAGGGTCGGCAGAGGCCACAGTTCCTCCATGTCGACAGTGTCCCCTGATCCTGCGAAGGCGGAAACCGTTACACGTAGGCGCTTTCTTCGGCATGGAGTCGCTAGGCGATTTCGACATGATTTCCTCCTTCGCCCACGCGATCCGCGTGTTGCGAGATGTATTGGGTGATCGGATCGACCAGAGCCTGCGGAATATGATGGCCCATGCCGGGGATGACCACGTGTTGTGCCGAGCGGATCGTCTTGGCAGTTGCGGTGCCACCGCTGGGGTTCACCATCAGGTCCCGATCACCATTGATGACCAAGGTGGGAGCTGTGATCTTGCTCAGCTGGGCACTGCGATCACCGGAGATCTGGATCGCCTGAATCTGGCGTGCAACCCCGGCGGCGGGGTCCCCGGCGCAGCGATCCCAACCACGCGCTGCGATGGCGGCTTCCTCGGCGTCGTCGATAGGGTACGCCGTTCCGGCGATGTGCCGCGTGATCTGCAGGTGGTTGCGCACGGCTGCAGTTCTGGTTTTGGCCGGCGAAGCGAGGAGCAGTCGCATCGTCGACAGCGCGGGCTGGCCGACATTGCGCGCGCCGGTGGTCGAGAAGATGGATGTCAGGGACAGCACTCGCTCGGGTTCGGTCGCGGCGATCGTCTGCGCGATCATTCCGCCCATAGATCGTCCGACGAGGTGAACCTGCCCAATCCCGAGATGGTCGAGTACGCCGACACATTCGGAGGCCATGTCCGCGAGCGAGTAGGCGTCGCTGCGGGGGCGCGCGATCACCTGGCGCCACAGCGGGGGTGCCGGAGTAGTCGCGAACGTGGATTGGCCGACATCCCGGTTATCCATGCGGATGACCCGAAAACCCTGGCCGACAAGCGATCCGACGAACGTATCGGTCCAGAAGGCGAGGTCCTCCCCGAGTCCCGCGATGAGCAGGATGGCGGGATCGGCCTTATCTCCCGACTGGCGGAAGCAGATCGTAACTCCGGATGAGAGGGTTGCGTACTGGTCTGAGTCAGACATTGGCGTGCACCTGCTCGCTGACGCCGAACTCGAGGTGCTCGTCGGCAACTGGACCGTGCAAGGCCTTTGCGTCTTCCTGGTAAGACATCGCCATCCGCCACGGCGCTGTCGGTCCCTGCTTGGGCAATACCTTCGCGCCACGCTTGGCGTAGCCGGATTGGAGATCCATCACTGGTCTGGGCTCCATTCCCGGAATCGCAACCGGGACGGCGCGGTCGTACCCGTGGACATCCATGTGCTTGACCAGGTCGATGAAGTACCGGCACATCAGACTCACCTTGAGAGTCCAGGATGATGTCGTGTAGCCAATGGCCATCGCCCAGTTCGGGATTCCACTCAGGAGCATCCCGCGATACGCGTACGACTGAGTGATGTCGATCTCGCGCCCGTCCACCACGATCGGCATTCCGTCGAAGAGCCGCATGTTCAGTCCGGTCGCGGTCACGATGATGTCGGCGTCGAGTTTCTCGCCCGACTTCAGCACAATTCCGCGGTTGCTGAATCTCGCGATCGAATCAGTGACGACGGACGCGTTGCCGGAGCAGATCGCGTCGAAGAAGTCACCGTCGGGCGCAGCGCACAGCCGCTGGTCCCATGGGTTGTAGGGCGGGTTGAAGTGCTTGTCGACGTCGAAACCCTTTGGGAGTCGCTTGATGTTCTCGCGGCGGATCAGCCTTCGCCCGGCGCGCGGGAACATCCGAAGCCCCTTGACGATCCCGCGTTCGATCCAAATGTTCTTGAACCGCGTCACGGCGTATCCGCGCTTGGCGCCGAGGAGTTTCGTGAGTGCAACGGCGAGACGGTCGACACGGGGAATCGGCATGATGTAGGTCGGAGTGCGCTGCAGCATCGTCACGTGTTGGGCCGCTCCAGCGCCAGTCAACATCGCCGGCACCATCGTGACCGCAGTCGCGCCACTGCCGATGATGACGATCTTCTTGCCGCGGTAGTCGAGCTTCTCCGGCCAGTGCTGGGGATGCACCACCAGGCCTTCGAAGTCGTCGCGGCCGGCAAACTCCGGCGAGAAACCCTCGTCGTACCGGTAGTAGCCGGTGGCCGCGAACACCCATCCGGTGCGGAATGTCTTTGTGACGGTCGAACCCGTTGCCGGGTCAGTTGTTTCAACGCTGAGGGTCCACTTCGAACTCTCGGATGACCATTCCGAGCGCACGACCCGGTGCCGGAACTTGATGAGACGCGCCAGGCTGTTCTCGTCAACCGTTTCCTGGAGGTACTCCCGGATCAGGTGTGCGTCAGCGATCGCCGACTCGTGACGCCACGGCTTGAACTCGTAACCGAAGGTGTGCAGGTCGGAGTCGGAGCGGATGCCCGGGTAGCGGAAGAGATCCCACGTGCCGCCGATGTTGTCGCGGCTCTCCAGCACGATGAGGGACTTGTGTGGGAGCTCGCGGCTGAAATACGTTGCCGCACCAATCCCCGAGATTCCCGCTCCGATGATGACGACGTCGAATTCCTCAGACGCGCTCAACACTTCAGCTGTCATGCTGCCAACTCCTCATAGTTCCCATCGTGGTGATTCCACTTTCACCAGCGAGCCCCTCGGGACACAACAACACCGCGCACCCGCTTCGGCGGGACCAGGTGCAGGGTGCACCGTCACGGTCCGAAAGGGTGCACGATGCACTCGTTTTGTCCAGTGCAGGTGCGTAAAGCCGTTGTGACCGAAGCTATGGCTGTTGAAGGTAGATCGAGCCGGCGCGGCGTTTGAGCCGCGGCCTGAAATAACAAGGGAGCCAGGGCAATGAAGGACGTCTTCTTTCTGATGGCCGATATCTGGATGATATTCGTCGGCTTCTACTACGGATCGAAGTTCATCCGCAGCTACGGCAACTACCTGCTCGGTCTCGAGTGGATGGTTGTCGCGACCTCGGGCAGCAACTTCCTGCTATGGGCATTGCTCGGCGGCGGAGAGGACAGCGTCCTGTACGACCTGGCGTACTTCTTCGACGCGTTCTCACGGTCGATCGGCATCACGCTCATCCTCGTCATGGGTCTGGCGGCTGTCACCCATCGGTACAAACCAACCGCGGCCGTTGACGTTGGGGTGTTCGGGCTCGCCATCGCGGGTGGGCTTTACCTGCGTCAATTTCACGACGAGACGCTCCACGTCGTGCCGGCAACGTTCTACGTCGTGGTCAACCTGCTCACTGCGCTGTTCCTGGCCTACTTCACCAAGAGGCTCTGGGAGATCGGCGCCAAACGGGTAGCCATCTGGACCGGTTTGGTCACTATCGCGGCAACGACCATCGCGATCACCTATGACTTCTTTCCTTTTCCCTTCGACGACGAGAACCGTACGTTCTTCTACACCGCGGCGCTGGCGACATGGGGCACACAGGGGTTCATCTACTTCTTCGCATACCGCGTGCTACATGCCTACAACCGGGCGGCGGATTCGCAGCGGACCCAGAAAACGAGTGCAATGCCTTGAGTATCGACGACGTCGACTACAGCACATCAAGCGGGTGGCTCGGCGACAAGTCGTCCGGCTTCTGACGGTCTCGCACGCTTTTTCGGCAGGGAGTTCTGTGAACTTCGTTCGTGCCGTGGATGATCCGCATCGCGTGCATCCCGACGAACATTGAGACCAGCGGACGTGCTGCAAGTGCTGCCTGCACCGGCCAGCAGAGTCGTCGCCGCTAGTAGCGCCAGCACGTACGCAGCTGCCCGACGACGTTGCGCGCGCGGCGACGAAGAAGGCGCCCACAGCCCGCGATGTTCAACACATTCGACGGGGTTTGGGCGCCCTTCTCTGAGTTGTACTCGTCGGTCAGAGATCGAGGTAGTCCGCGAGCTCGCTGTAGTCGACCTGCCAAAGTCCCGGAGAGCCGGTCGGGTACTGCGAGCGGAATCCGATGAGGCTCTGAACGCGGGGCGGGAGCGATCGTGCAAGTTCGCGGTCGACGAGAAACGGGTAGGCCTCCTCGCCTACCAAGAAACCCGGGTTGAGTGCGAAGCTGACGGCACGGCGGTACTCGTCGGAGGTGCGGTTCGCGCCGCCACCGTGGGCGGTCTTGCCGCTGAAGAACAGCGCGTCGCCAGCGTTCATCTCGGCCGGAACGGTCTGCTCAGGCGTGCCGCGGTCCTCGAAGTCATCCCACTTGTGGCTACCCGGGATCACTCGGGTGGCGCCGTTTTCCTCGGTGAAGTCGGTCAGGGCGATCAGGAAGTTGACGGTCACCTCGGGTCCTGCGGGCCCCATTCCGACGAACGGAAACCAGTTCTCTAGGTCGCGGTGAAGCACCTGGGCGGCGTTACCCGGACCGATCTCGATCACCTGAGCCGTCGTCATCCAGTAGGTTCCCGATTCTTCGAGAAACACCCCGTCGGCCAGTGCATGAACGAGGTCGTGATCAATAACATCGCGGCGGAACGTCTCGCTTCGGGTGACCAAGTTGGTGAGGCGCTTGGTGTTCCGGCCGTGAAATTCCGCGACGATTTCGTTGTCGTGCTTGGAACCGGGATTCAGCTCCCGCAGGGCCGGGTCGATCTCGGCGTCGAATCGTGCGACTTGATCCGGCGTGAGAAGTCGCTCAATGATGACGCCGCCATCCTCGCGGACGATCGACAGAATCTCGTCGATCGGAGCCTTACTGGCGATCGTGCGTAGTTTCGCGGTGGCAGTTGCAGACATGGCGGCGACACTTCCTTGCTGTGGTCGGTGTGATCCGGGACTCCACAATGGGCGAACCTCGGCCCACGGGACTACAGCATCCCGTCGCAGATTTCGGTGCTAGCGGTGCACACTGCACTACCCGGGTAGACGGCATACCCGCTCCTAGTGGACATGCCGCTTTGAGAACACGACCGATGGCGCCGGAACGCGGTCAGATTGCCGGCGCAGTACTGCGGGGTACCGGTGGGATCACCGGGCTACAGAGCATCGCACCGGTAACCACCCCCACCGCAGCTGTAGAGATGCAACGAAGATTGACAGGACACGCCTGGCTACTTTGACAAGACTCGGGCGTGTCGCAGGAGCTTGTTAATCTTGGTTGCAAAAGTCCAGATCACAGACATTATCAGTGCCTGTAGGCCGATCTGGATGGCTGGTGAAGTCGCTCCGGTGCGGCTAGCTCGGCATCTGTGAACCGGCGGTTGACGCGGTGACCGTGCGTCTACGCGACCTCGTTCACCAGTGCCCGGGCCGAAAGGTGGCAGTCACCGGTGTCGTTAACATGTCGCTTCTTAGCGCGGAGCAAGTCGTCCAGGCGAATGCTGCCGTCGAGAACCAAGTAGATGTCGTCTCCGGTGAACACGACGAACGGGCTCCCGGTCGAGTACAAAGCCAGGGCTCCAGCGGTGAACCCCTCAACGCTTATGAATATGCCAAGTGTGTTGCGGCTCTTGCGTTCCACCTTGCTTTTCAGCTTGTCGAGGTCCTCGGGCTCGGCCTTCTCTTTGCGCCAGCGGGCTTCGACGATGTAGTCGTCGGTATCGAAACTCAGTGAGCCGTCGATCTGTTCATAAGGAAGGTTATAACTAAGTCGAGGTTCCATATCGAACAGCAGGAACAGGTCAGACAGCAGACGTTCGAAGTCCCGCCCTCGCTGATGTGGGTTGATCGCGCCGTGCATCTCAAGATAACGCGATTGAAGGCCCGCGAGGTCATCCGAAAATTGCATCATGCCGGCTTGTTTCGCTGCCTCAGCTTCTTTTGCTGCGTTGATTCGTGCGCTTGCCTCTGTTCGTTCGCGATAGGAAGCCATCAGCACACGGAGGCGGCCCACCACTTCGTTAGCCTGCTGCAGGCGAAGGGCTCGGTCCTCTGCGTCTTTTATTCGCTCGATATTCGGAAACCTATTCATCGCTGCCACGTCCAGCATCAGGTTAAGCGTCGTGTTGTGATAGGTGTCCTCATCGGCAGCGAGGCGACTGACAAGGGCGTCCGCCGTTTCTCGCTTGGTTGGGCCGCTGAAATCAAGGCCTGCCAGCAGTTCTGGACGTTCGCGGAGCGCGTCGCGAAGGAAGGACTCGAGCGCCAGCTTATTCCAGTGCAACGCGGGCAGTGCATCGCGAAGCGCCTGGTACGCGTCCACCCGCAATCGCTTCATAAACACAATGGTCCCACTTGAGAAGGCAAGCGCCCGGAACCTCCGGTGTGCGTCAGTGAGCGGATAGGACCACCACTGGGAGCGACGATGTTGAGACCTGCACCCGGCAGAACGCATTCGCTGGCTACTGAGCAAGGGCAACGGACACTGCCCACCATCAACTCGATGCACTCGACGCAATTAGGTATGACCTCACCCGCCGCGGCAGCAGGCGTGTGCAATCCACCTCCCGAACCAGTCGATCGAAGTTTCGCCAGAGCATGCGGCGGACATCGGCCGGGTCAATGCCGAGCATTCGAGATAGGGCGTGCTCGACCGGCACAACGTTGCCAGGGCGGGGCCGCGGTGCGCCGCGGTCACCGTAGGGATGGTCGGTTTCGGCGAGCAGCCGCTCGCGCGGAATGGTCCCGAGTATCCGCGGACGTCGAAACATTGCTGCGTTGATCGAGAAATAGCAGCCGATGTCTATAGCACGCTTAGTTGCTGCTTCGTCACCCTGCCACCAGTGCAAGACGACACCACGCAGAGCACGTGCCGACAGCTCGGTGACTAGCTCGTCGGTGGCTCGGTGACTGTGCAGGCTCGTAACTCTCGGCTGCTCACCAAGTGCGTCGAAGACAGAACGGAGCGTCCTAAGTTGGCGTTCGAGCGATACCGTTGCGGCACCGTCAAGTCCGATCTCGCTCACGAATGCGGTGTCGCTGGCTAAAAGTCGGAACTCTGCGGCATTAAACGAGTCGTGGCTTCGGCTTATTGCCGGGTGACAGCCAACGCCCCAAATTGTCTGACTGTCTTGTCTTTTGAGGGCTGTCTTGGCCTCTGCAAGCGATCTTGTAGCCGCGAAGACGACAGATCGGAGGGATAGTAGCTCGGTCGGGGCGATTGCGGTGTCGATGTGTGCGTGTAAATCGAGTGGAGGCAACGCAGAACTCATGCGAACAGTTTCGTCAGCTCGGCAACAGCGCGCTCGCAAATGTCACGGGCGTCCACAGTCGTGTAGCCATCGGGCAAGGTGAGTGTGGCGAGGTCGGTCGGGCGAAGGCCGCGGGCCAAGAAGGACCGAAACGAAGGTTCCATTGACTTCGAGCGTAGGTATGCGTCCGGCCGATCCGTAGTGCGCTCGCACAGATATGAGGTGTGATCGGGCACTCCCGATGCCACGAACGAGGCGCGCCGTAGCAGACAGCCGAAGCACACCCCGCATTGCGCCAACGGTGGGAAATTGAAGCTGCGATGTCCGGTATGTCCGCATGAGTGGGTGAGGCTCAGGAAGCGGGACGCCGCATCAACCCCGACAAGATCGGCGACTCGAGAGAACATCTCGCCCTTAGTCATCCGTGCGAGCGGGTTTTCGATCACCCCGTGCGCACCGGCTGCAGCGGCCATTGTGGCGAGCTGGTCGAGGAACAGCGGGTGGGTCGTGCGGGTGGACAGGCTTCCTCGCTGATCGGCTGTCAGTGGCAGGTTGAGCGATGCGAAACCGTTCTCTGGAATCCAAAGAGGCACGCTTCCGATCGACGCGACGGCAAGTCCGAGCGCGAGAAAAAGTAGGGATCGAGTGCGGGTCGAGGTCTCATCGCGAAACGGTGTGTTGTCGATCTGCTTGGTGTGGCGCGTGAAGTGGATCTGTTGATGCAACTGGTCGGGTCCCTCGATGAGACCCCGTACAGCTTTGGCGATTTCGACCTGGAGCGGGGCCAGGTGGGTGAGCCCGACATGGGAGATCAGCGCGTGGGGTACATCGCCGAGTTCATGGCGAGAGAGCAGTGCGCCAACCGCGGAGTCGGCGCCGCCGCTGAGCAGTACAACACGTTGCACCTCGCCGAACCGGTTCGCGCGAACTTCCTCATTCGGAGGTTTCATGGCGCGGAAACTCAAGGTCCAGTCATCACCGGACAGGAACGCGAGCAGTGTCTGAAGTTGGGCAGTCAGCGGCTGCCAACGTGCGGGGTCTCCGACGGGTACGTCGAGTGATATCTCGCGCCGAGACCAGTTGGTGCTGCCCACGCGGCGTAGTGTGCTGCGATCCGCCGCGTAGACCATCACTGCGATGCGCACCAGGTCGACGTTGGCCTCAGGCACAGGACCGAGAGCGCCCAGACAGGGACCTAGTGCTTCACGGCCGGGCAGCAGAGTCGAGATGAACGAGTCACGCGTGGCGTCCCGCACCCAATAGAATTGATTGGTGGACGGTCCTGGTGGCATGGCCTCCGGTATGCGAAACCTCATCGAGTAGCCGGTCATTTACTCGCTGCTCCAGATTCGACGCATCGCTTCCATACCACGTGCGATCGCTTCGGAGAATTCTTCGGAACTTGGCCCCGTGGGCGACAGTTCGGCCCGGAACGCGAGTGCATGCGCGGTGTCGCGCATCTGCCGTTCGGCCTCGACGGTTGCCCACACCGGCTGTTGGCCGTCGTGAAGCATTGAAGCTGTTTCGTTACTGATGGCCTCGAAGAGGATAACGGCGATCGCCTCGCGCACGATTTCGTCGAGCGGCGGTGGATTGTCGCCGTCCCCGGCGGCCTCCATGACGTACTGAGCGATCTCTGCGGCGACGACGCGTTGCTCTTCTGCTTCGATGGTTCCGTCGGAGAGCGGCCCGCAGGCCGCGACGACAATCTGGCGGGCAACGTCAGTGATATCGGTGTTGTCGCGGAGGCTGGCGTAGTCGAGGCCCAGTTGTTCCAGGACCTGTTCATTGCCAGTTCTAAGGGCATAGGCAGCGGCGGCCGCTCGCCCGGCGGTGCGCGATGAACTGGTGACGCTACGCTGGGCGCCGCCTTGGACGCCGGTTCCAGATCCCGATGGCGATCCTCCGCCTCCCCCTCCGGGTCCGTCGCCGGCGCCGCCTCGCGGAGCGAACAGGTTTAGCGCGGGGAGCAGCTGTTGCGGCTGGATCTGCGGCACTGCGGTGGGCAGCGACTGCGGCGGAACATCTGCGAGAGTGTTGTCCTCGCTGGGGAGATCGAGGCCATCCAGCCATTCAGTCAGGTTGTCGCGCAGCGCTTTTCCTGACTTCCCCCCACCGCCGGTATAGCCGTTCTTGGTTCCCATTCATCACGCCTGTCCGTCGAGCACGACCCCAAGCGCATTGCGAACTGGTCCAGGCGGGGCCAGCTCGTACCATTGTCGCAACACGGGACCGAATGTTGTGATGTCCTCTGCCTGGAAAAGCATGATCGCTCCAGGTTCGAGATCTACGACCGGAATGCTGCGCAGCGCCGAAATGACAGCGTCGACCAGCGATGGCTGGAGTTTCACGATGCGGATGACACCCAGCATGGCGGCCTGCTGCTCGGCTGGGCGATCCCGCGCAGCCCGGATCAGGTGAAGCACTAGCAGCTCGGTATCCGCGGTCGGCAGCGCAAGGAGGTCTTCCTGAGTGACAGCTTTCTGCTGAGCTCTGATGCTCGACAACAGCTTTGAGGCAATATCCCGCAACCGGCCAGGCAGGCCGTCGTCCATGAGCGGCTGACCGCTAAATGCCGCTGCCAAGAACAGATACGGCGCGACGTCGTCATCCGCCAAATTCGGAGTAAGCCGAGCCCACCGGATCAGGTCGTCGGCGAACGCTGGCGCGTCGACCGGCGGTGTCATCGAAGACTCTTCCGCAGGAACAGCAGGATCCGCCTCGGCGGCCGGCGGCGATGGCGCCGAGTCGGCTGGCGGCTGACCCGCCGCGGTCTCCAACGCGCGCATCTGTTCGCGCAATTCGCCCTTTGCCAGCCATTCGAGTACGTTCTTGAATCCATCAGGCAGCATCACCTCCAGCACCATGAGCTTGGCCACCTTGTCGGCATCGAGCGTGATCCCTCGCCGTGCCGCAATCGACTGGCGGATTCGAAGATCGTTGAGAAAGCGCTTGATTCGGCGAGGATTGCCACGCAGCTTCTCGTACAAGATGGGAGTCAAGCGTGAGGCAAGAGTCAACTCAGCCGCGATATCGACTTGTGGATCGACATTGGGCAAATCATCCAGAATCCCAGCCTCGAGCCGCAGACTGGCACACCGCTCCACGTACGGTGTAAGGAGTTCCACGCCAAGTCGCGCTTTTAACTGAAGAAGCGCAATGTAAGCCTCGGTGTCGAACCGACTCAATGCCGGCAAGGGCACTGTGGTTTGCACAATTTTATGCAGGTAGAGGTCGGCAGGGTGTTCGAGGAGACCGCCCGGCCCCTGTTCCATGGTGCTGTCATCGGGAAATCGCGTACGCAACGCGTCGGCGACTCGACGCTCGTCTGCCGCAATGACGAATGCCATCTTCGGCACGGACAGAAACAGGCGGATCGTTTCCAGTGTGTCGACGACCGTGGGATAAAGACAGCGATCCAGATCGTCCACGAGCACGACCACGCGGGCAAGGTGGGCCAATTCCTTCGATGCCATCAATTCCCGGAACTGGTCCTGGAAATCGGCAAGTCCGCGGCTTTCAGTCTCGTCGGGCTTCTCACCATCAGTCTTGATCAGACTTGTCAGATCGTCGACGGACGGCAGCTGAAATGCGAGTGATGCCTTGGCGGCGACCTGGATAGCCTTCGACCAGTCAACTCGGTCTTTGAGTCTGGTGAGGAGTTTACGGGCATGGCCGACCACTCCCGCTTCCTCTTCAGAGTCACGGATCTCCCCGCCCACGGCGCTCAGGACTTCGGCAATCAAAGTTTCCTTGGCTCCGACACTCGGGTCGTAACGCCATGGATCAGTCGACACAACGAGGACCTGTTCGTCAGCCAAACCCACTTCAATGAGCCGAAGGATCGTGGTCTTGCCGCTGCCCCACGCCCCGGAAACACCGATGGCGAGCGGGTCGAGTGCGTCGTCAAGCACCGCATCGATGACGCTGCCAGCCACGGCGTCGAACGACAGGAGATCGTCAGGAGTTGGTTCGTCAGACCATAGACCCGACGGCTTACGTTCGGCACCGACACCTGCCGTCGCCATCGCCTTTCCCTCCGATCAGTGTGACGTTTAGCGCCACTTCGACACCATCAGCATTTCGGTCTCACTCCGTCGAGCGAGGCGCGGCGGAGTGAGGCTGGTCGTGTCTATTCTCGCGAGTCATAATTGCGCGCAGATTGACCTGAGACCTGTGCGCGTGTCGATCGCTCGGTTCTTCCAGCACGCAGAGTGCCCTAAACGCATTTATCAGCGGTTTTGGGATAATGTAAGCTGCGGAAAAACGCGCAGATAAACTCCCAACACTTAGGAGGTCTGACGTGTCCGGCGACGTCGTTGGATTAGCTCAACATCGCGATGGCGAGACGCAGGTCCTTCAGGCCACGTGTGCCAACCCAAGGTGCGACGAACAATTTCAGCGCGCTGTCGGCCCGGGCAGGCGTAAGGACTTCCATAGTGAGGAATGCCGCCGGGACGCCGAGCGCGACTACCGACGGTTGGCAAGTTTCCTTGAGCACTACAACCGTCAGGCAGAACAATTGCGCGCTCGTATCACCGCATACCTGCGCACCAATGCTGACGACGAAATCGGTTCGTTCGGACCGTCTGCGGCCGAGGTCGACCGCGCGCGAGAGGCGATCGCGGAGGTGCGGGGAATGGCGCGATTCCTCCGGAACCATGAAGACGAGTTCGCGCAGGAATTACTGCGACTTTTCGAAGCCGTTGAACCGCTGGTCCGTTCGTCGTAAGCGGCAAGATCTTGTGGTCTGTTGAGCCTCGGACGCTGACCTCAGTGTCGAAATTTCGACGATGGCCCGCTCGGAGTCTGCCACCGCCGCCGATAACACCCGATCCCGTCGGGTCGAGAAAGTCATCGGTCCGCTGGCGCGGCCAATACAATCGTGAAGTGCCCGACCTCGAGTTCGTTGAGACAGATGACCGCGGACGCATCACTCTGCCAGGCCGCGCGAATAGCCGGTTCCTGTTGCGCAACAACGCGGATGGCAGCATCCTTCTTCAGCCTGCTCAGCCCTTTATTGACGCCCAGCACGAGTACTGGGTAAATCCCGAACTACGAACATTGCTCACTGCCGCAGCGTCGTCACGCACCGTTCACCGAACGCGCGACCACCGCGACTGATCACTCCGTTCAGCGACGGGACTCAGGAGTGCGACGTTGATCTTCTTGGGCCGCCCGCTGCCACGGATCCTGCAGTTCGTCCGCGATTCGGTCTCGGTCCGCCACCCACTCAGGATCCTCGGGTCCGTCGAAAAGGTCGGCCACCTCAGCCGATGATCGCCAGCGTCGGGCAGCGTCCGTCCCATCGTCTGTCACGGGCCCACGCTCCTGCTGCTCGAAGATCCAGTCACTCTAGTGTGACTCCACCCGGATCGAGCGCCGATAACCGCTCCCTATGTCGGGTACGCCAGCATTACCCGGTTCGCGCCTGCACGCTGACAACACTCAGAATTTTTCGCCGCTGCTGGCCGAGACGCACGGGTGCCGACACCGCGCGGACGCAATAGTGCCGAGTAGCATCGCGGATCCACGGAGGATTGGAGACTATGTGGGACCAGGTGGCCATGCGCCAAAAGGAAGCGGCCGATCACACTGGCGGTGCCGGCATTTATCGACAGCCACAGAACGTTTTACGTCAAGAGTGGATACGGGCGGTTTCGCAATGACATCTCAGCTCGTGCGATTCGCGTGACACTATGATGAGCCGCCATAGGCAAGGACACGATGGCCGTCCCGGCAAGAATGCACGGCGGTGGTGGTGGATCGCGGCGGTCGGCTGCGCGTTGATTGTCGGCGTAATCGCTGTCACGACAACTGTTTTCGGTCTCGGTGGTTCTGATGACCGTGATGAGTCGGAAAGAGAAAAGGCACAGAAGCGCTGCGAAACCGAAACTCTCAATCGACTGATATCACCATCGACTGCACAGCTAACCAAAGTGCAAACGGAGCTTAGTCAGCTCGACGCGGACAGCCGCGATCTCTTTTCGCTACTGGACGAGCCTCTCAAAGGGGTTGATCATTCCCGCATGCGAGTTTGGAATGTTTCGGGCGTTGTCGACGCGAAGAACGACTTCGGAGGCACAATCAAAACCCCCTTCACATGCCGCGCATATTTCGTCGACAGCGGCTTGGCTCATACCCTCGTTCTCCTCGACAACCACTAGCACCGCCGCGCCACTTCGGCCGTCATCACAACCGCCGATGTTGCCGTGGATGCATTGATACCAGGACGATTCTGAGAACGGTCAACGCCGCTCATTCGGCAGACCGCGGAGGTCGAATGCACAAGCCTCTTTGCCAAGACACGCCTGTCCGACCGCATCTCCCCCGAGGACAGTGACAGTGGCATCTCATTGCGATTGAGAAGTGATGTCTCTTCCCCAACGACTGGGCCCACAGTGCCATCATTCTCGAGTGACCTCGAGAGCAGGGACGAAGACTGACGGCAAGCTGGCTATCCGCCTGGCGGCGATCTCATCCTTCGGCGCGGCGATAATTCACTTCGCGGTCATGCCCACACATTGGCAAGCGTGGACGCAATCCGGAGTGTTTTTCGCCTCCATCGCGATGTTTCAAGTGTTGTGGGCATTCCTGGTGTCGCGACGCCCGATGCCGGCAGTGTTCGCCGCAGGCATCCTGGCCAATGTCGCTGCGGCGGCGCTCTGGGTGATGTCGCGGACCGCGGGCGTACCCTTTGGCCCGCACTCGGGACAGTCAGAAGCGGTTGATACTGCGGGTCTTTGCGCTCTCCTACTTGAGTGTTATGTCGTCATGGGAGCCGGCTGGGGGTGGTATCGCGTCGAACGCGCCGATCCGATATCGCGATTCGGAAACGCGATCATCCTGGGCGGCGCCAGTGCCGTCGTTACCATCGCAGCGACGCTGGGGGCAGCGTCAGGGGTGCTGCTCGACCACCACGGGTCGAGTGAGGCGGAGCAGAGCGACCATCCGTCGGCTAGTGACCATGCGGGCAGCCATAGCGGTGTTCCAACTCCTGCCGCTATACCCGTGGTGGAGGCGGCTCCGAAGAGCGATTCTCCGGCCCCGGTCGAACACCCCGCTCCGGCGACGGAACTATCAGATAAAACCGCGGAGGATCACCACCACAGCGAGTGAGTGATCCAGCCGCACAGCAAAAGCAGCTACATCCGATCGCGACACTGCGGGCACGGCATTTCCATAGCGGCGCACATCGGGCATTTGTCCATCGACATCGGCATCTGCATGGCTTGGTCGCAGCACCACATTAAGTGGCGGCCGTTTCCGTCGGCATAGAGTACAGCCATCGGATCTGCCCCCACGATGTCGAAATAGACCTTGCCGGTAGAGCTTTGGCCTTGTGCCAGTGTGGTGGCGGGCAGCCCTTCCGGGGTTGCGATCTGCCACAGGACGGGGTGCCGCTGACCGTCGATTGAAACGGCGTGCAGGTTGGGGATGATGGGTGTAACGGTGCCGGTGACTGCGCGCACTGTCGCCGAGCTTTCCCAGAGCTGACCCCGCGGGGTATATCCCGGCAGGATAGTCGCCGACTTCTGAAGGTCGGCCACAGTCCACTCCTGAACTACCGCACCCCCGGCATCGACGATCTGTTGCGCCGAACCGAATTTATGGGGGCAATGCTTCGTGGCGGCCGCTGGGGCAGCGAACGCTATTGCTCCAGCGACGAATGCGGCGGCGAGCGTCGCGGTGAGCACTGTTAGGAGTCGCAAGCAACCTCTCCTTTCAAGAGAATTGGCGAGCAGCACAAAATCAGGTGCGGACAGCTCGCCCAATACTACGTACTGGGATAGTAGATGAGTGTTGATTTCGGATGGTGGCGCCTCGATGGGGCGCGAGAGGCGCGAACGGTTCAGGCATGACACGTGCATGGCGCCGCCGCATTGCTGCTGAATTCCTGTTGGCCCGCTTTGTTGCCGTCCGGCCGCCAGTCGAACGGGAAGTGCTTGCTGGAGGCGCCTTGATAGTCGCGCGACCACTCGAACCCGACAGCGTGATCGCGCTCGACGACCCCCCACGTGGCGACCTGGCCGGGACCCACCTCGGCGCCCGGCGGGTTGGCGGTGGTCACGCGACGGTTGGGATCAGAGGTGGGTCCGGTTAGCGCAGCGACGCGGACATCGACCTTGCCGGGGATTTCGGCGCGCCAGTGGGCCAGGTCATCTGCTGCATCGAAGGTAATCGGCGCGTACTCGATGCCGCGCAAATCCGCGATCAGGCTTGCGAATTCGGCTGGCCAGCCGCCTTCCTGTCCGGTAAAGATGCGCTCTAGGGCCTCACGCTGGGCGGCGTCGGCGTCGGCGTCAATGTAGAACATCAGCTTCATCATGGCGTTGGGATCGCCGACCCACATGTTGCCGGTGAACTCGCCGAGGGAAACGACGTTGAGTCCCCCCAGATCTACCGGACCGAAGTGGCCTCCCCGGATATGCCACACGAGGGTGAACAGGCAGTCACCGTGGGTGGGCTCTTGAGCGAAGGTGCATGGGCAGGGCAGCTTGCAGCTACACACGTCGAACCAGTCACCACGCAGATGCCAGTCGGTGGTTGTCGAGATTGTTTTCATCGTTCAAACCTTTCGTTGTATACCCCATGGGGGTATCAGGCAGGGTTGACCATATCCCCATGAGCGCTTCTCCACAAGTACCCCCAGGGGGTATAGTCATGTCATGAGTGAATCGGTGTGCCCCAGGCGTGTCGAGGGGTCACAAACCTCGCTTCGACGTGCGGTGAAGACCGCGTCGGCGTCCCGGCTGCTTGCAGCAGTTCTGGCAGCAGTCGGCGCGCTTGCCCTAACCGCGTGTGCATCGGACGGCCCATCCCCACCCGCACCTGCAGCGCCGACGTCGCAGGCCCCGGCCTCGGGTGCGGCCCGGTTGGTAGATCCCGACGAGTTCGCCGCGGTGATCGCTGAGCCTGATCGGGTGACGGTGAACGTCCATGTGCCATTTGAGGGCGACCTCCCAGGCACGGACCTGTCGATACCGTTCGATCAGATCACCGCACAGGCTGGTTGGCTGCCAGCCAATCGTGACACCGGGTTGGCGATCTATTGTCGGTCTGGGCCCATGAGTGCGACCGCGGCGGAGACGCTTCGCGATCTCGGCTACACCGATGTCGTCGAACTTCGCGGGGGCATGCGCGCTTGGCAAGCCGACGGCCGCGAATTGGTCGGCATCTGATGACGGTCGAGCACTCAGGGCTACCACCGGGTAGGCCCCGACGTTCAGGCCGATGTCAACGTGATTGCCGCGCAGACTGTTTCTCAGGAGTCATTGCATCGAGGGGCTTTGGTGCCTGTAGCCGGCCGGCGTGGTCTAGGCGGTACAGGGTGAGCGCCGCGATCAGGCCGATGACGACCAATCCGATCCAGGTCAGCTCGGGCATCCCGGCGTCGGAAGCTTTTTGCATGAGCGTTCCGGTGGCGAGGTTGCCGACGAGGATGCCGATTCCGACGATGGTGTTGTAGAAGCCGTAATGTGTGCCGACGAGCCGGCCACCGGCCAGTGAGACGACGGTGTCCATTTCGAACGGGAACACCGCAGCCGATCCGATGGCAAGCACCGCAGCGCCGACGAGAAGCGCACTGATGGCGGCGATTTGGCCGACACGCCGATCATCGGGCAGCACGGCCATGGGTATGAATGACGCCGCGAGGACCAGCATACCGATCACCAGTGAGTGTCCTGGTCCCCACCACTTAGCGAACCATCGGGTGATCCTGAGCTGACCAGCGACGGCGATCAGGCCGGAGATGACGAATACGCCTGCCACTACGGCGGTTTCAGCATTGGGCACCAGGTTCTTGGCGTGCAGCGGCAGCGCCAGATAGACCTGAAAGGACAGCACGTAGGAGCCGATCATCGCCGCGGCGAACAGCAGGAATGAGCGGTTGGCCATTACAGTGCGCCAGTCGTCGAGCACCGACGTGCCATGTTCGGCCGGAGAGGCCGTGCGTTGTGGCAGAGCGAAAAGTTGCGCGACGGTCAAAGCTGCGAAAACCCCCGCAGCGGCCGCGGCGGCGATGCGGAAGTCGAGCGCCATCAGCGCCAGTCCGACGAGCGGACCGGCGAGGATCCCTCCTTGGTAGAAGATGTTGAACAACGCGAAGGCTTCGACCCGGCGTGGGCCGGCCTCGACGGCAAGATAGGCGCGTACCGCTGGGTTGAACAATGCTCCGGCGAAACCTGTTGCTGCTGAAGCGATCACCATTGCCGGCAGCGAATCGGCGATCACCAGGAGCCCGAATCCGGCGGTGCGCAGCAGGCAGCCGGCAACGATGAGCGGCTTGTATCCGATGCGATCGGCCAAGGTGCCGCCGATGATGAACATGCCCTGCTGGGAGAAGTTGCGCACGCCCAGCACCAGACCGATGGCCCATGCGGCCAGCCCGAGCGGCCCGGCGAGGTAGCCGGCCAGATACGGCATCAACATGTAGAAGCCAAGGTTGATGCCGAACTGATTGATCATCAGCAGCCGGCTCGGCCATCCGAAACTGCGGAATTCGGTGAGGAAGCCCGTCATCGCGGTGCCTTGACCGGATCTACCACCCTGGGGCACCGTGTCCAGGAGTCCACCACATGCTGTGTGGGGTCATCGATGAGCGCCGGCTCAGCGGGCGGCGCTATGTCATGGAGATTGTGCTTGCTGCAGTAGTCGTCGTTGTAGATGGTGTCGAAGTAGCGTTGCGGGCCGTCGGGGAAGATCGCGGCGATCGTTGTGTCTTCGGGGCGGGTCTGCGCCGCCCAGCCGGCGACCAGGGCAACGGCGCCCACGCTCCATCCGCCGCTGGCGTAGTGGGTGGCGGCCAGCGTGCGGCATGCCCAGACCGCCTCGGCCGGGGCGACCCAGTGGACTTCGGTGAAGGCGTCGTAGTCCACGTTGCGTGGATAGATGCTCGACCCCAGCCCGCGCATCAGTCGTGCGGTTGCCGGTTGACCGAAGATCGTGGAGCCCACCGTGTCGACACCGATCAGTTGCATGTGGGGATTGAATTCCCGCAGCACGCGAGCCACGCCGGCCGAGTGCCCCCCGGTGCCGACCGAGCACACCAGTACGTCGATGTGACCGAGTTGCGCCTGCACCTCGAGCGCAAGCCCGCGGTATGCGTCGACGTTGTCGGGGTTGTTGTACTGATCGGGATACCAGGCGGTTTCGTCGGTGGCGAGGATCTGCATCACCCGGTCCCGTCGCGCCTGCTGCCAGCCGCCTTCGGGGTGCGGTTCGGTCACCAAGTCGACCTCGGCGCCGTAGGCCGTCAACATCCGCTGAATGATCGGTTCCATTCCAGGATCGGTCACGAGCGTGACGGGGTGGTGGTGCACGGTTCCGGCCAGTGCCAGGCCCAATCCCAGTGTTCCGCTTGTTGATTCAACGATCCGGCCATCGGGGCGCAGGGCACCCGTGGCGCGCGCTCGTTCCACCATGTACATCGCCGGGCGGTCTTTCATCCCGCCGGGGTTGAAGCCTTCGAGCTTGGCCCAAAAACCTCGACCGGGCGAGGTGAAGGGCTCGGCGATGCGCAGCACCGGTGTGTGGCCGACCATTGTGCCGGGCCGGTCATAACGGCCGAGGCATCGCTGTCGAGGCGTGTGAAGTTCAAGGTTGCGAACGGACAGGGCGTGATTCATGGAAGTACATCGCTTCTGCTTCGAGCCGCGCGCCGTCCGGCGCGCAGCAGCTGAAAGGGACGGCGGTCACCGACCCCGCCGCAGCGAGGCAGCGCGGTCTGGCGCCACCGGATCAGCAGCGTGCGATACACAACCGGGTGAGCATCACCCGACCGGAAATAACTGTCGCTAGCGGCCGTGGCGGACCACGCACCACAGCCAGTGTCGATTGACTCCATAGTGAAGCCGCGACGGCCAAAGCGGCGATCAGCCCCAACGCGATCAGTATGGTCGATGTGCGCGGCAGCACTCCCTCGGCGACTGTGTCCGGCAGTAGCGGCACCGATCCATCGCTGATATGCGGATGCTCAATGACCACGGAATGGTCGGGAAGAAGGTCAGAAGACAGGGCATGCGGCCCGTGAGCAGAGGGCTGGTCCCCTATTGGCAACGCCCACTCAGCGGCAACAACGACGACCCAAGACGCCAGCACCAGCGCAATCAATGCGCGGGTTCGCGTCCCGAGAAAGCCCACGTTGCTGTTCACAATGGTGCCAAATGTAGCAGCGGATCGCGCGTCGGTTCGGCGCCCACGAACTCGACGCATAGTCGTTACCGCGCCGCGATAGAGCCGTCGCCAGCGACGGTGCGTCGATCCGGACGCTCGTTGCATCGAACTCGACGAGTGCAGGCGGCCAACCGCAGCAGAACACTGTCCATTCGCCCACATGGTCATCGGCGCCTCGTCATGTCAGATCATGCCCCGTCGCGCCTATCGCCGATGCTGAATGCCCAGACTCGGTGTCAGGGCGTGTCAGCTGGTCGGCGAGCGACACCACCAAGCCACCCAGCATGAATGCGGTGATCGCGGCGACAAGCGTGGCGGTACTGAAAGCGGGGATGTACCGCCTCGCCCCCGTCGGCGCGCTGGCGCCGTGGTGATACTGGTGCGTCAGCGCATGTCCTTTGCCCCTGCCCAGCAGGTAGCGGTTCACCGGGTAGGCAGCGACGAAGGCGGCCCCGAGCGCGATCATCATGCCCACCCAGAAGACCGGATTCACCAGGCCCGCGTTCATGGCGCCGGGTATGACCGCCATGACGGCGTTGTCGACGATCTCCATCGTCAGGATCGACAGCGTGTCGGCGGCCAGCACGACACTCAGTGCTTTCCCCAGTGCGAGACCCGCGCGCAGCAGCGGCAGGGTTGAAAGGGTGTAGCCGAATAAGAAGGCCAACCCAACGGCCAGCGCAATCGTGCCCACGTTGCTTAAGCCCAAAGCGGTGCCGATGATCAGGCCGACGATCTCGCCGATGGCACACCCGGTCAGGCAGTGCAGCGTCGCGCTGAGGGCCATCGTGTTTGTGCTGCCATCGTGTTCTTGATGAGCATGACCACTGGGTTCGTGGTCGTGAGTGTGGACGGTCATGTCGTACTCCAGAGTTGACTGTGGAAGGTGTGGCGGTATTGGCTGATCGATGAGGTCCCTTCAGGTAATAGCCGGTGAACGGCGCATTCCCATGGCGTGTTTGAGCAACCCGCATCGTCGTAAACCGTGGTGTTTGCGGTGCCGAGTTGGTGGATGTCGCCGGCAGCGCCCATGCAGACCTGATCTTGCTCCTCCGATTCCCGTACACCCCCCAGGGGTAATCGCCTGTATACCCCACAGGGGTATGTGATGCAAGGACTGCCCCCCTCGATGACTACCCTCGCGCCTACCCGGGGCGCCGCCACCAGGCTGCTGAAGGTGCTTCGAATCAAAGGTTTTTCTGGGAGCGTGCGCGGCAATCGGCCACGCTTCTGAGGCGGGCTGAGCCGTGCCTGTCACCCGGGAGGGAGATGACCACTTGCAAGTCCCTGAGGGGTACTGCCGGATCTGTGACTACCCCTGTTTCACAGGGGCGTGGGATCTTTGGGAGGTCGGCCTTTTGCCCGGAGATTTTCCGTGTCAGCACCACTGCTGTTACTCGCTGTAGCCAAACCGTGACGGACACTTGATCGAATTGCTAACACGCCCTTGCGCATTCATTCGCTGCGCCACCCATAGCATCAATTGACACAGTCGAAATTTCGAGGGAGCCCGAGACGATGCGTGGGGTTGTTCGGTATGTTCTTGCCGCGATCACGATTCCTGCGAGTGTGGTCATGGGTCCGGTCGATACAAGCATCGCGGCAACGAAGCAGCCGTCGGGGAATAGCATCGCGTCTGTTTCACCGACGCGGGACGCGGTCGTTGGCGTCGCACACCCCGTGGTCGTGACCTTCGGCGGGCCAGTCTCCGACAGGCGCGCAACCGAACGTGCCCTCGACATCACTTCGTCGCCCGCGTTGACGGGTGAATTCGATTGGCTCGCAGACAACGTCGTTCAATGGGTTCCCAATCAATTCTGGCCTGCTAACAGCGCGATAGCGCTATCTGTGGGCGGGATGAAGACGAACTTCGCGACGGGTCCCGCTGTGGTCGGCGTTGCCAACACCGCGGATCACACATTCACCGTGACTATCGACGGCGTGCAGGCGGCCGTGCTCCCAGCGCCACACCACCGTCCCAACTGGGGAAAGCCAGGCGTGTTCCCAGCTTCGATGGGTCGCCCTGAGTACCCCACACCCGTAGGTACCTACACCGTGTTGGCGAAAGAGCGCGACGTGGTGATGGATTCGAGCAGCGTCGGCATCCCCGTCGATTCGCCCGACGGTTATCTGCTCGACGTGGAGTACGCCGTCCGTTTCACCAGACGTGGCCTCTTCGTGCATTCAGCTCCGTGGGCGATCAATTCGCTCGGCTATGAGAACGTCAGCCACGGGTGTATTAGCCTCAGCCCGGACGATGCCGAATGGTACTTCAACACGGTCAACATCGGTGATCCGATAATCGTGCAGGAGAACAGCATCGAAGTTCCTCGGTCGGTACCCGCGCCGGAAATCGGAGTTGAAGTTCCTCGGGTAATCCCCCGCTGACGAGGCCTCAACGCTGCTACAGAGAGTTGTGTCGTCGTCGCAACCGGCGCCTTGGGATAACGTCCGGAAACAGCCCTTGCCTGCGGTCGGATCGTAACCACCGTCGATGATGTCGGCGCAGCACCAATTAGGTTGCGCGGGCGGGCCATTGCAAGAGACTTCGGCCATGCCCTGGACGTTATTGCATCCGAAGCAGTCGGCCTCGCAGACGTGCACGGCGCGCTTTATGCGCTTCACTGCCACATTGCAGCCCGCGAATTGCAGCCTTGTAATTATGTTGCCGGTGTTACTAATGATGCATTTGTGAGCTACGCTGATCTACGTACTCGCTACGTACGTGGTTGCTACTCAATGCGAACCGTCGACAGACCCAAGGTTTGGCAGCCCGCGGCCCGCCGCTTCGACCGCCGGAAGAAAGATTCAACATGGGACCTACTGCCCGTGGCGTGCGCTCAAAGCGCGCCTGCCCTTCCCGGATCGATTTTCGGCGCGCCGCTAGCGTGGTCCTCACTGTTGTCGCGTCGCTATTCCTCGCGTGCACCCCAGCGGCATCCGCCGAACCGACCGCCGGGCAATGGGATCCACTACTGCCAAAGCTGCCGAGCGCGGGAGCGCCCGGCGATCCGGTAGCCATCGCCAATGCGTCGCTGCAGGCAACGGCCGCCGCAACTCAGACAGCGGTCGACTTAGGGCGCAGCTTTCTTAGCAGCCTCGGAATTGCCAGTCCCACGGCTAGTCCTCAAACGACCGTTCGCGGCAATAGGGTGTACGGTGCCCAGGCAATCGAATACGTCATTCGCAGGGCCGGAACGCAGATCGGCGTTCCCTACTCCTGGGGAGGCGGCAGCCTGAACGGCCCGAGCCGCGGTGTCGACCAGGGAGCAGGCACCGTCGGATTCGACTGCTCTGGTTTGACACGTTTTGCGTTCGCCGGCGTCGGTGTACTGCTGCCACGATGGTCGGGCGATCAGTACAACGCTGGCAGAAAGGTGCCTCCCTCTCAAGCCAAGCGCGGCGATCTATTGTTCTGGGGGCCCGGCGGAAGTCAGCATGAGGCGATCTACTTGGGCGGGGGACAGATGATTGAGGCCCAACAGACAGGCGTTCCCATCAAGGTCTCACCCGTACGTACGGCGGGAATGACACCCTACGTCGTCCGAATTATCGAGAGCTAGTTGCAGCGCCCAAATTCGCTAGTCCGCAACGCAATTCAGGCCGCCGCGTGATGAGCTATCCGAGTAAACAATAGCCGATGCCGCGGACCGTGCGGACGTAGCGCGGACATGTCGGGTCGTCGCCCAGCTTTCGGCGAAGATTTCCGATGTGCACTCCCAGAGCGGAACGACCGCCAGAATGCGGAGATCCCCACACGATCTCCTCAAGGCGTCGGCAGGTCACGGGCTCGCCCGGATTGTCAGACAAAGCCTGAAGGATCGCAAACTCGATCCGAGTAAGCGATATGGCGCCTCCGCTTCGGAACGCACGCCGGGCGGCCACGTCGACCACGAGGTCGTCAATGCGGCGTCGCCGCGTGTCGCCGATCTCACCGTAGAGGCGAATGTGTCTGAGGGCGCGCCGAATTCGTGCGCTCAGCGTCTCGCAGTGCCCAATGGCGACCACTCCAGCACGTGACATTAGTGGCGCGATCTCTGCGTCAGCAAGCGCGACGACACCACCGCCTGCCGCCTGGCGAACCCGATCCAGAACAGCAGCACCCTGCTCGCCCACGCACACCACCACCACGTCGGGGTCATACTCGCGCAGTGCACTGAGTGCTGCGGCTTCCGAGCATGCGACAGCAACGACGAAATCATCGGCGCGCATCTTGTGCGCCAGAATGTCGGCGTAGATGCGCCGCGGCTCAACGAGCAAGACGCGGATTCGGCCGGCGGCCACCACCGGACGTGCGTCACCGTCCACTCGGACTCCGGGGTGTGAATCGATGGTCGTGACAGGCTCCTTCGCCGATGTGGGGCATCGTTTAACTGCGTCGCCCACATGGTTACTGGGAGCCTTAGCGTATCACGATCTATGTATCTACTACGTAGATCAGCAGTTGATGATTGAGGCTGATATGTCGACGTTCATCCGCCTGCTTCGAGCCTCGGAAGCCTTCGAATGTCTAGTGGTGGCAGAGCACTTGAAAAAGAGTAGGCGCGGCGACCACTGCGCAAATCATGGCGGCCAAACAGATGCGATGGCGCCATTGCACGTGACTGCGTGTAGGAGTGACCAACCGCTGCGCGCGAGTGACGACCGCCGTCGCCGCCGCGGCGAGGCCGTCGTACGCAACGGGTTGGTGTCCGGCCAAAGCGATCAAGCCGGTGAGCAGAGGTCGGGTACCCACCCGACGTGCCGCGGTGTCATCAGCGCACATCTCCAGCAGCTCCGCCACACAGCGCTCAGCCCGGGCGAAGAGAGGTAGTCGCGGAAGTGTGAGCGCCACGGCACGCAGCACCATGAGAATGTAGTGGTGACGCCCAGAAATGTGGGCGTTTTCATGGGCAAGGACCGCTTTCAGCTCAGACCGGCTTAACGACCTGAGTGCCGCTGAGGTGACGACGATTGCGTTGGGGCGTCCTACGACGCAGTAGGCGGCCGGACGGTCGTCTTCCACCATGACGACGTTCGGGTGACCGGTGGGCCGGCCGATGATCCGCGCGGCCTGCGCATGCTCGTGACTTCGCGCGCGTAGGCGAGATATGCATCGGCAAACACGAAGCGTGACAAGCCCCAACGTCAACGTTGCAGCCACGATGAGGGCAAGTAACCCGATAGGGCCGGCCATACGCGTGTGATCGGAGAAGCCGAACAGTTCCAGACACAGCGTCACGACCGCGCCTGTGTGAACGCTGTCTGCCGTCGCTCCGATGGCGAGCGCGAGCGCAACCAGCCATGTCACCAGCGCCGCGGCCACCGCGGCTATCCATGCCGCGGCGCCCATGCGGGGGCTGATGCCGGAAGCGGTCATCCGCCCAAGAATGGGCGGAGCCAACCATGCGAGCGTAGCGCCGTAGAGGAGTAGCCACACCGCCGTTGTCATCATCGTCGTTCCATACACAGAACCGCCCTCGGTGGGACCAAGTGGTCAGCACTCTTCTTCGTCCAGGGCTTGCGGTACAGATTGGCCACAGTCACATCACGGTGGTGCGAGCGACCTGGCGGTGTCGTGAAATCTCGTCGACGAGATGGAGCGCCGTGACGGGCTCCATGCGAATCCACAGGCAGTTCATGCCCAACGCTTCGAGGTCGCCGAGTTTTCGTTGTCGCTGTCCATTTGCGTGCCACTCCTGATCTCCCCGACGAGTTCGCCCAGTCGCCGTGTGACCCAGCCCCCAAATGTAGCTGCCGGCTTGGATAAACCGTCGATTCGCCACACCCAACGTGTGATCATCGCTTTGGAAATGTCTGCCGTCCTTTTCAAGGTCCGCCGTTCGGCCGAATGATCTCGTTCCTTCTGAACAGACACGGCCGATCCGGCGCGACGCCGTACGTCACCAGCTTGATCGAGTGCTGACATCTGGCAGCGGGGCCACGGTGAGTGCACCGCTCTACCGGTCAGTCCGCACCGGCGCGGCAGTTCCAACAGATTCCTGCGGAGAGTCCGGCCGCTCGGAACGGCGCGGCCACGGCGAAGCGCCAAGTAACGCCATTGCTCCGGCGATAGCCGCAGCCCACAGCACAACGACAACGACACTCAGAATGAGCCACACTTCCGACCCGACACTGTTCGCGCACACGACAGTCATCCAACGCATATCTCGCCTCCTCGGCGTCCAGCGTCACCCCGCCGCAGGTTGCAATCGGTATGAGTCTGGTAAAGATCTGCTGAAGATCGAGGCTCTCCGACGGTGGCACGTCACCGCGGCCGCATCAGCGGGCACCATATGGGCATGGAGCACCACCCGGGCACACCGCCTGAGCAGGCAAACGGTTACCGCGCGCTCGTCGTCGACGACGAGCTTCCCCTAGCCGAAGTGGTCGCCAGTTATTTGGAACGCGAACAGTTCGAAGCCGTCGTCGCGGGCAACGGCGTCGACGCGATCGCCGTCGCCCGCGACCTTGATCCTGATGTCGTCATCCTTGATCTCGGTCTTCCCGGCATCGATGGGCTGGAGGTCTGCCGGCAGCTGCGCACATTCTCTGACGCTTACGTCGTCATGCTCACCGCTCGCGACACCGAACTCGATACAGTCCTCGGCCTCAGTGTCGGCGCCGACGACTACATCACCAAACCTTTCAGCCCGCGCGAGTTGGTAGCGCGCATTCGCGCCATGTTGCGGCGGCCGCGTGTCCTGCAGTCGGTCACTGCACGCGCCGAACTTGACGTGAGGCCACCACGCTGCTTCGGCGCGCTGAGCATCGACGTCGCCGCCCGTGAGGTACGCATCGGCGACGAACAGATCCTGTTGACTCGCACAGAGTTCGACATTCTCGAAGCTCTTTCAGGTCGGCCGGGCATCGTGCTGACCCGTCGCCAACTTCTCGAAATCGTGCGTGACGGACCCTGGGTCGGTAACGAGCACCTCGTTGACGTCCACATCGGGCACCTGCGGCGCAAACTCGGCGACGTCGCAACTCGCCCGCGCTACATCGCCACTGTCCGAGGCGTGGGTTACCGGATGGGGTCCGGAAAATGAGTCCCCCGGCTACGTCAACGCTGCGCCCATTTCGACGAGGTGGCCGCCCCGGCATCGGCCTGAGGCTCCTGGCAGCCCAAGCCATTGTGCTCGCGGCCGGGGCCGCGACAACCTTGGCAGTGGCCGCCGTCGTCGGCCCTCCCCTGTTTCGTGAGCATTTGCATCGCGCAGGGGTGCCGATGGACTCCCCGGAGGAAATTCACGCCGAAGAAGCCTACGGCTACGCAACGGTGATCTCCCTCGGAGGCGCCTTGGCGGTGTCCATACTGGCCGCACTGGCTGTCAGTTTTTACATCAGTCGACGGCTCCAGCGGTCCATCGCCGAGGTCGCCTCCGCCGCAACCAATGTCGCGCAGGGCAACTATGACATTCGGGTGTCGCCGCCGGGCCTCGGCGACGACTTCGATGCCCTCTCGTCCGCCTTCAATCAGATGGCCTCCCGGCTTCAGGCTGTTGATTCGTCACGCCAGCGGTTGTTCGGAGACTTAGCGCATGAGATCCGGACACCAGTCGCTGTGTTGGAGGCATACATCGAGGCGCTCGAAGATGGCGTCCGCACTCTGACGCCGCAGACAGCCGCCATGCTGCGCGACCAAACCCGGCGGCTTGTGCGATTCTCCGATGACGTCGCCGCCCTCGCAAACGCCGAAGAAAGCTCGGTTTCGATGTCCTACGCGAACATTGATGTCGACCGCTTAACGCGCCAGTGCGTCGTCGCTGCGCAAGAAAGCTACAGCAAGAAAGGAGTGGCGCTGCTTGTTCGCGTCCAGGAGGGACTACCGCCGCTGTGGGCAGACGAGCAACGACTGGCCCAGGTCATTGGCAATCTGCTGCAAAACGCGTTGCGGCACACGCCATTCGGCGGCTCTGTCGAGCTGAGCTGTGTCCGGGACGGCGGTCGGCTCCAGATCACTGTCTCCGACACAGGCGAGGGAATCCCAGCAGAGCACCTCAGGAGAGTGTTCGATCGGTTCTATCGCGCAGACACCGCCCGCGATCGTGAACACGGCGGCGCCGGTTTAGGGCTCGCGATCGCTAAGGCGCTGGTCGAGGCTCACGGCGGTTCAATAGTCGCAGCCAGCGCTGGACTCGACGCTGGTGCAGTATTCACCGTCGACCTGCCCATCGCGCAACCTCAACAGAATCTCGGATAAACCGCACATCAACGCGATCCCGCCCAGCCCACTTGGGATTGGTCACTTGTCCAGCATTCCCTGCATGGTGTCGATTTCTGCTTGCTGAGACGACACAATGTTGCGCGCCATCTCCATCGCCGCGGGGAACTGACCATTGTCAATTTCCTGCTGCGCCATCATGATCGCGCCCTTATGGTGCTCAATCATCTGCATCAGAAAAAGCCGGCTGGCCTCGGCGCCCTGCGCGTTCTGCAGCGCGGCCATATCGGCATCCGACATCATGCCGTGCCCGCCACTCATACCAGGCATCTGATGTCCGGGCATGCCCTGGCCGGGCATGCCAGTGCCGCTCGGCGTAGGTGTGGAAGAGACTTCCCACTCCCGGAGCCATCCCTGCATTTGCTCGATCTCGGGAGCCTGCGCGTTCTTGATCTCGTTTGCCAGCGACACAACCTCGGGGTCGATGCCTTGTTTACCGAGAAGCATGTCGCTCATCTCGATCGCCTGCTGGTGATGGGGAATCATTCCTTGAGCGAACCTCACATCGGCGTCATTATGGGTAGCGACACTGCCGGCCGCGCTGGGCGAGACCGACGCTTCCGCCGAGGTAGGGCTGGCCGCTGGCGCAGAGTCTGTTCCGGTGTTCGAACAGGCTCCTACCAACATGGCCGCCGCCGCCAAAGCCGCGAGCCTCAATCCATTTCGCCTGTGCTGCATGGCACATCCTTCCTCACAACTTCGTGACATCACGCATCAGCGGGGCGAGCGCTCTCGCCGCCTCAGTTCAGCCTCAGGACCCCATGTATGGGTGCGTTCGTGTTCCGATGAAGATTTGATGAAGACACCTCGACTACCTGTTACCAGCCGAGCGCCGCTGAGTCGACGCTGAGCTCGGCGCTTGGCCGCCACTAGCGCATGATGGGTAAATGGCTTGCACGACACCGAAGCGCTCAGACCGGCTGGCCTCCGGTCACGTAGCCTCTACGCGGGAGTTACGGTTGCAGTGC
Organism: Mycobacterium sp. NPDC051804; assembly: GCF_044452905.1. Classification (NCBI taxonomy): domain Bacteria; kingdom Bacillati; phylum Actinomycetota; class Actinomycetes; order Mycobacteriales; family Mycobacteriaceae; genus Mycobacterium; species Mycobacterium sp. NPDC051804. The sequence continues at coordinate 415,009 of NZ_JBITCD010000001.1, read as the reverse complement.
TGTCAGTGACGCTTCCGCCGACCGGGCGACCGCCGAGCATGGTGGTTAGGACGCGGGTATGAGGCAGGTCAGAGAGCGGACAGGTCAACGGGTTGCGATCCACGACAATCATGTCGGCATGATGGCCGGCGACGAGTGACCCGATGTCATTCCACCTCAATACTTGTGCAGCAGTGCGCGTCCAGGTGGCGAGCGCGTCTATGCGAGAGACCCCGGCGGTAGCGGCGGCACGTCCAGAAGCGCCGTAGCGCGGTTTCGCAGCCAGGGCCAGATGTTCGAAGACGTTCTTCGGCCCCCAGTCAGTGCCACAGCCTACGGTGAGCCCGGCGTTGAGAAACCGCTGCAGCGGCACGAGGTGCTCGAGGATGGCCTCGCCGACACGGTCGGCGAACAGCTCACCCTTGCCCCAGGAGAACGACATGGTGGTGGTGAGGTCGAGATCCAAGGCGGCGAGGCGACTGATCTGTTCGGGTTCGGCGATTGCTGCATGCTGCACGATCCACGGACGGTCCTCCGCGCGTAGCGGCCCGACGAGGCCTTCGAGCTGTTCGAGATAGTCATCGAGTTCACCGTTGCCGGCGATCATCATGTTCAGCCGTAGGCCGCTGGCAAGGCAGAACCGCATGACCTTCTCGACGGTGTCCGCAGGCACAAATGATCGTCCAGATGTCATGGTGCCGAAAGGCCCCCGATACGGCTCACGGAGCAGCAACTGTCCGGCGTGGCAGGATCCGCCGCGGCCAATGGTGATGCCGTCGATGCGCAATATGTCGTCGTCTCGGTCGACCATGCCGGCCGCTCGCCGAAGCCGGGCAAGTAATCGGTCGACATCAAGCGGATCGTCGTCGGGCATGCCATAGATGTGGGCTTCGGGTGCGCACTGCACGCGCAAGCTGAGCTGATCGGTGCTGCGCAGCCACTGGTAGAGCTCGATGTGAGAGAAGTCCATAGCGTGGGCTTCGTAGATGGTGGTTACACCGCGTGCATTAGCGTCTCGCATCGCGTGAACGACGCCAGGCTCGAATGCATTGGGCTGCAACAGCGGTAGCTGCCGCAGCAGGCCATTCATGAAGTCGTCGTTGTTGTAGTAGAGGGTGACCGCGCCGTGGAGCCGCCCGGTCGGCTCACCGCTGGCGTCTTTTTCGACCCAGACCTCGCCGACGCGGTCGGCGGTGTGCCGGTCGATGCCCAGGCGCTGCAATCCTGCGCTATTCAGCACACAGGTGTTCGGGATGACCGGCGCCCAAGCCTGAATGAACACGGGATGGTGCGGCGCGGCACGGTCGAGTGTGATTCGATCAGGCAAGACCCCTTCGGTGAGGTGGCGGTAGGACCGTCGCAGAAAGTAGTGCGGCTCTCCTACCGGGGTGGTCATGATCCACTCCCCCGCCGGAGTCGTTTTGGTGCGGACAGCGAGGCGCGCGGCGATGTCCATATGGTCGACTGCGTCACCGAGATCGACCAATGGCTCGGCGATCACCCCGAAGTGCAGCAGGTGAGGGTGGGTGTCGATGAAGCCCGGCATCACCGTGGCCCCGTCGAGGTCTACGACGGCGGCGTCCGGTCCGGCAGTGCGGCGGACGAAAGCCTCGCTGCCCACGGCGGTGATGCGCCCGTCAGCCACGGCAACCGCTTCGGCAATCGAGTTTGAGCGGTCGCACGTGAGGACGGTGGCATTGGTATAGAGGGTGCTCGTCATGAATGGTTCGCCACAGTTTGAGCGCTGTCGTTTGCGTCGTCCTTGAGTTGGCAAGCGCCGGTCGCGCGGAACGGCTCAGCCAGCTGAGCCAGATAGCCGACCGGGTAGTTCGGCTTGGCGGCCATGCCGAGGTCGTCGCTGCTGAACCGGCGATGCGGGTCGAAAGAGAATGTGCGCAGCGCGTGGTCCCAGATGAGCGTGAACAGGCCGAAATTCACGTCACCGATGCCTGCCCACTTGAGGTGATGGAAGCGATGACCTTCGTTAAGTGCCAGCATTTTCCGCAGCGGACCTATGCGGTAGTCGGCGTTGGAGTGTTGAAGCAACAGCTGTACCGCAATGCACACGGTCAAAACCTCGGCCACAGTCTTGGGCATGCCGAGTAAGAGCAGAGGCACGGTCCCCGCCGCGAGTTCCAAAGCTCCGTGAAGGGGATGCTTCATGAGTCCGTTGAATCCGTAGAACCGTTTGACGCTGTGATGCACGGCGTGAAAGCACCACAGCCACCCCACCTTGTGGCTGGCCAGGTGCGCGACGGTCACGCCGAAGTCGGTGACGACGATCGCGATCAGAACCTGCACGACGAAGGGCAGCGACGAAGGCCAACGTTGACCGAATGGTGACAGCGCGGCCATCAGCGGGATAACCAGCACTGTAAGGAGCAGCGAGGTCTCGTTGATGAAAGCGTGCGCCACGTCGCGGCGCCCATCACCAACCGAGGTGTTCCATTCATCGGTGTAGGGCAGAATCCGCTCAGCGACGAACGACAATCCGATCGCCGCAACAATGAGCGCAGCCATCCATGACTCAGCCCACGGTGCATGTGCCAGCCCGATCGCGGCGCCGTTTATACCGATCAACATCAGCGGCACGTAGCCGTACCGAACAAGTGTCTTCGCCATGTCTTCAGTCTTCAAAGTGTCTAGACCGCGGCGCATGTACAGATCCGGTGACCTTCACGCGAAGCGAGTCGTCGAAGTCTCTAGGCGCCGGGGCCGACGACGGCATACTCAAGAGGTGACGTGGTCGGGTACAGCGGTGATCGAGCCGGGTCGGCTGATCTACGGCGGCCGCCTCGGTGCCGCGCATGGTCACTCGCATGCGGCCGTTCAGATCGCCATCGCCGCCGATGACCCTGTGCTTCTCACCGACTCGTCCGGACACAGTGCCCAGAGTCGCGTCGGTGTCATTCCGTCTGGCGCCGCACACGCTGTGGATGCCGGCGCAGCGACTGGACTCATGATTTATCTCGATTCGGCCAGCGCATACGGGCGCCGAGTCGAAGCTCTCGTCGACCGGACCGCGAGGCCAGAGGTGGATGGATGGATTGCAGCGGCTCAACGCCTTTCGGCAGATCTTCCGCGATCAAGCGATCTCGCAGCTGCAGCCGATGCCGTGATCGCCGAGCTTGTCGGACCAGAAAAACAAGTTAACGCTCGCGCCGACACGCACCCGGCTGTGTCGGCTGCCATCACGTTGATACCCGACCTCCTCAGCGGCCCAGTTCGACTGACCGACGTCGCTGCTGCGGTGCACCTGTCGGCCGACCGGCTAGGCCGGCTGTTCGCGCGCGACGTCGGTCTGTCCTTTCCAGCCTATGTCCGGTGGGCGCGCCTGATCCGAGCGATGGAAGTCGCGCGTACGGGAGGGACAATCACCGCCGCGGCTCACGCCGCCGGCTTCGCCGACAGCTCTCACGCCAACCGCGCGTTCCACGAAATGTTCGGCGTCGCACCGATCGACGTCCACCGAAGCGTTCGGCTCGCCTGACCGGTCGTCGGGAGCGCCTGCGCTCACACCTCCGTGGCGCATTAGTGTTTTCTGCGCGGGTGGTGCAGGTAGCAGAGGGGTGATCTGTGCTCGCGCGACCAAGATCTTCGTCATCTGATTCCTGCTTATATCGATTACGGCGCATGTGAGGCCTGTTATCTATGGGACGAATGAGTTACGCTCATCTACGTATTAACTACGTACATTGTCACGGAGCGGTCCGGGCCGTTTGAGCCTTGCCGCTCCCCTTTCGTTGGCCACCTCATCCGTCGAGGCAGTAGCCACGCCTCACTGCGAGGTGTCGCTTACCGTCTTCCTCAGTCCCGCACCAGTTTTGACGCTGAATACCGATAGCATCATATGCCCGCACGCGGACTTCGCAGCTCCGACTATTGCGGGCAACCCCTAGGCCGGCGAGAGCAATATCTGGGCCAGGCGCGTTGTCGTTTCAACGCCGTCTTCGTAGCCGCCCTCCCCTTCGAGTGAGTTCATGATTGCCAAGGTGTAGCGCTGTTGTGGACCCGCGAAACCGACGCTGTTGACCACCCATCCGCCTTGCTCCTGTGACCATCCGTTCTTGTTGCCCGGAGACATTTCCGCACCCGCGCCCCACACGCCCCATTGTTGGTTTGAATCGAGGTGCTGCATCTCCGCGACAATCGCCGCGCTCTGCGCCGGCGGCAATTTGGTGAGTGTGTAGTTCATCAGGCGGTCGAGATCGTCACTCGTCGATTTATGGAAACCCCAGTAGGGATACGTTTCGCTGAACCCTTGTTGTGCCTGCAGACTGGTCAGTCCGTAAGCGGGGAAATTGCGGTTGAACGCCATGTTGTCGGGTCCGCTGTAGCGCTTCCAGAGCGTATCGGCGGCGTCGCTGTCAGAGGAATGCATCATGTCGGCCATGAGTTGACTGTCCGCCGGAGTCAAGCTGATTTGGCCAGCGCGCGCCCGCGTCAACAGATCCACCACCATCGCGAGTTTGATGGTGGACGCGGTCCATCTCATCGTGCCGGCCGCGTCGTTGCGGTGCGCCTGTCCAGTTGTGCGGTCGCGGAACACATAGCCGACGGTGCCAGGACGAGTGGTGAGGTAGGCGTCTGCCTGCGCAATACGCTGGGCCATGTCCGCGTTCGCGACGGGCGTCGGGACGACGAGCAGCACCACCAGTGCGACAAGTCCAGTCGCTAGCGCCTTCACAGGTTCAGCTTCTCAGTCCTTTCCGCATGTTGGCCTAAGGCACGCCGCTGCCGACACCGCTTCCTACTGCTCGTCTACGTAGGTGTGGTCGACGAGCCTTATCGTGTCGGCCAGTAGTGGCCGCAATCCTCAAAAAGCGAGGCCGCTCACCAGGATGAAGATGCCCAGGCTGATCAGAACGATGGGGAATAGCACGTGTTCCCAGCGTTCGAGGACGTCGGCGATCGGCTGGCGGGTAGCGACGAATCTGGCTGCGAGAACCAGCACTGCGACGAGGACGAGGAAGACGACACAGTAGGCCACTACCGCCGCGGGTACGACGTTGAGAAAGACGGGAACGTAGACGCCGATGTTGTCGCCGCCATTGGCGAAAGTAACTCCTGCGACAGCCCAAATACCGACGTTCTTGCCTGCGATCCCTCCATCGTTGTCATCTTGATCGTTGCCGCGCCGCGCTTCCCATGCCGCCCGCAGTCCCAGGGCTAAGGGGATAAGTCCGAAATAGGGGACGACTTCGGGGGGAAGGAATGCCCCTGCGCCGACCGTCACAAGTACCGCCGCACCCAGGATGCCCGCGAAACCTATGTACTGACCTGCGGTGATCCGTGCCGTTGTCCCGCGCTGCCCCGCGCCGCGCGCAAAGAACAGCGAGAGCACGATGATGTCGTCGACGTTGGTGGCGGTGAACAAGCCGATTGCGGGCAGAACCGAAGACAGCATCATGTGCAAGTCGCGGTGTCTCCGGGATCGCGTGCACACCCAACGATCGACGCGACTACGAATGCCTCGGCGAGAGCGAAGGCGGATCTGCCGGCATTCACTGACCTGCGCCCACCGGCGCCGCGGAAATCCGGCTCACGGAGCGTTCCCCCGGCGCGGTGACCAGCACTGTGGCGCGGCCGGCCCGGACACCGTTGGCGATGACGACGATTTCGGCGACCTCATGGACCAGCACGACGGCGGCTAGGCCGAGAATGCCGAGCAGCGCCAGCGGAATCAATACAGCGATCAGTCCCAGTGATAGGCCGACGTTTTGCAGCATTATCCGGCGGGCCCGGCGCGCGTGGGTGAAAGTTTGCGGCAGGTGCCGTAGATCTTCGCCCATCAACGCCACGTCGGCGGTTTCGATGGCCACGTCGGTGCCCATCGCGCCCATGGCGATACCGAGGTCGGCGGTGGCCAGCGCGGGGGCGTCGTTGACGCCGTCGCCGACCATGGCGGTGGAGCGCTCGGCGCGCAGCGCTTCGATCAGCCGCGCTTTGTCCTCCGGCCGAAGTTCGGCGTGCACGGCGTCGATGCCGACGTCCTTGGCCAGTGCGGCCGCGGTTGCGTGGTTGTCGCCGGTGAGCATCGCGACGTGGTAGCCGTCGCGATGCAGTTGGGCGACGACGTCGGCGGCCTCGGGGCGCAGTTCGTCGCGCACGGCGATCGCTCCGATCACCCGCGCGTTGTCCTCGACGAGGACGGCGGTCGCGCCGGCCTGTTGCATGCGCGCCACATCGCTGGCCAGTGATCCGGCGTCGAGCCAGCCGGGGCGGCCCAGACGGATGGTGTGTCCGTCGCGGCGGCCGGTGAGCCCGGCGCCGGTCACGGCCGCCACATCAGTGGCCGGGATGACGTCATCGACGGCGGAAAGGATCGCCGCGGCCAACGGGTGTTCGCTGCGCGCTTCCAGGGCCGCCGCCAGGTCCAGCACCTGTTCGCGGGTGGCGCCGTCGGCGACGGCTACATCAATGACAGCGGGCCGGTTGGCGGTCAGGGTGCCGGTCTTGTCGAGAGCCACACCGCGGACGGCCCCCATAGCCTCGAGTGCGGCGCCGCCCTTGACCAGGGCGCCAAGCTTGCTGGCGGCGCCGATCGCCGCGACCACGGTGACCGGCACCGAAATCGCCAAGGCGCACGGCGAGGCCGCGACCAGCACCACCAGCGCGCGTTCAATCCAGGTGGTCGGGTCACCGAGCAGGCTGCCGATCACCGCGATCAGCGTCGCGGCGATCATTACCCCGGGCACGAGGGGTTTGGCGATGCGATCGGCCAGGCGCTGCGAGGCGCCCTTTCGGGATTGTTCGGCCTCCACGATGCGCACGATGCGGGCCAGCGAGTTGTCCTCGGCGGTGGTGGTGACCTCGACCTCCAGCACGCCCGTGCCGTTGATCGACCCGGCGAACACCTCGGCACCGGGTCCTGCTTCGACGGGCACCGATTCACCGGTGATGGCCGAAACGTCCAGCGCGGTGCGCCCTTCGCGAATGACCCCGTCGGTGGCGATCCGCTCGCCTGGCTTGACCAGCATACGGTCGCCGACCCTTAATTCTCCTGGTGCGACAACGGTTTCAGTGCCCTCACGCAGCACGGTGGCCTCATCGGGCACCAGCGACAGTAGTGCGCGTAGGCCGCGGCGGGTGCGCGCTAGGGAGTACTCCTCTAGGCCTTCGCTGATGGAGAACAGGAACGCCAGCATGGCGGCCTCGCCGACCTCGCCGAGGATGACCGCGCCCACGGCGGCGATGGACATCAGCGTGCCGACGCCGATTTTGCCCTTGGCCAGCCGCTTGAGCGTGGAGGGGACGAAGGTGTAGGCGCCGACGACCAGGGCCAGCGCTTCTAGCGTGAGCACCACTGGGCGTGCGGCATCAGCGAACCCGGCGATCAAAGCGGCCAGCAGCAGCACCCCCGAAATGGCGGCGAACTGCAGTTCGCGCACTTGCCACAGGCGTTCGGGCTCGTGCTCTTCGGCCTGTTCGTCGGTGGTGGGTTCGTCGTGGCCGCAGCCGCACGCGTCGCTCATTTACTTCCCCTCGTCTTGGTCGTTGCCCCGGCGCGGACTCCGTAGGTGGGGCACAGCGCCACCTTGTTGCCGGTGGCGGCCAGCAGCGTCTCGGCCGAGGCCAGCAGATCCATCAGCTCCGGGCGGGTCAGCGAGTAGAACATTTGCCGCCCTTCGGGACGGCCGGTGACCAGGCCGCACTCGCGCAGACAGGCCAGGTGCGCCGACACGGTCGACTGCGCCGCTCCCAGCAGGCCGGTCAGATCCACCACGCGGGCTTCGCCTTCGGTGAGTCGCTCCAGGATCGCCAGCCGGGTCGGGTCGGACAGGCCGTGAAACAGCGCCACAGCCGGTGCCAGGTCTGTGGTGGGTCGCGTTGAGGATCTCCCCGTTGTCATCGCCATTCGACGATGATAGCGTGCGAGGTGCATCGATCGTCAAATTACGGTGATAGCGTTCAATGGCGCTGATTCGGGAGGCGGAGAAGATCCAGTAGGAAACGCAAGCGGTGGTGGATCTTGGCGGGGTCGCTGATCGCGGGTTCGACATCACGATCATGAACGTGGCGTCTGCTCGACACACAACTCACCCGTTCTCGGGCCGAAAAGCGTTCGGTCACAACCCAATCAGTGGACCGAGCGGTGGGATGACTCAAACACCGTCGTCGATCGTAGAAAGGGATGGCTGCGATGTTGATGAACCGGGCCGAGATCGGGCTGGTGAATTCGCCGCCGCGGCGCTGGCTGCAACGCATCTATGAGGTGCCGGTGCTGCTGCGGTTTGGCGGTCGCCTGCTGCCCGGCACACCAGCCTTGGAGATCGGGTGTGGGTCCGGATACGGCTTGGAGCTGATCTTGGAACGGTTCGGGGCGGGTACCGCGGACGCGGTGGATCTGGACCCGGCGATGATCCGTCGCGCCGGCCGGCGCCTCGCCCGCTACGGGGATCGGGTCCGGCTGGTCCAGGGCAGCGCCACCGATCTGCGCACCGCACTGGATGCCGACGACGACAGCTACGGCGGGGTCTTCGATTTCGGGATCGTGCACCACATCCAGGACTGGCGAAAAGCCATCGCCGAAGTCGCCCGGGTGATCGCACCGGGTGGGCGGTTTTACTTCGAGGAGGTCACCTCGCACGCCCTGGCGCGCCCCATCTACCGGCGGCTGTTCGATCACCCCACCGACGACCGATTCAGCGCCGAACAGTTCCTCGATGAACTGGCCCACCACGGCCTGGTGGTGCTCGGATCGCTCACCCGAACCCAGGGTGATTACCTGCTCGGCGCTGCAACCAAGCCCGTGCCCACCGGGGGTGAGCGGTGATGGCGAATGCTGTGCAGGCCCTGTTCGCCGCCATGATGTTGGTGATGGGCGCCCTGCGCGCAGCGATTCAACGGCGCCACACCGGAGAGATCGGCACGCGGCGCTCGATGCGCCCTGACGGCTCCCTGGAGTGGTGGGCGCTGGCCGGAACCGACCTCGGTTGGCTGACTGTGGGGATCGGGGCACCCGTCGCCGACTTGGCCGGCATGTCGCCGCTGGCGATCTTGGATCATTCGATGCTGCGCGGGGTCGGTGTCGCGGTAGCAGTGCTCGGCATAGTCTTGGCCTTCACCGCTCAAATGGCCATGGGCGCGTCCTGGCGGACCGGGATCGACGAGGCGGAACGCACGACTCTGGTAACCACCGGTGCCTTCCGGGTCGTTCGCAACCCGGTCTTCGCCGCCGCAACTGTCGCGTTTATCGGCCTGGCGCTCATGGTGCCCAACGCGGTGGCAGTCGCCGGGCTGGTGGTTTCCGTGATCGGCATAGAAGCACAGGTGCGCTTCGCCGAAGAACCCTACCTACGCCGCGTCCACGGCGTGGCCTACACCAGCTACGCCTCCCGCGTGGGTCGCTTCCTACCCGGGATCGGACGCCTGCAACCCGAACACCAGTACCGGAGCTAACCGATGCGGGCGAAATGGAGCGATCCGTTGCGTTACTCACCGCGCCGTGATCGCGGGCTGCGGCCCACAAAAGTAGCCGCCAAAAGTGCTGCGTCACAACCGAATCACTCTGGCGCTTGTTGGCGGTCGAACACCGCCGGCACAAGGATGCTCGAGGAGGTGGCACCGAATGATGCTCGAGGATCTCGCGGCCTGCTGCGAATAGCGCGCATGTCCGCCATGGGCTTGCGGGTACGAGCGCTGCTGAGCCCGTGGCGGGTGATGCATCGGTTCAGATGCGCCGCCAGACATCAGCGCCATCTGAGGGATGATGGAGGGACGATCAGGTGACTGAATCGGAAAGTGTCGAGGCGACGTTCGCGTTCGTCGATCTGTCTGGGTTCAGCGTCCTGACTGAAATGTGCGGTGATGAACAGGCGGCCAGTCTGGCGGGCCGCCTGCTTACCGTGACCCGTGACGCGCTATGGCCGGGCGTCACCATCGTCAAGACGATGGGTGATGCGGTCATGCTGCGCAACAGCAAACCCGAGCAGATGGTGGCGACCATCCTGCAGCTTGCTGACCGGGCCGCCGATGAGGACGGCTTCCTTGCACTGCGGGCTGGCATTCACCACGGCAGCGCGGTGCACCGCGACAACGACTACTTCGGACACGGCGTGAATGTGGCCGCCCGCATCACGGCGCTGGCCGGCGCCGGGCAGGCTGTGGTCACCGACAATGTTCGTCAGGCCTGCGCGCAGCTTGGTCTATCGCCAGATCCATTGGGCGCCAGAAAACTCCGCAACATTGCGACACCGATGGAGGTGTACGCGGTGTGCCTGGCGGCGGCTCGCTACCCAACCGACCCGGTGTGCCGCGTGCGGGTCGACCCTGGCACGGCGGCCAGCCATCTGCGTCACGCCGATCGTGACTGGTGGTTCTGCTCACCAGAGTGCGCTCAACGATTCGCCGCCGCACCAGCGCAATACGCGAGTGTCGACACAGTCAGCGATCACCAGCAGCGTGGGATTACCCGGGACTGAGCGCCAATCCGGCTCACCTGGCGCCGTGGCTCAGATCGATTCGCCCTGTTGTCTTTCAGCTGCGGCGTGGGTCTGCGCCCATGCGTTGTAACCGCCGATCAGGTCGCTCACGCGTCCCAATCCGTCGGCCCGCATCATGGAGGCGGCCACACTGGATCTCCAGCCGCCGGCGCAGTGCACCACGATCGGCTTGTCACCGGCAATGTGCGCCAGTTGGGTGCGCAGTTGTGCCAGCGGGATGTGCACCGCGCCGGGTATCGTCCCGGTTTCGCGTTCGCCGGGATTGCGGATGTCGATCACCGTCACCGCATGCGCGGCCCGCAGGCGGTCGAGCTCAGCGACATCGATTCGCGGTGCGGGTTGAACAAGGTCGGTCAGCTCGGCGGGGAAATTTCCGTCATGCGCGACGGTGAGATAGCCGATCACGTTGTCGGAGCCGACTCGGGCCAGCCGCATGGCCGCCGCCTGCTCCTCACCGGGATAGGTGACCAGCGCGATGGTCGCACCCACCTCGGCAACCATGCCGCCGGTCTCGGCGAAGCGGCCGTCGAAACCGACGTTGACCGATCCGCGGAGATGACCGGCAGCGAAGTCGTCTACCGACCGGGCATCCACCACGCGGACACCGGCCGCCAGAGCGGACCGCAGCTGGGCCGCGGTCAGTTCGGGGATGTTGCGGTGCTGATCCAGCAGTGGATGCACGCGTTTGTTCATCGCGGCGTCAACCGAGAAATAGGCGGGCGCCGCCGGCTGGCCGTGGGTGATCAGCTCCACGAATTCGGCCTCGGTCATCGGCTGCGTGGACGGGTTGGTGCGGCGCTGCACACCGATGGTTGAGGTGAGTTCAGCAGAGAGGTTCTTGCCGCACGACGACCCGGCGCCGTGGGCCGGCATCACCGTGACGTGGTCGGGCAGCCTCAGCAGCCGGTCGTGGATGGTTCGATACATCGCCCGAGCCAGGTCGGTAGTTGAGCCATCACCAAGGTTGGCCAGGTCCGGGCGGCCCACATCGCCGATGAACAGCGCGTCACCGGTCAGCACCGCGACCGGGTCGACCCCGGCACGTTCACGCACCAGGACGCTGATCGATTCCCAGGTGTGCCCGGGGGTGGAGAGGATCTCCAGGTCGACCTCACCGAGCGAGAGGTGCTGCCCGTCAGACAACCGGCGGATCGGGTAGTCGGTCTGGGCGGCCGCGCCGAAGCCGATCCACGCCCCGGTGGCCTGCACCAATTCCAGGTGACCGGAGACGAAGTCGGCGTGAAAGTGGGTGTTGATTACGCCTTCGATTGTCAAACCGTGTTTGGCGGCGTCGTCGAGGTATTCGGTGATGTCGCGGCGCGGGTCGACAACGACTGCGCGCCCGGTGGTTTCGTCGCCGACCAGATACGACGCGTGCGACAGGCACTCGATGTAGTACTGCTCCAGAATCATCCGTTTCTCCTATGTCCCGCGGATACGCAGAAACCCGTGCGGTCTCAGCCGATACCCCTGGCGCATACCGGCGTCATCCGATGTATACCCAGGGGGGTATCGACTACTATAGCCCGCATACCCCCCGAGGTATTCCGGAGATGGCGCGGTTCGGTCCCGGCCCCGACAGACAGGACGACACGAGATGTTGAACAAGGCGAGGTTCGAATCTGCCGCGATGAGGTCGCCATGATGGCGTTGACCGTCGCCTTGGCCGTGTTGGTCGGGGTCGCGCTGGGGCTGCTGGGCGGGGGCGGCGCGATCCTGACCGTCCCGCTGCTGGCCTATGTCGGGGGCCTGGACGCCACGCGGGCGATCGCAAGTTCGCTTCTGGTGATCGCGGTCACCAGCGCGGTCGGCGCGATCGCCCATGTGCGGGCCGGGCGGGTGCGGTGGGGCGTCGCGCTGCCGTTCGGCGCGGCGGCCATGACCGGGGCAGTGGGCGGCGGTCTGCTAGCCCGCTTCATTCCCGGGACCGCGCTGCTGATTGCATTCGCGGTGATCATGCTCGCCGCCGGGGGTGCGATGCTGCGCGGCCGCAGCAACACCCATGCGTGCGACGCGGTCCGGCGCGTGCCCATGGTAAAGATGGCCGTGCTGGGTGTTGCCGTCGGCGCGGTCAGCGGGCTGGTCGGCGCGGGTGGCGGCTTCCTGTTGGTGCCTGCGCTGGCCGTGCTGACCGGGCTCCCGATGCCCGCCGCGGTCGGCACCTCCCTGGTGGTGATCGCGATGCAATCGTTCGCCGGTCTGACGGGGCATCTGGCCAGCGGACAGGTCGACTGGCCAGTGGCCGCTGTGGTCACCGCCGCCGCCGTTGTGGGCGCTCTGATCGGCGCACGCTTTACCGGCGCGGTCGATCCCGATGCGTTGCGCACGCTCTTCGGCTGGTTCGTTCTGGTGATGGCGTCGGTGCTCCTCGCGCAGGAGACAACCCTGGCTGTCGGTGCCGCGTCTGCAGCCCTGATCATGATCGGCGTCGGCACTTATGTCACCTGCCGTCGAACCGCCTACTGTCCCCTGCGGCGGCTCATCCCTCGCGTGCACCCAGCCGCCGCGGCCTGACCAGGCGAAGGCACCGGGAAGAATACCCCCACGGGTAATGTTGACCTGCTCGAAACCGCAGAAGGGAAACCGCGATGGTTGGCGACGAAGACAGCATTGCCGCCGTATTGAATCGGCTGCGGCGCGCTCAAGGACAGCTCGCCGGTGTGATCTCGATGATCGAGCAGGGACGCGAGTGCAAAGACGTCGTCACCCAACTCGCCGCCGTCTCACGCGCCCTGGACCGGGCGGGTTTCAAGATCGTCGCGACCGGTCTGCGCGAATGCATCACCGGAGACAGCACCGAGGGTGTCGAGCCGATGACCGAAGCCGAACTGGAGAAGTTGTTCCTCGCGCTAGCATGACCGGTCGCTGTCGGCGGAATGATGCTGAACGCCTCCGGTACAAGCTGTCGTGTGGTGCTCGCTCGAATTCCGCATCACGGGGTTCAGCGGACAACCCGCAAATTTGAGTTTGCCTCGCTTGCGAGAGGTTAGCCGGACGCCATCACCATGAAAGTCACGAAATCGAACAGCAGCGCTCTGCCCGCGCCGGCCGTCGCTATCGCCGTAGCGTTGACGGCCGGGACGCTGGGCGTGGGCTATTGGGCCCTGGGGCTGGCGACCATGCTCATCTTCACCGCCGGGTTCGTCGGAGGCTTACTCCTATGGCTGGTGCGGCCGGATGGCGGCACCTGGGCCGACATTCGCGCGCCATATTGGATGGCGTTGACATTGTTTGTGATTCACCGCGTCGAAGAAAAGCAGATGGAATTCTTCGCGTTCCTGGCGGAGGTCACAGGGGTGCCCACTCCCGCGGTGACGTCAGTTCCCGTGGTCTTGCTGGTCGTCGTATCGGCTGGCGCCTGGCTGCTGGTGCCAGTCCTCATGCAGCGCCGGCGGCCAATCGGCCGCTATCTCGCATGGACGTTCTTTGCCTCGATGGGCCTGACCGAGTTGGCGCACTTCCTGGTGTTTCCGTGGCTCGATCCCACCGGCGCCGGCTACGTGCCCGGAATGTGGAGCGTGATCGCGCTCGCTCCAGCCGCCTGGTGGGGAATGTGGCGTCTCGCTCGAGCGCCATCCATCACCTAAGGCGACCGTGCAAACGGTAACGCACGGCGCTGCTGCTTCATCGTCGGTTAGCTGTGCGCCAGCGGGCACGCCGCAGTTCTACGGTGTCGCTACGTATATAGTCACAGGAGAGATGCATATTTTCACGTCCGTTCCGATGCGCCGCTACGGTGCGCGGCCGCCCACGCAGAACGGACGCTCTGTGACAGAAGGACGTACTTAGATGGCACCCATCACACGTATTCTGCTGACCGCGTTTGCAGTCATCACCGTGATCATCGGGGCCGGCGTTTACCTCTCGGTCCAGAAAAAGGACACGCCCGCCGCAGCGCAGGCCGGAGGCGGCGAGGTAGGTCAACTGGTCCGGGACAACAGCCGCCGCCTCAACAACGCCCCGGACAGCGATGTCACCCTTGTCGAGTTTCTCGACTTCGAATGCGAGGCGTGCCGCGCAGCATTCCCGATGGTCGAGCAGGCGCGATCCGAGTACGGGGACCGTGTCAACTTCGTCATCCGCTACTTCCCCATTCCGTCTCACTTCAACGCCGAGCGAGCAGCACGTGCGGTCGAGTCAGCCGCCCAGCAGGGGAAGTTCGAGCCGATTTACAAGAAGATGTATGAAACCCAGAGCCAATGGGGTGAACAGCGGACTCCGGCCGACTCCACCTTTCGCGGCTTCGCCACCGAACTGGGACTGGACATGGCCGCGTTCGACGCCGCCTACAACGATCCCGCCACGCTTGACCGTATCAACGTGGACGTCGCCGACGGCCAGGCCCTCGGCGTCCAGGGCACCCCGACTTTCTTCCTCAACGGAAACGAAATGGAATTCAGAAGCTACGAAGACCTGTCGGCCGCTGTGGAGAAAGCCTTGAAGGAGTAGACGCAGAGGGACCGGCTGGTATGCCTCCGTTGTGCGCGTACGTGGCCACCTTCACGCGTCAACGGCCGGCGCATGTGCGTTATCCCTCGCCAGGTGACCGATGCGCTTTGCGGCCACGATTGCGATGACCGCCAACATCGCCAAAACGCCACTAACTGAGACGATTACACCGCCCATTCTCTGGTCGCTCAGAAGGTTCGTATGCCAGTTCAGCCTCAACGAACGGTAGAAGTCGCCACCAAGGACAGCCTGCATCCGCACCACCACAATGCCTGCGACCACGAACTGGGACAGCGTGAACAACGTCATTGTGACTCGACGCTGCGTGGACATCGGCCCTGGCGTTGGCCCCGCGCCGCTGACGGCAACGAAGAACAGCGTGCCACTGAACAGGAAAAAGCCGATCGTCGCCATGTGCGCGGCATGGTCGCTCATTGCGACGTCGTAGACGCCAGGAATGCATAAGCCGTAGACGCCCACCATGAGTATCGCCAGCGCCGTCCACGGTTGGGTGAGTAGGCGCGTCATCGGTGCGGCCACGACGCTTTGAACCCATTCGCGTGGGCCGGGGGCAGAATTCGGCTCAGCTGCTCTCAGCGCCTTGAGTGCCAGCGTCACAGGCGCGCCCTGGACGAGCAGCGCCGGCACCGCGATGGTGAGCAGCAATTGGACGATGGCGTGCATGCTGTACATCGCCGCCATGTACATGCCCAGTCCCGACGAGGTAGCGAATAGCATTGTGACGCAACCGATCACCCACGATACGGCGCGCCGCTTCGACCACGGCTCGCCACGGCGGGCCAGCCGGTACACCCCAGCGAGGTAGATGCTTGCCATGACGACCGCTGCTGTACCGAAGATGAGGTCGAATCGCCAATCGGTAAACACTGCAGCAATCGTTGGCGACTCGGGAAGGTCGAATCCGAGCGCAACCTCAGCTGGCGAGGGCTCGCTTCTCGTCGGAGGCGGCGGAGTGCGACCAAGCCCGACCGCGACTCCGACCGCGATGCCGAACAGGGCAGCCTCGCCGAGCGCGAGCCGCAGGAGCGGTCGACGTGCAGTCGGATCATGCTGCAGCGCAACGATTGCCGAACGCCGTTGGCGCCAGCCAAGAACACCGAGACTAACAAGCACTGCTACCTTCGCCAAGACCAGACGGCCATAGGTACTGGTCCAGAGGTTCGTCAGGTCGATCCGCACCGCGGCATTGATGACCCCACTGGCAGCCATCGCGACGAAGCATCCAAGCGCCAGTCGCGAGAATCGTCGAGCGGCGAGGTCGGTGTGACTGCCACCGCGCAGCGCGTGTACAACCAGCGCGAGCAGTCCACCGGCCCACAACGACCCGGCAACCAGATGGATGAGCAGGCTGTTGGTCGCAATACCGTGTGAACCGCCCGTGGAAGAGTGCCCCGTCACGGCGACCGGCACCAAAGTCACCAGCCCCCCGATCAATAGGCCAGGTGTCCACGACCACCGCAACACCGTCAGACTCGCCACGGCGACGACTGCGGCCAGGATGGAGGTGGTGCGCCACGCCGCAGTCGTTTCGATAAGGCCGGCCGCCGACCAAACCTCCAGCGGTGTCAGGTCCGTCAACGGCACTCCCGACACATCGGAGACGGTCAGCCCCACCAATAGCGCAGCGCACATCGCCCACACCACACAAGCGACCGCGCCGACCCGCACCGCGCGGTACCCATCAACGTCGAGCACTCCACCGGTTTGTGGCGGCACGAGGAAGGCGGCGAACAAGAAGTGCCCGATCGTCACTATCGCAGCGATCTCACCGGCGCCGCGCAGGAAGGGCAGCCCGTAGGCAGTGATCGGCCCAGGATCTCTGAGTCCTGTTACCTCAAGCGCGTCGTCCAACATGAGGGCGCCGATCGCGCCGGCGGTCACGCCCGCCACCAATGCGACACCGAGCAACACCGGCCACACCACCCGGCGACGCCCGCCGGCAACGGAAGTCGCCGTCACGTTTTGCGCTCCGTCAGCGCAGAAGGCCGCTCACGCACCGTCATATCGGAAGTGTGGTGTTGCTGACGAAGACATCGCGCACCCACGTCACCACCTCATTCCACAATCCGGTCAGCAAGGCGATGCCGACGACGACGAGGAGCACGCCACCAAAAATCTGAATTCGCCGCGTGTTTCGACGAAGCCAGCCCAACGCCTTAACTGCGCGCCCGGATGCGATTGCCAACAGCACAAACGGGACGCCCAGCCCGAGACAGTAGGCGACTACAAGCAAAACGCCACGAAACACAGTTGGCCCCTCGGTGGCAGAGGCCACTGCTATGACGCCCGTAAGCGTCGGACCCAAACAAGGAGTCCAGCCGAGCCCGAAGACCGCCCCAAGCAGCGGTGCACCCCCGAGCGTTGACAACGACTTCGGCGCCAAACGTGCTTCCCGTTGCAGTGCAGGGATGACACCCATAAACACCAGACCCATCAAGATCGTGATGACCCCACCAAGGCGTTGCAACCACAACCCGTTACTGATCACCGTCGACGTCAGGCCCAGGATCGCGACAGAACCCATAAGGAACACCGCCGTGAAGCCAGCCACGAACAAACCCGCGGCGCCGGCGACCCGCAAGTGCGCACTGAGTTGCCGCTGGGCACGTGCCTCGTCGTCGACGCCGACAATGGCCGCCAAATAGGACAGATACCCGGGCACGAGCGGAACGACGCACGGCGATGCAAATGACACCAGCCCCGCCAGCACCGAGACAAGCACGGCCAACAGCACATGTCCAGACGTCGCGATCTCCGTGAAGCTAGTCACGGCGTTTCAGCCTCTTCACATCCACCTGTCCTGAACTCCCACATCTACTACGTAGGTCAGCAGTCACGCTGCCGTATGCGCTGCTCCATCATCTACTATGCAACTACGTAGCAACTCGGCGGCCGTCGACGTCCTCTAACGCATTGACGGCGACCAGTGGATGGGAGAAGACCTGTATGCGGTGTCCGCCGCTAACGCCAGTCGTCGCGATATTGACATCGTTCTTCGCGGCGATGACGCTCCTGGCCGCGCCGTCAGCCTCCGCCCAACCACCACCAGTACCCGTGCCTACGCCCGGCGACCCTATGGGGATCCCAGTACCGACGTCGTCGAACCCTTTCGTGCCGTCCCTTGGGTCGGCGCCGGCGACTGCAGACCCACCCGCCGGCCAGAATCCGGCACCGTACCTCGGCCCGCCAGTATTCGCGCCACCCACGTTCAACCCGGTGAACGGCTCAACCGTTGGCGTCGCCAAACCCATCATCATCAACTTTCAACGGCCGATCGCCGACCGGCCTCTAGCCGAACAAGCCGTCCACGTCTCGTCGAATCCTCCGGTTCCCGGGAAGTTCTACTGGATGAGCGCTACCCAGCTCAGGTGGCGCCCGATCGACTTCTGGCCCGCCAACACCACTGTCACGATTGACGCGGGAGGCACGAAGTCGAGCTTTCGCACCGGTGATTCGTTGGTGGCGACCATCGACAACGCGACCCTTCAGATGGAGGTGATGCGAAACGGTGTACTCGAGAAGACAATTCCGGTGTCTCTAGGGAAGCCGGGCTATGACACGCCCAACGGCACCTACTATGTGCTCGAGAAGTTCGCCGACATGGTGATGGACTCCTCGACCTACGGCGTGCCCATCGATTCCGCCGAGGGCTACAAGCTCAAAGTCAAAGATGCGGTGCGCATCAACAACGCGGGCATCTTCGTTCACGGCGCACCCTGGTCGGTGGCGGACCAAGGCAAACGCAACGTCAGCCACGGCTGCCCCAACCTCAGTCCAGCCAACGCCCAATGGTTCTACGACACGTTTGGCAGCGGCGACCCGGTCGTGGTCAAGAACTCCGTCGGCGTGTACGACGAGAACGACGGTGCGCAGGACTGGCAGATCTGATACGCGCACAACGGGTCCCGCATCTCCCGACCCGGTGGCCGCCCTCCTCGTTGCCCCGGAGGCTAGGTGGTGTCACCGTCGATGCGCTGGGCGAATTGCTGCATGCAGACGGTCGAACAGAACCGGTACGACGTGCCCGCATGCGTGATCGTCAATTCTGGGGCGCCCGTCGCGACGTGCATCCGGCAAACAGGATCCACATGCTCTTGGTGATGAGTACCGATGTCGAGAGCAAATGCACCAATAGGGGATCCGACGTTGCGCAGCGTCAGTGATCCCAACGCGGTCATCGCCGCGAGATCGGCTGCCGGAAGCGCCGACGCGACACCTTCATTGACGACGATTTGCCCGGCCTGCGCGAGGCTAGCGAGCCTCGCCGCGGTGTTGACCGTCGAACCGAAGACGTCTCCGTTCCGCTTCACCACGGGGCCAGCGGCGATGCCTGCCCGCAACATCGGAAAGCCCTGGACGCGACTGATCTCGGCGGTGAGCCGTCGGAGGAAAGTCACTGCCGTAGTCGGATTCTCACACACCACCAGCACCGCATCGCCGATGGTCTTGATGAGTTTGTCGCCGGGGCCGAGAACCCGGATGACTGAGGCGGTGAATGTTTCTGCCAGCTGTGCAGCGCTGTGATCGCCGTGGGTTTCGGTGAACGCGGTGAAGCCAGACATGTCGACGAAGACGACGGCTGCTTCGACATCGGCGTGCTCGAAGTTCGCTGCTGCACTCAACATCATCACGGATCCTGTAGGAGCCTCGCGTCCGCCGTAACGCTCGGTTCTGGGGCTCTCACGGGTTCCATCCGCATCCCTAAGAGCCGAAGTGCATTGGCGACCACGATCAGTGTCGAGCCCTCGTGAATGAGCACGGCGGGACCGATGCCCAATCCGAGGATCGTCGCCGGAATGAGAAGCGCGACGATGCCGAGACTCGCCCACAGATTCTGCTTGATGATCCGTGAGGAGCGGCGACTCAGGCTCACGGCGAACGGCAACGCTCGCAGATCGTCGGCCATCAGCGCGACGTCAGCGGTTTCCAAGGCAACGTCGGAACCGGCCGCACCCATCGCGATGCCTACGCTTGCGGCCGCCATTGCGGGCGCGTCGTTGACGCCGTCTCCCACCATGCCCACGCGTCCGTGACGCTTACGCAGAGCAGCGATCTCAGCCACCTTGTCCTCGGGCATCAGGTCGCCGCGGGCGTAGGCAACACCGACTTCGCCGGCGACGGCGTCGGCCACCCGCTGGTTGTCTCCGGACAGCATCACGGTCTTTGAAACCCCGATCTCGGCGAGACGGGCGATGACCGCCGACGCTTCTGCGCGAGGAACGTCCATCAGTCCGATCGCACCCAGCCAACGCTCGCCTGCGCGGACGAGCATCGTGGTGCGGCCGGCCTGTTCGAGACGCTCCACCTCGCCGGCCAAACAGGCTGGCGGTCGCTCGTTGGCGCCGGTGAACATTTCGGTCTTGCCGATGCGGACGTCTACCCCTTCGACGGACGCCACGATGCCGCGGCCTGTGAGAGCTCGAACGTCCGTCGCGCGGGGTACTGCCGCGCCCGCGAGGCGCTCGCGGCCGTCGCGGACGATGGCACGGGCCAGCGGATGATCGCTCTGCTCCTCAACGGCGACGGCGACGGTAACCAGCTCCGCCTCATTGCTGTCCGTGCTGGCAACGACCTCGGCGATCTTGGGCCTGCCCTCGGTGAGGGTGCCGGTCTTGTCGAAAGCCAGCACATCCACCCGGCCCAACTCTTCGAGCGCGGCTCCGCCTTTCATCAGGATTCCGGCTCTGGCCGCTCGCGCCACCGCCGACAAAACCGCACTGGGCGTGGCGATCGCCAGCGCACACGGACTGGCAGCCACCAGCACGGCGAGTGCGCGGTACACGGTGGCAGTGAACGGTTCATCGACCACGAAACCGGCGAACAGCAGCAGGACGACTCCGATGAGGATCGTCGGCACGAAAATCCGCTGAAACCGGTCGGTGAACCGCTGGGTGGATGTCGTCTTGGTCTGCGCCTCGGCCACCAACCGGACGACTCGGGCCAGAGTGGAGTCACCGGCGAGCCGAGTCACCTGGATCTCGATGGCGCCGGCGCCGTTGATCGTGCCGGCGAACACCCGCGATGCCGCGTCAATGAGGTCGGGCGACGCGGCGGCTGCCGCCACATCCGGAACCGGATACTTATCGACGGGAACGCTTTCCCCGGTCACGGGGGCCTGATCAACGCTAGTGGCGCCAGCCACGACGAAGCCGTCGGCCGCAAGCCGCATGTTGGGTCGCACGACGACGATATCCCCAACGCGCAGGTCGCCCACCGGCACTTCCACAGTGTCGCCCGTGCCGCCGCGGCGGACCAGGGCCGTCTTCGGAGCGAGCTCGGCGAGCGCTTCGATTGCCCGGCGGGCTCGCCCCATCGCATAGCCCTCCAGCGCGTGGCCGACGCTGAACAAGAACAGCAGAAGCGCGCCTTCGGCGACTTCACCGAGCGCCGCCGCACCGGCGGCCGACACCAGCATCAGGAAGTCGATCTCGAACCGACCCTGACGAACGCTGGCGAAGGCTTCCTGCACGGTGAAGAACGCACCGAAGAAAAAGGCCAGGGAGTAGACCACCAACTCCGCGGAACGCGGTGTGTCGGCGAAGGACGCTAGCAACCAACCCACCAGAAGAAGCGTTCCCGCCAGGCCCGCGAAGATCAGCTCGGTGCGCTCGCCAAAGATTCCGCCGTGCTCATGCTGGTGCCCGGTGTGCTCCCCTTCCTTTGCACCGTGGTCCACCGCATGGTCCGTCTCAGCGACAGTCGAAGGTGTCGTGTCTGGTCCAGCGACGGCGGCGATCACGTCTACCAATTCCTGGGCCGTGACCGAAGATCGTTCGAACTCCACTTCGAGTGAGGTCGTCGTAGCGGTTGCGGCGACGACGCCGGGCACCCTGGTTAACCTGTCGACCAGTGCCGTCCTCGTCGATGCGTCATCCTCTGCGGTTCCGGTCAGCAACCAGCGCAGATGGCCGTAATGCGAACTGATGGTTTCGGCGACCTGCCAAGCGCGTCGTTGCACATCGACTGCCGTCGCCGCGGCAGCGTCGTAGTGCACGCACAGGCGCGGCGTGAGCGTCCCGCCGTCGACGACGTGAACTTCGTCAATCAGCGGAGTCGCTGCCAAATCGCGCGTCAGACGGTCCGCGCAGCGGTCGTCACTGCCCGGCAAGAGGTCCGCCAGGTCCAGCGCCAATGTCTCGTTCGCATGGAGACGATCAGCATCGCGGTTCATATCGCACTGGTCGCGACGTGTCATACATGCGACTATACGCATGTATGCATGTACCGAGTCAATACCTACGTTTAATCGTTCGGTGCGGGTTCAGTGCGTCGCCCGACGCCCCGCCCCGGCCCGACCGCGCTTAATCAGGTACGGACATGTTCATCGTCAAGCCGCGTCACGTCCCCGTCGTCTGGCCCATGGGCGCGCCCGACGTGCGCCTCGGCGCGCATCCGGTCGACCATATGCGGATAGTGCAGCTCGAAAGCCGGTCGTTCCGAACGGATACGCGGCAGCTCGGTGAAGTTGTGCCGCGGCGGCGGACAACTTGTGGCCCATTCCAGTGAGTTGCCGTAGCCCCACGGGTCGTCGACAGTGACCGGCTCGCCGTAGCGCCAGCTCTTGAACACGTTCCACACGAACGGAAGCGTCGAGACTCCCAGGATGAACGCACCGATCGTGGAGATGACATTCAGGGTGGTGAAGCCGTCGGTGGGTAGGTAGTCGGCGTAGCGGCGCGGCATGCCTTCGTTCCCGAGCCAGTGCTGCACCAGGAAGGTGGTGTGGAATCCGATGAACGTCAGCCAGAAGTGCAGCTTTCCCAATCGCTCATCCAACAGGCGGCCCGTCATCTTCGGGAACCAGAAGTAGATGCCCGCGTAGGTCGCGAACACGATCGTGCCGAAGAGCACGTAGTGGAAGTGCGCGACGACAAAGTAGCTGTCAGTGACTTGGAAGTCGAGCGGGGGGCTGGCCAGCAGCACACCCGACAGACCACCGAGCAGGAAGGTGACGAGGAAGCCGACCGAGAAGAGCATCGGTGTTTCGAATGTCAACTGCCCCTTCCACATCGTGCCTATCCAGTTGAAAAACTTGATACCGGTGGGCACCGCGATGAGGAACGTCATGAACGAAAAGAACGGTAGGAGAACGGCACCCGTTGCGTACATGTGGTGCGCCCACACCGCGACCGACAGCGCGGCGATCGAGAGCGTCGCGTAGATCAGCGTGGTATAGCCAAAGATTGGCTTTCGGCTGAAGACAGGGAAGATTTCGGACACGATGCCGAAGAACGGCAACGCGATGATGTACACCTCGGGGTGGCCGAAGAACCAAAACAAGTGCTGCCACAACAACACGCCGCCGTTGGCCGGGTCGTAAACGTGAGCGCCCAGATGGCGGTCGGCGGCCAACGCGAAGAGTGCGGCCGTCAAGATCGGAAACGCGACCAGCACGAGGATCGACGTCACCAGGATGTTCCAGGTAAAGATCGGCATCCGGAACATCGTCATACCAGGCGCGCGCATACACACCACCGTGGTGATCATGTTGACCGCGCCCAGGATGGTGCCCAACCCGCCGACGATCAGGCCCATGATCCACAAATCCGCGCCGGCGCCCGGGCTACTGATGGCATTCGACAACGGCGTGTAGGCCGTCCAACCGAAATCAGCGGCGCCGCCCGGCGTGATGAAGCCGCCCATCGCGATCAGCGCACCGAACAAGAACAACCAGAACGAGAATGCATTGAGCCGCGGAAAGGCGACGTCGGGCGCACCGATCTGCAGCGGCAAAACCAGGTTGGCGAACCCGAACACGATCGGCGTTGCGTAGAACAGCAACATCACCGTGCCATGCATGGTGAACAGCTGGTTGTACTGCTCGTTGCTGAGGAACTGCAGCCCCGGTATCGCCAGCTCGGTCCGGATGAATAACGCCATCAACCCGCCAGCGAAAAAGAACACGAAGCACGTGACGACGTACATCATGCCGATCAGCTTGTGATCAGTGGTCGTCACCAGCTTGTAGATCAAGGTGCCTTTGGGTCCCATGCGGGCCGGGAAGGGACGGCGTGCCTCGAGTTCTCCGACAGGCGGCGCTTCGGCGACCAACGAATTCTCCCGCTACTAGTTCGACGACAAGATGTGCAATCTACGGACTAAATCAGTAGATTGTTCTACTGAGCAATCTAGTACTAATCGGTGTAGTTGAACACTCCGACCACCGGTAGGCCTCATCACCCGGCACGACGGGTGTCCCGCTGGGGCGGGTGCCGAGTACTCGCACCCGCTCCGGCCCTCCCGCACACCGACCGACGCTATGCCGAGATCTAGTTTGCTAAACACTTATTTACTACGTACGTACGTGTATCTCATACGGCAGGCTGCTCAAAGCGATAGCTGGTCACGGCGCCACGCGTGGTTGACACACGCGGAGCCGAAGTAGACGGGCGCACGGAAAGCGGCAATCGTAGGCTTGCCGAATCGCGAGCGTTCGGTTAGCGTCTCGCCAACTGATAACGAACCGGTAACGGTAAGGAACGTCTCGATTGGTGGCACACCGCCGGACCGCGCGGCCCAACGCGCCACGCAGATACCTGTGGGACGCTGAAGCCACTGAGATCATCCCTGTCAATGAGTTCAGCCCGGCGGCCGATTTAACGGTCAATCGCGGTCCTTTCGCCACCGACGTCGAGGTACTGACCGCACCCGAGCTCGACGATCTGAACGACCTGACCGACGAGTGGCCACTACTTCTACTTGCGCCTACGCGTACGTCGCGATCTCCTCGCCCCGCCTCCACTGGCCCTGCACGTGTATACGTTCAACAAACTGGCCAACGTGCAACGTCGGCCGGTGCGCACCGTCGGATACCCGCGACACAGCGGAAACGGCCTGAGGGCGCTGGGTCAGTGCACGGCCGGCTCGTCGTTGCGGGTGTTGCTGCTGGGGCCATAGCCGCTGGGGCCAATGCGATGGTGGAAGCGTCGGAAGTTCCGGCCAACCCGACTTTGATCGCGGACGCCACAACAGCGCAAGGCGATTCCGTACCGGACGCGGCGGGAGTGCAGATCGTCCAAGTAGCCAACAGTTTCGACTCCGCAGTCCACCGAGAAGAACTGGTTCGCGGAGCGGCATTCGCCCAAGAGCGTGCCCAGCGAGAGGCGCGAATGCGACGCCCGCAGTTCGTCTTCCCGGCCCGTGGCATTTTGACTTCGGGATTCGGAACACGGTGGGGTTCCCTGCACGCGGGACTCGACATCGCCAACGCCGTCGGCACGCCGATCTATGCCGCCTCGGATGGCGAGGTGGTCGCTTCCGGGCCGACACCCGGTTACGGCATGTGGGTCAAGATCCGCGCCTCGGATGGCACGGTGACGCTCTACGGTCATATCGACACTGCGACGGTTCAAGAAGGCGACCGTGTCTTGGCTGGTGATCAAATTGCCACCATGGGCAACCGTGGCAATTCGACAGGTCCGCATCTGCATTTTGAGGTCCACCGCAACGGATCAGACAAGATTGACCCGATGGCGTGGTTGCAGGAGCGCGGGGTGCCCCGCCAGTAGCAGGTGATTCCGCAACTGACTAGGTCTACCAGACCACAATTCAGCGTCAGATGCTGCGGACACCGTAAGCTACCTACTGACTAATTCAGGAGGTTCGTTCATGGCGCGGGTGCGTGGCTTCGGAGAGCTCGAGGCGGCGATCATGGATCGCCTCTGGAATCGCGATCCCGAGACCGACACCACGGTTAGGGAGATATTCGACGAGTTGAGCATCGAACGTCACATCGCATACACCACGGTGATGTCGACGATGGACAATCTGCATGGCAAGGGCTGGCTGTCGCGGAAACGCGACGGTAAGGCCTACCGATACCGACCGACGCTGACTCGAGAAGAGCACAGCGCCCGTCTGATGCTCGAGGCCCTGAGCGGCGGAGGCCGATCGGAGGCGGTCCTCAGTCATTTCGTGGCGCAAATCGACGCGGAGGAATCGGCGGACTTGCGCGCTGCGCTGCGGCGCGTTGCCCGTAAGTCTGGTCGGCGATGACCGTCACGGCGGCATTGCTGCTCTACGTCGTGGCAGTCCTATCGATCGGGCCGAAGCTTTTGGCCCGGATCACAGCCGATGGCGGGGCTCCACGCCTGGCGATATCAGCTTGGCTCACGGCCGTCGTTACCGTGCTCGGCTGCTCGATTGCTGCTATCGCTCTGCTACTCATCGAGGCCGCCGGGCACTGGGACAGCCCTGACGCGTTACTCGTGTCCTGTCTGGAGCGTCTCCATGCAATTCTCGTCGGGCACGCGGGGGGGCCGGCCCGAATAGTGGCAACAGCCGCAGTGGCCATCGCTGCCGGGAGTCTGCTGGCAGTTTGCGTTCGAGTCGGCCGCGCTTTGAGTCGCATGCGCAGGCACACCTTCGCGCACGCAGACGCCGTGCGCCTGGTCGGTAGTTCAGACGGCAGCGACGTCGTGTACATCGAGGCATCCGAGCGTGCGGCGTACTGCGTGGCGGGCCGTCCACCGGCGATCGTCGTAACCACGGCTGCTCTCGCTGCACTCGATGAAGCGCAACTGGCGGCCGTCATCGCCCATGAGCGTGCTCACCTCCACGGGCGCCATGCCTACGTCGTCGCCGCGATGCGCGGACTGACCACCGCGCTGCCCAAGATCGGGCTCTTCACAACCGCAGCCACGCACATCAGTTCTCTGCTGGAGATGTGTGCCGATGACGCCGCCGCGCGGCGACACGGTCGTCAGCCGCTGCTGGCGGGTCTGTTGACCCTTTCAGGCGCCCACACGCCGGCCCACGGTTTGGCTGCCGCCGGTGTCGCCGTGCTCGCGCGTGCCGAGCGGTTATCGGATCCACCCAATGGATTCGCACGAGTACAAACCCACCTCACGCTCAGTGGTGCGGTCGCGGCGATGGCCGCTACCCCGGTGGCTATCGTCGCGTTATCACTATCGGGTGTATTGATCTGCTTCGCGTGACCCGCTAGCGCACTCGACTCGGTCCATCGCTATTCTGCGCAGCGCACCTCGAATGCTCTGCTGCCCAGCAGCCTTGGGGTCGAGGATGTGAACATCACGGAGGACGCTTCAGTCTGCGCGTCTAAACGTACGAAAGCGCAGCCGCAATGGCGCGGTCAGCGGACGTCGGTTCGGCCATGAGCAAGGCCACCACCGCTAACCCGAAGGCCAGCAACAGGGCAGCCACAATCCATCGGCGAGTCAGCCGTTCCCTCTGTAGCGCTCGGCGCTGTCGGTTCCAGCTCCATCGCGGCCCACCGCAGGACACGGCCAGTGCGCTCTTCACGGCACCAATCTACTATGTCACTACGTATGTGACCATCTCTTCATCGGTCACCCGATACGAGGTGTGGTGATGGCCTTCGGACAACGCGGCCCCCGAACGCTTTCGTCATATCTGCGTGAAGCACCTGATGCACTGCGTACGCTCGAACTGACACCGCGTATAGGTGGCAAATTCCGCCGGCTATCCGTCGCATTCGGAATCCTGATCACGATTATTGTAGCGGGATGTGTTGAGACAGAGGGTGTTTCGTCGCAACGTTCTTCAAGTACCTCGGTTGTCACCGCCGAAGAAGCACACACCCGGTTCGATGTCTTATTCGCACGCGACATCATCGACCACAGCGCACAAGCTATTGCGTTGAGCAACCTGGCTATGGTCAAGGACGGTCTTGTACCCGAAATCGTCGCCATCGCAAGCCGAATCACGGCCGACAGCTCCCGGCGCACCGATGAGCTGCAGGCGCTTCTCCTGGCCTGGGGATTTGCCCCGATGAGCGCCAGCTCAGCTCCTCCGGCGGGCGCACAAAACCTTCCGGTTCAGCCAGGCGAACACCCCCTCGCCACCGAAGTCGATTTCCGCCGCCTTCGCGACGCGGCCGGAGCACATGCGGCGGAGGTGTATCTCGAATTGATGATCAGGCAGCACCAGTTCACGATGTCTGCCGCGCGTGACCAACTTCAATCAGGGTCGCACCCCGCAGCGATGGCCATTGCCCGATTGCTCGTCGAAAGTCAGCAGGCCGAGACCTCTGTCATGGAGGCGCTGCAACGCTGAACGCTGCGCAGCGAGGTGCACCACGACCGGATGTACTCCCAGGCGTTGTCGACATCCCCCGTCAGTTGTGCTCGTTCGCAACGCCTTCCGCCCCGGTGGGTCGCGGCGGCCGTTGATGCAGTCCGCGCAGAAATGCGTTGTATGCGGCCAGTTCGGCGTCGCCGCGTTCGACGTCGGCTTCCCTCTTCGCCGACTCCGACTCCTCGTCACGACGCCAGCGGATGGCGAAGATCAAGGTGGTCAATAGGGCAACAGGTTCGCCGTATGACCATGCCAAGGCGCCGGCGACCGCCTGATCGGCGACCGGGTCGACGTTCCAATTCGCCGGCGGCTGCGCGAATGTGTCGGTCAGCGCGCGTGGTGCCATCATCAGAATTACGCCGATGAAGACGTGCAGCGGCATCTCGACGAAGATATCGAAGAAGCGACCTAGATTGCTCTGCCGGACCGGCAGCGGACCAGTCGACAAGATCGGCAGGATGAACAGCAGCCCGCTGGCGAGGAAGAACACTTGCAGTGCGACGTGGCCGGCGACGCTGGCCGCCGCCGCGTCGAACAGGTCGGACAGATAAAGGCCGTAGTAGCTCAGAAGAAACACCGGAATGGTGAAGCCGGGGTGCAAGACGATTCGGCTCGCGCGGCAACGTAATGCCCCCAACGCAGCGATCAAGACGTAGCGTCCAACGCCACGGTGTGGTGTCGACCTGAGCAACAGCCGGCCAGGTGCGCCCAACACCAGCAGCGGCGGGACGAGTATCGATAGCGTCAGGTGCTGAAACATGAAGGCACTGAACAACCGATAGCCATAGCTGTCGATGGCCAGACCCGTCACCGCCGCCAAGGCGATGCACCCAGCCAGGAAACTCGCAGTTCG
Organism: Mycobacterium sp. NPDC051804; assembly: GCF_044452905.1. NCBI lineage: Bacteria > Bacillati > Actinomycetota > Actinomycetes > Mycobacteriales > Mycobacteriaceae > Mycobacterium > Mycobacterium sp. NPDC051804. The sequence goes on along the minus strand of NZ_JBITCD010000001.1, from coordinate 386,206 downwards.
CATCCACGTCCATTGCCGGCCGTGCGACCTGACGATTCGAACGGCCAACAGATACCACACCGCCAAGCCGACCGCCACCATGGGAAGAAGCGGAACCGGCGGCGGCAGCCAGCCAAGCATCGCCGATACCGACGGTGGCGACGCAGGAAGTGCCACTTGACCAATCACTGTTCGTCGCGCCAACGAAGTGGCGCGCGGTCGCCGTTCACTGTGGTGGCCCGGTGTCGGTGGTGGGCTCGACTGCGAGGCGTCGAACCACCGGTTCGAGATCCTCGGCAAGCAGCGCCCGCAGAAACACCGCGGCGACGCGATGGGCTCGGTCCAACACGATCGTGGATGGAATCACCGTGGTGGGATACCTGGCCCCCAGGGCGATCATCGTGCGCATCGGCGGGTCATAGATCGACGGAAAGGTGACCTTACGGTCAACGATGAAATCGACCGCGGCTTGGCGATTGTTGTCGCGAACGTCGATGCCCAGGAAGGCCACGCCCGCGGTCCGGGTCGCGATGTACACCCTCTGCAGTTCAGGCATCTCGGTACGGCACGGGCCACACCACTGACCCCACACGTTGATCACTACCACCTGGCCGGCGAAGTCCTCGAGCGCAATCATGCGGCTCGGATCCATCAGGTCAGGCCCGCGTATCGGTCCGGGGCGACCTCGCGTCTGCGGTGGGTCATAGAGGATATCGACTTGCCCACCGGGCGAGACGAACTCAAACGTGCCCCCCTGCGCGACGGCATCGTCGCCGCTCGAACACCCGGACACTGCGGCGCCGAGCAGCACTGCGCTGACACCCGCAATAATGTGTCGTCGTATCGCCGAAGAAACGGATGCTATTCGTCCTCGGCCCCGCACACGTTCATCGTCCGTGTCGATCCTCGGCGGAGGTAATGCAGAAACCTGCGGATGACCTATCTCACGTTTCATCTTTCTTCCAACCCTCCCGTGAATCGGGTCGCGCGATCCGACCCGGGAGATTGCCACGCTTGACGTGCGTCATCGCCAGAACTACCTCAAGGCACTCGACGCTTCGAGGTCCGCTCCCAGAACACGTTCTACGTACAGACTACGTACGATGGTAACGACACCAGTTCATGGCGAATGACGGGATAAACACAAATGAGGCGGATCGGCTCCGCGGCCATCCATCGGCGCAGGGGTCTGTGGTGGACGACAATGGCACTACTGGCAATCGCCGGCGTTGTCCTGGGGGTTGGCGCCTGCAGCGGTTCGACGCCGCCGCAGCAGCCCCAAGCCATTGTTGACAAGGGCACACCCTTCGGCGATCTGCTCGTACCCAAGGTGCAAGCGTCCGTCACTGACGGCGCCATCGGCGTCCCGGTTGAGTCACCAGTGACCGTTACTGCCGACGCCGGCGTGCTGGGGGCAGTGACGTTGGTGAACGAGCAGGGCCGCGTCGTCGCCGGGGAATTGAGTCCCGACGGTGTCATGTGGAGTTCAGCCGAACCACTGGGCTACAACCGGCAGTACACGCTGAACGCGGAGGCGCAGGGGCTGGGAGGGGTGGCGCGCACCAGCGCCACCTTCGAGACTCACTCGCCGCAGAACCTCACGATGCCGTATGTGCTGCCCAACGACGGCGAGGTCGTGGGGGTCGGTCAGCCCATCGCCGTGCGGTTCGATGAACCCATCCCGGACCGACTGGCCGCGCAGCGAGCGATCACCGTCACTACGAACCCTCCGGTCGAGGGTGCGTTCTACTGGTTGAACGATCGCGAGGTTCGTTGGCGGCCAGCGCAATATTGGAAGCCGGGAACGTCGGTCGACGTCCAAGTTAAGGCCTACGGGGTCGACCTGGGTCAAGGACTGTTTGGGCAGGACGATGTCGCCACTCGCTTCACGATCGGTGACGAGGTGATCGCGACCGCCGACGACGCCACCAAAACGATGAGCGTGCGCGTCAACGGCACCGTCGTCAAGACGATGCCGATCTCCATGGGCAAGGACAAGACGCCCACCGATAACGGCAGCTACGTCATCGGGGATCGGTACTCGTTCCTGGTGATGGATTCCTCGACCTACGGCGTGCCGGTGAACTCGCCCGACGGCTACCGCACCGAGGTCAACTGGGCGACTCAAATGTCCTATAGCGGAATCTACGTCCACGCCGCTCCGTGGTCGGTCGGCAGCCAAGGCCGCGCCAACGTCAGCCACGGCTGCCTCAACGCCAGCACCGAGAACGCGAAGTGGTTCTACGACAACACCAAACGCGGCGACATCGTCGAGGTCGTGAACACGGTGGGGCCCACCCTTTCTGGTACTGACGGACTCGGCGACTGGAACATCCCGTGGGACCAGTGGAAAGCGGGAAACGCCACGGTAACTGGCTAATATCGTCGAACGTTGTAAATCGGAGCCGACGAGATCGGCGCCACCTTGACGGGGGTGCCGTACGTCGAGGCGTGCACCATGTTCCCGTTTCCGATGTAGATTCCCGCATGCGAGGCGTCTGAATAGAAGGTGACGATGTCACCGGGCTGGACGTCGGACGTGGCGACGGGCTGCCCACCGGCGGCCAGGGCTTGACTCGACCGCGGCAGCGATTTGCCGTTCTGGAGGAATGCCCACTTGATGAGTCCTGAGCAGTCGAATGCGTTCGGTCCGGTCGCGCCCCAAGAGTACGGAGATCCGACGCGGGTCAACGCGGCCTGCACGACCGCCGCACCTTCCGGCGAGCCGGTGGGCCCCGGCGCGACCGGCGGCAGTCCCATCTCAGGCATCGCCACGATGGCGGGGTCCCCCGCTGGCGGAGGCGGCGGCTGAGGCGGCACCGGTCCAGGGTCCGCCAGCGCGGCACGCTGATCCGGAGTCAATGCTCGGTACTGCGCCTCGACGTCTGCGATCTGGGTGCGCAGCCGACTCTGCTCGGCCTGAAGGCCTGCACGGACCGCTGACGCCTGTTCTGCTGCCGTCCTGGCATCGAGCGTCGAAGATTCGGCCGCGCGGGCGGCACTCTCGGCACGGGTTGATGCGGCGCGATAGGCCGCGATGCGGTCCGACATCTGGGTGGCCATCAGGCGGTCGAAGGAGAGTTCGTCGAGCAAGCTTTGCGGAGACTCTGCGGCCAGGACGGCGCTGATGCCGCTGGTCGCATCTCCCATGTAGGACGCGGCCGCCACCCGGTCCACGATTTTCTGATACATGCGCAGATCTGCTCGCGCCGCGGTCAAGGCCTCAGACTCGGCGCGTTGGCGATCCTCGGCTTGGCGCTGTGCTGCCAGTTTCGCCTCAAGGTCGAGCTCGGCCGAGTAGATGGCTTCCGAGGTTCGCTCGGCCTCCCGAGACAGCTCCCTCATGCGGGCCAACGCATCGGCCGCGGGGTCGGCCCGGCCGGTGCCCGTCGAGTTGCCGAGCGTCAATGCAAGCACGATCGCCACGACGAGAGCGCCCGCCGATCGGCATATCGCGGCAGGGCAGTCCATCTTCAAAACACAGATCCTCACACCGCAGGGGCATCTATGGTCTAACTACGTAGATCACGAAAAGGTTACGAGCGAATGCGTCGGATTTCAACTGCATAGAAGAGCGGCAGACGTCGTCCACACCGCTGCTTGCGCGTCCACAACTCGGCGATTCGGGTGGAAGGTCCAGTTGCAGAGCGTCTTTCGCATCTCGCGAATGCCGGCGTCCAGGTGGCCGGACGTCTATCTACTATGTGCCATAGTATGCAGTGACTTAGTAGATCGCCTGCGGATTTGCATTGAGGGACGGCATGACAAGTGGAACCGCCATCACGGCCCGGGTTCATTCTCTAAATCGGCCCAACATGGTCTCCGTCGGGACCATCGTTTGGTTATCCAGCGAGCTGATGTTTTTTGCCGGCTTATTTGCGATGTACTTCACCGCTCGCTCCCAGGCTGACGAATGGCCGCCGCCGCCTACAGAGTTGAACCTCGCGCTCGCGGTGCCGGTGACATTGGTACTCATCGCGTCGTCGTTCACGTGTCAAATGGGTGTCTTTGCCGCCGAACGCGGTGACGTCTTCGGACTGCGCCGGTGGTACCTCGTCACTTTTGTGATGGGATTTTTCTTCGCTTTAGGCCAGGGCTACGAGTACATCAACCTGGTGCATGAGGGAACGACCCTGTCGAGCAGCGCCTATGGCTCCGTCTTCTACCTGACGACTGGGTTTCATGGATTGCACGTCATAGGCGGTCTGGTCGCCTTCGTCTTCCTGCTCATGCGCACGCGAATGAGCAAGTTCACCCCGGCGCAGGCGACGGCCGCCATCGTCGTCTCGTACTACTGGCATTTCGTGGACATCGTCTGGATCGCACTGTTCGCCACGATCTACTTCGTACGGTGACGACCCCAACGCCGCGCCCGCCCCAAGTCCGTCGCCGCATTCGTCAGGCCATCACGGTTACTTTGGCAGCCCTACTCGTCAGTCTGGTGTCGAATGCTATGCCATCTGTCGGTGCAGAACCGTCGGTGCAGTCTGCGTCGGCGACAACCTCGCAAACCCCTGCCATACCCACTCCAACCAAGCATTCCTACGACGACACCCACAGCGGACAACAACCCGAAGGTGCAAGCCCAGCCCTTTATATTTTGGGGGGTGCGCTCTTGGGCCTGATGGCGATCGCTGTCATCCTGTTACGAGCTGGCAAGACTGAACGCCACCACCTCACTCGAAGTGCATCAGCGTCCCGGTCGATCGTCGTTAACCCCCGAACAACAGATACAAGCCGGTGAACGTATATCCGACCATCGTGAGCATCATTGCAAGCTGCCCACTGATCTGATTCCGCTGCGGAAGTAGCCGCAGCGCTCGATCGTGGGCCGCGACCACAGCCACGATGTGGCCCATCACCACACAGGACACCTTGATCGTCCACAGCACCGAAGGGTGCTGGGACAGCACATACACCACGTCGGTCGAATCCAGCCCGAGCAGGTGCCACCCGCGGCCCAGTGGATCGGCCAGCCGCACGATGGTCTCTTGGCCGCGCTCAACCAGATATGAGAGGTAGTGGGCGAAGATGTAACCGACGACGATCGGTATTAACGAATGAGCCAGTTCGCCGGGTAGTTGCCGGCGGCGGTCCGGGTCCACCCCGCCGGTTGCCCTCGCCGCAGCCCAGAAGGTCACGCCGACAACGGACACGAACACCACCAAGCCGACGGTCCGAAGTAGAGAGGCGGCCCAGTCTTCGGCGAACATTGGGAACGAGGCCGCATACCGATCGACGAAATTACGGAACGCGGGTGATTGCGAGAAGCTGTCGAAGGCCGTAGAGCCGAGCAACACCGCCAGGACGGCTACGCTGCCCGGACGAACTGGCAAGGTCGTCAGGTGGTCCATTGGGTTGATCACCGTGATCCGGGCGGTCACGGGGCTGCGCCGAAATGGAGCGAGCCGCGACACGGCCATGCTGTAGACCTCGAACGGGTCGGCCCGGGCGAACCAGCGCGAACCGAAGAGTCCAGCGCCCAGCAACATTAGAACCGTGTACGTGAGCAGCCATGCTTTGATCGCCGTCAGCGAGCCGGGGTCCGGGCTGGCCAATTCGAGCCAAACGAAAGCAAAGAGACCGAACGCCGCCGGCCAGAACCCCCACGACTTTGGATACTCACGCGACGTGGGCCGGTCGGATGACTCACGACGCATCATGCCAAGCAACCGATATACCGTCCGCATCGGCGAGATGACTCTCCACACCGGGCCGATGACCACCGACACCGCCACCAGCCCGACCCAGAGCAGAACGTAGAACACCCCCGGTAGGGCGTTCTCACCACCGTCCGGTCCGAAGACCGCCGCGACGACCACCCATACCGCGAAGAGCAACGCTGCCAGCGATACCATCCATCGCAGTCCCACGGAGTCCACGGCGCGGGTAATCCACGTCGGTAGGTCGCGTCCCGGTTTGTTCGGGTCGAAACGTGGTGTCTTCCAAGCCAATGCGACCACAGCGAAAGTCGCGGTCAACGCCCACGCAGCGCCTATCAACGCGAACGACAGCGGCACCGGAAGGTCAGTGGAACCGCCTACGCCGTGCGCCAGCACATCCACGGTCCGCGCAGGTGTCACGGCCGAACTTGGATCGTCGCGACCGTGCGATTGAGATCATGCAACTCGATGTCGACCTGGCCCGGCACGTCAACCGTGAACTCGAACTGCTGGTCCGGCCGAGGCTCGACCTGAAAAGTATGCTCAGGCACTGAATGGACATGCAGTGAGTCCGAGACATCGCTGTCGACCTTCAGAACAATCGGCTTGCCGACTGTGCCCTGCGCTTGGCCGTTCGTCGGCGTGACTTTTCCGCCCGCGATGTTGATGTCGACGACCGTGCCGTCAACGGCCGGCGCGGACGACGTGGTCGGCGCAGGTGCCGGCGCGGCGGGTAAACCGGGAGCAGCACCGGAGGACGCTTCGGGCGCGGCCGTCTCGGAGGGGGCGTTAGAGGATCCACAGCCGACCAGTGCTGCGGCGAGTACCGCCACAGACATGACGACTAAACGGGGCGCCCTAACGCTCACTCAGCATCGTGCCTTTCCTTGTCTGTCTCTCCGGTGCCGTCGGCAGCGGCGGCGCTTTTACGCCTGTCCCGCCGAACCACGTAGAAGACGACAGCTACGACCACGAACGCCGGACCAAAAGCAGGCAGCGACATCCACAGCCCGACATCGGTGGCGACGTACAAGACATCGGTTGCCGCTAGATCGCGCATCGGGCTGCAGCCTGACAGGCATCCCGTGCTCCGCGACAGCGAATGAGTCGAAGTTTCAACATCAGCTCGGCCTCCATCGATCCACGACTGCATCACGGCAGCTGGTTGCGCATACCGACTACCTACGTACGTATCATCCCCATACGTAACTGCCCGAAACATACACTCGGATGCGCTGAGCGCCGCGGGGTGTCAGCAATAGCGTGAACCGAGAAGAGGACCGTGAATCCAACCTTGCGCACTATCGTTCCCAGCTTGGGGATGTTGGTTGCCTTGACGTGTGGAAGCGGAATCGCTGCGGCTCACACAGCGCTCTCGAGCTCCGATCCCGCGCCGGACGCCACCGTCACTGCCGCGCCGGCTGCCATCATGTTGACCTTCAACGAGGACATCAGCCCACAGTTCGCGAGTGTCGTCGTCAGCAGCGCTGACGGTCGCAATTGGATATCCGGCTCCCCACAGGTGGAGGGACAGCGCCTGACGGCGGCCGTCGAACCAGGCCGGCCCGGTAACGGCGTCTACACCGTCGGCTATCGGGTGGTCTCAGCAGACGGACATCCTGTCACCGGCTCCTACAAGTTCACCCTCGCCGACGTATCCGACGAACCCCGGCCCATTTCTACATCGGCAGCTGCCGCGCCTAGCACCGCAGCTCCGCCGCCGTCAACGGCAGCTCCTGCCACATCGGACACCAAGACGACGGTAATAACCGCAGGTGCCGCGGGTCTGGCCCTGGGCGGCGTGATCGCTTTCTGGCAATCGCGGAGGAATCGACGGAAGTCCGCAGCAAATGACGCAACCAGGCTATCCGCGGATTCGCCCGACCCATCCTGAGCGTTACCGAACGACCGGCTCGTGAATCGTTACCGGTACCACAACCTGTGCGCTAGCGAGCGCAGGCCCCTACGCCTGAACAATGACCGGGTCACCGATGGTCACCGTGTCGAAGTACCACGCCGCATTATCGGGACTGAGATTGATGCATCCGTGGCTGACATTGGCACTGCCTTGCGAGCCAACCGACCACGGCGCTGAATGCACATAGACCCCTCCCCACGTGACACGCACCGCGTATTCGCCGTCGATCAGGTAACCCTCCGGCGAATCCAACGGAATGCCGATAGTGCGTGAATCGAACTTCACCCGGCGCTGCTTCTCCAGCACCTTGAAACTGCCCTGCGGAGTGTCAAAGCCCGGCTTGCCCAACGACGCCGGCATCTCACGCACCGTCTGACCGTCGATGCTCACAGTGAACGTATGTGCGGAAATGTCAGCAACGGACACGACCGCTGCCCCGACATCGAAGCTGGTCGACATCCCGTCCGTGCGCACCGACACCGGAGTATGGGCCGGCCAGAAGCCTTTCGGCGCCCACTGCACGACGCGGTCGCTCGTCCACGTGAACCGTCCTGGCACCTCAACGGGCGTGTCGATGGTGATGCCGCGCTCGGCCGCCTCACGGTCGGCGACGACGCTGCTGAAACGGATAGTCACCGGCGCGGCGATGCCGACCACCTGGCCAGGTTCAGGTGAGACAACCGTCGCCAACGCCATGCTGCTTGGTGTCGCCGTCCCGGCGTCGGCAACCCCTGCGCCGGTGAATACGAAGTACGCCACGCCCACCGCGACGAGCACAGCGCGAATCTGACCGACCATAGGTTCTCCCTCCGCCGCTTCGGTGTTCTGCAACTACTATTCTGCTACGTAGGGCCGTTAACGTTGTAACGACATCCGAACGGGATTCATATCGACTCACTCCGCTCCACCGGCTGGCCGTTTGCAGCCTGCGCTCCTGTCAGGCGCCACCTCGATACGGCGGCCGTACGGTGTGACCCCGAGAACGGGTCTGCCGAACTCTTGCTGAATCAGATCGGCGGTGCCCTCCAGTCGTCAGCGGCGGCCAGATCTCCGTCTTCAGATCTCAAGCAGTTCGGTCATCCGACGTTGCGCCGCGAACACTCCCGAGTTCGTTCAGCCGGAGGGTCGCGGTCGCTTTACACTTCGGGGTCGTCCCAGTCGGTGTTTCCTGTCGCGGCGCAACTAGGACGGCGGCTTCCACCTTCAACCTGCGCAGGACGTGAGAAAGGCCGGGACGGGTGCCACTACAGGCGCTGTTCGCCGCCGCAGCTTCCGGACATAGCGTTCGCCGAGCACGCCATAATCGTGACTGACGTTTTCAATAACGGCGGGACCGGCTCGGCCGACGTTGATCCGCCTGAGCTGGCCGTCTGTCCATTGATCTTGCAGTCCGGCTGCGACCTGGTCTGGGTCCGTCGCTACAACGAATCCGCGCGGCCGTGAAATTTCTGTCATTGCTTCGCTGGCATCGCGGCGCATCGCTCGTCGTGCGCCATCCGTTCACTCCTCTTGCAAGGCGGCAAACTCCACCGCCTCCAGGGTGTTGGGGTCATCCTCCCCCCGGTAAGCGCCGATCCCGTCGGGTCAAGATTGTCATCGGTCCGCTGGCGCGGCGACTACGATCGTGAAGTGCCCGACTCCGAGTTCGTTGAGACAGATGACCGCGGACGCATCACTCTGCCAGGCCGCCCGAATAGCCGGTTCCTGTTGCGCCACAACGCGGATGGCAGCATTATCCTTCAGCCTGCTCAGCCTGTTACTGACGCCCAGTACGAGTACTGGTCCAATCCCGAACTACGAACACTGCTCACTGCTGCAGCGACATCACGCAACGTCCACCGAATGCGCGACCACCGCGACTGATCACTCCGCAGCGACGGGACTCACCAGGACGACGTTAATCCGCTTGAACCGCCCGCTGCCACGGATCCTGCAGCTCGTCCGCGATTCGGTCTCGGTCCGCCGCCCACTCAGGATCCTCGGGTCCGTGGAAAAGGTCGGCCACCTCAGTCGATGATCGCCAGCGCAGGGTCCACCTCATCGTCCCTCACCTGCCCACGCTCCTGTTTTTGCTCGAAGATCCAGTCGCTCTAGTGTGACTCCGGGATCGCCGGATCGAGCGCCGATAACCGCTCGTTCCATCATGTAGATGTGGCCTCAACTAGACGGTCGTCCTCCGTCACACGCAGCAAAGGCTGGTCGAACGCGTGTCTAATCAGTTGCACGGTGTCAATGAGGTCCTGGTACCGCTCCCAGCGAAGAAGGTCGCGGGAGCCGTCGACCCACCCCAGCTTGTCGCCGGCGTAATACACCTCCGCGATGAAGTACTCGGATCCGTCGGCTGACTGCACTACGCGGTAATTCCAGTGACCGACACTTGCGCTATCCGAGTCAGTGTACGAAATATTCTGCGCTGCATCGCGTTTACTCCTTGATGCCAGCCCGTCGAGGTAATCCTGAACGGCCTGTGAGCGCGTGTGGCCATCGGGCAATTCCCGTCCTTCGAGCCGCGCAGAGGCCCTGGTGTTTCGGGCGATCATGTCCTTGATCGCGCTATCAGTCACGCGCTTGGTCCGGCGCATCTACTTGGCGCCAACCGCTAGCGCACCGTGTGGACGAGGTGCGGCCCGCGCAATCAGGGTTCCGGGCTTGCTCCCGGGGATGGCCCGAGTTGTCGGCCGTGATGCCCGAAGGTTGTCGTTCGTCGGGCAACCGCAAGGATAAGCAGGTGGCCCGCTTAGCCATCTCGGAGCCGCTGCGGCGCATCTTTGCCCTGGTCTGGCCGCCATACTCACAAGTTTAGTGTACTACTAGTAGGGCTTCATCTGAGCCGGTTCTGTGGCGTCCAAGGCGTCCCTGCAATCACGGCAGTAGTTCCGCCGGCGCAACCTCCAAGGCCTCCGCAATATCGAGGAGCCGCTCGAATAGGAGGCCGCGCCGTCCATGTTCGACGTCGATGAGCACGTTTCGGGTCACGCCAGATCGCAGCGCGAGCGACTCCTGAGTCATTTCCTGCGATAGCCGGACGTCGCGAATTCTCGTGCCTACCTCCAACCGCCAGGCCTCCCACTTGGCAACCCGTTCCGGGTTGTTTTGACTAGGGCGAGTCGGCACCCATCAAGTAGTCAGCGGACGCCCATCATTGTCTGCCCTACTAGTAGTACATTGAGCGTTGCGCCGCACCTCACACACAGTGGTCGACCGAGGTCACAGGATAATGCCGACGGAACTAAGCTTGCTGCCAACCAGGGTGTCTCTGGGTGAGGACGAAGCTCTCGATAGCTTTCTCGAGCGCCTCACCCAAGCCAACGATCTCGACCCTGAGCACATCCTGGCTGCGCTCCGCCGCGGCGAAGGCGCAACCCATACGACACTCGCGTTCTTCATGACGGCGCCCACCAACACCGTGCTCGCGCGAATCGAAAGGCTCAGCGGCATCCCTGCCGAGCGGCTTCGAACCGCGACTCTCATGCGCTTCGACGCAGGAAGGCCTCTGTACCTCGATGCCCTCAATCCGTTAGACAGGCACAGCTATCGCAGGATCGTGGTGCAGGGGTGGTTTCCTCCCTTCGGCACGCAACTCTGTCCTTTATGCGTTGCACAGCAGGGAATCTGGCGAGTTGGTTGGCGATTGCCGATCGTGGCCACGTGCATTCATCACGGCACCTATCTGACCACCGAATGCGGCGGCTGCGGCCAACGGTTTCGCAGCCACCGGTACTGGCCATTGCGCCCAGTGCTCGGACCGGAGCAACCGTGCGGCAATCCTGTCGTCCTGCGGCAGCCGTGTCTTCGCTCGGTACTCACAAACGCCGCTGAGCCGGCGAACGGCCCTGCGCTCGACTGCACGGAAGCCGTCCATCGAGCGATAAATGGGCAGACGGTGATCATGTTCGGCACACCTGCCGACCCTCGTACTTTTCTTGCCGAACTCCGCAACCTTGCAACACTTTTGCTTCATCTGGGAGCGAGGACGTCGGCCCAGACTGCCGTATCGTGGGCGAGCGGTTTGCGTGATGAGGCGCGGGCCCGGTCCAACATGGTTCGTGGAGCTCGTTGGGGCTTCAGTCCCCCGCACAGCGCCAGGGTTCGCGGAGCCGTCCTCGGATGTGCCTACGAAATTCTGATGCAACGGGATCTCGATTCTGGGGGTGCCCGGTTGCGTGAGTGGATTCGCTTTGTCGAAGACGAGAAGAACGGTCCCGCCGTCTGGCTCATTAATCGCACCAAGAGAACGCCGATGATGCAGCAGTTGATCACCGCGGCTACATCCGACCGCCGCGATGTGGGTCGAAGACTCGATCGCGGTAATCACTGTCGGAGGATTCAACCATCTGCGATACCCCAAATGATCGATGTCGGCATCTATCGCCGACTTTTTAACGGCATGCTTGGCGGCTACGAACACACCGGCCGGCTCTATGTGTCGCTATGCATGGTGAGAGCGATTGTCTTAGTGAAGAACTGGGCCGACGCGGCTGTCAGAATTGGGCTGCCGCCCGACCTCGGCTCCCGTACCTCACGCGCCGCGCGTGCGCGGATGCGTGCAACGCCGGAGGATCTTCAACGCTCAATCGATCTGGCGCTGAACGATATTCCCGCGAGCAGAGACTTTCGCACCCTCGAAGCGCAGGTCCGGTTGCTGGCTCGCAATCCTGCCGATTGGTACCCAGCTTGGCGCCTGTCGACCACCCCAGCACGGAGTCCTGACCTGTGGGTCTACGCCGTCACATGGGTGTGGTGCGAGGTGGCACAAGGCTGCCTCGACAACAGTCCGGCGTGGGCTGTGCCGCCTTGCCATCGCATCAAGGCCGGCTATCGCGCCTTTCGTGACCGACTGCCGGCCGCAGCCCAGGACTCGCTGCGCCGACTCGTCCTTCCGCCCCCAACGCGTTGAGATCAGACACGCGTGCGCGCTTCCGGCGCCGCCGCCGGGTCTGCGTCGATGACTCAGTGCGGCGGCGCTCCGTCTCCGCTGCAGTATCACGAATTGCACGCTTGCTCAGGGTGATCGCTTTGAGGTGCTCCGCGCTGATCCGGTATGAGCCGTCCGTAATCGCCGCAACGGTCGCTCGACTGACTAGCTTTCGCAGGTCGCCAACGTAGCCCTGCGTGCGAAACCATAGTTCGCCGGCCAGCTTCAGGAAGAGCATTCCCGGCTCACCTGCGGGCAGGTGCGGCAGCACCAACCTTTCTAGGTCACGTACGACGCGTTGCCATTCGGCTTGTTCTTCCTCGGTATCAACGCCGTAGGGTGCGACGGAAAACTCCGTTAATCGACATGCGATCTGTGGGTCGTTCACTAGGTCGCCGTTTGCGAGGTTGGCTCCGACCAGGACGAGGGTCGCGCTCGAGACCTGACCAAGTTTGGTGTTGATGCTCTTGATGTGGTCTAGAACATCGCGCCCACTCTTGGAGTCGGTCTTCAGAAGATGCGCGTCGTCCATGACGACGATCTGGGTGCGGTGCAGACGTAGCCCATGCATCGCTCGATGAGTCAGGTCACGTGTGAGGCCGGTGCTCGCAAGGTTGAAACCGTTGAGCAACTCGGTGGTCACATCATTGACTTTGGCGGCCGAACCCAAGTCGATCCAAATCACAGGACATAGGTCGGCCTCTACACCGTCCGATGGATAGTGGACGGGACGCCCCCGACGGTCGTGCAGCGCATCATGGGTCCATTCCACATATCGTCTCTGTGCCCACCGCAGCATGAACGTGCTCTTGCCAACGTAGTTCGGTCCGGTCAACACGACGATCTGTTTGGCGCCCGGACCTTCCAGCATGTTGTCCCGGACGGTCCGGTCAAGAGCATGCTCGATCTCGGTAAACGCCGCTGTCGGAAGGTAGAGCCGGGCGAGCCACGCCTCGAGTTGCTCGATATAAGCATTTCGCGCCTGGTCTGACATGGCGTTCAGTTGCTTGGACGATCGGCTGGGAGGCGCGTGCGGTAGCTCTTTGACGCAGTTGTCGTGCCACTCCTGCGAGTCCATCGCCTACTCGGTCTCCAGCAAGTTGTCCCACGCCCGCCTGATCGACGAAGTCGGCACCGTCCGCGGTGCGATGCTGCGCACGGGATGGGCGCGTTCCTGGGCAGCTTCCGCCTCGGCATGATCGATACGCGACTGTTCGACCCGTTGTGCCGCAGCAGCCGTCTTGCGGCGATCCGCTTTCGATCTTGCCGACGTGAGTTCGCCGAGTTCGTTGATGATCAGTTGGGTTGTCAATCCGCGCCTGAACACATGGTTGCCGCCGCGGCGCCTGATCTTCCGACAGAGCTCGTCGAGGATGACGTCGGTCATCGGTGCGTCAGCTTTACTACGGCCGACCCATTCGATGGGCTCGATCCTGTCGGTGGATTCGTCATGAAACCATATGCGCGACAGATCGTTTGGATCGTAGAAGAACGGTGCGGCCCGGTCCCTTTCGCGAAATCGGCCCACCTCGACGTAGCGCAACGGCTCGAAGACAAGCGGGTTTTCGTATCGGAGGTTGGAGAATTCGACTCCCGCTGGTCCGATGGTGCCCCACTTGATCGGTAGGAACTGGTAGATCAGGTCGTGCCGCTGGGGGACGTCGATACGACCCGTGGCTTCGACCATGACGTCCCATAGGTCGAGTGGACACATCTTGGCGGCCTCGACGCCCGGCTGAATGAGACCGTCGTGTCCGTGTCTGTGGTAATCAAGCGCAATGAACTTTCGCAGGTGTAGTTGCAGTTCGCGAGCCGTCAACAGCGGCTCATCGGCGACGAGTCGCCCCCGCTCAGACACGTTCCGCCCCTTGTAGCCCGGAATCTGCTGCAAGCCACGTTGGATCGTCTCATGCCACCGCTCGACCTGCGGGTTGTCGGTGGGGTTTCCCGGGCGGCTGAGCAACAGGTCGATCTGAAGGTCGCGCAGAAGTGCACGGAAGTGCACGCTCGTGAAGATCGCGGCGTTGTCGCAATGAATCGCATCCGGCATCACAGACGGGATGGGGTGCTCGCCCTGCAACGTGTCGAAGTCGACCTCCAAGTCTTGACGCCACACCTTGACCACCGCACTCGAAAGGTCGACCGTTTCAGGCAGGCCGACCCATCTCCAATCGCTGACGGTCGTGCCTGCGACGAGCATCGAGAACGGCCTGCAGACGTCATAGAGGAGTAGTCCCGCTTCGAAGCCATTCGCGCTCATCGGGACCACCCGGAGCGCCAGGACCACGCGTGTGGCGACGTCGATAGCGGTGATGATCTCAACGCTGAGCGGCCTACCGTTGAAGGTGTCGTATACGAGATTGTCGGCTCGCGTGACATCAATCGCTACCACTTGGCCGGGCCGAACGCCTGGGTATTGTGTTGAACCTGAGGCTGTTTGCAGCTTCTTGGTACGCTGCGACCTGGTGGTCTCACCTCTCTGGTGCTTCAAGTTCGAGAGGAACTTCTGCGTCGTGCGCTGCGGCGCGTGGTAGTCGTCAATGCCTGCGTTACGGAGCTTGACCAGCACTCGCCTGTGCATCTCTTGGATCGCCAGATTCGATCTATCACCGTCCAGAGTCGCGAACTCTTCCTCAGCGATCGCGCGGTAGCGCGGATCGATGACTTCCCACGACAGGCTCTTGCGGATGTGCCGCCCATCGATCAATCCGAGCAGTCCCTTCTGCCTCCAGCTTCGCACCCAGTTTCTGATGGTGCTCTCGTTCGTCCCGACCGACGTCAGCTCGCCGTCTCGCAAGCGGCGCTGGACCTTACGGTCATTTCGACCCTCCTGAATGAGAACCGACGCCATTGCTACGGCCCGCTTCGACTCGGATACGCCAAACCCTGGACCGAACGGAGGGTATGGTTCGCCGGGTCGTCTGAGTTCAGGATGACCATCGCGGTATCCAGTCACGATCTCGAGAACAATTTCGAGTTTGTTGAGCGCGCGTTCGCGGGCTTTGTCGTCGAGGCTGTCCCAGAGCGGTCGGAGAGTCCGAGCGACGGCAACCGGCCGGCCATCGACGATATTCTGCACGAGCGGAAGATCGTTCCAGTCCCGATGCCGAATGTTGTTGAGACAGTCGCGAAGATCGACACCCGTAGGGTCGAAACGAACGACGAGCTCCGCACCCGTCTCCGTGAGCACCCGCGCTCCCTCGTAGAGAAATGTCCGGCCGGCGTTCATCGCAATACTTCGACAGATAGGCGCACAGACGTGTCCAGCCCCCACTGGCACGTCGTGTCGATACTCAAAGCCCCCTTCCAAACCATATGCCAAACAGACGATTTCAGTTCACCGCAGCCGTCGTCCGCGTCAAACAACGCTCCGAGGGTTGCTTCGTGACCGGAGACGAGGTCAACAATCTGGCGTTCATGAAATTGCAACCATGATGGCTCTCTTCTAAACCCGTTCAGCCACATGAGATTCAGCCGCTCAGCTTGAGCCATTTCGCCGAACACCTCATAGCGCCATCCCACAGCAGCGCACGCGTGCTCTGTGATGCGGCTCTGGGTCCTGAACTCGTCGTCCTGCTTTTCGGGTGCGCGTACGTCCCAGATAGTCACGCGCCCCTCGACATCAACGGTTAGAAGGTCGGGAGTGTGACGTCCAGGCAAACCTCTCCACGCGAGCCGGAATGGCTGCGAGACCATCCAGGCGACACGCGGGTCTCTGTCGAGTCTCCGGAAGAGGTCGTGCTCCAGTCCGGATTCGAGATGCACGCTCGCACCGTTAGTCATGGAGTGAGCCGTCACGGGTATATGGCGGCTGAAGGTGGACGAGACAATCCGTCGCATTGGTTCGAGACTGTGCACCGGCGGCGAGCTACTCCGCTGCCACATCCACACGATTTCGGTGCCCTGCAGCCTGAACGTCCACGTAAGCCCTGGCGCGCGCAATGCCAAGGCGTCAAGGAGATCGTCTTCATCGTCACTCGAAGGCATGGTTCGAACCTTTTCGTCGGCTCCCGCGCGCCAAGAAGGACAAGCCCCCGCGCGAGACCAGCGCGGACTATCTTACGTGGTCAAGACGACGGTGAATAGCACAAAGTTGATTCTGCGAGGGTGTTGAAATGCGCTCTAGCCCAACCGATCTTCTAGTTTACGGGTAGCTATGTTAGGTCCGCGACACCAATTATTTTGAGCGGCGGATGCCACTCTACAGGCTCGTCGATCCCGAGGCGACGTAGATGCACCAGCGCCTGGTCTGGTTGCTGGGGCGCCGTCCGCGGCAGCGTTTCGTCGGCGGATTCGCCCCTGATCCTGAGCCAGTCCTGCCACTCGAGCCGAGCCGAGTAGACCAACTTCCTCCGACGCGCGTAGTCGATTTCTGAACCCTGAGTTACGAGATAGTCGCTCAGACTGATTAGCGTTCTGCATATAGAGTTCCAGCGCGGCAACGAATAGAGGAGCTCGAGTTGTTCATTCACGGTGCGGTGGGACGGGCGCGCAGACAACAGTTTCTCTGCACCACCGATCGTGATATTGCTGCCGACGATGAGCGTGGCGATCGATAGCGCGCGCCTCATATCCGCATCTACTGACGTATCCGCGAGCAGCTTCTCGCACCAGGTTGGCCACATCAATGCGGGTAGTGTCGCCGCGAAGCTCCAGTCATCGAGATAACTGCGCCGTGGGGCTTCGGGCGCTGGAGTTGCCGCGCGGTAGCGGAGTTCGCCCTGCGCTCCAAGATGTTGCCTACTCGCCTTAATCGTGATCGCCGCAGCTAGCGCATCGTCGGTGCGACACCAGAGCAACTCGGTCTGGCGGGCTTTGGCGTCTTGGCTGTCTACCAGCCACCGAAGCCGGCTCGCTGATTCCTCAATGGTTTCGGCGCCTAAGACCTTGACAGCAACGGTTATCCCCACGGCGGCCTCAACGGTCCGCATCGATGGGTAGGAATTCACCGCACTTCGTCCACGGCTCGGATTCGGTTCCGCGGAAAGTTCATCGAATGTGAATCCGCCTCCCAGTCTTGCTGCGGTTGCCAAGCCGTGGCGTGCCGCGAAGTTGATCGTTCGATTGGCCAGACTCCGGACCGCTTCCAGTGACTCACGACGCGATCGCGCCTGACGCGCAAGCACTCCGCCGCTCGGGCGGGCTCCGCTGAGAATCTTACCGATGAAGCGTTGCGCAACAACGACGTCGTGCTCGCTCCCAACCGCAGGGGTGGGCACCGACGTGAGATCGCAGCCGCACCGACATTGGGTCGGCATCGGAATGCTTGTGTAGTTCTGCCGACGCCGCTGATCCTCTCCACAACTCGGACATTGAGCAGCCAGCAACCGGCCGTGGGTTGTGCATGCGAATGACCAGCCCAACCGCCACACGAGCCGCCATCTGCCGCTCGACTCGTGTAGGCACTCGGGACAGAACCTCGACCCCGGTAACACGCCGAACGGGAATGTGCGGTCGGGTTCGTGTGAATCGGTGAGGACGGGCAGACCTTTGACGGCGTAGTCGTCGAGTGTCATCGTTGCGATGTCTTCGGCCGGGGTGCCCGTTAACACTTGAAGAGAGTCCAACTGGTACTGCGGCAGCCACCAAATCCATTGCGGCTTCGCGGCTATCGGTAGATGCAATTGGCGAGATACATCGCCGAGCGTAACTCCCATTACAGCCGCCGTCGCATCCAACCATGAATCGATGCACTCCCCTGACGCAGGCTTGACCCGCACAGGCAAGAGAGCGGCGGTCACCATTAGCCGGATCCCCATCTTGTGGCTCGATCCGGAAGGAGCCAGTCTGCTCGTAACCGACTGCGCATACTTCAGGAAGCCACGTGCGGAGCGACGTGTCCGCCCTACTAGTGGTGCTGCGATCGCGCCGGTCTCAGCTAGGAACTATGGCGTCGCCGACTCGAGTGCGGCGAGGGCATTATCGCTATACGTTGACCCCGGTACGTTTACATCCACGAGCTGGGTGAGTTCGGACTGATCGAAGTAACCGACCCGGTCTCGAACAGCACACGCAGCCGCATCCAAGCGGGACAGAAGGGCGAGAAACCCCCTGAGCCCTATGAGATTTCGGTGCCGATGTTCAATGGTATGCCGTCCACCGACGCCCGATTCGATCTCTCGAAGTTCAACATGCCGGCCACCGACCGCGTGGTGTTCAACCTCACCTTTCAAGCGCCACGGTTCAGATAGCACAACGGGGGAGGGTGAAAATCGGCCCCGGCGCGCCATGGGTAGCACGATCCAATGCCGCGCAATTGCTCGATATGGTGTTGGCAGCATATGGCTCTAAAGCCATACTTGTGGACATGGACGTCGACGACCCTCGAGTTCTTCGACTGGCTGGACCGTACCGAAGACAAGGCCCGAAACGGGGACGAACCCCCAGACGGCTACTGGCCCGCGCAGTTGACGCGCTCAAACAACTGCGAACGCTCGAACAGGCACCGACCGAAGACACACCCGACCTAAGAGGAGTATGACAATCGAAGATTCGCCGGGCGCACAGCCCACCCCTTCGATCGCGAAATCGCCTTCCGCTTGATCTGCTTCTGGTTTTTACCGCACAGCACCACCGTCGTAGTTGCGCTCATCGCCGCCGACAAAGCCCGCATGGGCGACGTCTTCTACAACAGCGTCGGAAGCCGGGCCGACGCCGCAATATCCATATGGCTTCACGAAACCAAGGAGGACCACGATGAGTTATGAAGGCAAGACGTTCCGTCGGATGAACAACAGGATCAACGAGCTGGTCGCAGATCCCCTCATCGCGGACGACGTGCGCAGCTACGCGGCTGAACGCGAAAACGTAAACCGGGTCTACGCCGAAGGTCTGGCCGACATCCGCCGCGCAGGAAACCTTACGCAACAACAGATCGCGGAGGCCTTGAGCACCGACCAAGGCACCGTGTCACGCATCGAGCGACGCCACGACCTTCTCCTATCGACGCTGCGCGACTATCTCAAAGCCGCAGGCATCGAGCATTCACGAATCGTCGTAGAACGCGACGGAGTCGAAATCAGCATCGACCTCGACACTTTCGCCCAGTAGTAAGAGACCACGACCTGCTTCAACTTGGCCAGCCTAGAGGTCGTCGACGATCAACGAGCGCGACATCAGCCACAAGGTGTCGGGATTGCCGTCGACGAGGTGCGCTCCTCGTCCGTGTTGGCGGCCTGGGCGGCCTCTCGTATGGCCAAACGCCGCAAAGCCGCTCGTTCGTTCATGTCGGCCCTCGCAGTCGGACCCCGAAGCACGCGTCCATCTTCGAGGACGATCCAGCCTGAAACCACCAACCACGGCAGGCTCTTGAGCACATCCGCCTCGCCGCGAAAGATTCGCTGCACTCGAGCATTTCGGAGGAAATCCGCAAACTCTTTGATGGTCGGGTTGTGTTTGTGCTTGTACCTAAACCTTGCGACCGCGCCAGCAACACGACGGCCCATGTCACGCGGCTGTATAACTCGCAGCTTTTGTCCGGGTGATGCCAGGTAGGTTGGCCCGACGCGTAGCGACCGCGGCTCGTCGGAGTAGGCCAGCCAACCGCGGCCGGCAGCTCGCGCCATTAGAGCCTCCATTCGCGGATGAAAGCTTGTAAGCCCCTCTTGGTCAAGGAAATTCAAGACGTCCGGTGAGTTGAACACCTCCTTCCAGGAGGGAGCGGTAGCTCCGGCGCACCACCGAAGGTAGACCAGATCACCAACAACTCGACCGAATCGATCGACATACTCGAGGCTTGGCGCAGGCGAGCAATCCCGCAGTGTCTCAACCATTTCGACCTCGCAATCGGGTCTCGATGTGCCCTACTAGTAGTACTAGAGGATACCGTATAGCTGTCGGAATCGGCAGCATTAACGCGCTTCGGTAGATCGAAAGTTAGTGGCGTACAGGCAGAACCGCTTAAACAGCCCACCGTTTGGCTCGCCACTCCCGGACTATCGCGGTGGCCTCCGATCGACCGACTTTTCTGTCACGGAAGCGCTCATAGATGGTCGAAAGATGCGGATCGATACGTCCGCCGTGTCCGATGCAGAGGGCCGCCTCGTCCGGACGGATACCACAACCTGCTAGTTCGACAGCAATGTCTGGACGCTGACCATCGCTGAACCGGATCCATTTGATTACTAAAGACTCATCGTCCCCCAGACCGTTCAGTTGTGCTTCAGCCCACCGCTTGCTGAGTCGTGCAGCCTTTTTTAGTTCCCACGCGAAGTATCCACTCGTCGGTGCGGCGAAATGTTCTTGCCGCTGGGGAACGACGCCGTAGTCGAGTAGCGCCTGCAGGATCGGTGGATGCCATCGTGCAACCTTGTTCTGGCCCTTGGCCTTCGATTGCGTTCGAGCCTTCGCAAGTTCATCAGCGAAACAGGACTCGTCCTCGGTAGTGGTGGGGTCTGCCGAGTGGCCGTACATCTCCGGACTCAGCTTCGCGTCTGCGTCTTGTCCTGTGCTGACTGTGCCAAATTCCCGCCGAATGGCGCGGACGACCGGCGTCTCTAATTGGCTTGCCGCCGACTTCACAAACTCGCCGCGACGATCCAGCTCTGCGAGCAACTGCCGAGACGTCCAGCCCAGTTCACGGGCAAGTTCGTGAACTCGGAGCTTTAGCCGAGGCGGCGGATTTAGTTTCACCGGCTAACCAACTTGTTAAACACCTGGGGGTCGTTTGTTAATTTCCGTTGCATCTCGACAGCAGCAGCTAACACCCGATTACGTCAACGCAAATCGCGACAGGTGCAGTTGGTGCGCGATGGTAGTGGTCTTCTCTGAACCGACGCCACCTCGCTGGGGTTACTTGCGTCGACAGCCACCGTCGGTGTCCTCATGGGGATACCCTGCGCGACAATGTTGTCCGCGCCTCCAACGGCCACTTCATAGACGTCCTGCTGCCCCGCGCTGTTGATCTCAACGATCTTGTCCCAGAACACGTCATTCGTCGTGAGGTCGTGGAGTCCGCGGTCGTCAAGGATCGCCGCGGCACGATGCAGGCGGGTGCGGCTCGGTGAGTGCTTCCACATCGTGGAACCACAAAACTTTATTCGCATTGCCGTTGAGAATGCCCGATGCGACATCCCCTGATCCTTGAGGTCCTGCCGCACCAGGTCCCACACCTCACGCGGCACCGTGTCGACGTTCTCGTTGGCCTTGACGACGTTGAGGTTCTTGAGTATCTCGCGACCCGCAAAGTACTTCTCGCCGTTGACGTCGACGATGTTCAGGAACCTGATCTGATTTCTCGCACCTTGGATATACAAATGGAAACAGTCCCGGTAACCGGTTTTCGGCACGCGGTACACCCTGGACGCGATGCCGAATCGCAGCAAGAGTTGCCTGACATCGTCAATGAGCCTGCGACTTGTCGACCCGTAATAGATGCGCCCCTGGCCCTGCTTGCCGTCCCAAATCACGCATCCGTCTGTCGCCCACAAGTGTCCCAAGAAGAGCGACACTCGATCATTCGGCGTTGCAAACACCTCGGCTGGGACGAACTTCTCGTAGCTGCGTTTTCCGAAAAGCCCTAGCTCGTCAAGCCAGGCCGCAATCGGATTTCGCACGCCGTGCGTTAAACGATACGGCGCAGGCAGTCTAAGGGTCGTGACGCGAGCAGCGGCATAGTCGTCACGCTTCGCGGTCACACCAAAGTGCCTCGCGGCGTTGGTCACCGCGTAGAGATTCTGTTCGTCAATGCTCGCATATCGAATCGGTTGATTCTTGACGGAAGACCCGTCACCAATCATGTGTGCCAGCAGAATCAATTCGTCTGGGGCCATCGGTTGCGGGTTCAAAGGACCTGGCACGCGCCTAGGCACGGCGACACGATCGCCCACCGACAAAGTGCCCACCGGTGACCACCCTAAGAGCGTTCGCAGTTCCGAGTCTGCGGTCGCCTCAACCACTCTGCCCGATGCAAGGCGGATACTGAACGCGTAGGCCTCGCCGACATGATAGGTAGCCGTCAAAGGCCGTGACGCCAAACGCATTCGCTCGTCCAATGCCCATACCATCGGCAGTTCGGCGCGTTTTTCAAGATCGCGCAGCAAGACCCCGGAACCATTGTCAGCCCGGAAGATTCGCGCACCTCCCGGCAGAGTCTTTGAGTGATTGACTGCTGCCACGGTGACCGCCCTCCGACGCCAATAATAATCGCGACTTAAGCCTTTGCCATGTTCGTGAAGCGTGACAAATGCAACTGATGGGCGACGGTCACCGTTCGTGTTGGCCCTGCACGGTGTTTGGCGATAATCAGGTCCGCTTCACCGCCGCGCGGGTCGTCGCTTTCGAACGCATCCGGTCGATGAAGCAGGATCACCATATCGCTATCCTGTTCGATCGATCCGCTTTCGCGTAGATCAGCTAACATTGGCTTCTTGTCGGTGCGCTGCTCCGGACCGCGGTTGAGCTGGCTCATCGCCACGACGGGGACTTCGAGTTCCTTCGCCAAAAGCTTTATCTGGCGCGAGAATTCGGACACTTCCTGCTGACGCGACTCGACCTTCTTGCCCGATGTCATCAGCTGCAAGTAGTCGATGACGATGAGGCGAAGGTCTGCTTTCTGCTTCAACCGCCTTGCCTTCGCGCGGATCTCCATCATCGTCAGGTTCGGCGAGTCGTCGATATACAAAGGTGCTTCGCTGATTTCGCTCATGCGTCGCGCCAAGCGTGTCCAGTCGTCATCGCTCATCCGGCCCGACCGCATGTCGGCGAGTTTGATCTTCGCCTCCGCAGAAAGCAGTCGCATCACGATCTCGGACTTACTCATCTCGAGTGAGAACACGATGCTCGGCAGAGAATGCTTGATCGAGCACGAGCGCATGAAGTCCAAGCCGAGCGTCGAGTTGTGCGTTGGGATCCTTCCGGCACCAGCCAGATACAGATGATCGGCTGCGCTCACCTCCACGCATCGCACCGGAACGCTGTCGACGCGGCGCACGGCTTCAACACCCCAGCCCGATTGGCCACCCCCGCCGACCGTGGCAAGCGCCGGGACCCGCGCGGCCGTAATGACATCCGTGCCAGCCCGCAAGGCGGCGGTGACCTGAATACCGCGCGCAGTTGGCCATTGGTGCTCAGCGTCGGCGACGATCACCGTGCCATCCGAGAACTCGACCTCGTAGCATGGCCGTCCGAACATGACCTCCGTCGCCGCGACCACCCGCGTCGGCTCCCCGTCGGCGCCGATCAGCTCATCACCGACGGCGACCTCGCCCATCGTCGTCCAGCCCGTCGGCGTCGGCAGCGGCGTATCGAGCTTGAGCGCCTTCCCCATACCGGGTCGTGCCGCGACGACGATCATCTGGCCGGGATGCAACCCGTTGGTCAGCTCGTCGAGATCGGTGAAGCCCGTCGGCACGCCTCTCGAGATGCCGCCCTGCGACGCGATGGCATCGATCTCGTCCATCGTCGGCTGCAGGAGTTCCTCGAGCGGGACGAAGTCCTCCGACGTACTGCGGCCCTCGGTCACGTCATAGATCTCGGCCTGCGCCCGGTCCACGATCTCGGCAACGTCCGCGCCCTCTGCGCCGGCGTAGCCGTACTGCACGACGCGCGTCCCCGCTTCAACCAACCGCCGGAGCAAGGACTTCTCCGCGACGATGCCCGCGTAGTAGCCCGCATTCGCGGCGGTCGGCACCGTCGAGATCAGCGTGTGGAGATACGGCGCTCCCCCGATCCGACGCAGCAACCCGCGCCGGTCCAGCTCCGCCGCCACCGTCACCGCGTCGGCCGGCTCACCGCGGCCGTACAGATCCAGAATCGCGTCGTACACGTTCTGGTGCGCGGGCCGGTAGAAGTCGCCCGGCCGCAGCTTCTCCAGCACGTCGGCGATGGCGTCCTTGCTCAGCAGCATGCCGCCCAGGACGGCCTGCTCGGCTGCCGCGTCCTGCGGAGGCTGCCGGCCGAATTCCTCACTGGGCGGAGGGGCGTCCATGGCTGAATGCCCGAGATCGTCTACCACAGCCACGGCTACACCTCCCCAAAGTCAGGTCGAACGTGCGTTCGATTCCAACGTACCGTGACTGTAGGCCCAGGCTCGGACATCCGCCCCCGATCGTCGCCCAAACGGACTCGCGACGGCCACGCTAGGCGTTTGCTGAGAGCAAGGCAAAAGGCCCCTGTTTATAAGTCTGTTAGTGGCCTGTGGATAGGTCTGGACAGGCATGTTGAGTCGTTGGGGAGAACCTGTGGATAAACGACTTTGTTTAGTAGGTCCGCGCAGATAGCCGCACCATAAACCGCATGAGACCCTGTGCATGGGAATTCACTCGGCGTGTCGTCCGCGGTTGCGGTCTCGGGCGTGTTGTGTTTCGGGTCGGGGCCGCGCGGGTTAACAGCGGGTTATCTTCGCTGTCGCGGGATTGCCGTGAAGAGTTCGCCAGCGTACGGCTCGGCGCACAGCAACGGCCGGGTGAAGATCAATTCGATCCTCACCCGGCCGTATCTACGCTGATGTCAGTGCGCGGCGACGACGCTCAACGGCACCGAGGCGTCGACCTCGGGGTGCAGCCGCACCGTGATCGGATGCGTGCCGACCGACTTGATGTGCGCCTTGGGCAACTGGACCGTGCGCTTGTCCAGATTCGGGCCACCGGCCTTCTTGATGGCCGAAACCACGTCGGCGCCGGTGACCGAACCGAACAGCTTGCCGCTGTCGCCCGCCGCCTTCACCGACAGCTCGACCGCGCCCAGACCCTCGAGCGCCGTCTTCAGCTCGCGTGCGTGCTCGAGACCCTGAACGGCCTTGGCCTCACGGGCCCGGCGGATCTCCTCGGCCTGGCGCTCGGCGCCGCGCGACGCCACGACGGCCATGCCGCGGGGCAGCAGGAAGTTGCGGCCGTAGCCGTCCTTGACCTCGACGATGTCGCCAGAGGTACCCAGGTGTTCTACCTCGGTAGTGAGAATGAGTTTCATGTCTTGTTCTCCTCGCCTCTATCGCGTCGACGAGCTGAACGGCAGCAGCGCCACCTCGCGGGCGTTCTTCACCGCAATAGCGATGTCACGCTGGTGCTGCACGCAGTTACCGGTCACGCGGCGGGCACGGATCTTGCCGCGCTCGCTGATGTAGGTACGCAGCAGCGCCGTGTCCTTGTAATCGATGATCTGGTTCTTGCCCTTCTTGGAGCAGAACACGCACTTGCGGGTCTTGACCGGCTTCTCGGGAGCCGGCCGCCTCTTGGTCGAGGACTTGGCCATTTGTCTATCTCTTTCTGGAATTGCTGATCAGTTGAAGGTCAGAAGGGTGGCTCGTCGTCGGCGCCGCTGAACGAACCTGACGCGGGAGCGCTGCCCCACGGGTCGTCCTGCTTGCCGTCGGAACCGCCGGCCGGAGCTGCGGCACGCGAACCACCGCCACCGCCGAATCCGCCGCCACCGCCGCCGCTGCGGCTGGCTTTGTTCACCTTGGCAGTCGCGTACCGCAGTGACGGGCCGATCTCATCGACCTCGAGTTCCACCACGGTGCGCTTCTCGCCCTCACGGGTCTCGAACGAACGCTGCTTGAGCCGCCCCTGCACGATCACGCGCGAACCGCGAGTCAAGCTCTCGGCCACGTTCTCGGCAGCCTCGCGCCAGATGTTGCAGCGGAGGAACAGCGCTTCGCCGTCCTTCCACTCATTGGTCTGACGGTCGAAGATGCGCGGCGTCGACGCGACTGTGAAGTTGGCGACGGCTGCGCCTGACGGTGTGAACCGAAGCTCGGGGTCTGCCGTCAGGTTTCCGATGACCGTGATGATGGTGTCACCAGCCACGAGTTCCTCCTGGGTTAGGTAGTCGGCGCGAAGTCAGTCGCAGGCGAGCCTACGGAGCCGCTCCGACGTACGGCAGCCTTTAGTGCTTGTCGGTCCGCATTACCTTGGTCCGCAGGACGGACTCGTTCAGGTTGAGCTGACGGTCCAGCTCGGACACGGTTGCGGACTCCGCCTTCACATCGACGACGGCATAGATGCCCTCGGCGTGCTTGGCGATCTCGTATGCCAGCCGGCGCTTGCCCCAGATGTCGACCTTGTCGACGGAGCCACCGTCCTTGCGGATGACGTTGAGGAACGTCTCCAGCGACGGAGCAACAGTGCGCTCGTCGAGAGTGGGGTCGAGGATGACCATGATTTCGTATGGACGCATGAGAACCACACCACCTCCTACGGTCTAGTTCGGCCACGGTCGTTCCGTGGCAGGAGGGTTACCTGCGTCGGCAACCGGCCCAGGCTACAGGAATGCCTGCTGAACTGCGAAATCGCGCTGCTGAGGGGCATACGCTTCGATCGTGTTCTCCGAGACACGCTATGCACTCAACGGGGACCTGCGCGTCGCCTATCGAGCCTCGGCGCCGGGCGAACGCGACATCGTTTTCGTACCGAATTGGTTCACCTGCTGCGAAATCCTCCCCGAGGTGCCCTCGTTGCAGGGATGGATCGAAGCTGTGACATCGCTCGGCCGGCTCATCTTCTTCGACCAACCTGGTACCGGGGCGTCCGATCCGATCGCGCCAGGCGCACTGCCGACTCTCGAACAGTGGACCGACTCCATCAACGCCGTATTGGATGCGCTCGATATCCGCGAGGCGGTCCTGGTCGCGATCGACGGTGCGGTCGCGACCGCGGCACTGTTCGCCGCAACCCACCCTCAGCGGACGACTGCGTTGATCGCATTAGAGGGCTACGCCGACACTCGAACGACCAGACCGGACGAAGGCACCTTCGAAACGATGGCCGCGTTATGGGGGACGGGCGAATACGAGCACCTGCTGAATCCGGACATGCCGTGGAACGAGGATATTCGAGCAGCGTGGGCACGCATGGAGCGGCTCGCCGCGAGCCCGACGACCGTCGCGCTGATGCATCGGCTTATTCAGGAGATGGACGTGCGATCCGTTCTTCCAACGGTTCGTGTGCCGACTCTTGTGGTCCAGCACTCCGACGACCCAATGATCGTGCCCGCCATGGGCAAATACGTCGCCGAGCAGATACCGGCCGCCAAATACGTTGAGCTGCCGGGGCGCAATATGTACCACTTCGTCGAGCCGTGGCGGGACTCCTTTCAAGCGATTGCCGAGTTCCTCACCGGTGAGCAACCCGACATAGCCGACGAGCGCGTGCTCGCCACTGTGCTGTTCACCGACATCGTGGACTCGACGCGTCGCGCAGCGGAGCTGGGTGACCGTGACTGGCACGCACTGCTCGACGCACACGACGCCGTCGTCCGTGTCCAACTCGGAAGATTCCGCGGCCGCGAGGTGAACACCTCCGGCGATGGTTTCCTCGCGACGTTCGACGGTCCGCAGCGAGCGATCCGCTGCGCCATGGCAATTCGCGACGCGGTGCAAGCCCTCGGCATCGAGGTCCGTGCTGGGCTGCACACCGGTGAGGTCGAACTCCGCGGCGACGACATCGGCGGCATCGCCGTGCACATCGGTGCCCGCGTCAGCGCACTCTCCGGTCCCAACGACGTCCTTGTCTCCAGCACACTGCGCGACCTCGTGATCGGGTCAGGCCTGCAATTCGACGACCGCGGCGCCCATCAACTCAAAGGCGTGCCTGGCGAGTGGCGCCTGTTCGCCGTGGCGTCGGGGACCTAGTCATGTTCTCCGAGACACGCTATGCACTCAACGGGGACCTGCGCGTCGCCTACCGCGCGTCAGCCGCGGGGGAACGCGACATCGTCTTCGTTCCGAATTGGTTCACGTGTTGTGAGCTCCTGCCAGAACTGCCCTCCGTCCGGGGCTTTGCCGAGGCGATGACATCGCTTGGTCGATTGATCTTCTTGGACCAACCGGGCACAGGAGCCTCCGATGCCATCTTTACTGGCGCGCTGCCGACGCTGGAGCAATGGGCCGACAGCATCACCGCAGTGCTAGATGCCCTTGGGATTGGCGAAGCGGCTCTCGTCGTCCCTGCCGGCGCGCTGCCTACAGCAGCGCTGTTCGCGGCAACGCATCCGTCACGCACCACCGCGCTCATCGTGCTCGAGGCATACGCGGATCCGACGGTTCAACGCACCGATTTCGACCGGGACGAAATGACCGCCACATTTGTCGCGCTATGGGGTACTGGCGAGACCCAGCACGTCCTGAATCCCGACATGCCATGGAACGAAGAGATCCGTGCAGCATGGGCTCGGATGGAGCGTCTGGGCGCCAGTCCTGGAACCGTCGAACTCGTCATGCCTATCGTCTCCGGGCTGGACATTCGGGCGATCCTGCCGACCGTTCGCGTGCCGACGCTTGTCGTCCACCACGCCGATGACCCGTTCATCCCGACCGAGTGGAGCGAATACGTCGCCGATCACATCCCGGGCGCGAAATTCGTCGAGCTCCCCGGGCGCAACTTTCATCACTTCGTCGAGCCATGGCGCGACTCGTTCCAGGAGATCGCGGAGTTCCTCACGGGTCATCAAGCGGAGGTGCCCGACGATCGCGTCCTCGCCACCGTGCTGTTCACCGACATCGTGGATTCGACACGGCGCGCCGCGGCGCTGGGTGACCGCGAGTGGCGCGCATTGCTTGACGCGCACGACGCCGTTGTCCGTGCGCAGTTGGCGCGGTTCCGCGGTCGCGAAGTCAACACCTCCGGCGACGGCTTCCTGGCCACGTTCGACGGCCCGCAGCGAGCGATCCGCTGCGCCATGGCAATTCGCGACGGCGTGCAAGCCCTCGGCATCGAGGTCCGTGCCGGCCTACACACCGGTGAGGTCGAGATTCGCGGCGACGACATCGGCGGCATCGCCGTCCACATCGGTGCCCGCGTCAGCGCACTCCCCGGTCCCAACGACGTCCTCGTCTCCAGTACCCTGCGCGACCTCGTCATCGGATCCGGCCTGGAATTCGACGACCGCGGCGCCCATCAACTCAAAGGCGTACCCGGCGAATGGCGCCTGTTCGCCGTGGCGCCGGGGACCTAGTCATGTTCTCCGAAACGCGCTATGCACTGAGCGGGGACGTGCGAGTCGCCTATCGCGCGTCGCGTGCCGGTGAGCGGAACATCGTTCTCGTCCCGACGTGGTTCACCAATTGCGAGGTCGTTCCCGAGTTGCCGTCGGTCCAAGGCTGGATCGAAGCGATGGCGGCCGTTGGTCGATTGATCCTCATAGATCAGCCAGGGACCGGTGCATCGGATCCCATCGCTCCAGATGCGATGCCGACCTTGGAGCAGTGGGCGGACACCGTCACCGCCGTTCTCGACGACCTCGACATCCGCGAAGTCGCGCTGATCTCTCTGGCCGGGACATTCGCGCCCGCGGCGGTGTTCGCGGCGGCCCATCCTTCCCGCACTACATCGTTGATCGTGCTGGAAGGCTTCGCGGAACCCATCGCCGTGAGCGTTGACGGCCGGACACACGACGAGATCCGTCGAGACTTCGTCGCCAAGTGGGGATCAGGAGAATACGAGCACCTGGTCAATCCGGACATGCCGTGGAATGAAGAGATCCGCGCAGCGTGGGCCCGACTGGAACGCCTCGCCGCCAGTCCGCAGACCGTGGAGCGCATGTGGCCACTCGTGGGAGAGCTCGATGTGCGGGCAGTTCTCCCGACAATCCGGGTACCAACGCTCGTCGTCCATTACGCCGACGACGCCATGATCTCGACCGCCGCCGGCAAGTACATCGCCGACAACATACCGGGCGCGAAATATGTTGAGCTGCCTGGTCGCAACCTCTACCACATCGTCGAACCGTGGCGGTCATCGTTCCACGAGGTCACCAAGTTCCTGACCGGGGAGCAGGCTGAAATTGCCGACGATCGTGTGCTCGCCACGGTGCTGTTCACCGACATCGTCGACTCCACGCGACGCGCGGCCGTGTTGGGTGACCGCGACTGGCGCGCACTGCTCGACGCACACGACGCGGTCGTCCGCGCACAGTTGGTGCGCTTTCGCGGTCGCGAAGTCAACACTTCCGGTGACGGCTTCCTGGCCACGTTCGACGGCCCGCAGCGAGCGATCCGCTGCGCCATGGCGATTCGCGACGCGGTGGAGGCACTTGGCATCGAGGTCCGTGCTGGGCTGCACACCGGTGAGGTCGAGATTCGCGGCGACGACATCGGCGGCATCGCCGTGCACATCGGTGCTCGCGTCAGCGCACTCTCCGGTCCCAACGACGTCCTCGTGTCCAGCACTCTGCGCGACCTCGTGATCGGGTCAGGCCTGGAATTCGACGACCGCGGCGCCCATCAACTCAAAGGCGTACCCGGCGAATGGCGCCTGTTCGCCGTGGCGTCGGGGACCTAGTCATGTTCTCCGAGACACGCTATGCACTCAACGGGGACCTGCGCGTCGCCTACCGGGCGTCAGCCGAAGGTGAACGCGACATCGTGTCCGTCCCGAACTGGCTCACGTGCTGCGAGCTTCTCCCGGAGCTGCCTTCGATTCAGGGTTGGGTCGATGCGATGACATCGCTCGGTCGCCTCATCTACTTTGACCAGCCGGGCACGGGAGCCTCCGATCCCGTCACCCCGGACGCACTGCCGACGCTGGAGCAATGGGCCGACAGCATCACCGCGGTGCTAGACGACCTCGGGAGCCGCGAAGCAGTTCTCATCGCGGCAAGCGCCGCGTTCGCGCCGGCGGCGCTCTTCACGGCGACACATCCGTCGCGGACCGCCGCGTTAGTCGTGCTCGACGGCTACGCGGAAGCGGGCGGAACCGCTCTAGCTCGAGAAGAAGCCCATCCCGCGTTCGCACGTATGTGGGGCAGCGGGATGATGCAACATCTGAGCAATCCGGACATGCCGTGGAACGAGGAGATCCGAGCCGCCTACGCACGAATGGAACGCCTGGCTGGTAGCCCAATGACGTTCGCTGTCATGCTGCGTCTGATTGCCGAACTGGACGTACGGGCGGTCCTGCCGACAATCCGTGTGCCGACCCTCGTCGTTCAACACTCCGACACCATCACCAGCCCCACGGCGAAGGGCAAGTACATCGCCGAGCACATACCCGAGGCGAAATATGTTGAGCTGCCGGGCCACAACTGGAACCACACCGTTGAACCGGGGTGGCGCGCTTCGTTCCAGGAAATCGCAGAGTTCCTGACCGGCCACCAGGCCGAAGTATCGGACGACCGAGTACTCGCCACAGTGCTGTTCACCGACATCGTCGATTCGACGCGTCGGGCAGCGCAGTTGGGTGACCGCGAATGGCATGCACTGCTGGACGCGCACGACGCAGTCGTCCGTGCCCAGCTTGGAAGATTCCGCGGTCGCGAAGTCAACACCTCCGGCGACGGCTTCCTCGCCACGTTCGACGGCCCGCAGCGAGCAATCCGCTGCGCCATGGCAATTCGTGACGCCGTGCACGCCCTCGGCATCGAGGTGCGCGCCGGCCTGCACACCGGCGAGGTCGAGATCCGCGGCGACGACATCGGCGGCATCGCCGTGCACATCGGCGCCCGCGTCGGCGCGCTCGCCGGACCCAACGACGTCGTCGTCTCCAGCACCCTGCGCGACCTCGTCATCGGCTCCGGACTGCACTTCGACGACCGCGGCACCCATCAACTCAAAGGCGTGCCCGGCGAATGGCGCCTGTACGCCGTCGTGAAGGACGGCTAGTCGTGTTCTCGGAGATCCGGTACGCGCGCAACGGTGACCTACGTGTCGCCTACCGGGCCTCGCCCGCGGGCGAGCGCGACATCGTGTTTGTCCCGAATTGGTTCACCAACTGCGAGGTCTTTCCGGAGGTACCTCAGGTTCGCGAGTGGATGGAGGCGATGACATCCCTCGGCCGATTGATCCTTTTCGACCAGCCGGGCAGCGGAGCGTCCGATCCGGTCGAGCCGGGCGCATTGCCGACCCTGGAGCAGTGGGCCGACAGCATCACCGCGGTGCTTGACGCACTCGAGATCCCTGCGGCAGCTCTGGTCACCTACGCGGGCGCACTCTCGACAGCGGCGCTGTTCGCCGCAACGCATCCGTCACGCACAACCGCGCTTGTGCTGGTCGAGAGCACCGCAAATGCGGCAGACCGCACGGACTCGATGCAGAAGATCGGCGACCTGACCCCGACCACGTGGGGGACCGGCGAGCTGGAACGTCTGCTCAATCCGGACATGCCGTGGAATGAGGAGATCCGGGCTGCGTGGGCACGACACGAGCGCCTGGCGGCGAGCCCGCGGACCGTTGAACTCATGTTGCCGCTCATCAGCGAGGTAAGCGTGCTCGACGTTCTTGCAGCCGTCCGCGTACCCACCCTCGTCGTGCATCACCGCGACGATCCGCTTCTTCCTCCAGAAAAGGGCAGGGAGGTCGCCGACCTTATCGAGGGTGCGAAATTCGTTGAGCTGCCTGGGCGCAACTTTTATCATGTCGTCGAACCCTGGCGAGATTCGTTCCAGGAGATCGCTCAATTCCTCACTGGCGAACAACCCGACGTAGCCGACGACCGTGTCCTCGCCACCGTGCTGTTCACCGACATCGTCGACTCCACGCGTCGGGCAGCGCAGTTGGGTGACCGCGACTGGCGCGCATTGCTTGACGCGCACGACGCCGTTGTCCGTGCGCAGTTGGCGCGGTTCCGCGGTCGCGAAGTCAACACCTCCGGTGACGGCTTCCTCGCCACGTTCGACGGTCCACAGCGAGCGATCCGCTGCGCCATGGCAATTCGCGACGCGGTGCAAGCCCTCGGCATCGAGGTCCGTGCCGGCTTGCATACCGGTGAGGTCGAGATTCGCGCCGACGACATCGGCGGCATCGCCGTGCACATCGGCGCTCGCGTCAGCGCACTCTCCGGTCCCAACGACGTCCTCGTCTCCAGTACCCTGCGCGACCTCGTGATCGGGTCAGGCCTGGAGTTCGACGACCACGGCACCCACCAACTCAAGGGCGTCCCCGGCGAATGGCGCCTGTTCGCCGTCGCCGGTCCCTAGCTCACTGGCAGGGCACCGGGATAGCACCGGACAATTCTGCCGCCCATGCCTCGTAGGCTTCCGGTGTGGGATGAATCCCATCCTCGACCCATTGGTTATCGTCAGCCTGTTGCGTGTAAAGCCCTCGCATGTCGACGAATTCGGCGCCCGCGGCGTCGGCCTCCTCGATCATTACGTTATCGAACGCCTCTCGCTGCGCCGCCAGATCCTCGCCATAGGTCTGTCCCTCCGGCGACCGGAACCATTCGTTCTGCGCCAGCACGATGACGTGCGCACCGCTGCCCGTCGCTGCCTCGAGCACGGCCTTGACGTTCTTTCGGTAGTCGTCGACCGTCACTTCGTTCACGATGTCGTTGGCCCCGGCTTGAAACGTGATCAGCGTCGGCTCAAACTCTTCGATCTGGGGTACCTCGTCAGTCAGCACCTGCTCCGCGGTGTAGCCGCTGATGCCCGCGTTCTGCAGTTCGACCTCGCATCCCGCACCGCGCCACTGCTCGGCCAGCCGTGCGGGGAAGGCGCCCGTCTGTTCGTCTGGCGCGCCGACGCCCTGGCTCAGGGAATCCCCCAACGCGAGATAGCGCACAGCGTCGGTCGGCGCAGCGGACGTCGTGCTGTCTTCCTGCCGCTGTTCAGCCGTCGGCGATGACGGTGCTGGGGTTTGGGCCTTGCCGCAACCAACCAGCCCGACGACTACACAGGCCAGTACTAATAGGTGTCGCGACCGACGGTTCACCTCTTGAGAATAGCTCCGAACGCCCGTCAGTCGGCCTACACTTCGGCCTGTTCTCCGTCGGCAACCCCTGATTGGAGATGTGACCATGTCCGACTTGCCATTCGACTGCGACCTCGTGTTGAAGGGCGGCATCACCAGCGGCGTCGTTTACCCGCCGGCGATTGTCGAACTTGCTCGCGACCACCGCTTCCACAACATCGGCGGTTCGTCGGCAGGTGCGATCGCCGCCGTCGCCTCAGCTGCGGCCGAGTACGGACGCCAGTCCGGACGCGGCGGGTTCGATCTGCTGTCGACGATTCCCGAGGAGCTGGCGCAAAAGGACCCCGCGACGCACGAGACGACGCTGCAACGACTCTTCGTACCGCAACCTGAAACCCACCAATACTTCGACCTGTTCTGGCAGCAGCGCAAGATTGATGGGCCAGCGGTGTTCAAACGGGTCAAAGCAGTACTGCCGACGGTCTGGCGCCACGGTCCGACGGTTCCAAAGTTCAAGCTGGGCTGGGCTTTTGCCCTCACCCTTTTACTCCTGGCGACGGTCTTGCTGGTATTTGCGTGTTCGCTAGGAACGATCGCGTTCACCCTGCTGGCGATTCTCGTCGTCGTGATCGTCTACATCGCCGCCCGTGCTGTCGCGGCCTCAATCAGCATCGTCAGTGGCGCGCTGAAAGCTGTGGCCGGCAATATGCACGGCCTGTGCAATGGCCGATCGGTCGAAGACCAAACCGGCCTCACCGACTGGCTGCACGAGCGGATTGAACAACTCGCGGGTGACGGTCGTCAATCGCCACTGACCTACGGCGATCTCAAGGAACACGGCATCGGCCTCGTCACGCTCACCACCAACCTCTCGCAGAGCGCCAGCGAGACTTTTCCCTTTTCAGACGAAACGTGGGCGTTCAAGCCTGACGACATGCGGAAGCTGTTTCCCGAACCGGTCGCGGACCATCTCCTACGTCTGGGCCAGGAAGCTACCCAACGCTCGAGTAAGAAGGCGGAACTCGGGGCGGCGGGACTACTCAAGTTGCCAAGCCCAGACGACATACCGGTGCTGCTGGGCGCGCGGATCAGTTTGTCCTTCCCGGTACTGATCTCGGCAATTCCGCTGTGGCGACTCACATTCATTCAGCAAGAAAGCAATTGGATTCCCGAGTACCGCGAGGTGTGGCTGTCCGACGGCGGCATCTGCTCGAACATGCCGGTCCATTTGTTCGACCATCCGTTACCGTCGCGACCGACGTACGGGATCAACCTTGGCTCCGCCGCAACCGATGGCGGCGATGGCGGTATGGCTGATGCACACCGCAACGTGTGGCGGCCAATTCAAGCAGGAGTGGGAGACGGGTCTCCGATTGTCGGCATAACTTCGACCGGTGGATTGCTCGGTGCGGTCCTGACAACCATGCAGAACTGGTCGGACAACTTGGCAACCAAGGCCCTTGGCGTACGTGACCGAATCTGCACAATTCAGTTGGCCAGCGGTGAGGGTGGCATGAACCTCGACATGGACAGTACGACGATCACCGGGTTGATCCCGAAGGGACGGGCTGCCGGAGAGAACCTGGGGTGGATGGTGCGGGGCGACATTCCCGCGCATGTCGACCTCCCTCCCCACATACACCCCGACGAAGCTACAACGCAGTGGACCAGGCATCGATGGACGCGACTACGCTCGACGGCCCTCGGCGCCGGTCGGTATGTGAAGCAGGTGGAGACTGGTTGGACGAAACCCGCTGTGCCGCAACATGGACCGCTGCACAACGACCTCACGTACACCCAGCTCGCTACAGGCGCGGACACGCTCTCATACTTGCCGTACGTATCGAACTGGAGCACGGCCGCGGGTGCCGACCTCACCGCTGGTGTCGCGGCCCTGACCGCTGTCGACCTCGGCGTCGCCGGCGCGACAAGTCCGCCGCCCTATCGAGAGCTCACGTTGAGTACGCGCTCGGAACCCGAGACCGAACTCAACCGCTGATGACGGTCAGCGCGACGAGCTGACCATCAGCTCATCGGGATCGGGATCGGGATCGGGCTCCGGCGCGGCACCCATCCGCACCCTGTCCCGATCCGGGCGTAGCCAGTCGGGCAGCCATTTCGGCGGAGCATCGGGCGCTCCGTCGAAGACGCCGCCGGCCGGGTCGTCGACCTCGCCGCCGAAGCGCACCAGGTCCTTGTCCGGTCGATAGATCTGATGAATCACCAATGCGCACAAGCCGATCACTGCGAGGTCCCGCAGTACCACCACGACGGTGAACGGCTGCTCGGGCAGGCCCTTGTTCTGTTGACCGTAGAGGTACAGCAGCCGCGGTATCCATACCAGCGCATCGATCGTCATCCATGCCAGCAGGATGCGCCGATGCGGTAGGGCGAGCACCGCCAGCGGCACCAACCACAGCGAGAACTGCGGGCTCCAGACCTTGTTCGTCAACAGGAAGGCCGCCACCACGAGGAACGCGATCTGCGCCACCCTTGGGCGTTGCTTGGCCGTCAGCGCGATGTAAGCGATTGCAATGCAACAGGATACGAACAACAACGCCGAAACGGTATTCAGCACCGTTGGCGGTTCCCACACCCCGATATCGGGATCGAATCCGCCCCATCCGGTGAACGACCTGACCACGTTGTAGATCGAATCCATGTCATCGCCGCGGCGGCTGTTGAGCCGGAAGAACTCCGACCATCCCCTTGGGAACAGAATCATGATCGGCAGGTTCACGACGATCCACGTGACCGCTGCGGCCACCGCTGTCTTGCCGACCTCGCGCGTCTTACCGGTGCGCACCGCCAACACGAGCAATGGCGCGAGCAGCAGCAGCGGATACAGCTTGGCCGCCACACCCAGGCCGATCAACACGCCGGCCAGCGCGGGCCTTCGCCGCGCCCACGCCAGCATCGCCCCCGTCGCGAAAGCCGTTGCGAGCGCGTCGAAGTTGGTGAAGATCTGAAAGATGACGATCGGCGACGCGGCCACCAACGCCGCATCCCATACCCGCCGCGGGCCTGCCAATCGGGACGTCGCCCACACCGTAGCCAGCCACGCCAACGCCAGTCCGAACGCGGCGATGTTGAAGAACATCACGACCTCGGCCAGCACCGGCACCGACACCAGCTTCGACAGCGCGGTGTACGACTTCGCCAGCGCCATCGACCCGTACTGATACAGCCCGGTCAGCACCGGATACTCCATGTACCGCACCGCGATATCGCCGTCGTAGCGAATCTTCGGTTTTCCCTCACCGTCCTTCTCGACCCAGCTCGACTTGTACGGGAACTTGCCGAGGTTCAACAGTTCGGCGGTATAGAGCGGGACTGTGTCGGAGTAGCAAAGTTCGTAGTACGCCCGCTGGTTGTCCCAGTTGGCGACGCGTTGGTCAGGCGGGCCGTTGCCGGTGGTCTGCAGGCACGCCGCCTTGGTCGAGTACCCGAGCGCGAGCAACACCAGCGCGATCAGCAGCATCGCGCGCAGCGGCGTGAAGTACCGTTGTCTGCCGATCAGCGCGTGCCTGCCGACCGGACCGCCGATCACCTCGGACAGCGCGGCACCCATCGTGTCGGTACGGCTGGGCATGTCGCGGTTGTCGAGGCTCCGCCGGTCGGCCGCCAGGCTGGCTGGCGAATCACACCGAGCTAGACGGACAGGCGATGCCGTCGATGGCTCGCCGTCGTCGTCCCGATCTATCCCGTCGGTCACGGAGGCGGTGGCAGCGGGGCACCCGGCACCCCCGGAGGAGGCGGCGGAGGCGCACCGGGTGCGACGGGCACGGGCGGAGCGACGGGCACCGTTGTCGGCGGGCCCCACGGGATCGTGACGCCGGGCGCCAACTCGATCGTCGGCTGGATCACCGTGGTCTGCGGTATCGGCGGCACATCCGGGGGCGGGGTCGACGGCGGCGCGGGGGCTTGCGGCACACCGGCGTACCCCCCGATCTCCTCGGGCTTCGGGAACGACTCATTGTCGGTTCCGTCCAGCGCACCGTCCATCGTCGCTTTCCAGATATCCGACGGCAGGCCCGAACCGTAAACCGGTGAACCGTAACTGTTCTCCAGAGGTTTGGTGCCTTCGGTGGTGCCAACCCACACCGCGGTCGACAACGACGGCGTGAAGCCGACCATCCACGCGTCACGGTTGGCGCCGGTGTCCCCGAGCTGGTTCGTACCCGTCTTCGCCCCCGACGGACGTCCACCGGCCAGCGCGTGGCCGTTGGAGTACGCCGCGATGGGCTGCATCGCGGAGATGACGTTCTCGGCGACCTTCTTGTCGATGCGCTGCTCGCCCTCGTTGTCCTGCTGCGACGCGTCGAACAGCACCTCGCCGGAAGCGTTGACGACTTTCTGCACGAAGTGCGGCTTGTGATAGACGCCCGAGGCCGCGATCGTCGCGTACGCCGAAGCCATGTCGAGGACGCGACTCTGGTACTGGCCCAACACGACTCCGTTGTTGGGCGGTCCGCCCTGACCGTCCTCGGACAGCGTGTGGTCCACGCCGGGGAAGCTCTCTGCAATACCCGCCTCGTGCGCGGCCTTCGCGACGTCGGCGGGCCCGTTCTCCAACTTGAGCATCAGTCGGTAGTAGCTGGTGTTCAGCGAGCGCTTCAGCGCTTCGGCGATGTTGCAGGTGCCGCAGCCCCCGCCTTCGACATTGTTGATCGTGATGCCGTTCATCGACACCGGCGAACTGTCGACCTGCGTACCGAGACCCATACCCTGCTGCAGGGCGGCAACCAACGCGAAAACCTTGAACGACGAACCGGTGGGCAGACCGGCCTGGGCGAAGTCGAACCCGTTGGCGTCGGTTCCGCCGTAGTACGCCTCGACTCCGCCGTTCTTCGGATTGATCGACACGATCGCGGTGCGCATGTCGGGATCCTGGCCCTCGAGATACTCGGCCGCGGCCTCTTCAGCAGCCTTTTGCGCCTGAGGGTTGATCGTCGTGGTGATCTGCAGCCCCTCGGTGTTCAGGGTCTGCTCGTCGATGTCGAAGAGTTCGAGCAGTTCGCGCTGTACCTGACGCTCGATGAGGCCGTTGGGACCCGTCGTCTGGTTTTGCGACCGCGCCTGCTCGGGCGGCACCGTCACCGGAAAGACCTGCGCGGCACGCTCTTCTGGTGACAGTGCACCGATGGTCACCATGCCGTCGAGCACCCAGTCCCAGCGCTCTACCGCACCGTCGGGATTGACGGCGGGATCCAGGCCGGACGGCTGCTGGATGAGAGCGGCAAGCAGCGCGCCCTCGGCGACGGACAGCTGTTCGACGGGTTTGTCGAAGTACGCCTTCGACGCAGCGGCGATGCCGTACGAACC
Organism: Mycobacterium sp. NPDC051804; assembly: GCF_044452905.1. NCBI lineage: Bacteria > Bacillati > Actinomycetota > Actinomycetes > Mycobacteriales > Mycobacteriaceae > Mycobacterium > Mycobacterium sp. NPDC051804. Next base: position 346,850 of record NZ_JBITCD010000001.1, on the reverse strand, counting down.
CCGTCCGAAGTAGATGATGTTCAAATACGACTGCAGCACCTGATCTTTGGACCATTCGCTGGACATCTTCGTCGAGATGACCACTTCCTTGGCTTTGCGGATCAGGCCGCCGATGCCCGAACGTTCGTCGCCGACCAAGGCGTTCTTCACGTACTGCTGGGTGATGGTCGAACCACCCTGCAGGTCGCCACCGAACAGGTTGTTCTTCATGGCCCTGATGAAGCCGGTGAAAGAGAACCCTGGGTTGGAGTAGAAGTCGCGATCCTCGGCGGCCATCACCGCGTTGCGCACCTGCACCGGTATCTGGTCGATGTTGACGTCGACGCGGTTACCTTCTGGCGGAACGATTTTCGCGAGCTCACTGCCATCGCTGGCCAGGATCGTCGAGACCTGGTTCGTGCGGATGTCGCCCGGCTTGGGCACCTCGACGATCATGTAGGCCATCGCGAAGGTGATGATCGGCAACAGGATCATCGCGGCCACCGCCACGATGGCGCCTCGCCTGATCCACTTCCAGTTGATCTGCGGACGCTGGCGCGGCGGCCCGCCCGCCGGACCTTCTGGCGGTCCCCCGCCGCCGGGCGGGCGGCGCGGGGGTAGCGGAGGCGGCGGAGGCTGCTTGGGCGCCGGTGTCCCGTCGAGCGCGGCCTTCACCACGTCAATGGGATCGCGCCACTGCGGCGGAGCCACGTCGCGCACCGGCGGGAGGATGGCCGTGCGCCTGTCGTCGGGCGGAAGGCTGCGCGTCCGCGGCGGCGCGGGGGTATCCGCCTGCTGGCGGTGCCGCCCTGCGGCCCCATCCCCGGACTCGGAAGGCTGTGGTTTGGGCTCGCTCACGCCATCAGCCATACGCCCTGCACGGACGTCGTCGGCTGACCGGTCGTGGCGCCCTTCGCTATTCACTGGCCGTGCGCGCACGACTGCGCGCCGTCTGGGTCCGCCTCGGTGTACGCGATCCCTTCGGTGGTGGGATGGCGCCGAGTACGTACGACTTGACCAAGTGATTCCAGCTGCAGGTGCGGCATACCTCCACCACGTGTACGGAGAACTCGTCGAATCGGGTTGCCAGCAGGACCAGCTCCTCTGCGGTGCGCGCCGAACCGGACACAGCGCCCAAGTGGTCGCCGAACACCCAGGACACCAGGGTGAGCTGCTCCTTGCGGCAGATCGGGCACGTCACCGAACTGGGCTTCCCATGAAATTTCGCGGCGCGCAGCAGATAGGGATTGGCATCGCAGACCTCCGAGACACCGGTGCGCCCCGAGTAGACCTCTGCCAGCAGGGACCGCCGTCGAAGCGCGTAGTCCACCACCTGTCGCTGCAACCGCACGGAGACCAGAGTACGTCGGCCGCGCGACACCGGAGGCGCGACGGCGCCGCGGACCCGATCTCTAGGGTGTTGATCTGGACATTCGATTCTCAGGAGAAGCTCAATGCTGAACGGGCGCGACTTCGCCCTCGACCGTGAGTCGGGCGACGATGAAACGACCCGGTACACGCGTCACCTGCCCGATCACTGGTGCTTCGAGGAGCGGGCGTTCGGCGGCTACACCTCGGCGCTCGCGCTGGCCGCGGTGTTCGCGCACACCGGACGAGCCGCGGCGGCGTCTTTGTCCGTGATGTTCGTCGCGCCCGGCACGCCTGGTTCGCTCGACCTCGAGGTCAGCACCATCCGCGGCGGTCGCACAGCCCACGCCGTCGAGGTGACGATTACCCAAGGCGGCCGCACGATCCTGATCGCCAGCAGCTGGCTGGCGGACGGCTGGCAGGGTCCCCCGTCAGTCGACGCGCCCATACCCTTCGCGCGGTACGGCACGCCGGAAGCGCCACTGCCGACTCCTGACGTGTGCCCCTCACTGCACTGGATCGGCGAGGAATACCCGTCGATGCGATTCGCGCACCGTCGCGGCGTCGATTACCCCGAGGGACTGACGACGTTCCAGAGTCGCGACCCGGAGGTGGCGCTCTGGGTGGCCGCCGATGGTGATCCGCTGGAGCATCCCCAGATCGCGGACGTACTGCACGCCGACGCCCACCTTTTCGACGCACCCGGGAAAGTCACCGGCTTCGTCGAGACCTGGCTATTGAGCTTGGACCTCAACATCGTGTGGCAGCCCGGCGCGCAGCAACTGCCTTCCACCGCATGGCGGCTGCTCGAAGCGCGCGGTTCGGTCGCCAGCGGCGCCGTCTCCTCATACGGCTCGTTGCGCGGACCCGACGGCGCTCTACTCGCGGTGTTGACGTCGCAGGGGCTTATCCGCTGACTGCGGAGGTCGTCGAACTCTACGATCTACAGGCGTGGCGAGGCGGCAGCGACCGGGAACGCGGGCGAAGGACAGCGACCGCGCCGACATCTGCCAGATCCTCGACACCGCGCTAGCCGAAGGCCAACTCTCCATGGAGGAACATCGGCAACGCGTCGCCGCCGCGACGAACGCCCCCACTCTCGCGGAGCTACACGGATTACTGACCGATCTTCAAGTTGAAAACGCACCGGTGAAACCTCCGCGGCGGATCAGCGCGCCCGGGTGGGTGATCGCGTCCGCCGTTGGCGCCGCGGTCGTGCTGGTGCTCGGCCTCGTCATCTGGGGGGTGTTCGACCGCGATCCGCCGGATCGCGCCGGGGAGGCACCGGCTGCCGCACCCGCCAACACGGGCACGGACCCCGGCGCCAAGAGAACTGCGGGACCGGCCGGCCCGACGACAGCGGCACCCAGTGGCCCTCGATTCCTTCACTCTGTCGACGGGATCGCCGGTCTCTTCGAGCAGATGCGCGGAAAGTTCGGCGACACCAAGGGCTATGAACTGTCGGTGTACACCGACTACGCGGAACTGATCCGCCTGGATACCGACGACGATCGGTTCGAGGCGCGCTACCGCTATGAAGCCGGCGAATGGGAAGGCCCTGGCACCAGTGCTAATTCCGGAGCCGACACCGTCGACTTGAGCGCTTTCGACGCGGCGGCGGTCCTCGGCGTCATCCGTGGCGTTCCCGAGACCATGGACCTCAAGCCGATGAACATCATCAAGACCTACTTCACCGTCGAGCCCGCCGATGACCCGTCAGCACCTCAGGCGCTGACGGTGCACATCATCGTCTCCACGAGCTTCGGCACAGGATTGATCGACCTCGACGGCGCCGGCAACGTGAAGAAGGTCAAGCAGCCCGTCTGACGGAAGTTTGGACCTACGATCATCGACGTGGCCGCACGGCGTACCCCACGGTTGCGGGCGAGGGATACCGACCGAAACGACACCTGCCAAACCCTCGACAGTGCACTCGCCGAGGGGCAACTCACGATGGAGGAGCACCGGCACCGGATCTCTCTTGCCACCAAGGCGGGCACGCTTGGCGAACTCCAAGGCTTGATCACCGACCTGCAGCCGGCGACCAGGCCGACAACACCGCGACGGACGTCCGGGAGGCGAAAGGGCTGGCTGCTTGTCGCGGCCGGGGTGCTCGCGGTAGTCGCTGTTGCTGTCGTGGTCGTGGTCAACAAGTCGGACCCAGAGCCTCCGAAGCCGAGCGTCGCCGCGCCGGCGGTCCCGGCCGCACCGGCCGTGCCGAGAAAGCCGGTTGAACCAAGTGCCGCGCCCGACGGCGTGGAGCCGACCGTGTTGAACATGCCGAAGCAGTTGCAGACGTTGGGCGGGATGACGGGGCTGCTCGATCAGACGCGCGCGCGTTTCGGCGACACGACGGGCATCGAACTCGCGATCTTTTCCGACCGCGCCATGCTTTTCCGCCCCGATCCCAACGACGAGCAGTCGAAATTGCTCTACATCTTCGAGAGCGGTTGGGGGGATCCGACTCGCAAGCCGAGGGACGCCGAAGACATGCCGGCCGACCTGGGCGCCTTCGACGTGAAGAAGGTCGTCGAGGTCCTCCGTGGCGCGCCGGAGATGGTGGGTATCACGCCGGCCAACGTGTCAGAGGTCGTCTTGGACATCGACCAGGTGCCGGATCCCGCCGGCGTCCCTGCACTGGAGCTGCTGGTGCAGGTGGCTGCCAAGTCCGGCGCCGACGGATACATCTATCTCGACAGCGCGGGCAACACCAAGCGCGTCGAGTACCCCAACTGACCTCTACGATCGTCGTCGTGGCGAACCGGCAGACGGCAGGAACGCGGGCCAAGGACAGCGACCGCAACGACAGCTGCAAGATCCTCGACAGCGCACTGGCCGACGGGCAGCTGTCGATGGAAGAGCACCGGACGCGAGTGGCGCTGGCGACGCAGGCCGAGACGCTCGGCGACCTACAGTCATTGATCTCCGACCTGCAGACCGCCAACGCGCCGGTCCAACTCCCGGACCTCAAGCGGCGACCCAAGATTCGCGCCGGCGCCGGTTGGGGTATCCGCCTGGCCACGGCCGTCGTGCTCGTCGCACTCGGTATCGGTATCGGTTGGGGTCTATACGGCAACACCACCTCGCCGCTCAGCTTCACCTCCGACCCGGGCGCCAAGTCCGACGGCATCCCGGGGAAGGTCCTGACCCCGCCGAAGCAGCTTCAGTCCCTCGGGGGTCTCAACGGCCTGTTTGAGCAGATGCGCCAGCGGTTCGGCGACACCATGGGCTACGACATGGTGATCTATCCGGAGTACGCGGTCCTGTACCGGCCCGACCCCAGCGACGAGCGCCGAAAGCTGAGCTACACGTATCGCGGAGGATTCGACGATCCGACGACGTCGGCCAAAAGCGAGGACGACCGCCTGGTCGACCTGGCCGCCTTCGATGTCAAGACCGCGGTCGGCATTCTGCGTGGCGCCCCCGAGACCGTCGGGCTCAACGCCGCCGACGTGAAGAAGGAAAACACCTACCTGACCATCGACCCGGCCAAGGATCCGACGAGTCCAGGCGAGCTCACGCTGCGCGCGAACGTGTCGTCGACTGACTTCGGCAGCGGTTCTGTCACCTTCGCAGGCGACGGCACGCTGAAGCGCGTCGACAGCGTCCCCTGACCCCAGGCGTTCGTTCTGGGGTCGCCTCCACGTTCGCGCTGGGTCACCCGTTGTTGGCAGCGAATATATCGGCGCGATACTATTGCCAGACGTGTTGCACCGCCGCAACGGCAAGCAATGTTTCGTCAGGGAGGTGATTCGATTGCTGGAGCTCGCCATCCTGGGACTTCTGCTCGAATCGCCCATGCACGGCTACGAGCTGCGCAAACGTCTGACGGGTCTGCTCGGCGCTTTTCGGGCGTTCTCCTACGGCTCCCTGTATCCCGCGCTACGGCGTATGCAGGCCGACGGGCTGATCGTCGAGGACGCCGCACCGGAGGGCGTCCCGAAGATGCGACGGGCACGGCGTGTGTACCGCCTCAGTGAGGCAGGCATCCAGCGCTTCACCGAGCTGGTCGCCGACACCGGACCGCAAAACTTTTCCGACGACGGATTCGGCGTTCACCTTGCCTTCTTCAACCGCACCCCCGCCGAGGCACGGATGCGGATCTTGGAGGGGCGCCGTCGTCAGGTGGAGGAACGCCGGGAGGGCCTGCGCGAAGCAGTGGCGCGGGCCAGCAGCTCGATCGACCGCTACACCCGGCAGCTGCATCAGCTCGGGTTGGAGTCCAGCGAGCGCGAAGTGAAATGGCTCAACGAACTGATTGCGGCAGAACGGACCGCGCAGCAACGGGCTGAACAGCCGTAAGTACTACCGGGTTAGTAGGAGAGGGAGAAAGTCGTTATGACTGGAAATACGGATGTGCGCGTCGCAATTGTCGGCGTGGGTAACTGCGCGTCATCGCTGGTGCAGGGCGTGCAGTACTACAAGGACGCCGACGAGAACGCCACCGTTCCCGGCCTGATGCATGTACGGCTCGGCCCGTATCACGTGCGCGACGTGAAGTTCGTCGCCGCGTTCGACGTCGATGCCAAGAAGGTCGGCTTCGACCTCTCCGAAGCCATCTTCGCGTCGGAGAACAACACCATCAAGATCGCCGACGTGCCGCCCACCAATGTGGTCGTGCAGCGCGGTCCGACCCTCGACGGCATCGGCAAGTACTACGCCGACACCATCGAGGTGTCCGACACCGAGCCGGCCGACGTCGTGAAGATCCTCAAGGACAACGAGGTCGACGTGCTGGTGTCCTACCTGCCCGTCGGCTCGGAAGAGGCCGACAAGTTCTATGCGCAGTGCGCCATCGATGCAGGTGTGGCGTTCGTCAACGCGCTGCCCGTCTTCATCGCCTCCGACCCGGTGTGGGCGAAGAAGTTCGAAGACGCCGGCGTTCCGATCGTCGGCGACGACATCAAGAGCCAGGTCGGCGCGACGATCACCCACCGCGTGATGGCCAAGCTGTTCGAGGACCGCGGCGTACAGCTGGACCGCACGATGCAGCTCAACGTCGGCGGCAACATGGACTTCCTCAACATGCTCGAGCGCGAGCGCCTCGAGTCGAAGAAGATCTCCAAGACCCAGGCCGTCACCTCCAACTTGCAGCGCGAGTTCAAGACGAAGGACGTGCACATCGGCCCGTCCGATCACGTCGGGTGGCTCGACGACCGCAAGTGGGCCTACGTGCGGCTCGAGGGGCGCGCGTTCGGTGACGTGCCGCTGAACCTGGAGTACAAGCTCGAGGTGTGGGACTCGCCGAACTCGGCCGGCGTCATCATCGACGCGGTGCGCGCCGCGAAGATCGCCAAGGACCGCGGCATCGGCGGCCCCGTCGAGGCGGCCTCGGCCTACCTCATGAAGAGCCCCCCGAAGCAGCTGCCCGACGACGTTGCGCGCGCGCAGCTCGAGGATTTCATCGAGGGCTGATTCTTTCCGAACTGGCGGGCAGATCGCAGGTTTACAGACCACGCGCGATCTGTCCGCCTTTTCGTTTTGTAGGGTGCCCTAATGACCGACATCAGCGCTGATGACGAGCTCGCCGCCCTGTCCGAGTTCACGTTCCTGCGGGAGAACGCCAAACAAGCGGGCGCGACGGGTCCGCTGCCGACCGTCGAGCGGATCAACTCGGCGGCTGTCAGCGCGTTGAAGTTCGGCGATGCCCCGCCGCGCGTGGTCTTTCTGCACGGCGGCGGTCAGAACGCCCACACCTTCGACACCGTGATCATCGGGCTCGGCGAGCCCGCCCTGTCGATCGATCTGCCGGGCCACGGACGCTCGGCGTGGCGGGAGGACGGTGACTACGGACCCAAGCTCAACGCCACCGCAATCGAGCCCGTAGTACGCGCGTTCGCTCCGGACGCCGCCCTCGTCGTCGGTATGTCACTCGGCGGGCTGACGGCACTGCGACTCGCGGTGACCGCCCCCGACCTGGTCCGCAAGCTGGTGCTCGTGGACGTGACACCGTCGGCGCCCGAACGGCACACCGAGATGACCAAGGCCCAGATGGGCACCGTGGCGCTGGTTCAAGGCGAGAAGACGTTTCCCAGTTTCGACGCCATGTTGGAGGTCACCGTGGCCGCGGCGCCACACCGTGACCGAGAGTCGTTGCGGCGTGGCGTTTTTCACAACGCCAAGCGCCTCGATGACGGTACTTGGACGTGGCGTTACGACTCGTTCCGCAAGGGCGACGGGTTTGAGGGCCTGTGGGACGACGTCCCCAACCTCACCACACCCACGACGTTGGTGCGGGGCGCGAAGTCGTTCTTCGTCAACGACGACGATGCGGCCGAATTCGCGCGTATCGCACCGGGATTCCAGACGGTCCACGTGGTCGACGACTCCGGACACTCCGTACAGAGCGACCAGCCGCTCAAACTCATTGAGATCCTGCGCGGGGTGCTCGACTAAGCGACCGTCGGGCCCGAACCATCGCCGCCCGCAGCGTAATCGGCTCACCCTGCCTGTCGGCGGTGCGTCGCCGAACGTCGTCGTCGAGGACCGCGATCTCCCAGTCCTTATCGAGCACCGCGACCAGGTCGTCGGTGGTGAAGAACACCGCACCTGGCATCGGGCCACCGACGGCGCCGGCATTCGCCGGATGGTGCCCGACCACCAGCAGCGTGCCGCCCGGCCGCACCGCCGCCGCTAATCGTTCGAATAGCTTGTCCCGCTGCGCGATTCCGTGCAAGTAGTGCGTCGACACCAGGTCGAAACTGCCCGGCGGCGGGGTCCAGTCACTCAGGTCTGCCTGCCGCCAGTCGATGCGGTGAGCCACCTCGGCTCCGACCCGCTCCGCGCGGACCCGCCCGTTCTGTAGCGCGCTGTCCACGAAATCCACGGCGGTGACGTGCCACCCGTGTTCGGCGAGCCAGATTGCGTCGGCCCCTTCACCGCATCCTGCGTCCAGCGCCCGGCCCACCGGCAGCGTCGCCACGCTCTCGATCAGCGTCCGGTTCGGCTGCGCCGCGTGGTCACCCAGGCGGGCCGCCTGCCAGCGCCTCTCCCAGAAGTCCTTGTCGAGCGCGTCCTCGGTCATGATTCCACTGTGCCGCCGACCCGATGGCGTGACAAAGGTTCTTGCTGAACCGGCAACCTGAAGCAGCGTTTGATTTCCGTTCACCTAATGCTTGCCGACTGCTACACCTGTTGTCGTAGGTTTTCGCGCGTCTGGCCACAGCCCCGGCCGGCAGCTCACACCGGAGGAACCGCCATGGCCCTCGTGCCCCTCAATCTGCTGGTCACCCACGACGGCAAGTCCAAGCGTCAGCACATCACCTGCGTCTACAAATGCGGTGACGCGTGTTCCAAGCCCGTCCGCAACACCAGCGACAACGAGTACTTCGGCGATGTCGTCAAGGCGATGTCCCGACGATCGGTGCTGCAGGCCGGCGGGATCGCCGTGCTCGCGGTCGGCGCCGGATCGGCACTGGCAGCCTGCGGAACCGACGAACAGCCCCAGGGAGGTCAAGCCACCCCGACGTCGTCGGCCGCCCCCGCCGAGACCCCGCCCGGCATGAAGTTCACCTCGGTCGCGCCCAACAGCGAGGACGTCGTGGTCATCCCCGACGGATACGAGCAAGGCGTCGTAATCAGCTGGGGCGACCCAGTGCTGCCGAACGCGCCGAAGTTCGACGTCGCCAATCAGAGCGGTGCCGCCCAGCGCGGTCAGTTCGGCTTCAACAACGACTTCGCGGGTCTGCTGCCCATCCCAGGGCAGCAGAATCGCTTCCTGCTCGTGACGAACTTCGAGTACGTCGATCCGATTTTCATGTTCCCCGGCTACGACAAGGAGAACCCGACCCGCGAGCAGTTCGATGTCGAAATCGCCGCCATCGGCATGGGCGTCGTCGAGGTCGAGCGCACACCGCAGGGCCTCAAGCCGGTGATGGGCCGCTACAACCGGCGCATTACCGCGGATACCCCGATGACACTTACCGGCCCCGGCGCGGGCACCGACTTCGTCAAGACCGCCACCGACCCCGAGGGGCGCACCGTCGCGGGCACCTTCGCCAACTGCGCGGGCGGCGTAACCCCCTGGGGCACAGTGCTTTCTGGAGAAGAAAATTTCCAGGACTACTTCGGCGCCGCCGAGGGCTCACCGGCGCCTGCGCCAGTTGATGCCGACCGCCTGGACCGCTACGGCGTCTCCCTCGAGCCGAGTGCCCTGCGGTGGGAGACGTTCGACCCTCGCTTCGATCTCGCCACGACTCCCAACGAGCCGAACCGGTTCGGCTACATCGTCGAGCTCAATCCGTGGGATCCGAACTCGATGCCGGTCAAGCATTCGGCGATGGGGCGGTTCAAGCACGAGGGCGCCAACATCTACGTCACCGGCGACGGCACGGTGGTCGCGTACTCCGGCGACGACGAGCGCTTCGACTACATGTACAAGTTCGTCTCGAGCAAGAAGATGCAGCCCGGCCAGGATCCTGCGGCGATCGCGCACAACATGACGTTGCTCGACGAGGGCACGCTGTACGTCGCCAAGCTGTCCAGCGACATCCCCGCCGACCAGATCGATGGCTCGGGCAAGCTGCCGTCGAAGGGTTCGTTCGCCGGCACCGGCACCTGGCTTCCGCTGCTGCGGTCCGGTCCGAATGGGCAGGCCGAGTCTCTGGTCGACGGGGTCACCGCACAGGAGGCGGCGGTGTTCACCCGGCTGGCCGCCGACAAGGCCGGCGCCACCAAGATGGACCGGCCCGAGGACTTCGAGGCCAACCCCAAGACCGGCAAGGTCTACGTCGCGCTGACCAACAACAACGAGCGTGGCGCACCCGGCGAGGCAGCGCCCGATGCGCCGAACCCGCGCAACGACAACAAGAGCGGACAGGTCCTCGAGATCACCGACAACCACGCGGGCACCGATTTCACCTGGGATCTGCTGCTGGTGTGCGGCGACCCGGCTGCGGCCGACACCTACTTCGGTGGGTTCGACAAGACGAAGGTCAGCCCGATCTCCTGTCCGGACAACCTCGCGTTCGACAGCCACGGCAACCTGTGGATCTCGACCGACGGCAATGCGCTGGACTCCAACGACGGGTTGTTCGCCGTCGCGCTGGAGGGTGCCAACCGCGGCGAGACCAAGCAGTTCCTCACCGTGCCGCTCGGGGCGGAGACGTGCGGCCCGATCATCACCGACGACCTTGTCACGGTGAGCGTGCAGCATCCCGGTGAAAACGACGACAACAGCATCGACAATCCGCTGTCGCGCTGGCCCGAGGGCGGTAACGGCACAGCCCGGCCGTCTGTGGTCGCGGTGTGGCGTAGCGCCGGGAATATCGGAACCTGATCGCGGTTACACCTACACCGTGAGCTCATCAATACGCATCGGCGTTCAACTGCAACCCCAGCACTCCCCGAACTATGGCCACATCCGCGATGCGGTGCGGCGTTGTGAAGACATCGGTATCGACGTCGCGTTCAACTGGGATCACTTCTTCCCGCTGTACGGCGACCCCGATGGTGCGCACTACGAATGCTGGACGATGCTCGGGGCGTGGGCCGAGCAGACGACACGGCTGGAAATCGGTGCGCTGGTTACGTGTAACTCGTATCGCAACCCCGAGCTGCTGGCCGATATGGCCCGCACTGTCGACAACATCAGCGACGGCCGGCTGATTCTGGGTATCGGTTCGGGCTGGAAGCAAAAAGACTACGACGAATACGGCTACGAGTTCGGCACCGCGGGCAGCCGACTCGATGACCTCGCCGAGGCGATGCCGCGGATCAAGGCAAGGCTCGCCAAACTCAATCCCGCACCGACGCGGGACATCCCGATCCTGATCGGCGGAGGCGGCGAAAAGAAGACCCTGCGCTTGGTCGCCCAGTACGGCGACATCTGGCACAGCTTCGCCGACAGCTCCGAATACCCCCGCAAGGCAGAGGTTCTCGACGGTCACTGCGCCGAGGTGGGACGAAATCCGAATGAAGTTGAAAGATCTGCAGGTGTTTCCGGGGACGACGAGGACTCGCTGCTGAAGGAGGCCGACGCGTTGGCCGGCCTCGGAGTGACCCTGCTGACGGTCGGGGTCAACGGGCCCGACTACGATCTGACGCGAGCCAAAGCTTTGTGCCGTTGGCGAGACCGTCGCACCGGCTAATTACTGAAGCTGCATAACGGCTCCGGGTCGGGTGTGTGCCGTGAGAGGCTGGTACTGCCATGCCCAAGAAGTACGGGGTTAAAGAAAAAGACCTCGTGGTCGCCCACGTGGTCAACTTGATTCTGACCGGCAAGCTGCGGTCAGGAGATCGTGTCGACCGCAACGAGATCGCCCACGAGCTTGGGCTCTCGCGGGTACCGATTCAAGAGGCGGTTGTGCAGCTCGAGCACGACGGCATATTGACGACCCAGTACCACCGCGGCGCCTTCGTGGCGAGGTTCGATGAATCGTTCGTCCGCGAGCACCACGAGGTCTACGGGATGGTCAGCGGCATCGCGTCGGCGCGCGCTGCCGAAGTCCGCAATCCGGCACATCTGCACCAACTCGAAACACTGTTGGCCACAATGCGTGCCAACGTCGATTCGCGCGCCTTTCAGGAAGCGGCCTGGCAGTTCCGCCTGCTGATCAACGAGGAGTACTCGGGCCCACGCCTACTCGCCGTGATCCGCGCGTCTCAGTCGTTCTTGCCGCGGGCATTCTGGCCGGCGTTCCAGGACAACCATCGAGATCTGCTGCAGTTCCTCGAGGCGGACTTCGATGCCATCCGCCGCGGCGACACCGCGGCCGCGCGTGCCGCCAACGCGGGGCGGGCCGACGTCATGGCACAGATCGTGCTTGCCGAACTGGTTCGTCGCGGCGTTCTCCCCGCTCCCGGCGGGGCGCGCGTTGAGTTCTGATTGAGCTGAAGGCAGTGTGTCCGCGCGGTAGGTGGATACCTTGCAGGGATGAGGCTTTGTAGGACATTCTCCGCGGCGCTCATCGCATTGCTGGTCGGCTGCCTGGTGATGGCCACCCCTGCCGCGGCTCAAGTCGACCAATGCGCGCCGCCAGGTATCCAGAGCGCCAGCGCGCTGCCGACCAACCTGGCGACCGCGGCCAAAGGTCCCGATGAGGACCGGTATACCACCGCGACCGTGCAACCGCTGGACTCCATCGACGTCAACGCGCTGGGGCTGAGCGTGCCGGGCACACTGACCGTCGGCACGTTGTCGGACGCACCACCGAGCATCTGCATCAACTCCGCGGGTCAGTTCACCGGATTCGACAACGAGCTGCTGCGGGCGATCGCCGAAAAGCTCGGTCTGAAAATCAATTTCGTCGGCACCGAGTTCTCCGGTCTGCTGGCGCAGGTGGCGTCCCGCCGTTTCGACGTCGGTTCGTCGTCGATCACCACGACAGACGCGCGACGCCGAACCGTCGGATTCACCAACGGTTATGACTTCGGCTACTTTTCGCTCATTGTGCCGACGGGGTCGCCGATCACGGGGTTCGACAAGCTTGCGGCCGGCCAGCGAATCGGCGTGGTGCAGGGCACCGTTCAGGAGGCGTACGTCGTCGACACGCTTGGCTTGGATCCCGTGAAGTTCCCGGACTACAACACGGTCTACGCCAGCCTGAAAACGCGGCAGATCGATGCCTGGGTCGCGCCGTCGCAACAGGCGTCGGGCACAGTGCAACCCGGTGATCCCGCCGAGATCATCGAAAACACCTTCAGCTTGGACAATTTCGTCGCGTGGGCCGTCGCGAACGACAACCCGCCGCTCATCGACGCGCTGAACTCCGGACTGGACGCGATCATTGCCGACGGTACGTGGTCGCGGCTGTACACGGACTGGGTACCGCGCGCGCTGCCGCCCGGATGGAAGCCTGGTTCGAAGGCCGCGCCGGTGCCACAGCTGCCCGACTTCGATGCGATCGCGGCCGAAAATCAGTCCACGCCTTCAGGTGCCGCTCCGCCGAAGTCGACCCTGTCGCAGTTGGCTGCCGCGTTCGGCAACTGGGAGTTGTACAAACAAGCCATCCCTGATCTGTTCAAGACGGGCCTTCCGAACACGCTGATTCTGACGATCAGCGCGGCGGTGATCGGTCTGACACTCGGCATGGCGCTGGCGGTGGCGGGCATCTCACGGCATCGCTGGCTGCGTTGGCCCGCGCGGGTCTACACCGACATCTTCCGCGGACTGCCCGAAGTGGTCATCATCCTGCTGATCGGGCTCGGTCTGGGCCCGGTGGTCGGCGGGCTCACCGGGAACAACCCGTATCCGCTCGGGATCGCCGCCCTCGGGTTGATGGCCGCCGCGTACGTGGGCGAGATCTTCCGGTCGGGTATCCAGAGCGTCGAGCCGGGACAGCTGGAAGCGTCGCGCGCGCTGGGCTTCTCGTATCCGTCATCGATGCGGCTCGTGGTGGTCCCGCAGGGTATCCGCAGGGTGTTGCCGGCCTTGATGAACCAATTCATCTCGCTTTTGAAGGCGTCGTCGCTGGTGTACTTCCTCGGGCTGGTCGCCACTCAGCGCGAGCTGTTCCAGGTCGGCCGCGACCTCAACGCGCAGACCGGCAACCTGTCACCGCTGGTTGCCGCCGGCATCTTCTACCTGTTGCTCACGATTCCGTTGACGCACCTGGTCAATTACATCGATGGCCGATTGCGCCGCGGCAACAAACCGACCGAGGAAGACCCGCTTCAGCTCTCGAACTCGCAGGAGATGATCTGATGACCAGTGCCGCTGAGCCGGTCTCGTTGAGCGCCAACGATATTCACTTGTCGTTCGGCCCGAACGCGGTGCTGCGCGGCGTGGACATCGACGTCCCCGCGGGCACCACCACAGCGGTCATCGGACCATCGGGGTCGGGGAAGTCGACGCTGTTGCGGACGCTGAACCGGTTGTACGAACCCGACCGCGGCGACATCCTGCTCGACGGACGCTCGGTGCTGACCGACAATCCGGACCAATTGCGGCAGCGCATCGGCATGGTCTTCCAGCACTTCAACCTGTTCCCGCACCGCAGTGTGCTGGACAACGTCACGCTGGCGCCGCGCAAGCTCAAGCGGCTCGACGCCGATCAGGCACGCGAACTCGGCCTGGCCCAACTGGACCGCGTCGGGCTGCGGCACAAGGCCGCGGTGCGCCCGTCGACATTGTCGGGCGGCCAGCAGCAGCGGGTGGCGATCGCGAGGGCACTGGCCATGGCACCCGAGGTGATGTTCTTCGACGAAGCCACCTCGGCCCTGGACCCCGAACTGGTGAAAGGCGTCCTGGCGCTCATCGCCGAGCTCGGTGCCGACGGGATGACGATGGTTGTCGTCACCCACGAGATGGGCTTCGCCCGGTCAGCCGCCGACGCCGTGGTGTTCATGGACTACGGGAAGGTCGTCGAGTCGGGTTCGCCCGACCAGGTGTTCGGCGCAGCCGAGACGGACCGGCTGAGGCGCTTTCTTTCGCAAGTTCTCTGAGCTTTTACGTGCCCGTCACACAACTTGGCAGGCTCAGACAGGTTAGACTGCCGAAATTATGGTGGAGACCGAACCGCAGGTCGCTGAGCTGGCCGGAGAGCTGCAGCGCGTCCTCTCCCGGGTGTTCTCCGTGCTTCGCCGAAGCGACCCCAGCCGGGATGCGGCGACCGGCGATCTGACCCTCGCCCAGTTGTCGATTCTGCTGACCCTGCTGGAGCAGGGGCCGATCAGGATGACCGAGCTGGCCGCGCACGAGCGGGTGCGCACGCCCACGACGACCGTCGCGATCCGCCGACTGGAAAAGCTCGGGCTGGTGAAGCGCTCCCGCGATCCCTCCGACCTGCGGGCAGTACTGGTCGACATCACGCCCGAGGGCCTGGCCCAGCATCAGGAAGCGCTGGCCAATCGGCGGGCATTCCTGGCCACGCTGCTCGAAAAGCTCGGACCCGAAGACCTCGAGACGCTGAGCAAGGCTCTGGTGCCGCTCGAGCGGATTTCCGAATAGCGTTTCAGCCCAACCAGTCCAGTACCGCCGCGGCGGTCCATGACTGCTGCATGCTGCCCAGTGGTTCACCGGTGAACGGTTCGTAATACTCGGCGAAGGTGCCGTCGCTGACCTGCCGAAGGCCTTCGCGCCGAAGGATCAGCGACCGCTCAGCCCAGCCGCGGCGCGCGAAGCACCACGAGAACAACCACGTCGTCACCGGCCACACCGGGCCGCGCCAGTATTCGCGCGAGCGGAAGTCGCGCGACACCGGCGACGTCGTCGGGATCAACGCGAATTTCAGGTCTGGATGCCCACAGAACCGCGGCCCCTCCAGCAGCCGCAGCAGCGCACGCTCCTTGTCGTGCGGCAGCCCGCCGCACAGCAGAGGCGCGAACTGCGCAACCGTCTCGGTGGCCACCCACTTCTCGGCTCGCACGTCGTAATCCCTTGCAGCGCCGTTGCGTTCGTCGGCGGTCTCGACGACGCCCTGGCGGAATCGCTCGGCCCAGCCGTAAAGGTCCCGTACATCGGCATGCGGACGCTTGTAGTCCTCGCCGATCTCAGCCAGCACGTCGCACGCCACGGCGAGGATCGCCGATACGAACACGTCCTCGACGGCGAAGCTCATCACCTTGGGCAGGAGCTCGTCGTCATAGCGCGCCGACTTCATCTCTTCGAGCAGCCACAGATAGCGGTCGTATTCGATATCCGACGGCCGCTGGCTGGCGTCGGTGACGATCGCGTTGTCCGCACGCTGGTATTCGGGCAACTGGCCGGGAACGACGTTGGCGTACGCGCTGTCCCACCGCGGCGAGTTGTCCATGCCGGACTCCCAGCCGTGGTACAGCGTGACCCGGCCTCGCGTCCTGGGGTCGCGGGCTTCGGCGAGCCAACGGTGCCACCGAACGAGGTCATCCCACCGGCGATCGAGAAACGCCTCGGCGACCGCGCGGGTCGACCGGCCGCGGCTGCGGGCGTGATCGAGGATTCGCTGCACCGCGATCGCGTGCACCGGCGGTTGAGTGATCCCCGACGTGTGCCGGTTGCGCGGGGCGCTGACCGCGAGCGCCGACGTCGCCCACCGCGCGGGCCCCGGGAAGTATCCGTCGACACCGTTGGCGAAGACGATGTGCGGAATCATGCCGTTCGCCCACTGCGCCGACAGCAGGGTGTCTAGCTCGACGACGGCGCGTTCGACACTCAGCGGGGCCAGCCCGATCGCCACAAAGGCGGCGTCCCAGCTCCACATATGCGGATACAGCAGCGGCGCCGCGGTGGTCATTGTGCCCAGGTCGTTGCCACGCAACAGGTACGCAGCGCGGGCCGCGAGTTGCGTCGGGGCGAAGCTGGAATCGTGGGCCATCGCCTCAATGATGCGACGACTGGGCACGAGTTGCAGGTCGGTAGGGTGACTTCGTGTCGAATGTCGCCGCCGAGGCGGCTCGGATGCCGACGGCCATGATCACTGGCGCCTCTCGCGGGCTCGGTGCGGCCATTGCCAGGGCGCTCGCGCCCACCCACACGCTTTTCCTCGCGGGGCGCCCCTCGGCAGAACTCGATGCGGTCGCCACGGAGTTCGGCGCCACCACGTGGCCGGTGGATTTCGGCGATCTCGACGCGATCGAGGTGGCCGTCGAACCGATCGTCGAGCTGGATGTGCTCATCCACAACGCCGGTGTCGCCTATCCGGCCACCGTCCCCGATTCGACCGTCGATGAGTGGCGATCCACCATGACCGTGAATGTCGTTGGCCCGGTGGCGCTTACGCTGCCGCTGCTGCCCGCGCTACGCGCCGCCCGCGGTCACGTCGTCTTCGTGAACTCCGGCGCGGGCATCAACGCCTCGCCCGGCCTGGCGTCCTACACGGCGAGCAAGTTCGCGCTACGCGGTTTCGCCGACTCCCTGCGCAACGACGAGCCGTCGCTGCGGGTGACCTCGGTACACCCGGGCCGGATTGCCACCGAGATGCAGGAGGAGCTCAACGCGTACGAGGGCCGCGAGTACGACTCGTCGAACTACCTGAGCCCCGAGATTGTCGCGAAAGTCATAGCCGACGCGGTCAACGCGCCCCCCGAGGCCCATATCCACGAGGTCATCGTCCGCCCCCGTTGACGGTGATTTGTGGAGCGGCCGCCGCGGTGAGCGCGGCTCAGACTCCACAAATCACTCCTAGGCGACGATGTTGACTAGGCGACCCGCCACCACGATCACCTTCTTCGGCGCGGCTCCGTTGAGGAACTCCTGCACCTTGGCATCGGCCAGCGCCGCGGCCTCCAGCGCATCCGCATCGGCGTCGGCGGGCACCGTGATGCGCCCGCGCACCTTGCCGTTGACCTGTACCGGCAATTCGACGGTGTCCTCGACGAGGTACTGCGGGTCGGCAACCGGGAACGGCCCGTGGGCCAGCGAGGTTTCGTGGCCCAGACGCCGCCACAGCTCCTCGGCCAGGTGCGGCGCCAACGGCGCGACCATCAGCACCAGCGGTTCCAGCGCCGCCCGGGCCGTAACCCCCTGCTTGGTCAGGTGGTTGGTGTACTCGATCAGCTTGGCTGCGGCGGTGTTATTGCGCAGGTTCCGGTAGTCGTCCGTCACCCCGGCGATCGTGCGATGCAAGATACGGAGGGTGTCGTCGTCCAGCGCCTCGTGGGCACCCGACCGCTCCGCGCCGGTCTGCTCGTCGACCACCAACCGCCAGACCCGCTGCAAAAAGCGGTACGCGCCGACGACATCCTTTGTCGCCCAGGGCCGCGAAGCGTCCAGCGGGCCCATCGACATCTCGTAGACCCGCAGCGTGTCCGCGCCGTAGTCGTCGCAGATCTCGTCGGGCGACACCGAGTTCTTCAGGCTCTTGCCGATCTTGCCGAACTCCTGGAACACCTCGATCTCGCCGTCCGGCCCGGACCAGTAGAACTTGCCCTGCCGCTCAACGACTTCCGCGGCCGGCACATAGGCACCGCGGGCGTCGGTATACGCGAACGCCTGGATGTACCCCTGGTTCACCAGGCGGCGGAACGGCTCCCGTGAACTGACGTGGCCGAGGTCGAACAGCACCTTGTGCCAGAACCGCACGTACAGCAGATGCAGCACCGCGTGCTCGACGCCGCCGACATACAGGTCGACGCCTCCGGGGTCGCCTGCGCCGTGCTCGGCAGGCCGCGGCCCCATCCAATAGGCCTCGTTTTCCTTGGCGCACAACTCTTCTTTGTTGTACGGGTCGGTGTAGCGCAGCTCGTACCAGGAGCTGCCCGCCCACTGTGGCATCACGTTGGTGTCGCGGGTATAGGGCTTCAGGCCGTCGCCGAGATCCAGTTCGACGTTCACCCAATCGGTCGCAGTACCCAGTGGCGGCGACGGCTCGCTGTCGGCATCGTCGGGATCGAACTGCACCGGCGCGTAGTTCTCGATATCGGGCAGCTCGACGGGCAGCGCCGATTCGGGCAACGGATGCGCCCGGCCGTCGGCGTCATAGACGATCGGGAACGGCTCACCCCAATACCGCTGCCGTGCGAACAACCAGTCGCGGAGCTTGTACTCGACGCGGGTCTGCCCGCGCCCTTCTGCGACCAGCCGGTTGGTGATCGCTTCCTTCGCCGATACGACCGACAGGCCGTTGAGATAGTCCGAGTTGACCAGTTCACCGTCACCGGAGTACGCCTCCTGCGAAATATCTCCGCCGGCAATCACTTCCGTGATCGGCAGACCGAAGGCGGTGGCGAACTCCCAGTCGCGCTGATCGTGGCCGGGCACCGCCATGATCGCCCCGGTGCCGTATCCCAGCAGCACGTAGTCCGCGATGAACACCGGAATTTGTCGGCCGTTGGCCGGATTCGCCGCATACGCGCCGAGGAACACACCGGTCTTGGTCTTGTTCTCCTGACGTTCGAGATCGGACTTGGCCGCGACGGTGGCGCGGTACGCGGCGACGGCCTCCGCGGGCGTCGCCCCTTCGAAGGTCCAGCGTGGGTCGACGTCATCGGCCCACTGGCCGGCCACCAGCGCGTCGACCAGCTCGTGCTCGGGCGCCAGCACCATGTAGGTCGCGCCGAACAACGTGTCGGGTCTGGTGGTGAACACCTCGATGTCACCGGCCTCGGTGGCGAACTGAACCGCGGCTCCCGTGGACCGACCGATCCAGTTGCGCTGCATGGTCTTGACCTTGTCGGGCCAGTCCAGCGTCTCGAGATCGTCGAGCAGCCGATCGGAGTATGCGGTGATACGCATCATCCACTGCCGCAACCGTTTCCGGAACACCGGGAAGTTGCCCCGATCGCTACGCCCATCGGAGGTGACCTCTTCGTTGGCCAGCACCGTGCCCAAACCCGGGCACCAGTTCACCATCGAGTCGGCCCGGTAGACCAGCCGATAAGAGTCGATGACGTCGGCGCGCTCGTCGGCGCTCAACTCCGACCAACTCCGGCCGTCATCTAACGTCCTACTGCCCGAATCGAACTCGGCGATCAGCTCAGCGACTGGGCGCGCCTTGTCCGCCGTCGGATCGAACCAGGCGTTGTAGATCTGCAGGAAGATCCACTGCGTCCACTTGTAGAAGTCGACATCGGTCGTCGAGAAGCTGCGTCTCGCGTCATGTCCCAACCCCAATCTGCCCAGCTGGCGACGGAAGTTGACGATGTTGGCCTCGGTTCGGGTGCGTGGATGCGTTCCGGTCTGTATCGCGTATTGCTCAGCCGGCAGGCCGAACGCATCGAAACCCAACGCGTGCAACACGTTACGGCCGGCCATCCGGTAGTACCGCGCGTAGACGTCAGTGGCGATGTACCCAAGCGGATGCCCGACATGCAGCCCCTCCCCCGACGGGTACGGAAACATGTCCTGGACGAACATCTTGTCGGCGGGCAACTCGCCGCCGTCGGGCTCCGCCAGCGAGCCGACCGGATTGGGCACGTTGAACGTCCCGGCATCCGCCCACCGTTGCTGCCAGGCACGCTCGATCTGCCCAGCGAGCTCCGCGGTATAGCGGTGCTGCGGGGCGTCAGTGCCGGCGTCGGGCGAGTCAGTCACGTGAACAGGGTATAAGCCCGCCAATCGTGGTCTCGCCGGCCACGGGTTGGTCTCGGTTACATCACCGGTCGGTCAGAGCTTGATTCCAGGTCGATTCCAGCCCTGGTGACCGTCGCTTCGCCCTGGATACAGTCGGCGCCTGACCACATGGCTGACGAGCCCGACAGCGAGAGGACCGACGTCGATGAACGAAAACGCCCGACGCTGGAGGACTCCGGCCACCAGTGTTGCTGCGGCTACCGTCGGCGTCTTCTTCTTCGCGGGCGCGCCCGCGTCGGCGCAGCCACTGCAGCCGGTCGTCCCACAGCCCGGTCCGGCCGTGGTCGCGCAGACCGCCGCGACACCCAACGCCGCGCTCACCCCCGCGGTCCCGAACGCCGCGCTGGCCGTGACACCCAATGCCGCGCTCGCCCCGTCGGCGCAGGCTCCCAGTGCCGCGGCAGCCCCCGCCATGACCAACCCCGCCTTGTCCCCCGCAGCACCCGTCGCGTCGGCCGCTGCCCCGGGTGGCCTCTCGACGCCGCAGCCCGGCGTACCGGCGGCGGTACCGATCACTCCCGCACCGGCGGGCACACTGGCCGACTTCTTCCAGTCCAAGGGTGTGGCGATGGAGCCCCAGGTCAGCCAGGGGTTCCAGGCGCTCAACATCGTGCTGCCGATGCCGAGAGGCTGGGCGCATGTACCCGATCCCAACGTTTCCGACGCCTTCGCCGTGATCGCCGACCGCGTGGGCGGCAACGGTCTGTACTCCTCGAACGCCCAGGTCGTGGTGTACAAGCTGGTCGGCGAGTTCGATCCACGGGAGGCCATCAGTCACGGATTCGTCGACAGCCAGCAGATGCCCGCCTGGCGTTCGACCAACGGATCGATGGCCGAGATCGGCGGTATGCCGACATCGACCATCGAGGGCACGTACCGCGAGAACGCCATGACGCTGGACACCTCGCGCCGGCACATCATCGCGACCGCGGGTCCGGACAAGTACCTCGTGTCACTGTCGGTGACCACCAGCGTGGACCAGGTCGTCGCGGCGGCCGACGCCACCGATGCGATCGTGCGCGGGTTCAAGGTCAGCGTTCCCGGGGCCACCCCGCCCGCCGCACCCGCTGCACCCGCCGCGGCAACACCAGGCCAGCCGACCGCTCCTGCCCCGGTCGCGCCGGCGCCGGCGCCGCCCGCCATTGGACCAACCGGATAAAAGGGCTTGTTCCCCCGGGCGAAGCCTGGCGCCCGGGGGGACGCCCAACAGGACCAAGTAGCGGTCGCCTCAGTATTGTGTGGCCCATGTTCCTCGTCGCGGTGCTGTGCTTCTGTGCCGCGGTCGTGCTCGCGGGCCTCGGCGTATGGCTGCTGGGGGTTCCCGCGGCGGGTGATCCCACGCGCCAAGTTCTTCGTGGGGTAGCCCCCACACAGCTCGCCGCCGCGGCGATGCTCGCGTCCGCGGGCACCGTGGCGCTGTCCAGCCGCCCGGACACCGCGCTCGTCGTGGTCATCGTGTGCGTGATCGGCGCCGTGAGCACCGTGGCGGCCGGCTGCTGGCAGGCGGCAAAAGTTCTCGCGACCCGGCAAGCCGTCGCAGCGGCGTCGAGCGCCGACGGTTGCGCCGGTTCCTGCGCGTCGTGCACGCTGTCCTGCAGCTGAACGCCTGGCGCGCAGCGCCTTTCAGTTGCGGCTGATATCGATCGGGTGAGTCGCAAGCATCGACAGCGGCAGCGGTTGACGGCGAAGCACCCGCGCCCACAGATCCATCTTGGGCTCGGAGAGCACATCAGATGGCAACGCGGACAGCACAATCCAGTCGTCGCGCTCGATCTCGCCTTCGAGCTGGCCGATGGTCCACCCCGAGTAGCCCGCGAAGATCCGCACCCCTTCGACCACCGGCGCAATCGAGTCGGGGTCGGCATCGAGGTCGACCATCGCCATGCGGCCCTGCACATGGCGCAGCCCGGGCAGGCCCGCCGGGTCGATACCGACACGCAGCGTCGCGAGACACAGTGCGGCGTCTCGTTTGACAGGACCCCCGATGAACATGGTCTTCGGTTTGGTGGCCAGCTTCGCCCATTGCGGAAGCACGTTGTAGACCGCGGTCTCGCTGGGGCGGTTCAGCACCACGCCGAGCGTGCCGCCGTCATTGTGCTCGACGATGTAGATGACGCTGCGCCGGAACGTCGGCTCCAGGAGATCGGTGTTGGCGAGCAACAGGGTTCCCGCGCGGACTCGGTGTTTAGCAGGCGCTACGAAGTCCTCCGGGTCCTCTGAGTACGCCATCTCACCATCATCGCATCAGCAACCAGCGAACGTGGCGAACAAAGCCGGTCCGGCGGGATATTTGTACTGTGGGTCGGGGGGTGCCGATCACCGCGTACCGACCGCCCCCGCGAGACAACGGGACAGGACTTTCTGTGGCTGACGCGCGTGCGCTGATCGCCTTGTGGCGCTCGGTCCGCGCCCTTCCCGAATTCCGGCGGCTGCTCGAGCTGCGGCTGGTCAGCCAGTTCGGTGACGGCCTGTTCGCCGCGGGCCTGGCCGGCGGGCTGCTGTTCAGCACCGAACGCGCCGCGACGCCGTGGGAGTTCGCCCTTTCGTTTGCCGTGCTGTACCTGCCGTATTCACTGCTGGGTCCGTTCGCCGGCGCCCTGCTGGACCGCTGGGACCGCCGCCTCGTGCTCGTCGGGGCCAACTTCGGACGTCTGCTGATGGTGCTGGCCGTCGCCACGCTCCTGGTGAACAGCGCGGACAACAGCTGGATCCTGGTCGCCGCGCTGATCGTCAACGGGTTCACGCGTTTCGTCTCCTCGGGTCTGTCGGCGGCACTGCCGCACGTCGTGCCGAGAGACCAGGTCGTGTCGATGAACTCGATCGCCACGGCAGCGGGTGGTGCGGCGGCGTTCCTCGGCGCCATCTTCATGCTCATCCCGCGCTGGCTGTTCGGGGCAAACGACGTCGGCGCCGCGACGATCATCTTGATCGTCGCGATCCCGGTGGCGCTGGCGCTCTGGCTGTCGTGGCGCTTTCCCCCGCACCTGCTCGGTCCCGACGACAGTAAGCGCGCGATCCACGGATCGATCGTCTACGCGGTGGCCACCGGTTGGGTGCACGGCGCCCGCACCGTCTGGGCGGTGCCGACGGTGAGCGCGACGCTGGCCGGTCTCGCCGCGCATCGGATGGTCATCGGAATCAACAGCCTGCTGGTGTTCGTGCTCGTCCGACACACCGATGCGCCTGACGTCACCGGTCTCGGGGCCACCGCGCTGTTCTTCGCAGTTGTCGCCATTGGACAGTTCCTGGCCAATGCGGTGATGCCAGTCGCTGTCGGCCGATGGGGCCGGTACGCCACCGCCAACGGTTCGCTCGCACTGGCGGCCGTCATCCAGCTCGCCGGAATCGGCCTGCAGTTGCCGGTCCTGCTGGTGTGCGGCTTCTGCCTCGGGCTACTGGGCCAGGTGGTCAAGCTGTGTGCCGACAGCGCGATGCAGCTGGACGTCGACGATGCGCTGCGCGGCCACGTGTTCACGGTCCAGGACGCGCTGTTCTGGATCGCGTTCATCATCGCCGTGACGGCCGCAGCCGCGGTGATCCCTCCGGGCGGTCATCAACCAGGCCTGGCGCTCGCCGGTGTCGGCGTCTACCTCCTCGGACTGGCCGCACACGCCGCGCTCGGACGTCGGAGCCGACGCCAGGGCTAAGGTGACCGGCATGGCTGGTGCCGAGCCTATGGTTGCCGATCTGCGCGCCGAGAGCGACGAGCTCGACGCGCTCGTGTCTGACCTTCCCGACGCGCGCTGGGCCGAGTCCACACCCGCGCCGGGGTGGACGATCGCCCATCAGATCGCGCACTTGTTGTGGACCGATCGCGTCGCGCTGACGGCCGTCACCGACGAAGCGGCATTCGCTGCCGTTCTCGAAGAAGCCTCGAAGGACCCGTCGGGGTTCGTCGACGCGGGCGCCGAGGAGCTGGCGTTGACGCCGCCCGCGGAACTGCTCGCTGACTGGCGACGCACCCGCGGCCGTCTGCACGACGAGCTGCTGATGGTCGCCGACGGCCGCAAGCTGCCGTGGTTCGGGCCGCCGATGAGCGCCCCGTCGATGGCCACCGCACGGCTGATGGAGACTTGGGCCCACGGCCTCGACGTCGCCGACGCTCTCGGTGTCGACCGGCCCGCCACCGCGCGGCTGAAGTCGATCGCCCACATCGGGGTGCGCACCCGCGATTTCGCATTCGCCGTCAATAGCCTTGCGCCACCGGCAGATCCGTTCTTCGTAACGTTGCGCGCACCTGATGGGTCGACGTGGTCGTGGGGCCCCGAGGATGCGGCGCAGCGGGTCACCGGCTCGGCGCAGGATTTCTGCATGCTCGTCACGCAGCGCCGGTCACGGTCGGCTCTCGACATCACGGCCACCGGCGAGGACGCCGAGCGCTGGCTCGGCATCGCGCAGGCGTTTGCGGGACCGCCCGGGCCGGGCCGGGCCTGATCAGAGGTCGTCGGCCCCGTCGGCCTTCCCGTCGGCGTCGCCGTCGCTCAGCTTGATGTCCCACCGGCCGTCACCATCGGAGTCGACGTAGGCCTGCTCGGCGCTCACCGCGCGGTCGGCCAACCCATCGCCGTCGGAGTCCAGCAGCTTGTCGTCGACCTGACCGTCCGCATCGACGTCGACCACCACTCCCCCGGTGTGCTCGAGACCGTCGAGCCCGAACCACCGCAACAATCCCGCCCGGTCCAGGCTCACCGCCCAGGTGCCCGTGCCGTCGTCGGTGAAGTACGCGGCCCCAGCGTCTGGGCTGGCCACATGGTCACGCACCAGGTGGTCGGCGACCCCGTCGGCATCCAGGTCCGCCATCGCGTCGTCGAGCAGACCGTCACGGTCGAAGTCCAGACCGACGGCTTCGAACGCACCGTCGCCGTTCAGGTCGATATCGGGCGCAGCGGTCCACATGGTGGCCGATCCGTCGCCGTCGCCGAGGCAGTACTCCATACCGATCAGACGGTGCGGTCGCCTCGCGCGTTCCACCACTTGGTGAGTTCCTCGACGGCTTCCTCGTGCGACAGCGGGCCGCGGTCCAGCCGCAACTCCTTGAGGTACCGCCACGCCTCGCCGACCTGTGGTCCGGCCGGGATGTCGAGTAGCCGCATGATCTCGTTGCCGTCCAGATCGGGCCGCACCCGCGCCAAATCCTCTTTCTCAGCCAGCTCCGCGATGCGCGCCTCGAGATCGTCGTAGGCCGCCTGGAGTCGCGCCGCGCGCCGCTTGTTGCGCGTCGTGCAGTCGGCGCGGACCAGCTTGTGCAGCCGCGGCAGCAGCGGACCGGCATCGGTGACGTAGCGCCGCACGGCCGAATCGCTCCACCGGCCGGTCCCCTGGCCATCGGCGTACCCGTGGAACCGCAGGTGCAGGTACACCAGCTGGGAGACGTCGTCGATCATCTGCTTGGAGTACTTCAGCGCCCGCATCCGCTTGCGCGCCATCTTCGCGCCGACCACCTCGTGGTGGTGGAAGCTCACACCGCCGTCTGGTTCGTGCTTGCGGGTCGACGGCTTGCCGATGTCGTGCAGCAGCGCGGCCCAGCGCAGCACCAGATCCGCGCCGCTGTCTTCCAGGTCGATCGCCTGGCGCAACACCGTCAGCGAATGCCAGTAGACGTCCTTGTGCTGATGGTGTTCGTCGATCGCCATCCGCATGCCGCCGACCTCGGGCAGCACGACGTCGCCGAGACCGGTCTGCACGATCAGGTCGATGCCGGCGACCGGGTCCGCACCGAGCAACAGCTTGTCCAGTTCGGCGGCGACACGTTCGGCGGATATGCGTTGCAATTGGGGCGCCATCTCGATGAGCGCCTCCACCACTCGAGATGCGACGGTGAAGCCCAACTGCGAGACGAACCGTGCCGCGCGCAGCATCCGCAGCGGATCGTCGCCGAATGAGATCTCCGGTGCGGCCGGCGTGTCGAGGGTCTTGGCCCGCACCGCGGCCAATCCCCCCAGCGGATCGTGGAACTCACCCGGGCCGTCGGCGGTGATCCGCACGGCCATCGCGTTCGCGGTGAAATCGCGGCGCACCAGATCGTCCTCGAGCCGGTCGCCGAAGCGCACCTCCGGATTGCGCGACACCTGGTCATAAGTGTCGGCGCGGAACGTGGTGATCTCCAGGCGATCGTCGCCCTTGCCGACGCCGATGGTCCCGAACTCGATGCCGGTGTCCCACAGCGAATCGGCCCACCCGCGCAGCATCGCCTGCATCTGCTCGGGGCGCGCATCGGTGGTGAAGTCGAGGTCGTTGCCCAACCTCCCCAGCAAGGCGTCACGGACACTGCCGCCGACGAGGAACAGTTCGTGACCCGCCTCAGCGAACACGCGGCCCAGATCGCGCAGAACGTCACCGTGCCGGTTCAGCGCAACCTGCGCCCCGGCAAGCAGTTCAGAATCAGCACCCGATCCGGCCACGTTCGGACACCCTAATAGCAACGGCTCCATTACGACCGGTGAGTGTGGCGGGAGCGATACTCACCGGCAGCTACTATCGCTTGGGTGTCGGACGGCGAACGGGCAAGACCACGACGGCGCCGCGGCCGTCGTCGCGGCCGCCGCGCGGCAGGTCCTCCCGAGGCCGGTCCTCAACAAGCCGAACACCACAACAACGCAGCCGTGAACGGCGCGAAAGACCAGGCCAGCGCACAGCCCAAGCCCCAGAAGACCCGTCCACGCCGGCCGCCGGACCGGTTGCGCACCGTGCACGAGACCTCGGCCGGAGGCCTCGTCATCGACGGTATCGACGGCCCGAAGGACACCCAGGTCGCGGCCCTGATCGGGCGCACCGACCGGCGCGGCCGCATGCTCTGGTCGCTGCCGAAGGGCCACATAGAAGTCGGTGAGACGGCCGAACAGACCGCCATCCGCGAGGTCGCCGAGGAGACCGGAATCCAGGGCAGTGTGCTGGCCGCGCTCGGCAGCATCGACTACTGGTTCGTGACCGAGGGGCGCCGGGTGCACAAGACGGTGCACCATTACCTGATGCAATTCCTCGAAGGGGAGCTGTCCGACGAGGACCTCGAGGTCAGCGAGGTGGCCTGGGTGCCACTGAAGGAGCTGCCGTCCCGCCTGGCCTACGCCGACGAACGCAAGCTCGCCGAGGTCGCCGGTGAGCTGATCGACAAACTGCACGCGGATGGGCCCGCCGCGCTGCCGCCGCTGCCACGGACCTCGCCGCGGCGCCGGGCCCAGACGCACTCGCACACCCGCAACCGTCGTCCCGACGAAAAGACCACTCGGCGGACGAACGGCTGCGGCCAAGGGCCGTGACGAACTCGGCGGGGTCGCGCGCGTACCTCGCGGCGCGCCTGCTCCTCGCGATCGGGATGCTGGCATTGTGCGTCGTACCGCTCGCGCTACCCCGCGCCGCCGCCGGCGAGCCGGGCTCAACGCCATTTCTGAAGGTGCGCATCGACCGCGTCACCCCAGAGGTCGTCACCACAACCAGCGAACCGATGGTCACCGTCACCGGCACAGTGCAGAACGTCGGCGACCGTGCCGTGCGCGACGTGATGGTGCGCCTCGAGGATTCCGCGGCTGTCATGTCGTCAGCCGGGCTGCGAACCAACCTGGCGGGCAACGTCGACCAGTTCGAGCCCGTCGCCCAATTCGTCACTCTCTCACCGGAATTGGCGCGCGGTCGCACTGTTCCGTTCACCCTCTCCTATCCGCTGCGCTCGGCGGAGGAACCGTCGCTCGGCATCGAGCAGCCCGGCGTCTACCCGGTGATGGTCAACGTCAACGGCACGCCCGACTACGGCTCGCCCGCACGGCTCGACGACGCACGGTTCCTGCTGCCGGTGCTCGGCGTGCCGCGCGATCCCGCCACCGACGCCGCGGACACGCTGACGGCGGTGGTCCCGCCGGACATTTCCAAGCCCCTTGGCCTGACGCTGCTGTGGCCCATCGCCGACCGGCCACGGCTGGCCGCAGGCGCCCCCGGCGGCACCACCCCGGTCCGGTTCATCGACGACGACCTCGCGACGTCACTGGCCTCCGGAGGACGGCTGGACACCCTGTTGTCGGCCGTCGAGTTCGCCGTCGGCCCGCAGGTCGATCCCGCCGGTAATGTCCGGCTCGCGACATGTCTGGCCGTCGACCCGGACTTGCTCGTCACGGTCAACGCGATGACGGGCGGTTACGTCGTCAACGACGGTCCCGACGCCGGGCCCGGCACCCCGACGCACCCGGGCGCCGGCCAGGACGCCGCCGTGGCCTGGCTCAACCGGCTCCGTGGAATCGCGCAGCGGATGTGCGTCGTTGCGACCACGTACGCACAGGCCGACCTCGACGCGCTGTACCGGGTCCGCGACGCCGGCCTGTCCGCCATCGCTGTGAGATCCGCGGGCGACATCGTCGATCAGATCCTGGGGATCACGTCGGTTCGCGGCGCCAGCCTCATCGGCGACGGGCCGCTGACCGGTCCCGCGGTGCAACTGCTGTCCGACCTGGGCCCACGCCCGGAGGCCGGGGTGGAGCAGACCGTAGCGATCGGCGCGGCCGAGGTCGCGGCTTCGGATTCCGACGGCGCCAGCGGCGCGGAGTCGGAGCCCGCCGACCTGTCGCCGGTGCGGTACACACCCGACCTGGTCGCGGCGCCGTTCGACCCAGCGGTCGGCGCCGCGCTCGCCGCGGCGGGCTCCGAACCGGTGTCGCCGTCGTACCTCGATCCGTCACTGGAGATCCCCCTACACCACGGTTCCGAGGTGGCGCGCAGGCAGGACGCCGTCGGCGCGATGATGTGGCGGGCATTGCAGCCCGGCATCGAACCGCGCACCGAGATCCTGATGCCGCCGATGGTGTGGAGTCCACGGCCGCCGGATGCGCAGGCGATCCTCACCGCGGCGGCCACGATGATCAATGCCGGGATGGCGCGGCCCCGCCCGCTGCCACAGGTGATCGCCGAAAGCAATGCGGTGTCGCCGCAGCGCTTGGAGCCGCTGCCCGACGCCAAGCTCGGGGATCCGCGCGGACGGTTCGACGACGCCGTGGTGTCCGGGATTGCGACGGTGACCGCGCGACTGTGGGGACTGACCGCGGCGTTGACTACCGACGAGCGCACCGGCCTGACCGGCTACGGTTACACCGCACCGCTGCGTGAAGACTCGCTGCGGGCCCTGAGCCAGTCCGTGCCGCCGGCCGCGCGCAATGGCCTTGCGCAGCAACGGCTTACGACCGTGGGCCGGACGGTCGACGACCTGTTCAACGCGGTGACCATCGTCAACCCCGGCGGGTCCTACACGCTGGCGACCGAACGCAGCCCGCTACCGCTCGCACTGCGCAACAACCTCCCCGTTCCGATCCGGGTGCGACTGGACGTCGACGCGCCCCCGGGCATGAGCGTCACTGACATGGGCGAAATCGTGCTGCCGCCCGGCTTCCTGCCGCTCAAGGTGCCGATCGAGGTGCACTTCACCCAGCGGGTCGCCGTCGACGTGGCGTTGCACACCGCGAACGGACTGCCGCTCGGTGAACCGGTGCGGCTGTCGGTGCACTCCAACGCCTATGGTCAAGTGCTCTTCTTCATCACGCTCACCGGCGGGGCGATCCTTGCGCTGCTCGTCGGCAGACGGCTCTGGCATCGGTTCCGCGGTCAGCCCGACCGTGCTGATCTCGACAGGCCCGATCCCCTCGAGGTCGCGATGCGTTTCGACGAGGATTCCACCACCGCGCCAGTCGCCCAGACCGGTGAAAAATGAGTACCGTTCCCGGCTCTTCGAGCGTCGGCCCACGGCGGCACGGCCGCCCCGAAACACCGCCTCCCCAAGTCGACCTCGGCGGCCCTCTGACGCCGCCGCCCCAGCCCGGACCACCCCCGCCGGCCCGTAACCCGGCGACCGGTCCCCCGCCACGCAGGCGAGCAGCCGCGCCGCCGCGGCTGCCTCGCGGACCCGCACCCAGGCGTCGCGCCGGACGCCCCGAACTGTCGGATGCCGCAGTCGTTTCGCGCTCATGGGGCATGGCGTTCGCGACCCTGATCAGCCGGCTCACCGGCTTCGCCCGCATCGTGCTGATCGCGACGATCCTGGGCGCCGCCCTGTCCAGTGCGTTCTCGGTGGCGTATCAGCTCCCCAACCTCATCGCCGCGCTGGTGCTGGAAGCGACATTCACCGCGATCTTCGTGCCCGTGCTCGCACGCGCCGAACGCGACGACCCCGATGGCGGCACGGCGTTCGTGCGCCGACTGGTCACCCTGGCCACAATGCTGCTGCTGCTGACCACCGCGGTGGCCATCGCATCGACCCCGCTGTTGGTGGAGCTGATGCTCGGCGCCGACCCGCAGGTGAACCGCGAGCTCACCAAGGCGTTCGCCTATCTGTTGTTGCCGCAGGTGCTGTTCTACGGTTTGTCGTCGGTGTTCATGGCGATCCTCAACACCCGCAACGTATTCGGGCCGCCCGCCTGGGCGCCGGTCTGCAACAACCTCGTCGCGATCGCCACCCTTGGTTTGTATCTCGTTGTCCCCGGTGAGCTTTCGGTGGATCCCGTCGAGATGGGCAATGCGAAGCTGCTGGTCCTCGGTATCGGTATGACGCTGGGGACGGTGACGCAGGTGGTCGTGCTGCTCGTCGCGCTGCGACGCGAGCGGGTCAGCCTGCGTCCGCTGTGGGGGATCGACGACCGGCTGAAGCAGTTCGGCGCGATGGCGTCGGCGATGGTGCTCTACGTGCTGATCAGTCAGATCGGCTTGATCGTCGGCAACCGAATCGCCGCTGGCGCTGCGGCTTCCGGCCCGGCAATCTACAACTACACCTGGCTTGTGCTGATGCTGCCGTTCGGCATGATCGGCGTGACGGTGTTGACCGTGGTGATGCCGCGGCTGAGCCGCAACGCCGCCGCCAACGACAATCCCGCCGTGTTGGCCGACCTGTCGCTGGCCACCCGCCTGACGATGGTGACGCTCATCCCGATCGTCGCGATGATGACGGTCGGCGGCCCGGCCATCGGCAGCGCGCTGTTCGCGTACGGGAACTTCGGCGACGTCGACGCCGGCTACCTCGGCATGGCGATCACTCTGTCCGCGTTCACGTTGATCCCGTATGCCCTGGTGCTGCTTCAACTCCGGGTGTTCTACGCCCGCGAGCAGCCGTGGACACCGATTGCGTTGATCGTCGTGATCACCGTCGTCAAGATCGCTGCCTCGGTGGCGGCGCCGCACCTCACCGACGATCCGGACCTGGTGGCCGGCTATCTCGGCCTGGCCAACGGTCTGGGCTTCGTCGCCGGCGCGACGGTCGGCTACTACCTGCTGCGCGCGAATCTGAACCCTCCCGGTGGACGGCTGATCGGGCTGCAGGTGGTGCGCACGATCCTCGTCACGATCTGCGCGTCGTTGATCGCGGGGCTGGTCGCTCACGTCGTCGATCAACTTTTCGGCCTGGAATCCTTGACGCGGAACTGGGGCGGCGGCGGATCGTTGCTTCGGCTGCTGGTGCTCGGGTTGATCATGATCCCGACGATCGCCGGTGTGCTTCTCGCGGCACGGGTACCGGAGGCAGAGGCGGCGCTGGCCGCCGTTCGGCGCCGTCTCGGACGCCCCGCGCCTGCCCCCGCGGGACAACAGAGGATGCCCTCACCACCGAGAATGCTTCCCGACCAGCCTCCGCCGGGCACTCCCCTCACGTACGCTCGTCAGAGAAATTCGTCCGCGCGAGGGCGTCGGCCGGGCCCGCCGGTCGTGCGGCGCGGACCCCCGGCGGGGGTTGCCGGGGACGGGATGGGGAAAGGACCAGCGGTGAGCAACGAACCCGCAGGCGGCTCGGCGCCCGGTCCTGACAACACCGCGACCGCAAAGATCCCGGTGCCGCCGTCAGACGACCGCGAATCCGCGGTGTCCGCGGACGACTTCCAACCCGATGTACCGTCGCCCCCCGGTATCCCCAGTGCGCCGTCACCCGCCGATATCAATGCGACGGTGCAGGAACCCGTCGACGTCGGCAGAACCGCGCGCATCTCGACATCGGAACCCAGCGGCACGGCGCCGATGCCGGCGTCCGGTCGCCCGCCCTCGGACTACGGGGGTGACCCGACCCGCGAGTCGCTGCCTTTCGACGTGCCGCGCGAGCCGGCGATCGAGGCGGCGACGTCCGACGAGGACGTCCATCTGATCCCCGGCGCGGTCATCGGCGGCGGTAGGTACCGGCTGCTCGTCTTTCACGGCGGGCCCCCCACGCTTCAGTTCTGGCAGGCCCTCGACACGGCGCTCGATCGTCAGGTGGCGCTCACGTTCGTCGACCCGGACGCCACGCTGTCCGATGAACAACTCCAAAAGATCCTGGCCGCGACCCTCAAGCTGAGCCGGCTGGACATGCCCGGCGTGGCACGCGTGCTCGATGTCGCCAACACCGGTTCCGGTGGGCTGGTGGTGGCCGAGTGGATTCGCGGCGGATCCCTGGCCGAGGTGGCCGAGACGTCGCCCTCCCCCATCGGTGGTGCACGTGCGATTCAGTCATTGGCCGCCGCGGCCGAGGCGGCGCACCGCTCGGGTGTGGCGATGTCGATCGACCACCCCGGCCGGGTGCGGGTGAGCATCGAGGGCGATGTCGCGCTGGCGTTCCCGGCGACACTGCCCGACGCCACCCCGGAAGACGACATCCGCGGCATCGGCGCGGCGTTGTACGCGCTGCTGGTCAACAAGTGGCCGCTGCCCGAGGCGGGTGTGCGCAGCGGATTGGAACCCGCCGAGCTCGACCCCGCTGGACAGCCCGTCGAACCGCGCTCGGTCGACCGTCAAATTCCGTTCCAGATCTCCGCTGCGGCCGCTCGCGCGGTCCAGGAGGGCGGCGGCATCCGCAGTGCGCCGACGCTGCTGAACCTGCTGCAGCAGGCCACCGCGATCGCCGACCGCACCGAACTCATCACCCCTGTCGACGAGCCAGAGCCGCCGCCGGAGTCGCAGCGGTTACGTGAGCGAACCGCCGAGGTTGGTCCCGATGCCGAGGCCCGCCGCCGCAAGGGTCTGATGATCGGCCTCGCGGTCGGCGCCGCGGTCATCATCATCGCGCTGGTGCTGTTGGGCACGGTGCTGAGCAGTATCTTCGGCGACGTCGGCGACGGTCTCGGCGGCGACGAACTTGGTCTCAATGCCCCCGGCACGTCGGAGGCCAGCGACAGTGGTGGCGCGGGGGATACCGTGAAACCCGTTTCGGCGACTGTCTTTTCGCCTGAGGGCGAGGCCGACGCACCCGCCGACGCCAGGCTCGCCATCGACGGCAACCCGACGACAGTGTGGCCGATCGACACGTACACCGATCCGGAGCCGTTCCCGAACTTCAAGAACGGCGTCGGGCTGATCCTGCAGCTGCCCAAGCCCACCAAGATCGGCGAGGTCACCGTCGACCTCAACAGCACGGGCACTGCCGTCGAGATCCGGTCGGCGCAGTCGCAGACCCCGGCGTCGCTGGCGGACACCACGGTGCTGAAGTCGGCTACCCAGATGCAGCCTGGGCAGAACACCATCAAACTCGACAACGCCGAGCCGACGTCCTACCTGCTGGTGTGGGTGTCCACCCTGGGCACCGTCGACGGCGAGAACCGTTCGGACATCGCGGAGATCACCCTCAAGGCCGCCGGATAGCCGAGCTATCCCCAGCCCGGCAAAGATGTGTCGGAGGGGCCCGTGCGCGCCGTTTAGTGTTCGGCTGTGGGGACATTCAGCGATGAGCAGCGCACCGATTCGGAGTTGCTCGCCGCCCACGTTGCCGGCGACCAATATGCGTTCGAGGAGCTGTTCCGCCGTCACCACCGCCAGCTCTACCGGCTCGCGCACCTCACCAGCCGCAACCCCGACGACGCCGCCGATGCGCTACAGGACGCGATGCTGTCTGCCCACCGCACCGCCCCTGCCTTCCGCCACGATGCCGCCGTCAGCAGCTGGCTGTACCGCATTGTGGTCAACGCATGTCTGGATCGGTTGCGCCGCAACAAGATCCGGCCGACCACCACGCTGCTCGACGAAGCGTGCCAAACCGGTGACCCAATGCCTCGGGTGGACACCGCGATCATGGTCGAGCGTGCGCTGATGCGGCTGCCCGTCGAGCAGCGCGCGGCGGTCGTGGCGGTGGACATGCAGGGTTACTCCGTGGTGGAGACGGCCCGCATGCTCGGCGTCGCCGAGGGCACCGTGAAGAGCCGGTGCTCGCGGGCCCGGCGCAAGCTCGCCGAGACGCTGGACTACTTCGCAATGGCCGACGAGGGAACCGCGGCGGCCTCGTCCTCGTCTAATCCTCCGGTGATGGAGACTGGCTGACGTCAGGGCAACCGGCGGGAGCAGGCGATGGACAGTGGCATCCAGGATGGCACCGAGGACGGCCTCGATCCTGCCGTGGTCGAGCGTGTCCGCCGCGATCTTGCCGAGCTCGGCGCCGACGCGGCCTCGGCGCCTGATGTGCCGCCGGAGGTGACGGCGCGAGTCGTCGCCGCTCTGCGGGCTCAGCCCGCCCATACCGTCCGGAGAGCCCCGTTACGACGCCTACAGGTACTCGGGCTGGTCGTCGGTCTCGGTGCCACGGTGGCCGGCGCCATCGTCGGCGTGACGATGTTGGGGCGCCCTGACGCCTCCCGGTTCCCCGCTGGGCCGACGGCCGAGAAGATCACCGTCGACCGGCCGGCCGCTATCCCGCTGCCCGAACCGCAGATCCTCGAACTGCTCGCCCAGGACCCCGACTACGGGCCGCTGGCCGATCCCCAGCGCCGCGGCTCCTGCCTCGGCGGCCTGGGCTACCCGCCTGGTACTGCGGTGCTCGGTGCCCGGCCCATGGACATGCGCGGACAGCCCGCGGTCCTGATGCTGCTTCCTGGCGATACACCCGAAGCCGTGATGGCCGTCGTGGTCGAACCGGGATGCAGTGGTGCTCACACCGGCCTGTTGGCGAAGTCCTTGGTCACTCGGACGTAATCTGTCCCCCAGGCCTGGCGGGAACACCCGCGCTTAGGCTGGTGTTACACCCGTGCCGGTTGCGAATCGGCAGAAAGGCGAAAGGCGCTCATGACCTCCAACCCCACGGTTCATGACCTGATCGTCATTGGATCCGGCCCTGCGGGCTACACCGCGGCGATCTACGCGGCGCGGGCCCAGCTGGCGCCGCTGGTTTTCGAAGGCATCCAGTTCGGCGGCGCACTGATGACCACCACGGAAGTGGAGAACTACCCCGGCTTCCGCGACGGCATCACCGGTCCGGAGTTGATGGACCAGATGCGCGAGCAGGCCCTGCGCTTCGGCGCCGATCTGCGGATGGAGGACGTCGACTCCGTTTCGCTGGAGGGGCCCATCAAGACAGTCACCGTCGGCGACGAGACCTACCGGGCGCGCGCCGTCATCCTCGCGATGGGCGCTGCGGCTCGCCACCTCGGTGTTCCCGGTGAGGAATCCCTGATCGGCATGGGTGTGAGCACCTGTGCCACCTGTGACGGGTTCTTCTTTCGCGACGAGGACATCGTCGTGGTCGGCGGCGGCGACTCCGCGATGGAAGAAGCGACGTTCCTCACTCGATTCGCCCGCAGCGTGACCATCGTCCACCGCCGCGAGGAGTTCCGCGCTTCACGCATCATGCTCGAGCGCGCCCGGGCCAACGAGAAGATCACCTTCCTGACCAACACCCAGGTGACGGCGATCGAGGGTGACCCCAAAGTCAGCGGTGTGCGGCTGCGCAACACCGTCACCGGTGAGGAATCCAAGCTCGACGTGACCGGCGTGTTCGTCGCCGTCGGCCATGACCCTCGCTCGGACCTGGTGCGTGGTCAGGTCGACCTCGACGAAGACGGCTATGTGCAGGTGCAGACACACAGCACCGCCACCTCCGTGGAAGGCGTATTCGCCGCAGGCGATCTCGTCGACCACATCTACCGACAGGCGATCACCGCGGCGGGCACCGGCTGCTCGGCGTCGATCGACGCAGAACGCTGGCTCGCCGAAATCGGCTCTGCCCCAAGCGATGAAGAAACCGCCACCCCCGTACGTTAGGAGTTACCACCATGACTGAGACCTCGGCCGGCAAAGCCACAGTCACCGTTACCGACGACTCGTTCTCCAGCGACGTGCTGTCGAGCAGTACTCCTGTGCTGGTGGACTTCTGGGCCACCTGGTGCGGGCCGTGCAAGATGATCGCTCCCGTTCTCGAGGAGATCGCCGGCGAGAAGGCGGGCGAGCTGACCGTCGCCAAGATCGATGTCGACGCAAATCCTGCGACCGCCCGTGACTTCCAGGTGGTGTCCATCCCCACGTTGATCCTGTTCAAAGACGGTGCGCCGGTGAAGCGGATCGTCGGCGCAAAAGGCAAGGCAGCCTTACTGCGCGAACTCGCTGACGTGGTGTAACGCCCCAATTCGGCCAGGTGGACACCGCCTGGCGTTTTCTCGATTCGCAGATCCGTCTGAGACAATGCCGTCTAGCGTTATTACGTCGTGCCGGCGTTGTGCGACCGCCGGCATCCGTGACCGAAAGGCCGCCTATGTCGAGTCTGCGTCGCGGTGACCGCGGGAGTGCGGTCACCGAGATCCGGGCTGCGTTGACGTCCTTGGGCATGGTCAGCAATCCCGACGACGACCTGACCACCGGCAGGCACGTCGCGCTCGACGCGTTCGATGACGAGCTCGACCATGCGGTGCGCGCATTTCAGCAGTACCGCGGTTTGTTGGTCGACGGAATCGTCGGCGAAGCCACGTACCGCGCGCTGAAAGAAGCCTCCTACCGCCTGGGTGCCCGCACTCTGAACCATCAGTTCGGCGCCCCCATGTTCGGCGACGACGTCGCGACGCTCCAGGCGCGGCTGCAGGATCTCGGCTTCTACACCGACATGGTGGACGGGCACTTCGGACTGCACACCCATAACGCGCTGATGTCCTACCAACGCGAGTACGGGCTGTACCCGGACGGCATCTGTGGCCCAGAAACGTTGCGCTCCTTGTATTTTCTTGGTTCACGTGTCACCGGCGGCTCTCCGCACGCGATCCGTGAAGAGGAACTCGTGCGAACTTCAGGGCCGCGACTGTCGGGCAAGCGGATCATCATCGATCCGGGCCGTGGAGGCGATGACCACGGTCTGATCATGCAGAGCCCCGACGGCCCGATCAGCGAAGCCGACATCCTGTGGGATCTGGCCAGCCGGCTCGAAGGCCGGATGACCGCAATCGGCATGGAAACGTTCCTGTCACGGCCATCCAACCGCGCTCCGATCGACGCCGCGCGTGCCATGACCGCGAACACGGTGGGCGCCGACCTGATGATCAGCCTGCGCTGCGCCACCCAGCCGAGCCCGGCCGCCAACGGCGTCGCATCATTCCACTTCGGCAACTCACACGGTTCGGTGTCCACCATCGGACGCAACCTCGCTGACTTCATTCAGCGAGAAGTTGTGGCGCGCACCGGATTACGAGACTGCCGCACACACGGCCGGACGTGGGATCTGCTGCGGCTCACCCGCATGCCCACGGTGCAGGTCGACGTCGGCTACGTGACCAATCCGCGCGACCGCGGACTGCTGGTCGCCAATCAGACACGGGACTCGATCGCCGAAGGCATCCTGGCCGCGGTCAAGCGCCTGTATCTGCTCGGAAAGAACGATCGGCCAACGGGCACATTCACTTTCGCCGAACTGCTGGAGCACGAACTCTCCGTTGAGCAGGCCGGGCGCGTCAGCCCGAGCTAGTTCTCACGCGGTCCCCTAACAGGGGCTGGCGCCCGCACCCACCGGCTGTTGCAGCTGCGCGGATTCCAGCAGTCGCTCCAACGCCGCCTCGACGTCCGCCTTCCAGCCCAACCCCTGCTCCAACTCGAGGCGCAGCCGCGGGAAATACGGGTGCGGCGAGACGACCACGAAGCCGGCGTCCTGCAGCACCTCGACGTCCAGCACACACTGGTCGACCGAACAGTCCCCCAACACCTCGATGATCGGGCGCAGGATGGGCGAAACCGCCTGCGGGTCCGTCAGATCGGATACGTCGGCGGTATGGCCAAACGCCTCGAGTGCGCGAACGCCGCGGCGCACGAGGTCGCCGACGACCGCGGCAATCAGACTGCGGGGTAAGAGATCTGCACCGTCCCCGGGCTCAACTCCGAGAGTGGTGAGCAAGACCGCGTCCGCACTGACCGGTCCCGACGGGAAGTGTCGGGCCCGCGGCACCGCGCGCGGCGGGGCATAGAAGGCGTAGCCGAGGCACGCCTCGTCGCCGGTCGGCACCGCGTCGTCTCCCATCGAGTCGGGACACTGCACCGCGATCTGTCCGCACGCACCCCACTCGAGCATGACCATCGAGAGCCACGCTTCCTTTTCGAACTCGGGGTCCCACAGCTGATCACCGCCCGCGTGCGAACCTTGCAGGGTCGACGGATCGACCTCCCAGAACACGCACCGTCGAGCGTGCTTGGGCAGCTGCTCGAACGCTTCGAGCCGCATGGGCGTGATACGTGGCGGCACTAGCCTCTCCGGGTTTCGCACGGTCCTGATGTGCACGGCTGCCACTCCAGGATAGAAGGACGCGGCGCAGATGGCCCTAAATCTCCGCTGTGAACTGCGCGCAGCGGCGTTATTGGCGAAAGCTGTTGATGCACAATCATTTTGCGTTCAGAGCCGACATCGACGGGCGCTCTCCCCAGGGTATGTGTCACAGTGACGTAATTACCGCGGGTAGGCGGTCAGCGGTCTGACGCGCTCATTAGTTCGACTATGCGTTGCAGATCCTCAACCGACCCGAACTCGACCACGATCTTGCCCTTACGTTTGCCGAGAGCGACGGTGACGCGTGTGTCGAAGGCCGTCGACAACCGCTCAGCAACGTCTTGCAGCCCCGGCATGTGAATCGGCTTGCGGCGCGGGGCCGTGGGAGCAGCGGGGCCAGCACTGTTGGCGAGCGTGACGGCCTCCTCCGTCGCACGCACCGAGAGTCCCTCCGCGACGATGCGCGCGGCGAGCTCCTCCTGCTTTTCCGCGCCGCCCTCGAGCGAGAGCAGAGCGCGGGCGTGCCCGGCGGACAGCACGCCGGCCGCCACCCGCCGCTGCACCGCGATCGGTAGCCGCAGGAGCCGGATCATGTTGGTGATGAGCGGACGCGACCGTCCGATCCGCGCGGCAAGTTCATCGTGGGTGACACCGAACTCATCGAGTAGCTGTTGGTAGGCGGCGGCCTCTTCCAACGGATTCAGCTGGACGCGGTGAATGTTCTCCAGCAAGGCGTCGCGGAGCATGTTGTCGTCGCCGGTCTCGCGAACGATGGCCGGGATCGTGGCGAGCCCCGCCTCCTGGGCGGCTCGCCACCGCCGCTCCCCCATGACAAGTTGGTACCGCGGCGTGGACTCGCCGGGGACCGCACGCACGACGATCGGCTGCATGAGCCCGAACTCGCGGATCGAGTGCACCAGCTCCGCGAGCGCCTCTTCGTCGAAGACAGAGCGCGGCTGTTTTGGGTTCGGTTCGATCGCAGACGGATCGATTTCGCGGTAGACCGCCCCGGTGGTGTTGACCGGACCGCCGATCACCACATCGGCGGCGGCATCACCCATCCGCAGCGAAGGGGCTTCACCGTCAGCCGGTCCGGTAGGGATGAGCGACGCCAGCCCGCGGCCCAGACCGCTGCGCTTGCCTTTGGGTTGAGTCATTCGTATCTCCTCATCGGCGGTTGTCGCTCTTCGCGCAAGGGCTCATCGGACCGTTGCTCTTCGCGCATGCGCTCATCGGCGCTCCGCGATTTCGCGGCTGGCATCCAGATAGCTCATCGCTCCCCGTGAACCGGGGTCGTAGTCGAGGATCGTCATGCCGTACCCCGGCGCCTCGGACACCTTGACGCTGCGCGGAATGACGGTCCGCAACACCTTGTTTCCGAAGTGCGCGCGGACATCATCGGCGACCTGATCGGCCAGCCGCGTGCGACCGTCGTACATCGTCAGGATCACGGTGGTGACGTTGAGCTCCGGATTGAGGTGCGCTTTCACCATCTCGATATTGCGCAACAGCTGACCCACACCTTCGAGGGCGTAGTACTCACACTGGATGGGAATCAGGACCTCCGGCGCGGCCACGAGTGCGTTGATCGTGAGCAGCCCCAGCGACGGCGGGCAATCGATGAAGACGTAGTCGAAGTTGTGATTCTTGAGGCTGGCGAGTGCGCCGCGGAGCCGCCCTTCGCGCGCCACCATGCTGACCAACTCGATCTCAGCGCCGGCCAGGTCGATGGTTGCGGGCAAGCAGTAGAGCCGCTCGCTGTGGGGACTGCGCTGGAGTGCGGCCTCCAGGGGGATCTCTCCGATCAGCACTTCGTATGAGGAGGGCGTGCCTTCCCGGTGCTCCACTCCAAGCGCAGTGCTGGCATTGCCCTGGGGGTCGAGATCGATCACCAGAACCTGGAGCCCCTGCAGGGCGAGCGCGGCCGCGATGTTCACCGCGGTGGTCGTCTTGCCCACGCCGCCCTTCTGGTTGGCGATCGTGAACACGCGCTGCCGCTGCGGCCGCGGGAGTCCACTCTTGGCGGCGGCATGCAGCAGACGCACGGCGCGCTCGGCCTCAGCCCCGATCGGCGTATCCACCGCGGGCGGTTCCGGCCATGGGTCGGTCTGCGCCGGTGCTCCGTCCCATGTTTCACGTGAAACATCCGCCGGCGTTGTTTCACGTGAAACATCGCCCTGTGGCGACGCTGCACCCGGCCGAGCACCCTTTGAGACTGGACTCATTCCCGCCTCCCGTCCGCCTGCCGAGGGTCGCCCGGACTCCGTCGGCGCGCTACGACGACGGTCGCGGGAGGATCCAAGACGTCCGCGCAGCATTTCATCACCCTCACATCGATCGCTCCGAGAGACGCCAGCGCACGCCGGTGTTCTCGAGCCTCCTCTTCGGCACGTTCTCCTTTGATGGCCAACATCTCGCCACCCGGACGCAGCAGTGGCATGCTCCACTTCGCGACCTTGTCCAGTGACGCCACCGCCCTGGAGGCCACCGCGTCCACCTCCCCCACCTCTTCTCGTACGGCCCGCTCCTCCGCCCTGCCGCGCACCACCGTCACGTCGATCTCGAGTTCCTCGATGACCTCGCGAAGGAAATCGCTGCGTCGCAGCAGGGGTTCGATCAGCGTCACCCGAAGATCGGGGCGAGCCAACGCCAACGGTATCCCGGGCAGGCCCGCGCCACTACCGATGTCGGCAACCCGAGCATTCTCGGGGAGCAATTCGGCAACGGCGGCGCTGTTCAAGAGGTGGCGATCCCACAGTCGGTCGACCTCCCGGGGACCAATCAATCCGCGTTCCACACCGGCGCCCGCCAATACCTCGGCGTACCGCCGCGCCCGCCCCAGCCCGGGTCCGAACAAGGTGTCGGCGGCCTGCGGCGCTGCCGACACCTCGTCATGTTTCACGTGAAACATCCTCCGGATCATCGCGGCCGACGGGCCCGTCTGGACGAACTACACAGATGTAACTCTGTCAGTCGACGAGAACGACGACGCGGCGCGACGGCTCCACACCCTCGCTCTCGCTGTGCACACCGTCCACCGCAGCGACCGCGTCGTGCACGATCTTGCGCTCGAACGGAGTCATCGGGGAGAGCTCCTCGCGCTCACCGGACTCCAGCACCCGGCGCGCAACCTTGTCGCCCAGGGCCGCCAACTCGTCGCGGCGACGCCGGCGCCAGCGGGCGATGTCGAGCATCAACCGGCTGCGCTCGCCCGTCTTCTGATGCACCGCCAACCGCGTCAACTCCTGCAGCGCATCAAGCGCCTCGCCCTTCCGCCCGACGAGCTTGTTGAGGTCGCTGCCGCCGTCGATGCTGACGATCGCGCGGTCCCCCTCGACGTCGAGATCGATGTCGCCATCGAAGTCCAGCAGATCCAACAACTCCTCGAGGTAGTCGCCGGCGATCTCGCCTTCGGCGACCAACCGCTCCTCGAGATCCTCCGAACCCGACGTGGTGCGCTCCTCGCCGGATTCCACGGCGACCGCTTCGTCGTTGCGCTCGGTCGTATCAGCGTCAGTCATATGTG
The DNA here is from genome assembly GCF_044452905.1 of Mycobacterium sp. NPDC051804. NCBI lineage: Bacteria > Bacillati > Actinomycetota > Actinomycetes > Mycobacteriales > Mycobacteriaceae > Mycobacterium > Mycobacterium sp. NPDC051804. The sequence continues at coordinate 304,628 of NZ_JBITCD010000001.1, read as the reverse complement.
TGTCTCTCCCTCATCTCCGGTTCGCACCGGTCGTCTTCGGGTTGGCCCACGGCCACCGGCCACAGGTCCCCCAGCGCTCTTACCGTGGGCCGGTCAGCGCTTACGTTTCTTGGGCCGTGAACCCGGTCGCGGGGTGGCACCCGGCCGTGGGGTTCGGTTGCCGCTTCCTGAAGCGGTCTTGCCCGGGCTCGACCCGGTCGCCTTGCCGTCCGACGAACCGTTCTCCGTCGCCTTGCCGTCGATCTCCACACCGTCAGACGCCGTGATCTCGGTGGGCTCGGCCGCAGCCTTCGACGGCTTCTTCGGCTTGGCGCCAGGCGCCGGTGCGTTCTGTGCGCGCCGTTCCTTGGCCTCGAGCTTCTTCGCCTCTTCCTCTTTCTCGATCATTCCGAACACATAGTGCTGCTGCCCGAACGTCCAGATGTTGTTGGCGAGCCAGTACATGATGATCGCCAGCGGCAGGAACGGGCCACCGGCGACGACACCCAACGGGAACACGTAGAGCGCCAGCTTGTTCATCATGGCGGTCTGCGGATTGGCGGCGGCCTCGGGACTTTGGCGAGCGACCGACGCGCGGCTGTTGAAGTAGGTCGCGATGCCGGCCAGGATCATCATCGGCACACCGACTCCGATGACCGCCCACCGGTTGAATTCGGTGAACGCCTCGAGGCCGTGCTGCTGGATCATCGTCGCGCCCAGCGGTGCACCCAACAGGTTCGCATCCAAGAAGTGCCGCACGTCCTCGGCGCTGAAGAAGTAGTTGCCCAGTTGCGCGTTCTCCTCCACCGACAGCCCCAACCGGCCGATGCCGGTCTGGGTCCGGTTGAAGGACATCAGCACGTGATAGAGCCCGAGGAACACGGGCAGCTGCGCCAGCATGGGCAGACAGCCGAGGATCGGATTGAAGCCGTGCTCGCGCTGGAGCTTCTGCATCTCCATCGCCATCCGCTGGCGGTCCTTGCCGTACTTCTTCTGCAGCGCCTTGATCTGGGGCTGCAACTCCTGCATCTGCCGGGTGGTCCGGATCTGCTTGACGAACGGCTTGTAGAGAATCGCGCGCAAGGTGAACACCAGGAACATCACCGACAGTCCCCAGGCGAAGAAGTTCGTCGGCCCGAGGATGAAGGCGAACGCCTTGTACCAGACCCACATGATCATCGACACCGGGTAGTAGATGATGTCGAGGCTGAACCAATTAAACACGCGTCTCGCTCTCTGCTCGCGATGTCTGGGTGCCCCACACATCGTCGGCTGCATACGGCTCTATCCGGTGGCCGTCCGCGTCGTCGCACGAGTCATGCGCGTCGCCGCCACGTTCCGGTATCGGGTCCCATCCTCCCCTATGCCACGGTCCGCATTTCAGCAACCGCACCACGGCCAGCCATCCACCCTTCACCGCGCCGTACTCCGTCAACGCATCGACCGCGTATTGACTACACGTCGGCATGAAACGACAGGACGCCGGCCGCAGCGGAGAGACCATGTGCCGGTAGAGCTGGATGACGTAGATGAGTCCCCGCGCAATCGATCGCGTCATCGCGGCGCTCCACTCTTCGGGAGCGCGCGGCTCAACGCGGTGCGCAGTTCTTGTTCGAGGCGAGCCGAGATCGCATACCGACTGCCGGGCAACGCCCGGATCACGACGCGGTCGGTCGTCTCGAGGTCGTCGATGATCGTCCGGGCCACGTGACGCAGCCGACGAGAGACGCGGTGGCGTTGCACCGCATTACCGACAGACTTCGAAACGACGAGACCGATGCGGGGACCTTCATCGCCTGCGTCATGGCGCAAGGTGTGCACCACGAGATCGGGCTGCACTGCCCGCACCCCTTGACTGACCGTGGCACCGAACTCGGACGAACGCGTCATCCGGTACCGCGCCGGAAGCACAGCGCTAGACCCTCGACGGATTCACCGGAGCGTCACGCAGTCAGCTTGCGGCGACCCTTGGTACGCCGACTCGACACAATCGCACGGCCGGCACGGGTCCGCATCCGCAGCCGGAATCCATGCACACGCGCGCGACGGCGGTTGTTCGGCTGAAAAGTCCGCTTGCCCTTGGCCACGGCTGTCTCTCCTCGTTTTCATCTGGCGCCCTACGTCTACACCGGTACTGAAAGTCATGCCGGTGGGACGCGGTTGCCCGTTGTAAGCTCGTCCGTCTTGCTTAGCCGGCGCGGTCTCCACAAATTCTGGGTCGCAGCCGTGCCGCCACGTGCGGGCGACTGTTCGAGGGTACTGACGAGATTTCCCTAGGTCAAACCGCACTCTCCCCCACCGCCGCGGGTGCGAAAATCTTCACAAATGCCCCAGCCGTCACGGCGTCCCAGCGCCACCAAAGTAACCCGAACGCAATGTTGCAGAACGGTTGGCACCCGCCAAGAAAACTGTTAGCTTCTGCCAATGTCGTTTTGATAACGAAACGACGACAGACAACGAAGCGGGGATGCCCACCAAGTCGCGAGCCCACAGACCGCACCATTGCTGTGACGAGCCCCGGCCAGCGGCGTTCCTGCCCGTAGACAACAGAACGAGGACGACTGTTCCTATTCCACAGCCTGTGGATAACTATGTGGACAGTTCGTCATCGTTCCTTTGGCCTTCCCTGAAATGGCCGCGAGGGGGTACGCGTCATTGACTGCTGACCCCGATCCACCATTCGTCGCCGTGTGGAACACGGTGGTAGCCGAACTCAACGGCGACATCGAAGCGGTCGGAGTGGCGAACGGTGATGCCGGCCCGGTCCTCACGCCCCAGCAAAGAGCGTGGCTGAAACTCGTCAAACCTCTCGTCATCACCGAGGGCTTTGCCCTGCTGTCGGTTCCGACGCCGTTCGTTCAGAACGAGATCGAACGTCATCTCCGCGAGCCGATCATCAGTGCCCTGAGCCGGCAGCTCGGACAGCGTGTGGAACTCGGCGTCCGCATCGCCGCTCCCGAGCACGACGAAACCGATGACTCCCACAACGGGTTGGCGGGCGCGGTCTCCGATCTCGACGACGACGTCGACGAAGATCAAGAGGCGCTGGCCAGTGCCGAGGAAAGTTGGCCCAGCTACTTCTCACGAGGCTCCCAGACCGCCGCGGTCGATGACGCCACCGCGGTCAACCTGAATCGTCGCTACACCTTCGACACTTTCGTCATCGGCGCGTCGAACAGGTTTGCTCACGCCGCGTCGCTCGCCATCGCCGAAGCCCCGGCCCGCGCCTACAACCCTCTCTTCATCTGGGGTGAGTCCGGCCTCGGCAAGACGCATCTTCTACATGCCGCCGGAAACTACGCCCAGCGCCTCTTTCCTGGAATGCGGGTCAAGTACGTCTCGACCGAGGAATTCACCAACGACTTCATCAACTCGTTGCGTGACGACCGCAAGGCGTCGTTCAAGCGCAGTTACCGCGATATCGACGTGCTGCTGGTGGATGACATCCAGTTCATCGAGGGCAAGGAAGGTATCCAGGAGGAGTTCTTCCATACCTTCAACACCCTGCACAACGCGAACAAGCAGATCGTCATCTCCTCGGACCGGCCGCCCAAGCAGTTGGCAACCCTCGAAGATCGGCTGCGCACCCGGTTCGAGTGGGGTCTGATCACCGACGTTCAGCCACCTGAACTCGAAACCCGCATAGCGATTCTGCGCAAGAAGGCTCAGATGGATCGTCTCGATGTTCCCGGCGATGTCCTCGAGCTCATCGCCAGCAGCATCGAGCGCAACATCCGCGAACTCGAAGGCGCCCTCATTCGTGTCACCGCATTCGCATCGCTGAACAAGACGTCGATCGATAAGTCGCTGGCCGAGATCGTGCTGCGGGATCTCATCTCCGACGCGAGCACCATGCAGATCAGCACCGCCGCGATCATGGCCGCGACCGCCGAGTACTTCGAGACCACCGTCGAGGAACTACGCGGGCCCGGTAAGACCCGTGCTCTCGCGCAGTCCCGGCAGATTGCCATGTATCTGTGCCGAGAACTCACCGACCTGTCCCTACCCAAGATCGGCCAGGCGTTCGGGCGTGACCACACGACTGTCATGTACGCCGAGAAGAAGATTCGCGGCGAGATGGCCGAACGCCGCGAGGTCTTCGATCATGTCAAGGAACTCACGACGCGGATCCGTCAGCGCTCCAAGCGCTGAATCCCGTTCGACTCCCCTCGTCTCAACCGTTGCAGAGGCTGGAATCCGCGTGATTCTCGTCGAACCACACGTGCGCGCCCAAAATTTCCGAAAAAACTTCCGCACCGTCGGCATCACTTGTCACACGCCGGCGATGTGCACACCGGTGTGGACAACTTGGGATGAACCGTCGAATGACACGCTGCTTGCTTCACAACCGCAGCCATTTCCACAGCCACCGAACAACAACCTCACATTGATCCACAGGTACCCCACAACACCGCACCGGCGGCACTCAGCGCAGATACCGGTTCATCCCCAGCGTCCACAGGCCCTAATACTGTTGCTTGTATATCTACCTAGAAAGTTCTTCGAAGAAGCCTGCTGGGGAACACGTGAAATCCTGTTTGTCAGAGCGGTTCGAAGAACCCCATGTCGGCGCGATCGATTAGCTTTCAAGTTGGGGCCGAAAGCTCTACCGTGTTCAGCGACAGCCGTTACGGTCGTCCCTACGCATCGGTTCGAGGCGTGTTGAGACACCAGGAAATCGCTGCTTAACGCTTGTTGTGTTTTTGATCGAAGGGACTGTATGGACGTGGCGACCACAACCGTTGGTGTCACCGATTTGAAGTTCCGTCTGGTGCGTGAAGACTTCGCCGATGCGGTGGCCTGGGTAGCTCGCAATCTGCCGAACCGGCCGACGGTCCCCGTCTTGGCGGGTGTGCTGCTCACCGGTTCTGACGAGGGTTTGACGATCTCGGGATTCGACTACGAGGTATCGGCCGAAGTGCAGGTTGCAGCCGAAATCGCCTCGCCCGGAAGCGTTTTGGTGTCCGGGCGGCTGTTGTCCGATATCACGCGGGCGTTGCCGGCCAAACCCGTCGACGTCAGCGTCGAAGGCACGCGCGTGTCATTGACCTGCGGTAGCGCCAGGTTCTCGCTGCCCACGATGGCTGTCGAGGATTACCCGACGTTGCCCACGCTGCCCGACGACACCGGGGTGGTTTCGGCCGATCTCTTCGCCGAGGCGATCGGTCAGGTGGCTGTCGCGGCCGGCCGCGACGACACGTTGCCGATGCTCACCGGCATTCGCGTCGAGATTTCCGGCGAGAACGTCATTTTGGCAGCGACCGATCGCTTCCGCCTCGCGGTTCGCGAGCTGACGTGGTCAACCGAATCGGCCGACATGGAGGCCGCGGTGCTGATTCCGGCCAAGACGTTAGCCGAGGCCGCCAAGGCCGGCGCCGACGGTTCCGATGTGCATCTGTCGCTGGGTGCCGGCGCCGAGGTCGGCAAGGAAGGTCTGCTGGGTATTCGCAGCAATGGCAAGCGCAGCACCACGCGCCTGCTCGATGCGGAATTCCCGAAGTTCCGTCAGTTGCTGCCGACGGAGCACACCGCAATCGCGACTATCGGTGTTGCTGAGCTCACCGAAGCGATCAAACGTGTCGCGCTGGTCGCCGACCGCGGCGCGCAGGTCCGGATGGAGTTCGCCGAAGACGTGCTCCGGTTGTCGGCCGGCGCGGACGACGTGGGACGCGCGGAAGAAGATCTGCCCGTCACCTTCGCGGGTGAGCCGCTGACCATTGCTTTCAATCCGACGTACCTCACCGATGGGCTGAGTTCGTTGCATTCCGAACGCGTGACATTCGGTTTCACGACACCCAGCCGTCCCGCAGTGTTGCGTCCGGCGGGTGACGATGACGGCAGCGTCGGCGACACGGGGCCATTCCCCGCTGCGCAGACCGATTACGTCTACCTTCTGATGCCGGTTCGGCTTCCTGGCTGATCGGCCCGACGCCACGACGGGGGCGCACATGCAATTGGGTCTGATCGGCCTGGGCAAAATGGGCTTCAACATGCGGGAACGCCTACGCGAAGGCGGGCACGAGGTCATTGGCTTCGATCCCCGCCCGGAGGTCACCGACGTTCCGACGTTAGCGGCGCTCGCGGAAGCGCTCGAGACGCCGCGCGTGGTCTGGGTGATGGTGCCGTCTGGGAGCATCACCGACGAGACCATCACGTCGCTGGCTGACGCCTTGAGTCCCGGCGATTTGGTGATCGACGGAGGCAACTCGCGGTACACCGAAGACGGACCCCACGAGAAGCTGTTGGGCGACAAGGGAATTGCGTTCATCGACGCCGGTGTGTCCGGTGGCGTCTGGGGCCTGACCGAGGGTTACGGCCTCATGGTCGGCGGCAGCAAAGAGGACGTCGCCCGTGTGATGCCGATCTTCGAAACACTGCGTCCTCCTGGCGAGGTGGGCGACGGTTTCGTCCACGCCGGGCCTGTCGGCGCGGGTCATTACGCCAAGATGGTGCACAACGGCATCGAATACGGGTTGATGATGGCGTACGCCGAAGGCTACGAGCTGTTGGCGGCCGAGGAATTGATCGAGGACACCCAGGCGGTCATCCAGGCGTGGACCAACGGCACGGTGGTGCGTTCCTGGTTGCAGCAACTGCTGGCGAAGGCGCTTAAGGAAGATCCGAAATTCACGGACATCACCGGCTATACCGAGGATTCGGGCGAAGGCCGGTGGACGGTCGAGGAAGCGATCAGCCACCGCGTCCCGATGCCGGTGATCGCGGCGTCGTTGTTCGCCCGGTTCGCCTCGCGCCAGGAGGACTCGCCCACCATGAAGGCAGTGTCGGCGCTGCGTAACCAGTTCGGCGGCCACGCCGTGCAGAGGATCAGCGAGTCTGGGTAGTTGTACGTCAGAAACCTTGCGCTTACCGACTTCCGGTCGTGGGCCCGGATCGAGATCGATCTCGATCCCGGACGCACAGTATTCGTGGGCTCAAATGGTTTCGGCAAGACGAATCTGATTGAGGCACTGTGGTATTCGTCGACGCTGGGTTCGCATCGGGTCGGCACGGACGCGCCGCTGATCCGGGCGGGTGCGCAGCGCGCGGTGGTCTCGACGATCGTCGTGAACGAAGGTCGCGAGCTCGCCGTCGACCTGGAGATCAACCCGGGGCGCGCCAACAAGGCGCGGCTCAACCGCTCCCCCGTGCGCAGCGCGCGCGAAATTCTCGGCGCCCTGCGGGCGGTGCTGTTCGCCCCCGAGGATCTCGCGCTGGTGCGCGGCGATCCGGGCGAACGGCGAAAGTATCTCGACGAGTTGGCCACCACCCGGCGCCCGCGAGTAGCGGGCATCCGCGCCGATTACGACAAAGTGCTCAAACAGCGGACGGCGTTGTTGAAATCCGCGGCCGGCGCGCGGTACCGCGGTGACCGCAGCGTGCTCGACACCCTCGATGTGTGGGACGGACACCTCGCCGCCCACGGCGCGCAGCTCATCGCCGCGCGCGTCGATCTCGTCAACCAGTTGGCTCCCGAGGTCGAGAAGGCCTATCAATTGTTGGCGCCCGCGTCACGACCCGCAGCCATCCGCTACCGCAGCGGGGTCGAAGTCGTCGAAGGCGAAGCCGCCGCCGGTACCGGAAGTGTTGAACTCTTCGAGGCCGCCCTGCTCGACGCCTTGGCGCGACGCCGCGACGCCGAACTCGAACGTGGCGTCTGTCTGGTGGGCCCACATCGGGATGACCTGGAGTTGCGTCTCGGCGACCAGCTCGCGAAAGGCTTTGCAAGCCATGGTGAGTCGTGGTCGATGGCGTTGGCGCTGCGGTTGGCGGCCTATGAATTGTTGCGCGCGGAGGGCAGCGACCCGGTGCTGCTGCTCGACGATGTGTTCGCCGAACTCGACACCGCGCGCCGGCAGGCGCTGGCCAACGTCGCGGCATCCGCCGAGCAGGTGTTGGTCACCGCGGCTGTCCATGAGGACATCCCGAAGGACTGGGACGCGACGAAAATCGAGATCGTCATGACCGACAACGACACCGGCCGAATTTCAGAGGTCAGAACGGGTGGGGGCGGAGATGACTGAAGGAAATGCGGAACCGCCGGAGCACCTGGCGCATCTCAAGGGAATGGATCTCGTCAGGCGCACACTCGAAGAGGCGCGAGGGGCGGCGCGCAGCCAAGGAAAAGATGTCGGCCGCGGCCGCGCCGCACAGCCGCGCAAGAAAGTCGCGGGCTCGAGTCGGCGCCGGTGGTCGGGGCCGGGCCCAGATTCCCGTGACCCGCAGTTGATGGGTTCGGTCACCCGCGACCTGGCCCGTAACCGCGGCTGGTCGGATCGGGTGGCCGAGGGCACGGTGTTCGGCCGCTGGCCGGCAGTGGTCGGCGAACAGATTGCGACCCATGCCACACCGACTTCGCTGAACGAGGGTGTGCTCACCGTTTCCGCGGAGTCGACGGCCTGGGCCACCCAACTGAGAATGGTGCAGGCGCAACTCCTCGCCAAGATCGCCGCCGAGGTCGGCGACGGCGTGGTGAAATCGATGAAGATCGTCGGACCCGTGGCCCCATCGTGGCGCAAAGGCCGATATCACATCGCCGGGCGAGGACCCCGCGACACGTACGGATGACGTCGATCTTTCTGTTGTCTGAGAGCCGCCAGAAGACAGGAAGCAACGTTCTCAAGCGTCATGACGCACCTCGGAGCGAGAAATTCCGCAGACGGCGCAAATAGGTGTGTGAAAACGCCGCCTCAGAATCGGTCCCGACGGTAGTTGACGGTAGACTGGTCACGGATCCGCGAGAGTCGTCATCTCTCGCTATGCAAACCCCAAGGAGACGCGTCCAACGTGGCTGCCCAGAAGAAGAGTGCACCGAAAGAATACGGTGCCGATTCGATCAAGGTTCTCGAAGGCTTGGAGGCGGTCCGCAAACGCCCCGGCATGTACATCGGTTCCACGGGTGAGCGCGGTCTGCACCACCTCGTGTGGGAGGTGGTGGACAACGCCGTCGACGAGGCGATGGCCGGGTTCGCGACGAAGGTCGATGTGCGATTGCTCGAGAACGGCGGTGTCCAGGTCACCGACGACGGCCGAGGCATCCCCGTCGAGATGCACGCGACGGGCATTCCCACCGTCGACGTCGTGATGACGGTTCTGCACGCGGGAGGCAAGTTCGAGGAGGGCGCCTATCAGGTGTCCGGCGGTCTGCACGGCGTGGGCGTCTCCGTGGTGAATGCGCTGTCGACCCGTCTCGAGGCCGACATCTTGAAGGACGGTTACGAGTGGTTCCAGACCTACGACCGCTCGGTTCCCGGAAGCCTCAAGCAGGGCGAGAAGACGAAGAAGTCCGGCACGACCATCCGATTCTGGGCCGATCCCGACATCTTCGAGACCACGAACTATGACTTCGAGACGATCGCGCGGCGCCTGCAGGAAATGGCATTCCTGAACAAGGGCCTCACCATCGAGTTGACCGATGAGCGGGTGACGGCCGACGAGATTGTCGACGAGGTCGTCAGCGATCAGGCCGAAGCCCCCAAGTCGGCTGAGGAGAAGGCCGCTGAAGCTGCCGCTCCCCACAAGGTCAAGCACCGCACGTTCCACTACCCCGGCGGTCTGGTCGATTTCGTCAAGCACATCAACCGGACGAAGTCGCCGATCCAGCAGAGCGTCATCGATTTCGACGGCAAGGGTGAGGGCCACGAAGTCGAAATCGCGATGCAGTGGAACGCCGGCTACTCCGAGTCGGTGCACACGTTCGCGAACACCATCAACACCCACGAGGGCGGTACGCACGAAGAAGGTTTCCGTGCGGCTCTGACGTCGGTGGTGAACAAGTACGCGAAAGACAAGAAGCTGCTCAAGGACAAGGATCCCAACCTGACCGGCGACGACATCCGCGAAGGTCTCGCGGCCGTCATCTCGGTGAAGGTGGGCCAGCCCCAGTTCGAGGGTCAGACGAAGACCAAGCTCGGCAACACCGAGGTCAAGTCGTTCGTGCAGAAGATCTGCAACGAGGAACTGCAGCACTGGTTCGACGCCAACCCGGCGGAAGCCAAAACAGTTGTGAACAAGGCGGTCTCGTCGGCGCAGGCGCGGATCGCAGCACGCAAGGCGCGCGAGCTGGTCCGTCGCAAGAGCGCGACCGACATCGGCGGCCTGCCGGGCAAGCTGGCCGACTGCCGGTCCACCGACCCGAGGCGGTCGGAACTGTATGTGGTGGAGGGTGATTCGGCCGGCGGCTCGGCCAAGAGCGGTCGCGACTCGATGTTCCAGGCGATCCTTCCGCTGCGCGGCAAGATCATCAACGTCGAGAAGGCGCGTATCGACCGTGTCCTGAAAAACACTGAAGTTCAAGCGATCATCACCGCGCTCGGCACCGGTATCCACGACGAGTTCGACATCGCCAAGCTGCGGTACCACAAGATCGTGCTGATGGCCGACGCCGACGTCGACGGTCAGCACATCTCGACGCTGCTGCTGACGCTGCTGTTCCGGTTCATGAAGCCGCTGGTCGAAAACGGCCACATCTTCCTGGCTCAGCCGCCGCTGTACAAGCTGAAATGGCAACGCACCGAACCGGAATTCGCCTATTCCGACCGTGAACGCGACGGGTTGCTCGAGGCCGGCAAGAAGGCGGGCAAGAAGATCAACGTCGACGACGGTATCCAGCGCTACAAGGGCCTCGGCGAGATGGACGCCAAGGAGCTGTGGGAAACCACGATGGATCCGTCGGTGCGGGTACTGCGCCAGGTGACCCTGGACGACGCGGCCGCAGCCGACGAACTGTTTTCGATTCTCATGGGCGAGGACGTCGAGGCGCGCCGCAGCTTCATCACGCGGAACGCCAAAGACGTTCGCTTCCTGGATGTTTAGTCCACGAAACACATAAGGCTGAAAACACATGACTGATACCACGTTGCCCCCAGGCGGCGACGCCGATCGCATCGAGCCGGTCGACATCCAGCACGAGATGCAGCGCAGCTACATCGACTACGCGATGAGCGTCATCGTCGGGCGCGCGCTACCCGAGGTGCGCGACGGCCTCAAGCCAGTGCACCGCCGCGTGCTCTACGCGATGTTCGACTCGGGCTTCCGGCCCGACCGCGGACACGCGAAATCCGCACGCTCCGTTGCCGAGACGATGGGTAACTACCACCCGCACGGCGACTCGTCGATCTACGACACGTTGGTCCGCATGGCCCAGCCGTGGTCACTGCGCTATCCGTTGGTCGACGGACAGGGTAACTTCGGCTCGCCGGGTAACGATCCCCCGGCCGCCATGCGCTACTGCGTTACCGGGGACGCGTTGGTGCGCTTGCCCTTTGGACAGTCGGTTCGTATCTCCGACATCGTCCCCGGCGCTCGGCCTAACTCAGACAACGTCGTGGAAGCCAAGGTGCTAGACCGCCATGGCAATCCGGTCATAGCTGACCGGCTGTTCCATTCCGGTGACCATCAGACTTACACCGTCCGCACCGCGGAAGGTTATGAGGTAACGGGGACTGCGAACCACCCGCTGCTGTGTCTTGTGGACGTCGCAGGCGTACCCACGTTGCTGTGGAAGCTGATTGAGGAGATCCGTCCTGACGATCGCGTGGTGATTCAACGCACCCCACCAATGGAAATCGGCGGCGCCGACTGGTACGACACGCTGGAAGCGCTTCTCCTGGGCGCGTTCATCAGCGAGGGATTCGTTTCAGAACGACGCGCGGGATTCAACAATCTTGACCGCGACTACTTCAACGTGGTTATTGCAGCGTACGACGCGGTCCTTGGCGGACCGCGTTACGTCTCGGAGCGGACCATCGCCTCAGGGTCGAGGCTGTTGGAGCTGGACATCCACAACTTAACCGCGTTACGTACCAGTCGTCTGGCGTGTTTGGTCGGTCAGCGCTCGGCGGACAAGGCCGTGCCCGACTGGCTCTGGAACTCTCCGGCAGCAGTGAAGCGGGCGTTCTTGCAATCGTTGTACGAGGGCGACGGATCGTGTTCTGCGCTCCCCCGCAACACGATTCAGATTTCGTATTCGACTCGAAGTGGCAGGCTGGCGAAGGACGTTCAACAGATGTTGTTGGAGTTCGGCGTGATCGCACGCCGCTACCTTCATGCCACGGGCGAGCACAAGGTCGTCATCACCAACCGCGGTCATGCTCAGATGTTCTCGACACAGGTTGGCTTCGGCGGCGCCAAGCAGGCGAAGCTATCTGCGCTGTTGGCTGCGCTGCCTGAAAAGGCCGCAGGGCTGGATACGGACCACGTGCCAGGGCTCGCAGCGTTTGTTCGCGCCCACAGCGGTGGACGTTGGGTTGATAAGGAGTGGCTGCAGAAGCACAACATCGACCGACTGTCGCGGTGGCAGCGCGGCGGTGCAGAGATCCTCAGCCGCATCAGGGACGAAGACGTCCGTTGTATCGCGACCGATCTAACTGACGGCCGGTTCTACTATGCGCGAGTCGCGTCGGTCACCGAGGCCGGCGTACAGCCGGTCTACAGCCTGCGAGTGGACACCGACGACCACGCATTCATCACCAACGGTTTCGTCAGCCATAACACGGAAGCACGTCTCACGCCTCTGGCGATGGAGATGCTGCGCGAAATCGACGAGGAGACAGTCGATTTCATTCCGAACTACGACGGCCGCGTGCAGGAACCGACGGTTCTGCCGAGCCGCTTCCCGAACCTGCTCGCCAACGGTTCAGGCGGTATCGCCGTCGGCATGGCCACCAACATGCCCCCGCACAATCTGCGTGAGCTCGGCGAGGCCGTGTACTGGTGCCTGGAGAATCACGAGGCCGACGAAGAGGCGACGCTGGCAGCGGTCACCGAACGGGTCAAGGGCCCGGACTTCCCGACCCACGGCCTCATCGTCGGCTCGCAGGGCATCAACGACACGTACACCACCGGGCGCGGATCGATCCGGATGCGCGGCGTGTGCGAGATCGAAGAGGACAATCGCGGCCGCACCGGGATCGTCATCACCGAACTCCCCTATCAGGTCAACCACGACAACTTCATCACGTCGATCGCCGAGCAGGTGCGCGACGGCAAGCTCGTCGGCATCTCCAACATCGAAGACCAGTCCAGCGACCGTGTCGGACTGCGAATTGTGGTGGAGCTCAAGCGAGATGCCGTCGCGAAGGTCGTGCTGAACAACCTCTACAAGCACACGCAGCTGCAGACCAGCTTCGGCGCCAACATGCTGGCGATCGTCGACGGGGTGCCACGCACGCTGCGGCTCGACCAGCTGATCCGCCATTACGTCAATCACCAACTCGATGTCATCGTGCGGCGCACCACGTACCGGTTGCGCAAAGCCAACGAGCGTGCCCACATCTTGCGCGGTTTGGTCAAAGCGCTCGATGCGCTCGACGAAGTGATCGCATTGATCCGGGCGTCGGAGACCGTCGACGTCGCGAGGGCCGGCCTGATCGAGCTGCTCGACATCGACGACATCCAGGCGCAGGCGATCCTGGATATGCAGCTGCGCCGGCTCGCCGCCCTGGAACGTCAGAAGATCGTCGACGACCTCGCCAAGATCGAGGCCGAGATCGCCGACCTCGAGGACATCCTGGCCAAGCCCGAGCGTCAGCGTGCGATCGTGCGCGACGAGCTCACGGAGCTCGTCGAGAAGTACGGTGACGACCGCCGGACCCGGATCATCGCCGCGGACGGAGACGTCAACGACGAGGACCTGATCGCCCGCGAGGACGTCGTCGTCACGATCACCGAGACCGGTTACGCCAAGCGGACCAAGACCGACCTGTATCGCAGCCAGAAGCGCGGCGGTAAGGGCGTGCAGGGCGCTGGGCTGAAGCAGGATGACATCGTCAACCACTTCTTCGTCTGCTCCACGCACGACTGGATCCTGTTCTTCACCACGCAGGGCCGGGTCTATCGCGCGAAGGCGTACGACCTACCGGAGGCGTCGCGCACGGCGCGCGGTCAACACGTCGCCAACCTGCTGGCCTTCCAGCCGGAGGAGCGCATCGCGCAGGTCATCCAGATCAAGACGTACGAGGATGCGCCGTATCTGGTGCTGGCCACCCGTAACGGTCTGGTGAAGAAGTCGAAGCTCACCGACTTCGACTCGAACCGCACCGGCGGCATCGTGGCGGTCAATCTCCGCGACGGCGACGAGCTTGTCGGCGCGGTACTGTGCTCGGCCGAGGAGGACCTGCTGCTGGTGTCCGCCAAGGGCCAGTCGATTCGCTTCTCAGCAACGGACGAGGCGCTGCGCCCGATGGGCCGCGCGACCTCTGGTGTGCAGGGCATGCGGTTCAACACCGACGACGAGTTGCTCTCGCTGAACGTCGTGCGCGACGACACGTATCTGCTGGTCGCGACCGCCGGTGGGTACGCCAAGCGCACCGCGATCGAGGAGTATCCGGTCCAGGGCCGCGGTGGCAAAGGGGTGTTGACGATTCAGTTCGACAAGCGACGTGGCAGTCTGGTCGGAGCGTTGATCGTCGATGACGACACAGAGTTGTACGCCATCACCTCGGGTGGAGGTGTCATCCGGACGGCGGCTCGCCAGGTGCGCAAGGCCGGGCGGCAGACCAAGGGCGTTCGGTTGATGAACCTCGGTGAGGGCACGACACTGATAGCCATCGCGCGCAATGCGGAGGAAGGCGACAGCACCGACGAGGTCAACACCGACGTCGGCGAATAGCCCAGAGTCGGACCAGTAAGGAGCCGTAGGTGACTTCACCGAACGAGCCCGGGTACCCCCGCGCGACTGAGGGGAGCGGGAACGGCTCCGGCTCGGGTCCCGACGGCGGCCCGGGATCGCGGGGTCCGCTGACCAGCGGCTCCGGGCCGGAAAGAATTGCGGACCCGAACGACGTGCCTCCTTGGCAGCGCGGGCGGGCGTCTCGACCGGACGCCCCTGTTCGACCGGATGCCCCGCGCCGCGGCGGCGGCACGACGGGCCAAACCTCCGGTATCGACGAGCGGTTGAACCGGTTCATGGCCGGCGGCACGGCTTCGACACCGCAGCAGGAGTCCGACGCGTCGGGGTGGGGAGATCCACCCGAGCCGCCTGCGCGTCCGGAGCCGACGCCGCGTCCGGAGCCGACACCGCGTCCGGAGCCGACCGCACGACCGGAGCCGACGCCGCGTCCGGAGCCGACACCGCGCGCGGAGCCGACCGCACGTCCGGAGCCGACGCCGCGTCCCGAGCCGACGCCGCGTCCCGAGCAGTACGCGAGTGAGATTCCCGACCTCTCCGGAGGGGCGCCGCGGTCAGGCCCGCGGAAGCCGGGTCCAGAGCGTGCCGGGCAGGAGCCGACGAGCCGTTCCGCTCGCCCGGCCGGCCGGGCGCCGGTGGCCAGCCGCCATCAGGGCCCGGTTCGCGCCAGCATGCAGATTCGCCGGGTGGACCCGTGGAGTGTGTTGAAGGTCTCCGCGGTGCTGTCGGTCGCGCTGTTCTTCGTGTGGATGATCGCCGTCGCGTTCCTGTACTTGGTCCTCGGCGGCATGGGCGTGTGGAGCAAGCTGAACAGCAACGTCGGCGACCTGCTGACCAGTGCGAGCGGTAGTTCCGGCGGCGAGCTGGTGTCCAGCGGAACGATATTCGGCGGCGCGGCCCTGATCGGTCTGGTCAACATCGTGCTGCTGACGGCGATGGCGACTATCGGAGCATTCATCTACAACCTCACCACCGACATCGTGGGTGGTGTGGAAGTCACCCTGGCCGACAGGGACTGAACTCCCGCGGTTTGGGCGCGGGCTTACGATTGCGGTAGTCTCGCTCCTCGGCCGTACCGGCATAACGGGGCTATAGCTCAGGCGGTTAGAGCGCTTCGCTGATAACGAAGAGGTCGGAGGTTCGAGTCCTCCTAGCCCCACGGAAAGGTTCACGCCATGAGGGTTGTGGTGCTGCTCACGACAGCGGTCGCCGCGGCTGTCGCCGTGACGATCTGGCGTTCTCGCCACGGCGTGGAGGTGTGGCACGCGGCGGCCGACGTGCCCGCCTGAATCTTCCCGTAACGGGGCCTTAGCTCAGTTGGTAGAGCGCTGCCTTTGCAAGGCAGATGTCAGGAGTTCGAATCTCCTAGGCTCCACTCACACTCTCGATACCCCACGCGCGCAACCCAGTCAGGGCCGAGGCGTGACCGGCACACTCGGCTGCAGCGTCGGCGGCTCCTCCGTCGGCGGCCGCCGCAGGATCGAGAACGCCACCGCTCCCCCAGCCACCACCGCCACTGCGAGCCCCGCCAGTAACAGCGGGCGTCTGCGACGACGGGTGCGCGCCTTCTGCAAGGCCTGAGGCAGGTTCGCCACCACCTCCTGTGCGGCGGCGAGTTCCGTTGCGATCGTGTCCTGCGCGGCAGCCAGTTCCTTGCCCAGTTGATCTTTCAGCCGACTGCGGCGGTAGACGTCGCCGATCCACGCGGCCGACGATTGCGCCCCGTCCACACTGAGACCCAACGCTCCCCGGGTCACGTCGACCGGACCGACCGCCGAATATTTGAGGCCGCGGGACAACCGCTGCCCAGGGGTCAAGCGGATATCGGTCTTCGGCATAGTGCACCTCTCTTGCGGCCTCAAGCGGATTCGATACCAGACTGCCACGCACCGCAACGCAGCGGTGCCCGTTGAGCGCCGAAGGCGGCGTGGCACACTGACATCCCGTGACGAGCCCCATACAGACAGCGACCGCGACGCTGCACACCAACCGTGGTGACATCAAAATCGCGCTGTTCGGAAATCACGCGCCCAAGACCGTCGCCAACTTCGTGGGACTGGCTCAGGGCACCAAGGACTACAGCACCGGTAACGCGTCGGGCGGATCGTCGGGTCCGTTCTACGACGGCATGGTCTTCCACCGGGTCATCGACGGGTTCATGATCCAGGGCGGCGACCCGGAGGGAAGCGGCCGCGGCGGCCCGGGCTACGAGTTCGCCGACGAGTTCCACCCCGAGTTGCAGTTCGACAAGCCGTACCTGCTCGCCATGGCGAACCGTGGGCCAGGGACCAACGGCTCGCAGTTCTTCATCACGGTGGGTAAGACGCCGCACCTGAACCGCAAGCACACCATTTTCGGTGAGGTCGTGGATCCGGAGTCGCAGAAGGTGGTCGACGCGATCGCGACGACGGCTACCGATCAGCGCGACCGGCCGACTGATCCGGTGGTCGTCGAGTCCATCACCATCGCCTGACTTCAGGAGCCGGCGAAGCCGGCAGCTGTCAGCGCGTCCAGTACGTGCAGCGGGTCTGTGCCCAGATCCCACCGGGTGAAGACAAGTAGCCGGTCATCGACCGTGTCGATCTCCAAGAGCCGCGTCTTGCGGCCGATGCGGCGGAATTCGGTGATGCGGATGAGCTTGATATCGGCCTGCCGCAGCACGGTTTCACCCACCAGACCGCGTGTAACGATGGCGTCACTTTTGATTGCCAGCTTGGGCCGGGCTCGCCACGACAAGCTTGCAAACACAATCAAGCCGACCGCGGCAATGCCTACTAGGACACGTCCCGGCGGGTCTGTGATCAGCGTCACAGCGCCTACAGCCAAGATAAGACCGCCTACGCCGAGCGCTGCGATGCCAAGAGTGGGTGGGCTCCAACTAGTTTGCTGCATGGTGTCTTAACACCCTTTTACCGTGGCTAATGAAGTTATCCACAAGTGCTATCCCCAATGGGGATGAATAACAACCGTGTGATCTGGTGACCGAAAGGTTGCTAAACGGGTAACGCGCAGAAGCGTAGATGAATTCATACTGCTCGTTGTGTCAGTCAGCGCCAGCGCATCGTGAGCAACAACCCACTGATCATGAAAGCAAACGCAATCGCGTAATTCCACGGACCAAGATCTGCCAGGAAGGGGATCGCGGAGGACGCCAGCTGGAACACCAGCAGCCACGCCAGGCCGATCAGCATCAGGCCGATGAAGAACACCACGAACCAGGTGCTCGACGGCCCGGCCTTGACCTTGACCGGGGTGCGGCTGACCGGGCTGATCGTGAAGTCGTTCTTCTTGCGAACCTTGGACTTGGGCATGCGTACCTTCGGGACAGACGGCGTCACACGGTGCGACGATGTACCTAGCGTATCGCAGGCACCACCTCCAGGAGACACGCCAATGGCGCCCACGGCCAAGTCCGCATGGCGGCTCGGCGTGCCCGTCGTGTGCCTTTTGGCCGGGCTGCTGCTGGCTGCGACGCACAACGTGTCCGACGGCGGAGAGATCAGACGCAGCGACGCTCCCCGGCTGGTCGACCTGGTGCGCGAGGCGCAGCAGTCGGTGGACCGGCTGACCGCAGAGCGCGACTCGCTGGCGAACACTCTCGACAGCCACCACGGTGGCTCGCCGGGCGCGGACGCGGCGCTCGCCGCCATCACCAA
Source organism: Mycobacterium sp. NPDC051804 (assembly GCF_044452905.1). Classification (NCBI taxonomy): domain Bacteria; kingdom Bacillati; phylum Actinomycetota; class Actinomycetes; order Mycobacteriales; family Mycobacteriaceae; genus Mycobacterium; species Mycobacterium sp. NPDC051804. The sequence goes on along the minus strand of NZ_JBITCD010000001.1, from coordinate 286,367 downwards.
CCGTTCCGCGCACTTGGCCGTCGAGGCGGGCCTTGAACCGATGCGCGGACCTGGCCTGGTGGTGACGCTCAACGACGCTCAGCGCGACGCTGAGGGCCGTTTCCCCCGCGACGCCTCCCCCGACGACCTCGTGGTGCACCAGCAGGACATCGACGCCGTGCTGAACGCGCTGTGGAGCGCGGGCGCGGAAGGCATCCAGATGCAGGACCAGCGGATCATCGGCACGTCGGCGCCACGCTGTGTCGGCAACACGCTGCTGCTGAACGGACGGACCTACAGCCCGCCATACGTCATCACCGCGATCGGTGACGCGCAAGCCATGCAGGCCGCGCTGGCCGCGGCACCATTGGTCACGCTGTACCGGCAGTACGTGGTGCGGTTCGGGTTGGGCTACACCGAGGAACCTCGTGCACAGGTCGATCTGGCGGGCTACACCGAACCGGTCCGGATGAAGTTCGCCAAGCCCGCGGGACCCGTCGGCTACTGACCCCGGGAAAGACCAGTAACCTGGGCTGATGCGTGTCCTCGTCGTCGACAATTACGACAGCTTCGTGTTCAACCTCGTCCAGTATCTGGGCCAGCTCGGGGTGAACGCCGAAGTCTGGCGTAACGACGACGAGCGCCTGGCCTCCGAGGACGACATCGCGAACGCCGCTGCGACGTTCGACGGGGTGCTGCTCTCCCCCGGCCCAGGCACTCCCGAGCGCGCGGGCGCCTCGATCCCCCTCGTGCGGGCTTGCGCCGCGGCCGAGACGCCACTGCTGGGCGTATGCCTTGGCCATCAAGCCATCGGTGTCGCGTTCGGTGGCATCGTCGACCGTGCGCCCGAGCTATTGCACGGCAAGACCAGCACCGTTCACCACTCCAATAGTGGTGTCCTGCAAGGTCTTCCGGATCCCTTCACCGCCACGCGCTATCACTCGCTGACCATCCTGCCCGAGACGATGCCGGCCGAACTCGAAGTGATCGCCCGCACGGCGGGGGGCGTCGTCATGGGCGTGCGGCACGTCGAACTACCCATTCACGGTGTGCAATTCCATCCCGAGTCGATCCTCACCCAGGGCGGACACCGGATGCTGGCCAACTGGCTGGGTTACTGCGGCGCCGCACCAGCCGAGACACTCGTCAGTCGCCTTGAGGACGAGGTCGCGACCGCGGTCGCCGCGGCTACGACGCGAAGCTCAGCGTGATCCGGCCGTCGTAGTTGACGCCGGTGCCCGCTGACGGGCTCTGGGTGACGACGGCGTTGGTGCGTTGCCCGCTGTTCTGCACATCCCCACCACGGTCCAGCACGCCCGTCCAGCCGAGGGCACGTAGTCGCGGTTCGGCATCGCTCCAGAACTGGCCCCGCAGGTCCGGCATGAGGAACTGGTTGCCGCGCGACACCTGCAGCTGAATCACCGTGTCCACCGGAACTGTTTGTCCGGCAGGGGGATTGGTGCCGATCACCTGTCCGGCCGGCAGGGTACTGTCCACCTCGACCGGCACGGTCTTGGTGAAACCCGACGCCGTCAGGATCTGCACCGAGCTGTCCTGTGCCTGTCCCTTCACATCGGGGACCGGACGGGTCTCGGGGCCCGCGCCCAGCACGATGGTGATCTCGTTGGTGATTGCCGACGTCTGGTTCACCGGCGGATTGGTGCCGAGCACCTTGTCCTTCATCTCCGGTGTCGACGGCGACGACGACGGCCTGAAGTTCTCGAAGCCGGCATCGGTGAGCTTCTCGACGGCGTCGTCGTAGCTCAGGTTCCTGACATCGGGGATCTCCCGTTGCTCGGGACCGGTGGACACGCTGATGGTGATCTCGTCGCCGGCGTCGACCGACGAATTGGCGGCCGGGTCGGTGGCGATCACATGATCGGGCGGAACGTTGGAGTCCGGCTTCTGCTGCGTGCGGGTCCTGAAGCCACGGTTTTGCAGCTCGGCGATCGCGTCAGCCGAGACCTTGCCGCTCACGTCAGGCACCTGCACGTCCCGCGTGCCGCCGCCCATCATGTTGATCGCCAGCGTCACCACCACGGTCAGCACGGCCAGCACGGCGACGGCGATGAGCCAGCGGCCGACCGAGCCGCTTCGCTCCCGCTCGATGTACTGCGGCTGGGCCCGTCCGACGGCGTCAATGGGCTCGGTCCGGTGATCGCCCGGCTGAGCCGACATCAGCGAGCTGCGCTCGGCGTCGGTGAACACCTTCGGCGCATCGGGTTGCTCGCCGCTGTGCACCTTCACCAGGTCGGAGCGCATCTCGGCGGCCGTTTGGTAGCGGTTGTCGGGGTTCTTCGCCAGCGCCTTGAGCACGACCGCGTCCAATTCCGGGGAGATGCCCTCGTGGCGCTGCGACGGGGGTATCGGATCTTCGCGGACGTGTTGATAGGCGACTGCGACGGGTGAATCGCCGACGAATGGTGGTTCGCCGGTGAGCATTTCGTACAGCACGCAACCCAGCGAGTACACGTCGGAACGGGCGTCGACCTTCTCGCCGCGAGCCTGTTCGGGCGACAGGTACTGCGCGGTGCCGATCACGGCCGCGGTCTGGGTGACCTTGTTGGCGTCCGCGAGCGCACGTGCGATGCCGAAGTCCATGACCTTCACCGCGCCGGTGTTGCTGATCATGATGTTCGCGGGTTTGACGTCGCGGTGGATGATCCCGTGCTGATGGCTGAAGTTCAGCGCCTGGCACGCGTCGGCGATGACCTCGATGGCCCGCTTCGGCTCCATCGGACCGTCGGTGTGCACGATGTCGCGCAGCGTCACGCCCTCGACGTACTCCATCACGATGTAGGGCAACGGTCCGTTGGGCGTCTCCGCCTCACCGGTGTCGTACACGGCGACGATGGCAGGGTGGTTCAGCGCGGCGGCGTTCTGCGCCTCCCGTCGGAACCTCAGATAGAAGCTCGGATCGCGGGCCAGATCCGCGCGCAGCACCTTGACGGCGACGTCGCGGTGTAGCCGCTGATCGCGCGCCAAATGGACCTCGGACATGCCGCCGAAGCCCAGGATGTCACCGAGTTCGTACCGGTCGGACAGGTGTTGCGGGGTTGTCATTGCAATGTCTGTTCTGGAGTTGAGGGCCATCTGCCCTCCGGCTCCGTGGGCGGCGGTGTCACCTGCACCGTTGCCGGGGACGCCATCGCATTGAGTCGGGTTACCCCAAATTCTGCCCCACCATCACGGATGGCTCCGTCTCCGGGCCGATCGGGCATCGCTGTGGGCGAGAACGGGGTGGTCTCGGTGATCGTGTTGGTGATCGTCGGCTGCGGCGTCTGCTCCTGGTCCTTGCGGTCCTGGGCGTTGAGCACGATGAGAATCGCGATGACGATCGCGAGGGCGCCAAGCACGCCGGCCGCCCACAGCAGCGCGCGCTGCCCCGAGGAGAACGTCCCGCGCGACGGTGCCGGAGGAGGGCGATGACTTCCGGTGGCCGGGCGGGGTCGTGCGGCGGTGGCGGGGGCTCGCGAGGTCAGATCAGCGGCGGCGCGCGCCTGGGCGGCCGAAGGCACCGACGCGGGCGTGGCCCGGCCGAGTGTCGGCGCCTGGTTCGGCCGTGGCGGACGGCGACCCGAGCGGACCGCGGCCACCGCGTCGGCGAACAGGCCACCCGAGCGGTACCGCATACCCGGATTTTTGACCAGGGTGATCTCGATCAGCTCGCGCACGTTGGGTGGCAGGTCGGCGGGCAGCGGCGGCGGTGTCTCCTTGATGTGCTTCATCGCGACGGTCAGAGCACCGTCACCGGTGAAGGGCCGCTTACCCGAAACAGACTCGTAGCCAACCACTCCCAGCGAATACACGTCGCTGGCCGCGGTGGCGTCATGGCCGAGCGCCTGCTCGGGGGCGATGTACTGGGCGGTGCCCATCACCATGCCGGTCTGGGTCACCGGGGCCGCGTCGACGGCCTTCGCGATGCCGAAGTCGGTGAGTTTCACCTGACCGGTCGGCGTGATCAGGATGTTGCCCGGCTTGACGTCGCGGTGCACCAGGCCCGCGGTGTGCGCGACCTGGAGCGCGCGGCCGGTCTGCTCGAGCATGTCCAGCGCGTGGCGCAGCGAGAGCCGGCCCGTGCGTTTGAGCACCGAGTTCAGCGGCTCACCGTTGACGAGTTCCATCACCAGGTACGCGGTGCGGCCCTCGCCTTCCATGTCGGTCTCGCCGTAGTCGTAGACGCTGGCGATGCCGGGGTGGTTGAGCATCGCGACGGTGCGCGCCTCAGCGCGGAACCGTTCGACGAACTCGGTGTCCTCGGAGTACTCGGCCTTGAGCACCTTGACCGCGACGCGGCGACCCAGGCGAGAGTCGATACCTTCCCAGACCTGGCCCATACCGCCAGTGGCGATGAGCCGCTGCAGCCGGTAGCGGCCCGAGAGCGTCACTCCAACTCTGGGGCTCATTTCTCGCCTCCGTCGAGGTGACTCATGAACCCTCCCGCAGAGCTGCGGCAATAGTGGCCCGACCGATCGGCGCGGCGAGCGCCCCTCCAGTGGCGGACAAGCGGTCGCCGCCGTCCTCGACCAGCACGGCGACGGCGACCTTGGGTGCCTGCGCCGGGGCGAATGCGATGTACCAGGCATGCGGTGGAGTGTTGCGCGGATCTGTGCCGTGCTCCGCTGTGCCGGTCTTCGAAGCGATCTGCACGCCGGCGATGGCTCCCTTCTGCTGCGTGACCTGCTCAGCGGCGACCATCAGGTCCGTCAGTGTATCGGCGACGTCATGCGACACCGCTCGCCGCTCTTCCTGCGGCGCCGCTGTACCGATATTGGCAAGGTCGGGTCCCTTAAGGCTATCGACCAAATACGGACGCATGGTCACCCCGTCGTTGGCGATGGTCGCGGCCACCGACGCGTTCTGCAGCGGGGTCACGGCGACGTCTTTCTGGCCGATGCTCGACATGCCCAATGCGGCGTCGTCGGTGATGGGTCCGACGGTCGACTCGACGACCTGCAGCGGAATTCCCGAAGGAGGAGTGTCCAGTCCGAACGACTGGGCCGTGGACCGCAAGGCATCCCTTCCCGTGTCGAGGCCGAGTTCGACGAAGGCCGTGTTGCACGACTTCGCGAATGCCTGTCGTAGCGTGGTCGTCGGACCGGAGCCGCATGTGGAGCCGTCGAAGTTCTCCAGGGTTGCGGTGCTGTCCGGCAATGGGATTCGCGCCGCGGACGTCAACGGGGTGTTCTCGTTGGCACCGTGCTGAAGCGCCGCCGCGGTGGTGATGACCTTGAATGTTGAACCGGGCGGGTAGGTTTCGGAGATCGCGCGGTTCAGTAGCGGCGAATCGGGATTGTCGCGCAGCTTCTGCCAGGTGGCCGACTGCTCGTCCAAATTGTGCGTGGCGAGCAGGTTGGGATCGTATGACGGCGACGACACCATCGCGAGGATCTTGCCGGTGGACGGCTCGAGTGCCACCACCGAGCCCTTGCACGGGCCGCCGCAACCGTCCTTCATCGCATCCCAGGCCGCTTGCTGCACTTGGGGTTTGATGGTCGTATCGACGTTGCCGCCGCGCGGGTCGCGGCCTGTGAAGAAGTCGGCGAGTCGCCGCCCGAACAGGCGTTGGTCCGAGCCGTTGAGTACCGAGTCCTCGGCGCGCTCCAGTCCGGTGCTTGAGTATTGCAGCGAGTAGAAACCGGTGACGGGCGCATATGCGTAGGGGTTGGGGTACACCCGAAGGAAGCGGAATCGTCCGTTCGTCGAGACCGAGTACGCGAGGAGCTGGCCGCCCGCCGAGATCTGGCCGCGCTGACGTGAGTACTCGTCGAGCAGCACGCGCTGGTTGCGGGGATCCGACCGCAGGCCATCCGCGGTGAACACCTGGGTGAGCGTGGCATTGGCCAGCAGCAACACAACCAGGACCATGACCGCGATGGAGATCCGACGTAGCGAGGTGTTCATACCTTCTCGATCACCTCGGTGCTCACCGCCGCGATCGGCGTCGCGGCTTGTGGGGTGGTGACGAGCGGGCGCCGGGCGGAATGAGAGATCCGGACCAGGATCGCCAGCAGCAGGTAGTTGGCCAGCAGCGACGACCCACCGTAGGACATCCACGGCGTGGTGAGGCCGGTCAGCGGGATCAGCTTGGTCACGCCGCCGACCACGATGAACAGTTGGATCGCCAGCGTCGAGGCCAGCCCGGCGGCCAGCAGCTTGCCGAAGCTATCGCGGACCGCCAGGGCCGTGCGAAGGCCGCGGATGATCAGGATCGTGTACAGCATGAGGACGGCGGCCAGCCCGACGAGGCCCAGCTCCTCACCGATGGCCGCGATGATGAAGTCGGTCGATGCGGCAGGCACGGTGCCGGGCTGCCCGTTGCCGAGTCCGGTGCCGAAGATCCCACCCGTGGCGAAGCTGAACATCGACTGCACCATTTGGTACCCGGCGCCCTCAGGGTCGGCGAACGGGTCCAGCCAGTTCTGCACGCGAACCTGGACGTGGCCGAAAAGGTGATACGCCGCAACGCTTCCCGCGGCGAACAATCCCAGGCCGATGACTACCCAACTCAGCCGGTCGGTTGCGATGTAGACCATGACCAGAAAGGACGCGTACAGCAGCAGCGAGGTGCCGAGGTCCTTCTCGAAGATCATCACGCCGATCGACGCGATCCACGCTGCCAGCAGGGGAGCGAGGTCACGGGGCCGTGGCAGGTCCATGCCCAGGAAGTGCTTGCCCGCGCTGGTGAACACGCTGCGCTTGGACACCAGCACCGAGGCGAAGAAGACGAGCAGCAGGATCTTCGAGAACTCGGCAGGCTGAATCGAGAAGCCCGGCAACCTAATCCAGATTTTCGCGCCGTTCTGCTCGGACATCGAGCTGGGGAGGATCGCCGGAATGATCAGCAGGATCAGGCCAGTGAGCCCACACACATAGCCGTAGCGCGCGAGGATGCGATGGTCGCGCAGGAAGATCACGATGAGCGAGAACCCGACGACGCCGACGAGGGTCCACAGCATCTGCTGGTCGGCGGTGCCGCCGAGGCCACGCTGGATGAGCACGCCCTCGGCGAGGTCCAGGCGGTGGATCATCACCAGCCCGAGCCCGTTGAGCAGTGCGACGACCGGAAGCAGCAGCGGATCGGCGTACGGCGCGAACCGTCGCACCGCGAGATGCGCGCCGGCGAACAGTGCCAGATACGCAACGGCGTACTGGGCCAGATCCCAACGTAGGCCCTGCTCCTGGTTTGCCTCGACGAGCAGCAGGGCGACCGTGGTGATGAGCGCGGCGAAGCCGAGCAGGAACAGCTCGGCGTTGCGCCTGTTCGGAAGTGGGGGAGTGACGGCCACCGGTGATTGCGGCTGGGTCGTCATGCCGTGACTCCCGCTCGTCCCGTGCCTCCCCTGCCCATCGGGCGTGTCACCGTCATGACAGTTCCCGGCAATTCGTCCCGGGTTCCTGCGGCGGTGGGGGTAGCGCGGTGAGGGTCTGCGACGGCGTCGGCGGAGGCGCGGGTGTCGCCGACGGTGCTGGTGACGACGCGCCCGGCGTCTCTGGTGTGTCGGACCCGGGAGCGGGCGCCGGCGGCCTCGTGACCGTTCGCGGGGTCTCCGGCGCCGGTGTCGTCGAGCCTGCGGTCGGCTGGCCCGTCGTCGTGCTGTCGGATGGATTGTTCGGTACCCCAGGCGAATTCGACGGATCCGGCGAATGCGGCACGGTGGTGGTCCGCGGCGGCGACGACGGAGCTTTCGGCGGCGGCAGGCAGACCGGCAGCACCGAACCTTGGGCGAGCTTGTTGATCTGGCCGATGGCATCGTCCTCGGAACCGGTCGGCAGGCCCGCTTCCACTTGTGCCCTGTCGTTCTCCTTCAGATCCGTGACACGAAAAAGCTGGCAGCCGGTCGGCGCTTGTCCGGGAGCGATCAGGTTGAGGTCGTTGCGGTCGGTCAGGCAACCATGTCGGTATGTCTCCTGCATCGACACCCCGAGGATGGATCCGGGCACGCCGCGCATGATCGACACGGTGCCGTCGTGCGCGGCGACGTAGTAGTTGCTGCGCACGATCTCGCGGCCGATGACGAGACCGGCGACTACCACCAAAATCAAAAGCGCGGCGGCGATGAACATTCGCCGCCGCGATCTCGGTGCTCGAACCGGTTCCTGTGGAGGCGGTTCAACACGTTTCGCCACATTGCGTCGGGGATTGAACGCCGAGGCTCGGCCCGCCGCGGTGTTGGGGGGTGCGGTCTGATCGTCGTCGCCGGACACCGCGCCGGCCAGAATCGGTTGGGTCTGGCCGTAGTCGTAGTCGACGACGTCGGCCACCACGACGGTCACGTTGTCGGGTCCGCCGCCGCGCAACGCCAATTCGATTAGGCGGTCCGCACTTTCAGCCGTGTCGGCGATCTGCAGCGCCTCGAGGATGGTGTCGTGGCTGACCGGGTCGGACAGGCCGTCGGAGCACAGTAGGTAACGGTCCCCGGCGCGAGCTTCGCGCATGATCAGGGTCGGTTCCACCTCATGGCCGGTGAGCGCACGCATGATCAGTGACCGCTGCGGATGGCTGTGCGCCTCCTCGAGCGTGATGCGGCCCTCGTCGACCAGGGTCTGGACGAAGGTGTCGTCCTTGGTGATCTGGGTGAGTTCGCCGTCGCGCAGGAGGTAGCCGCGCGAGTCGCCGATATGGACGAGCCCAAGACGATTGCCCGCGAACAGGATCGCGGTCAACGTGGTCCCCATGCCTTCGAGCTCGGGGTCGGCCTCGACTTGCGCGGCGATCGCGGAGTTGCCCTCCCGCACCGCGGTGTCGAGCTTGCTCAGCAGGTCGCCACCGGGCTCGTCGTCGTCGAGGTGGGCCAGCGCTGCGATCACGAGCTGGGAGGCGACCTCACCGGCCGCATGACCGCCCATGCCGTCGGCGAGCGCGAGCAAGCGCGCGCCCGCGTACACGGAGTCCTCGTTGTTAGCGCGGACCAGGCCGCGGTCGCTGCGCGCGGCATATCGAAGCACCAGTGTCACGGGCGCAGCTCAATTACCGTCTTGCCGATTCGAACCGGCGTCCCCATCGAAACGCGTACCGCAGTCGTCACCTTGGCCCTGTCGAGGTATGTGCCGTTGGTCGATCCTAGGTCTTCTACGTACCACTCCGAACCTCGAGGGGACAGCCTTGCGTGCCGTGTCGAGGCGTAATCGTCGGTGAGTACGAGAGTCGAGTCGTCCGCACGGCCGATCAGCACGGGCTGACTGCCCAATGTGATGCGGGTGCCCGCCAGTGCACCCTCGGTGACGACGAGCTGACGCGCCACGTTTCGGCGGCCGTTCTTGGGCAGCAGAGAGCCCCGCAGCGGCAGTCCCCGTCGCACCATGACTGCTCCGGTCGGCGCGTAGATGTCGGTCTTCAGGATCCGCAGCACCGACCAGATGAACAACCACAGAAGCAACAGGAAGCCGACGCGTGTCAGTTGCAGTACCAACCCCTGCATCTGACGTCCTCTCCGTCCCCATTCGTTCCGTCGCATCGACAAAATCGAAGTCGCCACCATCGGCAACGTCACGATACTTGGACGGCCAGCTGCATGGGGAGAAGCCGACAGCTTCCTCCCAGCCGAGGCCGGCCAGAGATCGGCCCCGAGCCTCAGTGCACGCGGACGACGATCTCCGAATGGCCCAGCCGGATCACGTCGCCGTCGGCCAGCTGCCACTCCTGAACCGGTGCGTTGTTGACCGTCGTGCCGTTCGTCGAATTGAGGTCGGCGAGCAGCGCCACCTGGCCATCCCAGCGGATCTCCAGGTGCCGGCGGGAGACGCCGGTGTCGGGCAGACGGAACTGAGCGTCCTGTCCACGACCGATCACGTTGGCGCCTTCACGCAGCTGGTAGGTACGGCCGCTGCCGTCGTCGAGCTGCAGCGTGACGGTGGCGCCGGCCGGCGGGTAGTCGTTCTGACCGTAGCCATAGCCACCGCCTGCCTGCTGGCCGTAGTCGTATCCGCCCTGGGGTTCGCCGTATCCCTGGTCGGCGTATCCGGCACCGGCGTCGCCGCCGTAGCGCCCGTAGTCCTGCTGGCCGCCGTAGCCCTGGTCCTGGCGACCGTAGGCCTGTCCGCCGTAGCCACCCTGATCCTGATAGCTGCCTTGGTCGGGATAGGAGGGCCGGCCGTAGCCGCCCTCGTCGGGACGTCCGGGCGGACGGCCGTAGTCGTAGTCACTCGCGGGAGCCTGGTAGCCCTGCTGGCCGCCTTGAGGTGGGCCGTAGCCGCCGGGCGCCTGGCGGTAGCCCTGGTCCTGATATCCGCCGCCGCCCTGGGGCGGGCCGTAGCCTGCGGGCGGGCGCTGCTCGTAGGACTGCGGCGGGTAGCCGCCCTGGTCCGGGTAGCCCTGCTGGCCGCCCTGATCCGGGTAGCCGCCCTGGTCGGGATAGCCACCTTGGTCGGGGTAGCCGCCCTGGCGCGGCGGGTAGCCCGCGTCACGCTGTGGTGGGTAGCCGCCCTGGTCCTGGGGTGGGTAGGGGCCGCGCGGGTCTTGCCCGCGGTCATCGGGCCGACCGTATCGGTCGTCGTAGTACTCGTCGCCGGGCCGCCCCTGAGCCTGGCCGCCGTATTGCGTCGGGTTGTCGCTCATCGGTACTCCTGATTCTGCGTTGGACGAGAGTTCTCGGGGTGGTGCGGCGGCATCGCCACTGGTGGAGTCAGGATTGACCGCCCCACGCGCGCGAAACTGTCCGGTGTGCAGGCTGGATGATTGTTCGAACCTGACGACCACATCACCATACGTTTGCCATCCCTGCTCATGGATGTATCCCTCCAAGTGCTTGGCAAAAGTCGTTGACGTGAGGTCCGGGTCGGCACTCACCTTCTGATAGTCAGGCACACTGAGGGTAATGACGTAGTCGTTTGGCGCCAAAACTCGCCCGGCGGCCAATTCGCGCGCACCGGTCTCCGCTTCGCGGCGAAGCATCGCCTCGACCTCCTGCGGAACGATCGATCCGCCGAAAACTCGCGCGAATGCGTCGCCAACGGTCGACTCGAGCTTTCGCTCGAAACGGTCGACCAGACCCATGTCACCGCCTGCCTTGTTGTCCTAGGTCGCCAGCATGTGCAACCCGCTGTTCATCAGCGTGTCGCCTGGCCACCACCCTTGCCTGCATGGTATCGGCCCAGCACGTCACCGCGTGACCAATGGGATTCTGAGAATCCGATTGCGCCAGGTCAGCAGTGTCTGCACGGTTGGCTTCCGGTCGGCCAGCACGGTTGGGGAGCACGGTGTTGTGCGTGATAGTCTTCCCCGGTTGTTGGGGCGAGTGGCGGAATGGCAGACGCGCTGGCTTCAGGTGCCAGTGTCCTTCGGGACGTGGGGGTTCAAGTCCCCCTTCGCCCACAATTTTGATCAGGCGAACTCCAACGGCGTGCGCGGGAATGCGCGCAGTTCCATTCGGCGGAAGCCGATCTCAGCTGAGCACCCCGCGCAGGACCAGCTCGCTGAGTGCCGTGGCCGCGGCGTCGACATCTTTGACGTGACGCACACAGACCGCATACCAGGCGCCGCCGGCGATCACGTCCATGACGGTGTCGGCGTCGATCCCGCGGCGGGCGATGCCGTCGTCGGCCGCCGAGTCGATCCGGCCCGCCAGTTGACTGCGCGCCGCGGCCTCCAAGCGGTCACTGAGCAGTCGGCGCATCCGGCCTTCCGACCGTAGGTCGTTGAGCAGACCTGGAAGCGCCTCACGCACGGCCGGGTCGCCGTACATTGCCACGGCCCCGCGGCACAACCGGTTGATCTCGGCGACGAAGTCGTCCGCGGGCGGCTCCGGACCGAGGTCGGGGAAGAGGGCCTCGTGCACCAGCTGGGCCTTGGAACTCCATCGGCGGTACACCGCTGGACGGCTCACCTGCGCCGTGGTGGCGATCAGATCGATGGTCGTCGCCGCGTAGCCGCGATCGATGAGTAGGCGCCGGGTCGCGGCGAGCACGGCCGCGTCGATGGACGGGTCGCGGCGCGAACCCTGACGCCGATGACGGCGTTCGGCGGTCTCCATGATTCGTACCCTCCCCTCACCAATTTGTCGTTACAGTGTGTCACAACAAAGGACGAGTGGAGGCAGCAATGACCATTGGACAGAATCTGCTCGCCGGCGTCGGCGAGGACGGCCGCCACCTGTACACCTGCCCGCTCTGTGAAGCCATGTGTGGCTTGGAGATTCAGGTCGAAGACGGGCAGGTGGCCGGCATCCGCGGCAACCGTGACGACACCTGGAGCCGCGGCCACATCTGCCCCAAGGGGGCCAGCCTGGGCGTCGTCCACCACGACCCCGACCGGATCCGCCAGCCGATGATCAAGGTCGACGGGGAATGGAAAGAGGTCAGCTGGGATGCCGCGTTCCGGCGCTGCACCGAGCTGCTGGCACCGGTGATCGAGAAGCACGGCATCGGCGCGGTGACCTGCTACACGGGCAACCCCCTCGCGCACTCCTTCTCACTGGGCCGCTACACCGGCGTGTTGCTGGGCATGTCGGGCATTCCGCTGTCCTACTCACCCGGAACCGTCGACCAGTGGCCGAAGAACCTCTCGTCACACCTCATGTATGGCGGATGGTGGACGTTCCCGGTACCCGACATCGAGCGCACCGACTTGCTGGTCGTGATGGGCGCGAACCCGGCCGCATCCCAGGGCTCCCTACTGGCCGCACCCGATGTCATGGGCATCATCGATGGAATCCGCAAGCGCGGCAAGGTGATTGTGATCGATCCCGTGCAGACCCTGACAGCGACCCGGGCCAGCGAGTGGCTGCCGATCACGCCCGGCACGGACGCGGCGTTGCTGATGGGCGTCACCCACACGCTGTTCGACGAAGACCTCGTCGCACTCGGGGATCTCGCACCGCACGTGGACGGACTCGACGAGTTGCGCGACGCTGCCGCCGGCTGGTCCCCGGAGCGGGTCGCCGGCGTCACCGGCATCGATGCGCAGCGCATCCGCGAACTCGCGCGTGAGCTCGTCAGCACCGAACGCGCCGTCGTGTACGGCCGAATCGGTACGTGCAATCAGGAATTCGGCAGCCTGGCCAGCTGGCTCGTCGACGTCGTCAACATCCTCACCGGGCACTTCGACAACGCCGGCGGTTCCATGTTCCCGCGCGCCACGGCGTGGTCGGTGACCGTGCAGCCGATCCCGGGCCTCGAGGACGGCGCCGCCGAATTCGGCCGCTTCCGCACACGTGTGCGCGGTGCCAAGGAGGTGTTGGGGCAGGTACCGGTGTCGTGCCTGGCCGAGGAGATTGCGACGCCGGGCGAGGGCCAGATCAAGGCGCTCATCACCGTCGCGGGCAACCCGGTGCTCTCGACGCCGGCCGGTCACACGCTCGACGAGGTACTGCCGCAACTGGACGCGATGATCTCGGTCGACCTGTGGCTGAACGAGACGACCCGGCACGCCGACGTGATCCTGCCCGGCCTGTCGCCGTTGGAGCAGCCGCACCACGACGACCTGATCCTGAACTTCGCGGTCAACAGCATCGCCAACTACTCGGCGCCGGTGTTCGAGCCCGACGAACCCGACCGCCCCCGCGAATGGGAGATCCTCGTCCGGCTGACCGGGCTGTGCACGGGTATGCCCGCCGAGGACGTCGACGTCGCCGCGATCGACGACGGCTTCTTCGACTACATGGCCTTCACGCAGGGACTCGACGGCGCCGAGATTCGCAAGCACTACGAGCACGGCGGGCCCGAACGCATCCTGGACCTCACGCTGCGCACCGGCCCCTTCGGCGACCGGTACGGCGAGAACCCCGACGGCCTCACGCTGGAGAAGCTGAAGGCCGAACCCAACGGCATCAACTTCGGGCCGATGGTGCCCCAGGTCCCCGAGATCCTGGGGACCGCCGACAAGAAGATCCGATTGGCGCCGCAGTATCTACTCGACGACCTGCCCCGCCTCGCGCAGCGCCTCGACCGCGCACCCGACGAACTGGTGCTGGTGAGCCGACGGCATCTGCGGTCCAACAACTCCTGGCTACACAATGTCGGCCCATTGATGAAGGGCAAGGACCGCTGCACGTTGCTGATGCACACCGACGATGCGGTCAAACATGGTGTGGTGACCGGTGACGTCGTGACGGTCACGTCGGAGGGCGGCAGCATAGAGGTGCCCGTCGAGGTGACCGCGGCGATCATGCCGGGCGTGGTGTCGATGCCGCACGGCTGGGGTCACGGCAAGCCCGGCACGCGGATGTCCGTCGCCAACGATTCCCCGGGCGTGAACACCAATGTCTTGTCGCCACCGAACTTCATCGACGAGCCGTCGGGCAACGGGGCACTGAACGGCATCCCGGTGACGGTCAGCGCAACGACGACCTGAAAGTATTCACGCGTGGGCAAGAACGAACGTTCAAAAATCGTCATGAGCGATGACGAGATCGCCGAGTTCATCGAGCGCAGCCGCACCGCAACGATGGCTACCGTGCTCGCCGACGGACGGCCGCACCTGGTGGCGATGTGGTACGCCGTGCTCGATGGCGAGATCTGGTTCGAGACGAAGGCCAAGTCGCAGAAGGCGGTCAACCTGCGCCGGGACCCGACGATCACCGTCATGATCGAGGACGGGCAGAGTTACACCACGCTGCGCGGGGTGTCGATCGACGGCACCGCCGAGATCATCGACGATCCGGAGACCAACCTGCGCGTCGGCATCAGCGTGTGGGAGCGCTACACCGGCCCATATACCGACGAGATGCGCCCGTTCGTCGATCAGATGATGAACAACCGGATCTGCGTGCGAGTGGTACCCGGCCGGATGCGCAGTTGGGATCACCGCAAGCTCGGCATGGGCGACATGCCCATCGGCGGCACCACCGCCGAGTACCTGTAGGGGAGAGATGGACCCGAACAAGAAACCGGCACAACTGAATTCGCCGTTCGTAACGAAGGTGATGAAGTACGCCGGCAAGGCTCACGTGTGGGTATACCGAAAGTCCGGCGGCAAGATCGGTGCCAACTGGCGCGTCGGCGCAGGGCTGAAGAAGCCGGTCCCCACGCTGTTGCTCGAGCACACCGGCCGCAAATCGGGCAAGACGTTCGTCTCTCCGCTGGTGTTCATCAACGATGGTCAGGACGTAATTGTTGTTGCGTCCCAAGGTGGTCGAGACACTCACCCGCAGTGGTACCGCAACCTGGTGGCCACTCCCGAGGCATACATCGAGATCGGCACCGATCGGCGCGCCGTTCGCGCCGAGGTGGCGTCCCCGGAGGAGAAGGCGCGGCTGTGGCCCAAGCTGGTCGAGGCCTATGCGGACTTCGACACCTATCAGAGCTGGGCTGACCGCGAAATCCCAGTGATCGTGCTCAAACCGCGCTGATAGCGCGCTGCGATCTATCTCACAGTCCTGAATGTTGGCCCTCCGGCGTGTCCGGGTAGCCAACTGTCAGGTGCACCCCAGCGCCGACCGATTCCGATCTACGCATAAGGGGCGAAACACATGACTGACACCACCACCAAGACAGCTGAACTCACGCTGATCAATCAGCTGCGCACCGTACTTGACCTGACGCACACCGAGATTCAGGTCGCCGAGACCCGAGTTACGCAGGCGCGCACTGACGCGGTCCGGGACGAGCTCACCAAGAATGCCAACAACGGACGGATCCGCGCGGAAGCGATCGAGAAAGCGATCCGCGACCTCGGCGGATTTCCTGACACCATCGGGCCGTTCCTCGGCCGCGCCGCCGCTGCGGTGAAGGCGCTGACCGAGCAGGCCCAGCCGTTCGACGAGGCATTGCTTGGGGACCTCGCGCTCGAGGATCAGCTGCTGGATCGCTCGCGCTACATCAAGGCGCTCGCGGTCGCTGCGAAGAACACCGACGTGCAGGACCTCGCCGATCGGTTGATCACCGCGCATTCGGCGACGGTCACTTGGCTGACCACGGTCCTGGCTGAGGATGCTCTCGGCGGTCCCGCGGCGCTGCGGCGCACCCCGTTGCAGGCTGCCGCGGGTACCGCGGTGAAGATTGTCGGACTGCCCGGCCAGTGGTCGGCGCAATCGGCTGAGCGCGTTGCCGAACTGCTCCGCTCTGCCGGTCCGGCCGTCGACGACCTGGTGCGCCGCGCACAGCACGCCGGTGAGGTCGCGCTCAAGGCGCTCGGCGCATCGCGTGACGCCGCGCTGCAGAGTGCCGAGGCTGTAGTTCGCGAAGAAGGCGCAGACGACGCCGCGGACGCGCTGCACAGCGCGCGTGCCGCTACCGGCGTCCTGGACGTCGACGAACTGCCGATCGCCGAGTACGACGAGCTGAACCTCAACGACGCCGTCGCCGCGGTCAAGGAACTCGAGGCGCCGTCCGATATCCGGACGATCATCGCCTACGAGGAGGCGAACAAGAACCGGCAGAAGCTGGTGTCCGCCGCGCAGACGCGTGTCGCCGAGATCGCTCAGGAGGTCGTCGGCCTGAGCTGACACTGCTGACAGTTCGACCCGGACACCCCGCGACTTACAGAGTCGCGGGGTGTTCGCGCTGCGCAGCACGGCATGCTAGGACAGACGAGATCCAGATAAGGGGGCAGCGTGACGTTGAGTCCGGGCATGACGGTGGCCGGCTACACGATCGAGGCGGTGCTGGGCGCCGGCGGAATGGGCACGGTTTACAAGGCCCGCAACCCCGCCCTACCGCGCAGCGACGCGTTGAAGGTGCTCTCCGAAGGCCTGTCCCAAGACGACCATTTCCGCGCCCGGTTCCTGCGCGAGGCCGATTTGGCGGCGACTTTGGATCACCCCAACATCGTCACCGTGTACACCCGGGGGGAGACCGAGGACGGTCAACTCTGGATCGCGATGCAGTATGTCGACGGCAGCGACGCCGAGAAGGAGACACGGGCACGCCGGATGACGCCGGAGCGAGCCGTCCACATCATCGGTGAGGTCGCCAAGGCACTCGACTACGCGCATCGACGTCAGCTGCTGCACCGCGACGTCAAACCGGCCAACTTCCTGCTATCTGCCGACGACGAGCGAGTCTTCTTGGCGGACTTCGGAATTGCCCGCGCGCTCAACGACGCGACCAGCCTGACTGCGACGGGAATGGTGGTGGCCACCATTGCCTACGCCGCACCGGAAAGTCTGTCGGGTTACACCGTCGACGGCCGCGCCGACATCTACTCACTCGGCTGCGCGCTGTTCGACATGCTGACCCAGCGTTCACCGTTCGGTAATTCCGGGGGCATGGCGGCGACGATGGCCGCGCACTTGAACGACCCACCGCCGCGTGCCACCGATCTGGTGCCCGCACTGCCGGCGGCCATCGACCAGGTGATCGCCCGGGCCATGGCCAAGAATCCCAACGACCGTTATCAGACGGCGCGTGACTTTGCCGCCGCCGCGGAACGAGCGATCGACGAGCAGACAGTCGCGCTGCGTCCGGCGGCGACAACGCCGCCGCCTCGGTGGCCGGACCCGCCACGACCGGCCCCGTCGACAGGCCCGCGGCCCTACACCCCTCCCCGTGCCCAGCCCGCCGGGCCGAGTTTTCCCGGCGGCCAGCCGGCGTACCGGCCGCAGCCGAGCGCTCCTCCGCCGGTCGTGCCGCAGGGCCGCAGTCCCGACAGGTTCGGAGGCAAGGGCCGCATGCTGGGCATCGGTGCCGCGGCTGCGGCGGCCATCGCGGTGATCGTGATACTCGTCGTATCCCTTTCTGGCGGCGACGATTCCGGCTCTACGGCATCCTCCTCGGACACGACGGCCAGTTCGACGCGGACCACCACATCGGCGCGTGCTCCGTCGACGTCCGAACCCGGCAACATTCCCGACGACGCGCTGCCCGGACTCCTGCTGTCGGCCAACGACATCAGCGGACGAATGAACAAACCCGGGATGACCGCCGTGCCAGCCGAATACGCACCGCTCGCGGGCTCGGTCACACCA
This sequence comes from Mycobacterium sp. NPDC051804, assembly GCF_044452905.1. Taxonomy (NCBI): domain Bacteria; kingdom Bacillati; phylum Actinomycetota; class Actinomycetes; order Mycobacteriales; family Mycobacteriaceae; genus Mycobacterium; species Mycobacterium sp. NPDC051804. The sequence goes on along the minus strand of NZ_JBITCD010000001.1, from coordinate 268,545 downwards.
CCCAACTGCACAGGGGCGTGGGGCCCCGCCTACCAAGCCACCTATGACGGGTCCGGCTTCACGGCCATGGTGGTCCAGGGCGTGTTCTCGGATCCGACCCACAAACTGGTGCAGGCAGTCACGGCCTTCCCAGATGCCAACGCCGCCAAGGTGTTCTACGACCGGCAGGCCGCTGACTGGAATGCGTGCAAGTCCTCGCACATCAGGTTTGAGTACCAGGGCGCGTCGACCGAGGCCGACCTCGGGGTGCCGTCGACGACTGCAGGCGTCATGACAATGAAACTCAATCCGACGAACTCGGAAACCACGGGTCAGCAGTGCGAACGGAATATGGCGTTGCGCGCCAACGTCATCGTCGATGTCCGCGCCTGCTCGCCGACGGTCGGCAGCTCGGGGTTGTCGATCGCCAGCGCCATCGCCGACAAAATCGAGTAGCCGCTACGGATGCGGCGGATTGAAGCCGGGGTTGGAGAGTGCGGTGGCCGCCGCGCTGCCGATCGGACCTAATTCGTCGACGAGGGTGGCAACGCCGGTCGCGACCCCGGCGTGGCTGTAGTGGGTCAGCGCGGCCAGGCCGAGGTAGGGACCCTCGGGTAGCCGACTGAGCGTCAGCGTGTAGTCGGCGTTAATGAACTGCAAACCCTGTGGGCCGTAATGGGTTAGCGAGCTGGCCATGTCGCCCGCCATCGACGCGCGGGTGAATGCGGTGAGCGGTTCGCCTGCGACAAGCGGGCGGATGTCGCGTACCCAGATGTACTTCGGGCCCGCGTGTTCCCACGCGCTGAGGCCAAAGCCGGGCCCGGGTGTGTGATCTTCCTTGCCGTAGGTCCACACCAGCGTGGTCAGCCCGCGGGGGATGGGATCTGGTGTCGGCGGAATCGGCGGCATGGACACCGGCGACGTCCAGATCTCGTCGGCCGGCTGTTCGCCCCGGCGCAGGAACAATCCGGTGGCGCGGGCAACGACGGTGTCCCCCTGAATGACGACGGCGTCGACCAGCTTGAGGCGCCGCCCCTGCCGGGCGACGTTCGTGTCGACGCGGACGGGTGCGAGTGCCGCGGGCCGGAACAGGTCGACGGTCAGGCGTGCCGGTTGGAGGTCGGGTTCGCCCGCGTCGCGTTCGAGGACGTGGCCGAGTAGCCCGCCGAGGTAGTTGCCGCTGATCGTCTGACCCCACGGGCCGCGGGCGATCGACGCGGGGACGAACTGGTCACCGTCAGGGGTGAAGAACGCCGTTGGGCTGCCGCCGCGCTGCGCCGTGTCGGCAGCACTGTCCTGAGTCGTCATCGAACCTGACGATATCGGCCCAGGTGGACTACCCGTCGGCGGCGTCGACCACGTCGTCGAATTCGGGGTGTTTCTTGATGTATCCCGCGACCATCGAACACACCGGCACGATCCGCAGCCCTTCGGCCTTGGTCTGCTCGAGCGCCTCGCCGATCAGGATCGACGCCAGGCCCCGCCCTTGGAACGCGTCGTCCACTTCGGTGTGGGGAAACGTTCGGCGGTCGTCGCTGTCGGAGATCTCGGTGAATCCGGCGACGGTGCCGTCCACCGAAATGGTGAAGCGGTCGGCCTCCTTGGTGACGGTGGTGGTCGCGCCGGTCTTGTCGGTTGCCATGCCTCCCTCTATACCCGGCAAGCGCAAGATGGAGTCATGTGTGATGACGGCGGCACAGCCGCAGAGGCGTTGGCGTCCACCCCGCGGCGGGCCGAGGGCGCAGCGGTCGATCCGATCGCGCTAGAACCTGTCGACGAGATCACCGTCACGACCCTGGTGGACAACAGTTACGACGCCTTGATGGGTGACGTCGGTCCGGCCCGCCGCAGAGGTATGGGGACGGTGGCCCCCGTCGCGGCCCCGCAGTTCGAGGGCGGCAAGGCCTCACCGGGATTGATCGCCGAGCACGGCTTCTCCGCGTTGGTCACCACTCGTCGCGGGAACCGGACGCACACAGTGCTTTTCGACACCGGTATCTCCCCGGACGGGATGGCGACCAACTTCGAACGCATGGAGCTGGATGCGTCGGCGATCGAAGCCGTCGTGCTCAGCCACGGCCACGCCGATCATGACGGTGGCTTTCCCGGGTTGGCCCGGCTTCGCGGCCGAAGCGGGCTGCCGCTGGCTGTGCACCCGCTGGTTTTCAGCAGGCGACGCTTCGCGCTGCCGAACGCACCGGCGATGGAGCTGCCCACGCTCAGCCGCTCGGCGCTGGAGTCCGAGGGTTTCGAGGTGATCGAGCGGCGTCAGCCGTCGCTGTTATTGGACGGGTCGGTGTTGATCACCGGCGAGGTCGACCGCACAACGGAGTTCGAGCGCGGCCTGCCCAACCACGAGGCGTGGCGTGATGGCCGCTGGGAGCCCGATCCGCTACTGCTGGACGAGCAAGCGCTGGTGGTGAATGTCCGAGGCAGGGGGCTGGTCGTACTCACGGGCTGCGGACATGCGGGCGCGGTGAACATCGCGCGGCACGCCATGCGGTTGACGGGGGTGGATCGGCTGCACGGCCTGCTCGGTGGGTTCCATCTCACGGGAAAGGTCTTCGAGCCGATCATCGAACCGACGGTCGACGCGTTCCTTGAGTTGAGGCCCGACGTTTTGGTGCCCGCACACTGCACGGGGTGGAAGGCCCAGCACCGGTTTGCGGCCGCACTGTCCGACGCGTTCGTGCCCAACGCGGTGGGCACGTCATTCACATTCGAGGCGGCCTAGGGCGCTGGGTTCGGTCGCGGCCGCAGTGTCGCGTGGGGTAGGGGAGGAGCCGGCAATCGGGTGGTCGCGCCGTTGTAGCCGGCGACGGATCCGAAGCGGTCGTCGTGGTCCTGCCATTGTTGGCGGTAAGCCGCGATGTCGTCGTGACTGCGGCCGACGAAATTCCACCACATGACGAGCTGCTCGGGAAACGGTGTGCCGCCGAGCAATAGGAGTCGGGCAGGACCGTCGCCGCGGTTGACGATGCTCAGCTGTTCGCAGCCTGCAGCCTGGAACGCGAGGTCTGCGACGTCGAGTGTGGCTCCTGCGACGTCGACGCTGCCTTGGTCGAGCAGAACGCCGTGCTCGAAGCCGCGATCGACATCCAGCGCGAGGTCGGCCCCGGGGTTCAGGTCGAGTTGGGCACCGAGCAGAGGTGTGAACGTGTGCACCGGAGAGCGGGCGTCGGCGAGCTCGCCGAGGAAGACGCGAAGGGTGGCGTCGCCGACGAAGCGCGGCGGCGGGGCGTAGTGCGCGAAGTCGCGGTCGGTGTTGCGATCGGGGTCCGGCAGCGCAACCCACAGTTGGGCGCCGTGCAGGACGGTCGTCGCAGACGTGGAGACCTCAGAGTGGCAGATGCCCGCGCCGGCGGTCATCAGGTTCAGTTCGCCAGGTCGCACCATCGCGTGGACGCCCGCGCTGTCGCGGTGTTCGATTTCCCCGCTGAACAGCCAGCTGACGGTCTGCAGCCCGGTGTGCGGATGGGGCGGGACGTCCATGCCAGGACCGGTGCGGAGGTCGTGTGGGCCGTAGTGGTCAGCGAAGCACCATGCGCCAATGAGTGAGCGTTCCCGCTGCGGCAGTGTGCGTCGGACACGGATGGCGCGCGGCCCGCCGAGCGGCACGTCGCGCGGATGCAGGACGCCGGTGAATGACGATGGCGCACAAGCAACTTCGACGGGCTCCGGGTCGGAATTGCTCACCAGCCCAGGCTAGGCCCTAATGAGAGAATGTGCTGGTGGGCCCCCTTTTTAGGCCGCAGGATTGGCCTGCGCCACACCTGGAACAGCACCCTGAAAGGCGCGATACGCCTGGACTGCGGGGTCTAGCTGGCTGCACGCCGCACACAGGTTCCTGCTTGGGTATCCACACGCTGGGCAAATCGATGTGTGGCTGCTCTCTGAATTGAAAATTGTCCCCACCGTCATTCCTTCCGCTGCTGCAGGTATGCCCGCAACGTGGTCCGCTCAAGCGCCTGATCTTGGGTTATTTCTTGTGAGCTCGGATTCCGAGTTCGGCCCGCCACCACGCAGGGTGGCGGGCCGATTCAGAGCCAGAAGGGCTAGGCGCGCGGAGCGTTGCCGAAGCCGGTCGTTCCGGGTGCAGCAGCGGTGGTGGCGACGTGGTCGTTACGCCGCTTCAGGCCGAGCAGTCCGAGCAGACCGAGGAGGCCGGCGAGACCCCACAGGCCGGTGTTGTCTCCGTCGTCCTCGTGTTCCGCCTGAGCAAACGTCGTGGTCGTCTCCGTCGCGGGACCGGCGTAAGTGGTGGCGTGCGCGAGGCCTGCCCCACCGAATGTCAGCGCGCCGGTCATACCGAGGATTGCGAGTGCTTTACGCATGGTGCATTTCTCCATCTTTGAGTTCGGTTCGTATGCAAACCGAATACAGACAGGGACCAGTGGGCTGTAGCCCCCCTATTGCGCGACAAGTGAAATCGTCCCCCGACGCCGTCCCCCGGTCGCGGAGCAGTCTGTACCCGAGCCAGACGTCACCAAACCGACATATTGGTATTGGAACGGAGTTCGACCATCTTCGAGTAGCAAGACCGAGACGAACGGCCAGCTCAGACGCAGCCCGAAGAGTCTTTAATTTTCAGCAAACTCTTTTCGGAAAATCTGGGTAGCCATCCGCGCGCGGCGGTGTGATGCCGTGGGGATCGGGTAAGCGGCCGCTTTACGAACGGCCGCCGTCGACGTACGGCGTGTGAACCGCAGGGCAAGGAGGCGAAGTCGTGGGATTCCCGAAACAGCAGCAAGAAGTTCCCGGCGCGCAATCGGCGATGAATCCTGTCCCGGACTGTGGCGAGACCACTTACCGTGGGACGGGCCGGCTCACCGGTAAGCGCGCCGTGATCACTGGCGGCGATAGCGGTATCGGTCGCGCCGTAGCGATCGCGTACGCCCGGGAGGGTGCTGACGTGCTGATCTCTTACCTCGACGAGGACGACGACGCCGCTGAGGTGGCCCGGCTCGTAGAGGACGCCGGACGAAAGTGCGTATTGATGCGTGGAGATCTGGCCGAGCCGGCACAGTGTCGAGCGGTGGTCGACCGCGCAGCCGAGGAGTTCGGCGGGATCGATGTGATCGTGAGCAACGCAGCGTTCCAAATGAGCCACGACACGCTGGAGGAGATCGGCGACGAGGAGTGGGACTACACGTTTCGGCTCAACGTGGGCGCCTACTTCCATTTGGTCAAGGCGGCGTTGCCCCATATGAGCCCCGGAGCGTCTGTCATCGGCAGTTCTTCGGTCAACTCCGACATGCCGTCGCCGACGCTGGCGCCCTACGCCGCCACCAAGGCCGCCATCGCCAACTTCTCGGCGAGCCTGGCTCAACTGTTGGGCGAGAAGGGCATTCGCGTGAACAGTGTGGCACCAGGACCTATCTGGACGCCGCTTATCCCCGCAACGATGCCGGAAGAGAAGGTCGCCAACTTCGGCGATGACACCCCGCTGGGCAGAGCAGGCCAGCCAGCCGAACTCGCGTCGGTGTACGTGCTGCTGGCGTCCGACGAAGGCAGCTACATATCCGGTGCGCGGGTGGCTGTCACGGGCGGTCGGCCAATCCTCTGAGTCGTCGCGTGCAGGCGGAGTCGAGCACTTATTCGGCGCCGGCTGCGATGCGGGCGTCAGTCGCTGCAGCGCCTAGAGACGTCACCCTGGGGCGGTCATGGCCGAACGCAGCACCTCGAAATCATGGTCGTCGATCGTGAACACTCCCGCGCGGAACTTATAGCCCCACCGCGTCGTGTCTTCGATGAAGTTGAGGTTCGGCAGCAGCGGTCGGATCGGCGTCTCGGCACATTCGAGGAAGTCGACGTTACGGCGCCATGGCTGGAAGTCGGGCGTCACCTCGGTCTGATAGGGCTCGTCGTCGACGATTTGCCCGATTGCGGTGAAGGCTTGCAACGGATCGCCGTCCGGATAGTCCGTCTTCGGCGAGTAGAAGATGATCCAGTCGCCGCGCTCCATTTTGCGCAACATGTGCGGTCTGCCGTGATTGGCCTGCGTGAAGCGCCCGCGCACCCCGCGCTCGACGTGGCCACGGCTAACCGTGTTTATCCAGTTCGTCATGTCATGCACGCTAAGCGCGGGTGCTGACAGATCTGCGCTCGTTTTGCGCTGCCTGTGGATAACTGCGGTGACAAACTGTGCCGGTGACGACCAATAGCGACATCTACGAGCGCCTCGGAGTCCTCGAGCAGCTCGTCAGGCACCTGTACGAGCAGACCGGCGTGCCCATGCCCAACCCTGCGGCGATCGCCCGTAACGAAGCGCCGGCTCGCGTGCGAGAACTGGTCGCGGCCGGCAACAAGATCGGCGCCATCAAGGCCTACCGCGAAGAAATGAACGTCGACCTTGCCACGGCTACGGCCGCCGTCGAGGCGCTGTACTCCTAGAACCAGTCGCGCTGGAGCGGCGAGCCCCGGCGGCGCTGTGTTTTCAACGTCAAGGCTGCGATGCCGAGGGGTCGCCTCGCGAGGCTCGGCGCCATAGCAGCCCCTTGCCGAGCGCCCGCTACTGCGACGCTTACCCGAACTCACGGTTCCCTCAACCCGCGCCGTGCGATGCAAAAGCGATGCAACGCAGCAAGTTTCGCGATCCGGATAGGCGCGTTCCGGCCGAACGCGCCTGATGGTCGGCTAGAAGGGGCTGCTGTTGGATTGCCAGCGCGCCTCTTCCGGGCGCGGGCCGTATTTGCGGGCGTAGGCCTCGTGCATGGCGGCGTCCCTCTTGCGCTTGATCTGGTCGACGAGGTTGGGGTCCAGATCGTGTTGCGCGAGGCGGTGCCTGCGCCACACCTTGTTCAGCGCCAGCGCCATCAGGATCGCCCAGATGTAGATCGGCGCCGTCATCTCCAGGTGCACATACAGCGACGCCGGCAGCAGCCAAAGCGGAGCGAGGACCAGCAGTGGTGGAATCGCCATGCGGATCATGTGCCGACGGACCGCGCCGTTATCGGCCAGGTCGTGGGCCACCCACTCTTGCATCGAGTCCGGCAGTCGCTTCCCGTACACATACGCGATGAATTGCAATGGTCCAGGCTTGTTCATCGGGATTCCTTCTCTTCATCGAGCGCGCCCGCGGCCAGCGCCGCAGCGTTGACCCGGGTGAGTACGTCATGCAGCCGTTCGAGCTCGTCGAGGCCGACACCGAGCCGCTCCACCACTGCCGGCGGGATCTTCAACGCTCGCCGGCGTAGCTGAACACCCGACCTGGTCAGGCTTACGTCAGTCGCCCGCTCATCGACGACGCTGCGCGTACGTGTGATCAACCCGAGCGCTTCGAGCCGCTTGAGCATCGGAGACAGCGTCGCCGAATCCAATTGCAGTGCAGCGGCAATCGCCTTGACCGACAGCGGCCGATCGGCGTTGGACTTGTGGTTGTCCCACAGCGCGAGCATCACGAGATACTGCGGATGGGTGAGGCCCAGCGGTTCGAGCAGCGGACGGTACACCGCCAGCACGGCGCGGTTGGTCACCGCGAGCGCGAAGCACACCTGCCGTTCGAGAGCCAGGGGATCGATGTCTGCGTCGACGACCGTCATGCCACCAGCCTACGCCGATTAGATAGGGCACTAACTAATAGCGTGCTAGATATCACACCCTTGTTAGCATCACCACGCCATGTCTGATGAGCCGATCCGCGCCGACCATGCGGAGCTGTTGCAGCGCCGCGCCCTGACCGAGGACGCTGCCCGGCCCGACGCCGTCGAACGCAGGCGCAGCCGCAACGGTCGCACCGCGCGGGAGAACATCGCCGACCTCGTCGACCCGGATTCGTTCGTCGAATACGGACGCTTCGCGATTGCCGCCCAGCGCCACCGTCGCGACCTTGCCGACCTGATCGCCCGCACACCGGGCGACGGCCTGGTGGCGGGCACGGCCCGTATCAACAGCGAGCTCTTCGGCGAGGCGAATGCCGCCTGCGCCGTGCTGTCCTATGACTACACGGTGCTCGCGGGTACCCAGGGTGCGCTCGGCCACCGCAAAAAGGACCGGCTCTTCGAGCTGATCGAACGCATGCGTCTGCCGACCGTCTTCTTCGCCGAAGGTGGTGGCGGCCGTCCCGGCGACACCGACTACCCCACGGTCTCCGCGCTCGACGCTCGTGCGTTCAAGCTCTGGGCGGCGTTGTCGGGTCTGGTGCCGCGCATCGCGGTCGTCAAGGGCCGCTGCTTCGCAGGCAACGCCGTCATAGCAGGCAGTTCGGACCTGATCGTCGCCACCGAGGACACCTCGCTCGGGATGGGCGGGCCAGCGATGATTGCGGGCGGTGGGCTCGGTGACGTCCACCCCGACGAGGTCGGTCCAATCCGCATGCAGGAACCCAACGGCGTGGTGGACGTCGTCGTCGCCGACGAGGCCGAAGCGGTAGCCGTGACCAAACGCCTGCTCTCCTATTTCCAGGGCACGACGGCACCGGGAACCGCAGGCGACCAAACACCCTTGCGCACAATGGTTCCCGAGCGGGCGCGGCGGGCCTTCCCGGTGGCGCCGATCATCGAGACGCTGGCCGACGAGGGATCGGTGACCTTCCTGCGCCCGCGCTTCGCCGCCGAGATGGTGACGGCGCTGGCCAGAATCGACGGCCGACCCGTCGGTGTCGTCGCGAACAACAGCATGGTGATGGCCGGGGCGATCACGGCGGCGGCATCCGACAAGGCGGCGCGCTTCCTGCAACTGTGCGAAGCATTCGGGCTGCCCGTCGTATCTCTGATCGACTGCCCGGGCTACATGGTGGGGCCGGCGGCCGAAGCCGAAGCGCTGGTGCGCCGCGCGTCGCGGATGCTGGTGGCCGGGGCCGCGCTGAGCGTGCCGCTCGTGGCCGTCGTGCTGCGTCGCGGCTATGGACTGGGCGCCCAGGCGATGCTGGGCGGCAGCCTGCACGAACCCGTGCTCACATTGGCTTGGGCGGGAGCACATCTCGGTCCGATGGGCCTCGAAGGTGCGGTGCGATTGGGACTCCGCAAGGAACTCGAGGCGATCGCCGACGACGACGAACGAGAAGAGCGGGTGCGCCAGGCCACCGCGGCAGCGCAGGAGAATGCCAAGGCGCTCAACGCCGCTCAGCTCTTCGAGATCGACGACGTGATCGACCCGGCCGACACCCGCCGGCTCATCGTCGACACCCTGAACGCCGCCACCATGCATGAACCACGCCGGACCGATCGGCGCTTCGTCGATACCTGGTAACCGCCCGACGCCGACCCCTCGATGCGGCGGCGGGCGATTCAGCGGTCAGGCGATGTCCGCGTAGTAGTAGCGGCGCGGCCGCACCACCTCACCGTTGCGCTCGGCGAGTGATTTCAACTGCCGCAGGGCAAACGTCCGGCCGCGACCGCTTTCGGGGATGACGATGCCCGCCCACAGGCCCTCGGCCCGCGGAAGTTCGCACGCGTCGCGGGCGCAGAGCCAGCGCCGTGGGCACGCCCTGCAGATCGCCTTGGCCTCTTCGTCGGCTGACGTTGTCCACCGCTCGGGGTCACGCGTGCAGGCACCGATCGGCGTCTCGTCCCAATGTGTTGTGTTCATCCGAACCGCTCCCTTATCCGCTCTGCGGCAGGTGCGCCGCGTTGTCGTCAAGCTAGCGCACAAACCGTAGCGATGCAACAGTTAGCGCTACGACTAGGACCGCGGAGTGATGGTGTCGAGGCTTTAAGACCTTCGCCCCGATCGCCCAAAATCCGATCTGAACAGCGCTGAATATAGATACAATGGCATTTCCCGACGGCCGAGAAACCGTAGCGCTCGGACGTAGCTGGACCTCAGAAAGACATAGCTTTGCCACAGATCTACCGGCACCACGCGGCCCCAAGTCGTAGCGGTAGACCCAGCGGCCGATAGGATTGCGTCGCCGCTCCGCCCCGCGAGTTTCTCGAGGAATGCCCGTTGATGACCGACCCGGAGTCGATCGATGTGCTTGACGAAGGGATGCGGCGTGCCGGTGCGGCCGCGGCGGCCCGCCGTCGCGAACTCGACATCAGCCAGCGCAGCCTGGCGACCGACGGAATCATCAACGCGGGCGCACTCATCGCCTTCGAGAAAGGCCGCAGCTGGCCGCGCGAGCGCACCCGAGCAAAGCTCGAAGAGGTGCTGCGTTGGCCGCCGGGAACGATCGCGCGGCTGCGGCGGGGAGAGCCGGTCACCGTTGAGCAGCCCGCCGAATCTGCTGCCGACAGGGACGACGACGTCCCGCTGATCGCCCAGGCGGTCGTCACCGCGGTCAATACGTTCGGCACCGCGGTCGAGGCGCTGCCATCCGTCGACGACCCGGAATTCACGCCGCGCGCAACGAAGATCCTTGCGGACCTACGTCAGCTCGAGGCCGTCGCGGCGCGGGCCGCCCGGATCAGCAAGGTGTCACCGGCGTTGATCAAGGCTTTGAGCGCGGTGCGTACGCGCTACGACGAACTCATGCTGCGGGCCGCCCGCGCACCGCAGGCCACGGTGGGGCAGCGACTGTACGCCGCGCGGCGCGGCGCGAACCTCACGATCCTCGAAACTGCCCAAGCCGCAGGTGTTTCCGAGGAGGATGTGATCGCCGCCGAGGCCGAACAGCCCCTGTCGGCCGCGGCGGTCGGGGACATCGAATCACTGATCGAGCAGCTGAACTGAAACCGCGTCAGTAGCGTTCGCGGCTGCGGTCATCGAGGGTCGGGAAGTAGTCGGCGAGCGCCGCCGCGATCTCGATGAAGCGCCGCCGCGCCGCCGGTGACATCTCACCGATGCCGTCGATGACACCGCCCGGCCGTAGATGCCCGTCGAAGGGCACCTCGACGACTTTCTGGCCCTGGCTCGAGAACTGTTGCGCCAGAATCGAACGCGTCCGCTTGTCGGCGTGTCCGTCGGAATCGTTGAGCACGATCACTGTCCGCTGCAGCAGAGCATTGAGTCCGCGGGCCGCCAGCCAGTCCAGCGTCTGACCGGCGGCAGCCGCCCCGTCAACCCACGGCGAGGAGACCACCACCAACGCGTCGAGGTCGCGCAGCACCTCTTGGGTGACCGGGGTGTCCATGGTGGAGCTGCAATCGACGATCGAAATCGTGAAATACCGGTCGAGCCGCGATGCCGCCTCCCGGTAGATCGCGGGATCGAGCACCCGCCGACGCGCAGGAGTTCCCTCACCGGCGAGAACGAACAGCCCGGCCGAGTTGTTGCCCACCCGGCTGCGGACATCGGCGAAGGTTTCGAGGTGCTGATCGGCGGCCAGTTCCCAATAGGAGCCCTGCGCCCTCGGGTCTACGCGGCTGCCGAGCTTGCCGAATGCGGTATCGGCATCGATGGCCACCACCCGGTCGTCCTGGCGCAGTTCGGCGAAGACCGATCCGATGCTGGCCGACACTGTGGTCTTTCCGACACCGCCCTTGCCCATCACGCCGACCTTGAAATGACCGCGCAGTCCGGACTTGACCTTCGCTTCGAGCTGGGCTTGCAGGATCTCCTCGGGTCCCTGGCCCAGGTTCACCAGACCGAATGTGGCCTTGAACAGAGCGAGACGCCATCCGCTGCCCGGCGGGGTGCGACGCTGCGGCACCAACTCGTCGGCGCGGATCCGCTCCGCGTACGAGCCGCCGGGTGCTTGCGCGATCGTGCTTTCCAGGCCGTAGCCCGGGGCCCACTGCTGGGGTTGCGGGGCTGGGCCGCCAGGGGCCGGCGGTCGTGGCGCGCGCGGGGGCTGACGATCTGGCTGCGGCGGCGGCGCGGTCCACGGTGCGGTGTCGCCGCGGGTGGGCGGCAGCGGTCCGGTCTCGCGAGGCGTACCCGGCGGCGGGCCGTAACGGGGGTTGGGTTGACGGAAATTGCCGGCTGCTCGATCAGGCTCCCTGAACGGAGGAGGCGCACCGGGCTCCGGCGGCGGCGCAATCGGCGGCCGGCTCACCTCTGTTGTCGTGCCAGGCTCCGCGTTGGCGTCCGGTGTCGACGGAGGGACCGAGGGGGGGACCGAGGGGGGGACGTAGTCGACGGGCGGGCGTGGGAAAGCCGCTTGCCGTGTCGGCGGCGTCGGTTCCGGGTCGGCTGACGGCTCGAAATCGGTTTCTTCGGGACCGGTCCATCCGAGCTTTCTCCGCAATTCATCATCGCGGTCGGTCACTGCGTGTCTCCTCGGAATGTCGTGTGATGCGCGGGTCGGCCCCTTTCCAGTATCAACCAAACTGCCGTTTGCAGCGCAGACGCGCCGCCCGCGGTGGTGGCAGCCGGGGCTAGCAAACACAGCTATCCGTCCAGCGAGCCGCCGGCCGCGTGCCGTCACGACACCGCTGAGCGCGTATACCCGCGATCCTCGAAGCGCCCATCCATTTTCGGGTGTTAGGTTTGGCCGACCTAGATCTGGCGCTGTCAGACGGTTCGCCAGAAGTAGTCGACAAGGTCTGGAAGTGGTCCTAGAGTCAGCCTGAGCGTTGCTGAGCACGTGCACGATCCGACGGACTGCGACCGTGGTCAGCGCCGAAATTGGTGACATGGGGGCGGCCGGACCGCTGGTACGCTTTCACGCAGCGAAGGGGATTGCGAGAAGGGATCGAAGGACATGCGTGAGGTTCGTGGCAAAGCACCGGCGGTCGGTGCGCAGTGACACGACCCCGGACGTCCGATGACACGCCAGACGCGGCGCAGCACCTCCTGGACTTCGGCCAGCAGATCATCGCCGGCATGAAGAGGACGACGGGCGTCGGCGAGCCCGACCCCGGCGCGCAGTTCGACGAGGGACGCCGAGAATTCAGCATAACCGGCCAGACGTTGCTGTCGGCGGCTGCCGACGAACGCTGGGACGGCGCCGGAGCCCGCGCCTATGCCGATCAGAACACCCGCCAACAAGTGCGAACAGAGTCGATGGCCGACGCCGATCACGCCGTCTTCTCCGTGCTCGACCGCGAGGCCCGCCAAATCAAGCTGCGCCGCGAAACCCTCGACGATCAGTCGGAGATCCTCGCCAGGACCAATTGCGCGACCTTGCCGCTGCAGTTCATCCCGCGCTACGGGGATGCCGCAAAGCTGGCCATCGAATCCTCGGCGCTCTCGGGTGCACTCCTCGGCAGTGCCCAGGCGCTCCACGACTTGCACGACGACGTCTCCGCCAATGCCGCAGAGCTTTCGCAGGTAGTCGGCCGATACGCGCAGGTCGCCGACGGCGCCGATGTATCCGACGGCGATGTAAGACCAGCGGAACCGGAGCAGGTTGGGCGGCCGACACCGTTGCCCGATAGCGTGCATCCGGAGACCTCACCCGGACCGACCGCCGGGCAGGCGACGAACGTGGGAGAAGGGGTCCATGTCGGGGGATGACTTGCGCGTAACGACCGCGCACCTTGACGAACTCACCGTCAAACAGGTGCGCGCCGCCGCATCGACCAGATCCGCAACGCTTCTTGCCGAGGGCGTCGACGCCACTGTCAGGTCCACGCACGGCGTCATCGCGTCGGCCACCGCAGCGGCTGTCAGCGCCATCGTCGAGGCGCGTCGGGGTGCCGGTATGAAGATCGCCGCGATTTCTGACGACCTGGGCCACAAATTGCACGACGCCGCACGGCGCTACGACCAGACGGACGAGGTCATGGGCCGTGCGCTGGATGGAGAGGTGCAGCCACGGTGAGCGGCGTGCGTCAGGACGTCACCCACATCGACGACGTCGTCGGCGTGGAGGTCACGATCGACGGGATGCTCGTCATCGCCGACCGCATGGGGCAGTCGGAGTTCCCAACGGCGCTGGGTATCCGGCTCAACATTCCCCAGCCCGAGCTGCGCGACATCGTGTGGGAACAGGTGGCGCGTGACCTGACCGCGCAGGGTGTGCTCGACGTGTTCGGTCGACCGCACCCCGAGGTCGCCGCGATGGTCGACACGCTCAGCCGGTCCGATCGCACCCTGGAAGGGCGCTGGTGGCGGCGCGACGTCGGCGGCAAGATGATCCGTTTCGTGGTGTGCCGCAAGGGAGATAGACACATCGTCGCCGCGCGCGACGGCGACATGTTGGTCTTACAGCGCGTTGCCCCTCAGGTCGGTCTGGCGGGCATGGTGAACACCGTCCTCGGCACCGCCAACCCCGCCGACGTGGAACCGTTGACGGGCGTCGCGAGTCAACTAGGGGAGTGTCGGGACGCGAACCAACTATTGAAGTACGGCATCGCACCCACCTCGGCACGTGCCTACGCCGACATCATCGCGAACCCGGAAAGCTGGGTGGAGATAACGGCGGTCGAACGCCATCCCGGGGGCACATTCACCCAAGCCGATGTCGCGGCAGGCGTACTCGATTCACGCCAGGGCCGCATCGTGTCGATACCGCGTCGCGTGAACGGCGAACTGTACGGCAGCTTTCTGCCGGGCACCACGGAGAACCTTCAGCGCGCACTCGACGGCTTGATCGGATTCCTGCCGTCGGGCAAGTGGTTCGACCAGAAAGAAGCCGAGGCGCAGTGAGGAAAGCACTACATGGCGGCTGAGCATCAGCCATACGACCCCGACGAGCGCGACGATCTGGCCGCGCTCGATTTTTCGCGTCCGGATCCGCACCCGGACGATGCAATACCGGTGCCTACGTTCACCGTGACCAATCCGCCGCGCACCGTGACCGTCACCACCTTCATGGACGGCCGCGTCAAGCAGATCGAATTGTCTTCGAGGACCTCAGATATGACCGAACCCGAGCTCGCCGACGAGATCGTCGTCATCGCGGGCCTGGCCACGCAGGAAGCGAAGTCAGCGCAGTACTCGTTGATGCTCGAGGGCATGCGCGAGCAGGGCCACGACGACGCGGCCACCCGCGACTTCCTCACGCGCGACCTGGATCTGCCGTCGCCGGAAGACACCAGGGCGGCACGGTCGCAGGTCTTCGCGACACGGTACGGGGGCGACGACGATGAATGACCACCTCGCGAACCTCTTCAGCAGCGCGGTGGGGATGTTGCCCAGCTCTCCGGCGCGATCGTTCGAGATCTTCTCCGAGATCACGGCAATGGACGAAACCGCTTGCGACGCATGGGTGGGACGAATCCGGTGCGGTGACACCGACCGCGTGACGCTGTTCCGGGCCTGGTACTCACGTGCGAACTTCGGACAGCTGGCCGGGCACGCCGAGATTTCGATGAACAGCGTCAACGCGCGGGTGCCGATCGGTGGCCAGTTCGGCGACATCACCTATCCGATCAATTCGCCGTTGGCCATCACGATGGGCTTCGCCGTCCATGAGGCCGCGGTCGGCAACTATGCCGATGCCATGGAGGCGCTGGAGGACGTTCCGTCAATCGGTGCAGAGCATTTGGTGTCGTGGGTGAAGGCGGTGATCTATGGCGCGGCCGAGCGCTGGACCGATGTCATCGACGAGGTCAAGGGCGCCGGCGCTTGGCCGGACAAGTTCCTCGCGGCCGCCGCAGGTGTCGCGCACGGCGTGGCCGCGGCGAGCTTGGGGCTATTCACCGAGGCCGAACGACGGTTGACCGAGTCGAACTCGTCGCCGGCCGGTGAGGCATGCGCGCCCGCCATCGCGTGGTATCTCGCGATGACGCGCCGCGGGCAAGGCAACGAAGAATCGGCCGTGGGGCTGCTGGAGTGGCTGCAGGCCACCCACCCCGAGCCCAAGGTCGCTGCGGCGCTGAAGGATCCGAACTATCGAATGGTGACCACCACTGCCGAGAAGATCGCCGCGCGAAAGGATCCGTGGGACGCGGCAAGCGTCGAGGCGGACAACACGGGCCGCGAAAAGCTGCTCGCCGAAGCAGAGGCCGAACTGGATCGTCAGATCGGGCTCACCCGCGTCAAGGAGCAGATCGAGGCGTATCGCGCCGCGACGCAGATGGCGAAGATCCGCGCGGCGCGCGGTATGAAGGTCGCCCAGGCGTCCAAGCACATGATTTTCGCGGGCCCGCCGGGTACGGGCAAGACGACGATCGCCCGCGTGGTGGCCAACATCCTGGCTGGGCTCGGCGTCATCGGCGAACCGAAGCTGGTCGAATCCTCGCGCAAGGATTTCGTCGCCGAGTACGAAGGTCAGTCCGCGGTGAAAACCAGCCGCACCATCGATCGTGCCATCGGCGGCGTGCTGTTCATCGACGAGGCATACACCTTGGTGCAGGAGCGCGACGGCCGTGCCGACCCGTTCGGTACCGAAGCGCTGGACACGCTGCTGGCCCGGATGGAGAACGATCGCGACCGGCTGGTTGTGATCATCGCGGGCTACAGCAACGACATCGATCGGCTGCTCGAGTCCAACGACGGTCTGCGCTCGCGTTTCGCGACCCGCATCGAGTTCGATTCCTATCTGCCGAGCGAGATCGTCGACATCGCCAAAGTGATTGCGCAGAACAATGATTCGTCACTCGATGACGAGGCAGCGAAGCGGGTGCTCGAAGCCGCGACACTGCTGAGCCAGCGTGCGCTCAACGGTAAGCCGGCACTGGACATCGCAGGCAACGGCCGGTACGCGCGTCAGCTGGTGGAGGCCGGTGAGCAGAACCGCGATATGCGGCTGGCCCGGTCGTTGGACTTCGAGAGTCTTGGCGTCGACGAGCTGAGCCAGATCAATGGTGACGACATGGCCGCCGCAATTTCCGGTGTGCACGCGCGACTGAGCGTCGGCGAGTAGGCATGGCGAGTTTCCGGCTTACCACCAAGGTGCAGGTCAGCGGCTGGCGCTTCTTGCTGCGCAGGGTCGAGCACGCGATAGTCCGACGGGACACCCGCATGTTCGATGACCCGCTGCAGTTCTACAGCCGTGCGGTGTCGGCGGGCATCGTGATCGCCGTGCTGATCTGTCTGGGTGCGGCGCTGCTGGCGTACTTCAAACCGCTCGGAAAGCGCGGCAGCGACACACTTCTCGTCGACCGCACCACCAACCAGCTCTACGTCGTGATTCCCGGCAGCGATCAGCTACGGCCCGTCTACAACCTGACGTCGGCGCGCCTGGTGCTGGGTAACGCCGGCACTCCGGTCGCCGTGAAGTCAGACGAGCTGGACCGGATGCACAAAGGGCAGCCGATTGGCATTCCCGGTGCGCCGTATGCCACCCCCGTCGGCGGCGCCAACTCGATGTGGACGCTGTGCGATACCGTGACCAAGCCCGAGAGCGTGGCGCCGGAGATCGAGACATCGGTTGTGGTGCAACCGCTTTACCTCGACTCGTCGGTCGGCCCCATGCGCCCCGACGAGGGCCTGCTGGTGAGTTACGAGAAGGACAACTGGCTTGTCACCGAAACCGGACGGCACGCCATCGACCTGTCGGACCGCGCGGTCACATCGGCGGTGGGTGTCCCCGTGACGTCCAAGCCGACGCCGGTCTCGGAGGGCGTCTTCAACGCCCTGCCAAACGCTGGGCCGCTGCGGCTGCCCGCCATCGCCCGGTTCGGTGAACCGAATACCGTTGGGTTGCCGCCGAATCTGGTGATCGGCTCGGTGTTCATGGCACTGACCGAAGACGGCGAACAACACTTTGTGGTGCTGCCCGACGGTGTGGCGCGGATCAATGGCACCACGGCGGCGGCCCTACGAGCCACCAATTCCTTCGGGCTGGTGACGCCGCCGTCCGTCGAGGCCAGCACGGTCGCGAAGATCGCCGAGCAGGTGTACGGCTCACCGCTACCGGATGAGCCACTCGAGATTCTGCTGCGTGAGGACGCGCCGACGCTGTGCTGGTCGTGGCAGCGTGAACCGGGCGATCAGGCCCCGAAGACGACCGTGATCGCGGGCCGTCACCTGCCGATCGCCCCGTCCGCGATGAGTACTGGGATCGACCAGATCGGCGGCGACGCAAGGGTTTACCTCGACGGCGGTAAGTACATCCGGCTGCAGTCGCCGGATCCGCGTTACGGCGAGAGCCTGTACTACATCGATCCGCAGGGGGTGCGCTACGGGCTGCCCGACGAGGAGACGGGCAGCACGATCGGCCTGAGTGCACCAGTGACCGCCCCGTGGCAGGTGGTCAGCCTGCTGGTCGACGGTCCGGTGCTGTCCAAACAGGCGGCGCTGATCGAGCACGACACCTTGCCGCCGAACCCCAACCCGCGCAAGGTCGGTGACGGCACCAGCGCCGGCGCTCAACCCGTCACCGCGAACACCGGAGGTGGCCGATGACCACCAAGAAGTTCACGCCGATCATCAAGCGCGGACCGCGGCTGACGCCCGGCGAGATCAACGTGACGCCACCGGATGACCTCGGTGTCGAGATCCCGCCGTCGGGCATCCAGAAGGCGCTGCCGTGGGTCATGGGCGGCGGCATGCTCGGCATGATCGCGATCATGATCTTCACCGGCATCCGTCAGCTGTCGCCGTACATGTTGATGATGCCGCTGATGATGATCATGGCGACAGTCGGATTCATGGCCGGTGGCGGTCCCGGCGGCAAAAAGGTGCCCGAGATCAACGCCGACCGCAAGGAATACCTGCGGTACCTAGCGGGGTTGCGCACCCGGGTGACGTCGTCGGCCGCTGCCCAGGTGACGTTCTTCAACTACCACGCACCGCATCCCGACGATCTCCTCTCGATCATCGGGACCAACCGGCAATGGTCGCGTCCCACCAACGCCGACTTCTTCTCGGCCGTGCGCATCGGCCTCGGCGCCGAGCCTGCGGTCGACCGCCTGCTCAAGCCTGCCGTCGGCGGCGAGCTGGCCGGTCCGCAAGGTGCTCCAGCACCGCACCTCGAACCTGTCAGCCATATGTGGGTCACCAAGTTCCTCCGCACCCACGGCCTGATTCACGACTGCCCGAAACTGGTTCAGCTACGGACTTTTCCGACCATCGCGGTCGGCGGCGACCCCGACGGGGCGGCGGGCTTGCTCACGGCGATGATCTGCCACCTTGCTGTGTTCCATCCGCCGGACCTGTTGCAGATCCGGGTGCTCACGGACAATCCGGAAGACCCGAGCTGGGCCTGGCTCAAGTGGCTGCCGCACGTGCAACACCAGACCGACACGGACGCCGCGGGTGCGACGCGACTGGTGTTCACCCGCCCCGACGGGCTGAGTGACCTGACCGCGCGCGGCCCGCACACGCCCGACGCGACACCGAGCGGACCGTACGTCGTGGTCGTCGATCTCTCCGGCGGTAGGGCCGGTTTCCCGGTCGACGGCCGGGCCGGCGTCACCGTTCTCACGCTCGGGAACCACCGCGGCTCGGCGTACCGGATTCGCGTCGACGCCGACGGCACGGCCGACGACCGGCTGCCGAACCAGACTTTCCGGTTGATCACCTCGGCGACCGACCGGATGACTCCCGAACACGCGAACCGCATCGCGCGCAAGCTCGCCGGATGGTCGATCACCGGCACGATCATCGACAAGAGCGTGCGGGTGCAGAAGAAGGTCGCCACCGAATGGCACCAACTCGTCGGCGCGCACACGATCGAAGACGTGACGCCCAACAGGTGGCGGATGTTCACCGACACCGACCGGGACCGGCTGCGCATCCCGTTCGGCCATGAACTGAAGACCGGCGACATCATGTATCTCGACATCAAGGAGGGTGCGGAGTTCGGCGCCGGCCCACACGGGATGCTCATCGGCACAACAGGTTCCGGTAAGTCGGAGTTCCTGCGTACGCTGATCCTGTCACTGGCGGCCACCCACCATCCGGACCAGATCAACCTGCTGCTCACCGACTTCAAGGGTGGTTCGACGTTCCTGGGCATGGAGCGGTTGCCGCATACCGCCGCAGTGGTGACCAACATGGAGGAGGAAGCCGAACTCGTCAGCCGCATGGGTGAGGTCCTCACCGGTGAGCTGGACCGCAGGCAGTCGATCCTGCGGCAGGCAGGCATCCAAGTAGGCGCAGCGGGGGCGCTGTCGGGAGTCGCGGAGTACGAGAAGCACCGTGAGCGCGGCGCCGATCTGCCGCCGTTGCCAACGCTTTTCGTCGTCGTCGACGAGTTCGCCGAATTGCTGCAGAACCATCCGGACTTCATCGGGTTGTTCGACCGCATATGCCGCGTCGGCCGGTCGCTGCGCGTGCATCTGCTGCTCGCGACGCAGTCGCTGAACACCGGCGGTGTGCGTATCGACAAGCTCGAGCCAAACCTCACCTACCGCATCGCACTGCGCACCACGAGCTCGGCAGAGTCCAAGGCGGTGATCGGAACCCCTGAGGCTCAATACATCACGAACAAGGAAAGCGGCGTCGGATTCCTGCGGGTCGGCATGGAGGACCCCGTCAAGTTCCACAGCGTGTACACCGGCGTCAACTATGTCCCGACGACAACGGTGCAGGACGACGGGGAAGTCAAGCCGCGGGCTCAGAGTCCGGACCGGATCCGCATTCGCCATTTCACGGCAGCGCCGATCTTCGACGCGGCGGGAGCTCAGTCGTGACAGTCCAACCGGAACAGCGGGTGCTGCGCGAGGTCATCATCGATCAGCTCGACACCGGCGAAACCCGCGCCTATCGAATGTGGTTGCCGCCGTTGGCCGATCCGACTCCGGTGAACGAGCTCATCGAACGCGATCATCAACGGCAGCCGCTGCGGTTCGGGCTGGGAATCATGGACGAACCGCGACGGCACCGCCAAGAGGTGTGGGGTGTCGACGTGTCGTCGGCGGGCGGCAACATCGCTGTCGGTGGCGCACCGCAGACGGGCAAGTCGACGTTCCTGCAGACGCTCGTGCTCTCGGCCGCGGCGACGCATAGCCCGCGACAGGTCCAGTTTTATTGCATCGACCTCGGCGGCGGCGGCCTGATCTACCTCGAGGATCTTCCGCACGTCGGTGGTGTGGCCACCCGCTCCGAACCGGACAAGGTGAACCGCGTCGTCGCCGAGATGAAAGCCGTTCTGCGCCAGCGTGAAGCGCTGTTCAAGCAGCTACGCGTCGGCTCGATGGCGGCGTACCGGCAGATGCGTGAAGATCCGAACCACCCCGCCGCCGTCGACCCGTTCGGCGACGTGTTCATGGTCATCGACGGCTGGCCCGCATTCGTCGCCGAGTTCCCCGACCTGGAGCCGGTGGTCCAAGACCTCGCCGGACAGGGCCTGCAGTTCGGGGTGCACACGGTGATCTCCACGCCGCGGTGGACCGAGCTGAAGTCACGTATTCGTGACTACCTCGGCACCAAGATCGAGTTCCGTCTCGGCGACGTGAACGAAACCCAGATCGACCGCATCACCCGCGAGATCCCGCAGAACCGACCCGGGCGCGCGATCTCGGAGGAGAAGCACCACTTGATGATTGGCGTCCCCCGGCTCGACGGTGTGCACAGCGCCGACGACATCGTCACAGCGATGTCCAACGCGGTGGAGACCATCAGCGCGCAGAACACCGACCAGGCGCCGAAGGTCCGGGTGCTACCGGAGCGCATCTACCTGCACGAGTTGGACCCGAACCCACCCGGACCCGATAGCGACTACCGCACACGGTGGACGGTTCCGCTCGGCGTGCGCGAGTCGGACCTCTCGGTGGCGTACAACGCCATGCACCTCACGCCGCACCTGCTGATCTTCGGAGCGCCGAAGTCGGGCAAGACCCGGATCGCGCACGCGGTGGCGCAGGCCATCTGCAAGCGCAACGATCCGTCGCAGGTGCGGTTCATGCTGGCCGACTTCCGGTCTGGGCTGCTCGACGCGGTGCCGGACAGCCATCTGCTGAATGCCGGGGCGGTGAACCGCAACCAGTCCACGCTGGAAGTGTCGATCCAGGCCCTCGCCGGCAACCTGCAGAAGCGGATGCCCCCACCAGACTTGACCACCTCCCAGCTGCGGTCGCGGTCATGGTGGCAGGGCCCCGACGTGGTGCTGCTGGTTGACGACTGGCACATGATCGTCGCAGCCAGCGGGATGGTTTCCCCGATGGCGCCGTTGTTCCCGTTGTTGCCTGCCGCTGCCGATATCGGCCTGCACATCATCGTGACGTGCCAGATGAGCCAGGCGCATCGCGCCACCCTGGACAAGTTCGTAGGTGCCGCCTATGGCGCCGGTACACCTACATTGTTTCTGTCCGGGGAGAAGGTGGACTTCCCCTCACGTGAGATCAAGGTGCTGCGCCGGCCTCCTGGCCAGGCGTTTCTCGTGTCACCGGATGCCAAAGAGGTCATCCAGGCGGCGTATGTGGATCCACCGGAAGAAGAAGTGTTCTGACCACCCCTCAGACGCGGTTAGTATAAATCGGAGACGTCCTAGCAAACATGGTTTCAGGTGCGAGCGGCGGGGTCGGGGGAAGATTCCAGACTCACTGGCTATGTAGGCTAGGTCCTTCATAAATGAATAACCAGGCAATTCATCTATGTACGAGGAGATAGCGCAAATGCAACCCTTGGAGCACAACCCGGCGGCCGTCGGCGTGGGCGCGCAGGTAGTCGCAAACGGTGTTCGCGGATTGGCCGCTGGTACCGTCGCCACCGCCGCGGTGACTGCACTGGTGCCCGCCGGTGCCGACGAGGTGTCCGCTCAGGCGGCTGCAGTGTTCGCCAAGGAGGGCATCGAGGCCCTTGCGCTGAACACCTTTGCCCAGGAGGAACTTTCCCGGGCCGGCGCGGCGTACATGGAGAGCGCGGCGACCTACGCAGCGGTCGACGCCGCCAACGCCGCGACTCTCTGAGATCTCGCTGACCATAAGCGAGGAATCAACAAGCGATGGAATGGCATGGAATGCCGCCGGAGGTGAACACTGCGCGGCTGATGTTGGGTGCTGGTCCGGCACCCATGCTTCAGGCCGCGATGGGGTGGGAAGCTCTGGCGATATCCCTCGAGACTCAGGCCGACGAATTGGTCGCGAGTCTGACTGCCCTGACATCGGCGTGGAGTGGTTCAGCAAGTGAGAGGGCCGTTGCCTCGACGATGCCCATGGTCGTCTGGCTGCGGACGGTTTCCGCCCAGGCGATGAAGCGGGCACTGCAAGCGACGGCGCAGGCCAACGCCTACACCGCCGCGATGGCGACCACACCGCCGCTGGTGGAGATCGAGCAGAACCACATCACGCACGCGGTGCTCGAGGCCACCAACTTCTTCTGGGTCAACACCATCCCGATCGCGCTGAATGAGATCGACTACTTCATCCGCATGTGGAATCAGGCTGCGGGGGCGATGGACGTCTACCAAACCGAAACGCTGCTGAACCTGATGTTCGAGCTGATCGCACCGCCGAAGCCGATCGTGATGCCCGGCGTCGGAGAGAGTGGTGCGGCCGCAGCGCTCGCGTCGGCGGCGGCCATGGCGCCCGCTGCCGCGGTGCGCAATGCGGCCATCGCACAGGTCAGCACGCAGTCGAAGATGGAATCGGTACTGCTGACCGCGGGTAACGCGGCTGCTCAGAGCAACATGGCCGCTCAGCGTGCCGAAGGTCAGGTGCAGAAGGCCGAAAATGCCGCACCGCAGGCTCAGCAGATGCAACAGGGCATGCAGATTGGCATGCAGACGGCGTCGCAGATCGGATCGGTGGTTGGCCAGATTCCGCAGCAGGCCAGCCAGATGATCATGCAGCCGATGCAGCAGCTGACGCAGCCACTGCAGCAGGTGTCGGCGCTGTTCAGCAGCCTGGGCGGCGCTGACAAGGCTCAAGTGGGCCTCATCGGTGCCAGTCCGCTGTCCAATCATCCATTGGCCGGCGGCTCGGGTGCTGGCTCGGGCGCCGGGCTGGTGCGCGCGGCGTCGTTGCCGGGTGCAGGAGGCTCCGCGCCGCGAACCCCGTTGTTGGCCAACCTGATCGGCGAGACCAAGCCCCTGGTGCCGGTCGGTGCCGCCGCCGGCGCGGGCGGTATGGGTCTGGCGCCGGTCGGTGCGGGCGGTGGGGGTGGGCCGATGCACGGAATGGGCCAGCGCGGTAAGAGCGGTGGCGCCAAGACAGGTCTGACGGCGCCCTCCGTGCTGCCCCAAGACCTCGGAGAAGACGAAGAAGACGACTGGTAATCACAGACTTCCCGGTCCCGTGACCGGAAAGACTCGCCATCGAGTGGTGAGGACACAGGAAAAGGAATAGGAAGCACACAATGTCAGCAGGAATGGAAACTGATGCTGCTGTCCTCGCCAAAGAGGCCGGCAACTTCGAACGAATCTCGGGTGAGCTCCAAGCCATCATGCATCAGGTCGACGCCACCGCGGCCGGGCTCAAGGCAAGGTGGCTAGGCGACTCAGGTGACGCCGCTCAGTTGGCAGTCACCCGCTACCAAGAGGCCGCGCAGACCCAACGCACATTGCTGGACGAAATCAGCACGAATATCCATGGTTCGGGCACGGACTATACGGCCACTGACACCGATCAAGCTTCGGTGGTGCAGGCCGCGATGAAAAACATGGGCATCTGACCCAGATCAATCGAAACGGAAGGACAGAGTATGAGCTCTACCAATGGACCGCAGTTATGGGACTTCGGCGCAATTGAGGGCGGGGCCGGCGAGGTCGGAGGCGTCGTCGCTCGAGTGCACGGGCTACTCGATGAGGGTGCGGCGTCGCTGGCGACGCTTCAGTCGGTCTGGGGCGGCAGCGGCTCCGAGGCTTACCTTGCCGTGCAGACGCGCTGGGACAACGCTTCTCTTGAGTTGAACACCGCGCTCCAACAGCTGGGCCATGCCATCAGTCAGGCTGGCGAGACCATGGCCCAAACCGAAGCGGCCGTCACCACGAGGTTCGTCTAGCACGACGTCGCGCCTAGGTGGGCGGGACAGCTCACGCTGACCTGCCCACCGCGCGTCTCGAACTTCTAGCAATGAGAGGTACTCATGTCGGCAGATTATGACCGGCTTTTCCACTCTTCCGGGGACGCCGTGAAGACAGCCGACGACGCGGATCGCGACGTCACCGCCACAGGTCCGGCGCCCGCCAGCGGCCCCGGCCTTAGCGAAGTGAAGCCGCCGGCGATGCCCGTCGATCCCCACCAGACCCAGGCCGCCGCCGCGCCGCCACCGCGTCAGACCGAGGTCACGACGCAGATGCCGGCTACGCGCTCGATGGCGCCGCAGCGACAGCAGCCGAACGGGATGATGCGGACACCGAAGGCCACCGGCCCGGTAGGCGCCCGTTTTGAGCAGCAGCGGCCGGCACCGGCACCGGCTCCACGGCCCGCACCGGCACCCGCGCCTTCGCAACACTTCGCCGAGGGGCAATCCGAGATCGATGTGATGCGCCGGGCGGGCCAGCCCGCGCAGACGTCGGCGGCGACGATCGGCAACCATCGCGCCATCGATGCGCTGTCGCACGTCGGCGTGAAGTCCGCCGTCAAGATGCCCTCCCAGCGCGGTTGGCGGCACCTGCTGTATTTGTTGACGCGCATCAATCTGGGGCCGTCGCCCGACGAGCTCTATGAGATGGATCTGCATACCCGGATCCGCCGAAATGCCCGGGATTCGTACCAGATTGGGGTCTTCGGGCTGAAGGGTGGCGTGGGAAAGACCGCCATCACTGTCTCGCTCGGTTCCGCGCTGAGCAAGGTGCGTGGTGACCGGATCCTGGCCATCGACGCGGACCCAGACGGCGGCAACCTCGCCGATCGTGCGGGACGTCAGTCGGCAGCGACGATCGCAGACTTGCTCTCGGACAAGGAACTTGCGCGGTATAACGACATTCGTGCGTACACGAGCATGAACGGCTCGAACCTCGAGGTGCTGTCGTCCGACGAGTACAGCGGTGCGCGTCGCGAGTTCAACGACGAGGACTGGAAAGGCGCGACGGGTATCGTGTCGCGCTACTACAACCTGGTGCTGGCCGATTGCGGTGCCGGGCTTTTCCAACCCGCCGCACGCGGTGTGCTGTCCACGGTTTCGGGTCTGGTCATCGTGGCGAGCGCGTCGATCGACGGTGCTCGTCAGGCCGCGATCACCATGGACTGGTTGCGCCAGAACGGGTACCAGGATCTGCTGGGCCGCTCGTGCGTGGTGATCAATCACGTCGTGCCGGGCAAGCCGAACATCGATATCGAGGATCTGGTGCAGCAGTTCGAGCGCCATGTCCCGCCGGGCCGCGTAGTTGTGCTGCCGTACGACAAGCACATCGCAGCAGGCACGGAGATCCAGTTGGACCTCCTGGGTAAGGACTTCCGACGCCGGATCGTCGAGCTGGCCGCAGGGTTGTCCGACGACTTCGACAGGCTCGAACGCCGTTGACCTCCACCGCCGCTGCGGCACCCGCGTCGGGAGTGACGCCCGGCAGGCCATCGACCACACGTGTGACGATCCTGACCGGGCGACGGATGACCGACCTGGTGCTGCCAGCATCGGCACCGATCGAAACATATATCGATGAGACGGTGTCGGTGCTGGCCGAGCTCCTCGAGGACACCCCGAAGGACGTCCTCGCCGGGTTCGACTTCTCGGCGCAAGGCGTGTGGGCGTTCGCGCGCCCTGGCGCACCACCGCTGAGGTTCAACGAATCGTTGGACGACGCCGGTGTGGTCGACGGCTCCCTGCTGACGCTGGTCTCGGTCAGCCGGACCGAACGTTATCGGCCGCTGGTCGAGGACGTGATCGACGCGATCGCGGTGCTCGACGAGTCGCCTGAGTTCGACCGCACCGCATTGAATCGGTTTGTTGGCCTGGCGATTCCGTTCACCGCGCTGGCGGTGACGGTGATGTCGTTGGTGTCGTGGTCACGCAGCGGGCACACCTGGTGGTGGGCTGTGGCGCTGGCCGTTCTCGGCCTGGGACTGTTGGGCGGCAGCATGTTGGCGACCAACCGCTACCAGAACATCGACATGTCGGAGAGCATGCTCGTCGCGGCGATACCCGCGCTGGCCGGTGCGGCGGCGCTCGCTGTACCGCTGCCGAATGGCGTAGGCGGGTTAGGTGCGCCGCAGGCCGCCGGTGCGGCCGCGGTCGTGTTGTTGTTGACGCTCGCCACGCGGGGGGGACCGCGCAAAAGAGCTGAGCTGGCTTCGTTTTTCGCGGTCGCGTCGATCGCGGGTACCGCGGCGGCCGTCGCGTTCGGCTATGGATGGCAGTACTGGGTGCCCGCAGGCGCGATCGCGTTCGGTCTGATCATCGTGACCAACGCGGCCAAGCTGACGGTGGCCGTCGCGCGAATTGCGTTGCCGCCGATTCCAGCGCCCGGCGAAACCGTCGGAAGCGAGGAACTTCTCGATCCGGTCGCCACGCCCGTCGGCGATGAATCACCGACCTGGCAGGCGATCATCGAGTCGGTGCCGGACTCCGCCGCGCGGCTGCACGAACGTAGCCAGTTGGCGACGCGACTGCTGATCGGTTTCGTGACCGCGGGCGCGTTGATTCTGGCGATCGGCGCGATCACCGTTGTGGTGCAAGGACATTTCTTCGTCCACAGCATGATCGTTGCGGGGCTTGCCATGTCGATCTGTGGATTCCGCTCTCGGCTCTACGCCGAGCGGTGGTGTGCCTGGGCGTTGTTGGCCGCGGTAGTCGTGATTCCGACCGGGTTGATGGTGAAGCTGTCGCTGTGGAATCCCGACCGTGCGTGGCTTGTGCTCAGCCTGTACGTAGCGCTGGGGATCGTGACCTTGATCGTGGTGGGAGCGGCCAGCAGTGTGCAGCGGGTGTCGCCGGTGACCAAGCGGATTCTCGAATTGCTTGACGGCGCGGCCATTGCGGCGATGATCCCGCTGCTGTTGTGGATCGCCAGCGTGTACGACCTGCTGCGGAACCTGCGGTTCTGATCGCGATGAGTGGCGAGGTTCCGAAGTTCGATCCCGAGGCGCTGCACAGTGCGACAGCGGCTTTCGGTGATGCGGCCGAGACTCTGAGCCGTTTTCAGGCCGACGAGCCCGTTGGCGACGCCGCCTCCTCGGTGGGGGATCTGCTCACTGCCGAGTCATGTCGCAAGGCGCAAGAGGGCATCAACATGGCGGTTTCCGCAGCCGTCGAGAGTGTGCGCGAGTACAGCGAAAGCCTGGACGCGGCATCTCGCGGGTATTCCGCTTCGGAGCAAGCTACGGCCGCCGACATCGCCGGCGTCGACATCCCGAACTGAGGTCACCCGAGCGGCACTCCCGAACTGTCCTTGAACGCTGCGAAGAACGCGTTGTGGCCGTCTTCGAATCCCTTTGTGCCGATGTAGTTCTGGAGATCGAGATAGTACGTACGCATGGCGGTGCTGGAGAACTGCTTCTCGACCTCTGTGGGCGACATCAGCCGGCCGTCCTGCACGTACTTGCTGACGATCGCGGGATTGGGATCGGCCGGCACCAGGATTGCAGCAATCCGTACGGCCATCTCGCTGGTCGCTTGGCCGCTGGACGGTGTCGGGATGTCGCTGTTCGCGAGTTCGACCGCGCCATAGGCGGCGCCCAATAGTGAACCCGCTGCTTTGAGGGCGGCGACTGACTCGTCGCTGTCCGGTGGGTCTGCCGCGGCAGCTTCTTCGTACTGCTCGGCTGAGGCGTGTGTCGCTTCGACGGCGGTCCGGCCGGCTTCGGGGTCGGCGACGAAGACCGACAGCAGGTTGCGCAGCGCCAGCGGATCGTCGGCAACCTGCGCGCGAAGGGAGTCGAAGGCGCTCTGCCGCCCACCGACGAGCTCACCGAGGTGGGGAGCCAGTGCGGTGGCGTAGCTGCGGACCAGCTGGGGATTGAGTTGTGCGGCTGACACTTTCGTGAGGCCAAGGAATCCGGAGTCCAACGCTGCCAACTTGGTGTGGTTGGACATGAGGAAGTTTGCGAGTGCCGCGGCCGCTTGGTTCGCGTCGTTGTCCTGCTGACTTATCCAGGTGAAGCGTGCGCCGGCAGCCGTGCCACCGTCGTCCCATCCGTACGTTGTCACGTTCGTGAGGAGGTCGTCGCGGCCGGTGAGCATGCTGAGCATCTCTGACGGGGAATCGGGGGGAAGCTCGGGAGCTGAAGTGCTGCAGGCAGACACCGTGATCAGAGCTGTCGCGAGGACAACGAGAAATCTGAGGGGGCTGATCATCCGCCTGGCTCGAAGACGGGAAACCTGCCAGCAGTCTCATCGTCGATGACGGCGTAGGTCGTGAGAAGTTTCTGCATCATCAGCGTGTACGCCTGCGGGACGCTGCGGAAAGCCTCGGACAGGTTCGGCGGAGGTGTCGCGACCCCGTCATCGGAGATTTCCCAGCCCTGGCTGCGCAAGCCACTGACCATGTCCAGGAGCGCCGTGCGCGCCGAGTTCAGCTGTCCTCCGCCGGAGGACAGCACGTCGTGAAGGGTTTGCAGTTTGCCGCGCAGCGTTTCCTGGACGGCAAGGTTCTGTTCCCCGCGAGCGATGGCGGCGTCGGCCGCTTCTCCCGTCCACCCGTTGCGCAGTTCAGCGAGAGTGCCGCGCTGCGTGTCGATCAGGCTCTCGAGCCGCGATGCCATGGCGCCCACTTCGGCGGCCGCATCCACCAGGCGCGCTGGCTGGGAAGCCTCGACGGCGGAGATGGAAGTAGCCACGAGTCGATTATCCCGGGTCCACGAGGCGCTATTTGCAGTTCTTCGAATGCGGGCTCAATTGGTCGAAGAGACCCGTCGACATTCTGCGTAATGTGATTGCGGTGTTGCTGTCGGTACTCCAGGTCGCGCTGCTCGTGTTCGTCGCGGGCGGTGTGCTGACCGTTGCGACCGTGTACGTCGTGCGCAGGCGCAAGGTGAACTATCGGCACAAGATCGATCCGACCCTTGGCACGCTGGGGCAGATGGGCATGGTGCCGCCGACGCCGCTGCCGGAATGGGCGCATTGGGAATCGGATGATCCCGACAAAAGGCCGGCTTCGCGCTAGACGGTTGCTTCGGTGACGATAGCGTCGGACATCAACACGCTGAGGTGCTGCCAGTAGATCCAATCGGCAATTGCGGCGCGCTGGTCGGCGGGTTCAACGGCGGTGTGTGCGCGGTGCAGAGCCAACTCCTGCGCGTGGTCGGCGTACGCCACGAATGCCTCGATCTGCACGACAGCGCGGTCGGGAACATTGCTCAGGAGCGGGCGGAAGACCTCGAACCACAGCTGCGCACGCTTGTCTTCGGGTGGATTGGCGTCGGCCTGAGCCGGTGGCAAGAGTTCGGATAGACCGGTGCTGGCTATTGCAGCCAGCGTGACCGCGGCGTCGGGAGCGATCACTTGGAGGCGGTGCCGGCCTTCCATGGTGCCGTTCTCCGGGATGTCGTCGGGGCGCAGAACGATCTTGGGTGCGCCGGGGTCGAATCCTTTGAACTGGTCCTCGGTGGCGATGACCGCGCGAAGTTCGGTGTTGTGGTGTTGAGCCCAACCATGAAGGGCGAGTATCGGATACGTCGTCCAGGTGCCGCGGACGGCGGCGGCGATGCTCTCGTCTGCAGTGGCCATGGTGACCTGTTCGGGGAGATTGACGCCGTCGGGGATGTAGCCGAGGCCGTAATTGTTGGCGACGATGATCGAGCCGTCTTTGGCCAGGCCGGTGAGCCAGACGAAGCCGACGTCGGTGGTGCTGGCGTTTAGGGCGGCGGCGATGCGTTGGGCGAAAATGGCGGGATCGTTGCCCGGGGAGCGACGGCGCAGGGCACCGGCGGTGGCGGCCGCAGCGACGGCTTCGCGGTGGGCGCGAGCGGCCGAAACTGGAACGGGCGCAGGGGCTCCCACGGTGCTGGCGCCGGCGGCCGCGGCTGCCGGTGGGATGGCTGGCGCGGCGGGGGCAGCGGGTGCGACGGGTGCAGCGGGTGGAGGTGTGGCGGGCTGGCCCAGGGGTACGGGTGGTGCGGCCGGGGCACCAGGACCCGGCGCAGGCGCGACGGGCGCTGCGGTGCCGCCCGTTGGGCCAGGTGCGGAAGGGCTCGGTGGTGGAGGGGTCGCAGCCGTGGGAGCGTCGGGGAGTGCGGGGGTAGCGAGAGGCTGTGAGATGGGGGCGGGGCCCATCGAAGGTGAGGCGGGCTGCGTTGGCGGGAGGGGTGTTTGGGCCGCCTTCGACGCGGCCTCGGCCATGGATCGCTGAAATTCGGTGAGCTGCTGGACCGGCGTGGTGGGTACGGCGTTGGCGGTACTGGGCGAGGTGGGCACGGACGGCGCGGACGGCGCCGACGGGCTCGACAGCGGACTTGATGGCGACCCGAGGCTCGGCGTCGATGGTGCGCTGGGAGAGCCTGGGGCGCCGGGCATTCCAGGAAGGCCTGGCATGCCGGGGACTCCCGGACCAGCCGCAGCCGGAGGCGCCTCGACGGGAGGCGCGGCGGGTGCCGGAGGCGCCGGCGGCGCTTTGTCGATTGGTGGGGTTACGTCAGGGTTCTCTGCTTCTACCGGTGGGAGTTCGGGTGCCGGGGGTGGCGCGACGTCGGGCTTGTCCGTGGATTGGGTTCCATCGTCGTTCGATTTCGGAAGCGCCGGCGGACGCTGCGGTTGGTTAGGGCCGAACCATTGCGGACCATCTCCATCATCAACTTGAGGGGCTTCCGGCGGCGCCTTATCACCGGAAAACTTCAATGCCTCGGCGTCGACAGCATCTTGGCTGTCGTTGCGCGCCTTATCGATAATGTCTTGAATCTGCCCCGGCTTGTCTTCCCCAGGTGTATCGGTACTGTTCATGACGTCATTAATGTCTTCGGTTGCGGTTCTGACGATTTCGCGTATCTGTTCTTTGGAGGTCACGACGGCATCGTGACTATTCTGGAAGAGGGTCGCAGAAGTCAGGAGGTTATTCTTGACAGTCTCAAGTTCGGCCAGCTTCTCCAGATGCTTCTTCGAAGCGGCGCTAGCTCCGCCCCCGCTCCAGAGGCCTGTTCCACCGAACATCGTAGAGTGCTCGCCTTTTGCGGCTTCCCATTGAGCCTCGACGGTAGCTGATGCCGACTTGAAAGCGTTGGCGCACTTCTGAAGGCGTGTTTCGTCAATATCGGGCCAAGCCGGTGGGTCCGTAATTCCATACGGATCAGGAGGACGGCCGATAGCCACTTTAAGCCCCCACGGCATCACATGCCGACGAGATCAAAGACGTTGCGCGCGCTGCGACACGCGAGAGGTAGAAATCAGCAGCGGCGTAGGTAGGTAACGCTGCCACATATGCGCGGCGGTACTGAGCCGAAAAGACCGCGAAGTCCTGGATCTGTGGGTTGGAGCTTTTTCGCCCAAGCTCCTCAACCGCGTCCGCGTTCTCTTCCATCACCGGAGTGACTCGATCGATGACGGCGCGCTGGCTAGGAGTCCAGTCTTTGGCAGGAATGTTCGGATTCAGATCGATCCAGTCTTGTGTGTCCGCGGAGAACTGGTCGATAAGCGTCTTCCACTTGGGACATGTCGGATCAAGGTCCGTCATCATCCGCTGGGGATTCCCAGGACTCGAAAGCGGAGCAATCTCCGATGGTGGTTGGGACGGGGGTACGAATGGTGCGCGAGATTGCGCTGATTTCCATTCGATCGACGAGCACACGTCGGAAAGAACTGTCGAAGTAGAGAGTACGACTTTTGCCAGCTTGTCGTCGCTTGCTTGGTAGGAAGGAACAGCGTCGCTATAGGCTCGGGCGTATGCGATGAACTGCTCGTAAAGTTCGCGCATAACCCGATGAGGCGTGACGCGCGCCAGTTGCACAGCTTGATCGGCGTTGGTCCGCAGTGTTCTGCCGACTCCCTCGTACGCGTCTCTCAGTTCGGGTGTCCAGTCGGTAGCCGGTATTTGCGTGTCGCGACCGTTCCATCCCTTGTTAGCCGCGTCCGAAAAGTTGCGATCGATTGGAAGCCACGCCGCGCAGCTTGGATCTTCCGTGATGATGTTTGCAGGGCCTTTGTCATCGGCACTCGCCAAACCGAACGTCTCACCCGTCGGCGATGGATCACCATTAGCGCCGTCGCTACCGTCCTTCATGACCGAAATCGTCACTGCGGCAGTAACTCCGATGACAACCAGTAACGCGAGCGCGCCGAGTCCCCACTTCCAGCCATTGCCGCGCTTCTTCGGCGGGGAACCACCTGCCCATTGCTGCTGCGGCCACGGCTGTTGGAGACCCGGATAGCCCTGCGGCGGATAGGGATTCCCGGATCCGGGCGGCGGACCACCAGGCGGCGGCGGAGGTGGTGGACCGCCGGGGGGTTGAAAACTCACAATGCGATCTCCGGTCCAGCTTCAGCCGGACGCGTCGGTGCGGGCTTTGGTGCAGCGGGTGCCGCCGGCGCGGGCTCTTGTGGATTAGCGTCCGGCACCCGCTCGCCACCTGAACTACCCGGCGCAGCTTCGGATTCCGGCTCCACCTTCTCCTCGGTCCGCTCCTCGCGCGCCTCTTCCGGGTTCAGCGGCTCGTCCTCGGGAAGCTTCTCTTCACCCTCGCCTGACTGCGCCATCTGACTGGCCTGCTGCACCGCACTCTGAACGCCCTGCATCATCGCCTGCGGAATCGCGGCGGCCAACCCCGCCAATTGCATCGGGATCTGTGCGGCCTGCTGAGCCAACTGCATCGGCATCTGCATCAGCTGGCCCATCTGATCCGTCTGGCCTGCCCCCGCTGCAGGTGAGCCCGCCCCAGCCGATGCCGGCGCACCAGACGCGGCGCCAGCTGCCGGGCTACGACCTCCAGGACCGGCCGCGTCCTCAAGAATCCCCAACCGCTTGAGAATCTCCTCAGCGATCTGACGATCGGTGGCGTCGTAACTGTCCGCCGCTTCCATGACGTTCTGAGCAAATCGGGTCAACTCGTCTTTGGCGAACGGCATCTGAGCGAGCACCGGATCAACCACCTCGGACACCCGCCCGGCGATCGCCGTCGAAAGGGCATCGGCACCTGCGGGGCTGAACGAGGCGGGCGGCTCCGGAATCAATCCCGCAATGGTCTCCAACTTGCCGCCGGACTGACGGACAAGCGTGGTGTCGACCCGCAAGTCCTCAGTCACTGTCACTCTCCATGGCAATCGGCTCCGTGCTGAATGCCTGGCAAGCCCCCTCAGCCGTCACGACGAAAATGCTACCGGAACTGCGATATCGCCATATGCACCAAATCCGCCTAGCCGACGTCGGCGAATGGGCCTTGCGGCACCACTATCTACCAGGTACTTCACCGACATAAGAGTCACCGGCTCCGTCGCGAAGAAAAAGCGACGAGGACAGGACAAAGAAGCGCCCAGATATCGCCGAGCAAATTGCCGAACGGCGCCGAGCGTGGAGTTATGTCACGCGAAACTCGTCCAGAGCGTGCGGGTAACCCACGTTCGGCGCAGAGACTAACCGCCGAGTGCGGCGATCAGATCCTTGATCCGCGAGGTCTCTTCCTCGGTCGCGGGCTCCTCCACCTCGACGGCCTCGATCAGGTCCCTGCGCAGACCCACACCGTTCGCCGCCTCCTTGGTGGAGAGCTTCGCCCGCCCGCGCGCCACATACAGCCGCTGGCCCAGCGTCGCGCTCGGCCCGTTGGCCGCCGTCTCCATCAAGTCGTCGTAGCGCCTGCGCACACCGCTCAACGCGACGACCACGGACGGCGTTGCGCGGCCACGCCCTGCCGCATCCGTCAGCGAGCCGGTGAGCTTGCGCAGCCCCGCCAGAATCACCCCGGCGCGATCCGCGAACTCCGGATCATGTGCATCCGGCAGCGCGTCGATGGCCACGTCATACATGTGCATCGCCGCGTCGGACATGCCGACAATTACTGGAGCTTCGCCGTCATTCGGTGCTGAATCAGCCACAGCCACTCGCTTCTTTCACGGATCGAGACGGACGAAACCGTAGCCCGTCTAGACCGTCAGTACAACCGCTAGAAAACCAGCAAACAACATGCCGGCGAACGCCAGATTCTGGGCGATTCATTTCCGTCGGACATGGGTAGGTTTGAAGCTTGTATGGAACTCACCGACCATGACCCAACGGAAGGCAGCCACGTCGAGAACGGCGTGGTCGAGCATCCGACGGCGGAAGACTTCGAACACGCCCGCGCGTTGCCCGAGGACCGCACCTGGTTCAAGCACGCCGTGTTCTACGAAGTCCTCGTCCGCGCGTTCCACGACTCCAACGCCGACGGGGCGGGTGACCTTCGCGGGCTGACCGAACGCCTGGACTATCTGAAATGGCTTGGCGTCGACTGCCTTTGGCTCCCGCCCTTCTACGACTCCCCGCTGCGCGACGGCGGCTACGACATCCGCGACTTCTACAAAGTGCTGCCCGAATTCGGCACCGTCGAGGACTTCGTCGAACTCCTCGATGCGGCACACCGCCGAGGCATCCGCGTCATCACCGACCTGGTCATGAACCACACCTCGGATTCGCACGAGTGGTTCCAGGAATCGCGTCGCAACCCCGACGGGCCCTACGGCGACTACTACGTCTGGAGCGACACCAGCGAGAAGTACCAGGACGCCCGCATCATCTTCGTAGACACCGAAGAGTCCAACTGGACCTACGACCCGGTGCGACGACAGTTTTACTGGCACCGCTTCTTCTCACACCAACCCGATCTGAATTACGACAACCCGGCCGTGCAGGAAGCCATGATCGACGTCCTGCGGTTCTGGCTGGACCTCGGCATCGACGGCTTCCGACTCGACGCCGTGCCCTACCTCTTCGAGCGCGAGGGCACCAACTGCGAGAACCTGCCTGAGACGCACGGCTTTTTGCGGCACTGCCGCAAGGTCATCGACGACGAGTTCCCCGGCCGTGTCCTGCTGGCGGAGGCCAACCAGTGGCCCGCCGACGTCGTCGAGTATTTCGGCGATCCGAAGACCGGGGGCGACGAATGCCATATGGCGTTCCATTTCCCGCTGATGCCAAGGATTTTCATGGCGGTGCGACGCGAGTCGCGCTTCCCCATCTCCGAGATCATGGCGCAGACACCTGACATTCCCGACATGGCGCAGTGGGGCATCTTCCTGCGTAACCACGACGAGTTGACGCTCGAGATGGTCACCGACGAAGAGCGCGATTACATGTACTCCGAGTACGCCAAAGACCCCCGGATGAAAGCCAACGTCGGCATCCGGCGCAGGCTCGCACCGCTGCTCGAGAACGACCGCAACCAGATGCAGTTGTTCACCGCGCTGCTGTTGTCACTGCCTGGATCGCCGGTCCTGTACTACGGCGACGAGATCGGAATGGGCGACATCATCTGGCTCGGTGACCGCGATGGCGTGCGCACGCCGATGCAGTGGACGCCCGACCGCAACGCGGGGTTCTCCACCGCCAATCCCGGTCGGCTGTATCTGCCGCCTAACCAGGATCCGATCTACGGCTATCAATCGGTGAATGTCGAAGCGCAGCGCGACAGTTCGACGTCGCTGCTGAACTGGACCCGCACCATGCTGGCGGTGCGACGACGCCACGACGCATTCGCCGTCGGCGCGTTCCGCGAGCTTGGCGGCTCGAATCCATCGGTGCTGACGTACGTTCGCGAGATGGAAGACGAGGAAAAGGGCGGCACCGTGCTGTGTGTCAACAACCTGTCGCGCTTCCCGCAGCCCATCGAGCTGAACCTGCAGCACTGGAACGGGTATATGCCCGTCGAGATGACCGGTCACGTCGAGTTCCCGCGCATCGGCCAGTTGCCCTACCTGCTCACCCTGCCCGGCCATGGGTTCTATTGGTTCGCACTGCGCGAACCTGAACCGGAACCGGGAGGCGCGCCGTGACTCTTTCGTTCAACGAGTGGCTGCCGCAGCAACGCTGGTACGCCGGCCGCAGCCGCGAACTCGCGTCGGCCGAACCGTCTGTCAGCGTCTCGTTGCGCGACGACCTGGACCTCGTGCTGGTCGACGCGTCGTACACCGATGGCAGTTCCGAGCGCTATCAGGTCATCGTGCAGTGGAACGTCGAGCCGATCGAAGAGTTTGCCGACGCGGCGACCATCGGCACTGACGGCGATCGCACCGCCTACGACGCCCTCTACGATCCCGAGCCCGGCCAGTATCTGCTGTCGCTGATCGACACGTCGAGGACCGTTGGCCCGTCCGATGCGCCGGTGCGCTTCCTCAAGGAGCCTGACGCCACGCTGCCGCTCGACATCGCACCGCGGCTGATGGGCGTCGAGCAGAGCAATACCAGCGTTGTGTTCGAGCAGGAAGCCGTCCTCAAGATCTTCCGCCGCATCACCCCCGGCATCAACCCGGACATCGAGCTCAACCGAGTGTTGGCGCGGGCGGGCAACCCACACGTGGCGCGGCTGCTGGGGTCTTTCGAGACGACGTGGGATGGCGAACCTTGTGCGCTCGGCATGGTTACCGAGTTCGCGGCCAACTCCGCGGAGGGCTGGGACATGGCGCTCGCCAGCACCCGAGACCTGTTCGCCGAGGGCGACCTGTACGCCGACGAGGTCGGCGGCGACTTCGCCGGCGAGTCCTACCGCCTCGGTGAAGCCGTTGCCTCGGTGCACGCCACCCTGGCCGAGAAGCTGGAGACCGAGTCGGCTCTGTTCCCGACCGACACCATGATCGAGCGCTTGAAGGCGGTCGCCGGTGCGGTGCCGGAGCTCGCGGAGTACGTGGAGCTGATCGAAGAGCGCTATCGCAAGCTCGCCGAGGAGCGGATTGTCGTGCAGCGCGTGCACGGTGACCTGCACCTGGGCCAAGTGCTGCGCACCCCGGAGAGCTGGCTGGTCATCGACTTCGAGGGTGAGCCGGGACAACCGCTCGACGAGCGCCGACGCCCGGATTCGCCGCTCCGCGACGTGGCCGGGATGCTGCGGTCCTACGAGTACGCGGCCTACCAGCGGCTGATGGACCAGTCGAGCGACTCCCGCGACGGGGATCTGGACCGCCAGCTCGCCGCGCGAGCCCGTGAGTGGGTGGACCGCAACGCCGGATCGTTCTGCGAGGGCTACGCGGAGGTGTCCGGCGCCGATCCGCGTGACGCCGGGCCGCTGCTGCTGGCCTACGAACTCGACAAGGCGGTGTACGAGGCGGGTTACGAAGCCCGGCACCGACCCAGTTGGCTGCCTATTCCGCTGAAGTCGATCGCTCGACTTGTCGGATGAAAGACATTGCGCTGCTGAGTGTTTGAGTTACCGAGGGGAGTGCCACCATGGCGAAGCACTCGCTCAACGACGACGCGGTGGCCAAGGCGCGGGCACTGATCGACGCCCGCCAGTACGTGCTCGACAGCGACTGGGGCGACGTGCAGCCCCGCGCCGACGACCAGAACTCCTACCTCGAATCGCATTCTTGGGAGGACTACGCCCAGTGGCATCTCGGGCTGACCGAGGGCGCCACGGACGGCACGAAGGCGCGCTACGCATTCGTTTACGGCGACCTACGTCGGCTGCACCGCACGGGGCTGATCGCGTGCGTCTACCGCGCAGCTGAATGGCGGCACAAGGATGTCGAGCTCGCCGCGCATCAGCTGTTGCAATACTTGGACGACAAAACCGGGCTGAAGCCCACCCGAACTGTCGACGGGGCAGAGACTGGCGAGCCGTAGCATTCGAGGCTGTCCGCTGCGGCTGAACATCCGAGGAGACGAACATAATGCGGCCTATCCACGCTGGCGCGGTGGTATGTGCGGTGATGATGCTGGCCGGGTGCGGATCGGATACCGAGGAGGGAGCGGGGCCGTCCACGGGCGTCGAGACGACGACGCAATCCGCGCCACCACCAGTCACCACCACGGCCGCGCCAGCGACGCCGACGCTGGTGCCCGCGGCCGCCGGCGCGGACTTATTGCTCAAACGCAGCGAACTCGGCGAAATCATCGGTGACACCGACCTCGTCGAACTCGGCACCTTGACTAAGTGGGAGCGGCAGGACGTCAACATCGAGCCCTGGCCTTGCCGAGCCCGCGCACTGGCGGGCGAGGAGGGCTTGTCGGGAGACACGATCACCCTGGCGGGCAATGTCAACCGCGGCGCCCGCAAGCAGTCGGTCGACCAGGTGGTTGCCATCTTCGAAAAGCCAACCGAGATCACCGCTAGCACCGGAGTGATGTGGATTATCGAGGAACAATGGCGCGACTGTCCCGACGGCGACATCTTCTTCATCGAAGTCGAAGGCAAGGACCAGCGCTGGGTGCCCTATCCGATCACCACCGGACCTGACCGCATCGGGACGACATTCCAACGCGACGGGCTACCCCGCAACTGCCACCATGTCGTCGCGCACCGGGCCAACGTGCTCGCAGATGTCATCGTTTGCGGCGATGGCGACAACACTGCGCCGGCCAACACGGTCGCCGACCGCATTCTGGCCAAAGTGCCCGAATAGCCGCCGCGGCGGACGGCTAATGTACCGGCATATGGGGTTCTTTCGGCACAGTAGGTTGACCGGCGCAACGGGCGCCAGCCAGACGGTGGGTCCGACCCATTGGCCACGACCCGTCCCTACTGGCGCGGCCGCGCTGGCGGCGGCGCTGATCGCCACGGCATGCACCACCGTGACTGACGGAGCAGCGCACCGGTCATCGGGGGGGCCGCCACCGGGAACTGTCGATGTGAGCCTGCTTGACACCGGCAACTACCCCACGCGGCCAGCGCCACCTCTCGGAGCTGCCGGGACCCCGGAGAAGGGGCGGTTGGTAGAAGGCGCGCGGATGGCCGAGCATGTCGTGGGGCCGTGGGAAGTCGACGCCGCCTTCACCCACGGGGTGAGGCCGACCAACGTGTTGGCGGACGCTACCGTGCTCCGACAGCTTCTGCCTAAGAAACTGGCTGCGGTGGCGAGCAAATACAACTATGTCACCGGGTTCTCCTCAGCCCGACGTACCGAGCCCGACGACAAGAGCCTGGTCAACGCGGTGCTGCGATTCCCCGATCCGCAATCGGCGGCGGCCGCAGCCACTGAACTCAGCGACCTGTCGCTGCAGCCCGACCTCGACGAGAACCTGCCCCCGGCGCAGCCCGTCAACGTGCCAAACCATCCCGACACCCACGCCTCCACCTTCGAGTTCACCCCGTCAGGTTCGACGACGCCGCAAACCAGCGTCAGCGCCTACACCGCGCACGGCCCCTACGTACTGCACCAGTACGCCGACACCTTTGACGGGGTCGGTCCCGCCGCCGACAGGGTCGCCAAGACACTGGATCAGCAGATCCCGGCCATCGACAGTTTCGCGCCCACCGCAGTCACAGAGTTGACCGGGCTCGCCGTCGACGAGGGTGGTTTGCTGGCGCGCACGGTCCCACAGATCGGCGACCAGATCCCAGTCGGTACGAACTTGGTTTACGGGCCGCGCGCGACGCTGCATTTCCAGATGTCACCGCAGACTTCAGCGCAGGTGTTCACCGACCTAGGCATGGATCTATGGGCCAGGGGAAAAGCCTTCGTGTATCAGGTTCGCGACAGCGAATCTGCCGAGAAATTGCTCGAGCAGTTCGTGCGCGAGTCCCAAGACTCGGGACTCAAACCGGTCGCGTCGGTGCCAAACCTGCCCGACTCGCGATGCATGCACGTTGAGGATCCGTCGGGCTCCGGTGATGTGTGCTACGCAGTCGCCGACCGGTATGTCATCGAAGGGTCCTCGGCCCAGTTGACCGATGTGCACCAGCAGACCGCCGCGCAGTACGCCATGCTGATGGCCTCATGAGTCGGCCCGTCCACCGTACTCCTGCCATAACCGTTGTGCGACAACCGTTCTGCTTGCCCGCACACACCGGAACGTAACGAGGGAGCACGATGGCACTGGACGTGGGATCGGTGGTGGGCGGCTACCGCATTGAAGCGGTTCTCGGCAGAGGAGGCATGGGCACGGTCTTCCGCGCGGCCCATCCCACGTTGCCGCGCTCCGACGCCCTGAAGGTCTTGTCTTCGGACCTGACAGCCGACGAGCACTTTCGCGAGCGATTCCTTCGCGAGGCCAACCTGGCTGCGACGCTTGATCACCCGCACATCGTGTCGGTCTACAACCGGGGTGAAACTCCG
The DNA here is from genome assembly GCF_044452905.1 of Mycobacterium sp. NPDC051804. Lineage (NCBI taxonomy): Bacteria > Bacillati > Actinomycetota > Actinomycetes > Mycobacteriales > Mycobacteriaceae > Mycobacterium > Mycobacterium sp. NPDC051804. Next base: position 227,991 of record NZ_JBITCD010000001.1, on the reverse strand, counting down.
GATGGACACCTCTGGATCGCGATGCAATACGTCGCGGGCAGCGACGCCTACCACGAACTGAAAGCGGGCCGCATGAATCCGGCGCGCGCGCTGCGCATCACCGCGGCGGTCGGCGACGCTCTGGACTACGCGCATCAGCACGGCCTGCTACACCGCGACGTGAAACCCGCGAACTTCCTGCTCGCCGCCAACGATCAGCGGATTTTCTTGGCCGACTTCGGAATAGCCAAGAGAAACGATGACGCCGCCGGCCTGACACAAACCGGGATGGTGCTGGCCTCGATCGCCTACGCCGCACCGGAAACACTGATCGGTGAAGCTGCCGATCATCGCGCCGACATCTACGCACTCGGCTGCAGCCTGTACACAATGCTCACCGGTCAAACCCCGTTCGCGCGCCCCGGAGCCGAAATGGGGGCCACCATCACTGGCCATCTGACAGCGCCACCGCCCAGGGTCACCGAACGGATGCCGGAACTGCCGCCGGCCATCGACGCGGTCATCGCCAAGGCAATGGCCAAGGATCCTGCACACCGCTATCAAAGCGGCGGCGAACTTGCTCACGCCGCCGCCGCGGCGCTCGATGACAGCACCGTGCAACTGAGGGCTACGCCGGCGCCACCCCCTGCGCCCCCGCCACCACCGACCGGGGGCCAGCCGCCGGCGTACTTCAACCCGGCCGGGCCGCCCAACGCTGCCATCACTTACCCGAGCGGGTGGCGTCCCGCCGAGGATCACGGTGGGCAGACTGGCGGCCCGAAACGCCGACGGACCCGCACTCTCATCGCTGCCGGTCTGGCCGCCGTTGTCCTCGTCGCCGCCGTGGTCGGCGTCGTGCTGTGGAATCAAGGGCCCGACGAACCCGCCTACCAGGCCCAGACGTTCACTCATCAACACGGCACCACCGAGCTCACCTCGCGACCGCAAAAGGTGGCGGCGATCGGCCCCGGCGACGGCGACGCCGTGCTGTCGCTGGGAGTTCAGCCCGTCGTGATCGGCTCAGCCACCAGTGCGCTGCCCAGCTGGGAACAATCGGCGGTCACCGGCACGCCGACCGTGCTGACCGGCTTCACGAACACCGCCGCGGTCGCCGACGCCCATCCCGACGTCATCATTGCCACCGGCGACCTTGACGACGCCACCTACCAGAAGCTCGCCGCCATCGCGCCGACGGTGACCAGACCCGCGGATCAAACCGCCGACTCGTGGACGTGGCAGAACCAGCTGCTCTGGGTCGGCGACATTCTCGGCTACGAAGACAAGGCCAAGGAACTCATCGGCAACGTCCGTTCCCAACAAGACGACTTGAAGAACCAGAATCCTTCGTGGAGCGGGAAATCCGTTGTAGCTCTGATCAATTCAGAGACATCCGTATTGCAGGTGCTCACTCCCTCAACCGCCGCCAACTATCTCGAAGCGCTCGGATTGCGCTACAGCCAAGATTTCACCCATATCGCCACCGATACCGGTGACACCCGCCCCATGCCCGACCCTTCCGGGGTCTACAGCCTCGAAACCGACGTCCTGGTGCTCATCCGCACCGACAGCAAGGCCGGCGGAGGCGGATTCGACGGCCTGCCAAGGCCCTTCGCCGGGTATCAGGGAACGATGGTCGTCGTGGATGACCCGAACACCATCGCTGCTCTGACCGGGCCCGGGGGTTACCTCGCAAGCCAATATCTAGACGCCAATTTCGCACCGGCGCTGGCCCGCGAACTTGGGTAGCCGCCTTTCTATGGCGCGGGAGCGATCTTGTCGGCGATCTCCCGCGCGATCGACAATCCCGCGCTGCCAACCGTCGGCGAGCAGGCACGCACATCCACGATCACGTTGGAGCGCACCGTCATGTCGCGTTCACATTGCTGACCGGCGGTCTTCGCCGTGGTAGGAATCAGCATCATCGTCATGACACCTACGGTCACCGACGGCACGCCGAGATCAGCTTCGGTCACCCCGCCGGATTCGTACCTGATGTGGGTGGATTTGCACGCGTTCCAGTCGGCGACCTGCTTGTCATAGAACGCCTTCGCAGATCCAGCGTCGGGAAATGAGACGACAGCCTGCACCATCTGAATCGGGGGCTGGAAAAAGCCCTGGATGGCGAGCCCTGTGTAACCAGACCCTTGGTATGTGGCCTCATAGGCCGGACCCCATGCGCCGGCGCACTGCGGCGGCGTGACGGTGCCGGCCAGCAATTTGGCGAAGGGGGGGTCGGCCGTCATGCCGGTGGTGTTCATGCGCTGATTGATCAGCTCGGCGGGAAGAAGTAATCCCGGCAGCGCGGCAGCATCGACTACGGGAGGCGGTGGGGGGGCAGGCGCAGGCGTGGAGGGGCGCCTGGTGGGCGTGGCGGTCCTCGGACTGGCGGGCACCCTCGTAGAGGTTGTCGCAGTGGCCTCAGACGACGAGCTGTTGTCACCGCCGGTGAACACCACCAGGGCCACGACGACGGCGGTGACCACGGCGACCGCGCCGCCGATGACCCACCACCGCCGGGGACCTGCGAGCAGCCCAGCCCTGCTGGGCGGGGGTTGCTGTTGGTAACCGGCGCCGGGTGGCGGACCAGGCCAGGTCGGCTGACCCGGCGGGGCCGGTGGCTGCTGGGTGTAACCGAACTGCCCCGCGAACTGCGTATCTTCCTCGTGGATACTGCGCGGAGCAAACGGGGTGGTCTCGCCCTCGTCCCGCGGTAGGTCGTCTCTGCTCACGGTTTACGCCCCCTTGCTCTGTGACCAGCGCGCATTTAACGCCAAACGCGAACGGCCCCGCGACAGTCGAGGCCTGAAGGCCATGCTAAGGCACCTCCGAAGCACCAAAGCGCACCAAAAAGCAACGATGGATTGCGGGTATTCGCGGGGAGCCGGGGTAGGCCCGCCTGCGCTGTTTAGGCATTCGCCGGGTCGGGCACCATGGCAGACATGGCACGCGACGTATCCAACGACAATCCGCTCACGCCCGAAGAGCAGCTCGACTCCGACGAGGTGCGAAACGACGACGGCGACGAGGTCGTCGACCCGCCGGAGAAGTGGATCGACGCGAAAGAGGACGAGACGCTGGACGAGCGTCTTGCCGACGAGGTGCCTGACGTCGCACCCGATGACATCGATCCGCGCGACGCCGACGACACCGAACAGGAAACCGTCTCGATGTCAGATGACGAACTCGACCGCATCGACCCCGAACAGCATGGGATCGACCGCGGCCAGATCGACGGCACCCCCGAGGACGGCGAATCGTTCTTCGACGTCGAGAGGTGACTACTCCTCGCTGACTGAACGCAGCACCAACACCGACCTGGCGTCAACGGATACCTTCGCCTCGGCGTCGTGGGTTTGCGCCTCGTCATCAGCGGCCGCCGCGGTGTCGATGACCGGCTCCCACGCGCTGCCGAACCGTTCTTCGGGCAGGACGAACTCGAGCGCCTCGTAGTGGGCGTTGAAGAACAGCACGAACGAATCGTCGGTCACGCGCTGCCCACGCGGATCGAGATCGGGTATGCCATGCCCATTGAGGTACACCGCAATCGATTTGGCGAACCCCGAGTCCCAATCCTCGTCGCTCATCTCGGATCCGTCGGGTGCGAACCACGCGATGTCGGGCAGTCCCTCTCCACCACGCTTGCGCACGGGGCTTCCTGAGAAGAACCGCCGCCGCCGGAACACCGGGTGCGCGGCGCGTAGCGCTGAAACCTTGCGGGTGAACTCGATGAGCTCAGTATCGGCGTTCCCCCAGTCGATCCAGGACAGCTCGTTGTCTTGGCAGTAGACGTTGTTGTTGCCGTTCTGCGTGCGGCCGAGTTCGTCGCCGTGGGCGATCATCGGAACGCCCTGCGACAGCAGCAGTGTCGTCAAGAAGTTGCGTTGCTGACGGGAGCGCAGCGCGTTGATCTCGGCGTCGTCGGTTGGTCCCTCGACGCCGCAATTCCATGACCGGTTGTGACTCTCGCCGTCGTTGTTGTCCTCGCCGTTGGCGTCGTTGTGTTTCTCGTTGTAGGACACCAGATCCCGGAGGGTGAAGCCGTCGTGGGCGATGACGAAGTTGATCGATGCGACCGGTCGGCGCGCGGTGTCCTCGTAGAGGTCGGCGGACCCCGTCAGCCGGTAGGCGAATTCGTCGAGGGTGGCAGGCTCACCGCGCCAATAGTCGCGCACGGTGTCGCGGTACTTGCCGTTCCATTCGGTCCACTGCGGCGGGAAGTTGCCGACCTGGTATCCGCCGGGCCCGACGTCCCACGGCTCGGCGATCAGCTTGACCTGGCTGACGATCGGATCCTGTTGTACGAGTTCGAAAAACGCCGACAGACGGTCCACGTCGTAGAACTCGCGTGCCAGCGTCGACGCCAGGTCGAAGCGGAACCCGTCGACGTGCATCTCGGTCACCCAGTACCGCAGCGAGTCCATGATCAGCTGCAGCGAGTGTGGATGGCCGACGTTGAGGCTGTTGCCCGTGCCGGTGTAGTCCATGTAGTAACGCTTGTCGTCGTCGACGAGGCGGTAATACGCGGCATTGTCGATGCCCCGCATGGACAGCGTCGGCCCGAGGTGGTTGCCCTCGGCGGTGTGGTTGTAGACGACGTCGAGGATCACCTCGATGCCGGCCTCGTGCAGGGCGCGCACCATCGCCTTGAACTCCTGCACATGCCCGCCCGGGTTCGGGCTCGAACTGTACTTCGGGTCCGGCGCCAGGAACCCGATGGTGTTGTAGCCCCAGTAGTTGGACAGTCCCTTGTCGATCAGCGTGGAGTCGTTTGCGAAGTGATGTACGGGCATCAGCTCGATCGCGTTGACACCCAACGCTTTCAGATGATCGATGATCACCGGATGTGCCACTGCGGCGTAAGTGCCGCGAATCTGCTCCGGGATGTCCGGGTGGGTCTGCGTGAGGCCCTTGACATGCGCCTCGTAGATGACGGTGTCGGCGTATTCGTGGCTGGGCGGTCGGTCCACACCCCAGTCGAAGTACGGGTTGATGACGACGCACTTGGGCATGCTGGCCGCTGAGTCGTCGTCATTGCGACTGTCCGGGTCGCCGAAGTCATAGCTGAACAGCGACTGATTCCACTCGAAGGCACCCTCGATGGCCTTGGCGTAGGGATCCAGCAGCAGCTTGTTCGGATTGCATCGATGGCCGGCGGCCGGGTCGTACGGACCGTGCACGCGGTAGCCGTAGCGCTGGCCGGGTTCGATGGTCGGGACGAAGCCGTGCCAGACGAAGCCGTCGACCTCGGGCAGCGTGATGCAGGCCGTCTGCTCGCCGTCAGCGTCGAACAGGCACAGTTCGACGCGCTCGGCGGCCTCGCTGAACAGCGCGAAGTTCGTGCCCGTGCCGTCGTAGGTCGCACCGAGCGGATAGGCCTTGCCGGGCCAGATCTCCAGAGGGGCATTGACCTGCGGATTGGCGGGTTGAGTCAAGTTGTGGCTCCAAAATCTGTACGGATACGAACGAAGGCGACGTTAGGGGATGCCCAATGGGACAGCATTGCAACCAATGAGTCCGTCACGCGAATACCGCACGTTGCTGCTGGCCATCGATAGTGGTGTGGCAACAATCACGCTCAACCGGCCGAAGCAGCGCAACGCCGTCGGTGACGGGATGCGGGAGGAACTCGCCGACGCCTATCGGACCTGCGACCGCGACGACGGCGTCCGCACCATTGTGCTGACGGGCGCACCGCCGGCGTTCTGCGCAGGCGCCGACCTGGCCGCCGGTGAGGACACCTTCGCGAAACCGGGATCGGTGTTCAGCGCGGCCGGTATCGACGTGCCCGCCTTCGCGCTGTCCAAGCCGGTGATCGCCGCGGTCAACGGCCACGCGATCGGATTGGGTTTGACTCTGGCGTTGCAGTGCGACATCCGCTTCTTCGCCGCTGATGCGCGCTACGGCGTCGTCCAGGTGCGGCGCGGCGTCGTCGGCGACGCCTACTCACACTGGGTGCTGCCGCGGCTGGTCGGGATCGCGAACGCTGCCGAAATCCTGTTGACCGGAGCGACATTCGATGGAGACCGGGCCGTCGAACTCGGGTTGGGCAGCCGGGTACTCGACGCCGACGCGGTGCTTCCCGCCGCCCTGGAAGTCGCGCACGACATTGCGACGAACACCGCGCCGATGTCGGTGGCGGCCAGCAAACGTCTGCTCTGGGATTCGTTCGACCTCGACCGCACCGCTGTGGGTCGTCGCGAAACCGAAATCCACGTCGCCGTCATGGCGCACGACGATGCCAAAGAAGGTGTGCGCGCGCACATGGCGGGCCGGCCGCCCGAGTGGTCGGGCCGCCCGGTCGATCCCACGGGCGGTTGAGTTCGGCTGGAAGCCAGAAGAAGCGGCGCCCGACTAGCTGATCTCGACGCCGGCCGCGCGCAGGTCCTCGATGGCTTTGGCTGTCGAGTCGGGTGCGACACCGGCCGTCAGGTCCAGCAGCACGCGGGTGGCGAAGCCCGCCGCCACGGCGTCCGCGGCAGTCGCCCGTACGCAGTAGTCCGTCGCGATACCGACGACGTCGACGGCCTCGACGCCGCGCTGGCGCAGCCAGTCGGCCAGCAGGGTGCCGTCGTCGTCAGCTCCCTCGAAACCGCTGTAGGCGGCCGCGTACTGGCCTTTACGGAAGACGGCCTCGACTGCGCCGATCTCGAGGTGTGGATGGAAATCGGCGCCCGACGTGGACACCACGCAGTGCCGCGGCCAAGACACCGCGTAGTCCGGATCGTCGGAGAAGTGCTCACCGGGATCGATGTGGAAGTCCTTGGTGGCCACCACATGTGCGTAGCCGTGATCACTCGCGAGCAACTCGCTGATGCCGCTGGCGACCTCGGCGCCACGGGTGACCTCCAGCGAACCGCCCTCGCAGAAGTCGTTCTGAACGTCGGTGATGATGAGCGCCCGCATAACCAGAACCTACCCGCCGAACAACAGGTACAACCCGGTGAACGTGTAGCCCACCATCACCAGCATCATCGCCAGCTGACCCGTCAGCGCATGCGCCGTGGGCAGCAGGCGCAGCGCGCGGTCGTGCGCGGCCACCACACCCGCCACGTGACCGGCCACGACGAAGCCGACCTTCAGCGTCGCCAACACCGAAGGGTGAAGCGACAGAAAGTAATTCACGTCCGGATCCATACCCAGCAGCAGGTAGACGGTCTGCTGCCCGCGCTCGATCAGGTAAGTCAGATAGTGGGCGAACACGTAGCCCACGACGATCGGGATCAGCGAATGCGCCATCTGTCCCGGCAGCAGACGACGCTGCTCACGATCGACCCCACCCGTCGCCCTGGCCGCCAGCCAGAACGTGCCCGCGACCACCCCGGCGAAGACCAGCAGACCCGCGGTGTTGATGAGTGTGGCGACCGCGGCGGACCCCGCAGTCTCGTCGATGAACGTGCGCCACTGCGGCCGTGCGGAGAAGCTGTCGAACGCCGTCGACCCCAGCAGCACCGACAGCACCGCGACGATGCCCGGGCGTACCGGCAGCGACGGCAGGTGATCGAACGGGTTGCCGATCGCGATGCGGCCGTCGCGGTTGCGCCGCAGCGCCGATAGCCGCGACACCACGATGCCGTACACCTCGAACGGGTCCGCGCGGGCGCACCACCGCGCACCACATGCAAAAGCTCCGGCGAGGGTGACCGCCAGGTAGATCAGCAGCCAATTGCGGATCGCCGCAAGTGATCCCGGATCGGGACTCGCCAGTTCGAGCCACACGAAGGCAAACAGGCCGAGGGCTGCAGGCCAGTAACCCAGCGCCTCCGGATAGCCGCGCAGCGACTTTCCCCCGAGCAGCCGATGCACCGTGCGCACCGGCGACAGCGCCCGCCACACCGGACCAAAGAGCAGCGACGCCGCCACCAACCCGACCCACATCAACACGTAGAACACGCCGGGCAGCGGATTGTCGGCGTTCTGCGGACCGAGGAACGCTGCGAGGCCCACCCACACCGCGAAAGCGAGACCGACGATGCCGACCACCCAGCGGGTCGCCGGCGCGTCGACCGCCGCGGTCACCCACGGGGGCAGCTCACGGCCGGGCCTATCGGGATCGAATCGCGGCTTCTTCCATGCCAATGCGACGACGGCGAACGTGAAGGTGAGGGCCCACGCCGCGCCAATCAGCGCGTAGGTGAACGGAATTGGAAGGTCGGCAGACCCACCCAGCCCGTGGGCGAGCACGGACACCGAACCGTCCGCGGTCACTGCACGGTGATGGTGGCGATGGTCTTGTTCAGGTCATGCAGCTCGACGTCGACCTTTCCGGGCACGCCGACGGTGAATTGGAACGACTGACCCGGCTTCGCCTCGATCTTGTACGAGTGCTCGGGGTTCGAGTGCACGTGCAGCTCGTCGACGGCGTCGCTGTCGACCTTGAACACGATCGGCTCATTGACCGAGGCCTCCAGCTGGGCGTTGGTGGGGGTCACATTGCCACCCTGGATCTTGACGTCCACAACGAGACGATCGGGCGCTGCCTGATGATCCTGCATGTCCGACGGGTTGACCGTGGTTGCCGACGAAGTGGCCGGGCTGTCGCTTTGGCTTTCGTCGCTTCCGCAGCCGGCTACGAATAGGGCGGTGATGACCAAGATGGCGAGAGCCGTTGTTTTTCTCACGGTGCCTTATCTTCGCTTGCCGCAGCGGATCCGTCGCTGCGAGTGGTGTCACCCCTGCGCCGGTTGCGCACCGCGACGAACACCACGACTCCGGCGACGACGACGGCTGGGGCGAACGCCGGGACCGCCAGCCAGACCGAGTGGTCAGCCAGGATCACGACATCGGGTGAAGAAACGGTCATGCCTGCGCTGAGGGCTCCAGTTTCGTTTCGCTGCCTGATGGCTCACTGTTGTTGATCCGGCCGCCTCCCCAGGACACTCCCGCGATCATGGCCAGCGTGCACACCAGCACCACCAGGCAGCCGATGAGCCAGAGTGATTGCGGGATGTCGGGGCTGCGCTCGCGCTGCAAGATCGTGATCTCGGAGACGAGCGGGCGCTGGAATTGCGGGTCGGCAGGCACTTCCTGCGCCCCGATGCCGGGATCACCGGCAAGGTAGATCGGCACGGCCGCAAGCGTTCTGCCGTCGTGCACGCGCAAGAGGGTCTTCCAATCGCCCGCCACCGGCATCGGCTTGGTGGACACATAGTGGCCGGGCCCGACCTTCTCCAGAGTGTCGATGAACTGCCCGCGCTGGTTCTCCAACAACCCCTGCCATCCGAGGACCGATATCCAGTTGGGGTTGTCGCTGATCACGTTCGGCGGGTTGAACCGCACGTCGGCGGTCACGGAGCGCTGACCGTTGACGGGCGGAGCTTCGGTGAGGGTCGCTGTGACCGTCGCGTCCTGCGGTACGTCGTAGCGCAGGCCGTTGGCGGCGGCGCCGCCGATGACGAGCACGGTCAGCGCGACGATGCCGACGCCGATGGCCCGGCGAGGTAACCGTTGCCCGGCGAGCACCATGCCGAACAACGCTCCGCACGTGCCGGTCATGATGGCCACCGGCACGGCCATGGCGAGGCCCTCTGGCCAGATGCTGGTCGGCCACGGGTAGTCGTAAACCGCGTTGACCCACAACGACTCCAGCCACAGGCCGAGCGTGCCGATGGCCAGACCGCTGACGGCTCCGAACAGGATGGGTCGTTTCAAGAGCGGTGTGAGAGCCAGGATTTCAACCACCAGGGCAGGGCCGAGGTAGAGCGCGAACCAGTTGACCGGGGCGTCGAGCACGGGGGCTACCAGGAACGCGACGATGCCGCGCAATCCGATGGCGATCACGGCGGCGATGAGCGCCGCGCCGCGGCCCATGAAGATCCGCGCGGCCACGAGTGCGAGACCCGCGGCGGCGGCGATGAGCATCGGCTGGAACACCTGGCGGAACTGCGGCACTCCGAAGTCGAACTCGATCTGATAGACCGACGCACCGACCAGCACGCCGGCGAACGCCAGGTATTGCACGAACTTCAAACCGATGCCGTCGCTCTGGGCGTCGTCGGGATGCGCCCTGCGGCCCTCGTGTTCAAGGTAGAGCGCGGAAAGCGTGGAGAAGCCGGCGCCGCCGATCATCATGAGGTGCGTGGGTCCCCACAGCGTCACATCCTGGCCGAAGATCCGGTGCCACATGTCGTCGAGCGGGAAGCCCAGCAGTGCGTAGAACCCGCAACCCGCCATCACGATGCCACCGACGGGGGCATACCAGTCGTCGGTGATGCGGACCGCCGCCGGGCCGGGGCGCTCGGCCTCGCCTCTGGGCAGCACGACCGCGGTGGCGCCGGCCACGAAGATGCCGAACAGACCGATCAGAATGAAGTAGTGCGCGGGGTTGGCCAGCGCGCCGTTGTCTCGGCCATTACCGATGTGCAGGCTGACGTCCCAGATGAAGCCGAATAATGCGCAGATGATCGAGGCGATGAACAGCGCAATCGGCAGCGCCACCCATGACGGCCGCTTGAACCGACGGCCTGACCAGTCGGCGAGCGATGCCAGCCACGTGATCTTGTGTTGACGGTGCATCCAGCCGATCCACACCAACGCCGCGGCGACAACGGCGCCGACCGACGTCAGAATGATGATCTCGCTGATCGCGGTCCCGCCGCCTTCAGTGCCCTGAGCTAGGAACTCCGTCGTCATCCCACCCTCCGAGTGCCGGCCCGAAACTTACCCGCCGGTAATGTTGCCAGAATTACCCAACCTGAAACCAGAGGTATCGGGTAACTCTTTTCATGGTGTCAGGACCACCTTCACCATGCCGTCCTCCTTCTTCTGGAATGTTTCGTATGCCTCGGGCGCGGCCGATAGCGGCAGGCGGTGAGTGGCGAACTTCTCGACGCCCAGCGGATCGCCGTCGGTGAGCAGCGGCATGATGTCCGGGATCCACTTCTTGACATTCGCCTGGCCCATCCGCAGCTGAATTTGCTTGTCGAACAGCGTCATCAGATTGACGGGGTCCGCGGCGCCGCCGTACACGCCGGACAGCGAAATCGTGCCGCCCCGCCGTACGAGATCGATCGCCGTGTTGAACGCGGCGAGGCGGTCCACTCCGGCGTGCTTCATCACGACGCGACCGACCGGCGATGGCAGGAATCCGCTCGCCGTTTGCGCGGCCGTCGCCACCGGCGACCCGTGCGCTTCCATCCCGACGGCGTCGATGACCGCGTCGGCACCGCGGCCCGCGGTGTAACTCTTCACGACCTCATCGGGCTCGACGCTCCGAAGATCGACGACCTCCGAGCAGTACGGCCGCGCGCGATCCAACCGTTCGGTGACCAGGTCGACACCGATGACGGTCGCGCTCTTGCGATGTGCCGCGATGCGACAGGCCATCGATCCAATGGGCCCGAGTCCCAGCACGACGAGCGTGCCGCCGTCGGGCACGTCGGCGTACTCCACCGCCTGCCACGCGGTGGGCAGCACGTCGGAGAGATAGACGTAGCGTTCGTCGGGCCCGTCGTCGGGCACCTTGATATGGGTGTACTGCGCCTGCGGTACGCGGAGGTATTCGGCCTGCCCGCCGGCGACCTCGCCGTAGAGCTGCGAGTAGCCGAACAGCGCGGCGCCGGTGCCCTGATCGCGGTTCTGGGTCGTCTCGCATTGGCTCTGCAGGCCGCGGTCGCACATGAAGCAGGTGCCGCAGCTGATGTTGAACGGGATCACGATGCGATCGCCCACCTCGAGGGTGTCGACTTCGCGGCCGACCTCCTCGACTACGCCCATCGCCTCGTGCCCGAGGATGTCGCCGGGATTCATGAAGGCACCGAGCACCTCATACAGATGGAGGTCGGATCCGCAGATGTTGGTACTCGTGACGCGGATGATGGCGTCGTTGGGTTCCTTGATCGTCGGGTCGGGCACATTGTCGACGGACACCTTCCGCCGCCCCTGCCACGTGACTGCTCGCATCGGGTCCTCCCTGAACGATTGACCGGCCACCTGTCACGTGCCCGCTTGGTGACGACCCAAACCTGCTGGCCAACGGCCGGTCAGGATGACGCGCGCGTCACTTCCGCGGTGGACGTAGCACTTTCATCGCCAGGCGCATGATCGGTTCGGGAATCTGATCCTTGGCCCCCAGTGCGGCGCTCGCGGCCTGGGTCCGCAGCGGTGTGCCGCGACCGAACACACGGTTGAGCGGCCCGCCGGTGGGTTCGAGGTCGAAGTGCAGCGGCGGTTTACCGTCGGCGGCACCGAGTGCGTTGGAGATGACGATGCGCTGGATCTCGCTGGTGCCCTCAAAGATGGTGTACAGCTTGGCATCCCGGTACCACTTCTCGACAGGATGGTCCTTGACGTACCCCCAGCCGCCCATGGTCTGGATGGCTCGTTCGGTGGTCTTCACCGCCACTTCGCTCGCCGCCAGCTTCGACATCGAGCCCTCGCCACGCTCGAACGGGACGCCGCTCGCAGCCATCCAGGAGGCTCGCCAGGTGAGCAGCCGCGCGCCGTCGATCTCGGTGGCAAGATCGGCAAGCGGGAACGCGATGCCCTGGTGGTCGATGATCGGCGCTCCGAAGGCCTCACGGCGGTTGGCATACTCGGTGGCGTATTCCATTGCCGCCCTGGCGATCCCGAGAGCCTGGGCGGCGACCATCGGTCGGGTCTGCTCGAAGGTGCCAAGAGTGGCAGAACCGGAATGCTTGCCACCCTCGATGGCTTCGCGTGCCTTGCCGAGCTTGTACTCGAGCTTCTCCTGGCCGCCGAGCAGGTTTGCGGCGGGCACCCGGACATCGTTGAATTTCAGCTCGGCGGTGTGCGACGCACGGCAACCGAGCTTGTCGAGCTTGCGGACCATCTCCAGGCCGGGAGCGCCGCCGGGCACGATGAACAGCGCCTGCCCTTTGTGGCCGAGCTCTTCGTCGACGACGGCGTTTACGACGTGGACGTTGGCGATACCGCCGTTGCCGATCCACATCTTGTGGCCGTTGATGACCCAGTCCGCATCCGGACCCGAGCCGTCGCGGCGTGCTGTGGTGCGCAGATTGCGGACGTCGCTGCCGCCTTCTGGTTCTGAGATCGCGAGCGCGGCGAGCTTGAGATCGCCTGGCGTACCGAAGCATTCGGGCGCCCACTCGAGCATCTGCTCGGGCGACGCCGCCTGGCCGATGGCCGAGAGCGCGAGCGCGGGCATCACGACGGCCAGACCGATCCCGGCGCAGCCCCAGAACAGTTCCTCCATGAACATCGGCAGGGAGAGTCCGGTGGGATCGCCGATGAGATCGCGGTAGAACAGCGGACTGTAGAAGCCGCGGGTGGCCGCCTCCTCCAGGGCCGGCCAGGGAAACTCCTGGCGCTCGTCGTATTCCGCCGCCACCGGACGGACCACCTGTTCGGCGAACTCGTGGGTGCGGCGAGCCAGGTCGTGCTGGGCTGCGGTCGGAGTGAGGTCGAACGTCACAGGTCCTCGGTTAGCCGCCTGCCGCCATTCCGAAACACTTGTTCACTGAATAGGGACAAGCCCCCGGATGCGTGGGGGATGCATCGCGGGGGCTTGTCAGGGTGAGGGCCTAAGTAACCCGCCTACTTCACGTCGACGTAGACCGTCTTGTTGAGCAACTTGGTGGTCAGGTCGTCACCAGGACCACTATGGTCCGTGCGGCTGTATGTCTGCCCTTCACGCACTGCGACAACGCTGGCTTGTTCGAGCGGTGAGCTGCCGAGGCGGTTGACGATGACTGTGTAGCCCTGTGCCTCTAGCTTGCTTATGGTGTCCTGCGCGTTCCCGGGTCCCGTCGGCGCGGCCAGGGCCGGCGCGGCCAGTCCGAGAAATGCGGCAGTGAGTGCACTCGCAGCGACGGTGGCGAATCCAAACTTCTTCATCTTTTGAGCCCTCTGTCTTTCTTTACGTTTCGTTATTCCGAGCCGTGGCGTGTGTCGCGGTTCGAGCTGCAGCTGATCTTGTAAACCTGGTGGTCAGGGTTTTAATTCCGGTGGCAGCAATTGGTGGCCGAATGGCAGGAATTGTGCTGCGGAAATGGCAAGTGGCCCATGAATATCGGAGGCGATTGGACCGCCAGGGTTTGCGTCAGCACACTGGTAGCCGATGAAGATCGCCGGTCTGCGGCTGCGCCAACGCGACGGGGTGACGTGTGGCCCGTCGGTCGCGGTGATGGCGGGCGCGCTGCTCGATCCGGCCCGTCATGCGGCGTTGGCCGAACCGGAATCCGGGGCTGCGTTGTTCGCGGCCGAACAACTGCGTGTGCACGCCGACGTGAATCGGATCTGGCCGCGACGGCTCGGCACGACGCCGTGGGGGATGGCCCGGGCGATCACGGCCATGGGGGCGACAGCGGGGGTCTGTTACCGGTGGCGACTGTTTCGCGGCCGTCGCGACGATCTCGAGGACGTGCTGGCCGCGGTCGGTCGCGACCGACCGGTGGCGATGCTCGTCGGACGGGGAATTCCGAGGCACTGGGTGTTGATCGTGGCGGTGAACGACGACGCGCTGACCAGCTACGAACCGTCGTCCGGGGAGTTGCGCACAGTCGACGTCGTGGCGGTACGGGAGTCGCGGCTGACGGGGCTTGGGTTCCCGCGACCGTTCGCATTCGTCCTACCTTGTTCGAACGTATGATCGAACAGTGGGTGAGCTCCAGTCGATCGGCTACAACGGGCAGCCCGTGCAGCAGGCGTTCCGACGGGTCGACCCGCCGGTCGCGGTGCTCGTCGATCTGGCGACGGTGTTCCCGCGTGAGCCGCATCGGACCGGCGGCTACAACCCGGCGGGCTTGCAGATGCATGCTGTCGTCGAGGGCAGGCTGTCGTGTTGGGCCATCTGCGAGCAGGGCTACTGGTGGGGGCTGGTCACCTACGAGATCGCCTACGGCGCCAAACGCAAAGCCGTGACGCACTGGATCCCCGCCTGGACGCTCAAGCGGAAGGCGAACTAGGTACCGCGGTCAGGGCCCTACGCCGACACCCGAGGCGCCGTCATGATGAGCCGGCCGTTCACACTCCGCTGCAGCGCGACCAACTTCTGGTCGACCCTGTCGAGGCGTGCGATCAGTGCCTGACCGTCTGTCCGCGACAACGTCTCCAACGGGAACACCCCGACCGCTTTGCAGCCGGCTTCGATGGCATCGAGGGCTGCGATGAGTATCTCTTTATCCGAACGCATGTTCGAATCATAGCGCCGGGTTCTGACACGTGACGAAAACGAACCACCGGCCGGTCAGGCCTCGTGGCCCGGCTCCAAATCGCGCACATCGGCGAAGGTCACGAGTTGTTCGAACTCGTCCGGCGCGTCGCCCGCGACCGGTTTGAGCAGATGCCCCACGTGATCCCCGAGGGCGTGGCGGCCGAGCACCTCGCCCACGAACCAGCCTGCCGCGTCATCGAGGATCGGCATGCCATGTGGACCCTCATGCCACGACGTCTGCGCGAACTTGTCCGTGCGGTCGCCGGTCTCACTGCCGAACAGCCGAGCCAGTTCGCGATGCGTGCGCGGTAACAGATGGACGGCAAGATGCGTCGCGTCCTGCGCGATCCGGTACGTGTCGTTCTTGTCCGACAGTCCGACCAGGAAACGCGGCGGTCCGATGCTGACCTGGCTGGTGAACCCCACCAGGCAGCCCGCCCGCTGATCGTCGGCACGCGTGGTGACGACGTACATCGGATAGTCGAGCATTGAGACCAACTTCTCGAACGCTTCCATTCGCTATCCCGTCGCTAGGGTTGGGGTATGGCCAGAACGTACGCAACCGCTGACGCTGTCGATCTGACCCAGCTGCTGGACTTCGTCCGGCCTCGACATCGCATGGTGCTCACCACATTTCGGTCGGACGGATCTTTGCAGAGTTCGCCGGTGACCGGCGGCGTCGACGACCGGGGCCGCATCGTGATCGCGAGCTATCCGCAGCGCGCCAAGTCGGTCAACGTGAAGCGCACACCGCGCGCGAGCGTCACCGTGCTGTCCGACGAATTCAACGGCGCCTACGTACAGGTCGACGGCGACGCCGAGGTCATCGACCTGCCTGACGCCGTCGAACCGCTCGTCGACTACTTTCGCTCGATCGCCGGTGAGCATTCCGACTGGGACGAGTATCGGCAGGCGATGGTCGACCAGGGCAAGTGCCTGATTCGCGTCACGCCCACGCGGTGGGGTCCGGTGGCGACCGGCGGTTTCCCGCCGGAGAAGGAGTAGCACTCAGCCGTCGAGATCGAGCTGGAGCGAACCGGCCGGGTCGGCGCGGAACTTCCCGGCACCTGTCGCACCTGCTAGCTCACCGGTACCCGACACGGCGCGCACAACCGCGGTCGCCACGCCGTCGGCGAATTCACCGTCGTGCAGCAATACCAGTCCGCCGCGCCGGCCGCCAAAGGTTCCGGTGATGTGTTCGATGCCGACGTACGCCGCGGACTTGTCCGGCGCGTAGCTCATCAGCCACTTGGTGGTCGAGGTGCCCTCGATGTCCCCGGAGTAGCGCTTGGTGACCAGTGCCTCGGTGAGCTTGGTCTCGTCGTCACCGTCCTCGAACGGTGTCTCGTCCCAGCTGCCGATCTCGAAGGTCGCGCTGATTTGTGTGGTCATCACGGGGGAATACCCCCGTGGAACGTCGGGAATCGACCCGCGCTGAACAGGTCGGAGAGCGCCGATGGCGGCGTATGTGGTAGTCAGAGCAGTGGGCACGCGTTGCGTCCGATAGCTAGTCAAACTATAGTCTGGACACATGTCCAGAGAGGTTCGGAGTATTTGAGTGACTCGATTTGTCCTGCTCACCGGACCTGGACGTGTCCGCCTGCGCGCATCGTCGTGAGCTGAATATGCGCATTGCACTGCTGTCCTATCGGAGTAAGACCCATTGCGGCGGGCAAGGGGTCTATGTCCGCCACCTGTCCCGCGGCCTCGTCGAGCTCGGCCATGACGTCGAGGTGTTCTCGGGCCAGCCCTACCCCGGTGGCCTGGATCCACGGGTACGCCTGACCAAGGTGCCAAGCCTCGATCTCTACCGCGAGCCGGATCCGTTCCGCATTCCGTGGCCCAACGAGATCAAGACGACGATCGACCTGCGCGAGCTGCTGACCACGTGGACCGCCGGATTCCCCGAGCCCAAGACATTCAGCCTGCGCGCCGCCCGTGCGCTCGCCGAGCGCCTCACCGACTTCGACGTCGTCCATGACAACCAGTGCCTGGGTTCCGGTCTGCTGAAGATCGCCGATCTCGGGCTGCCGGTGGTGGCGACCGTGCACCACCCGATCACCCGCGACCGCGTGCTGGACGTGTCCGCGGCCTCCTGGTGGCGCAAGCCGCTGGTGCGCCGGTGGTACGGCTTCGCCGAGATGCAGAAGGATGTCGCGCGGCGCATACCCGAGCTGCTGACCGTCTCATCGACGTCGGCCGCCGATATCGCCGAGGACTTCGGGGTGTCGCCGGATCAGCTGCACGTCGTACCGCTCGGCGTGGACACCGAACTGTTCAAGCCGTCCGAGCGACGGGTGCGTAATCGCATCATCGCGATCGCCAGCGCCGACGTGCCGCTCAAGGGTGTCGCGCATCTGCTGAACGCCATCGCGCGACTGCGTGTTGAACGTGACCTCGAACTGCAGCTCGTCGCCAAGCTCGAGCCGAACGGACCGACCGAGAAGCTGATCGCAGAACTCGGCATCTCCGACATCGTGCACAGCTCGAGCGGCGTGACGGATGCCGAACTCGCCGACCTGCTGGCGTCCGCTGAAGTCGCCTGTATCCCTTCGCTTTACGAGGGCTTCTCGCTGCCCGCGGTGGAGGCGATGGCCAGTGGCACGCCGATCGTCGCGAGCCGTGCGGGAGCGCTGCCCGAGGTGGTCGGCGCCGACGGCGAATGCGCCCGGCTGGTCACTCCGGCCGATGTCGACGAGCTGACCAGGGTGCTGGGCGATCTCCTCGACTCGCCGATGGAACTGCGTCGACTCGGTGAGAACGGCCGCCGACGCGCACTCGATGTCTTCAGCTGGGAATCCGTTGCCGCGCAAACGGTTGCGGTATACGAACAAGCACGTGAGCGAGTCGCCAAATGCTGACCGTGGACTACGACCGGCTCGGCGTCGGCGCGGGTACGAAGGTGATCGACGTTGGCTGCGGCGCAGGCAGGCACACCTTCGAGGCTTACCGCCGCGGCGCTGACGTCATCGGCTTCGATCAGAGCGTCACCGATCTCAACGACGTCGACGAGATCCTGCAGGCCATGAAGGACAAGGGCGAGGCACCCGCTTCGGCGACGGCTCAGGCCGTCAAGGGCGATGCGCTCGAACTGCCTTATGCCGACGGCACTTTCGACTGTGTGATCGCCTCGGAGATCCTGGAGCATGTGCCCGAGGACGACCGAGCGATTTCGGAGCTGGTCCGCGTCCTCAAACCCGGTGGCTCGCTGGCGATCACGGTGCCGCGCTGGCTGCCCGAGAAGGTGTGCTGGATCTTGTCAGACGAGTACCACGCCAACGAGGGCGGGCACATCCGGATCTACAAGGCCGACGCGCTGCGCGACAAAGTGCTCGCCTATGGCCTGAAGCTCACCGGCACCCATCACGCTCATGCGCTGCACGCACCGTATTGGTGGCTGAAATGTGCTGTCGGAACCGAGAAGTCGGATCATCCCGCCGTAACGGCGTACCACAAGCTGCTGGTGTGGGACATGATGAGCCGACCGTGGCTGACGCGGACGGCGGAGTCGATGCTGAATCCGTTGATCGGCAAGAGCGTCGCGATGTATTTCGAGAAGCCGGCGGTTTGACGTTGAGTCGTGACATCCCAGCAGTGGCAGGCGTCCTGACGCCCGCCCAGTGCCGTCAAACCGCCCAGTCGATCGCTGACACCCAGGAGTCCTCGGGTGCGATTCCGTGGTTCGAGGGCGGTCACACCGACCCGTGGGACCACGTGGAGAACGCGATGGCGCTGACGGCGGCCGGGCTTCTGGAACCCGCGCGCGGCGCGTTCGAATGGTGCCACAGGACGCAGCGGGCCGATGGCTCATGGCCGATCCAGTTCCGCAACGGCGTCATCGAGGACTCCAACAGCGACAGCAACTTCTGCGCCTACATCGCGACCGGCGTCTGGCACCACGTGTTGATCACCGGCGACCGCCGATTCGCCGAGACCATGTGGCCGGTCGTCACGAAGGCCGTGAACTTTGTCCTCGACATGCAGCTCAGTGGCGGCGAAATCTCTTGGGCCAGAAGCCCATCCGGACTCGAGCCGGAAGCCTTACTCACCGGGTGCGCAAGCATCTACCACAGCCTCCGGTGCGCGCTGGCGCTCGCGGACTACTTCGACGATCCGCAGCCGGAGTGGGAACTCGCGGTCGGCCGCCTCGGCCACGTGATCGCCGAACATCCCGACACCTTCGTGACCAAGGACCGCTGGTCGATGGAGTGGTACTACCCGGTCCTGGGCGGCGCGATGCGCGGAGCCCAGGCGCAGGCGCGCATCAACGAGCGGTGGGACGACTTCGTCGTCGCGGGTCTCGGCATCCGCTGCGTTGACGACAGGCCGTGGGTCACCGGAGCCGAAACCTGTGAGCTGGTCATGGCTTTGGACGCGATCGGCGATACGGCGCGCGCGCATGAGCAGTTCGCGGCGATGCACCACCTGCGCGAGGAGGACGGCTCCTACTGGACCGGCCTCGTCTATGCCGACGGTAAGCGGTGGCCGGTGGAGCGCACCACCTGGACCGGCGGGGCGATGATTCTCGCCGCCGACGCGTTGTCACGCACCACGCCGGCCAACGGCATCTTCCGTGGCGTCGGCCTACCGCGTGGCCTCGAAAACGAGTACGACTGCGAGTGCGCGACCAGCGATCGCTGACCCTTAGAGTGCCTCGCCGGGCACCCCGGACACCCGCTCCAACACCCGCATCGAGCCGGTCGCCGACACCTCACGGAAATCGCCGGTGTCCAGTGCGCGGCGGTACACGTGGTACGGCGCCTGGCCGCCGTCATCGGGATTCGGGAACACGTCGTGGATTACCAGCGCGCCACCGACCTCGACCCAGCGGACCCAGCCGTCGAAGTCGCGCTGCGCGGCCTCCTCGGTGTGGCCACCGTCGATGAACAGGAACCGCAACGGCGTACGCCACCCGCGCGCCACCGTCGTCGACCGGCCGACCACCGCGACGACGTACTCGTCCACCCCGGCGGCGTCGAGGGTGTGGCGCAGCGTCGGCAGCGTGTCGAACAACCCCGTGACCGGGTCCACCATCGACTCGTCGTGATACTCCCAGCCCACCTGGTGCTCTTCGGAACCATGGTGGTGGTCGATTGTGTAGAGGACTCCGCCGCTCTGCTGTGCCGCGGCGCCGAGCATTACCGTCGACTTCCCGCAGTACGTGCCGATCTCGACGCCGACGCCGTCGCCCAGGTAGCGGACGGCGGTGTCGTACAGCGTGCGGCCCTCGTCGGCGGGCATGAATCCGGTCACCCCGTCGGCGAGCGCGAACAGGCGGGCAGCGGCGTCGGGCAGCGCGCTATTAGCGCTGTCGGAGACGGCAGTATCTGTAGTGCTCATGGGGGCCAACCTACCGTTGCTGGTCAATGGCAGTTGTAGTAGCGTCCGGACATGTGTCCGACACGGCCCTGGAGTCGACTCGGCGCCGTCTGACCGCCAAGCAGGCCGACACCGTCGATCGCCTGGGCAGGGCCGCGGTCGAGCTCCTCAACCGTGATGGTTTCACCGGCCTGACCGTGCGCCGCGTGGCCGCCGAAGCCGGCGTCGGAGCGGCCACTGCCTATACCTACTTCTCGTCCAAAGAGCATCTGGTCGCCGAGGTGTTCTGGCGCAGGCTCGTCGCCTCGCCGCCGGCAACCCACGAGTCCGGTGACGCGGCCACACGGGTCACCGAGGTGCTGCGGCACATCGCACTGCTGGTCGCCGACGAACCCGAATTCGCCTGTGCGGTCACCAATGCACTGCTTGGTCGCGATCCCGACGTCGAGGTGCTGCGGCTGCGCATCGGGCGCGATATCCGCGACCGCCTGACCGCCGCGCTGGGACCCGACATCGATCCCGACGTCGTCGACTCGCTCGAAATGTTGTACTCCGGCGCACTGGTGCGCGCCGGGATGGGCTATGCGTCGTACGCAGAGATCGCGCAGCGACTGGAGAAGTCCGCGCGGCTGATGCTGGGCTAACGCGGGCCGAGGATCGCCGTCGACGCGGTGATGGCCGGCTCTACGATGCCGTGGATGTCGTGTCCCGCCTCGACGAACAGCGCAGTCAGCTCGCGCAGACCACCGAGCACGATCAACGCCAGTGGCCGGGAGATCGGTGGGATCTGCGCGCGCTGGAAGCCGGGGCTGTCGCTGAGATCGACCAGCATGTCGGTCAGGTGTTCCATCGCGAGGCGATGTAGTGGCTGAGCCACCGCACCCAGTGCCGGCAGCTCACGGATCCAGCTGAGCGTGATCGCCGGTCGCGCCGCGATGTGGTCGACGTACGCGCCGACGGCTTGGCGGATCTGTTCCTCCCAGTCCGCCTCCGGATCGACGGCACTGACGATGTTGCCGATCAACGTCTCGTTGTTCCGGCGCAGCAGCTCGATCAGGCAGTCTTCCTTGCTCGCGAACTGCGCGTAGAACGTGCGCTTCGAGGTGCGGGCGTGCCGGACGATGTCCGCGACGGTGGTGTCACGGAAGCCGCGCTCGATGATCGACGCGGCCATGCCGTCGAGTAGCCGGTCGCGGAACGGATCTGCGGCAACGTCGGAGCCGCCGGCCTGCGAATCTTGCTCGTTGAGCGCCGTCGTCATGTCGCCTCCCTCCGGACCCTTGCATACAGCTGGTACCAACCGGTACCGTACTACATGAACCTGCGGTACATCGTAGTACCAGGACACTATCGTCCTGATGAGATGACTGGGAGTGCGCATGAGCGACGGACCCACGCGCGGTGGGCTGGGCACCGAAACCCTCGAACACCTCGCCGTCGCGCCTAGCGCGGTCAGAATGCCACCCGGCCCGCGGCTGCCCAAGCTGGTGCAGGGCATCGGCTACGTCCTCTCGCGGAACTGGCTGTACGAGCGCATCTCGCGCCGCCATGGCAGCGTCTTCACGCTGAACCTGCCGATGTTCGGCCACACCGTCATCGTCGCCGACCCGCAGTTGGCCAAGCAGTTGTTCACGGCCAGCACCGACGACGTCGGCAACGTCCAGCCCAACCTGTCGAGGGTGCTCGGCAGCGGTTCGGTGTTCGCGCTCGATGGTGCCGACCACCGCAGGCGGCGCAAGCTGCTCACCCCGCCGTTCCACGGCAAGAGCATCAAGAACTACGAAAAGATCTTCGAAGAGGAGACGCTACGCGAGTCGGCGAATTGGCCGGAGGGCCAAGCATTCCCGACGATCGAACCGATGATGCGGATCACGCTCAATGCGATCCTGCGCGCCGTCTTCGGCGCCGACGGTGAACAGCTCGATGAGTTGCGGCGCATCATTCCGCCGTGGGTCACACTCGGCTCGCAACTCGCGGTGGTGCCGGCACCGACCCGCGACTACGGCCGGTTCAGCCCTTGGGGCAGGCTCGCTGAATACCGGCGCCAGTACGACGACGTCGTCGGCAAGTTGATCGACCGGGTGAAGGCCGACCCGAACTTCGACACCCGTGATGACGTGCTCGCACTACTGCTGCGCAGTACGTACGAGGACGGCTCGGAGATGTCGCGCAGCGATATCGCCGATGAGTTGTTGACTCTGCTGGCCGCCGGGCACGAAACGACCGCGTCCACGCTCGGCTGGGCGTTCGAGCGCGTCACCCGCCATCCGACGGTGCTGGCCAAGCTCGTCGACGAAGCCGCCACCGAGGAGAACGAGTACCGGCAGGCCACCATCCTGGAGGTCCAACGCGCCCGCACCGTCATCGACTTCGCCGGCAGACACGTCCATGCGCCCACGTTCCAGCTCGGCGACTGGGTGATCCCGCGGGGAACGACCATCGTGGTCGCGATCGCGCAACTGCACAAGCGCGCCGAGGAGTTCGCCGCCCCGGATCGGTTCGACCCGCAGCGCTATATCGGGACCAGGCCGCCGACGTTCGCGTTCGTCCCGTTCGGCGGCGGCACCCGGCGGTGCGTCGGCGCGGTGTTCGCCAACGTCGAAATGGATGTGGTGCTGCGAACAGTCATGCGGCACTTCGTGATCGATACGACAACGGCACCCGACGAGAAGATGCACTCGCGCGGTGTGGCCTTCACCCCCAAGCATGGCGGGCGCATCATCGTGCACCGCCGCGAGACCCCGCTGGGTTAGGAGAGCAATGACGGACGCAGCGATCAGCGCGATTGAAGCCCCAGAAGACGCCGCACCGCCGGCCAAGAAGCCGCCGGCGGTGCGGCTGCCGATGCCGGTCCAGGGCGTCCTGCTCGCGGGCTTTCGACGCTGGTTCACACGCACCGCGGCGAAGCGTTACGGACCCGTCTTCGCCATGAATGTCCCGTTTTTCGGCCGCAGCGTGGTGGTCTCCGACCCCGCGCTCGTCCGGCAGGTCTTCCTGGCCAGCACCGACGACCTGGTCAACGTGCGGCCGAACCTGAGCAGGCTCTTCGGACAGGGTTCGGTCTTCGCGCTGGACGGCAAGGAGCACCGGGTCCGGCGCAAGCTACTCGCCCCGCCGTTCCATGGGCAGAGCATCCGGAACTACGAGAAGATCATCGAAGAGGAGACGCTGCGCGAGACCGCGACCTGGCCCGAGGGCCGCGAGTTCGCCACGCTCGAGCCGATGAACCGGATCACGCTGAACGTCATCCTGCGCACCGTATTCGGTGCTGACGGAGCCGAACTCGACTACCTACGCGAGATCATCCCGCCCTGGGCCAAGTTGGGGTCGCGGATGGCGACGCTGCCCGAGCCGTCCTTCAGCACCGGAAGGTACAGCCCGTGGGGCCGGCTGGAGGAGTTCCGTCGTAACTTCGACCGCACGGTGTTCGCGCTCATCGAAAAGGCCGAGGCCGATCAACGACTCGAAGACCGCACCGACATCCTCGCGCTGCTACTGCGCACCACGTACGAGGATGGCACCCCGATGTCGCATCAGCACATCGCCGACGAACTGATCACCCTCCTCGGCGCCGGCCACGAAACGACCGCGTCGACACTGGGCTGGGCCTTCGAGCGGTTACGCCGCCATCCCGAGGTCTTGGCCAAGCTGGTCGAGGAGAACGATGAAGGCGGCAGCGAGTACCGGCAGGCCACGATCGTTGAGCTGCAACGGAACCGGACCGTCATCGACTTCGCGGGACGCCACGTGTTGGCACCGCACTTCGACCTCGGTGACTGGCGGATCCCGCACGGCTACACGATCATGATCGCGATCGCCAACGTACATGCCAACGCCGAGACCTTCCCCGATCCCGAACGCTTCGAGCCGAACCGGTTCCTGGGTACCAGGACGCCGACGGCGTGGGTGCCGTTCGGCGGCGGGACTCGCCGCTGTATCGGGGCCGCGTTCGCGAACACAGAAATGGACGTCGTGCTGCGAACGATTCTGCGGGACTTCGTGATTGAGACCGACGGTGCACCCGAGGAGAAGATCCACTTCCGGGGCATCGCCTTCACGCCGAAAGACGGCGGGCTCGTCACGGTGCACCGCCGCTGACGTCCGTGGGATAGCTTCGTCGTATGAGTCTGGTCGACATGATCAACGGCGGCATGGAAGCGACGATCCCCGCCGCGCACAAACTGGGTATCAAGGCGGTCGAGGCGCGCCCCGGATTTGCAGCGGCGACAGTGCCATTGGAGGGCAACGGCAACCACTTCGGCGTCGTATACGCCGGGGTCGAGTTCGTTGTCGCCGAGATCCTCGGCGGGATCATCGCGATCGCGAGCTTCGATGCGGCCAAGTACTACCCGCTGGTGAAGAAACTCGACATCGAATTCACCGCTGCCGCGCGCAGTGATCTACGCGCCGAGGCGTCCCTCGACGACGACGAACTGCTTCGGGTCGAGAAAGAGGCCGCGGAAAACGGAAAGGCCGACTTCATGCTGGACGCAGTGGTCCGTGATGAAGCCGGCCAGACCGTGGCCGTGACCCGTGGGCTCTATCAGCTGCGAGCCCACGGGAAGTAGTCCCGGGGGCCCACTAGACTTCAGCGCGTTTCGGCAGCTTCCAGCCCGCCCGCGGGAAGTGGCAGGTGTAGCCGCTCGGGTAGCGCTCCAGGTAGTCCTGGTGCTCCGGCTCGGCCTCCCAGAAGTCGCTTGCGGGAGTCACTTCCGTGACGACCTTGCCGGGCCACAGGCCGGAGGCGTCCACGTCCGCGATGGTGTCCAGCGCGACGCGCTTCTGCTCGTCGTCGAGGTAGAAGATCGCCGACCGATAACTCGTGCCGACGTCATTGCCCTGCCGATTCTTGGTGGACGGGTCGTGGATCTGGAAGAAGAACTCCAGCAGCGCGCGGTAGTCGGTCTGCGCGGGGTCGTAGACGATCTCGATGGCCTCGGCATGACCCGGGTGGTTGCGGTACGTCGCGTTGGCGTTCTCACCGCCCGTGTAGCCGACGCGGGTGTCGACGACGCCGGGCTGTTTGCGGATCAGATCCTCCATGCCCCAGAAGCAGCCGCCGGCCAGGATCGCCTTCTTGTTCTCACTCATGCCTGTGCCTCCTTGAAGAGCCTCTTGTAGTCGCCGTAACCCTCGGCCTCTAGATCGTCGAGATGGATGAACTTCAGCGAAGCTGAGTTGATGCAGTAGCGCAAGCCGCCCTCGGATCGCGGACCGTCGTTGAACACGTGCCCGAGATGGCTGTCGCCGTGTGCCGAACGGACCTCGGTGCGGATCATCAGGTGGCTGAAATCGCGCTTCTCCACCACATTGGCCGCGTCGAGTGGCCGAGTGAAGCTGGGCCACCCGCTGCCACTCTCGAACTTGTCGACCGAGGCGAACAACGGCTCACCGGACACCACGTCGACGTAGATGCCGGGTTCATGGTTGTCCCAGTACTCACCGGTGAACGGCCGCTCGGTGCCGTTCTCCTGAGTGACGTGATACTGCTCCGGCGACAATGCGCCGACCGCGTCGGGATTCTTGTTGTATTGCACGCTCGTATAACGACGCGGGTAACAACGCTGTTCCGCGGGGAGATTACCGAAGTGTGATGCGTCCACTGATCGCCCTCGCTGCCGTCGTCCTCGCCCTATCGATCTCACCATCAGCGTCTGCGGAGACGACTGTGCTGCCGGAACGGCAGGGACCCGCGGGGGTCGTCTTCGCCGACAATCCGGCGATCGTCGATGCCCATCGGATGCCAGCCGAGTCGTTCAGCCGCGTCCCCGGTGACCACGCCGTCGCTCTGCACTTCACGACCGGCACGCCGGAGTGCTACGGAGTCCGCGCCACTGTCTCCGAGACTGCGCAGACAGTCGACGTCGAATTGCAGTCGGGCTCGCTGCCAGAGGCGGCCGGCCGCGCCTGCATCATGATCGCGGTATCGGGCACGGTCGAGGTGCCGCTGCAGAGCCCGCTCGGCGACCGTCAGGTTCGCAGCGTCTCGTGACGCTCGACAAAAGTCAGTAGAACGTGTTCTAGTTCTGGTGTGACTGGGAGCACTTTCAGCCGCGACGAGCTGGTCGCGGCGTTCGAAAAATTCGAGGCGACGGTCGATCGCGCGGCGCAGACCCGCGATTGGGATCCCTGGGTTGAGCAGTACACACCCGACGTCCTCTACGTCGAGCACGCGGCCGGAACGATGCGCGGCCGCGAAGAGGTACGGCCCTGGATCTGGTCGACGATGGAGAGCTTCCCCGGCAGCTACATGACGTCGTTCCCGTCGCTGTGGTCGGTGTTCGACGAGGCGACCGGCCGGGTCATCTGCGAGCTCGACAACCCGATGCGCGATCCCGGTGACGGCACGATCATCACTGCCACCAACATCTCGATCATCACGTATGCCGGTGACGGGCTGTGGCGCCGTCAGGAAGACATCTACAACCCGCTGCGGTTCGTGCGCGCGGCCGTCAAGTGGTGCCGCAAGGCCACCGAACTCGGCACACTGCCCGACGAAGCCGCGGAGTGGATGAAGACGTACGGCGGCGCATCCGGCGGGGCACAGTGACCTCTCTGGTCATCGGCGCCAACGGGTATCTCGGTTCGCACGTCACCCGCCAACTCGTCGACAAGGGCGAGGATGTGCGCGTTATGGTGCGCGACGGTGCCAACACGATCGGCATCGACGATCTCGACGTCACGCGGTTCATTGGCGACATCTGGGACAACCAGACCCTGCGCGAGGCGATGGCCGGTGCGCAGGACGTCTACTACTGCGTCGTCGACACCCGCGGCTGGCTGCGCGATCCCTCCCCGCTGTTTCACACCAACGTCGACGGCACGCGCAATGTGCTCGAGATCGCGAAAGACGCTGGGCTGCACCGGTTCGTCTTCACCAGTAGCTACGTGACCGTCGGACGAAAACGCGGCCGCGTCGCCACCGAGGACGACATCGTCAGCCAAAGGGGCCTGACGCCATATGTCCGCTCCCGCGTGCAGGCTGAGGAACTCGTGCTGCAGTACGCGCGTGAGCATGACCTGCCCGCCGTCGCGATGTGTGTGTCGACGACGTACGGCGCGGGGGACTGGGGCATGACGCCGCACGGCCAGCTCATCGCGGGCACCGCGTTTGGCAAGTTGCCGTTCGTCATGGACAAGATCGAGCTCGAAGCCGTCGGCATCGACGACGCGGCGCGCGCACTGCTGCTGGCCGCGGAGAAGGGCAGGGTCGGCGAGCGCTATCTGATCTCGGAGAAGATGATCAGCAACGCTGAAGTGGTCCGCATCGCGGCCGAGGCCGCCGGTGTGCCCGCCCCGACCAAATCGATTCCGCTGCCGATGTCGTATGCGATGGCTGCACTCGGCAGCGCGAAGGCCAAGCTGCGCGGCACCGATGAACAGCTGTCGATGGGTTCACTGCGTCTCATGCGCGCTGAGGCGCCGGTGGCCTGTGACAAGGCCAAACGGGAATTGGGTTGGGAGCCGCGACCTGTCGAGGAGTCGATCAGGGAGGCGGCCCGCTTCTGGGTTGGCCTGCGGGACGCTCGACGCAAGACCAAGTCCGCATCGGATGGCAGCGCAGGCTAACCTTGGAGCCGCCCTTCAAGATCAACGGCGGTGTACATGGCAGGCGGTGCTGAACAGCCCCTGCGCGGCCGACATGACGAGTGCGAAGCGCTGGACCGTCTCGTCGAGGCCGCCGGCAGGGGTGAGAGCCAAGTCGTCGTGCTACGCGGTGAGGCAGGCGTTGGTAAGACCGCGCTGCTGGATTACGTAGCCGAACGCGCTACCGGATTCCACGTCGCGCGTGCCGCCGGTGTCGAAGCCGAAGTCGAACTGGCCTTCGCGGGTCTGCACCAACTGTGCGCCGCGATGCTGGACCGTCTCGACGCGCTGCCCGCGCCGCAACGGGATGCGCTCGCCACCGCTTTCGGCCAGAGCGCGGGACCGCCGCCGGACCGCTTCCTGGTTGGTCTCGCGGTGCTGAGCCTGCTCGCCGAGGTCACCGCGGACCAACCGCTGATCTGTGTCGTCGATGACGCCCAATGGCTGGACCGGGTCTCGGCGCAGACGCTCGCATTTGTCGCGCGCCGACTGCTGGCCGAGCCTGTGGCGCTGGTGTTCGCGGTGCGCAGCACCGTCGCCGACGAGCTGACCGGGCTGCCGGAGCTAGCGATTCGCGGCCTGTCCGACGGCGACTCGCGCGCTTTGTTGGACACCGTGATTCGCGGTCGCCTCGACGAGCGGGTGCGTGAACGGATCATCGCCGAGGCCCGCGGTAATCCCTTGGCGCTGCTGGAATTGCCCCGTGATCCGGCCGCGGCGGAGGGCGGCTACGGCCGACCCGACGCGCGTGCGCCGTCGAGTCACCTCGAGCAGAGCTTCGTGCGACGGGTGAAGTCGCTGCCCATGCCGACGCAGAAGCTGCTGCTGGCCGCCGCGGCGGAACCCGTCGGTGACAAGGCGTTGCTGATTCGGGCGGCGAGGCGGATGGGAATCACCCCCGACGTCGCCGCGCACGCGGAGGCCGAGGGCCTTATCGAGATCGGCGCCCGGGTGCGCTTCCGCCACCCCCTGATGCGCTCCGCCGCGTACCTGGCCGCGGACGTCGACGATCGCCGCCAGGCTCACCGCGCGCTCGCCGAGGAAACCGATCCGAACTCTGATCCGGACCGTCGCGCCTGGCACGGCGCCAACGCCGCGTTCGGCACCGACGACGACGTCGCCGACGAACTCGAGAAGTCCGCGGACCGCGCGGCCGCCAGAGGTGGTGTCGCCGCCGCGGCGGCATTCCTCGAACGTGCCACCGAGCTGACGTTGGACCCGGGACGACGGGGAGCCAGGGCGCTGGCCGCTGCTGAGGCGAAGTTCGCGGCCACATCGTCCGAGGCGGCGTACGGACTGCTGGCGATCGCCGAGATGAGCCCGCTGGACGCACTGCAGCGGGCACGGGCCAAGCGGTTGCGCGCGCGGATCGCCTTCGTCGAAAGTCGTGGCGGAGTGAACGGCGCCGCACCGGTTGCCGACACCGCGCTTGGCCTGCTCGATGCCGCTCGCGGTCTGGAGGGCCTCGACGACGGCCTCGCGCGAGAGACCTATCTGGACGCCCTGGGTGCCGCGATGTACGCCGGCAGGCTGTGCCCGCACGGCGGCCCGATCGTCGTCGCCGAACCGGCGCGCCACGCACCGCCGGGACCGCAGCCGCCGCGCCCGCACGATCTGCTGCTCGACGGCCTCGCCATGCGGTTCACCGACGGCCACGCGGCGAGCCTGCCGACGTTGCGAGCCGCCATGACGCAGGTGCTCGAGACGGCTCAGCACACCGACGGCGACGTGATGCGGTTGTTCTGGCAGGGCTTCCCCATCGCGCAGGAGTGCGCTGCCGGGGAGTTGTGGGACGACGACCTGTGGGATGACGTCGGCGGTACCGCGGTCCGGCTCGCGCGTGAAGCGGGTGCGCTCGCGATGCTCCCGCTTGCACTGTCCACGCGTGCGGGCAACCACGTGTTCGCCGGTGAGTTCGACGCGGCGGCGGCGTTGATCGAAGAGGCCAACACGATCGCCGCCGCGACGGGATACGCGCCGGTGCGCTATCACGCGATCTCGCTCACTGTCTGGCGCGGCGTCGAGGCCGAGTCGGTACGGGTGCTCGAAGCCACGGCGCAACACGCGGCAGCACGCGGCGAAGGCCGAGTCATCGGCTTGGTCGGGTTGTTCACCGCGGTTCTCAACAATGGGCTGGGTCGGTATGAGGAGGCGCTCGCCGGGGCCAAGCAGGCATGCGAACACGAGGACCTCGGCCCGTACCGGATGTCGTTGGCTGAACTCATCGAGGCGGCCGTCCGGTGCGGTGACCAGGAGGAGGCTCTCCGCGGGGTCGCGTTGATGGAATCGCAGGCGGCCGCCGGAACGGATTGGGCGTTGGGCACTTTGGCGCGCTGCCGGGCTCTCGTCGCCGACAACCACACCGCTGAGGCCTACTACCGAGAGGCCATCGAACGGCTCGGGCGCACCAAAATGCGCGTCTATCTCGCGCGCTCGCATCTCGTGTACGGGGAGTGGCTGCGCCGCATGAACCGGCGGGTCGATGCCCGTGAGCAGCTGGGCGCCGCGCACGAGATGTTCGTCCAGATGGGGTCGGAGAGTTTCGCCGAGCGTGCCCGCCGCGAACTGTTGGTCACCGGTGAGAAGACCCAGAAGCGTGCGGCCGGCACAGGCGACGGGCTGACGGCGCAGGAAGCACAGATCGCCCAGCTGGCCGGCACCGGGCTGACCAATCAGGAGATCGGTGCCCAGCTGTTCATCAGCGCGCACACCGTCGAATGGCATCTGCGCAAGGTGTTCGCCAAGCTTGGTATCAAATCGCGCAGGCAGCTCCGGGGACGACCCGAGGTGACCTAGCCGCGCCACTGCTGACCGGCCGGACCATGGGTTGACTACGGACTTTCAAGGGTCCGCTACGGGTTTGCGCTCGACATGCTGAATTCGTGGAACTCGCTGAGAACGTCGCCCTGATCACCGGTGGTACTGCAGGTATCGGCTGGGAATCGGCGCGGCTCATGGCCTGCGAAGGGGCCAAGGTCATCATCTCCGGACGCGACCGCGTGCGCGGTGAGCAGGCCGCGGCGCGGATCGGTGAAAGCGCGCGGTTCGTCCAGGCCGACCTCTCCGATATGGACTCGGTGCGCGCGCTCATCGAGCAGTGCGGGCCCGTGGACATCGTCGTGAACAACGCGGCGAACTTCACCGGCGCCGCGACCGTCGACCAGGAGCTCGCCGCGTTCGAGTCGATCTTCGACACCAACGTCCGCGGTGCCTACTTTCTGATCGCGGGCCTGGTCCCGGGGATGCTCGAGCGCGGCCGCGGCAGCATCGTCAACGTCACTTCCATGGTCGCCTCCAAGGGCGTTCCCGGGGCATCCGGATATAGCGCTTCCAAGGCCGCGCTCGAGTCGTTGACGCGCACCTGGGCCGCGGAGTTCGGCAAGTACGGGGTGCGGGTCAACAGCGTCGCGCCAGGCCCGACCCGCACCGAGGGGGTGGCCGCCGAATGGGGCGAGACCAATGAGGAGCTCGGCCGGGCACTGCCACTGGGCCGGACCGCACATGCGGCCGAAATCGCCGAGGCGGTGCTGTTTCTCGCGTCACCGCGCGCCAGCTTCATCACCGGTTCGACGCTGCACGCCGATGGCGGCGGCGCAGCGGTCTGATGTCGAGGAGAGTGAGCATGTCGTACCAGACGCTCGAACAGGCTGCGGTGACGTTCACCGGATTCCGTGATCGGTTGTTCGGCATAGCCTTTCGGATGCTGAACGACAGCGCCGCCGCGGAGGACATCGTCCAGGAAGCGTGGGTGCGGTGGCAGACCTGCGATCGGAACGTCGTGCTGGATCCGCTCGCGTTCCTGACCACCACCACGAAGCGGCTCTGCATCAACACACTGCAGTCGGCACGCGCGCGTCACGAAACCCGCGCCGGATCGTGGCAGCCCGACCCGACGGACCCCGACGCGGACCCGCAGCGGCGCGTCGAGCAGTGCGAGGCGTTGGAACTCGCCGCACTCACTCTGCTGGAACGGCTGTCACCGCCCGAGCGCGCCGCATATGTATTGCGGGAAGCGTTCGACTACTCGTACGCCGAAATCGCGAGGATCGTCGAGGTGACGCAGCCGAACGCGCGTCAGCTCGTCAGCCGCGCGCGCAAACGCCTTGCCGCGGAACGTCGCGAGGAGCCCACCGGCGCCGAGCAGAAGCGGCTGGTGGTGGCGCTGACGGTGGCCGCGCAATCGGGCGACCTGGCGACACTGGAATCTGTCTTCGCTGAAGACCTCGCCATGGCCGCCTAGCCGAGGTGAAACAGCGCCATGGCGTTCGCATCGAGGATCGCGTGCGCTTCGCCGGGGTCGGCCACATCCACCACGTACTCGACCGCGCGCACGAACGTATCGCCGTCCTCGTAGGGAAAGTCGGTGCCGAGCAGAATCCGGTCAGCCCCGAAAGTCTCTATGGCACAGCGTAATGCGGGCTCATGACAATGGCTGACGGTGTCAAACCACAGCCGGTGCACCGCCTGGCTCGGCGGTTCCGGTGTGCCGGGCGCCTCCCACGCAAGATGGTCGTCGGCTCGGCGCGTGAGCATGGGCAGCGCGCCGCCCAGATGTGAGCAGATGATCTTCACCCCGGGATACCGCTGCAGGTGACCGGAGGTGATCAGCTGCAGCGCGGCGATGGTGTCCTCGAACGGTGCGCCGGCCATCCACGTGATCCGGTGCTCGGTTACGAGCGGGGAACAGGCGCCGTTGCCGGCCGGATGCAGATATAGCACGGCGCCGCGGGCATCGAGTTCGGCGAAGATCGGCTCGAAGTCCGGCTCCGTGATCGCCCGGTCCAGCACACTGGTGTTCATTGCGACACCGACCATCCCCAATTCGTCTAGGGCACGGGTTATTTCGGTGGTCGCGGCGTCGATGTGCGGCATAGGTGTCGACGCGAACGCGCGGAAGCGGTCGGGATGTGCGGAGACGACGGCGGCGTACTCGTCGTTGACATAGCGAGCGGCGGTAACGGCCCGCTCGGCTTCGGCGCCGTAGGGCAACTGCGGGGCCGCCGACAGCACCTGGAGGTCGACACCCGCGCGATCCATCAACCGCAGCCGGGCATCGAGTTCGGCGCCGCCGCCTGCGCCGATGCCGCGCTGGGTCGCGGTGTCAGAACTGCCGAGATCGGTAAGCATGTCGAGATAGTGGTCGGTCCAGTAGTGCGCGTGCACGTCGATCCGCATGCATGTCAACGCTATTCGTTGAACGCCACGCCGTACAGTGTTCAACCGCTAGCGGGTTGGATTGTGCCGTGGTTAGCCTCGAAATCGTGAGCGAGAAACTGCACGTCGACCTGTCGGGTGCACCGCAGACCATGCTGGCCACCTTCTACGCCAAAGCATTGGACGCGGACCTGCCCAAACCGATCCTCGGCGATCGGTGGGCCAAACAGATCGTCGACCGTATCGACTACGACTGGTCGCAGACGTCGATCACCAAAGCCAATTCGCCGTCGGTGACCACTCGCAGCGCACATTTCGACAACTGGGCCAGGCAGTTTCTTGCGGTCCATCCCGAAGCCACCGTCGTACATCTCGGTTGTGGATTGGACGCACGCGTGTTCCGGCTCGACCCCGGCCCCGGCGTCGAGTGGTACGACGTCGACTATCCCGATGTCGTCGATCTACGTCGCCAGCTTTTCCCGGACCGGCACAATTTCCACGTCATCGCCGCGTCGGTGACGGATCCGGCGTGGCTGACCGAGGTGCGCAGCGACCGGCCGACGCTGATGATCGCCGAGGGCCTGACGATGTACCTGACGCAGTCCGACGGCGTCGCACTGCTGCGTCGCTTCGTCGATACGTTTCCGAGCGGAGAGCTGCAGTTCGATGCGTTCAACCGGTTGGGTATCAAATCGCAGTGGACGAACGCGGTCGTGCGCCGATCCGGCTCGACGTTGTACTGGGGGATCAATGGACCCGACGACATCGTCGAGGCGGTCCCCGGGGTGCGGCTGCTCGCGTGGGAATCACCGTTCGATTCCGCGTCGTTCCAGGATGTTGCGTGGCCCTACCTCCTGATGGCGCGCGTGATGTCGCTGGCGCCGTCGCTGCGGTACATGGCGCAGTACCACCGCTACGCCTTCTAGATCAGTAGTGGAGCAGCTGGCGACGCGTGTTGTGGCTGGTGCCCGGGCCGGCGGCAGTCGGCGCCTTCACGGTCGGGGTGGCCACGATGCTCGGATGCCAATCCTGATGCACCGGTGCGGCGTCGGCGTTGGCCGAGGTTCCCAGCGCGAAGGCGCCGATCAGTCCGGCGGGCACGACGATGTAGGTGGCGATGTAGCGCGTGAAGACGTGCATGTGGCTTCTCCGATGTCCGCTATGTCCGTGAATCTGTTGGACACAACGATGCGGCGCACCGGCCCGCGGGTCTGTCGGGTGATCGGGCCG
This sequence comes from Mycobacterium sp. NPDC051804, assembly GCF_044452905.1. Lineage (NCBI taxonomy): Bacteria > Bacillati > Actinomycetota > Actinomycetes > Mycobacteriales > Mycobacteriaceae > Mycobacterium > Mycobacterium sp. NPDC051804. The sequence continues at coordinate 193,592 of NZ_JBITCD010000001.1, read as the reverse complement.
CGGACAGGGTGAATTCGCCGTCCCCCGATCGGAGGACTCAGACCGCCTTCAGCTCGGCGACGACCTCGGCGTAGAGCCGGGCCTTGATCGCGCCGAACACCGCGCCGGCTTTCGGGGCGAGCGCCTCGGCCCGCGCGACCGCGGCATCGAGCACCTCGCCCTCGCCTGCGGTGGCGGTGACGATGCCGGCCGACCGGGCGTCCTCGCCTCCGTAGCGGCGCGCGGTCGTCATCGCCTCGTGGGCGGCCGCGATCGGCAGTCGTGCGCGGATCAGCGCATTCATCCCCGGCGTGAACGGAATCCCGAGATCGACCTCCGGCAGACAGAAGTAACCCCGGTCGGCGCGCATGACGATCTGGTCGTGGGCCAGCGCCAGCATCGCGCCCGCCGCGAACGCGTGGCCCTGGACAGCGGCGACGATCGGCGCGGGAAAGGCCAGGACCCGCGCGAACAACGCGTGGACGTCCACCAGGTTCGTTTCGGACGCCTGCGGGTTGGCCGCCATGAAATCCAGATCCAGCCCGTTGGAGTAGAACTTTCCGGTGCCAGTCGTGACCACCGCTTTGGCGCCTTCGGCGGCCTCGACCTCGTCGAGCGCGGCGTTGATCGCGGACAGCCGATCGGGGTGGAAGCAGTTCTCGTCGTCGCCGAGCGTGAGTACGAAAACCGCACCGTTGCGGTCGAGGCCGGTCATCTGCCGATTACACCACTGGCGCGTCCTGTCAGAATCGGGGGATGCTCCCCTCGCAGTCGCCCCGCGATGAGCTGGGCCTGCCCATCGTGATCGTGCGATTCGGCAGGGTTGATGAGGTGCTGCGCCCGGGTGACGGCCCAGTGTTCATCGGCAGGGAACTGCCCGCTCAGCTTCGCATCGACGACACCCGTATCTCCCGGACGCACGCCAGGATCGAGTCGGTGGGCACGCAGTGGGTGGTTGTCGACGAAGGCAGCACCAACGGCGTCTTCCTCGACGGCGAACGGGTCTCCACCGTGTCTGTGACGGATGGCATGACCCTGTACCTCGGCCACGCCGAGGGCATCGCGGTGCGGTTCTCGTTCATCGACCCCGACGCAGGCACGATGATGGCCACCGGCGTGATGTCGGCACGGACCACTGACGACACCATTCGGCATCCCGATAGCAGCACCGCAGGGGAAGACCCTGAGGATGGCCTCGACACCGCGCGGGCCGGCGAGGCAGTGACCGCGCGCCGCGAAGAGCTCGGCTACTCCGCACGCCGGCTCAGCGATGAGAGCGGCGTCAGCGTAGACGAGTTGGACGACTTAGAGCGCGGACGCAACTGGCCTCCCGCGGCTACCCGCGAAAAGATCGAACGGGCGCTGCGCTGGCCGTCCGGCACCATCCCCCTCGTGGCCCGTGGGGGCGAGGTCCCAGACGACGAAGACACCGGGACGCTGTCGGATTCCGTGCAGCTGGAGGTGATGCTCGACTACGCCAAGATTGCGCTCGACGGGATGGCGGCGCGGATCGCAGCCTTGCCGCCGGCCGGCGACCCGGGCTTCGGCGTACAGGTCGCTGAGCTACTCGCGCAGCTGCGCCGGCTGCACATCACCACGGCCAACGCCGCACGCAGCGCCCCAGCCCTCGAGATCCTGCTGTCGCTGTCCGACGTGCGCCGAACGTACAGCGACCTGATGTGCCGCGCTGCGACCGCCCCGGCCGCCACGCTGGGCCAGCGCCTGTACGCCGCGCGGCACCAAGCCCTGCTCAGCGTGGAGGAAACCGCCGCGGCCACCGGCATCGACGTCGATGCGGTCAATGCGGTCGAGGCCGAACGTGCGGTATCCGCCGAGATATCCGCCGCGGTGGAAAACGTCCTCCTACGACTCACCAACCGCTGAGCAGCTGGACCCAGATGCCGCTCAGTCCCCGCCGGGCGCGAAGACGCCACCGGAGGCCGTACGTGATACTGCTGTGCATGAATGCGGCGGGGGGCATCCATATGGATGCGCATGAAGGTGGCCGCCGGTGCTGAGCAACGGATCGATGGTTGGCGGCTACCGCATCGAGCGGGAACTGGGCGCCGGTGGCATGGGCTCGGTCTATCTGGCCGCCCACCCCACCCTGCCCCGCCGCGACGCACTCAAGGTGCTCTCCCGCGAACTGTCGCGTGACCCTGACTTCCGGACGCGGTTCACCCGCGAGGCCGACGTGGCCGCATCGCTGGATCACCCACAGATCGTGTCGGTGTACGACCGGGGTCAGACCGACGACGGACAGCTGTGGATCGCGATGCAGTTCGTCGATGGCACCGACGCCGACGCGGCGCTGCGCGATGGCACGATGACGCCGCCTCGTGCGGTGCACATCGTCTCCGAGGTCGCGAAGGCACTCGATTTCGCGCACAGCCGCAACGTCGTGCACCGCGACATCAAGCCGGCCAACTTTCTGCTGTCGGGCCCAGCCGACTCCGACGAGCGGGTGCTCCTTGGTGACTTCGGCATCGCCCGCGCGCTCGACGACGTGGGGTTGACTGCCACCGGTTCGGTCATGGCCACCATTGCATACGCTGCCCCAGAGGTGTTGTCGGGCATGCAGTTCGACGGTCGGGCCGATATCTATTCGCTCGGCTGCACCCTGTACCGGCTGCTGACCGGAAAGACTCCTTACTCCGGAGCCAACGGGCCGGCCGCCACGATGATGGCCCACCTGCAGCAACCGCCGCCACGTGTCACCGATGTCGTGCCGACGCTGCCGCCCGCGCTCGATCAGGTGATCGCCATCGCGATGGCCAAGGAGCCCAGGCAGCGGTTCAGTTCGGCCAGCGCGCTGGCGTCGGCCGCCGCAGCGGCGCTGTATGACCCTCGCGCACTGCAGAATCCGACGTTGCTGGCGCCGGTGCCCGGTCCGGAGGTCAGTTCGTACCCTCGGGCGACCGGCGGTACGCCCTGGCAGCCCAGCGGTCCGCCACCGGTGCAGTCGGGACCCGGATACGGTCCGCCCGCTCCGATCACCCCCGTACCGCGGCGCCGACGGCGCGGCGCGGTGATCGGGGCGGCAGCCGCGGTGGCGGTGCTGGTCGCCGGCACCGTGACGGTCGTGGCGTGGCCATCGGACGAACCGTCTTCGTCCGCCAACACCCCGCAGGCCGGATCAACGAACGTCCCGACCACCGTGGAAGGACCGCCCGCCACTGACGTACCTGTCTCGGGATTGCGCTCGATCTTGTTGACCCCCAGCGAGATTCCTGGCAACACCGGCGACAACGCGGTGGTCCTCGAATCTGACGGCACGGAGTTGCTCAACGACTCGGCGACCATCGACAATCAGCAGTGCCTCGGCGCCTGGGCGCCGGCACAGCAACCGGCCTACAGCGCGTCAGAACTCCCCGGGTCCCAGCCTTCCGGCGTCGCGGTGCAGACGCTGCGTGCGCTGTACCGAAAACTCACCCAGGACAGCGTCATTCAGGCGGTCGTGGCGTTTCCCAATGCCGACGGACCGGGTCTTTCGTTGCAACGACAACGGCGTCAGTGGGAGATATGCGCGGGCAAGACCGTGACCATCACCCCCGCCGGAGAGCCGCCGATGCAGTGGACGTTCGGGCAGCCCACCAACAACTCCGGCGCATTCGTGATCGCCGCCACCTCGAGTGCCGGTGACGCGGTGTGTCAGCACGGACTAGCCATCCGCGGCAACGTCTTGGTCGACATCCGTGAATGCCGACCGCCGGGCACCGGCGACGTCGGGGCGTTGATCGCCGCCACTGGTAACAAGGTGCCCCGACAACAATGAACCCATCGAATCCCATTGCATCTAGGAGGTTTGCCGCCCATGGCGTCCCGTAAAGTCCCCGCCGTCATTGGAGCGATGCTGGTCACGGTTGCCCTGGGCGCAGCGTGCTCACGTGGCGAGGTGCCAGTCCGGGAGGAGACCAGCGCCCAGTCGACACAGTCGGAAGCAGAAGCGGCACCGGCCCCAACGACCACTTCGCAGGTCCCCGACGACGATCAGCAGGTGCGCGACGCGGTGATGGCGTTCCAGGATGCCTACAACACGCAGAACTGGGATGCCTACCTGGATGCGATGTGCCCGTCGTGGGCGGCTCAGTACACCGGGCCGGTCATGGATATGACGAAGAAAACCCGCGTCGACCAAGGCTTGACGACAGTCAAGGTCATGACCGTGCGCGTCGTCGGAGACGAGGCAACGGCGACCGTCGATGCCCAGAACGAGATGCTCGGTCGGAGGACCGTTGACCTCCAGCTGGTCCGCGACGACGGTTGGCGAGTGTGCATGCCGAGCGGGGTAGCGCGGTAGTGCGGAACGCGTTGGCGGCGTTGACGATCGCACTGCTGCTGACGGCGTGCGGAAGCACGGTCGACGGTACGGCCACGCAGGCGACTGCACCGACTGTCGACCCGTCGGCGCTCGATCCTGGCTCCTACCCAACGACACCGCGTGCGCCGCTGGGTCAAGCCGGTAACGACCAAGTGGGTCGGCTCATCGAGGGACGGCGGATGGCCAGCTACGTCGTCGGGCCCTGGCAAGCGGATCCAACGATGACCCGGATCGGGTCGGCTCCCGCGAAGGTTCTGGAGCAGCGTAATCAGATTTCGCAAGTGATCTGGCCGTCGATGCTGACAAGGTTCCCGTCGTTGCCGCTGATCGTCGGCTTCGTCAGTGAACGGACGTCTTCGACGCCAGGCGATACAACGTTGGTTCGCAATGCGGTGCTCCAGTACCCGTTCCCGGAGACCGCGGCCTCCGTCGCCAAAGGGTTGGCCGAGGGGGCGCTGAACATCGCGGTGGTCGAACAGGCGGATGGCCCGGTGCCAACCGAACCGGTTCGCGCGGTACAGATTCCGGGTCACCCCGGAATCAGCGGGGCGTTGATGGCGCGCCCGGAAGGCACCAAGATCGTGCACGAGCTGACGGTTGTCAGCGCGCGGGGGCCTCACGTGCTGATCCAGGTGATCCAGTACGGCACGCCCGAAAGAGAGATCGAGCTGGCGGGACGCATCCTCGATCTACAGGTGCCGTTGATCGACACCTTCGTACCCACCGAGCCGGCGCCGTTGGCCTCGCTGCCGCAGGACCCGACCGGCCTGCTGGCCCGCACTGTGCCGCTCAAGTCCGGCCAGGGTGATTCGATGTCGAACGCCGACTACGACCCGGCGGGCGCATTGCAGTTGGAGGACAACCCGATTCAGGCGGCTGCGGCAATGAAGGACGCCGGGGTCGACACCGTGGCCGTCAGCGAGACGACGCTTTATCAAGCCCGCGACGACGGGGCCGCGCAACAGTTCGCGCAGACGCTCGGCGACGACGTCGTCAAGCAGCAGGCGGGGCAGCCCGCCGCCGAGGTTCCGGGCCTTGCGGGCAGCCGGTGTGTGCGCACCGAAGTCGCGGGTTCACGGATCGTGCGGCACTGGTGCATCGGCACCCGGGATCGGTACGCGTTCAAAGCGGTGGCGCGTGATCTGACCAACGCCCATCAGCAGATGGCCGCCCAGTACCTGATGCTGGGCGGCTAGCGGGGCCTAGTTCGGAATCTTCTCCAGGATCCGGTTGGCGATCGTCACGTTCTGCTCGGCCAGGTTGCTGCCCATGAGCTGCACATCGACGAGCACGTTGTTCTTGGCCGCAATGGCACGGGTGACGGTCACCGGTGAGTTGTCGTTGACGTTGCGCAACGAGGTGACGCCGCCGCCGGCGTCGACCGGCTCTCCCAGCGTGAACGCCGCCTGCTGGCCTTGAGCGATCACTTTCCACACGAACTGTGTATTGGCGCAGCGGCGCCACTGCTCGACGTAGTTGGCCAACGCGCGCTGCGCGGCCTCCGCGGTGTCGAAGGTGACCACCGACTCGCCGAGCATGAGGGACGGGGTCGGCGATTGGGCCTGACTGGCTCCGTGGAATTTCCGGTAGCCGGTGCCTTCATAGGCGGGCGGTGCGCCGGCGCTGAAAGAGCTTGCGCAGTCGGCCGGTTCGTAGACCTGCTGGCTGGGATCGGGTACTGCAACACCCGTGGAGTTGGGCCCCTCGATCAGTTGCGGGTTGTCCGTGATGGTCTTGAGCTCATCGAGAGTCGGTAGCAGCCCCGGCAGCTGGGCGGCGGCAACGGGCGCCGGGGTCGGCGGTGGCGGCGGGGTGGTCGACGTCGGCGTCGCCGACGCTTCTGCGGCAGAGGTGTCCGTCGCGGGCTCTGACTCGCCGCCGCATGCAGCGAGGAGTGCGGCCGACGTCAATGCGAGCGCGACTATCGTCCGCCCGTGCACGTTTCCCGAACTCGCCCACCGCTGGTGCTGACGCATCAAGTCGCCCTCTCTCGTTCCATGACCGGTCTTTCAGCATCGCACGGTGGCGGACGTGGTCCGGACACCAATTTGCCCGACGGTGCGTCCTGCCAGAATCAGGGAGTGTCCAAGACAATCAACGGCCGTATCTCCAACTGGTACTCCGAACTCCCGGCCGTGCGTGCGGCGCTGCCGGGGAACCGAGACGCCGATGTGTGCATCGTCGGCGGCGGTTATACCGGGTTGTGGACGGCGTACTACCTGAAGCGTGCCGACCCATCGCTGCGCATCGTCGTGCTCGAGTCGAGGTTCGCTGGCTTTGGCGCCTCGGGCCGTAACGGCGGCTGGCTGTCCGGGCTGGTGCCCGGTGACCGCAACCGGATGGCGAAGCTCTACGGACACGACCGAGTGCTGGCCTGGCAGCAGGCTCTCAACGAGGCGGTTGACGAAGTAATCGACGTGACAGGACGCGAGGGCATCGAAGCCGGCATCGTCAAGGGCGGAACGCTGCACGTCGCACGCAACCGCGCGCAGGCGTCGAGGCTGGCCGCCGAAGTCGAAGAGGAGCTCAACTGGAAGGTCGACGGTATCGCCACGTTGACGAAAGCTGAGTCTGCACAACGCATTCAGATCGACGACGTGGTATCGGCCTACCACAATCCGCACTGCGCGCGCGTCCAGCCGGCCCAACTGGTGCGAAGCCTGGCCGATACCGTCGAGCGACTCGGTGTCGACATCTACGAGCGATCACCGGTCATCGAACTCCGCGCCGGACGGGCGAAGACCGTACTGGGCGCGGTGAGCGCACCCGTCGTACTGCGCGCGACGGAAGGATTCACCTCCTCGCTGCCGGGGCTGAAACGGCGGTGGTTGCCGATGAACAGTTCGATGATCGCGACGGAGCCGATCCCCCAAGATATTTGGGAGACCATCGGCTGGGAGGGCCGCGAGACACTCGGCGACACCGCACACGGCTTCTTCTACGCGCAGCGCACCGTCGACGACCGCATCGCCATCGGCGGCCGCAGCGTGCCCTACCGGTTCGGTTCGCGCACCGACGTCGACGGCAAGGTGCCCGAGCGCACCATCGACCACCTCACCGCGGTGCTGCACTCGGCGCTTCCGCAGACCCGCGGTATTCCCGTCGCACATGCCTGGTGCGGTGTGCTGGCCGTGCCACGGGACTGGGAGGCGTCCGTAACCTTCGACAAGGGAACAGGTTTGGGGGCGGCCGGTGGCTACGTCGGCCACGGCGTTACCGCCACCAACCTGGCTGGGCGCACGCTCACCGACCTGGTGCTCGGACGGCAGACAGACCGCACCGACCTGCCCTGGGTGGGGCACCGATCACGCGACTGGGAACCCGAGCCGTTGCGATGGCTGGGCGTGCGCGGGATGTACACGGCGTACAAGGCCGCCGACTGGCACGAGTCGCGCGGACGCAGGACGACGTCGCCTATCGCCGTCGTCGCCGACAAGATCGCCGGCAGACCCTAGCGGGCTCCAGCCAATGGACCCTAGCGGGACTCGGCGCGCTCTTTGAGCCGCTGCAGGGTCAGCTTGATGTGCTTGGCGTTGGCCGAGTCGCGGTCACGCACGCCCGTCGCGATGCCCGCGGGGGTGCGGAACCATCCGGGTCGCTTGTCCCAGGTGCGTTCCGTGACGGTGCAGCCGCCGTCGGTCGCGGTGATGTCGTAACGCCAGTGCGCGACCGGGATGACGAGGCTCTTCACGTCGAACGCGAACGCGCGGCCGGGCTCGGCGTCGGTGACGGTGCAGGTGGTGGTCCACTTCTTGGTGCCCCGCTGGTTGCGGCCCTTGAACACGGCGCCCGGTGCGACGCAATCGCCCTTCTTCCACTCCATCTCGTTGGCTTCCTCGGCCAGCGCCGCCAGCGTCGGAAGGTCGGTGATCAGCGCGTATACCTCTGCTGGGTCGGCCGCGATGTCTGTCGAGGCCTCTGCGGAGGCGGGACCGTGTGCACTCATGTCGCGAATCGTAGCCAGCGATACAGGAATCCTGAGCGGTACTGCCACGTTGGTCTACTTATGAGCGATCGCCCCGTACTCCAACCTTCTGAGACTCATCCGATCACCGTCGAGCCGACCGGCAAGCACGTCACTGTTCGCGTCAACGGCGAGGTCGTAGCCGACACCGACAATGCGCTGACCCTGCAGGAGTCGACGTATCCCGCCGTCCAGTACATCCCGAAGGGCGACGTCGTGGCGTCCGCGCTGCGGGACAGCGGCACCGAGACGTACTGCCCGTTCAAGGGCGTGGCGAGCTACCACCACGTCGTCACCGGCTCCGGCGAAACCGTCGAGGACGCGATCTGGACCTACCAGGAGCCCTACCCGGCGGTGGCGGCGATCGCCGGTCATGTGGCGTTCTATCCGGACAAGGCTGTCGTCACGGTCACATAGTCTGAGGCGGTGCGAAGCGTCGAGTGCAGTGTCGTTTTCGCTGGGCCGGCGAGTCCGGGTCTGACACTGTCGCCGTTGCGCCGTGGCCGCGCCGACCCGTGCTACCACAACGCCGAGGACGGCGCGATTTGGCGCACCAGCCTGATGGCCAGCGGGCCGGTCACCGCGCGTATCGCCAAATCCGCCCGCGGCACCGTCGACTGCGAGGCATGGGGCCCTGGCGCAACGGAATTCACCGAATCACTGCCCGCTCAGCTCGGCCGTGACGACGACGCGTCGGACTTCGCGCCGGGCGAGCCGACCATCGCCGCCGCGCACCGTCGCGTTCCGCATCTGCGGCTCGGCCGCACCGACCGGGTGCTCGAAGCGCTCATCCCGGCTGTGCTCGAACAACGGGTCTACGGCAAGGACGCCCGTTCGGCGTGGAAGAAGCTCGTCACGAAATACGGTGCGCCCGCGCCCGGGCCCGCTCCCGCGCACATGCGGCTGCCACCACCCGGTGAGGTGTGGCGCCGCATCCCCTCGTGGGAGTTCCATCTCGCCAACGTTGACCCCGGCCGCGCACGCACGATCGTGGGTTGCGCACAGCGGGCCGACTCATTGGAACGGCTGGCCGGCCGCACGCCGGAGCTGGCGCGTACCGCGCTGATGTCGCTGCCCGGTGTCGGGGAGTGGACCGCGGCCGAAACGGCGCAGCGCGCCTTCGGCGATGCCGACGCGTTGTCGGTCGGCGACTACCACCTGGCGAAGGTGGTCGGGTGGAGTCTGCTGGGCCATCCCATCGACGATCCCGCGATGGTCCAGCTGCTCGAGCCGCTGCGCCCACACCGCCACCGCGCGGTCCGTCTGCTGGAAGTCAGTGGTCTTGCGGTGAATCCGCGGTTCGGCCCGCGCATGCCGATTCCAAAGCTTGCCGATATGTGACGTGCCTCTACGCACGGTTTTGTCCCGTAGCGGGCGGGTACACGTCGCGAGACGGTCAATCATGCGAAGGAGCTACTGATGACTACGTTCACCATTCCCGGCCTGTCCGACAAGCAGGGTGCCGAGGTGGCCGAAATTCTGCAGAAGTCGCTGAGTGCGTACAACGACCTGCACCTGACTTTGAAGCACATCCACTGGAACGTCGTCGGCCCGAACTTCATCGGCGTGCACGAGATGATCGACCCTCAGGTCGAACTCGTCCGCGGGTACGCCGACGATGTGGCCGAGCGCATCGCCGCACTCGGCAAGAGCCCGCAGGGTACGCCGGGCGCCATCATCAAGGACCGCACCTGGGACGACTACTCCGTCGGTCGCGACACGGTGCAGGCGCATCTGGCCGCGCTCGACCTCGTCTACACCGGTGTGATCGAGGATCTGCGTAAGGGCATTGACCGCCTCGATGACCTCGACCTGGTGTCGCAGGACTTGTTCATCGGCCAGGCGGGCGAGCTGGAGAAGTTCCAGTGGTTCGTTCGTGCGCACCTGGAGAACTCCGGTGGGCAGTTGGTCAACGAGGGTGCCAAGACCGAGAAGGCAGCCGCCAGCCGGGCTAAGAAGAAAGCCTCGACCAAGTAGCGCGCTGAGCCCCAACCTCGTCGCCGCACAGGCTCGCCCTGTGCGACGGTGAGTTGCTGTATTAGCGACGAGCTCACGATGAACTTGCGGTTAGACGAAATGTCAACGCGGATAGCTGATTAGCAAAGGTAACGGTCTTCTGGACGACACGCGCGGCAAAGGGCCGGTGAGTGTTGCCTAACGAATGCCTCACCCCCATAATCAGCCGGTGATCTTGAAGAGTGGTCTTCGCGCAATGGTCGTCGCGCTGCTGTCCGTGTTGTCGTTGGTGTCTGCTCCGTTGGCTGTTACTCAGCCCGCCGGCACGCCGGGGCAAGGTGCGCATATCACCGGTATCGAGCATGTCAACGAGCGCTGGGACAAGGTCTCGGTGTTCTCGCCGTCGATGAACAAGGTGATCGTCAACGACGTGTTCAAGTCGCCGAGGACGAACTCGCCGACGTTCTATCTGCTGCCCGGCATCGACGGCGGTGACAATCTGGATCCGGGCGGGAACTTTGCACCGGGTGCCAAGAGCTGGTTCGGAATGACCGATGTCCAAGGCTTTTTCGCCGACAAGAACGTCAATGTTGTCTCTCCCCTCGGCGGCGCGTTCAGCTGGTACACCAACTGGGTTGCCGACGCCAGCAAGCAGTACCAGACCTACATGACCTCCGAACTGCCCCTGCTGATCGACGCCGAGTACAACACCAACGGCGTGAACGCCGTCGGCGGCCTGTCCAGCACCGGCGGCACCGCCATCGACTACGCGATCCAGGCGCCGGGTGTCTACCGCGCGGTCGGTTCCTACAGCGGACTGCTGAACCCGGCCGATCAGCCGCAGCAGGTGAGCATGTCGCTCCTCGGCGGTGGCGCCAGTGCCGACGCGATGTGGGGACCGCCGGGTGGTCCGTTGTGGATTGCCCATGATCCGTCGAAGAACGTCGCCAAGCTGCAGGGCGTCGCGGTGTACGCGGCGGCCTCGGCCAGCGGTGGCGTCGGCGCCGTGGACCGGCTACCCGAGGGCTTCGGACCGAACGTCACCGGCGGCCTGATCGAGCGCATAGTCGCTGACAGCACCCGGGTTTTCGCTGATGCTGCTGCGGCAGCGGGTATTCCGATCACGTACGTCGTTCGGCCCGAGGGTTCGCACACCTGGGGTCTGTTCGAATCCGAGATGCAGGAGTCCTGGAACACCACCATCGGACCCGCCCTCGGCGTGTAGTCAGGGGCTTTACGTCCTGGGCTGAGCGAGTTCGCGGTGGGCGGCCGCCAGCCGCAGGCCGGCGGTGAGCACCGATCCGACGACGATCATTGCGCAGACCACTCCGATGGCGGCCGGTGCCGCGGCGGCCACGATGACGGCGAGGCAGCGTTCGGTCTTGCCGAAGGGGCCGCCGTTGCGTCGGGTGGCGCCCGCGCCCGCGGCGGCTAGCGAGGCGAACGTCGGCAGTGTGGCCGCCAGAGCGGCGACGAGGACCCAAATCACCGGCCACGAAAGCCAGTTCATGCCGGAGCCGCCCGGATACGCTGCAGCCCATACTGCGAGTCCGGCGAACATCAGCAAATCCGAGGTGCGATCACCGATTTCGTTGAGCGTGAAACCCCATGGGCGGCAGACATTTCTGGCTCGCGCGACCGCACCGTCAAGGTTGGCCCCGGCCAGCCGGACGCCGAGCCATAGCGCCGCCAACGGCCACCAGCCGATGGCGATGCTGACCGCCGCGGCCGCCGCGCCAAAAATGCCGATCGCCGTGAAGAAGTCCGGTGATGTCCCATGAATCTCAGCGCGCTGCAGAAAGATTCGCAGACGCTGGGTGTACCAGGGCTTCAGTGCGTACAGTCCGTCCACCGCTACGCCGCCTTCGCCAGAGGCGCAAGACCTGCGATGTCCCGTACCAGTCGGAGCGTGCCCGTATTCGTTCGCGTACGACGTCCGTTGCGCAGCCCCAGAACTTCGCGCCGCAAGTCCTGTGCGGCGATGGTGGCCGGATTCACTGGCTCACCGATACGGACCTCCATCGGGTGCGGCGTCAGGCGCCCACCCTTCGGCAGTACGTCGGCAGTGCCGAGCAACGCGACCGGGATGACGGGCACCCCGAATTCCTTGGCCAAATGGATCGCACCGGAACGGAACTCGCCGATGTTGCCGTCAGTGCTGCGAGTCCCCTCCGGGTAGATCACGACGGTGCGGCCCTCAGCGAGCGCGGGCTTGACTGCCGCGACCAGCGCGGCATAGGAGGAGCCGCCCGACCGTCGTACCGGCAATCCGCCTGCGAGGCTTTTCATGACGAACCGGCGCACCGGCACGTCGAACCAGTAGTCGGCGGCCGCGACGAACACCGGCTTGGCGCTGGGCGGCAGCGCCGCGAGAAGCACCGCCGTGTCGGCGTGCGAGCTGTGGTTCGCGACGAGGATGCAGCCACCTTCGTGACGCCAGCGGCCGATCACCGTGAGGCCGCCCGAGCGACCGACGACGATCCGCCACAGGTAATGCCGGAACGCGGCGGAGAACTGACCCGTGCGGACCAACCGGCAGATGGCGACGAGGAGCAGCCCGACGACGAACGTGGCCTCGATCCACGGGACGGCGGCCGGCGCGGCGTTCAGCAGGATGGCGAAGTTGTTGAACAACTCGGGCGTGTGGCCCGCCATCGCCGAACGGTGCAGGAAGTCGCCCAGGCCGGGCATGTACCAGGGGTTCAATGCATGAAGCGTGTTCATCGGGTATCTCCTCTCGTTCTCGTCTGTTGGCCGGGCGATCTGCCTGGTCCTTGGTCGATGGGAGGAGTCTGCGAACGCGCACTTGGAGGTTTCTAAAGGTTTCAAAAAAAGGTCTCGAAAAAGTGTCCCCGAATGTCGAAACCCCGGGGCGACGTCGTCGCACCGGGGTTTCGAGGGGGCTTTAGATCGTGGTTTACGTGGTGGTCGAGTCCTCCAGCGCGTCGTCGCGCACCGGGCGGTCGCGCAGCCCCGTTAGCCCCGTTAGCCCCGTGAAGACCTCGAATCGACGTTTTGCAGGGGTTTTCTCGAACTCTCGCTGCGAAACGTGGATCTTTGCGTCAGGCGTAGGCGGTGAGACGCGCGAGGATGGCCACCTCGCCGTTGGGGCCGACGGCCTGCGCCTCGGCGATGCCGCTGCGGCGTCCCACTCGTAAAGCCGTTCCAACATAACGAGATGCGGGGCTACCGCGAAACTGGCGGATGAAATTCACGCGCAGCGATGCGGTCCGCAGCGGCTCGTCACGTCCGGTGTTGACCGCGGCGGATGCCACCAGCTCGAGCGCCATCGCCGATACACCGCCGTGCACGATGCCGAGGCTGTTGTTCAGCACCGGATCAGCCAGCTGCTGAAGCGCTTTGGTTGTCCCCCCACCCTCAGCGACACGGACCGCCATTCGGTCGGCCAGTGTGCCGGGCGGTAGGGGACCCGTTGGGCCATCGGGGAACTCGGCGATGTGGTCGGGTGCGCTGATGTAGAACGATCGCACGGTTGCGGTGGCCAGCGTGGTGCCCCGATGGGATAGCTCGCACAACCCCAGCGCGACGTCGCTCTTGGCGGCGAACGGCTTCGATGTCGCCGTCACCGGGACGTCCGGGTCTTCGGCGATGACGTCGACCGCGTCCGGGCGGACCTCGAACGACAGCTCACTGGACACCGTCCACTCACCAGGCCCGCGGCGGCGATGGTTGACGAGGCCGCCGACGTGGTCGACCAGCATCGCCAGCGGTGCGATCGTGAGTGCCCCGGTCAACGGATTGACCATCTCGCCCGCGGGGATCGATGCCACGCAGCCGTCAGGGCCGTCCTCGGTCGTGACGATGCCGAAGCGGCCCAACGGGGTGTTCAACGGGTGAGACATCGCGATACAGCGTGACGGGGCACACCTAGCTATATACCCCCTAGGGGTATATAGTCGTCGCCATGACCGAGGTAGACCACACCCAGCATCAGGCCCCAATGAGTCACGAGGGCCATGGCGGTCACGGCGGGCATGGAGACCACGTCGCCGCGTTCCGGCGCCTGTTCTGGGTGATGCTCGTGCTGGCCGTGCCGACGGTCGCGATGTCGGGGATGTTCGCCATGATCCTGGGCTACACCGTGCCGGCGTTCCCCGGCGCGCAGTGGGTGTCTCCGGTACTCGGCACTGTGATGTACGCGTGGGGCGGCAAGCCGTTCCTGACGGGTGCGGTCAGCGAGATCCGTTCGCGCGCACCGGGAATGATGTTGCTCATTGGGCTGGCCATTACGGTGGCCTTCGTCTCGTCCTGGGGTGCCAGCCTGGGTGTGTTGCATCACCAGCTCGACTTCTGGTGGGAACTGGCGCTGCTGATCGTCATCATGCTGCTCGGCCACTGGATCGAGATGCGATCGCTGGCGCAGACCACCTCGGCGCTGGACTCGCTCGCGGCCCTGCTGCCCGATGAGGCGGAACGCGTCGTGGGCGACGCGACGGAGACCGTCGCGCCGTCGCAGCTGCGCGTTGGTGACGTCGTGCTGGTGCGGCCGGGTGGCAGCGTCCCGGCCGACGGAGAGATCGTCGACGGCTCCGCGGACGTCGACGAGTCGATGGTGACCGGCGAATCCCGGCCCGTCCGCCGCCGCGCCGGCGACCACGTGATCGCAGGTACCGTCGCGACCGACTCCGGACTGCGCGTGACCGTGAGCGCCGTCGGCGACGACACCGCGCTGGCCGGCATCCAGCGGCTGGTGACCGAGGCGCAGAACTCGTCGTCGCGGGCCCAGCGCCTGGCGGACAAGGCGGCGGGCTGGCTGTTCTGGTTTGCGCTCGGCGCGGCCATCGTCACCGCCGTCGTCTGGAGCCTGCTCGGCCAACCCGACGAGGCGGTGGTGCGCACCATCACGGTGCTGGTGATTGCGTGCCCGCACGCGCTGGGCCTGGCGATTCCGTTGGTGGTGTCCATCGCTACCGAGCGCGCGGCCCGTGGCGGCGTCCTGATCAAGGATCGGCTGGCGCTCGAGAGCATGCGCACCGTCGGCGCGGTGCTGTTCGACAAGACCGGCACGCTCACCAAGGGTGAGCCGACCGTCACCGCGATCACGACAACCGGCCGATCCGAAGAGGACGTACTGATGCTGGCGGCGGCCGCGGAGGCCGACTCTGAGCACCCGCTGGCCCGCGCGATCGTCGAGGCCGCCCGTAGACGCGGGCTTACGGTGCCGCGGTCGGCGGAGTTCAGCTCGTCGCCCGCGGTCGGAGTTGAGGCGGCGGTGGACGGGCACCGGGTCCGGGTCGGTGGACCCCGACTGCTGGCCGAGGCGGCCCAGGACGAGTTGCCCGCCGTCGCGGCGTGGCACGACGAGGGCGCGATCGTGCTGCACGTACTGGTCGACGGAGATGTGGCCGGTGCGCTCAAGCTGGCCGACGAGGTGCGCCCAGAGTCCCGCCAGGCCGTCGACGCGCTACACAAGCTGGGCATCGAGGTGGTCATGATCACAGGCGACGCCGAGCCGGTAGCGCGGGCGGTGGCCGACGACCTGGGTATCGACCGGGTCTTCGCAGGTGTGCGGCCTGAGGACAAGGCCGCCAAGGTCGGTGAGCTCCAGCACGAGGGGTTGAAGGTGGCGTTCGTCGGGGACGGCGTCAACGACGCCCCGGCGCTGGCACAGGCGGATGTCGGTATCGCGATCGGCGCAGGCACCGACGTGGCGATCGCATCGGCAGGTGTGATCCTGGCGAGCTCGGACCCGCGTTCGGTGCTGTCCGTGATCGTGCTGTCGAAGGCGACCTACCGCAAGATGAAGCAAAACCTTTGGTGGGCAGCGGGTTACAACCTGCTCTCGGTGCCGCTGGCGGCGGGCATCCTGGCGCCGATCGGGTTTGTGCTGCCGATGTCGGTGGGTGCGATCTTGATGTCGGCGTCGACGGTGGTGGTGGCGGCCAATGCTCAATTGCTGCGGAGGCTGGACCTACGGCCGGAGGCCAGCGTGCGGTCGGTTCTCTAAGAATCTGGCTAGTCTTTGCGCAAATATAGAAACCCGGAAATAAGCTGGTTGGCCCGGTGCACATGTATCTCAGCAAACAGAGAAGGGTAGAAGTCAGGAAGGGCTGGTCACTTCGCATTCTGGCTGGCCGACGCAGCTGACCTCGAAATGTCAAGGACAGCAGCATCTTTCGGCCGGATAGGGCGCTGGATTCCGCGGCGTGACGAATGAAGCCGATCAGTCTACTTAGGCGGGCCTAAGTTGGCATGTCACGCCTCGTTTGTCATATCGTTTTGTCCACTTGTGGCGAGTGGGAATTGGGCCGTCGTTCAGTGCTGCACGAAGGAACCGCCCTCGCCGAAACGGCCAGCGGCCGTCATCGAATGGTTGGCCAGCGGAATCTCCGCTAGGCGTTCGGAAAAGGGTAGGTGGGAATGGCGCCCAGCAGTCAAGGGCTGTACAACCCCGCGTTTGAGCATGACGCGTGTGGCGTGGCCATGGTCGCGGATATGCACGGCCGCCGCAGCCGAGCCATTGTCGACGCCGCGATCACCGCCTTGGTGAACCTCGAACACCGCGGCGCCCAGGGCGCCGAACCGCACACCGGTGACGGTGCGGGCATCCTGCTGCAGGTTCCCGACGCGTTCCTTCGTGAGGTCCTGAAGGATCAGGGAGCGTCCTTCGAGCTGCCCGAGTACGGCAGCTACGCCACCGGCATCGCATTCCTCCCGCAGTCGTCCAAGGATGCCGCCACCGCGTGCGAAGCCGTGGAGAAAATCGCCGAGGCCGAGGGGCTCGAGGTGCTGGGCTGGCGTGACCTGCCCACCGACGACTCGTCGCTCGGTGCCCTGGCCCGCGACGCGATGCCGACGTTCCGCCAGGTGTTCATGGCCGGCGCCTCGGGTATGGAGCTCGAGCGTCGCGCGTATGTGGTGCGCAAGCGCGCCGAGCACGAACTCGGTACCAAGGGCCCCGGACAGGACGGACCGGGTCGCGAAACCGTCTATTTCCCAAGCCTTTCCGGCCAGACCTTCGTCTACAAGGGCATGCTGACGACGCCTCAGCTCAAGGCGTTCTACCTGGATCTGCAGGACGACCGGCTCACCAGCGCGCTCGGCATCGTGCACTCGCGGTTCTCGACCAACACGTTCCCGTCGTGGCCGCTGGCCCACCCGTTCCGTCGGATCGCCCACAACGGCGAGATCAACACCGTCACCGGCAACGAGAACTGGATGCGGGCCCGCGAGGCGCTGATCAACACCGACGTGTTCGGTGAGCAGGATCTCGACAAGATCGTCCCCGTCTGCACCCCTGGCGCCTCGGACACAGCCAGGTTCGACGAGGTCCTCGAACTGCTGCACCTCGGCGGCCGCAGCCTCCCGCACGCCGTGCTGATGATGATCCCCGAGGCGTGGGAGCGCAACGAGTCGATGGACCCCGCCCGTCGGGCGTTCTACGAGTACCACGCATCGCTGATGGAACCGTGGGACGGCCCCGCATCGATGACGTTCACCGACGGCACCGTGATCGGCGCCGTGCTGGACCGCAATGGTCTGCGTCCGTCACGCATCGAGGTCACCAAGGACGGCCTCGTCGTGATGGCGTCGGAAGCCGGCGTGCTGAACCTCGACCCGTCGACCGTCGTCAAGAGGATGCGCCTGCAACCCGGCCGCATGTTCCTGGTCGACACCGCGCAGGGCCGAATCGTCGACGACGAAGAGATCAAGGCCGAACTCGCCGCCGAGCACCCGTACCAGGAATGGCTGGACGCGGGCCTCTTCAAGATCGAAGACCTGCCCGCGGGCGACTACGTGCGGATGCCGCACCACCGCGTCGTGTTGCGCCAGCAGGCGTTCGGCTACACCTACGAAGAGCTGAACCTGCTTGTCGCCCCGATGGCCCGCACCGGAGCCGAGCCGCTTGGCTCGATGGGCACCGATACCCCGGTCGCCGTGCTGTCGCAGCGCCCGCGGATGCTCTACGACTACTTCCAGCAGCTGTTCGCCCAGGTCACCAATCCACCGCTGGACGCCATCCGCGAAGAGGTGGTGACCAGCCTGCAGGGCACCGTCGGCCCCGAGGGCGACCTGCTCAACCCGAACGCCGACTCCTGCCGCCAGATCGTGCTGACGCAGCCGATTCTGCGCAACGCCGAGCTGTCGAAGCTGATGTGCGTCGACCCCGACCACGAGATTCGCGGACACAAGCACGGCATGCGCGCAGCCGTCATTCGATGTCTCTACCCGGTGAACCGCGGCGGGCAGGGTCTCAAGGAGGCGCTGGACAACGTCCGGGCCAAGGTATCGGCGGCCATCCGCGACGGCGCACGCATCATCGTGCTGTCCGACCGCGAATCCAACGAGCAGATGGCGCCGATCCCCTCGCTGCTGAGTGTCTCGGCGGTGCACCACCACCTCGTCCGCGACCGGACGCGCACCCAGGTCGGGCTCGTCGTCGAGGCCGGCGACGCCCGCGAGGTCCACCACATGGCGTGCCTGGTCGGGTTCGGTGCCGCGGCGATCAACCCGTACATGGCGTTCGAGTCGATCGAGGACATGGTCGACCGTGGCGTCATCGCCGGCATCTCCAGCGACAAGGCCAAGGCCAACTACGTCAAGGCGGCGGGCAAGGGCGTGCTGAAGGTGATGTCCAAGATGGGCATCTCCACGCTAGCCTCGTACACCGGCGCGCAGCTGTTCCAGGCGATCGGCATCAGCCAGCAGCTGCTCGACGAGTACTTCACCGGGCTCACGTGCCCCGTCGGCGGCATCGATCTCGACGACATCGCCGACGACGTCGCCACTCGGCATGCGCTGGCGTACCTGGATCGCCCCGACGAGTGGGCACACCGTGAGCTCGAGGTCGGCGGCGAGTACCAGTGGCGCCGCGAGGGTGAGTACCACCTGTTCAATCCGGACACGGTGTTCAAGCTGCAGCACTCGACCCGCACCGGCCAGTACTCGATCTTCAAGGAGTACACGCAGCTGATCGACGATCAGAGCGAGCGGATGGCCTCGCTGCGCGGCCTGCTGAAGTTCAAGGACGGCGAGCGTCCGCCCGTGCCGCTCGACGAGGTAGAGCCGGCCAGCGAGATCGTCAAGCGCTTCTCCACCGGCGCGATGAGCTATGGCTCGATCTCCGCCGAGGCCCATGAGACGTTGGCGATCGCGATGAACCGCCTCGGCGGACGGTCGAATTCGGGTGAGGGCGGCGAGGCCGTCAAGCGCTTCGATCGTGACGAGAACGGCGACTGGCGCCGCAGCGCCATCAAGCAGGTGGCGTCCGGCCGGTTCGGTGTCACCAGCCACTACCTGAGCAACTGCACCGACATCCAGATCAAGATGGCCCAGGGCGCCAAACCCGGTGAGGGCGGCCAGCTTCCGGGTAACAAGGTTTATCCGTGGGTGGCCGAGGTGCGGCACTCGACGCCTGGCGTCGGGCTGATCTCCCCGCCGCCGCACCACGACATCTACTCGATCGAGGATCTTGCGCAGCTGATCCACGACCTGAAGAACTCGAACCCGCAGGCGCGTGTCCACGTGAAGCTGGTGAGCGAGAACGGTGTCGGCACGGTCGCCGCGGGTGTATCGAAGGCACACGCCGACGTCGTGCTGATCTCCGGCCACGACGGCGGCACCGGCGCGACACCGCTGACATCGATGAAGCACGCCGGCGCGCCGTGGGAGCTCGGCCTCGCCGAGACCCAGCAGACGTTGCTGCTCAATGGCCTTCGCGACCGCATCGTGGTGCAGGTCGATGGTCAGCTGAAGACGGGCCGCGACGTCGTGGTCGCCGCACTGCTCGGTGCCGAGGAATTCGGTTTCGCCACCGCACCTTTGGTGGTGTCGGGTTGCATCATGATGCGCGTCTGCCACCTCGACACCTGCCCCGTCGGCGTGGCGACTCAGAACCCGGTGCTGCGTGAGCGCTTCACCGGCAAGCCCGAGTTCGTCGAGAACTTCTTCATGTTCATCGCCGAAGAGGTGCGGGAAATGATGGCCCAGTTGGGCTTCCGCACCGTCAACGAGATGGTGGGCCAGGTCGGAATACTGGACACCACGCAGGCCGCGGAGCACTGGAAGGCCCACAAGCTGGACCTGGCGCCCGTGTTGCACGAGCCCGAGTCGGCGTTCATGAACCAGGACCTGTACTGCAGTTCGCGTCAGGACCACGGTCTGGACAAGGCGCTCGATCAGCAGCTCATCGTGATGTGCCGCGAGGCGCTCGATTCGGGTTCGCCGGTCCGTTTCTCGACGACAATCGCCAACGTCAACCGCACCGTCGGCACCATGCTCGGCCACGAGGTCACCAAAGCCTATGGTGGCCAGGGACTCCCGGACGGCACCATCGACATCACGTTCGACGGCTCGGCGGGCAACAGCTTCGGTGCATTCGTACCCAAGGGCATCACGCTGCGGGTGTACGGCCAAGCCAACGACTACGTCGGCAAGGGCCTCTCCGGTGGACGGATCGTGGTGCGTCCGTCCGACGAGGCACCAGCGGACTACGTCGCCGAGAACAACATCATCGCGGGCAACGTGATCCTCTTCGGCGCGACCAGCGGTCAGGCATTCATTCGCGGCCAGGTGGGCGAGCGGTTCGCGGTGCGTAACTCCGGCGCACACGCGGTCGTCGAGGGTGTCGGCGACCACGGATGCGAGTACATGACCGGTGGCAAGATCGCGATCCTCGGACCGACCGGCCGCAACTTCGCGGCGGGCATGTCGGGCGGTATCGCGTATGTCTTCGACCCGGACGGCAAGCTGAACGACAACCTCAACTCCGAGATGGTGGAACTCGAAGGCCTCGACGAGGAGGATCTCGAATGGTTGCAGGGCATGCTCCAAGCGCATGTCGACGCCACCGATTCCGCTGTCGGACAGCGTATTTTGAGCGACTGGAACACAAACGTGAAGCACTTCACCAAGGTCATGCCCCGCGACTTCAAGCGGGTGTTGGAGGCCATCGCCGAGGCCGAACAGACCGGCCAGAATGTCGACGAAGCGATCATGGCGGCCGCCGGTGCCTGATCCACGCGGTTTTCTCAAGTACACCAAGCGCGAGACCCCGCCGCGGCGACCGGTCCCGCTGCGGCTTCGCGACTGGAAAGAGGTCTACGAAGACTTCTCCCATGAAAACCTGCGCGAGCAGGCGACGCGCTGTATGGATTGCGGTATTCCGTTCTGCCACAACGGCTGCCCGCTGGGGAACCTGATTCCCGAGTGGAACGATCTGGTCCGCAACGACCGCTGGCGCGACGCGATCGAGCGGCTGCACGCCACCAACAACTTCCCCGAGTTCACCGGGCGGCTGTGTCCGGCGCCGTGCGAAGGCTCCTGCGTGCTCGGCATCAACCAGGATCCGGTGACCATCAAGCAGGTCGAGGTCGAAATCATCGACAACGCCTTCGACAACGGATGGGTCGTTCCGCTGCCGCCGGACAAGCTCACCGGCAAGAAGGTCGCCGTCGTCGGCTCCGGTCCCGCTGGGCTGGCTGCCGCACAGCAGCTCACCCGCGCGGGTCACACAGTGACGGTGTTCGAGCGCGACGACCGCATCGGCGGCCTGCTGCGCTACGGCATCCCCGAGTTCAAGATGGAAAAGCGTCATATCGATCGCCGTCTCGAGCAGATGGCGGCGGAGGGGACGGTGTTCCGGCCCGGCGTGAACGTCGGCGTCGACATCACCGTCGCGCAGCTGCGGTTGAACTACGACGCCGTGGTGCTGGCCGGCGGGGCGACCGCCTGGCGCGACCTGCCCATCCCGGGCCGCGAGCTCGACGGCATCCATCAGGCGATGGAGTTCCTGCCGTGGGCCAACCGCGTCCAGCAGGGCGACGACGTGCTCGGCGACGACGGCGAGCCCCCGATCACCGCCAAAGGCAAGAAGGTCATCATCATCGGCGGCGGCGACACCGGCGCCGACTGCCTGGGCACCTCACACCGTCAGGGTGCCGAAAGCGTGCACCAGTTCGAGATCATGCCGCGGCCGCCGGAAGAGCGGGCGGACAGCACGCCGTGGCCGGTGTACCCATTGATGTTCCGGGTGAGCTCGGCGCACGAAGAGGGCGGCGAGCGCGTCTACTCCGTCAATACCGAGGAGTTCGGAGGCAGCGACGGCCGCGTCACGCACCTGCGCGGGCACGAGGTCGAGATGAAGGCCGGGAAGTTCGAGAAGGTCGACGGCAGCGACTTTGAGCTGGAGGCCGACCTCGTGCTGCTGGCCATGGGCTTCGTCGGTCCCGAGCGTGAGGGGCTGCTGACCGAGCTCGGCGTCGACTTCACCGATCGCGGAAACGTCACGCGCGACAAGGACTTCGCCACGAAGGTGCCCGGCGTCTTCGTTGCGGGCGACATGGGTCGCGGTCAGTCGCTGATCGTGTGGGCGATAGCCGAAGGCCGCGCCGCGGCCGCCGGGGTGGACCGCTACCTGATGGGCAACACCGCGCTGCCCGCGCCGATCAAGCCGACGGCCGTTCCCCAGCGCTAGGCGCGCGAGCGAGTCACAAAAACAACATAAGTCACATCAGAAACATCAGATGATTCTTCGGCGCGCCTCGCCCGGTTTGCCAACTCGCCGGTATCTAATGACTTCATGAGGGCATTGCGCTAGGGTAAGGCCCCGAGCAGCTATCGGTATCGACGCAGGAGTTATCACTGTGTACCTCAACCCGCTATCTCGGTCACGGGTGAATCGAATCGCCTGGTCACTGTTCCGACATCCTCTGAAGAGCCGCGAGTTCCCGGCCAAAGCCGAGCGGCTGATCACCGCGGACGAACTCCTCCGCTTCGGCGTCTAGCGAATTCCGTTACCGCCGCGGGCGCCGCTGAGCGCCCCGTGATCCACCCTTTGCCGAATCGTTATCTTCCCGTTACCCCCTCTAATCTTTGCTGTCCAGCAGTCCCGACCCCCTGATCTCGTTGGCGAGCGGTTCCAGCACGGCGGGGTCATATGGCGGCGGCAGGTAGATGATCGCCAAGTCCAAGCCCTCCTTGCCGAGGCCGGCGGCTTCCTCGACGACCCGGCTGTAGTCGCGGTCCTCGCCCAGCCGCACATGGGCGGACAGCATGATCTCTTTGGGATCCCGGCCGATGTCTGCGCAGTGTCCGGCGAGTACGTCGCGCTTGCGGGCGAACTCCTCCGGCGGACCGCCGACGAAATTCCAGTGCTGCGCATAGCGGGCGGTGATCTTGAGCGTGCGTTTCTCGCCGCTGCCGCCGATGCAGATGGGCGGGTGCGGTTGTTGCGGGCCTTTGGGCTCGTTGCGAGCGTCCTTGAGCTGATAGAACTTTCCGTCGAACGTCGTCGTCTCTTTCGAGAGCAGACTCGTCAGGACCTCGCACGCTTCCTCGAACCTGTCAAAGCGTTCCCTGATCGAGCCGAGTTCGATGCCGTAGGCGCCGGATTCCTCCTCGTTCCAGCCTGCACCGATACCGAGTTCCAGGCGTCCGTTCGAGACGATGTCCAGTGCCGCAGCCATGTTGGCGAGCACGGCGGGGTGTCGATAGTGAATGCCGGTGACGAGCACACCGACCCGCAGCCGCTGCGTTGCCTGGGCCAGCGCAGTGAGCGTGACCCAGCCCTCAAGGCACGGCCCGGTGGAGTCGGAGAAGATCGGATAGAAGTGATCGAAAGTCCAGCCGGACTCGTAGACCTCGATGTCGTCGGCGGCTTTCCAGACGGCCAGCATGTCGGCCCAGGTGGTGTTCTGCGGGGAAGTCTTGAATGCGAATCTCACGTAGATCCACCGTAGTCCGGATTCCTGTCAGTCCGGCTCCGGTCAGTTATTCGACTTCGCCGAATTCGCCGAACCAGTGCGCCAGCTTGCCCCGTCGGCTCACCGCGCGAAGCCGGCGTTCGGCGGCGGCCCTGGTCTTGGTGGTGGTGACGATAAGCAGCTCATCGCCGACCGCGATACGGGTATCGGGCTGTGGGACGAACGTATGACCGTTGCGAATGATCAACGTGATCACGCTGGGATCGGGTAGTCGCAGCTCCAGAACCGTGACGTTGTGCAGCCGCGAAGGGTCCTGCACCGTCATCGTCAGCAGCTCGGCATCGAGCACGTCGAGCGGCGCCGCCTCGACCTGAAGCTCGCGGGTGGCCTCCTTCGGGATGAGACCCAGGCGGTGCGCGAGGAAGTGCAGGCTGGGCCCCTGAACCAGGGTGTAGACCACCACCAGGATGAAGACGATGTTCAGGATGCGGACGCTGTCCTGCACACCCCCGACGATCGGGAACGTCGCGAGGACGATCGGCACCGCGCCGCGCAGGCCGGCCCACGATATGAACACCTGCTCGCGCCAGGGGATCCGGAACCAGACCAGGGAGACGAACACCGACAGCGGCCTGGCGATCAGGAGCAGGACGAGGCCGATCACGATCCCCGCCGCCAGCTCAGCGCCCAGATCGCTGGGATCGACGAGCAGGCCGAGCAAGACGAACAGGCCGATCTGCGCCAGCCAGCCGAGTCCCTCCGCGAACGACCGCGTCGCGGCACGGTGCGGAAGCCCGGTGTTGGCGAGCACGACGGCCGCCAGATAGCAGGCGAGGAAGCCGCTGGCATGGGCACTACCGCCGGCGGCGAACGCGACCATGCCGAGACCGAACGTCGCCAGTGGATACAGGCCGGACGCGGGAAGTGCGATGTGGCGCAGCGCGATTGAGCCCAGAAATCCGCAGCCCAACCCGATCGCTGCGCCGACCACCAACTCGTAAGCCACTTGGGCGAGCGCGTGTCCCGCGGACAACTCGAGCGGCGTCACGCTGAACATCAGCACGAGGATGACGGCGGGTGCGTCGTTGAAACCGGACTCGGCCTCGAGAAGACCGGCCACTCGGCGAGGCAGCGGGACCACGCGGAGCACCGAGAACACCGCGGCGGCGTCGGTGACGGACACGACGGCGCCGAGTAGTACTGCCAGCTGCCAGTCGATACCGAGCAGCAGGTGGGCGCCCGCCGCGGTGATCGCCGTGCTGAGCGCGACGCCGACGGTGGCCAGCACCCCAGCGGGCGCCAGCACCTTGCGCACGTCGGAGAACCGGGTCGTCAGACCGCCCTCCACAAGGATGATCGCGAGCGCGACCGTCCCAAGGTGGTCGGCGAGCAGATAGTTGTCGAAGTGCAGGCCGAGCCCGTCCTCGCCGACGATGACGCCGACGCCGAGGAACAGCAGCAGGCTGGGCAGCCCCACCCGGCTGGCCGCCCGGGTGGCGACGATGCTGGCCAATAGCACGAGCCCACCGGCCAGCAGCACCAGATACAGCTGCTGCAAGGTCATTTCATTCCCGTTCGGACGCCGGCGGTGTGCTCTTGAGGTGCAGTAAAACACCTACCACGGCCGCCAGCGCGATGGTCAGGTGCGACGATGAAGCGGTGTTCCGATTGAGGCGGCGAACCACCGAGGAGTCGGGCCGTGCCGATGATCGACCGAAGATGCGTATCGGCATCGCCGGCGCCGGGGCGATCGGCCGATCCGTCGCGCAGGAACTGCTGGGCTATGGCCACAAGGTGCTGCTGATCGAACACAACGTCCGCCACTACGAACCGCACACCGTGCCGGAAGCCGATTGGCTGCTGGCCGACGCGTGCGAGCTGACCTCGCTGGAGGATGCGGGGATCCAGACGTGCGATGTGGTGATCGCCGCGACCGGCGACGACAAGGTGAATCTCACGGCATCGCTGCTGGCCAAGACCGAGTTCGGCGTGGATCGGGTGGTGGCGCGCGTCAACGACATGCGCAATGCGTGGCTGTTCACCGAGGCCTGGGGTGTCGACGTCGCCGTCTCGGCTCCCGCCGCCCTGGTCGCGGCCATCGAGGGCGCCATCGACATCGGACACGTCGTGCGGTTGATGGGGCTCCGCCAAGGACAGGTGAGCTTGGCGAAACTGACGCTGCCGGAGGGCGATCCGCTGGTCGGCCAGCGGATGCGGGATCTGCCGCTACCGGAGAACACCGCGCTGGCGATTGTGATCCGGGAGAGCGGGATCGTGTTCCCGAAGCCGGACGACGTGCTCGAGGCCGGTGACGAGATGCTGTTCTTCGCAGGCGGCACCGAGAACCAGGTGTCGGCGTTGGTTCAGGGTGCGACGGAGCCGCGCGGCTAGCGATGAGTTCCGGGCATCAGTGCGGTCAGTACGGACATGATCGATATGACCTCAGCCTGCCAACGCACAGCCCAGGTGTTGGCGAACGTGACTGACGATCAGCTGACCGCATCTACCCCGTGCGAGAAGCTGCCCGTCGATGAACTGGTAGCGCACATCGGTGGCCTGGCTCTGGCCTTCACCGCGGCGGCGCGTAAGGACTTCGGACCGTTGACCGACACACCGCCGACGTTCGACGCAGCGCTCGACGACGACTGGCGCACCGCGTACCCGCAGCGCCTCGATGAGCTGGCGGCGGCATTCGGCGATCCGGCGGCCTGGGAGGGTATGAGCCGCGCCGGTGGTGTCGACTTTCCCGGTGAGGTGGCGGGCATGGTCGCGCTGACGGAAGTGGTGGTGCACGGGTGGGATCTGGCGCGGGCCACCGGCCAGCCCTACGACATCGACACCGCCACGGCCGACGCGGTGGTACCGCACGTTGCGCAGTTCGCCGCGGAGGAGCCGGTCGAGGGCCTGTTCGAGCGTGCCGTGCCGGTCGCCGACGATGCCCCGGTGCTGGATCGTATCGTCGGGATGACGGGTCGAGACCCTGCGTGGCGCGTGCCCTGACCGGGCACACTGACAACATGGATCCGGTCACCGCCCTGCGCCAGATTGCGTACTACAAGGACAGGGCGCGTGAAGATCCCCGCCGGGTGATGGCGTACCGGAACGCCGCGAACGTCGTCGAGGGACTCTCGGAAGCCGAGCGTGAGCGCCACGGTGCGGCGAACAGCTGGCAGTCGCTGTCCGGAGTGGGACCCAAGACCGCCAAGGTGATCGCACAGGCCTGGGCGGGTCGCGAACCCGACGTCCTCGTCGGATTGCGCTCGAATGCAACCGATCTCGGGGGCGGCGATATCCGCTCCGCGTTGCGTGGTGATCTGCACGTGCACTCGAATTGGTCTGACGGTTCAGCGCCGATCGAGGAGATGATGCTGGCGGCAAGGGATTTGGGCCACGAATACTGCGCGCTGACCGACCACTCGCCTCGGTTGCGGATCGCCAACGGTCTTTCGCCTGAGCGGCTGCGCGAGCAGCTCGACGTGATCGACGAGATCCGCGACATGGTCGCGCCGATGCGCATCCTCACCGGTATCGAGGTCGACATCCTCGACGACGGGTCGCTGGATCAGGAGGACGAGCTGCTGGAGCGCCTCGATGTCGTGGTGGCGAGTGTGCATTCCAAGCTGGCCATGGATGCGCCGTCGATGACCCGTCGCATGCTGACTGCAGTGGCGAACCCCCACACCGACGTGCTGGGCCACTGCACCGGTCGACTGGTGACCGGCGGCCGCGGCATGCGTCCCGAATCGAAGTTCGACGCCGAGAAGGTGTTCACGGCGTGCCGCGAGAACGGCACCGCCGTCGAGATCAACTCGCGGCCCGAGCGACGCGATCCGCCGACTCGGCTGCTGAACCTCGCCCTCGAGATCGGCTGTGTGTTCTCCATCGACACCGATTCGCACGCACCGGGGCAACTCGAATTTCTCGGCTACGGCGCACAGCGCGCGCTGGACGCGGGGGTGCCGGCCGAGAGGATCGTCAACACGTGGCCGGCGGAAAAGCTGCTGGCGTGGACGTCGTCCTAGGACGTCAGCTCGTCGTGAACGGATTATGTTCTGCCAGAAGCTTTTCGATTCTCGCTTCGTCGAGCCGCACGCGAATGGTGGCGGCCTCCTCCTGATCACGGATGACCTTCGCCAGGGTGAAGGCGCTGGTTACCAGGAACAGCACGGTCATGGCCAGGAACATCCGTTGCCACATGTCCAATGGCAGGAAGACGATGCCGCCGAGCACCCCGAGGAGGCTGACGCCGAATGCGATGGCGGCCTGCAGAAAGAATGCTGCGGTGTTCTTCGAAGGGGCATTCAAAGGGTTCATGGTGCCAGCCTGTCGCGGCAGGCGTGTCGGCGGCTGAGTGAGATTACTCAATTCGCTAATCCGGCAGGAGCGGCATTTCGAGTCCCGGATCGCGCCCGAGAAGTACGCCGCGCATCACAGCGCCGTTTCCGTAGCGCTGCCGTACCCGGTCGACGGCGTCGTCCAGCGCGATGACGTCATGGGTGGGTGCGGGTGGAAACGGGAGCTCCAGCTGCTGGGCGCCGTCACGGTCGATATTGGAGACCGCGAAGCCCACGAGCGTGAGGCCGCGTTCGGCGATCAGTGGGGCGGCCGCCGCGACGAGTGAGCGTGCGGCGTCGAGAATCATGTCGGTCGACGCCGTCGCCCGCGGCATGGTGTGGGACCGGGTCGCGCGGCCGAAGTCGTCGAAACGCAGGCGCAGCACCACCGTTCGGCCGGTGCGTCCGGCCTTGCGCATCCGGCGCGTGATGCGATCGATGAGGTTGACCACGACAGCGTCGACCTCCGCGGCGGACATGGTGTTGCCGCGCCTGCCCAGGGCGCGCTGCGCGCCGACCGAACGGCGTCGCACGCCCGTCACGACCCGGCGCCGGTCGATGTTGCGGGACAGCGCGAACAACCGGTAGCCCATGGCGCCGCCGACCAACGACGCCAGCGTCGACTCCGATAGTTCGGCGACGTCGGCCACCGTTTCGATTCCGTGGGCGTGCAATTTCTCGGCGGTCTTGGCGCCGACACCCCACAGTCGTCGCACCGGCAGTGGATGCAGGAAGGCGAGTTCGCGGTCGGGCGGAACTAGCAGCAGGCCATCGGGTTTCCCCTCTTGGCTGGCGACCTTGGCCAGGAACTTGGTGCGGGCGATGCCGACGGTGATCGGGAGGCCCACGCGGTCGCGCACCGCGGTGCGCAGTTGGGTGCCGATCTCGACCGGTGTGCCGGAAACCCGCAGCAGGCCGGAGACGTCGATGAACGCCTCGTCGACGCTCAGCGGTTCGACGATAGGCGAGGTGTCATGGAACACCTCGAACACCGCGCGGCTGGCTTCGGAGTACGCCGCCATCCGCGGCGGCACGACGATCGCGTGCGGACACAGCCCGCGGGCCTGGCGTCCGCCCATCGCGGTTCGCACGCCGTAAGCCTTGGCCTCATAGCTGGCGGCCAGCACGACACCACCGCCGACGATCACCGGCCGGCCGCGCAGCGCGGGATCGTCACGCTGCTCGACCGATGCGTAGAACGAGTCGAGGTCAGCGTGCAGGATGCTGGCGGCCGACGGCCGAGCCGTCGATCCAACCCGGGACACGAACATATGTTCGCATCGCGGTGCGACTAGTGCGCGGCCTTGCCGTAGATGCTTGTAACCCAGACGTGCACGAGGGCGTCCAGCGCCGCGTCTTCGGCGATGGACGGACGCTGGCCCGTGTATGAGGCGAACATCGTTCGCTCGTTCATCAGGTTCAGTGCGGTGGCCAGGTCCTGGGCTGGAACGGTGTCCGGCGCAGCGCCGCGGGCACGTTCGGCGGTGATGACGGCGGCGGTGCGGTCAACCCATTTCTGCATGAAGATCGACCAGAGTTCGCGCATCTCTGCGTTGGACGTCGTCGCCGCGACGCCGGCGAGCGTAACGGCAACATGAGCGCGCAGCGGCGCAAAGAACGCATAGATGCCGTCGCGCCAGACGCCGGCGGGGTCAACGGCGTAGTCGTCGGCCCGGCCCTCGAACGTCGCGTCGGCCTCGGCGAGGACCCGCTCGAAGAGCGTCAACAACACCGCGTCCTTCGACGGAAAGTAGAAGTAGAACGTCGGGCGTGACAGTCCAGCGCCTTTGGCCAGGTCGTCGACAGATATCTCGGCCAGTGGACGCTGTTCGAGCAGGCGCTCCAGAGTTGTGAGTATCGCCTGTTCACGGTCGTCGCCCGAGGGTCGGGTCGATCGGCGGGCGCGGGAGACAGAGGCCCGGTTGGCGGTGGTCACGGATAGTGAGTCTACACAATGTCGACTTTTTCAACACACTGTTGACTATCTCGACACGCCGTTGATACGCTCCGGTACCATGAGCGAACACCTCGACGTCGTCATCGTGGGAGCCGGTATCTCCGGCATCAGCGCCGCCTGGCACCTACAGGACCGCTGCCCGACCAAGAGCTACGCGATCCTGGAGCGTCGTGAGAATCTCGGCGGCACCTGGGACCTGTTCAAGTACCCCGGCATCCGCTCGGACTCCGACATGTTCACCCTCGGCTTCCGCTTCAAGCCGTGGACGTCGGAGAAGGCGATCGCCGACGGGCCGTCGATCATGTCCTATCTGAAGGAGACGGTCGCCGAGTACGGCATCGACAAGCACATCCGGTACGGACACCGCGTCCTTGGCGCCGACTGGTCCGACGCCGACAACCACTGGACCGTCCGGGTCGAGACCGACGGCGAGGAGCGCGAGATCACGGCGTCCTTCCTGTTCGCCGCGAGCGGTTACTACAACTACGACGAGGGTTACACCCCGGAGTTCCCCGGCCGCGAAGACTTCGAGGGCACAATCATTCACCCGCAGCACTGGCCCGAGGACCTCGACTACACGGGCAAGAAGATCGTCGTGATCGGCAGCGGCGCCACCGCCGTGACTCTGATTCCGGCGCTTGCTAATTCGGGTGCCGGCCACGTGACCATGCTGCAGCGCTCGCCGACTTACATCGGCTCGCTGCCCGACGTCGACCCGTTCACGGTGCAGACCAACAAGGTGCTGCCCGAGAAGCCGGCGTATGTGCTGAACCGGTGGAAGAGCATCCTGTTCCAGTCGGCGCAGTACCGGATCAGCCGTCGCTTCCCGGATTTCATGCGCAAGCAGCTGATGACCATGGCCAAGCGCCGCTTGCCCGAGGGTTACGACGTGCAGAAGCATTTTGGCCCGAATTACAACCCGTGGGACGAGCGGTTGTGCCTGGCGCCCAACGGCGATCTCTTCAAGACCATCAAGAAGGGCCGGGCCGACGTCGTCACCGACAAGATTGAGCGGTTCACCAAGTCCGGGATCAAGCTGGTCTCTGGCGAGGTGCTGGAAGCTGACATCATCGTCACCGCAACGGGTTTGAACCTGCAGCTCTTCGGCGGCGCACAGATCTCGCGTAACGGCGTGCCGATTGAGCTCAACGACACCATGGCCTACAAGGGCATGATGTTGACCCACATGCCGAACATGGCGTTCACCATCGGGTACACCAACGCGTCGTGGACGCTCAAGGCCGATCTGGTGTCGGAGTTCGTCTGCCGGGTCATCAATTACATGGATGCGAGGGGCCTCGACACCGTGGAACCGCAGCATCCCGGCAACAGCGTCGACGAGCGCCCGCTGATGGAGTTCACGCCTGGCTACGTGCTGCGCGCGCTGGACTATCTCCCCAAGGCAGGACACGTCGCACCGTGGCGGCTCAAGCAGAACTACCTGCTGGATCTACGCCTGATCCGGCGTGGCAAGGTCGATGACGAAGCGCTGAAGTTCTCGAAACACCGTGCGCCGGTGACGGCCTCGGCTTAGGTTTCTTCGCTGGCGACGACGACGATGCCGTCGTCGTCGCTGTAGGCGATCTCGCCGGGGGCGAACGCGACTCCACCGAACTCGACGGTGACGTCGCGCTGGCCGTCGCCGTCCTTGCTGCTCTTGCGTGGGTTGGTGCCCAGCGCTTTGACCCCGATGTCGAGAGTTCGCAGTGTCGCTGCGTCGCGGACGGAACCGTTGATGATGATTCCCGCCCAGCCGTTGTCGACGCCAAGGCCGGCGATGACGTCGCCGACGAGCGCGGCGTGCAACGAGCCGCCGCCGTCGATGACGAGCACGCCGCCGTTACCCGGTTCGGAGAGTATGGATTTCAGCAGCGCGTTGTCCTCGAAGCACTGCACCGTGGTGATCGGCCCGGCGAACTCGGACCGCCCACCGAACTGACGGAACTGCAGATCGCAGCTGCGGACGTCGGGGCCGATGTCGTCGACGAGGTCTGCGGTGGGGCGAGGGTCGATTTTCACACGTCGATGCTAGCGATCGGTCCGGTGACGAGTTTCGGGTCGATGTTGTCGAGGGCGAAGGCCACTGCTTCGTCCAAGCCCATGGCGGAGCCGGCTCTGCGCAGTTCGAGCGCGCGATCACGTCCGAGTGCTGTTTCCACGATTGCACTCGTCTCGCGCAGCGTTTCGGAGATGACGCCGCGGGCAGAACCTCCCGATGCCGTCGGCGGTGCGGTGCCGTCGGAGGGGGCCCAGCGGCGAAAGTTGGTAAACGCGGCGGCAATCAGTACGCCGCCGACGTCGGGCCGGGTTTCGGCCAATGCACGCGCACAAGCAACAAGACAAGGCGCGGTATGTAGCGGGTTCATGATGCCGCGGTACATGAGCATCGCCCGGCCTGTCATGGAGAGGGTGAGGTTCCAGTCGCGGAGTCGTACGGCGGCTAGAGATGCGGTGATGAAGCTCGCGGCGATCTCCTGTCCGGGCGTGGTACTGAGCTCAACGCTTTCCTGTAGACAGGCTCGCGCCTGCTCCGGGTCGCGGTCAGCGAGCGCCATCGCCACGGCGTTTAGTGCGATCACGATCGCGCCCGGAAGAGCGGTTTGACGGGCTAGGGTTATCGCCTCTTGGGCCCTTGCCGTCGCTTGCTCGAGGTCCATGCCACCGATCAATGCTCCGGTCACGCTGTAGGCAAGCACGATGGCGGCGGTCCCCGGAAACCCGGACGTTTGTGCGAGCTCGGCGGCACGTTCATAAGTGGTGACGGCGTCGGTATAGGCGCCCGCTGCGAGTGCTTCCTCGGCCTTGAGAGTGAAGACATCGATCTCGATCGGTTGCCCCTTCAGTGGGGTGGCCCGGTTGCTTGCCGCCTCCAGTGCTTTCCGACAGAGTTCACTGGCCCGTTCCTGGTCGCCAGTGTCGAGAGCTTCGTACGCCGAGACCATCAAAACCCGGGGGTAGTCGGGATGTTCAGCCGCGCCGGGCAGGTCGATGACACGCGAAGCCGGCACCAGCCATATCTGGCCGATCCGGCTCGCGTTGGCTCGGTCGCGGTGGGGATGGTTGGCCACGATCTGGATGGCCCGAGCGACGTCGACCGCCTCGATGGCATTCGCCAGTGCGGACCGGATGTTCTCGCGCTCAACACCGATTTGACCGATAGCATCGGCCAGCCAGAGGCCCGTCTGGGACGGCGCAAGACCAAGCAGTATGTGTGTCCCCGTTGCGGCTTCTGTCAACAGATCGGCATAGAAACCGGTGTGCGCGGCTCGAAGTGCCGCGATCTCGCCGTAACCTGCGAGCCGTTCCTCGCTGTACTGCCGGATAGTTTCCAAGAGCCGGTAGCGCATGCCCGTGGCATGTTCTTCGGCGATTACCAGCGATCGTGAGACGAGGCTGGTGGCCAGATCCAGCGCTTCGCTGCGCTCGACAGGGTCGCCACTGCACACGTCCTCGATTGCCTCGAGTGTGGCGCCACCGGAGAACACCGAGAGGCGAGCCAGCATTCGCTGCTCGGCAGTATCGAGGAGTTCGTACGACCAGTCGATCGCAGCCCTCAGGGTCGCATGACGACCCACCGCTCCCCGACGTCCACCGGCAAGCAACTCGAAACGTCGATCAAGTCGGCGCAGTAGATCGGTGGGACTCAACGCGATGACGCGCGCTGCGGCCAATTCGATGGCGAGTGGCACGCCGTCAAGTCGTTGACAGATCTCGACCACCGAGCGGGAATTGTTGTCGTTCAACGCAAAATCAGCCTTGACCTTTCGGGCCCGCTCGACGAAAAGGCTCACCGCATCGGTGTGTATGAGGTAGTCGATGTCGTCGTCTGGCTGCCCCGCGGCCAGCGGCGGTAGGGCGATCAGTTGTTCGCCGTCGATCGCCATCCCTTCTCGGCTCGTGGCCAGCACGGCGACCTCAGGACACGACTGCTCGATGCGGCTGACGAGATGCGCCACCGGGACAAGCACATGCTCGCAATTGTCCAGCACCAACAAGAGTTGCTTCTGTGAAAGGGTCTCGATGAGGCTGTCCTCGAGCGACTGACCGGACCTACCGAGCGGATGGACGACCTCGGCGACGGCCTCAGCGACACCGGATTGCTCAGTCACGGGCGCGAGCTCGACGAGCCACACTCCCTCCCGATATCGGGGTAGAAGATCCGCGGCGACCTGGATTGCCAAGCGCGTCTTGCCGACTCCGCCGACACCGGTGACGGTCACCGCACGCGAGTCGTCAAGCGCGGCGGCGACGCGAGAAACCTCGGTTTGTCGACCGATAAAGGAGCTGACCTGGGCGGGCAGATTTCCCGGGAACGAATCGACACTCCGAAGAGGGGGAAAATCTTCATATTGGCTTTTTGGCGATAACTGGAAAACCCTTATGGGACTACCCAAATCGCGAAGGCGATGTTCACCGAGGTCAAGTAGCTCAGTCCCAGCGGGTAGGTCGCCCCGCACAAGAGCTTCGGTAGCACCCGAGATGACGATTTGTCCGCCGTGGGCTGCGGCCATCAATCGCGCGCAGCGATTGATCGGTAGGTTGGCGTATCCCGTGTCATCGACGATGACAGCCTCCGCCGTGTGCAGTCCGATGCGGGCCTTCAACGTAGAAGCCGTGGCCCAGTTCTCCGCTGCAAGAGTCTCTTTGATCGCCAAGGCTGCCACGATGGCATCGCCCGCCGTCGCAAACGCGACCGCCATCCCATCCCCCATGCGTGAGAACACGTAGCCGTTGTTAGCGGCAAACGCCTGCTCCAAGAGCTCATCGTGCCGCACCATCGCAGGGCGCATTGCGTTGGGGTCTTGCTCCCATGCCCGGGTGGATCCCTCTAGGTCGGTGAGGAGGAATGTGACTGTGCCCGACGGCGCCTGCGCATTCACATTTCGTTCCTCGACCTTGGGTCAATGTGGTTGAGCGCGAATGTGATCGCCTCGTCCATGCTCATCGTGTTTCCGGTACCGCGAAGTTCGCGTGCACGCTCTGCGCCGAGCGAGGTCGCGACGATATCGCCGACGTCGTGCAGTGCGCTGAGTACGAAGTTGGCGTTGGGGCCGACCGGGGCGGCTGCTTCGCGTTGCCTGCTCCCCGCGTCGGCGGCCGCACGCCGGAACGCGCTGTACGCCGCGCCCTGCAGCACGCCGGCCGCTTCTGGTCGCCGCTCGGCCAGCGCGCGTGCGCACAATGCCAGGCATGGGGCGACCTGTAGCGGAGCCATCACCCAGCGCTCCAATTGCATCGACCGAGCGGCCAATGCGAGTGTCAGGTCCCAGTCGGCGAGCCGGGCAGCCGCCAAGCATGCGGTCAGCACTCCGGTCGGGCTCGACTCAGCCGGCGTGGTACTACGGTCGTTGCTCTCGTTCAGGAGGGCGCGGGAACGTCGCGGATCGTCGTCGACCAGCGCCATGGCGAGTGTGTTGAGGCTGATGACGATCGCCGCGTGCATACCGGACCCTCTGGCCAGCTTGACCGCCTTCTCGGCTGCTTCGGCCGAATTCTCTACGTCGCCGCCGCCGAGCAGTGCGGTGTTCACACCGATGGCGATGTTGATGGCCGCAAGACCCGGAAAGCCGTCGGCCGCGGCGAGTTCGGCACCGCGCTGGTAGGCGACAACGGCAGCGGCATAGTCGCCCGCGGCCAGCGACGCCATGGCCGTCAGATTGTGCCCGTCCACTTCGACGCGGGGGCGGCCCGTGATGTTGGTATGCGGCGTGTCGATTTCGACCGCTTGGCGCCGCAAGCCGTCGGCTTGGTCGTAGTCGCCTCGCAGGTAGGCCTGCCAGGCCGCCGCCATCAGCACGTGAGGATATCCGGGCTCGTCGCGGGCACCCGGCATATCGATGACGGTCCCCCACGCCGGAATCTCGAATACCTCGCCTGTACCGCCGTAGCCATGGTGGTGCGGATGGTTGGCCAACATCCGCACCGCCATGGCCGCGTTCGCGGTATCCACGGCGGTGGCGAGTGCCGCACGGGTGTTGTCGCGCTCGAAGTTGATCCGAGTCGCCCACGCGAGTTGGTCAGGGCCGTAGTAATACTGGGACGCGCGCGCGGATAGGTCCGCGTAGAAGCCGGCATGGGCGATCAGCAATGCCCCGATCTCACCGGATTTGGCGAGCTTCTCTTCGCCGTATTGGCGGATGGTCTCCAGCAGCCGGAATCGGGTGCCTGCAGCGCTGTCTTCGGCCACCACCAGCGACCGCGTGACCAGACCGGTGACCAGATCCAAAATAACTTCGCGATCAACGGAATCGCCGCTGCACACCTCCTCGATCGCTTCGAGGGTGCAGCCACCAGAGAACACCGCCATGCGGATCAGCAGCCACTGTTCGGCGGGGGTCAGCAACTCGTAGGACCAGTCGATCGCGGCGCGTAGCGTCGCGTGGCGCTCGACCGCCCCGCGTCGTCCGCCAGCCAGTACTTGGAAGCGGCGGTCCAGACGCCGGGCGAGCTCAGCAGGACCCAACGCGATCACCCGTGCGGCCGCTAGCTCGATCGCCAGGGGCACACCGTCGAGCCGTTGACAAACTTCCACGACCGCCCGTGCGTTGTCGTGAGTCAACGCGAAATCCGCCTTGACGTGCCGAGCCCGGTCGACAAAAAGGCTGACGGCATCGGTGGCCATCAGACGCTCGAGATCGTCGCTGGGCATGCCGGTTTCCAACGGAGGCAACGCGATCAGTTGCTCTCCATCGACCGCGAGTCCCTCGCGGCTGGTGGCGAGCACCACGATCCCTGGGCACTCCCTCTCGATACGCGTAACGAACTTGGCTGCCGGGCTGATCAGATGCTCGCAGTTGTCCAACACCAGCAGGAGCTGCTTGTTGGCCAACATCTCGAGCAGCGACTCCTCAAGAGACTGTCCCGGCCGCCGCGATAGCCGGAATGCGGCTGCGACCGCCTCGATGACACCTTCGGGATCTCGTATCGGCGCTAGCTCCACCAGCCACGCCCCTTCACGAAATCGCGGCAACAATTCGGCGGCAACTTGAATTGCCATGCGGGTCTTGCCAACACCGCCGACACCCGTGAGTGTGACGACACGGGAGGCCTCCAGCGCGGAGGCTACCCGTCGGGCCTCGGCTTGACGTCCGACGAAAGAGCTGACCTGGGGCGGTAGGTTTCCGGGGAAGGCGTCGAGACTGCGTAGCGGCGGGAACTCCTCGGATAGATCGGCGGAACTGAGCTGATAGACCCGCAGCGGACGGCCGAGGTCGCGCAGGCGATGTTCACCAAGATCCGTCAGCCACCGACCTTGCGGAAGCTCTTCGCGGACAAGAGCTTCCGTTGCTCCGGACAGCACGATCTGCCCACCGTGCGCGGCCGCCATCAACCGTGCAGCGCGGTTGACCGGCTGGCTGACGTAGTTATTGTCGTTGACGACGATGCCCTCATCGGTGTGTAACCCGATGCGAGCCCTCAATGGGCTGGCCGGACCCCACGTCTCGTCGGCCAGCGCACGCTGAAAACTGATCGCCGCCTTGACGGCATCGCCGGCGGTGGCGAACGCGGCCGCCATCCCGTCGCCCATTCGGGCGAACACGTAACCGTCGTGCGCAGCGATGGACTTCTCTAATAGTTCGTCGTGGCGAACCATCGCCGCTCTCATCGCGTCGGGATTCTGTTCCCATAGGCGCGTGGAACCTTCGAGATCGGTGAGGAGAAAGGTCACCGTGCCCGAAGGTAACTGCCCAGCCATGCCCCCTACCCGTCGAACGGGCATACCGGAAACCAAGCGTAGCTGCGGGTCAGCCTCAGCGGTTCAGAGTTGCCAACACAATGTCATGCACGAACTGCGCCAGGCCGGGCTCGACGTCGTCGTAGTAGCGGGTGAATCGTTCGTCGGCGACATACATCTCGACGAGGTTGCGGTGCATGTCGCCGCCAAAGTCGTAGAACCGTCCGACCGCTGCGCGATGCCGGGCGACCAGCTCGTCGGCCTCCGGGGAACCCGCTTCGACGCCGCCACGCTTGGCCTCGGCCAGCGCCTGCAGCAACGCGTCACCTTCGGCCTTGATATCGATCCAGTCCTGCTTGGTGAATGCCGCGGCCCGCTGCTGGGATTGTTTCCATGCGTCGGTCTCACCCCAACGCTGTTCGGCTTCGACGGCGTAATCCTCACCGAACGCGGTGGTGCCGAAGATCTCGATCTGTTCCTCCGCGGTGAGCTGGATACCGCTGCGGTGTGCGCTCATCAGTTCCTCCACTGCCTTGATGGTGTGCTGAAGCCGGTCGGCCTGTTCCAGCAGCAGACGGTGCTGCCGCTGCAGGCTTTCGAGCACATCCGCATCACCGTCGTCCAGCAGTGCGCGGATCTCCTCGAGTTGCAGCCCGACGGAGCGGTACACCAGGACCACGTGCAGCCGTTCGATATCGGCATCGGTGTAGCCGCGGTACCCCGCCGGGGTGCGGACGCTCGGCACCACCAAACCGATGTGGTCGTAGTGGTGCAGGGTGCGTACCGAGACGGCGGTGAGAGCGGCTACCGCGCCGACGGTTTTGGCGTCCAT
This sequence comes from Mycobacterium sp. NPDC051804, assembly GCF_044452905.1. Classification (NCBI taxonomy): domain Bacteria; kingdom Bacillati; phylum Actinomycetota; class Actinomycetes; order Mycobacteriales; family Mycobacteriaceae; genus Mycobacterium; species Mycobacterium sp. NPDC051804. The sequence goes on along the minus strand of NZ_JBITCD010000001.1, from coordinate 154,910 downwards.
AACGCCACTATCGACCCTGACGTGGCGTGAGGGTCAAGTGGAATTCGGTTCAGCTCTCGTCGGAGCCGCGGCGGACAATCAGCACCACCAGGATGGCGAGTACACCGGCCGCGATGGCCGCCGCGATCGGCAGCCGGGAGGGCTCGGGTCCGATGAACGGCACGGGCGCCGGACCGGACACGGGGTTGCTCGCGGCGGCGACCGTGGCTTTCGCCTTCGCCGCGGCTTCCTTTGCCGCCGCAGTGAGGTCGCCGTTGGTTTCCGCCAGCTTCGGCGGTGCGGACTTGGCGGGAGCCTTCTTGGCGGGGGCTTTCTTGGCCGGAGCCTTCTTCGCGGCCTTCTTCGCGGGGGCCGCCTTCTTCGCAGCCTTGGCGGGATTCTTCTTGGCCGGCGTCTTCTTCGCGGCCTTGGCGGGTGTCTTCTTGACCGGGGCCGGCGCGGGCGGCGGCGTGCTCTTCGCAGGTGGTGGCGTCTCGGCTACAGGCGGCTGGGCTGCGGGAGGCTGGGCGGCCGGCGGCGGGGGCGTGGGCGGCGGCGTCGGCACGGGCGGCGTGGACTCGGGCGGCGGCGTGGACTCGGCCGGCGGGGTGGGTCCTTGGTCTGGTCGGTCCTGCTCGTCTGCCATCGGCTGCTCCTTTGCAGTTTCTGTCTGCGCATGTCCGGCGTCAGCGTGGGTACCGGCAGTGGAACCCATCATGCCAGGTGGGCAATAGCGCTAACCGGTCGCGGCCAGTCCGGCCGCGAGTGCGAGCGCTACGGCCATTACCGCCAATTCGACGAGCGAGCGGGATCGCGACAACACCGCGGTGGTTCGGTGAGCCCGTGCCGCAGGCAGCCAGATCGTGCGATTTCGCCAGCCCATCAGCACCAGCACCGTCGCCACCGCGATCTTGGTGGTCAGCAGCCGACCGTAGCCGGTGGCGTAGAGGTCGGCGGGTGAGCCGAGCCGGTCGAGAGCCGCCACGGCGCCGCCGAGCAGCAGCGCGAGTACACACCACAGCGACAATTGGGAGAACCGCGGCAGCACCCGCGCCCACTGACCGCGATGCTCGACCGTCAACACCAGGGCCACCAGCGCGCCGCACCACAGTGCAGCCGCCAGGGTGTGAGCGGCCACCGCCAGACCGCCGACTGCGCTTTCGAAGAAGTGACCCGTGATCAATCGGCTGATCAAGCCCACCGCGGCAAGACCTGCCACCACCAGGTTGACCGCTGCCGCACGCGGCGCCGCGACCGCGGTGACACACAATGCCGCAGCCGCCGCGACCGCGAGGGTGCCTGCGCGTCCCGCCGCGGTGTCCAACGCGAAATCGACCGTCGTGGGTACGTTCAGGCGCCAGATCGGGACGGCGGCGGCTTGAGCGGCCGCCACGATCAGCCGGCCGAGTTCGGCCACCAGCCAGACCGCACCCGCGGCGGACAACGGCACTGCGGCGCGGCCGATGAGTTCACGCCGGTACCTCTCGTCGTCGAGCATCGGCACCACTGCGAGTCCGAGACAGACAACCGCCGCGCAATCGGCGACCGCCCGCACGAGCGTCACCGGCAGTGAACCCTGGGGGTAGGCCAGCGCCCACGCCACCACCGACGCAGCGGCCACCACCAGCGTCCCGCCGGCCAGCGCCGCGGAAGGTCTCACTTTCGGCGCCGCGCCGCCCACAAGACTCCGGCACCGACGATCAGCACGGCGCCGACGTAGAAGGGCCACACCGGAATTCCGCCGTCGTCCGCGGATGCACCGGAGGCGTCCGCGGCCGGAGGCGTCGCACTTACAGGTGGCCCCGCGGCTCCGGTTCCGGCCACGGTCAGCTGAAACGACCACGAGCCCGAGACGACATGGCCGTCGGCCGAGGTGGCGCGATAGTTCACGGTGTACGTGCCCGACGGGCCCAGAGGACGCACCCCGACGCTGATGATGGCGCCGTCGACCTGGGGTTCGCCGGTTGACCACAGGTTGCCGTCGGGGCCGACCACCGTCATCGCCGCGAACTCGGGTTGCATCTCCTCGTTGAATGTCGCGCTGACCCTGGCCGGGGCCTGTGGGAGTACGGCATTCTCTGCGGGGTCGGACGCGATGCGGGCCGCGTGTGCCGCGGCGACGCCGGCGTTCCCGAGTGTTCCCACCGCGAGTGCGAACATCAGAATCGCAAGGGCGGCAATGTGTTTGGTAGATCTCATTCGATTATGGCTTTCGTGTGTCGTCGGAATCTTTAGTCAGCGGGCGAGGCTGACCGGCGGACCCCGGTGCGACACCGCGCCGACGGGCGCATGTCAGACCAGGCCGAGCCGGGCCATCAAGTCGGCGTCGATACCGTCGAGCTGTTTGGCGATCGCGGCGTGCGCCGAGCGGCGCTGTGCGAGCGGCATGTTCTCCGCCGCGGCGACAGCGGCGGAAAGATCGCCGAGGCGTTCGGTGATGGCCGCGACGAACTGCTTCGTCTCGGCGTCCTTCGGCTTCTTCTCCCCGACCATCCGGAGCGACTGCTCGGCGCCCGCGATGCGCGCCGACAGCTCTGCCCCATGGCCTGAGAACTGACCGAGCTGGCTCAGCGGAACACCCAACCGGGCCGCACGCCGCTCGTCGACGTAACCGCGCGCTGAGATAGAGGCCCGGTACACCAGGGGCACCACGACTGGCGCGAGCAGACGGGTGACGGTGAGGACGCGGCGAATCCTGATGGGGGAGAACAACTTACCCTCGCGCGCCGCTTTCAGCTGCATGTCCGCGATCTTTAGTGCCGCTCGCTCGCTCTCGCGCTGCGCCCGCAATTGGGCATGCAGAGCCCTGGCTTCCGACCGATGCGCCGCCTTGATGCGGCGAGTCTCGTTCTTCGCCTCCAGTTTGGCCTCGAGTTTCGCCTTCGCCTTGATGGCGCGGGCCTCGGCCTTGCGGGTGGCGCGGGTTTTGCGCTTGAACAGGCTCATCCCAGCAGTCTCCCGGTCGCGTTGTCGATGCCGCACAACACTATCGTCCGCTGCGTTTGCCGCGCGGCCCTGGCCCGCGGCGATGTTGTTTCGGCCGCAAGTAATCCCGTCAACCCAGTTGTGCGACAATCGCGTGACAGCAAATTTTGGCATCGGCGGTGCGTGTGAAGGGTGGTGCAGAGGTGGGTTCGCGTGTGCGCATCGCCGCGGCCGGCTTTCTGGTGGCCTCCGGGCTGTTGGTCGGTGGTGCCAACAGCATTTCTGCGCATGCATCCCCCGCGCCCCGCTCCGTCGGCGCCGGCGACGGAAATGACGCCAAAAGCGAATCTGGGCAAAAGGACGGCACGGCGTCGTCGCCCCGGCCGGGCCGCCATGACGACGGATCCCCGGCGTCGTCGCAACGGCCGGGCGGCCGTGACGACGGATCCCCGCGCACCGGATCCCGAGACGACAAGCCGGATGGTCGCAAGCCTCGCGACCGGCAGCCCGGAGCCGGACTGCCCCATCGGAATCCGCGGACGCCCCACGACGAGAAGCCCACCGATGGCGAGTCCGGCGACGGGAAGGAGGGCGAGGACGGCCCGGGTGGTGAGACGCCACCCAAGACGCCGCACTGGCCGCCAAAAGAGGAACCGCCCGGCGAGGAAGACCCAGATGACTGCTGGCCATGGCCACCTGGACCCGACCCCGACCCGTCTCCCCCCGGCAGCGGCGGAGGCGCGGGCCCACCGCATCGGCCGCAGGTGGTCCGCCCCGATCCGCCGCGGATGCAATTGCCGCAGCATCTGCTCCCAGAGCACACGCCCTCGCAGCCGGGTGTGATCGACGCCGAACCCGGCATCGGCATCACATCGCCGGCGGTTCCAGTCGCGCCGATCGATCTGCCGGTCATCGTGGCGCCCCCGGTGGCTCTGCCGGGTGGCGCTGTGCCGCGCGGGCTACCGGCGGAGCCGGTCCCGGCCTCGCCACGCGGAACGGCGGCCGAACCGCCCGTGGGGCGCCAGGCACCGCCTGCCGAGACGGCCAGCAACGTCGATTCCCCACCCGCGTCGTACCGCGCCGGATACCCCGAATACCTGCGCAACGCGGGGATTTCGCAGGTATTCGCAGTGGCGGCACCTGGACTCGTGGGGATGGTGATTCTCACCGGTCTTGGTGGCCTCGTCGGCTACCGCCAGGCAAAGGCGGGGCGTGCTGTACGCACAGGTGGCGCCGCAAGATTTGTGAACTGAACTGGCGAGGAACTGATGCTTTAGCGGGCCGGACAGCGCATAGTGGACTCGTCGAATAGGGGGGAATGTATGCCTGCCAGCCGCAGCGTCACCCGCGCAGTGGGCGCGGTGTTGGACCTCGCTCCGCGCCAGGGGGAGGTGTCGCTCACCCGGCTTGTCGACGCCGTCAGCAGAGACAGAGGGCGTCCGATCGAGCTGAAGACAGCCGATCTGCCGCCAGGTGTGTGCGGGCAGTGGCGTCAGTACGCCGATCGGGATGTGTTCCTTATTCAGAAGGGCCTACCGGCATGGGACCGCACCCTCGCACATGAGCTCGGACACCTGGTTCTCGGGCATGAGGGTATGCCGGTTGTCGAGGCCGCCCTCGAGAACACCGAGATGGCCAGCTCCGACTTGATCGGCTACATGCTGAACCAGCGCACAGGCTGTATGGGACCCAACGGTGAGGATCTGGAGCAGGAAGCCGAGGACTTCGCGGCGCTGCTGCTGTATCGGTTGGGCCGGCTGCCCTCCGATCGTGCCTCCATCGTCCAGGTCCGGCTCGGAGAGGCGTTTGGTTGATCGTCTGGGTGATCGCCGGTCTGCTCGGATTGGCCACCGGTTTACGCATCGGATGGGCACTGGTCAACAAGCAATCGCTGGTGAGCACCGCGATGATCCTTGCGCTCGGCAGCCTCGGGATGATCGCTGCGCTGAACTGGCAGCCCCTGACGCTCCTCGTCGACACCCTGCTGCGCTGGCCCAACGTCTCGATGGGCCTGTCTCAGGTAGCACTGGTGATGTGCGCGGCGGGCAGCTGCGTGATGATCACCACCGTCGCGTCCGGGCGTAAGCCCGCAACGATCCGCAAGATCGCAATCGCTCAGTACGCCGTTGCAGGCGTCATCGCCGCGGTGAGCCTGGTGACATTCTTCTCGGCGGAGCAGCAGTCGGAGATGGCGCCCGAGGAGTACCTGCGGCAGACGCTTGCCGCGGACGGCAACTCGCTGCCGTGGCTGCTGCCGCTGCTCTACGTGCTGGGGGCGCTCACGCTGGTGTCGTGGGCCGGGCTGCGGTACTCCAACCGCAGCCGCCGTGGACGGGCGCTGTTCGTGTTCACGATCGGCATCGTGCTGATCGTGCTGGCGGCCGGCTTCTTCTTCGTGCGGGCGCTTGGCAATACCGGACCCGTCGGGGTTGGCGCCGCAGCCACCCTTCTCGGCTGCGCAATGCTGGTCGTTGCCGCCGGTTCGCTGCTGCCGAGTGTGGAGGACTGGTTCGGTTCGCGCCGTGAGCTCAGGGTGATTGAACCGCTGCTGGACGAATTGGGACGCCGCCATCCCGACGTGGGTATCGGAGTGCGTCCCCGCGGCCCGCTCGCGTTCCGGGTGGCCGAAAGGATGTCGCTGATCTCCGATGCGCTCTTCCTGGAGGCCACCGCCGCAGACGTCACGAGAAAGCGGGTCGGCACCGGGGGTGCGCTCGCCGCCGATCGTGACACCGAGGACGACAGCGACATCGACGGGGAGGACGCCGATATCGAGCCGCCGGCGGTGCCACCCGAGGAGCAGGCGCACGCTATTGCTCAGTGGATCTACGCGGGTCGTGAAAGCGCACGGAAGGAAGGGGATCCGAAGTTTCCCGGTTTGAGGTGGTTGCGCCAACCCGAGGTCTACTCAGACCGTGAGTGGATCCTCGAGATAGCTACGCAATACCGCGCGCTGATCCGCTCTGGTAACGCCAGGGCCTGATCCGGGTGATAGATCCCCAAAGGGGCGCCGTGACGACTTCGCGGGCAAACGCAACGCAGCTTACGGCAAGCTAATCGTCCAGATGCTCCTGGCGGCGCAGCTCATCGACCTTTTGGACGATGTCCTGCTGGGCCTCAACCGATAGACCGACGGTGCGCGCCGCAATGCGACGAACGCCTTCATCCCGCATATTCGCGAGCCAGGTCAGCTCCTTATCGAGCTTCTCGTAGTACTCGTCGTCGGTGAAGTACGCCGGCTTGATACGGAAGAAGTTGGCAAGGGCGGCCATGGTGGCTGCGGACGGGTTGGTGCGGTTGCCGGAGCGTAGCTGCGACAGGTACGGAGCGGACATCGTCACGCCCTCGGACTTGAGTGCGCCGATGACTTCGGCGGAAGTGTGCGGGCCGCGACCGGGCGGGTAGACCGTGTCGAACAGTCTGTTTAGACGGGCGGCGAACGTCTTGCTCATCGGTATTGACCTCCACATGCGTAGACGAGCGGACTATTGGGCGGCGTATTTGCTGATCATCGTAGCGAGAGTTGTGCCCAAACCCAAGTGCAAACTGGGTTCAAGTTAACCCACCTTTCGCATTCCCTGGGCTCCCCCAACCAGTGACGACACCGTCACATTACGCACAAACTGCGGTCACATGGTGCGGTCGGGCAAATAAGATGGACATCGCCTGAAATGCCGTACCTGGGGTTTGGCCGCGATCGCCACACTAATCCCGATTTTCACAACTGGCAACGTTCATAACCACTGTTGATGGCCGGGCGAAAGATTTGCTGTTTGGATGCAAAATCGCTGCGTTGCGGGGTGCGGCGAGCGACCGCACTAAAGGCGCGTGGGTTAGCGAGACGGCGGCACGGTCGTGGAATAACGGCGGTCATGGACAGCCAGCAGATTAGCGGAAACGGCGCTACGGGGAATTGATCGAAGACGGCGCGGGCGAGGCCGCCGAAGGCGCCGAACGTCGCTTCCTGGCGAAGCGAACCAGCGCGACGGAGCCGACGGCCACGACGACCGATCCGGTGACCGCCAGCGCGACCCAGCGGAGCCCGAGTGCGCTGTCGAAGAGCAGCCAGAGGCCGAACACGAGGAACAGCACGCTGGCGAGACTGTGCAGGAAGCCTTCGGGCAGTCGCTTGTGTAGCAAGACGCCTGCCGCGATGGCGACGCCGTCGGCCAGCACCATGCCCACGGTGGCCCCGATCCACACCCCCAGCCAGTTGTGGTCGCTGGCGAGGGTGACCGTGGCCAGCATCGTCTTGTCGCCGAGTTCGGCGAGGACGAAGGAGGAGACGATCGCGAAGATCACGAAGCGTGGCTCTGCGACGCGCACCTCATCGTCGTCGTCGCTGTTGCGACCTTCGCGCCACGTCCAGATCGCGAACAACAGGAATGCGATGGCGCCGGCGAAGGCGATCGGTTGTTCGGGAAGTGTCAGGCCGAGGAAATGACCGATCGCCACCGACAGTCCGTGCACGAGCGTGGCGGCGATCGCGACCCCCGACAGCACGACCCACCAACGATGGCGCAGTGCGTACGTCATGGTGATCAGCTGTGACTTGTCGCCGAGCTCGGCCACGAACACCACGGCGAGGCTGATGAGGATGGCGGTGAGCATGAGAACGACCTTTCGACCAAACTACGGTCGAAGGTCTCGCCCACCACCCCTCGTGATGAGGTGCGGTTCGTCGGCCGGGCTTGCGCCAGTATGTCGACACGACGATTGGGGGCTACTCCCCTTCGCTGATAACCCGACAGTAGCGGCGGAGATGACGACACGCCAGTCGGCCCAACGATTTCGGGTACCCGAATCGAGCATTCAGGGATACGAATTGAGTCAGCTTCGAAAACCCTTACGCGGCAAGAAGCATGGCCAGTATCGCGGTGTCGGGGTGGCTGATCGGGTCGACACCGACCCTGCTCACCATCGACGTGACGGTCCCGTCGGCTTCGGCTTCCACCCAGGCGGCACGGTGTTCCAGGCCGAGATGGGGCAGGCCGGGCAGCAGCACGCAACCCGAGGCTGCACCCGAGCATTCCGGCAGCGTCGGCATGGTCTCCGACGGCGGATGGAGCATCAGCAGGGCCGGTGGCTGATGCTGTGCGAAATATCCTGGCGGAACCGCAGATTCGCCGACAACGGTGCCCTCCGCGACGACCAGGCCGACGGTATTGGGCTCAGGCTCGTCGGGCAACTCCTCGCGCGCGCCGAAAATCGTTGTGGTGGAGAGCAATCCAGGAAGTGACGCCACGCGCACCGCGACCATCAACAGCTGTGCCCACTCTTTGGTCGAATCCGGCCAGCGGCCCGAGATCACAAACCCTTTGAGTGATCCCTGCGAATGAAACGGGGCGATCTCGATCGCCCGACCAGACCCCATCTCCATCTCGCCTCCGCACCATCGTTGTTCGGTGAAGCCCGACACGACTGTGGGTCGATCAGATCAGGATGCGCAGGTTCTCACCGGCGCGCAAGCGGACACGCAATCATTGGCCGCGGTGGCCCGGCGCCCGGACCTTCAAGACGACGCGGTAGGTGCCTGCAGCGGACACCCAGCCCAGCTCGTGAGAGTCAACGGCGCCCGGTGCTGTGGGATTGTCCGACCGGGCTTCGAAGATCGCGTCCGCACCAGTTCCGTACACCTCGCCGACTCGCTTGACGAGCCAGCGCGTGGACCGGCGTGGGTCACGGAACACCCGCAACTCACCGGATCGCGGGACACCACCGCGCCGACCAACCAATCCGTCACCCGGTCTCAGCGCCGGGCGCATAGAGTCCTCGACCACCGTGAACAAACGCAGTGGCCAAAGCGGTGGAGGATGGTTGCGCGCCACCCTCGAAGGGTAGGTTAGGGCCATGCTGCATCGACTCATGAACAACGCCACCCCTGCCCACGCCCACTGCGACCTGTACTGCGGTGTCTACGATCCGGCCCAGGCCAAGATCGAGGCACTCTCGTGCCTCAAGACCCTGCAGAAGTTCCATGACTCAGACGATGAGCACTTCCGCACGCGCGCGATCATCATCAAGGAGCAGCGCGCTGAGGAGGTCAAGCATCACCTCATGGTGCTGTGGGCCGACTTCTTCACCAAGGATCACTTCGAGCAGTTCCCCAACCTGCATCAGCTCTTCTGGGACGGCGTGCACGGCGCCGGCGATGTGAAGAAGTCGACCGACGTCGCGGTCGCCGAGAAGCTGCTGAAGACGATCGACGAGATCTCTGACATCTTCTGGCAGACCGAGAAGGCCAAGGGCATGGGCGTGTACCCGCCCGCATAGCGGACTGAAACGAGGACGGGCCTGCTCATCGCGAGCGGGCCCGTTTTTCATGCCTATAAGGGGTGGATCAGTGCGGGCCGATCAGTACAGGACGATCAGGGCGAGCACGCCCAACAACACGAGGGCGATCACACCGGCTCGCAGACAGGCCATCAGCTGGCTGCGGGTGTAGATGTTCGCGGAGGAATGCCACTCAGAAGGTGGCACCGCGGACCCCGGCCCCATTGGATGCGGCGACGCCATTAACAGCTCCTGACCTGCACGATCGGTACCCTCCCCGGTGAGATCTGTCACAATGCCAAGTTTGTGACCGCGATCATAACCCCTGCGGATCGCCGGAAGAAATCGGGACGCAAAAGGGTTGAGACATGCAGGTAGTGGGTAGAAAACTCCTGACAGCCGTCAAGAAGCGGATGCTTAGCCTAGCGACATATTTCGCTCAGGCTCGCTCCGGCTGTTGATTGCCGCATTGATCGGGTCCCAGTTTATCCACAGTGATCTTGAGCGATTGCACAGATTCAGCGGCTCAGACTCGTTTTGCCCCGATGGTGGGCCTGTGGATGAACCTGTGGAAACTGTGGATAGTCCGGAATTGCTGGCGCTGGGCGGACCGGTTGCGGTGTGCAAGCATTGGCGGATGGACTCCGACGCGGTTGCGCAGGCCGATATCGCCACTGTTCCTCAGACCTTCGACGAATCGGTGATCTTGCTCGACGTTCGCGAGGACGACGAATGGCAGCGCGGCCACGCTCCGGGCGCCCAACACATCCCGATGGGCCAGATCCCGGCCCGTATCGCCGAAATCGACTCCGGGGCCGCGCTGTATGTCGTATGCCAAGGCGGCGGCCGGTCGCAGCGCGTCGCCCAGTACCTGGCGCAGAACGGCTATTCACCGCTCAACGTCAGCGGGGGAATGATGGCGTGGGCCGGTGCCGGCCGACCCGTGATCACCGACGACGGCGGCGCGGGCGTCATCTGAGGATCCTTCGGGCAACCGTCGCTAGGCTGGTCGGATGATCCAGGTCTGTTCCACGTGCGGAACGCGGTGGAACGTACGCGACCGCAAACGGGAATGGTGCCCGCGCTGCAACGGCGCGCTGCTCGCGCCGACGAGCCCAAACCCCAATCAGCTGGGGGCCCCGCCGTCGTCCGGCAGGGGAAGGTTGCCTCAGGGATACCGCTGGATCGCGGTGCGACCGGGCGCCGCTCCACCGCCGCGCAGGACCCGCCGACCCCTCGGCCCCACGCCGCGCTATCCGTTCATTCCGCGCTGGGGGCTCGTCGACCACTTCGAACAAGTCGAGCAGCAGGCGCCGCAGCGCCCGGGCCCGTCCGCACGGATCGTGCGAACGACACTGGTCGCGACGATGGTGGTGCTCGGTGTGGCGGCGCTCGTGCATCTGGTGCGTTACGCGCTGCTCATCGTCAACCGAAGCATGTTGTTGAACCCGTGGGTGGCCGGTGGTGCGACGTGGATCGGCGTGGCTGCCAGCGTCATCGCGATCTTCATGGTCGTCGCCAGCGCGATTGTGCTGACCAACTGGCTCATTGGCCGCAGGGCCGCCGCCTATGCCTACCGCGGACAGCCGGATCCGCGTCCTTTGTGGGAGTTGCGTGCGGGTTGCCTCGTACCCATCGTCAACCTGGCCTGGGCACCGGTGTTCGTCATCGAACTGGCCGGTGTCGAAGAGCGGCTGAGCTGGCTCCGCAGAAGCATCGCCGTGTGGTGGCTGGTGTGGATCGCGAGCACCGCGGTGTCGGTGTTCTCGATCGCGACGAGCTTCGCCACCGAAGCACAGGCCATCGCGGACAACACGGTGACGACCACCGTGGCCTATCTGCTGGCACTGGCCGCCGTGCTGCTCGTGATGAAGGTCTTCGACGGGTTCGAGCGGCAGCCGGTCGAGAAGCCGTCCAGGCGCTGGGTGATCGTGCCGGATGCGCCGGTCAACACCAACACCGAACCCGAGAATGCCGTAGCGGTTGAGACCGGAGGCCAAAACCCGGCAGCATAGGTACTTATGAACTCGGGCGACGGCGCACTTGCCGGCCATCCGTTCGTCGTGGCGCACCGCGGTGCGTCCGGCGAGCGTCCCGAGCACACCTTGGCCGCGTACGAGTTGGCACTGCAGGAAGGCGCCGACGGGGTCGAATGTGACGTGCGGCTGACCCGCGACGGTCACCTGGTCTGCGTACACGACCGCCGGGTGGACCGAACCTCCAACGGGAGCGGACTGGTCAGCGAGATGACGCTGGCACAGCTACGCGAATTAGATTACGGCGCTTGGCATCCCAGTCGGGAAGCCGGCGGCGCGACCGGTGACACCGGACTGCTCACGCTCGACGACCTCGTCAAGCTGGTCCTGGACTGGAACCGCCCCGTGAAGCTCTTCATCGAGACCAAGCACCCCGTCCGCTACGGCGCGCTGGTCGAAAGCAAGGTGCTGGCTCTGCTCCACCGGTATGGCGTGGCTTCACCGCCGTCGGCGGATCTGTCGCGCGCCGTGGTGATGTCGTTCTCGGCCGCCGCGGTGTGGCGGATCAGGCGGGCAGCGCCGATGCTGCCGACCGTGCTGCTCGGCGAGACGTCGCGTGTCCTGGGCGGCAGTGCGGCGACGACGGTCGGCGCCACCGCGGTTGGCCCGTCGATCTCGACCCTGCGTGAGCATCCCGAACTGGTGGATCGCGCCGCCGCACAGGGCCGGGCGCTGTACTGCTGGACCGTCGACCACTACGAGGACGTGAACTACTGCCGGGATGTCGGCGTCGCCTGGGTGGCGACGAATCACCCCGGCCGGACCAAGGACTGGCTGCAGAACGGTCTGACCGGGGTGCAGAGCGACTAGAGGGCGCCGCCGGCCGCCTTGGGTGCGGACGGATCCGCTGTCGGAGCGGCCATTTCGCGCGCGACGAAGTCCTCCAGGTTGAACAGGTTGGTGCCCGCGCGGTCGGCGATCCGCACCAGCGTCGTCATCCGCGCCACTTCCTCGACCTGTTCGGCGAGGAACCACTGCATGAACTGCTCGCCGAGGTAGTCGCCCTCGTCCCGAGCGGCGCCGGCCAACCGGGTGACCTGTTCGGTCACCGTGCGCTCCATGTCGAGCGCCATAGCCAGCGCGTCACGCGCAGAGTCGAACGTGTTGCGCACCGGATCGACACCGGGGATCTCGACGGGCAGGCCGCGATCGAGCAGGTACTGCACCAGCATCATCGCGTGGTTGCGCTCTTCGACGGCCTGGGCGTAGAAACTCTTGGCCAATTGCGGCAATTCATCGGAGGCGAAATAAACAGCCATGGCGACGTATTGCTGAGCGGCACCGAATTCACTGCGAATCTGCTCCTGCAGAAGAGTGTTGAATTTTGTCTCGTGTGCATCGGTGGTCGTCATGCCGCCGAGAATATAGCAGGTCAGAGGGTATTGTCATCGAAGGTGAACCTAACGCAGGCCAGCGTTACCTAAGTAAGGCGGCGCAATTGTGACGGCGCTTACACGAAAAACTAATAATTTGCTGAGCGTGTCACGGTTGGGCGTCGATGACATCCTGTGGTACCGGAGCGTCGGATTTCAGCGCGGCGAATAGTTGGTCGGCGATCTCGCTATTCCACACGACGATCGACCCCGAATCGCCCTCGGTGAACTCGCCAATCGGCACCGTCGTGGTCGTGACGTCGCCGCGCAGCGCCCATCCGAGACGCGCCAGGTCCCAGATGTGATCCTCCTGGCCGACGGTGACGGCGCCCGACGCCGCGTCCGCCATCGGGTACCAGCGCAGCGGGTTCAGCCACACCGCGGGACTGGCGGCGCGGTGCAGCAGAGCGGACATGAACTCGCGCTGATTCACCATCCGGTCGAGATCGGCGCGTGGCGTCGCGCGCGTGCGGACGTAGCCGAGCGCGGTGCGGCCGTCGAGCTTCTGACAACCCGCGGGCAGGTTGATCCCCGCCAGCGGATCGTCGATCGGTTCGGCGGGGCACATCGTCACTCCGCCGACTGCGTCGACCATGACCGCGAACCCGTCGAAACCGATCTCCGCGTAATGGTCCAACCGAAGTCCCGTGGCCTGCTCGACGGTCTGCGCCAGCAGCGGAGCGCCCCCCTCCATGAACGCGGCGTTGATCTTGTCGCTGCCATACCCCGGGATCTCCACATAGGAATCCCGCGGGATCGACACCATGGTGGTCGGCGTGCTCGAACCGATGGCGGGGATGTGCACCAACAGAATCGTGTCGGTGCGGCCGCTGCCGAGGTCGCCGCCCGTGGCCAGTTCGGCCTGTTGTTCGGGCGTCAGCGTCTGCCGGCTGTCCGACCCGACGAGTAGCCATGTCGTACCCGCGCCCGCCGTGGGCCGGTCCGGATAGTCGGTCAGTGCCGGAATGCGGTGCAGTGACGAGTCCATCCAGAGCCCACCGGCGACGACCGCGACCACGGACACGAGCAGCAGCGCCATCAGCATGCGTCCCCAGCGCCGTTTGCGCCGAGGCTTTTTCGGCCGCGGCGGCGGTGGGGGAGCAGTTCGGTGGGGCGGCGCGGGCGGGCGGGCGTGCGGTACCGGGGGCCGCGACTGCGGGGGTGGCGGCCTGCGTGGCGGAGGGGGAGGCGGGGGTCGGTGCTGCGGCGGCGGAGGTGTCGCCGGATTCGGCGGCCAGGGCGGCCGGTAGTTGGGGTCGCGGCGGATCACCTGCGACGGCTCCCGGCGCTGATGCGGGGCACCCCCCGGGGGCGGCTGCCGGTTGTCGTCCACAGCAAGAATGTACGTCGGCCGGGACTTACTGCAGCCAGTTCAGATGGCCTGCCGCCACTGCGTATCCGACGAACGCGACCGCGTCGATCAGGGCATGTGCGACGATCAGCGGCCACAACCGGCCGGTGCGCAGGTATACGTAGCCGAACACCAGGCCCATCGCGACGTTGCCGATCCCGGCGCCGAAGCCCTGATACAGGTGGTACAGACCGCGCAGCAGGCTCGTGATGATCACCGCGGCGAGCGGGCTGAACCGGAGCTGGCGCAGCCGGGTGAGCAGGAACCCGATGACGATGATCTCCTCGGCCCACCCGTTCGCGAAGGACACGAGCAGCAGCACGGGGATGCGCCACCAGGTGTCATAAAGCTCAGCGGGTTCCACAGATGCGTTCATGCCCAGCACCCGGGAAAGCAGATAGAACCCCAGTCCAGGCAGTCCGATCAGCAGCGCCAGGCCGACGCCGCCAAGGAGGTCGGGGCGCCACTGGAGCCGGCCCAGCCCGATCTGAGAAGGCCCAAAACCGCTGCGCCACAACAGGTATAGACCCAGCGCGCCCCACGCCACCAACTGGAACACCCACGCAAGGTTGAGTCCGAGGTCGATCGGATCAAAGGGCGAACGGCGCGGATTGAGCGCCACGACCTGTCCGGAGAGTCCCAGCAGGATGGCTTCGATCAGGTTCAGTAGGGCGGTGTACGCCGAAAGTCCGAAGGTGACCGCCAGCACGACGGCGATCTCGATGCGCAGCCCACGACGCTGCGGATCCGAGAGTTCGTCGGGGCCGCCGGTCACCGGGCCAGGCTAGCGGCCCGGGTGCGTCTCAGAGTCGGCGCGCGCGCAAGCCGTTGAGGAACGGGCAACCCATCAGCACGCGGATCGCCTGGGACAGGCCGCTGATGTCGTCGACCGGCTTCGCGAAGGGCAGCCGAACGTCGTGGTCGCCGTCATCACCCTCGACACGCAGCTGCACGCCATAGCGGTCCAGGCCAAGGGGACGGACACGTCCGCGGCGCAACGAGATGGGAAGGCGGCTGGCCAACCGGTCGACCACCTCGCGGTGGGCGGACTCCATGTGCTGCAGCCAGCACGACTCCATTGCGCAAAAGGGATCGGGTTGCGCACCCAGCAGCGCGCTCAACCCGACGGATTCAGCACCGGTGGAGTCGGCGACGACGACCGAGTCGATCTCGAGCCGCATCAACGCGTAGCGCGTGTCCTTGTCGGAGCCGGCGGGGCCCGAGTTCACTTGGAGCAGGGCCGGATTGGGATCCTCGGCCGCGATGAGGTCGAGTAGCGACGAAATCTCGCGGGCGGGGACGTCATGCAGCCGGCCGCGGATCCACACCAGTGATCGCACCGGCTCGCGCAGCGGCAGCGGGGCGTAATCAGTCATCTCGAGTACCGCCTGGACACCGGCAGCACCCGCCGCGACCACCATTTGAGCGACGGCCCCGTCGACCGGAACGGTGATCGCGAACGAGCCGTCGTCGAGGAGGTGGTGCACCGGAGATTCGGCGGGTTCCAGCCCTTCGACCGCCAGCATCGCGCCGCCGGCCCGCGCAAATGCGCTGCGGATACGCTCGGCCGTCGTCGGTGTGGCTTTGGTCACCAGCTCTGTCATCGCCCAACCTTCCGTAGATAAGGTGAGCCTAACTTAACTACGGGTCCCGCGGTCGCGCAAGGCTTACGTGCAGCGGAACGGGATTACCGCGGTGAACCGATAGGGTTGCACCGTGACCCGCATCGCTTATCTCGGACCTGAAGGGACCTTCACCGAGGCGGCCTTGCGCGGCATGGTCAATGCTCAGCTGGTCCCTCTGGACGAGTTCGAGTGGTTTCCGACGGGCAGCCCCGCGGCGGCGCTGGAAATGCTGCGATCCGCGGAGGCCGCCTTCGCGTGCGTCCCGATCGAGAACTCGATCGACGGAACCGTCCTGCCGACGCTGGACAGTCTGGCGACCGGCTCGCCACTGCAGATCTTCGCCGAGTACACCCTCGACATCGCGTTCACGATCGCGGTGCGAAGCGGTGTGACGAACCCGGCGACGATCGCCGCGTTTCCGGTCGCGCGCGCCCAGGTCGCGAAATGGGTCGCCAAGAACCTTCCCGGCGCCGAATTCCAGACCGCGGACTCCAACGCCGCGGCGGCCGTGGATGTCGCCGAGGGTCGCGCCGATGCCGCCGTCACCACCGCTTTGGCCGCCCACCGCCACGGGCTCGACGTGCTGGCCGACGGCGTCGTCGACGAGCCCAACGCGCGCACCCGCTTCGTGTTGGCGGGACCGGTCGGTCCCCCTCCACCGCGCACCAGCGCCGACCGTACCTCGGTCGTGCTGCGACTCGACAACGTTCCCGGCGCATTGGCGTCGGCCCTCGGAGAGTTCGCGATCCGCGACATCGACCTGACCCGGATCGAATCGCGGCCCACCCGAACCGAACTTGGCACGTACATCTTTTTCCTGGACTGCGTCGGCCACGTCGACGACGAGCCGGTCGCCGAGGCACTCAAGGCGTTGGTCGAACGTTGTGCGGATGTGCGATATCTCGGTTCATGGCCGACGGGATCGGCCGCGCAGACGCAGATGCGGGAAGGCGAAATACGGGAGGGGGACGCGTGAGTGGACGGCTGGTGCTGGTCCGGCATGGACAGTCACACGGCAATGTCGAGCGCCGACTCGACACCAGGCCACCGGGTGCGGAGCTGACCGATCTCGGTCGCGATCAGGCCCGGACCTTCGCGCGTGGGCTCACCGACAAACCCGGACTCATCGCGCACTCGATCGCGGTGCGGGCGTCGCAGACCGCGCGCGAGATCGCTGACGAACTCGGCGCGGACACCCATGAACTGGAAGGCATCCACGAAGTCCAGGTGGGCCACCTCGAAAACCGACATGACGACGCGGCCATCGAGGAGTTCAACAGCATCTATCAGCGATGGCACGAGGGCCATGTCGACCTGTCGCTGCCCGCGGGGGAGACAGCCCGCCAGGTGCTTGACCGCTATCTGCCGGTCGTCACCCAGCTGCGCATGCGCTACCTCGACGACGACTCGTTTTCTGGCGACATCGTGATGGTCAGCCACGGCGCGGCGATCCGGCTGGCGTCGGCGGTGCTGGCGGGTGTTGACGGCAGCTTCGCCCTCGACCACCACCTGGGCAACACCGAGGCGGTGGTGCTGGCGCCGATTACCGACGGCCGGTGGAGCTGTGTGCAGTGGGGGACGATACTGCCGCCGTTCTATCCCGAGCCTGACGTCGATCCGGTCGAGGACGCGCTCGAGTCGGCTGACCCGATGGGCTGAGACGGCTCAGATCACCCGCGCGATCGAGACGTCGCGCGCGCACATGCAGCCGATGGCCTCACAGTCGACCGAGAACGCATGCACGACCTCGGGAGTCCGGCAGTCGGGCTCGGTGCATTCGGTGCGGGCCAGGATGTGGTGAATCACGGTGCCGTGACAGTGTTCGACCCCAGCCACACAGGCACGGCATCGACTACTCATGCGCCAAGTTTCTCGCGCGCGCAGACGCAAGTGCACCAACGACGCGGCGTGTCGGCGGGCTAACCCCAGCCGAGTTCGTGCAGACGGTCGTCGTCGATGCCGAAGTGGTGCGCAAGCTCGTGAATCACCGTGACGGCCACCTCCTCGACGACTTCCGCTTCGGTATCGCAGAACTCCAGCAGCGCGCCGCGGTAGATCGTGATCGTGTCCGGAAGCGATCCCGCCGCATACCAACTGTCGCGCTCGGTCAGCGCGATTCCCTCGTACAGACCCAGCAGGTCGGGTTCGTCGGCGTTGCGGTCGTCGACCAGGACGACGACGTTGTCGATCGCCTGCGCCAGTTCCTTGGGGATCAAGTCGAGTGCGTCGGAGACCAGCTCGTCAAACCGTTGCGGGCTCATCCGAACCGTCACGCGGTTACGGCACCGGTGGTGGCGGAGGTGCGCCCGGCGGTGGCGGTGGCGGCGCAGGTGCGGGCGCGGGCGGTGGCGGCGGCGGAGGTAGACCGGGCGGAGGCGGTGGCGGTGGCGCACCGCCCGGGGGTGGGGGCGGCAGGGGTGCACCCGGCGGCGGGGGCGGCGCATTGAGGATGGTGTTGCCCGGTGCGGCCGGGTCCGGACTCGGAGCCGGCGTTTCGGTGGCCTGCGCGGAGCCCGGCATGTGCTGGGTCTGGTCGCCGTAGTCGGATTCGTCCGACGACGACGACGAAGACGACGACGAAGACGACGAAGACGAGGACGACGACGAGGATTCGGCAGGCGAGTCGGGCATCGGGATCGGCGGGAAACTCAGCCGTTCCTCGGGGATGTCCGGGGGCGGTACCGGCGGCTGACCGTTGATCATCAACGGGCCCTTGGCGCTGTTGAGAAGCGTTGACCAGCCACCGTTTCCGAGGGTCGCGCCGATGCTGCACGACACCTGGCGGCTGCCGGCCGACCACGTCGGCAGCGAGATCGTGCTGTAGATGAGCGTGAGTGTGGTGCTGCGCAGCTCGATGGGCGCCAGGTAGGCGTCCGTCATTCGGGTGCACGCGTCCTTGATGAAGCCGTCCTGCTCGGGCTCCGGCGGCAGGCCGGCGGGGAACTTCTCAGCGAGGTTCACCGCACCGGTGACCTCCATCGCGTGCGGCGCGGCGCAGTCGATCGGAATGTCGGTGGGCTGATTGGTCGACGGGTCGATGCCCAGGCACGTGCCCGCGGGCCACACCTTCGACTGGTCGATGTCGGCGACCTTGCCCTTGAACGCCACCTGCTGGTTGTTGGGGCCGGGCAGTTGCATCCCGCAGAGCATCCGGCGCTCACCGGATTGCTTCCAGGCCTTGTCGCCGGACCACAGCATGCTGATGGTGAAGCGGCTGTTGGGGTCGAAGTCCGTGCCCAGGTATTGCTTGACCGCGGCCGAGCACTGCTCCTGGCTGATCTGCTGGATCCGCGCGGTCGAGGGCGGCGCCGCGTCGGGCCCGTATTCGCTGCCGGGGAACGTGCGCATGTCGACCGACTCGGCGACCTCGAACCGGTGATCGTCCTTGCAGTCGACGATCTCCGCGGCATCGGGTGTGCGGTCGGGCCAGTTCAGGCAGTCGCCGGCCTTCGCGTGCTTGAAGGTGTCGTTGCCGCGGGGCCCGAGCGAGATCGTGCTCGCCGTCAGGCTGCCGGGGCCTTCTTTCTGCGGAATCGCGGTGATCAGACCGGCGATGAGCAGGCCGCCGAGCGCGGTCAGCAGCAGTGCGCGCCGCGTCGAGGCCGCCTGCAGGCTGCGCCACCAAGGCGCCCGCGGCGAGGGCTGCTCGGCCTCGTCATCGTGCGGGTATTCCAGGGTGGGTGCTTCAGACATCTGCTCCATTGTGACAGGCGTGTCGGGTGCTGTGACAACTGATGCAGTTGTAACGTTACGAGGTTGTGGCTGAGGTGCCGACCTCGGCTGTTCCCGGCGGACCGCCAAAAGTAGTGTTGCGCCCGTGATCGACCTCAAACTCTTGCGCGATGACCCGGATGTGGTGCGCGCATCGCAACGCGCCCGTGGCGAAGACCCTGGCCTCGTCGATGCGCTGCTCGACTCCGATTCCGCGCGGCGGGCGGCGGTGTCGTCTGGCGACAATCTGCGCGCCGAGCAGAAGGCCGCAAGTAAGAAGGTGGGCAAGGCATCGCCGGATGAACGACCCGCACTGTTGGCTGCCGCCAAGGAACTCGCCGACAGGGTGAAGGCCGCCGAGGCCGAGCAGAGTCAGGCCGAGACGGCGTTCACCGCCGCGCACATGGCCATCGCGAACGTGATCATCGACGGCGTCCCGGCCGGCGGTGAGGACGACTTCGTGGTGCTCGACACCGTCGGAGAACCCCGCGCGATCGACAACCCGAAGGACCACGTCGAGCTCGGCGAATCGTTGGGGCTCATCGATCTCGAGCGCGGGGCGAAGGTATCGGGCGCGCGCTTCTACTTCCTGACCGGTGCGGGAGCGCTGCTGCAGCTGGGACTGCTGCAGCTTGCCGCGCGGCTGGCCCAGGACAACGGCTTCACGCTGATGGTGCCGCCGGTGCTGGTGCGCCCAGAGGTCATGGCGGGCACCGGTTTTCTCGGTGCGCACGCCGAGGAGGTCTACCACCTCGAGTCCGACGACCTCTACCTGGTCGGCACCTCGGAGGTGGCGCTGGCCGGCTATCACGCCGACGAGATCCTGGATCTCTCGAACGGTCCGCTGCGCTACGCGGGGTGGTCGTCGTGCTTCCGTCGCGAGGCGGGCAGTCACGGCAAGGACACCCGCGGCATCATCCGGGTGCACCAGTTCGACAAGGTCGAGGGTTTCATCTACTGCAAGCCCGACGAAGCGGAGGCCGAGCATCAGCGGCTGCTCGGCTGGGAGCGCGAGATGCTCGCCAAGATCGACGTTCCGTATCGCGTGATCGACATCGCCGCAGGGGATTTGGGTTCTTCGGCCGCGCGCAAGTTCGACTGCGAGGCGTGGGTCCCGACACAACAGACGTATCGAGAGCTGACCTCGACGTCGAACTGCACGACGTTCCAGGCGCGCCGCCTTTCGGTGCGCTATCGCGACGAGAACGGCAAGCCTCAGACCGCGGCCACCCTCAACGGCACGCTCGCCACGACCAGGTGGCTGGTGGCCATCCTGGAGAACCACCAGCAGCCCGACGGAAGCGTGCGGGTGCCAGAAGCATTGGTGCCCTTCGTCGGAACCGAAGTGCTCGAGCCGAAGTCTTAACGTTCGGCACTGTGCGTGAGCACGTAGGCGGTCAATACGTCGACCAGGGCGCGCCGATCCCGTGACGTGTCCAGCGGTTGCGACGAGATGATCTGTGCGACAACGATTCCGCGCAAGCACGCCCAGATGTGGTTGCCGATCTCCTTGGCGTGCTTCGGGTCCAGGCCCCCGCCCAGGTGCCTGCCGAGTTCGGTCAGCTGTCGCATGGTGTCGGCCAGCCGCTTGTTGACCGCATCGTCTCGGCCCGACCGAGTGGCTATCAGGATCTCGATGGCCGCCATCGACGTCGGGCTCGAGAACGCCGACCACGCCGCGTCAACGACGCCCTGAACGCGTTGTTCGATCGGCAGGTCGGCGGTCGTCGCGGGTACCGCGGCGAGAACTTCGGTGAGCTGACGGAAGCCTTCGTCGACGACTGCGATGAGTAGTCCGTTCAGGTCCCCGAAGTGGTACTGCACCACCCCCCAGGTCACCCCGGCGCGCTCGGTGATGCGACGGACGCTGGGTGCGGCGAAACCCTCGTCGAGGATGTAGCGGACGGTTTCGTCGATCACCATCTGCCGGGTTCGCTCGGCACGCAGCTGGTTACCCCCAGGGGGGCGTCGCGGTTGCACTGCACCTGCCATTGACTGACTTCACCACATGACGCCGCGGGTGTGATCCAGCGGCCGTAGGTCGTGCGCGGCGAGAATCCCGGCCGGCGCAAGGCACACGGCTTCGATGGCGTTGATCGGTCGTGCGGCGGTGGCGATGACGCCGCCCTGGTTGTGGTCCGTTCCGCCGAGGCCGACATGGGTGTTGATCTCGATGCCCGGATCACCTTGGACGACGACGCGATGCACGCCCGGGCGACCATCCGGCGGGACGGCCCAGTCCGGAGCGGCGACCTCGGTCAACCGGTTCACATGTTCCATGGTGATGACGACGTTGCCGTCCCGGATGCCCTCGACACCGAAGCGCACCGCGGCGACCTTGCCCACCTCGACGTCCATCATCGTGCACGAGATGGGTTCGGGCGTCACCCATTTCTCGTGACGCTCGCGTACCTCGTCGAGTTCCACACCGAGATCTGCGGCGAGGCTGCGGACCTGGATCCCCCACATCGACGCGAGCACGCCCGGCATGAAGAGGATCGGTTGGTGCTCTGGGTCGGTGCCGAAACCGAAAGTGACACCGGTGAACTCGGCGTCATCGTAGGTGGCGTAGTCGCAGATCTCCTGGACCGTGATCGAGTCGGCGCGACCGGCGAGGCTCAGCGCGGTGTACACCAGCGTGTCCCCAGAGAATCCGGGATCGATCCCATTGATGTAGAGCGTCGAATTCCCTTGGCGGCAGGCCTCTTCGAGGGGTGCGCGCAGCCAGTCGTCGGTGAACTCCGGTGCGACCAGCCAGACGAACGACGACCCGACGACATTGGTTCCGGCGCGCAGGAAACGCGCGATGTCGTCGGCCGCCTCCGACGCGCGGGTCTCGGCCTGCGACGTGTAGACCACGCAATCGGCCTTGAGTGCCAACAGCGCGTCGATGTCGTCGGTGGCGGTCACCCCGGTCGGTTCGGCGAGCCCGCACAGTTCAGCCGCGTCCCGGCCGATCTTGTCAGGGCTGGCCGCGTGCAGGCCGACCAACTCGAGGTCCGGACGCTCGATGATCGTCCGGAGTGCGTGTATGCCGACGTTACCGGTGGAGAACTGGATGATGCGCCGCTTCATTCTCGGTGTCCTTACAGCAGATCGGTGATGGTCTTGAGCCCTGCGTCGTACAGCACACCGGGCAACATGCCGCCGTCGATCTCGATCGTCGTCCCGTTGACGAAATCGGCTGTGCCCGAAGCGAGGAAGACGCAGGTGCGGCCCACCTCGGCCGGCTCGCCGCCGCGCTTCATGGGAACGTTCACGAAGTATTCGCTCCCGGTGGGATCGTCCTTGGGCAGGACGAACGACCGGAAGTTCTCGGTGATCGTCGGACCGAGTGCCACGCAGTTCACCCGAACCGCGGGGCCCCACTCCTGGGCCAGCGAGCGCGTCATCTGGTTCAGCCCCGCCTTCGCGGCGCCGTAGGACACCAGGGTCGGTGAACCCGCGGGATGTCCGGCGCCACTGGAGACGTTGATGATGCAACCCACGCCGTCTTGCGTCTTCATCTGCCGGTACGCCCGAATCGCGAACCAGAGCGGGCTGATCAGATTCATCTGCACCGCGAAGGCGTGAAACAGCGCGCTGCGCTCGTAGTCGTCGTCACTGGCCGGGGCGCCCTGGATACGCGACACCAACGCCGGAACCTCGTCCACCGACGGCGAAGGGACGGTGCCACCCGCGTTGTTCACCAGGATGTCCAGTCGGCCGTATCGATCGACAACGTGTTGCACGAAGGCGTCGATGGCCGTGTAATCGGCTTGGTCACAGACCATCTGGTCGGATCGCGCAGCCCAGTCGGGATTGTCTTCCGTGCCCGGCAGGGCGTCCAGCGCCGACCGTGAGCAACCGACCACCGTGGCCCCGGCGCGCAGCAGTTCGTGCGCGATGCCCACACCGACGCCGCGGCTTGTCCCGGTGACTATGGCCACCTTGCCATCGAGCTCGCCCACCTCAGCGTCTCCATTCCTCGCGGAGTTCGACCACCAAAAGACATTACAGGTGTAATGTTTTTGCGCAAGGGCGAGTTGAGGGAGAATGACCATGGCGCAGCCAATGGACAAGACGTATCGCGTCGCGGTGTGGGCCACCGGCGGGGTCGGGCGCTACGCGATCAGAACGGTCATGGACCGGCCCAACCTCGAGCTCGCCGGCGCGTGGGTGCACTCGGAGGCCAAGGACGGCCAGGACATCGGTGTGCTGGCAGGTATCGACCCGGTGGGCGTCACGGCCACCCGCGACGCGGACGCACTGCTGTCCTCGGGGGTGGATTGCGTGATGTACGCCGCGCCTGCCGGCCCGCGACCGAAGGAGGCGCTCGCCGACTTCTGTCGCATCCTGTCGTCGGGCACCAACATCGTCACCACGTCGCTGCCCGGCCTCGTCTACGAAAAGGGTTCCCTCTCACAGCGTTTCCTCGACCCGATCCGCGAAGCAACGGCCGCGGGCCGCAGCTCCATCTTCTCGTCGGGCATCGAACCGGGATTCGGCTGCGACCTCTTTCCGATCGCGCTGATGACGATGTCGCACAAGGTGTATTCGGTGCGCGGCATCGAGATCACGAACTACTCGGAGTATCCGGTCGAGTGGGACGTCCGCGAACTGTTCGGGTTCGGGCAACCGCTCGACTACCAGGGCGGCTTGAAGCAGCCCGGTGTGCTCAGGTGGGGTTGGGGAGCGGCGATCACCATGGTCGCCGACGCGCTGGGTGTCGAGTTCGACGAGATCCGCGAGACGTGTGAGTTCCTGCCGACGCCGCGTGATCTGCACACCGCCTGTGGACTCATCCCGGCAGGCACGGTCGGCGCCACGTACGCCAAGTGCATCGGTGTGGTCGACGGTGAGGAGGTTGTCAGCCTCGAGCATGTCGACCGGATGGCCGACGATCTGGCGCCGGAATGGCCGACCGGTCGGACCGGAGCCACCGACGGAATCTGGCGGGTGCTCATCGACGGTGAACCGTCGTTCGACGGAGAGTTCGAAGTGGGCCACCGCGACGGTGAAAGCGCAAGCGAGCATGGGCTACTCGCCACCGGCATGCGGGCGGTCAACGCGATTCCCTGGGTGTGCGAGGCCGCGCCGGGGATTGTGGACGCGCTGCACCTGCCCCTCACCTCAGCGATCGGCGCCCTGCATCCACACCGCGACGGTGTACCCGCGTTCTAGCGGTCCAGCAACTGGTCGAGCGTGGCCAGGAACTCCTTCGGCCGCTGCGGGGTGAACGCCGGCGCGGGCTTCACACCGTCGACGTCGAGGATGATGAGCGTCGACTTGATCGGACGCCAGACGTCGAGCGGCATCCAGCGCCGAGGATCGAAACTCCCCCAAACGCGGAATCGCTCGGTGAACATGCCGAGCGGCTCGGCCTTGTAGCCCCGGATCGACTGCAGTGGAATCACTTTCGATGTGCCTGACGGAAAGTGGTAGCGGCGCAGTGTGATCGCCAGCCGGTCGAGCTGGATCATCCCGTCGTCGTAGTGCTGATGCGGGCCGGTCACGCGCGGGTGCTCCGCAACTCGTGTCCCTTCGTCGTCAGGCAGCGGCCGTTCTCGAGATTCCATTGCCAGCCGTGCAGATTGCACGTCAACGTGGATCCCTCCACCACGCCGAACTTCGACAGGTCGGCCTTCAGGTGGGGACAACGTCGCTGAATCTCCCACCCGTCGAGCGTGATCGACGCGGTGTCGTCGTGCGCCTCGGCGAACCAACCGTCCGCATAGGCGATGCGCTCGTCGGTCAGGCACTTGAAGAACGTGTAGAGGTACTCGTTGTAACCGCCGACCCGCCACGCCGTGAACCGGGTGGACAGGAAGATGGTGTTGACCCAGTCGGGCTCGTTGTCGCGGAGAACGGTCCGCACGAGTTCCGGCGGGATGCCGAAGCCGTACCGGAACTTCTCGTCCGGAATGGGTTCGCGGACAGCCCGTTTCGGGAAGTCCAGCACGACGCTTTCGTCGTGGCCCCCACCGCGCAGGCGTAATTCCACCGGATAGCCGATGCCGTCACAGATCTGATCGCTCTGCAGCATGATGGGTTCGAATAGGGCGCGCAGCGGCTCCAGCATGGGTTCGCCCGCCGCGGGCGCCCAGGTCGCCTTCTGCGCGGCCAGCACCGGAGCCATCCGCTCGGCGAAGTCGGCGATGTAGGCCGCCTTGCCGGTGGTGAAGATCGCCTGCACCTCGTCGTCGGGCAGCGGATGATTGAGCGAATTCAACTGTGCACCAGTGAAATCGGCCGTCGTACCGGGCATCATCAGCAGGCCGCCGTCGTGACCGTTGGCCCGCATCTGATCCAGGAACACCGCCTGGTCGGGAAAAATGTTGGCGGGGTCGCCGTGATCGTCGTTGAGGTCGCGCAGCGCTGAATCGAGGAAGCACGGCGGACCTGCGGACGGGATCACCCACGTCGCGCCGACCTGAGCGATGTATTGACGGCACCGGTCCATCTGCCGCTGTCGCTTCTGGGTGCCGAACGCCTCTTTGGCCCGCGCCGGCATGTCGTACACCATCGGGTACCAGATGGCCCCGGAGTACTGCAGCATGTGAACGTCGACGGCGCCGAAGTCGGCGTGCACCACGTCGAGGTCGACCGGTCGGGCGTCGTTCATGTTGAAGCAGACCGTCTCGCCGTCGTCGAGCACCAGACCGGAGTCTCCGATGGGGCCGTCGGCGGGCGCGCGCAGGGAGATGATCATCACATCGAGGTCGCCCTTGGGTCCGCTGACGCGGTGCTTGACCGAGTCGGTGGTCTCGAAAAACCGGTGGAACCCGAGCTTCTCCAGTTCGCGGCGTAGGTCCGGCACCGGGAAGTCGGGCAGCAGCACCATCGCGTTCTTGTTGACGTGGGCGCTCAGGTTCTTCGCGTCGAAATGGTCGGCGTGCAGGTGCGATACGTAGAGGTAGTCACAGTCGCCGAGGGCATCCCAGTCCAGTTCGCTGTTGTCCGGGAACGGAAACCACGACGCGAAGTACGCGGGGTTGACCCATGGATCGCACAAGACGCTTCCGGCGTTCGTATCGATCCGGAAGCCTGCGTGTCCGACGCTGGTGACCTGCACTGATGTTCTCTCCTGCTATTGCGATGCGCGGCACCAAGACTAGCTGGCGGCGAACAGGTGCTGCTGAATCACTCGTCTTCCCACAGCCGCAGATAGTGGTCCATACGGTCCTGATCCGGCGTCACGCCGTAGGCATCGAAGAACTCGTCGCGCCAGTCGCCTCCGTAGTTGTACCGCAGCGACCAGTCCGCGACCGCGAGGTCGGCCCAACGGTCGGCGACACCTAGTTCGCCGAGGTCGACGTGCCCGCAGGGCTGGCCCTCATCGTCGATCAAGGTGTTGGGCGCACACGCGTCGCCGTGGCACACCACGAGTCGATCGACGTCCGGCTGGTCGTTCACCCACGACGGCGGACCGAACGGGCAGTCGTCGACGGGCAGTGTGTCGTGCATCACCCGGAGGCCGGTCCCGATGGCCCGGGCCGCCGTGCGCGGATCGCGTATCCATCGGGGATCGACAGCAGACGAACCCGGCAGCCCTGCGGTATGCAGCCACCCCTCGCGCGCGCCCAGCACCCGCGGCACCGTCAGATACGCGGCGGCCCAACCGAGCCTGCCGATTTCGGCCTCCAGGGTGTGTGCCCAGGGCGGCGGTACGACCTTGACGTACTCGGCTCCGCCGTCGATCGCAAAGGTGACGCCACCCAGCTCATTGACCCAAACCGCGGTCACCGGCCTGCCTGCGGCGATGTCTGTGACCAACGAAGGAGTCGGCACTGGTTCGGCGGGACGCGACACGCGACTAGGCTGCCAAACGTGGAGCCGGTTTACGGAACAGCCATCAAACTCGCCAGACTGCTGTGGCGCGTACAGGGCTTGACGTTCACGGTCACCGGCGTCGAGAACCTGCCCGTCGAGGGCGGGGCCGTCATCGCAATCAACCACACGGGCTACATCGACTTCACCTTCGCCGGTCTGCCCGCCTACAAGCAGAAGCGTGGGCGCAAAGTGCGGTTCATGGCGAAGAAAGAGGTCTTCGACAACAAGATCACCGGCCCGATCATGCGCAGCTTGCGCCATATCGAAGTGGACCGTGACAACGGTGCCGCGTCCTTCGACGAGGCCTGCCGAAAGCTCAAGGAAGGCGAGCTGGTCGGTGTCTACCCGGAGGCGACGATCAGCCGCAGCTTCGAGATCAAAGAGTTCAAATCCGGCGCGGCGCGCATGGCGATCGCCGCCGACGTGCCGATCGTCCCGCACATCGTGTGGGGCGCGCAGCGCGTCTGGACCAAGGGCCACCCCAAGAACATGCGGCGGCCCAAGGTGCCGATCGCTGTGGCGGTCGGGGAGCCGATCTATCCGACGCTGCCGCCGGTCGAACTGACCGCGCTGCTGCACTCGCGAATGCAGCATCTGCTCGAACGGGTGCAGGACGATTACGGACCGTATCCGCCCGGCGAGTTCTGGGTTCCGCACCGGCTCGGTGGCGGAGCGCCGACGCTGGCCGAGGCGAATCGGATGGACGCCGAAGAGGCTGCCGAGAAAGCGGCCCGCCGCGAACAGCGGGGGCCCGCGGGAGCACCGGGGTAGCGCGCATGGAACCGGTCTTCCGCATGTTGGAGATTGCCGTCAGTACGGCGAACAGGGCCATCGGGACCCGGATCACCTATATCGGGCTGGAGCACATTCCGGCACAGGGCGGCGCGGTCGTCGCGATCAACCACACCAGCTACCTCGACTGGTATCCCTCGGCGCTGGCGGCCTATCAGGTCCGGCGCAGGCTGCGGTTCATGATCAAGTCCGAGATGCAACAGGTGAAGGTCGTCAACTTCCTGATCAAGCATTCCAAGACGATTCCGGTGAACCGCGAAGCCGGGGGCGAGGCGTATGCCGTCGCCATCGAGCAACTGCGACAAGGAGAACTCGTCGCCGTGTATCCGGAGGCCACGATCAGTCGCAGTTTTGAGCTCAAGGAGTTCAAGTCCGGGGCCGCTCGGATGGCGCGCGACGCGCAGGTGCCGATCATCCCGATGATCGTGTGGGGCACACAGCGCATGTGGACCAAGGATCATCCGCGAAACATGGGCCGCAAGAAGATTCCGGTCACCGTAGCGGTCGGTCCCCCGGTCCAGGCGGCTGCGACATTCGAGGAGACCAGCGCGGCGATGCGGGAGGCGATGTACGACCTGCTGCGCATGGTCCAGGAGCAATACCCGCATCCCGCGGGTGCGTATTGGGTGCCGCACCGGCTGGGCGGCAGCGCGCCGACGATGGACGAGGCCAAGGCCCTCGAGGATGTCGAGTCTGCGGAGCGCGCGCGCAAACGGGCGGAGCGGCAGACTCGGTGACCCTGCCCCTGCTCGTTGCCTCCGATGTGGACGGCACGCTGCTCACCGACGATGACGACGACGCCATCACACCGCGCACCCGCGCCGCGGTCAGGGCCGCCGTGGACTCCGGAACCCACTTCGTCCTCGCTACCGGTAGGCCGCCGCGCTGGATTTCGCCGGTCGTCGACGCCCTGGGTTTCGCGCCGATGGCGGTGTGCGCCAACGGCGCTGTGATCTACGACCCGTCGACCGACCGCATCGTATCGGCTCGCACGCTGTCCGCCGACCTGCTCGGTGAACTCGCCGAGATCGCGACCAGGGTCATTCCCGACGCGGGCCTGGCCGTCGAACGGGTGGGGCGTAGTGCGCACGACGCGGCCACTCCGCAGTTCGTCAGCTCGCCCGGCTACGAACATGCTTGGCTGAACCCGGATAACACCGAGGTGTCGATCAAAGACCTACTGAGTGCGCCTGCCATCAAGTTGTTGATCCGCAAGGCGGGCGCACAGAGCGCGGACATGGCTGACGCATTGGCCAAATACATTGGTACACAAGGCGATATCACTTATTCGACCAACAACGGTCTGATCGAGATCATGCCGCTGGGCATCAGCAAGGCCACCGGCATCGCTGAAGTGGCCGAGCCGCTGGGGATCACCGCGGAAGACGTCGTGACGTTCGGTGACATGCCCAACGACGTGCCGATGCTGGGATGGGCCGGGCTCGGCGTCGCGATGGGCAACGCACATCCGGATGCGGTGGCGGCTGCCGATGAGGTCACCGCGACGAATGCCGACGATGGGGTGGCGCGGGTTCTCGAGCGCTGGTGGCTGTAGATCAAGCGGGGCTGATGGGCTTGATCCGCTCCAGCTGGATCGGGGTGTGATCGGAATCCGATTTGGGCAGGTCGGTGGGAACGCCGTCGATGACCCGGGTGACTGTGCCGTTCTCGCGGTCGAAGTTCAGCGTTCCGTGTTGGAAGTTCTGCACGATCCACTGAGGCTCTTGGATCTCGCCGCTGGTCGGCAGACCCAGCGCGCCGCGTTCGAAGCCCAGCGATCCCCACGCGTTGTAGATCGCGCCGGTGACCGGCTCGGCTCCGCTGGTGGGCGACCAGTAGATCGCGCCGCGCTCGAAGTTCGCATATCGGGCCGGTCCCTCACCCGAGGCCTCGGGTGATCGCGGTGCGCCGAGGGGTCCGTTCGGGCCGCCCATCGACTCCCAGCGCATGAAGATCGCGCCACCGCGCAACGTGTCCGCCAGATCGGCCGGGCCGGGGGGCCGGTTGAATCGTGCTGCGATGTCGCGGATCTGGCCCATCGCCGCATACGCCGCGTTGCCCGGGCACTCGGTGATACCGACGTCGCGGTGGGTGAAGATGGTCGGCAACGTCGGCGTGGCGCCGAACGGGAACTTCGAGAACGAGCCACCGGCCGAGGCGAGGATCACCGTCCCCTTGGGGTCGATGTGGTCAAGGCCCAGGCGCCACCCGAGCAGCCGTCCCGTGTTCTCCAGCTGGATCTGGGTCGGCGCGGCCTGGTCGAAGTTGCCCAACATCGCCACACCCCAGGTGTCGCGGTTGAAGCCCCCGGTGTGGGCGCCCTCGACGGGCTTGTCCATTCCACCCGCGCGGCCCTCGAATACCTGGCCGTACTTGTCGACCATTGCGTTGTACGCGATGTCGCACCAGCCCAGCGTGCGGGTGTGGTACTCGTAAATCGAGCGGATGATCCCGGCCGAATCCTCGGGCGCGTACTCGTTGCTACCGGCGGTGTGATGGACGATCCCGGCCCGAACCGCCCTGTCGTACAGCGGGTTTCCGCATCGCATCCCCTCGTCGGCACCCCACCCCGCGCGGTTGATGATCTGGGGCGGCGATCCCGGCGCTGTGACGGCTGAGGGCAGCGGCAACGAATCGACCGGCGCCTCCGGCGGACTGATCAACACAGCGTTGATGTTTTGGGGCAACGGCTGCTCGACATTGGCGGGCACATACCCGAGATCCGGGCGCGTGTCAGGCTTCTTCGGTGGTTGGGCAGGCCGGGTGACCGCGATCTGCACGGTGGTGGTGCGGCCCACGAAGACAGGTTCGGTGCCATCCGGGGCGTCGGCCGCCGGGGTATCTGGTCCGAGGCCCTCCATGGCTTCCGCCTCGTACCAGGGGCCCCAGCTGCCGTCGGGCTTCTTGGCCCGGACCCGGGCCGACGTGCCGCTGAGGTCTTCGGCAGTGAGCGCGACCAACGAAAACGGCGTGTCCTGATGGATCTCGCGAATCGTCTCGCCGCCGCCGAGGCCGGTCAGCGGCTGCTGGGCGAGCTGAGGAGCCTTCGGCTGCTGGTCGCGGTCGTCGACGCGGGGGATTCCGTAGATCGCCATCGGCAGGACGACTGCCGTCGCCGCAACCGCGGTGAACAGCATCGACGGCAACGGGCGGCGATACAGCACGGACTGATGTTACGTATGTGTCAGTTGTTACTAATGTTTCGACACGGCGCTAGCACCGACCAATCTGGCACTGGTCCACACGCAACGGCACCGCAGAGCCCAGGGGGCGGCTTCTGCGGTGCCGTTCGGTGACAGGTCTTAAGCGCCGGCGCCTGTCGAGGCTCCTGCGGCTGCAGCCGGGGCCGCTGCCGCTGCCGGTGCGGCTGCTGCCGGGGCGGCACCCGCGACCGCGGGTGCGCCCGGAGGCTTGGCCGCCGACATGATCGCGGGCATCACCATGCCCTTGAGCAGGTCGATCGCCTGCCCGGCGCCCAGCTGGTTGGCCATGCTGGACAGATCTCCGATGATGCCGCCGGTGCCCGTGCTGGCCGCCGGCATGGTCGCCAGCGACGGGTCGCCCATGATCGGGTACATGCCCGCGCCGGGATCCAGCCCGATCGGTGCGGAAATCGGGATCTCGCCGGGTGCGGGAAGCGCCCCGGTGGCACTCAGCGCCGGATCGGTGAGCGACGTGGCTGGGGTCGTCAGGCCGGTGGCGGGGGTGAGTGGGCTCGTCAGTGCCGGGTTGGTGTTCGCCGCACTGTTCAGCGCGTCGGGAACCAGCGGGCTGACTGCGGTGCCGTCCAGCGAAGCGCCGGGTGCGGTCGTCGACGGTGTGGTCAGTCCGAGGCCGGGTGTCGTCAGATCCGTGGCGCCGAGCCCGGGCGTCGTCAACGTGCTCGGGGTCAACCCCGGAGTCGTCAGGTTGGTCGCGCCGAGGCCGGGCGAGGTCAGCGGCGACGTTGCCAGGCCTGGCGAGGTCAGCGTCGTAGGAGTGCTGGCACCGCTACCCGTCAGCACGCCGGTGGGCATCGGCGGCAGATTGATGCCGAATTGCGAGAGGCCCTGCGACAGCGCTGACATCAGTTCGTTCGGCAGGTCGGTGATCGTGGCGGCCTGGACGAACTCGCGCTTCTGGGGCTGCGGATCGATGCTTGCAGACAATTCGGATACGGCGACTACTGCGGCTGGACTCGCGACGGCCAGGGCGGCGACTGCGCTCATGGCTGTCGAGAGCCTGCGTCGACGTCGGTTCGGCACGGAAGTCTCCTCAATATATGGACTACGTCTGGCTTTGTACTCGTACGCGTTCGACGGTACTGATGTGACTGCTGTGACTAAAGTGACGATGCGGAATTGTGAGCCAATCTTGACCTGAGCACTTTGTCGCAATTCGGGTGGGCGGCGGCCGTCGGATACCCTTGCTGCCGATGACAGCTCGTTTCGATCTCCTTGTCGTCGGTTCCGGATTCTTCGGTCTGACGGTTGCCGAGCGTGTGGCGTCGCAGCTGGACAAGCGTGTTCTGGTGCTCGACCGGCGGCCGCACATCGGCGGTAACGCCTACTCCGAAGCCGAACCGAAAACCGGTATCGAGATCCACAAATACGGCGCGCACCTCTTCCACACCTCCAACCAACGGGTGTGGGACTACGTGCGCCAGTTCACCGACTTCACCGGCTACCAGCACCGCGTCTTCGCGATGCACAACGGCCAGGCCTATCAGTTCCCGATGGGGCTCGGCCTGGTGTCGCAGTTCTTCGGCAAGTACTTCACGCCGGATCAGGCCCGTCAGCTGATCGCCGAGCAGGCCGCCGAGATCGACAGCGGGGACGCCACGAACCTCGAGGAGAAGGCCATCTCGCTGATCGGCCGCCCGCTGTACGAGGCGTTCGTCAAGGGTTACACCGCCAAGCAGTGGCAGACCGACCCAACGGAACTGCCCGCGGCCAACATCACGCGGCTGCCGGTGCGCTACACGTTCGACAACCGCTACTTCAACGACACCTACGAGGGCCTGCCGGTCGACGGATATACCGCGTGGCTGGAGAACATGGCCGCCGATGACCGCATCGAGGTGCGGTTGGACACCGACTGGTTCGACGTGCGCGACGACCTGCGCGCCGCGAACCCCGATGCGCCGGTCGTCTACACCGGACCGCTGGACCGGTACTTCGACTACGTGGAAGGCCGGCTGGGCTGGCGCACACTGGATTTCGAACTCGAGGTGCTCGAGACCGGTGATTTCCAGGGCACTCCCGTCATGAACTACAACGACCTCGACGTGCCCTACACCCGGATCCACGAGTTCCGGCACTTCCACCCCGAGCGGAAGTATCCGGACGACAAGACGGTGATCATGAGGGAGTTCTCGCGCTTTGCCGCCGACGACGACGAGCCGTACTACCCCATCAACACCGAGACCGATCGGTCGCTGCTGGCGGCCTATCGGGCACGAGCCAAGGCCGAGACGGCGTCGGCCAAGGTGCTGTTCGGTGGACGGCTCGGCACCTATCAGTACCTCGACATGCACATGGCGATCGCCAGCGCATTGAATATGTATGACAACACGCTCGCGCCCCACCTGCGTGACGGCGCGCCCCTTGCCGAAAATGGCACAGAAAGCAGCAGCGCATGAGTGACATCCCGTCCGGCGCGCTCGACGCCGGAGACACCAGGGCGGTCAGCCTGCTGGCGCGCGTGATCTTGCCGCGCCCAGGCGAACCGCTCGACGTCCGAAAGCTCTACATCGAGGAATCGGAGACCAACGCGCGCCGTGCCCACGCGCAGACGCGCACCACGCTGGAGATAGGCGCGGAGTCGGAGGTGTCGTTCGCGACGTACTTCAACGCGTTCCCGGCCAGCTACTGGCGCCGCTGGTCGACGTTGGAGTCGGTCGTGTTGCGAGTCGAACTCACCGGCAGCGCCCGCGTCGACGTCTACCGCTCCAAGGCGACCGGCGCCAGGATCACCGTCGGCGGCGAACCGATCTCCAGCGGAGAGTCCGATATCCCCGCCGTCGTGGAGTTCGAGATCGACCTGTCTCCCTTCGAGGACGGCGGATGGATCTGGTTCGACATCACGACCAACACCAAGTCCACCGTGCACAGCGCGGGCTGGTACGCGACGAAGCCCGCGCCAGGGCGCGCCAACGTCGCCGTCGGCATCCCGACTTTCAACCGCCCGTCGGATTGCGTCAGCGCACTGGCGGCCCTCACGTCAGATCCCCTGGTGGACAGGGTGATCAGCGCGGTCATTGTGTCCGACCAAGGCAACAACAAGGCCAAGGATCATCCGGGGTTCGAGGCAGCTGCCGCCGCGCTCGGCAGCCGGCTGTCGGTGCACAATCAGCCCAACCTCGGTGGTTCCGGCGGGTACAGCCGGGTGATGTACGAGGCGCTGAAAAACACGGACTGCGAACAGATTCTGTTCATGGACGACGACATCCGCGTCGAGCCGGACTCGATCCTGCGGGCGCTCGCGCTGAACCGGTTTGCCAAGGTGCCCACGCTCGTCGGCGGCCAGATGCTCAACCTGCAGGAGCCCAGCCACCTGCATGTGATGGGGGAGATGGTCGACTCCGAAAACTTCATGTGGACCGGGGCGGTCAACACGGAGTACGACCACAACTTCGCCAAGTACCCACTCAGCGACGAAGAGGAGCCGCGCAGCCGGCTGCTGCACCGCCGCATCGACGTCGACTACAACGGCTGGTGGATGTGCATGATCCCCCGGCAGGTCGCCGAGGAGCTCGGCCAGCCGCTGCCACTGTTCATCAAGTGGGACGACGCCGACTACGGCCTGCGCGCAGGCGAGCATGGCTATCCGACCGTCACCCTGCCCGGGGCCGCGATCTGGCACATGGCGTGGAGCGATAAGGACGACGCCATCGACTGGCAGGCGTACTTCCACCTGCGCAACCGGTTGGTGGTCGCGGCCATGCACTGGGACGGCAAGATCTCCGGCCTGCTGGCAAGTCATATGAAGGCGACGTTCAAACACCTTCTCTGCCTTGAGTATTCGACGGTCGCCATTCAGAACAAGGCGATGGACGACTTCCTGGCCGGACCCGAGCACATCTTCTCGATCCTGGAGTCGGCACTGCCGGACGTGCGTGCGATGCGTCAGGAGTTCCCCGACGCCGTCGTGCTGGAGAGTGCGACCGCACTCCCCACGCCTTCGGACAAGAAGTGGCGCAAAAAGGTCAACATCCCGACCAACCCGCTGTCGATCTCGATGCGGCTAACCCGCGGGGTGTTCCACCAACTCAAACAGCACGACCCCGAGCATCACCGGCGCCCGCAGATCAACGTCGCCACGCAGGACGCCCGCTGGTTCTCGCTGTGCAAGGTCGACGGCGTCACTGTCACCACCGCGGACGGTCGCGGTGTCGTGTACCGCCAGCGTGATCGCGCGAAAATGTTTGAGCTGCTTCGTGAGTCGGCCAAACGGCAGGTGGAGCTCGCGCGCAAGTTCAACCGCATGCGCAAGGTTTACCGCGACGCGCTGCCGGTGCTCACGAGCAAGCAGAAGTGGGAGACCGTCCTGCTCCCGTCCGCCGATGGCTGAGACTCCGCATGGCGAGGACGCCGTGCTGGTGACCGTTCAGTCCGCCCTCGCCGATCGGCCCGGCGTACTGGCGGGCGCACGGACCCTGTCGCATTTCGGCGAGCACAGCCTCGGCTGGCTCGTCGTCGCTGCGCTCGGCGCCCTGCTGCAGCCCGCGAAGCGCAGGGAGTTCCTGACCGCGGGGACGGGCGCGTTCCTGGCCCACGCGGCCGCCGTGGTGATCAAACGCGTGGTGCGGCGCGAACGCCCGGACCATCCGGCGATCGCGGTCAACGTCGGCACGCCCAGCCGGCTGAGTTTCCCTTCGGCGCACGCGACATCGACCACCGCGGCGTCGATCCTGTTGGGCCGGGCCACCGGCCTTCCGTTGCCTGCGATCCTGGTGCCGCCAATGGCGTTGTCGCGGTTGGTGCTCGGTGTGCATTACCCGAGTGACGTGCTGACCGGCGTGGCGGTCGGTGCGGCCGTCGCCAAGGCGGTCACCATGGTCTCAGAGCGGGCCGAAGGAGTCTGATGAGCGTCTCGAGCGAGAGCAGTGCAGAGAGCACCCCGCAGGTGAATCACGAGCCAGTGCCCGAGAAGGGCCCGCCCCGCAACCTCGCCACCGGGATCGTCAAGGCGCTCCGGCCGCGCCAATGGGTCAAGAACGTCCTGGTGTTTCTGGCCCCGGTCGCCGCGCTCGGCGATGACCGCTATACCTACGACTACCGCGAAGTGCTTGTCCACGTCCTGCTGGCGTTCGTGGTGTTCAGCCTCGCCGCATCGTGTGTGTACCTCGTGAACGACGCCCGGGATGTCGAGGCGGACCGCGCGCACCCGACGAAGCGGTTCCGCCCGATCGCCGCCGGTGTGGTTCCCGAGTGGCTGGCCTACTCGCTGGCGGTGGCGCTCGGCGTCGCGGCGTTGGTGGGCTCCTGGCTGGTGACCCCCGATCTGGCCGTGGTGATCGCGGTGTACATCGCGATCCAGCTGGCGTACTGCTTCGGACTCAAGCACCAGCCCGTCATCGACATCTGCATCGTCTCGTCCGGTTTCCTGATCCGTGCCATCGCGGGTGGCGTCGCGGCCGACGTCCGGCTGTCGCAGTGGTTCCTGCTGGTGATGGCGTTCGGCTCGCTGTTCATGGCGGCGGGTAAGCGCTACGCCGAGCTTCAGCTCGCCGAACGCACCGGCGCCAAGATCCGCAAATCCCTTGAGAGCTACACGAGTTCGTACCTGCGCTTTGTGTGGACGTTGTCGGCGACGGCAATGGTGGTGTGCTACAGCCTGTGGGCCTTCGAACGAGACGGCGCCGACGCCGGCTGGTTCGCCGTGACCATCATCCCGATCACGGTGGCGATCCTCAGGTACGCCGTCGACGTCGACGGCGGCATGGCCGGGGAACCCGAGGAGATCGCGTTGAAGGACCGGGTACTGCAGCTTCTTCTGCTGGCGTGGATCGGAACCATCGGTGCCGCCGTCTTCTTCAGTTGACAGGATGAGTTCCTCGGTCGCCGGCCAGAGCCGTTTCTTGGACGGCCTTGGCGATCGTATTGCGCGGCTACCGGCATTTCCCTACGACATCACAGTACGAATCAGCCTGTGGGTGAGCGTGGTGGTCGTCGCGGCCCTGTTCGGCTGGGGTGCATGGGAGCGGCGGTGGATTGCCGACGACGGCCTCATCGTCCTGCGGACCGTGCGAAACCTGCTGGCGGGCAACGGTCCTGTGTTCAACGCTGGCGAACGCGTCGAGGCGAACACGTCGACGGTATGGACCTATCTGATCTATCTGGGAGCGTGGGTCGGCGGTTCGGTCCAGATGGAATACGTGGCGCTGTTCCTCGCGCTGACGCTCAGCGTGCTCGGTGTCGTCTTCGTGATGCTGGGCACCGCCCGCCTGTACGCCCCGAGCCTGCGGGGGCGACGGGCGCTGATGCTGCCCGCGGGCGCGCTGGTGTACATCGCGGTGCCGCCCGCCCGTGACTTCGCCACCTCCGGTCTCGAAAACGGTTTGGTGCTGGCATATCTCGGCCTGCTGTGGTGGATGATGGTCTGCTGGTCGCAGGCGCTGCGCACACCCGGTCCAGGCCCTGCGATACCGGCGTTCCGCGGCGGGCCGCCGGCCATTCGCAGGCAACCCGTCAGCCCGGCACCCGCGACGGCCAGGGTCAGCGGGTTCTTCGACGGCGCACTGGCTTTCGTCGCCGGCATGAGCGTGCTGATTCGGCCCGAGTTGGCGTTGATCGGTGTGCTCGCGTTGGTGATGATGCTGATCGCGGCGCGCGACTGGCGGCGGCGAGGGCTCATCGTGCTCGCGGGCGGCCTGGTGCCCGTCGCGTACGAGATTTTCCGAATGGGCTACTACGGCTTGTTGTTTCCCGGTACGGCGCTGGCCAAGGACGCGTCCGGTTCGAAGTGGTCGCAGGGGTTTGTGTACCTCGCCAACTTCAACAACCCCTATCTGTTGTGGGCACCGGCTGTTCTGCTGGTCGGGCTGGCCGCAGTGGTGATGGTGACCAGGGGCCGCCCCTGGGGCATCCGCCACCCGGTCGCGCCCGGTCACGGGTGGATTGCGCGCACGGTCCAGAGCCCGCAGGCGGTAGTGGGTTTCATGCTCGTCAGCGGTTTTCTGCAGGCGGTCTACTGGATCCGTCAGGGTGGCGACTTCATGCACGGCCGTGTCCTGTTGACGCCGCTCTTCTGTCTGCTCGCACCGATAGCGGTGATTCCGTTGGTACTGCCCGACGGAACCCGAATGGCCCGTGGCGCAGGCTATTTGTTCGTCGGAGCTACGAGCCTGCTGTGGGTTTCGATCGCCGGCTGGTCGTTATGGGTCGCCAATTCGAGCGGTATGGGATCGGACGCCACCCGCGTGACCTACAGCGGCATCGTCGACGAGCGACGGTTCTATGCCCAGGCCACTGGTAACGCGCACCCGCTGACCGCCGCCGACTACCTCGATTACCCCCGCATGCGGGCGGTGATGACCGCGATCGACAACACGCCCGACGGTGCCCTGCTGCTGCCGTCTGGCAACTACGACCAGTGGGACGTCGTGCCGGCCATCCCGCCGCCGCCCGACGCACCGCAGGACGTCAAGGACCGAACTGGTCCGCACACAGTGTTTTTCACCAATCTCGGCATGCTGGGGATGAACGTCGGACTGGACGTTCGAGTGATCGACCAGATCGGTTTGGCCAACCCGCTTGCCGCGCATACCGCGCGTCTGGACGACGGCCGCATCGGCCACGACAAGAACCTGTTCCCGGACTGGGCGGTGGCCGAGGGCCCGTTCCTCAAGACCCGGCCGTTCATTCCGTCCTACCTTGACGAGGAGTGGATCCGACAGGCCGAGGCGGCACTGGAGTGCCCGGCCACCGACGCGATGCTCAACGCGATCCGCGGCGAGATGGGGCCGCGCCGGTTCCTGTCGAATTTCCTGCACGCGTATTCGTTGACGCAGTACCGGATTGATCGGGTTCCGCTCTACGAGCTCAAGCGCTGCGGGCTCGAGGTGCCCGAGCCGAAGGACGCGCCCTACACCGGCATGCCCGCGGCCGGGCCGTAACGCGGCTACGAAGGCTTCAACCCGTAACGCGGCCAGCGACTCTGGCGATACACAGGCGTGGTACGACCTGTGCGAACCTGGCTTCGCCGCGCGATCGCGGCGGGCGCCGCGGTCTTGGCGATGCCGATGATCGCTGTTGTGTCCAATGTCACACCGACCGCGGGCGCGTTCTCCCGCGAGGGCCTGCCCGTCGAGTACCTCGACGTGTACTCGACGTCGATGGGGCGCAACGTCCGTGTGCAATTCCAACCGGCCGCGGGGGCTCCGACGGACGGCACCGCTAAAGCCGTCTATCTCCTCGACGGCTTGCGTGCGCGCGACGACTACAACGGCTGGGACATCGAAACCCCTGCGTTCGAATGGTTTTTGGACTCCGGCGTAGCGACCGTCATGCCGGTCGGCGGACAGTCGAGCTTCTACACCGACTGGTATTCACCGTCGAGCTTCAACAACCAGCCCTATACCTATAAATGGGAGACCTTTCTCACCAGTGAGTTGCCGTCCTGGCTGGCGGCCAACAAACAGGTCTCCACAACCGGCAACGCCGTCGTCGGCCTGTCGATGTCCGGCGGGCCGGCGCTGATCCTGTCGGCGTACCACCCGGCCCAGTTCCGCTACGCCGCATCGCTTTCGGGCTTTCTCAACCCGTCGGCCCTGTTCATGCAGCAGGCGATCCGCGTCGCGATGCTCGACGCGGGCGGCTTCAACGTCGACAACATGTGGGGCGCGCCATGGGACGGCGCATGGAAACGCAACGACCCGATCAGGCAGGTTTCGCGCATCGTCGCCAACGGCACACGGCTGTGGATCTACTGCGCACCCGGCGGTACGACGCCGCTTGACGTGAACGCGGATCCGAATCAGTCGTTCAACGCGAACAGCCTTGAATCAATGGCTCTGAAGAGCAATTTGGACTTTCAAAAGGCCTACGTAGAGGCCGGAGGCGCTAACGCCACTTTCCAGTTTCCGCCTGCGGGAAATCACGCGTGGCCGTACTGGGGAGCGCAGCTGCAAGCCCTGAAACCAGACCTGATCGCAACCCTCAAAGGCTGAGGAGCGACCAGGGACGATACACCTTGAATTGGAGGGACCACAGCAAGTTGTGGTTGACTGCACGAGCAACGCGGCTGGGTCCGTCGGACAAGTTCCGCGTGCGGCATACGACAGATGGGATAGATGAAGCATGAAGTTCGTTGGCAAGATCCGTGGCGCGTGGGTGCGCCGGCTCGCGGCTGGGGCCATGGCCGCAGCAGTGTTGCCCGCCCTCGTCAGCGCCGTCGGAGGCTCGGCGACTGCGGGCGCTTTCTCTCGTCCGGGTCTGCCGGTCGAGTACTTGATGGTTCCGTCCGCTGGAATGGGACGCGACATCAAGGTTCAGTTCCAAAACGGTGGGCCTAACGCGCCTGGCGTCTACCTGCTAGACGGCTTGCGTGCCCGCGATGACTTCAATGGTTGGGACATCGAGACCGCGGCGTTCGAGTGGTACGTCGATTCGGGTCTCGCGGCGATCATGCCGGTCGGCGGCCAGTCGAGCTTCTACTCCGACTGGTACAGCCCCGCATGCGGTAAGGCAGGCTGCTCCACCTACAAGTGGGAGACCTTCCTCACCCAGGAACTGCCCGCCTACCTGGCCGCGAACAAGGGTGTCAACCCGAACCGCAACGCGGCGGTGGGTCTGTCGATGGCCGGTTCGGCCGCGCTGACGCTGGCGATCTACTACCCGCAGCAGTTCCAGTACGCCGCTTCGCTCTCGGGCTTCCTGAACCTGTCCGAGGGCTGGTGGCCGATGCTGGTCGGCATGTCGATGGGTGACGCCGGCGGCTACGACCCCGACGACATGTGGGGCAAGACGGAAGATCCCAACAGTGCGTGGAAGCGCAACGACCCGATGGTCAACATTGGCCAGCTGGTCGCGAACGGCACCCGCATCTGGGTGTTCTGCGGTAACGGCAAGCCCGCCGACATCACCGGCACCGGTGTCGCGGCAGGCGACAACTTCAACGCGGAATTCCTCGAGAAGTTCACGCTGCGGACGAACAAGACCTTCCAGGAGGAGTATATCGCCGCGGGCGGTAAGAACGGCGTGTTCAACTTCCCGGAGTCCGGCACTCACAGCTGGGAGTACTGGGGTCAGCAGCTGCAGCAGATGAAGCCGGATATCCAGCGCGTGCTGGGTGCCACCCCGCAGCCGAGCACTCCCGTCGGCGGCGCGCCGGCCGAGGGTGCGGTTGAGGCTCAGCCGGCATCGGCTGAATCCGGCGGGTAATTGACCCGTTCGTCGGAAACGACATGACTGGCGGCGGCGATCCTTCGGGGTCGCCGCCGTCGGCCATTTCGGGAGCGCCCCGTCGTGCCGGTGTGATTGACTTCTCGCGCGGGGACCGCTGGACGAGCGTGAAATGGGGCAGTTGATGCGTGGCGTGATTCGGATGTTCCTGACCGTGGTGTTGGCTGCCGGCCTCTGGGGTGCCGGTACGTCCATGGCACCTACCGCCAAGGCGGACGTGGAGATGCTGATGGTGCCGTCGGCGGCCATGGGCCGCGACATCCCGGTCGCATTCTCCGGCGGGGGTCCGCACGCCGTCGTCCTGCTCGATGCGTTCAACGCCGCGCCTGACGTCAGCAATTGGGTGACGGCGGGCAACGCGATGGGCGCGCTCGGCGGGCAGGGCATCTCGATCGCCGCTCCCGCCGGCGGCGCGTGGAGCATGTACACCAACTGGGAGCAGGACGGCAGCAAGCAGTGGGAGACGTTCCTCGCCACCGAGCTGCCGAACTGGCTGGCCGCCAACAAGGGGCTCGCGCCGGGCGGCCACGGCATCGTCGGCGCCTCACAGGGCGGTTACGGCGCGATGGCGATGGCGACCTTCCACCCGGACCGGTATCGCTTCGCGGGATCGCTGTCGGGCTTCCTGGCTCCTGAGCGGACGGGCGTCGACGGCGCCATCACCGCCGGCCTGCAGCAGTTCGGCGGCGTCGACACTCGTAACATGTGGGGCTTGCCACAGCTGGGCCGGTGGAAGTGGCATTCGCCGAACGTCCACGTACAGCTGCTCTCGGACAACAACACCCGGCTGTGGGTGTACAGCCCGACGACCGGTGGGTGCGACGTGCCCGCGATGATCGGCTACTGCGATATCGCCGCAGGCACGAACAAGGAGTTCTACCAGCACTACCGCTCCGTCGGCGGCAAGAATGGCCACTTCGACTTCCCGGCCGCCGGCGGCAACGACTGGGGCGCCTGGAGTGGGCAGCTCGCGGCGATGTCGGGCGAACTTGTCGCCACCATCAAATAGGTAGCCAGCAACCAGGATCAACTCGGCGCGGCACGGCCTGCGCTCTCAGTTTCTTCTGTGTATCAGCCGGTACCTTGGAATCGTGCAGCTCTCGGTACGGCGACGGGTCGGTTCGACCCCGCTCTGCGGATGGTTGGCAACCTCAGCAACAACGCTGGTGGTGGCGTCAGTTCCGGCGTTGGTGACCGGATGTTCCGGTAACGACGTGATGGCCACCATCGGCATGCCTACCTCCGAAACGGAATCCGCGCACGGCGACGCCGGTGCGGCGCCGCCGGGACCCGTGCAAGGACAGTCGAACGCCCTGGTCGTGACGGCGCAGCAACGCCAGTACCTCGACGCACTGACCGCCGCTGGCGTGACGCCGTCGAGCAATCTGGCTGCCCTGTCGATCGGCTCCTACGTGTGTCAGGCCCGCGCGGCCAAACAGGACGATCACGAGGTCTGGGATTTCGTACTGCCGCTGGTGCGCAGTGACGCCGACGGTGACGGCCTGTCCACCGCCGCGCCGTCATCGGCCGACATCAACAAGGCGACCGCCGAGTACATTCGCATCGCGACCGAACGACTCTGCTAGCAGTCGCGGACGACGAGCACCAGACCACAGCACGCAAGGAGTACCAGGAAACCGATGTCCAAGACCACTGCGCGGAAACGTCACCGCATTCTGGGGCTCGTCGCGGCGGTGGCGGTTTCGCTCGTGGTGGTGCTGGTCGTGGTGCTGGTCTGGGTTTGGCAGCGATCACCGGAAACCCCGCCCGGTGCGCAGCCGCCCGGGTCGTCGGTGCCCGGCGGCATCCCGCCGACGGGGAAGAAGCCGCGGCCCGAGTTCCAGGACGCCAGCTGCCCGGACGTGCAGATGATTTCGATTCCCGGCACCTGGGAGTCGTCGCCGCAGCTCGACCCGTTCAACCCGACGCAGTTCCCGATCGCACTGCTGCTCAACGTGACCAACCCGCTTCGTCAGCAGTTCGACGCGGGCCGGCTGGAGATCTACACGGTTCCCTACACCGCGCAGTTCCACAATCCGTTCGCCGCAGACAAGCAGATGTCCTACAACCAGAGTCGCGCCGAAGGGTTCGACGCGGCGGTACGGGCGATGACGGACATGAACAACCGATGCCCGCTGACCAGCTATGTGCTGATCGGTTTTTCGCAGGGCGCGGTGATCGCCGGTGACA
This sequence comes from Mycobacterium sp. NPDC051804, assembly GCF_044452905.1. Classification (NCBI taxonomy): domain Bacteria; kingdom Bacillati; phylum Actinomycetota; class Actinomycetes; order Mycobacteriales; family Mycobacteriaceae; genus Mycobacterium; species Mycobacterium sp. NPDC051804. Next base: position 111,458 of record NZ_JBITCD010000001.1, on the reverse strand, counting down.
TCGCCAGCGACGTCGGCAACGGCCGCGGCCCGGTCGACGAGGACCTGGTTCTCGGGAGCGTGTTGATCGCCGACGGTCGCCGCCAGCCCGGTGTCGGCCAGGACGTCGGTCCCAACGCACCCGGACAGGGCGCGGAGATCACCCTGGACGAGGTGCCGATGCTCAACGAGTTCGGTCTGGACATGACAGGTCCGCGGCCGGGCGGCTTCGGCATGCTGAACAACCGCGTCTATGAGATCTGCGCCTCGGGCGATTTGATCTGTTCGGCGCCGGAGTCGGCGTTCAACATCACCCAGCTGCCCAGGACGCTAGAGGTGCTCAGCGGGGGTGCCGGCCAGCCGATCCACGCGATGTACAACACGCCGCAGTTCTGGAATCTCGATGGTGCTGCGGCCCCGCAGTGGACACTTGGTTGGGCGCAGAGTGTGATCGATAACGCTCCGCACCCGAAACATGGCTGACCTGTAATCGCAGAGATTTGGACTGCGTCCGCCGGTCGCCTAACATTAAGAAAAAACTAAGAGCGATTTTCGACCGGCACGACCCCGGTTTCACGTTTGGGCCGGACGGATCATGTGCGATACGGCATCAAGACATGTGTGCCTTTGAAGGAGAGTGAGAATGGGGTTTCACAACCCGTTCCTGAAAGACGGATTGATCAAGTTCCCGGATAACGGCAGCGTGGTCAAGCACGTCGAAAAGTGGGCGAAGGTCCGTGGCGACAAGCTCGCCTACCGATTCCTCGACTTCTCGGTCGAACGCGACGGTGTGGCGCGCGAGCTGAACTGGGCCGACTTTGCGGCCCGCAACCGCGCCGTCGCCGCGCGCCTGCAGCAGGTCACCGAACCCGGCGACCGCGTCGCGGTGCTGTGCCCCCAGAACCTCAACTACGTCGTCGCGATGTACGGCACGCTCTACTCGGGCCGCGTCGCGGTGCCCCTGTTCGACCCGTCTGAGCCTGGCCACGTCGGACGGCTGCACGCCGTGCTCGACGACTGCAAGCCGTCGGCGATCCTGACGACCACGGATTCGGCCGAGGGCGTTCGTAAATTCTTCCGCAGCAGGCCCGCCAAGGACCGGCCGCGCGTCATCGCCATCGATGCTGTGCCCGACGAGGTCGGCGCCACCTGGGTACCGGTCGACGTGGAACATGACACCGTCGCCTACCTGCAGTACACGTCCGGGTCGACGCGCATCCCGACCGGTGTGCAGATCACCCACCTCAATCTGGCGACCAACATCGTGCAGATCATCGAGGCGCTCGACGGTCAGGAAGGCGACCGCGGTCTGTCGTGGCTGCCGTTCTTCCATGACATGGGTCTGATCACCGCCATGCTGGCGCCGATGATCGGGCACTACTTCACCTTCATGACCCCGGCGGCGTTCGTCCGCAGGCCCGGCCGATGGATCCGCGAGATGTCGCGCAAGCCCGACGACACCGGCGGCGTGATCTCGGTGGCGCCGAACTTCGCGTTCGATCATGCGGCCGCCCGTGCAGTGCCCAAGGACGACGAGCCGCCGCTGGACCTATCGGTCGTCAAATGCATCCTCAACGGCAGCGAGCCGATCTCGGCCGCCACCGTGCGGCGTTTCAACGAGGCGTTCGAGCCGCACGGCTTCAAGCCGCAGGCGATCAAGCCGTCTTACGGTCTGGCCGAGGCGACGTTGTTCGTGTCGACCACCCCGATGGGTGATCACCCGAGGATCGTCTCGGTCGATCGCGACAAGCTCAACACCGGAACCTTCGTCGAGGTCGATCCCGATTCGCCGAGCGCTGTCGCGCAGGCGGGTGCCGGCAAGGTCGGCGTCGCCGAATGGGCCGTGATCGTCGATGCGGAGTCGGCCACCGAGCTGCCCGACGGACAGATCGGTGAGGTATGGATCAGCGGCCAGAACATGGGCACCGGTTACTGGGGCAAGGAACAGGAGACCCGCGAGACGTTCCAAAACATCCTCAAGTCACGCACGAGCCCGTCGCACGCCGAAGGCGCGACCGACGACGCGACGTGGGTGCGCACGGGTGACCTCGGCGCGTTCTACGACGGCGAGCTGTTCATCACCGGCCGCGTGAAGGATCTGGTGATCGTCGACGGTCGCAACCACTATCCGCAGGATCTCGAGTACTCCGCGCAGGAAGCCACCAAGGCGCTGCGGGTGGGGTACGTGGCGGCGTTCTCGGTGCCGGCCAACCAGCTGCCCGACGAGGTGTTCGAGAACGCGCACGCGGGTCTCAAGCGTGATCCCTCCGACTCGTCCGAGCAGTTGGTGATCGTCGGCGAGCGCGCCCCCGGGGCGCACAAGCTGGACATGGCCCCGATCATCGACGACATCCGCACCGCCATCGCCGTGCGTCACGGTGTCACCGTGCGCGACGTGGTGCTCACCGCGGCCGGTGCGATTCCCCGCACCTCAAGCGGCAAGATCGGCCGGCGGGCCTGCCGCGCCGCGTATCTGGACGGCAGTCTGCGCGCGGGCAAGATCGCCAACGATTTCCCTGACGAAAAAGACTGACCAACTCCTCAATATGGCTGACACACAAGACGATTCGCAGCAACCCGAGACCCCGGCCGCTGGGGCGGAGCCCCGCACCGACATCTCCGTGCCCGAACTGCGCGAGTGGATGCGCAACTGGGTCGCCAACGCGACGAACACGTCGCCGGACTCCGTCAACGAGTCCGCACCGCTGATCGAGTTGGGCATGGCGTCGCGCGACGCGGTCGCGATGGCCAGCGATATCGAGGACTACACCGGCGTCGTCGTCACCGCGACCATGGCGTTCCGGCATCCCACCATCGAGTCGCTCGCGACGGTCATCGTCGAGGGCGAGCCCGAGCCGGAGTTCGCCGGCGACGAGGATTGGTCGCGCACGGTCGACGAGGGCCGCGCCAACATCGCGATCATCGGTGTCGGCACGCGCTTCCCCGGCGATATGAACACTCCGGACGAGATGTGGCAGGCGCTGCTCGAGGGCCGCGACGCCATCACCGATCTGCCCGAGGGCCGGTGGTCGGAGTTCACCAGCGAGCCACGCGTCGCCGAGCGGGTCAACAAGGCCCGCACCCGCGGCGGCTACCTGTCGGACATCAAGGGTTTCGATGCCGAGTTCTTCGCACTGTCGAAGATGGAGGCCGACAACATCGATCCGCAGCAGCGGATGGCCCTCGAGCTCACGTGGGAGGCGTTGGAGCACGCAAGGATTCCCGCCTCGAGTCTGCGCGGTGAGAGCGTCGGTGTCTTCATCGGCAGCTCGGTCAACGATTACATGTTCATGTCGGTCGCCGACCCCTCGGTGGCCCACCCGTACGCCATCACCGGCAACTCGAGCGCGGTGATCGCGAACCGCGTCTCGTACTTCTATGACTTCCGCGGACCGTCTATGTCGATCGACACCGCGTGTTCGTCGTCGCTCGTTGCTGTGAACGAGGGCATCAAGGCGCTGCGTGCCGGAGACGCCGATGTGGTGCTCGCCGGTGGTGTCAACGCGCTCATCACCCCGTTGGTGACGCTTGGCTTCGACGAGGTCGGCGGCGTGCTCGCACCCGACGGCCGGATCAAATCCTTCTCGCAGGACGCCGACGGCTACGCCCGTTCCGAGGGCGGCGGCATGATCGTGCTCAAGCGTCTCGAGGACGCGCGCCGGGACGGCGACGACATTCTCGCCGTCATCGCCGGTGGCGCCGTCAACCACGACGGCCGCTCCAATGGCATGCTCGCGCCGAATCCCGATGCGCAGGAAGCGGTTCTGCGCAAGGCGTACAAGGACGCCGGTATCGACCCGCGGACCGTCGACTACATCGAGGCCCACGGCACCGGCACCATCCTCGGCGACCCGATCGAGGCCGACGCGCTGGGCCGCGTCGTCGGTCGGGGCCGTGCCGCGGACAAGCCCGCCCTGCTGGGTGCGGTGAAATCCAATGTGGGCCATCTGGAATCGGCCGCGGGCGCGGCGAGCCTGGCCAAGATGGCGCTGGCCCTGAAGTACGACAAGCTGCCGCCGTCGATCAACTACACCGGGCCCAACCCGTACATCGACTTCGAGCGCGAAGGCCTCAAGGTCAACGACGTCGTCTCCGACTGGCCGCGCTACAGCGGCATCGCCATCGCCGGTGTCTCGGGCTTCGGCTTCGGCGGTGCCAACGCCCACCTGGTGCTGCGCCAGGTGCTGCCCACCGATCTCATCGAGCCCGAGCCCGAAGAGGCGCCGATCGTCGTCACCGCGGCTCCGGAGAAGGCTCCTGTGTACGTCGGCGGGGTCCTGGTCGAGGACGACGACGAGGACGACGATTTCGGCGATGCCGGTCATGATCCCGAGTTCTACGGTGGGGCGACCGAAGCCGAGCCTGAACTGCCGGGTCTGACCGACGAGGCTCTGCGTCTGCTGGCGGTCGCCCGTGAGGAACTCGAAGCCGAGCAGGCTGAGAATCCCGTCAAACCGATGGTGCCGCTGGCGGTTTCGGGATTCCTGACATCACGCAAGAAGACGACGGCCGCTGAACTGGCCGACTGGATCGAGAGCCCGCAGGGCCAGGGCACATCGCTGGAGGCCATCGGCCGTTCGCTGTCGCGGCGTAACCACGGACGTTCACGCGCAGTGATTTTCGCGCACGACCACGAAGAGGCCGTCAAGGGTCTGCGGGCCATCGCCGACGGCAAGCCCAGCCCTCTGGTGATCAGCTCGGACGGGCCCGTCACCAACGGCCCGGTGTGGGTGCTCGCCGGTTTCGGCGCGCAGCACCGCAAGATGGGCAAGAGCCTGTACCTGCGCAACGAGACGTTCGCCGAGTGGATCAACAAGGTCGACGCCCACGTGCAGGACGAGCGCGGCTACTCCGTCGTCGAGCTGATCCTCGACGACTCACAGGACTACGGCATCGAAACCACGCAGACGGTGATCTTCGCGATCCAGGTCGCGCTCGGTGAGCTGCTGAAGGCGCACGGCGCGACACCCGGTGCGCTGGTTGGCCAGTCGCTCGGCGAGGCTGCGGCGGCGTATTTCTCCGGCGGCCTATCGCTCGAGGACGCGACGCGCACCATCTGCTCGCGCGCTCACCTGATGGGTGAGGGCGAGGCCATGCTGTTCGGCGAGTACATCCGCCTCATGGCGCTCGTCGAGTACTCGACCGACGAGATCAAGACTGTCTTCTCCGACTTCCCGGATCTCGAAGTCTGCGTGTACGCGGCCCCGACCCAGACCGTCATCGGCGGTCCGCCGGAGCAGGTCGACGCAATCATCGCGCGCGCCGAGTCCGAGGGCCGGTTCGCACGAAAGTTCCAGACCAAGGGCGCCAGCCACACCCAGCAGATGGATCCGCTGCTCGGGGAGCTCGCCGCCGAGATCCAGGGCATCGAGGCGCACCCGCTGCAAACCGCGTACTACTCGACGGTGCACGAGGGTCAGCTGATCCGCGCGGGCGCCGACCCGATCCACGACGTCGACTACTGGAAGAAGGGCCTGCGGCACAGCGTGTACTTCACGCACGGCATCCGCAACGCCGTCGACAACGGGCATACGACGTTCCTGGAACTGGCTCCGAATCCCGTGGCGCTCATGCAAGTTGGGCTCACGACGGCGAGCGCCGGGCTGCACGACGCCCAGCTCATCGCGACCTTGGCCCGCAAGCAGGACGAGATCGATTCGATGACCACGGCCATGGCGAACCTGTTCGTGTACGGCCACGATCTCGATTTCCGCACCCTCTTCTCCAGGGGCGACTACGCCAGCATCCCGCCCACCCGCTTCAAGCGGAAGCCGCACTGGCTCGACGTGCACTTCGCCGGTGACAGCGCCGCGGTTCTGCCCGGTGGCCACGTCGCGACGCCGGACGGCAGGCATGTCTGGGAGTACGCGCCGCGCGGTGCCACCGATCTGGCGGCACTGGTGAGAACCGCTGCGGCACAAGTGCTTCCGGATGCCAAGATCACGGCGTTCGAGCAGCGCGCGGTACCCGCCGACGATGCGCGTCTGGTCACCACGCTGACCCGGCATCCGGGTGGCGCGACCGTGCAGGTGCATGCGCGAATCGACGAGTCCTTCACGCTGGTGTACGACGCTGTCGTCACCCGCGGAGGAGCGGCGAGCGCTCTCCCGTCCACAGCCGCCGCCGGAAGCGCGGTCGACGTGGCCGTCGCCGAGGAGACGCCCGTTGAAGCGCCAGCGCAAGATGATGCGGCGATCCTCCAGGACAACCTCACTGCCGGTGCAGGTCTCGCCGCAGGCTTCGCGAAGTGGTCGGCGGACACCGGTGAGACCATCGGTCAGCGGTTGGGCGCGATCGTCGGCGGCGCAATGGGTTACGAGCCCGAGGACCTTCCCTGGGAGGTGCCGCTGATCGAGCTCGGCCTGGACTCGCTGATGGCCGTGCGGATCAAGAACCGGGTCGAGTACGACTTCGACCTGCCGCCGATCCAGTTGACCGCGGTGCGTGACGCCAACCTGTATGCGGTGGAGAAACTGATCCAGTACGCGATCGAGCACCGCGACGAGGTCGACCAGCTCGCGGAATCGCAGAAGGGGCAGTCGGCCGAGGACATCGCCGCCGCGCAGGCGGAGTTGATGGGCGGCGCGACGACGGTCGCCGAACTCGAGGCCAAGCTGGCCGAGGCGGGGCACCCCATCGCCACGGAAGCGGCCGAAGCCCCGGAAGCCCCGGAGGCCATCGCTACGGATGCGGTGGAAGCCCAAGCGGCACCGGCCATTCCGCCGCCGCCCACCGACCCGCGTGGGCCGCAGCAGAATGTCGCGGCCGGGGCCGCTCCGTCTGCGGCCGGACCATCGCAGTCTACGGTGGCCGCCGCGTCCAAGGTGTTGACACAGGAGGCGGTGACCGAAGCACTCGGCTCGGACGTGCCCCCGCGCGACGCCGCCGAGCGCGTGACGTTCGCGACGTGGGCCATCGTCACCGGTAAGTCGCCGGGCGGGATCTTCAACGAGCTTCCCGCCGTCGACGACGACACCGCGGCCAAGATCGCCGAACGCCTCACCGAACGCGTCGACGAGGGCACCGTCACCGCCGACGACGTACGCGGCGCGAAGACGATCGAGGCGCTGTCCACCACGGTCAGGGACTATCTCGAGGGCGGCAAGGTCGACGGCTTCGTGCGGACCCTGCGAGCCCCGCAGGAGGGCTCCAACGACATCCCGGTGTTCGTGTTCCACGCCGCAGGCGGGTCGACCGTGGTGTACGAGCCGCTGCTGAAGCGCTTGCCGGCGAGCACTCCGATGTACGGCATCGAGCGCGTGGAGGGCTCGATCGAGGAGCGCGCCAGCGTGTACGTGCCCAAGCTGTTGGAAATCAACGGCTGGGTCGAAGGAAAAAGGGGAAGCCCCTTCATCCTGGCCGGGTGGTCGTTGGGCGGTGTGCTGGCCTACGCCTGCGCGATCGGGCTCAAGAAGGCGGGCGCCGACGTGCGCTTCGTCGGCCTTATCGACGCGGTGCGGCCCGGGGAACCGATCCTGCAGACCAAGGAGGAGACCCGCAAGCGCTGGGACCGCTACGCGCGGTTCGCCGAGCGCACCTTCAACGTCGAGGTGCCCGAGATCCCCTACGAGGAACTCGAAGCGCTCGATGACGAGGGCCAGGTGAAGTTCGTGCTGGACGTCGTGAGCCAGGCCGGGGTGCAGATCCCGGGCGGCATCATCGAGCACCAGCGCACGTCGTATCTGGACCAGCGGGCCATCGATCTCGCGGAGATCCAGCCCTACGACGGCAACGTGACGCTTTACATGGCTGACCGCTACCACGACGACGCGATCTACTTCGAGCCGGCGTACGGCACCCGAAAGGCGGACGGCGGCTGGGGTGAGTTCGTCTCGGAGCTGGAAGTGGTGCCCATCGGGGGTGAGCACATCCAGGCCATCGACGAGCCGTACATTGCCAAAGTCGGGGCACACATGAGCGAGGCGCTCAACCGCATCGAATCTCAGGAGAAGTAGGCGAGTGACCAACAAAACCACTGCGGAGCTGCTGGCCGATCTTCACGAGAAGCTGGAGTTGGCGAAGGAACCCGGTGGTGAGAAGGCCATCGCCAAGCGTGAGCGCAAGGGCATCCCGAGCGCCCGCGCCCGCATCCACTCGCTGGTGGACCCGGGCAGCTTCATGGAGATCGGCGCGCTGGCCAAGACGCCGGGCGATCCCGATGCGCTCTACGGCGACGGTGTCGTCACCGGGCACGCGACCATCAACGGCAGGCCGGTCGGCGTCTTCAGCCACGACCAGACCGTGTTCCAGGGTTCGGTCGGCGAGATGTTCGGCCGCAAGGTCGCCAAGCTCATGGAGTGGGTGGCGATGGTCGGTTGCCCGATCATCGGCATCAACGACTCCGCGGGCGCGCGCATCCAGGACGCGGTGACGTCACTGGCGTGGTACGCCGAGCTCGGCCGCAGGCACGAGATGCTGCGCGGCCTGGTGCCCGAGATCTCGCTGATCTTCGGCGCCTGCGCGGGCGGTGCGGTGTACTCGCCGATCCAGACAGACCTCGTGGTCGCGGTGCGCGATCAGGGCTACATGTTCATCACCGGACCCGACGTGATCAAGGACGTCACCGGTGAGGACGTGTCCATGGACGAACTCGGTGGCGCCGACGCGCAGGCGCGCTACGGCAACATCCACCAGGTGGTCGACTCGGAGGAGGCGGCGTTCCAGTACGTCCGCGACTATCTGAGCTTCCTGCCCGCCAACACTTTTGAGGACGCGCCGATCGTCAACCCGGGTATGGAGCCCGAGCTGACCCCGCACGACTACGAGCTCGATGCGATCGTGCCGGATGCGGACAACCAGGCGTACGACATGATGGAGATCCTGCTGCGGATCTTCGACGACGGCGACGTGTTCGAGGTGGGACAGCAACGCGGGCAGGCGATGATCACGGCGTTCGCGCGGGTCGACGGCCGTCCCGTCGGCGTCATCGCGAACCAGCCCATGTATCTGTCCGGCTCGATCGACACCGAAGCCTCGGACAAGGCGACGGCCTTCATCCGGTTCTGCGACTCGTACAACACGCCTTTGGTCTTCGTGGTCGACACCCCGGGCGCGCTGCCCGGCGTCGAGCAGGAGAAGGGCGGCATCATCAAGCGCGGTGGCCGGTTCTTCAACGCGCTCGTGGAGGCCGATGTCCCGAAGGTGACGGTCATCATCCGCAAGGCCTACGGCGGCGGATACGCGGTGATGGGGTCCAAGCAGCTGGCGGCGGACCTCAACTTCGCATGGCCGACCGCACGCATCGCGGTGATCGGCGCCGAGGGCGCCGCGCAACTGCTGGTGAAGCGCTTCCCGGATCCCACCGCGCCCGAGGTGCAGAAGATCCGCGCCGACTTCATCGAGGGCTACAACCTCAACATGGCCACGCCGTGGATCGCCGCCGAGCGTGGCTATATCGACGCGGTGATCCAGCCGCACGAAACGCGGCTACTGCTGCGTAAGTCGCTGCGCTTGCTGCGCCAGAAGCAGATCACCCGGGTGCAGCGAAAGCACGGCCTCACGCCGATCTAGTCGCGATAATCTCCGGTGTGTCGAACCACTTCACCGGCCTCAGCCTCGGCCCACCCCTTGGTGACCAGCGTCTCGATCTGTGCGATCTGTACGCGTTCCAATCGCCCGCCGACCCGGGGCGCACCGTTCTGATCCTGAACGCGAATCCGAACGCCGACGCGCTGCACCCCGACGCCGTCTACCGGCTCGCCATCGACAACGACGGCGATCTGCAGAACGACATCGCGTTCAGCTACGTCTTCTCGACGCCGCAGGACGGCAGGCAGACCGTCGACGTCTATCTGGCGCACGGGGAGGAGGCGGAGGAACCAGAAGCCGTCGGCGAAAAGATCTTTGACGCGGTCGAGGTGTCGTTCGGAAAGAGCCCCAGCATTCACCAGTCGGGCGGATTCACGTTCTTCGCCGGTGCGCGCAGCGACGCGTTCTTCTTCGACTTCGACGGCATCAAGAACCTGTTCGACATTTCAGGCAAGCGCAATTTCACCTCACCGCACCTCGCCGAGCTCGGCGGCCAGTCGCCGTGGACGGGTCAGGACTCCAACACGACCGCCAACGTCTTCTCCACGGTGCTCGAACTACCCACCGAATACCTCGGCGCCAAACCCGACATCCGCATCTGGGGCCGCTGCAGCCTGCGGCAGGACGGCAAGCTCAACCACGTCGACCGGGCCGGCCACCCGTCGGTCAGCAGTTTCTTCAACACCGACGACACCAAGCTGGAGTACAACGCCAGTGAACCGGTGCGCGACCGCGAACGTTGGATCGAACAGTTCATTCACCTGATGGGCCACACGGGCGACTACTCGCGCGAGCAGGCCATCGCCGCAATCGACCGCGAGGGCACGCTGCCCGACATGCTGACGTTCAACCCGGCCAAACCCGCCAAGTACCCGAATGGCCGCACGTTCACCGACGACGTCATCGACTATCGGCTGGCCTTCCTGACCAAGGGTGAGTGCCCGCCGAGCGGGTTGAGCCCGCATTCGGACACCCTGTCGGAGTTTCCCTACCTCGGCACACCTCACTGACGGGCCCGCAGGGAATTACTATTCGCCCATGCCGCTCGCCGACGGACAGGAGATCGCCGGGTACACCATCGTGCGCTCACTCGGCTCCGGTGGCATGGGCGAAGTGTATTTGGCCCAGCACCCCCGGCTGCCGCGCTACGACGCGCTGAAGGTGCTCTCGGCCACCGTCTGCGCCGACAGCGAGTACCGAGAGCGGTTCAATCGCGAGGCCGACATCGCGGCCACGCTGTGGCACCAGCACATCGTGGAGGTGCACGACCGCGGCGACGTCGACGGTCAGCTCTGGATCTCGATGGACTACGTCGAAGGCACCGACGCACACCGTCTGCTCGCGGAGAGCTATCCGGACGGTATGCCACCGGAGGATGTCGTGCGGATCATCACCGCTGTCGCGGACGCACTCGACTATGCCCATGACCGTGGGCTGCTGCACCGCGACGTGAAGCCGGCGAACATCCTGCTGGCCAACCACGGAACCACCAATGAGCGAATCATGTTGGCGGATTTCGGGGTCGCCAGACGCATAGGGGATGGGGCGACCACCAACCTGACCGCGACGAACATGACCGTGGGCACCGTCGCGTACGCGGCGCCGGAACAGCTCATGGGCGAGGGTATCGACGGCCGGGCTGATCAATATGCGTTGGCGGCGACGGCTTTTCAGCTGCTGACGGGAACGCCGCCGTTCAAGCACGAGAATCCCGCGGTCGTCATCAGCCAGCATCTGACGGGTGATATACCTGCGATCGGCGCCCGCAGGCCCGAATTGTCCAATCTCGGACCGGCTTTCGAGAAGGCACTGGCGAAGTCGCCGAAGAACCGGTTCGACAAGTGCGTCGACTTCGCCCGCGCGCTCGCACATCGGACCGACGCCACCGTCTCCGGTCCTGGCCCGGCCCGGCATACCGGACCGGGAGCCAAGATCCCGCAGTCGGAGCCGACGATGTCCGCGCAGTCCGCGCCGACGGGCGCATCGGGTCCGCGGCATGCCACGCCGGAGGCCCCGTCGCGGCGGCGTTGGGTGCTGTCTGCGGCCGTGGCGGTGGTGCTGATCGCCCTCGCGGCAGGCGCTTTCGTGCTGTTCGACCGCGGCCGTGATGGTCCTGCCGAAGCCAAGGCGCCGACCACGACGTCAGCGCAGGCCCCCGCCCCGGCCGCGCCGCCGGGAGGCGTCGCTCTGCCGGTGGTGGTTGTCGGTGCGGAGTGCGGAACGCTCGGTGAGGCCGGGCTCACCGAAACCGGCGCGCCCGCCTACTGTGCACATCTGCCGACGACGGGCGCGACGATCTGGTCGATGATTCCCGGTCAGATCTCTGCTCCCACAGTCACTCCCGGACCCAACGACCAGGTGCTGCCCTCGGAGCACCAGCAGCCGGTGTTGGTCTGTATGGAGCAGACCGGACAGTCGCACATCGAGTGCCACAGTGACATTCTCGAGGTCAACGACTCCACGACTACTGACGCGACCACGACGTCGGAGGGGTCGCCCTAACTCAGATCGGCGGCAGTTCAAGCCAGTCGTCGACCATGAACGCATCCCCGCGCGCGACGATAGTGGCACCGCCGCGTCCGGGATAGTGCGCGGGAATGACTGCGGCGCGGCGCCGCGACGCCTCGGTCAGCACGCGCTTACGGGTCACCGCCGCGGCGTCGAAGTCCTCGTCCCACATGCACGGATCGTTGGGCCGGTGTAGCTGCACCGGACAGTGCGTCAGGTCGCCGACAAAGACAGCGAGCTTACCGGCATCCAGCCACACCACCGACGCCCCAGGCGTATGACCCGGTGCGGGACGCAACCACAGCGACTCACTGAGCTGGTGGTCACCAGCCCACAGCTCGATCTGTTCCTGGACGGGAGAAACGCTGTCCGCGAACACCGTTCGGACATGCTGCAGCGTGGCTTCCTCTTCCGGCGACTGCGGCGTCGTCGTCTGAGCCGGGCCGTCGGGACAGAAGTGCCGGTAGTCGGCTTCCGACATCAGGTAGCGCGCGTTGGGGAACGTCGGCGTCCATACCTCGCCGTCGAGTTTGGCGTTCCAGCCGACGTGGTCGAAGTGCAGGTGGGTGTTCACGACGACGTCGATGTCGGCGGGCTCGAAGCCCGCGCGTCCAAGTACGGCGAGGAAATCGGTTTGCAGATGATCCAGCACCGACATCAGCGGGCGGGCCTTGTCGTTGCCCGCACCGGTGTCGATCAGCACCGTCAAGCCATCCACCTGAATGACCCAGATCTGCATGGCGATTCGCCAGCCGCCGCCATTCCAGTAGGTCGGCTGGAACTCGGTGTCCTCACGCCAGACCTCGGGCGGCGTGAACGGGAACACCTCTGTCGGCAGGTCGTCGACCTGGGTCTCGATGACGCGCGTGAGCGTGGCGTTGCCGAGGCGGATCCGGTCCGATGTCATGGCTTGATCCTGATGTGTCCGGGTGAGTACAGCCCGCTGTGGGTGGCGGTGCCGAAATCAAGTGTCGCGGGCTGCGCATCGACGATGGTGTCGAACTTGCGCAGCGAGCCCCAGTCGCGACCCCAGTCGTTGGACAGGTACGTCGCCATCACGTGCGCGCGCAGCAGCAGATCGCTGATGCCGAGTAGCCCGCCGTTGAGGCCGTCCTGCCAGGTGTCGGTGTCCTTGCGTTTCGCGTTGTAATCCGGCGTGATCCGGAACTTGGGGATCTCGGTGACGCCGTTGGCGTGCAGCATCGGCTCCTGGCACGGGAACGCCAACCCGACCGCCCAGTCCATCAGCACCGGCTGATCGGAGCCGACGTACTCCTGCACCGACCGCAACTCAGGCACCCGGGGTGGTGTTACCGCGATCCAATCGCCACGGGTGAGCGAAACATCCTCGGCCACAACGCGTACCGCGATGGCGTCGGCGGGAATCTGCTCGCGGGGGAAGCGCAAGTTGCGCCATGACGGGACGGGTCCCAGGTCATAGGGCACCAGGCGGCCACCGGGCACCGGCGCACCGTCGGGCCCCGGCAGCGCGTATTCCAGTTCGACCGTTTGCCCGTCGGTGCGCCCGTTGAACACGCTGTCGCCGGTGATCGTGCCCGCCGCGGTGATCACCACCAGCGGGTGGGCGTCTTCGCGCGGCGGCAGCTGGTACCAGGCCGACGTCAGCTTGCTCTCCTGCTGGCCCCCCTCGGCGTAGCTGCCCGCCAGCGGGACCCGGGTGGGGTCGAGGCCGTAGGGCAGCGGCACCGTCGAGCCGTTGACGCCCGGCGTCTTACGCTTCGTCGGCTGATCCCAGTCGTAGTCGGTACCGGGCATCGGCAGGTTCATCCGGATCGTCTCGGCGACAATCTTTTCCGGCACACCGTTGGGGGTGAAGCCGGTCGAACCGACGCCGGCCAGCGGGCCCAACGGACCGAAGTCGCCCGGCAGCGGAGTAAGGAACCCGTCGTTCGGATCGGGTTCCACCAGCACGTCGTCGGCCAGACCGCAGCCGCCGGTGAAGGCACGCAGGTTCGCCCATGCGTTGGAGTAGGTCGGGTATTGGCGCACCACACCCGCAAGCATCGAGCCGACGAACACCAGCACCATGAATCCCGCCGCGACGGGAATGGGCGCGGCGGTGATGGCGCGCGTGACGCGGTCTTCACCCCATCGCCGGTCGGCGAAGTGCAGGAAGGCTGCCCATATCGCGGCGAGGGCGAACAGCGCGAAGAAGATCGTGCTGACGGTGACCGGGCCGATCTTCGGCATCGCGTTGTTGAACGGAACGCCATAACTCGACACGTACCACCACCCGTTGGTGGTCGCGAAACACAATGCGAGCAAGAACAATACGGCCGCGACTACCGCCATCCGGTTACGGGACCAGCGCAGCACGGTTCTCGAGACCAAAACGGTCGCCAACGCCGCCATCGCGGCGCCCACCGCGGCGAACAGGCCGAAGTGGTGCACCCATTTGGTCGGCGCGAACTGCAGGAAGAAGATCGTGCCGAAGATCGTGCCGATCAACCGCCACGCGGGACCGCGGGCCACACCGGGAATCCGCTTGCGCCGCAACAGGATGAACAGCGAGGCGAACAGTGCCAGCGCGGTGATCAGGAACCCGAACCGTCGTGACAGCGAGCCGTCGACCGTCGGCAGGATCAGGTAGTAGTAGCGCAGGTTCTCGGTCCACCACTCTTGCGCTGGCCCGACGGACGTGCGGATTCTGGTGGCCTCCAACACGGTTGCAATCGTCTGGTCGGCGAAGACGACCGTCAGGATCACGGTGCCCGCGGCCAGCATCGGCAACACCAACGGCCAGGTGCCGACGAGGCGATGCCGGCGCACCAGGATCCGCAGGATCGGCCTACCGCCTGCGAGCAGCGCGGCGACGGCGATGAGCCCGGTCGGTTGGATACCCAAGGTGAAGGCGGCCGTCAGCGTGGCCAGTGCCGCCGGTGTCATCCGTCCCGAGGCGATGGCCCGCTCGATCAGCACGTAGGTGATGAGGGCGCCGGTGGCGATCTGCCCCTCGGGCCGCAGGCCGTTGTTGAACGGCATCCAAGCGCCCAGCAGGACCAGGCCCGCCGCCCACACCGCGGCCCGGCTCGACGCGACCGCGGGCCCCAACCTCGGCAGCACCTCGCGAGACAGCAAGAGCCAGCACACGATTCCGCACACAAGGTCGGGCAGCCGGATCCAGATACTCGAATCGCTGACGCTGGTCATCAACGCGAGCAGGTTGTAGTACCAGCCGAACGGATCCTCGGGACTGCCGAACCACCGGAAGTAGTTCGACATGTAGCCGGCATGGCCCGCGATGCGCGCCATCTGAAGCTGGTAGCCGTCGTCGGACGAGTTCGCGCCGATGATGTGCCACAGCATGAAGCCACCGACCACCACCACGTCGGTGGCGCTGAACGTCCGCCACCGCGACGGGATGACCCTTCGCATCCGCCGACCGTCGACCTGGTCCAGCTTCCACAGGGCGACCAGCGAGATGATCGCGGCGACCATCGCCAGCACCATCGCGGAGAGCTTCAAAGCTGTTGGGTGCGTGGTAAACCGGGTATCGATCACCGCCGATACCGAGAGTCCCGGCGGTGCCGGGCCGGTCAGGTCGGTGAAGACGCCGACGATCTGGGGCCGCAGGTTCGGGTCGACGAAACCGGTGTACTGCTCCGTGCCGTCGGCTTTCTTCAGCCCGACGAACGTCGCGAACGTGCCCGACTCCGACGACGTGATCTCGATGCGCTGACATTCGGGGGATTGCACGCGCGCGCGAGGCACGCTGGCGACCACGACGTTGCGGTCGGTGACGTCGACCCGCTGCGCCGAGACCGTGACGAACAGGCCCTGCAATGCGGCCTGCTTGCCGTCCTTGGGCGCGGTGCCGAGCACCATCCCGCCGCGCGGCGGCATAGAACGAATGACCTCACATGGCACCGTCGCCGTCATCGAGACCGGGGTCAGCGAGATCAGCGGCGCTGTCACGTTGTTCATCTGCCCGGCCTGCGGCCAGTTCAGCGTCGCGGTGGTCTGCACCACCGGCAGCAGCGGGGTCGCGACGGACAGGACGAAGCCGATGAGCCCGGCGATCATCGCCACCCAGCGCGCGGTCTTGATGTCTTTGGTCATGGCCCCCGTCATGGCAGTGCCCTGATCGGTCCGTTGCGGCTCCACCCGAACACGCGCTGTGTGCCCTGTTCGACGTCGGCGTTCGGCGCCCGCGACTCCGGTACCACCCGCTCGTAGCGTTCGATGGAACCCCAGTCGCGATACCAGTCGTCACGCAGGTAGCTCGGGACGGCCGTGGTGCGCAGCAGCGCCTGGATGAACAGGAACGGTCCGCCGTCCTGCGCGGACTGCCACATGTTCGACGACGACACGATCTGCTTGAAGTTGGGCTGGATGCGGTACTCCGGAAGCTCTGCGACGCCGAGGTGTTCGGCGAACGGGCGCTGGCAGGGGAAGTTCGCGGCCGTCGCGATGTCCAGCATCACCGGCGTCTCGGACCCGAGTAGCTGTTGCGCTGTCTCGAGCACGGGCACCCGTGGCGGGGTGAAGGCGAACCACTGGTCGTCGGACAGGTTCGGGTCGTCGGCGACGATGCGCGCGACGTTGGCCTCCGGCGGCGCCCACGCCAGTGGGAAACGCAAATTGCGCCAAGCCTTCTGGGGGAAGATGTCGATGGGCTGCACGTCGCCGAGTGCCTGATAACTGCCGTCGGGCCGGTGCACACCCCACTCCAACTTCAGCGACTGCCCGTAGTTGAACGAGCCGTCCTCCTCGTAGTACCAGATGGCACCTGCGGCGGCGACGGTCACGAGCGGCCGGTCGGGAGTGCGGGGCGGCAACTGGTACCACGCCGAAGTCACCTTCGCCGCGACGGTGTTTTCGTCGTAACTGCCCATCACCGGCGTGCGCTTCGGGTCAAGCCCGAACGGCAGGAACGCGTTCGATCCGTTGACGCCGACCGGTCCGTAGCCGCCTCCGGTGCCCGCCGCGTAGCCAACGCCGACGTTCGGTTCGTTGGGGGAGCCGTCGGAGTTCACCAGACCCGGGTTGGCGGTGACGGGCTCGGCGGGCTCGAGGGTGTCGCTGACACCGTTAGGCGTGAAGCCCACCGGATCCTCGCCGCCGAGCGGACCGTACTCACCGACCTTCTGCCCCGGAACCGGTTGCAGCATCCCGGCATTCGTATCGGGCTCGACGAGGACGTCGTCGGCCATTGCACAACTGGCCGAGGACAATCCCGACGTCAGCGCGGCGGCGTTCGCCTTCGCGGTGGTGTACACGGGATAGCGCTGTGCCGCGCCCTTGGCCAGCGAGCCGACCTCGAGCACCACCATGATGACAGCGACCACCAGCAGCGGCGTCGACGCCAGCGCTCGGTTGCGGCCAGTGCTGGCGACCTCGGTGTGACCCGCGTAGTCCATACGGAAGTGCAGCCAGCCGGCGAGCAGGCCCGTCAGGATCGCCAGCACCAGGAAGATGGTCAGCACCGGGAACCCGGCGATCACCGGCTGCTTGTCGAACCACGGCACCCCGTAGTTGCCGACGTAGAACCAGCCGTTGATACCTGAGGTCGCCCAAGCCAATACGAACAGCAGCGCGGTCACATACAGCGCGAGGTTGCGTCGGCTGTGCAGCCCGACCCTGGCGAACGAGAACGCGGTGACCGCGCCGAGCGCACCGGCCAGCGCGGCGAACGCCCCGAACTGCACCGCCCACTTGGTCGGCGTGAACGTCAGCAGGAGCAGGCCGATCGCCGTCGTCCCGATCAGGCGCCACACGGGTCCGCGCGCCATGCCCGGCACCACGCTGCGGCGCAGCAGGACCGTCAGCATGCCGAACAGACACAACAACAGCACGAGCACCGCGAAGCGACGCGTCAGCGACGAGTCGACGCTGTCCTCGACGGTGAGGAAGTAGTAGCGCAGGAAGTCCTGATACCAAGCGATGGTCGGGCCGACGACGTACTTGATGCGCGCCGACTCGGCGACGGTGGCCAGCGTCTGGTCCCGGAACACGATGACGAAGAGCAGCGCCGCCGAGGACAGCAGGGTGGCCAGTGGTGCGAGGACGCCGTCGACCGCGCGCCGGCTGCGGATGATGCGGGCCACGGCGCGGGCACCGACGAGCAGCGGCGCGACCGCGATCAGGCCCTGCGGCGCCAGCGTCACCGAGAAGGCGGCCACGACGATGGCGACCGCGTACGGCAGCAGCCGTCGGGTGCCGATCGCGTACTCGACCAGAGCCCACGCGGCGATGACGCCGAACGCGATCAGCGGCTCGGGCCGCAGACCGTTGTTGAACGGCAGCCAGGCCGCCAGGAACACCGCTCCCGCGGTCCACACCGCGACGCGGTTCATCGCGAGCCGCCGGCCCAGCCGGGGCAGCACCCAGCGGCTCAGGATCAGCCAGGCGCCGATTCCGGCCAGCGTGGCGGGGATGCGCATCCACACGCTGGCGGTGCTGATCGCCGCGAGATGGGCGAGCACGGACTGATACCAGTCGAAGGGCGCCTCGCTGGCGCCGAAGAAGCGGTAGTAGTTCGCGGTGTAACCGGCGTCGGCGGAGACCCTGGCGATGGTCAGGTTGTAGCCGTCGTCCGACGACAGCGCGCCGATGATGTGCCACAGCAGCAGCGTCCCGACGACACCGACATCGGCGAGCCACGTCCCCCACCCCACTCGCCAGAACCGCCGCCACGCATGGGCGACGCGACGCGCGCTCCGGCGGTCCAACACGGCCATCGCCACCATCGAGGCGATCACGCAGACCACCCCGAGCACCATCACGGCCAGCTTCAGCGTCGTCGGTGAGGTGATGAACCGGGTGTCGATGTCAATGCGACCGGACAGACCTGCCTGCGCCGCCACCTTCAGATCGGTGAAGACGCCCGCCACCTGAGGCTTCTTCTCGGCCGACAGGGTGCCTGCCGAGCCGGGGATACCGATGAAGTCGGCTCCGACCTCGCCCGGGTTGGCCCAGAGATGCAGCGTGCTGCACGCACCGGACTCCACGGCGGGCCGGGGCGCGACGGCGGCGACGGAGTCACGCACCGCGACCACCACGATGTCGTCGGTGGCGCGGACGAACAGACCGTTACGGCTGGCGTCGATGCCGGCAGGTGGCACGGTCGACACCACCAACCCCCCGTCTTCCGGCAGCGTGGCGATGGCCTGGCAGGGGATGGAGATGTCGAGGGCCAGCGGGGCGCCTGACACCAGCGGTGCGGTGATGTCGGTGATCAGCCCGTCGGGGCCGGACGCCTGGGGCCACAGGATCGTGGCGGTGGTCTGCTTGACCGGCAGCAGCGGAACCAGCCCGCACAGCAGCAGCCCCGCGATGCCTGCGACGACCGCGATCAGGCGTGCGAACCGGTAGGTCCGCTCTTGTTCGTCGCGTGGCACGAGGCTCGATGGTAGGCGACGTGGCTGGCCGCGCCGACCATGCGGGGCCGTGCGGAGGTCGATGAGTGAATGGCGGCTACTGCGCTGTTGTAACCACATGGCGTGATCCGGGCCGGATTTTCGCCGTGCGGTTACGACAGCGCTGTCAGGACAGTCGCAGCGGTGCCGGGCTCCACAGCCCGCTGCGCGTGGCCGTTCCCAGCTCCAACCTCGCCGGCTCGGCATTCGGGTACCACGGTGTCAGCTGCTGCAGTGCACCCCAGTCGCGGAACCAGTCGTCCTTCAGATAACTGGGCACAGTGGTGGCCCGCACCAGTAGTTCGGTGATCCCCAGCGGACCACCGCCGAGGTAGTCCATCACCGGTGAGTTCGCCTCGGCGCCGAACCGGTCGGGCAGGATCCGCCACTTCGGCACCTCGGTGACGCCGTACTGGTGGGCGAACGGGCGCTGACACGGGAACGCGAGGCCAACCAGCCAGTCCAGCAGCACCGGATCCTGGGTGCCCACGACGTCCTGCAGCGTGCGCAGTTGCGGAATGCGCGGCGGGGTCAGTGCGATCCAGTGCTGCGAGTTGAGATCGTCGTCCTTCGCGACCAGCCGTACCTGGGTGGCGTCGTCGGGGATGGCGGCCATCGGAGCGCGCAGGTTGCGCCAGGCCGGCACCGCGCCGACGTCGGCGAAGCCGATCCCGCCGCCCGGCTCGTCCGCCTCTGCCTGTGCGTCGTTCGCCCACTGCAGCGTGACCTCGCCTGGATCGAAGCGGCCGGCGGCGGCGACGACGAGCAAGGGACCGGCGTCGTCCCGAGACGGCAGTCGGTACCACGCCGAACGTAGTTCTGCGGGCTGCTGGGTGCCGCTGCGCCAGCTGCCCAGCACCGGGGTGGTGGCCGGGTCGAGGCCGTAGGGCAGGCGGGCGCGTGAGCCGTTGACGCCCGCGGCGGCGGTGGTGCCACCCTCGGTGCCCGCCTCGCCGGCGGTCTCCTCGGCTTCGGGGGTATCGGCGAAATTGGACGCCGTGCCCGGACCGGAATTCACCTCGTCAGCCGACACGTCAGATGGAATTCCGTTGGGGCCGAAGCCTTCCGCGGTCACCGCACCCAGCGCGTCACCGACAGGCGTGTCGACCGGCCGCAGCATGGCGGTGTTCGGATCCTGCTCGACGAGCACGTCCTCGGCCATCCCGCAGGTCTTACCCGCTACCGCTTCGAGGTTGGATCGGCCGACACTCCAGGCCGGATACTGGTCGACCATCGCCAGCGTCAGCGACGCCACCTCGAACACGACCAGCACCCACGTCGCAATCGCCAACGGCGACTGGATGATCCGCTGCCAGCGGGTCGGTGGACCCGGCGGCGACACATCTCGTCCCGAGAAGTGGAACCATGCCGCCAGCAGCAGCGCGACGACCGAGAGTCCGAGCAAGAAGGTGGTGAAACCGAACTTCCACTCCGGGAACTCATTGCTCCACGGCACCCCGAAGTTGGAGACGTACCACCACCCGTTGACAGTCGCGAACGACAGGGCCATCACGAACAGCACCGCGGCGGCGAACACCGAACGGTTGCGCCGAGAGCGCATTGCGGCCGCGGTGACGGCCACCGCCGCCAGCGCGCCAAGGGATCCGGCCAACCCGGCGAACACCCCGAAGTGATGCGTCCACTTGGTCGGGGTGAACATCAGCGCCAGGAACGAGATCACCGTGATGCCGATGATGCGACGGCTGGGGCCGAGCGCGGTCCCCGGAATCCGGTACTTGCGCAACGACATCGCGACCGACACCGCAAGCGTCAGCAACAGGGTGAGCACCGCGAATCGGCGAGCGACGGAACCGTCCGGGCTGGTGGTGAACAGGCGCTCGTAGCGGATGTGTTCGTCGAACCAGCTCAGACTCGGGCCCACCGCCGACTTGAACGTGCTGGCCTGCAGCTCGCTGACCAGCGTCTGGTCGCGGAAGATCAGGAAGATCGTCACCGTGCACGCCGCGAGGATCGGGGCGAGCAGCGCCAGATATCCGAAACGCGAAGTATGCGCGGCCACAATGGTTTTCAGCGGGCCGACCGCGACGAGCAGGGCACCGACCGCGGCGATACCCGTGGGCCCCGAGAACAACGTGAGCGCACCGATGATGATCGCGATGGCCACTGGAAGCAGCCTGCTGGTGGCCACCCCCCGTTCCACCGAGCACCACGTGAGCAGGATGCCGAGCGCGATGATGGGTTCGGGACGTAAGCCGTTGTTCAGCGGCAACCAGAACGCCAGGAACAAGCCCGCCGCCGTCCACGCCGCAGCCTGGCTGGTCTTGACGGCCTGGCCCAGTCGCGGCAGTACTTCCCGACTGATCACCCACCAGCACGCCAGCGCCATCGCCAAAGTGGGCAGCCGCATCCAGACGCTGTTGGTGCTGACGTGGGCCCACAGGGCCAAGAGGTCGTAGTACCAGCCGAACGGTGCCTCGGGGGTGCCGAACCACCGGTAATAGTTCGCCATGTAGCCGGCGTGCTCAGACACCCGCGCCATCGTGAGGATGTAGCCGTCGTCGGCGGTGTTGGCGCCGACGAAGTGCCACCACACCAGCACCGCGGTGACCACGCCGTCCAACGGTTTGACCGACCACCATCGCGGCGGCAGGAATCGTTTGACCGATCGGCCGTCGGCGGTGTCCAGCACGTGCAGGGCGCCGAGCGAGACGAGCGTCATCGCCACCCCGACGATCATCGCCAGCAGCTTCAGCAGCGTCGGGGAGCTGCTGTAACGGGTGTCCAGCGTCGCCGAGAACTGCAGTCCGGGCGGCGCCGGACCGGACAGGTCGGTGAAGACGCCGACGATCTGCGGGCGGAAGTCGTAGCCACCGCGCTCACCGCGCAAGGGTGCACCGGGATCGTCAGAATTGGGCGCTTTCTCCAGACCGACGAATTCGCCCGTCACCTTGTCAGCCTGGGCGGTGAACGTCAGCTCCTGGCACGCAGGGCTGAGCACCTGGTTCAGCGGTGCGCTCACCACCGGGGTGTTGCGGACGATGACGAGCAGGTCGTTGTTGACCCGCTCGATGAGCAGACCGCGGTCGATCGCCTTGGGCGCCTGCTTGGGCACCGTCGACAACAGCACGGTGCGGCCGCGGTTCTGCGGTCCGGCAAGGCCCGCCGCGGCGCTGCAGGGCACGGTGATCGTCAGGTCGGTCGCGACGTATCCGATCAGCGGTGCGTCGACGCTTTGCAGCACCCCGTTCTGCGGCCAGTTGAGCTGCGCGGTGGTCTGTGTCACCGGTAGCAGGGGGGTGGCGATCGCGAGCGCCGCTCCGACCAAACCGGCGACAACGGCGATGAGCCGTGCAGCCCGGTGGTTACTCCCGGCGGCGGTCACGGGGAGTGATCTTAATTGGGCAGCCGAATGGCCAGCACGAACGGCCCGATCTCGGACACGTCGAAGCGCGGATCGTCGAACAGTGCCTC
This sequence comes from Mycobacterium sp. NPDC051804, assembly GCF_044452905.1. Classification (NCBI taxonomy): domain Bacteria; kingdom Bacillati; phylum Actinomycetota; class Actinomycetes; order Mycobacteriales; family Mycobacteriaceae; genus Mycobacterium; species Mycobacterium sp. NPDC051804. The sequence goes on along the minus strand of NZ_JBITCD010000001.1, from coordinate 88,633 downwards.
GTCGAGTGCGACGTGGTAGCGCCGCACGTTGGGCTGGTTGGGATAGACGTCCGACGCCAGCCGCAAGGTGTAGGTGTCGTCGGCGCCGCGGCGCATCAGGAAGACGTCAGGCGCCTTCCACGGCAGCGCGTCGAGGCTCTCGATGAACTGGTCGGCGTCGGTCAGCGTGGCCCAGCCCTCGATGGCGTCGGCACGCTTCTCGAATTGGGCGAGCGGGTTGGCGTAGTGCGACGTCAGCCCCTGGAAACCGTAGTAGGGGTAATAGGACAGGAAGCTGTAGTCCGCGGTGAGTACGACGGTCTCGTCGCGTGGGCGGCCCGTCACCTCGCCGATCCTGGCGTCGATCTCGCGGTAATAGCGCTCGGCGCCCGGGGGGCGTCGGTCGGCCCGCTGGCCGTAGCCGTCGGTGTCGGTGTAGGCGACGACGATGTCGGACCGTAGGACGTCGGGAATGTCCTGGGCGAAGGTCAGCGCGCCGACGGTGCCGAGCGCTGCTGCGGCGGCGACGACGCGCTTGGCCGTTTCGGGCTGGTATCGGTGGGCGATCGCGAGACTGACTTCGATGAAGCCGAAGGCGCCCGCCGCGGCCAGCAGCACGGTCAGCGGCGGCTGCAAGCGGAACGACAACAGGGTGGTGCCGACGAGCGTGGTGAGCATCGACAGCAGGGACCACGCGTAGACGGCGAGCACCCCGACGGTCAGTGCGCCCGCGCGGGTCGACGAACGGGCCCGCCACACCAGCCACAGCGTGCCGAGCATGCACAGCGCACCGAGCAGGGTGAAGCGCAGCATCGGGAACTCGAGATTCGCACCCGCTTCCGGCAGGTAGTGCATCGCGGTGCCGGACTCGGCGGGCGTGCCCTTGCTTGCGGCCAGCAGCCATGGGCCGAGACCGATCAGCCACATGGCGGCCGAGATCACCGCGATGACAAGCAATCTGAGCAGCGGATTGAAAGAGCGGCGCGCGGCGGCGAGGACGAACGCCATGATCGCCAGCGTGAACGCGGCATAGCCGAGCAGCAACGAGTAGAACAGCGCCGCGACGCCGAGGAACACACCGGTCGCGATGACGGCCGCCCAGCCGCTCCGCGTTCTCCCGCCCGCCTCCCGATCACGTGTCCCGCCGCGCAGCCCCGACCACGCCAGCACGAAGACCGGCGGCAGCAGCACGGTGATGACGGCGGCGTACGGCTCGGCGGGTGAGTACGCCAGCGTGGCCGCGGCGGTCGCGGTCGTCACGACGAGCGCGTACTCGAAGCGAATCATCGCGGCCCACAACACGAATGCCAACGCGATCGCGACGGTGATCGAGATGATCGCCCAGGGTTTGAACATCTCCCACGCCGGCGTCCCGCTCAGCGCGGCCATGCGGCCGCCGATCCAGAACCAGCCGGGCGGGTAGAACGGCGGCAGACCCTGGTAGGTCATGTCGTGCAGCGCGGGGCTGTCGGCCAGCCGGGTGAGGTACTCGGTGCGGAACTGTTGGTCAACGGAGATGCCGAACAGGTAGAGCTTCGTCGCGCCCAGCGGCATCGCGAGCGTCACCACCGAGAACGCGGACAGGAACAGCACCGTCCCGAGCCGGGCCAGCACGCGTCGACCCCGCCGCCAGAGAAGCCCACACGCGAACAGTCCAGCCAGACAGACGAATTGGCCGACTGTCGTCAGCGCGTGCAGCTGGTTCGACGAGTTGTAGGCGGGCCACTCCACCCGCGCGATCGCGACGAGGGACACCGCGGTAACGGTCACGGCAATGATGACCGCCACGGCCATCTGGCCCAGGGTGGCCAGCGCGCCCCGCATGTCTAGATCGGCAACTTGCGCATGATGTTGCGCGGGATGTGCCGGATCACCATCATCACGTACCTGAATGCTCCTGGCGCCCAGATCAGTTCCTTGCCCTTGGCCGACGCCGCGACCGCCAGTTCGGCGACATCTTCCTTGTCGACGGTGAACGGGGCTTCCTTGGCACCGGTGGCCTTCCAGTGCGCGATCGTGGTGCCCGTGCGCACCTGGCCAGGCCTGATCACCAGCACGCGAACACCGAACTCGCGCAGCGCTTCTCCTAGTCCAAGGTAGAAGCCGTCGAGACCGGCCTTGGTCGATCCGTAGACGAAGTTCGAGCGCCGCACCCGCTCACCGGCGGCCGAGCTCATCGCGATGATCCGGCCGAAGCCCTGCGCGCGCATCTTCTCGCCGAGGAGCACGCCGACGGAAACCGCGGCGGTGTAGTTGATCTCGGCGATCTGCACTGCCTTGCGCTGGTTCTGCCACAGTTCCTCGGCGTCGCCCAGCAAGCCGAACGCCACGATGGCCACGTCGACATCCCCACCCGCGAAGGCCGCGTCTATCACCTTGGGGTGGCTCTCGGTGTCGACACCGTCGAAGTCGATCCACTCGACGGACTTCGCTCCGGCGGCCTCCATCTGGGTGATGGCGTCGTCGCGCTTCGGGTGTCCGGCGAGGTCGGCCAGGATGATGCGGGCCTTGGCGTTGCGCAGGTAGCGCTCACAGATCGCCAGCCCGATCTCGGAGGTACCTCCGAACAGCAGGATGGTCTGGGGATTACCGGTGGCATCAAGAACCATTTACAGCAGCTCCAAGCGTCGGGCCATATCGGATGCGAACACGCCGTTCGGATCGGCCTTGCGGCGCAACGCGATCCACTCGTCGATGCGCGGATACATCTTGTGGAACCTCTCCGCGGTGACACGGGAGTCTTTCGCGGTGTAGACGCGCCCGCCGAACTCCATCACACGGTCGTCGAGTTCGTTGAGGAATTCGTTGACTCCGGCCTTGTTGGGGAAGTCCATGGCGACGTTCCAGCCTGCCATCGGGAAGCTCAGCGGTGCACGGTTTCCCGGGCCGAACAGCTTGAACACGTTCAGCGCCGAGTACTGCCCTCGGGTCTGGATCCAGCGGATGATCGCCTTGAATTCCTCGAGCGCATCGGGCGGCACCAGGAACTGATGCTGAGCGAAACCCGCTGGGCCGTAAGCGTTATTCCATCCGCCGACCAGGTCGAGCATGTGGTAGAACTGCGACAAGTTCATGATCTTGCCGCTGTAGGTGCCGCCGAGACGGTAGTAGACCTCCCCGATCGCCATGAACGACAGTTTGTTCATCGCGCTGATCGGGAAGACGTTGGGCACCGTGAGCAGTTGCGGTGCATCGAATTTCAGCGGATTCTTTGCCAGCTTGGGCGGCAACTGGTCCAGGGTCGCGAGGCTGCCCCGGCTGACCGCGGCGCGGCCGAGTTTGGGCGGCGGGCTGATGAGGTCGAACCAGGCGCTGGAGTAGGTGTAGTTGTCCTCGCTGCCGTCTTGGTGGACGGCGATGGTCTCGTCGAGGTCCTTGGTGGCTACGCCGTCGGCGATGAAGTAGGCGGTTTCGGTGCGCGTCATGGCGATTCGGGCACGCACCACAATGCCGGTCAGACCATTGCCACCGACAGTGCCCCAGAACAACTCGCTTTCCGGTCCGTCTGGCGTGAGGGTGCGAACTTCGCCGTCGGCCATCAGCAGGTCCATCGACTGCACGTGGTTGCCGAAGCTGCCCGCGCTGTGGTGGTTCTTGCCGTGGATGTCGGAGGCGATGGCGCCGCCGACGGTGACCTGCCGGGTGCCGGGCAGCACCGGTACCCACAGCCCGAACGGCAGTGCCGCCTTCATCAGCTGGTCGAGGCTGACCCCGGCATCGACGTCGGCGACCGCGGTTTCCGCGCTGATCGAATGGATGCGGTTCAGCGCGGTCATGTCGATCACCAGGCCGCCGCCGTTGCACGCCTGGTCGCCGTAGGACCGGCCGAGGCCGCGCGCGAGCACGCCGCGACGCAGGAATGCCGGGCTCGACGCACTCGGATCGTTGGCCTCACGGACCGCAGTGGCGATCAGTTCGACGTCGGGGGTGGACAGCACCTGAGCGACCGACGGTGCGGTGCGCCCGAACCCGGTCAGGGCGCGCGAGGTCGTCGGAAGGTTGTCGAACATCGTGACGAGGGTACCGTGCGGGTCGTTTCGGCCCGGCGCCTGAAACTCAGCGCAACCTGAAGATGACGGCCCGCTGTACGACGAAGTTGATGACCGTCGCGGTGCCCTGCGCGATGACGAACGCGACCACGACCGCGGTCGGCGTGTAGTCCAGCAGCTCAAGGAACAGGTGGTTCAGCCCCACCTGGACGACGAAGGTCGTGATGTACAGCGCCCACACCGCGGCCAGTCGTGCTGTGCTGGGCGGCGCCTGGAAGGTCCACCGCCGGTTGAGCAGGTATGCCGTCGTGGTGCCCGCGATCCAGCCGATGACCTTGGCCAGGTCGGGCTGCAAACCGGCGCCCTTGTAGAGGAGGACGTAGAGGCCGAAATCGACGATTGCGCTGAAGCCACCGGTGACGATGAAGCGCCAGATCTGCGTACCGAGACTCAGGTCGGGTCGCAACGGGGGCTCGGTCACCCGGGCAGCTTAGCCACCAACCGCTCAGCCACCGACTCCGCTGGCGTTCAGCACGGCGCGCAACGCGTCGAGGGCAGCGGGGAACGCGTGGTCGGCCGGAGTGCCGAACCCGACGACGAGCCCGTCGGGACGCGGGACGTCGGGCCCGGCTTGCGGGTGACGCATGATCGCGAGCCCCTGCAGCCCGATGCCGGCCTCCCCTGCGCGTTGCAGCACTTCGTGTTCGGTGCCGTCGGGCAGCGTGAGGGTCAGGTTCAGTCCGGCGTCGAGCCCGCGGATCTCGATGTCGGCGTGCGACAGCGCCTGCACGACGAGATCGCGGCGCCGCCGGTAGCGCATACGCATGCGGCGGATGTGCTTGTCGTAGCCGCCGCTGGTGATGAACTCGGCCATCGTCAGCTGGGCGATGCCATCCACGTAGAACTGGGACCCGCCCTCGGCTTCGACGACGGCGTCCACGAGGTCGGTCGGCAGCACCATCCAGCCCAGCCGGAGCACGGGCGACAGACTCTTGCTGGCGGACCCCAGATAGACGACGCGTTCGGGACTCAGCGCCTGCAGCGCGCCGACCGGCTGGCGGTCGTAGCGGAACTCGCCGTCGTAGTCGTCGTCCATGACGTAGCCGTCGGTGCGTTGGGCCCACTCGACGACGGCGGTGCGCCGCGACGGATGCAGCGGCATCCCGTAGGGATTGTGATGGGCCGGGGTGAGGAGCACCGCAGGCACGTCGAGCTGGTCGAGCTCGGCGACCATCGCGCCGCGTTCGTCGAGACCTATTGGGACGGTTGAGATTCCCATCGCTTGCAGTGCATCTCTGAATACGAAGAGCCCGTAGGCCTCGACCGCGATGGGGCGTTGGGTCCCGAAGACGCGGCCCATGAGTTCCACGGCATGCCGCACGCCGGCACAGATGACGATCGACTCCGGTGAGGTCCGAACGCCGCGCACGCGCGCGAGATAGTCGGCGAGCGCGTCGCGCAGTTCGGGCCTGCCGCGCGGATCGCCCATGCGCAGCGACTCGGTGGGGGCGTTGGTGAGTGCACGTCGGGTGGCGGCCGCCCACTCGCTGCGCGGGAACTCCGCGACGTCGGGGTTGCCGGGCATCAGGTTGTGTGTGGGCGTGACCCTGATGCCTCGCGGACGGGCGGGACGTTGGGCGCCACCGGTGTTGACGACCCAGGTGCCCGCGCCTTGTCGCGACGCGAGCCAACCTTCGGCGACCAGTTCGGCGTACGCCTCGGCGACGGTGTTGCGGGCCAATCCGAGGTCGGTGGCCAAGGACCGGGACGGTGGGAGCATGGTTCCGGCGGCCAGTCGGCCGGACCGAACGGCGTCGCGCAGTGCGGTGAGCAGCAGTTCCCTGGCGCCTCGCGCGCCGGGGGTGATGGTTTCGCGCAGGTCCAGATGGAGGTCACGTCTGCCGGGATTGGCCCACGAAATCATGGATGAAGTTAACCATGTACATGGGATTTTCGGCACTAGCGTTGATGCCATGACAACGACATTGGAAACCTCAGAATCCGTACAACGAATCAAGATCTACAACACATCGCCGGAGCTCTACGACGCGATGATGGCGCTGAGCACTGCGGCGGCCAAGGACCTCGATGTCGAGCTCGGAGAGCTCATCAAGATCCGGGCGTCGCAGATCAACCATTGCGCGTTCTGCCTCGACATGCACACGCGGGATGCGCGCAAGCATGGCGTGAGCACGCAGAAGCTCGATGTTCTGGCGGCGTGGCAAGAGGCGGATTCCCTGTTCTCCGAACGCGAGCGCGCGGCGTTGGCGCTGACCGAGGCGATCACCGAACTCGGCGACGGCCATGTCCCCGACGACGTCTACCAGCGGGCGGCGGAGGTGTTCTCCGACCGCGAGCTCGGACAGGTGATCGCGATGGCGGTGACCATCAATGCGTGGAACCGCATCAACGTCGCCGTCCGCATTCAGCCGCCCACTCGGTAATACGGTCGAGGGGTGCTGACCCGGTCCGGTGCGGAGATCCTCGTCGATCGCTCTGGCGACGACGCGGTGGTGTACAAGCTGCACCGGCCGGGCACCGATCCGCGTCAGCTGGCCACACGGTTGCGGGTCGCCGCGGCCTCGCCAGCGCTGCTGTCACCGCTGTCGACGCAACCCCTCGAGGTCGGTGACCGCTGGCGCACCGCGTGGCCATACGTGGAAACCGTTGTGCAGCAACCTGAATGCCTGCCGTGGGCCGAGGCTGGTGGATTGCTGGCCCGTCTGCACCGGGAGGAGCCGGCCGGGCGGGTGCCGCAGCATGGTTGGCCGCAGCGGCTTCGGCGTGCGATGGAAGTGTTGCGGGAGAGCCCCGACGCTACGGTCCGGCGGGCGGCCGCGGCCCTGCCCCAGGCGGCGTGGCGCGCGGGCTCCGCGGGACGGCCTTTGGCGGTGGTGCATGGCGATTTCCACCTGGGTCAGCTCGGTCGTCGGGATGCCGAGCCGCCGTGGCTGTTGATCGATGTCGACGATCTCGGCGTGGGCGACCCGGCGTGGGACTTGGCCCGGCCGGCCGGTTTTTGGGCGGCGGGCTTGATCCCCGACGACGACTGGACGGCGTTCGTCGACGCGTATCGCGATGGCGACGGTCCGGCACTGCCCGCTGGTGATCCGTGGCCGGTGCTCGAACCGTTCGCGAGGGCCGCGGTGGTGCAGGCCGCCGCACACCATCGCGACGACGAGCTGTTGATGGCGGCCTGCGCGCGGATGGCCTAGCTGGAGAAGAACAGTCGGCCGAAGCCCTGCTTGCGGTAGTGCTTGTTGCCGCGGTGTCCCCAGCCGGGACCGTAGTCGTAGCCGCCGTAGCCCTGCTGCCCGCCGTAACCCTGTTGCTGCGGCGGGGGAGGCGGCGCGGACTGGACGAACCGGTTCTCCATCTGGGTCAGCGACTCGAGCTCGCCGAAATCGAGGAAAATGCCGCGGCAGGTGTCGCATTGCTCCAGGTGGATGCCGTTGCGCTCGTACGTCTTCATGATTCCGGCGCACTTGGGACACGACAGCGTGTTCCCTGCACCGGCGGACGGAGGAGGCGGCGGGGGTTCATATGGCGGGATGCTCATATCGCGATAACGCTAGAGCAACCTGGGAAGTGCCTGGGAGCCTCTGGGCAATTAGGCGGTGTGCCTGCCACGCGGCTTGGTATCGGCGTAGGCCAGGGCCCAGTCGAGCGCGTGGTCGGCGACCGCTTCCCAGCCGGGGGCCGCACAGGTCCAGTGGTCGCGGCCTGCGAACTCGAAGTACTCGGTGACGGCGGGCGACTTTTCGTAGTGCTTGGCGTTGGATTTGTTCACCGCGGGCGGCATGATGTGGTCCTTCTCGCCGCCGATGAAGAGCAGCGGTGCCCGGTCGGCGGTGTAGTCGACCCACGTCTCCTGGTGGCCCGGCTTGAAGTTGGCGATCAAGCCGTAGACCCACACCCAGTTGCCCGGCGCTGGGATGGCGTAGCGCTCCCATACCTTGTCGGACTCTTCGCGGCTGAGGGTGTTCGTGAAGGCGTAGTGGAATTCCTCTTGGGTGAATCCCACGGCCCGATGGATATTCGCCGGATTCTTCAATGCCGGGAACAACGACTTCACCTGTGACAGTGGATTGACCCGAACGCCCTCGGTGGGCGCGGAGTCGACGACGACGGCCGCGGCACCGAGCCCGCGCGCGAGCAGCAGCTGGGTCAGCGTGCCGCCGAAGGAGTGGCCGATGATGATCGGCGGTACGTCGACGGATTCGATGACACTGGCGAGATGGTCGACGGTCTCCGGAACGGTCAGGTTCGCGATGATGTCCGGATTCTTGCGGAGTTCCTCGACCTCGATCTCGAAGCCGGGGTAAGCCGGCGTCAGGACCCGGTATCCCTTCTCCTCGTAGTGCGCCTTCCATCCTTCCCAGCTACGCGGCGTCATCCAGAGGCCGTGCACGAGAACGATGGTGTCGCAGGGAGCTTGGGAGTCGGGCATAGAGAACTCTCTTCTGTAGCAGGTCCGCCCCCGCGCGCAGCATAGCCGGGCTAAAGGTTGTTCGCGCGACTTGAAATCGACGGGACTCGATCGCGCTGCCGCTAGAACGGTGGTGGGTCGTCGTCGTCACTTGGGGGCGGCCGGGAGGGGAAATATTAGTTCCCCCAATCAGTTCCGGGATCCTGCTGTTGGCGTTCGCGTGCGCGTTGCTCGGCTTCGGCTCGGAGGGCGGCCTGGTTATATGCGGGCGGCGGGGCGGTGCGGCGGCACAGGGTCGGGAACAGCAGTCGGCTGCCGGGATGGGTGGTGTAGGTCTGCCCTTGTGGGCAGGACCACACGACAGTGCCGTCCGGGAGCTGTTGATCCTGCCAGCCTCAGAACGTCTTGAGTAAGTAATGGCTCTGACTGGCTGAAGTACGCTTCAAGGAACACTTGTGAGCAGCATAAACGCTGCCGATACGCACCGCTTGACCTGCTGCGCGGCTTACACTTCCGCCGTGTTCTCCGAGACGCGTTACGCGATGAACGGGGACTTGCGCGTCGCCTACCGGGCCTCGCCCGAGGGTGAGCGCGACATCGTGTTCGTCCCGCACTGGTTCACGTGCTGCGAACTCTTCCCTGAGCTGCCGTCAACTCAGGGGTGGGTCGAGGCTATGACGTCTCTTGGACGGCTTATCTTTTTCGACCAGCCGGGCTCGGGAGCGTCTGATCCCGTCGAGCCGGGCGCGCTACCGACGTTGGAGCAATGGGCCGACAGCATCACAGCAGTGTTGGACGACCTTGGGAGTTCGCAGGCGGTTCTTCTCGCGAGCGTCGGCTCGTTGTCTACATCGGCGCTGTTCGCCGCGACGCATCCGTCCCGCACAGCCGCGCTGGTCGTGCTTGAAGGCAGTGCAAATCCGTCGGAGAATGCCGATCTCGAAGACGTGCTCGCTGCCTGGGTCGCCTTGTGGGGGACGGGGGAGATCCAGCATGTCTTGAATCCGGACATGCCGTGGAACGAGGAGATTCGGGCAGCGTGGGCCCGACACGAACGCCTGGCGGCGAGCCCACGGGCCCTCGCTGTGATGGTGCCTCTCGCTCGACAGGACGTGCGGCCGGTCCTGCCGACAGTCCGAGTGCCCACCCTGGTCGTCCAGCACGCCGACAACCCGTTCATCCCGCCCGCGCACGTCAAGTACGTCGCAGACCACATTCCGGACGCAAAGTACGTTGAGCTGCCGGGTCGCAACATGTGGCACTGCGTCGAGCCGTGGCGGGCTTCGTTTCAGGAGATCGCCCAATTTCTCACCGGCGAGCAGGCCGACGTGGCCGATGATCGGGTCCTCGCCACGGTGCTGTTCACCGACATCGTGGACTCAACCCGACGCGCCGCAGCGATGGGTGACCGCGACTGGCACGCCTTGCTCGACGCGCACGACGCCATCGTCCGGTCGCAACTCATCCGCTTCCGGGGCCGTGAAGTGAACAGCACGGGCGACGGCTTTTTGGCGATGTTCGATGGCCCGCAGCGAGCGATCCGCTGCGCGATGGCGATTCGTGACGCGGTGCAGTCGCTGGGTATTGAGGTGCGTGCCGGTTTGCACACCGGCGAATGCGAGGTCCGCGGTGAGGACATCGGTGGGATCGGCGTGCACATCGGCGCACGCGTCAGCGCACTGGCCGGACCGAGCGAGGTACTGGTCTCACGCACGTTGCACGACTTGGTGATTGGGTCAGGTCTGCAGTTCGAGGACCGCGGCGTACACGGGCTCAAGGGAGTGCCCGGCGAGTGGCACCTCTTCGCGACGTCTGCATAGAAGCGGGTTTCAGAACGGCGGCGGGTCGTCCCCGGGCGGTGGTGGCCGCGTTGGGAAATAGGCGCTCTCACAGTCGGTTCTGGGTTTTTGTGACTGTTCCTGTTCGCGGGCTCGTTGTTCGGCTTGGGTTTGGAGGAGGGTTTGGTTGAATTGTCGTTCGTCTTTGATGGCTTGGGCGCGGTTCTGCGCGCGGGTGGTCGTGCGTCGGGGCATGGCCAAGCCGCGGGCGGCGGTGTGTGGTGTGTCGGAGTGCACGACGGTGACGGGTGCGGTGGGCCGGCATAGGGTCGGGAACAGGAGTCGGCTGCCCGGATGGGTGGTGTAGGTCTGCCCTTGGGGGCAGGTCCATATGACTGTGCCGTCGGGGAGCTGTTGATCCTGCCAGCCCCAGAATGTCTTGAGTAAGTGATGTTTTCGGCATAGAACCTTCAGGTTCGACGCCTGGGTCGGGCCGTTGGGGTAGGCGAGGGTGTGGTCGATATCGCAACGGTGGGCGGGTTCATCACAGCCCGGGAACCGACACGTCATATCCCGACACCGCACAAACGTCGCCAACACCGCTGAGGGAATGTAGCGCGGTTCCGGTGGCGCATCGCCGGGATGCACGATGGGCACGATCTTCGCGATACCCGCCACTTTCGCGGCCAGCAGGGGGGCGGGCAGCATCCCGCCGCTCAGTAGCGCCGCCGGTGGGGTGTGGGCGATGACCGTGGGTTGCGGTGGTTGCGGGGAGAAGGCTTCTTTGATGGTGATCTCGCTGAGCGGCTTGCCGTTGATTTCAGGTGTTGCGGTGCCGTCCAACTGGACGGGGGTGTCATCGGTCAGGGACTCTTCGCGAGCGATGACGTGCACGACGACGGTGCTCGGCGTGGCGTCTTTGGCGTCGCAGTCGGGGTTCTCACACAGACAAGCCAGCCGATCGGCGCGGTGGCCCAAGGCGCCCAGGGCCGCGGAGCGGCGCTGATCCAGGGTGCGGGGATCGTTGTCGCACACCGTGGCCGCGATCGCATCCAGTCGTTGATCGAGCGCGTCGCCGTCAGAGGCCAGCAGGACGGCGTCCAGTGAGGCAGTGCCCGTGCCGTCCTGAGGTTTGTGGACATCGGCGTGACACCCGCGGGCGGCGTATTCGGTGCGCCGCACCGCGGCGGGGTCATAGCGGTCGACCCAGACGTCGATCGCGGCGTCGGTCTTCTCTGCCGACAACACGCCCCATTCGTGGATGCGGGCGGCGATCTCGATGTCGACTTTGGCCATCGCCTCGGGATCGGAGACAAGCCGGGTGCGCGCCACGATCGCCGAGATCAACCGGTAGTTGATGGTGCCGGCGGCGAACACCTCGGCCACCCGGGGCAAGCGTTCGCGTAACTCGGTGGCGATCAGGAGTTGATGCGACGCCACGCCCAACGACACGTTCTGGGCGGCGGCCACCGACGCCGCGACGGCAGCCCAGTTGTCCAGACACCACTGCTCACGTTCCTCAGACCCGTCAGCGGCCCACATCCGTTCCAACTCGTCAGCGGTGGCGAACAGCCGTCGCGCACACGAGGCGTTCTCCACCCGTGCCCACGCCCCCACCGCCGCCACACCGCGGTTACCGAGGGCTGCTGCCACCAACGAATCGAACATAGTTTCGACACTAGTTGCCCGGCCGACACCAAACCAGCAGTTCAACCCCAACCTGTGGATAAAACAGCGATTGGGGATAACTCCCGAAGAAGGGTTAGACCCAGTACGCCACGCGCGACCGGTACTGCCTCATCGCGAACGCAGCGAACGCCCAGCCGACGATCGTCAGCACGATGACCACGACCCAGTGGTGCACCTCCTGGTCGGCACCGAGCAGCGGTGCCCGCACGATGTCCAGGTAGTGCAGTAGCGGATTCAGTTCGACGATCCGGGCGTAGTCTCCGGCTCCCTGCTGCTGCAGTGTCGACTCGTTCCAGATGATCGGCGTCATGAAGAAGAGCAACTGAACCAGGCTGACCAGCAGCGGGCTGATGTCGCGGTACCGCGTCGCCAGGATGCCGAAGCACAGCGACACCCACACGCAGTTCAAGATGATCAGGAACAGCGCCGGAACGACCGCCAGGTCGGGCCACGTCCACGGCTTCGGATAGATGAACGCGATGACCACGAAGATGATCATGTTGTGGCCGAACAGGATGATCTGCCGCCACACCAGTCGATACACGTGAACAGACAAAGGTGTCGGAAGCTGTTTGATGAGGCCCTCATTCGCGATGAAGACCTCCGCGCCCTCGAGGATCGAGGCGTTGATGAGGTTCCAGACGATCAGACCGAGCGTGACGTAAGGCAGGTGCTCCTCGAGCGGCAGCTTGAACAGCTTCGAGTACAACAAGCCCATGGCGACCGCGGTGGCACCGGTTGCGATTGTGATCCAGAACGGCCCAAGCACCGACCGGCGGTAGCGCTGCTTGATGTCCTGCCAGCCCAGGTGAAACCACAGCTCGCGCTTGCCGAAACCCGCGACCAGGTCGCCCCAGGCCCGGTTGAACGTCTTCGACTGCGCGGCAGCGTCGGTGAACGTCACGGTGCAGGCCTCCCGAACCTCTCCTTACGGCCCATGCGCCGCAACCGAATCCACTCCATCAGCCCTGCGGGATCGCGACGTGACACCAGGAAGTACCAGCCGAACCGTACCCACTCCTGGAACACCAGCTTCCGCATGCCCGGTTGCGACTGGAGGTATCCGCGGTTGCGATAGGTGAAGAACCGCTTGACCGTATCGTCCGGGTACTGCGTGTGCATCCGTCCGCCCAAAATCGGCTTGAACTCGTCGCCGCCCTGCGGATGCAGATACACCGCGTCCAGGCACGTGCCGAACGGCAGTCCGGTCCTCACCAGGCGGCGATGCAGTTCCGTCTCGTCGCCGCGCACGAACAGCCGAAGGTCGGGCACGCCGGTGACTTCCAGCGTCGACGCACGGAACAGGGCGCCGTTGAAGAATGACGCGATACCGGGAAGCAGATCGGTGGACGCCTCGGTCCGCAGTTCCTCGACCCGACGCCGCCACACCAGGCCGCGGCGCAGCGGAAACGCCAGTCGCCCAGGGTCGTTCATATCGCACACCATCGGCGACACCGCGGCCAGCTCATGCTTCCCCGCGCACGCAAGAAGCGTGCCGAGCACTTCGGAGTCGGCGGGCCGTCCGTCGTCATCCGCCAGCCACACCCAGTCACTGCCGAGCGAAAGTGCGTGCAGCATCCCGAGCGCGAAACCCCCTGCACCGCCGAGATTTCGGTGGGAGCCGAGATAAGTGGTCGGAAGCGGTTGGCCGGCAACGAGTTCGGCCACGCGTGGGTCGTTGTCGTTGTCGACCACGATCAAATGGTCGGGCACTCGCGTCTGGGCCGCCACCGCCTCCAGCGACTTGGCGAGTTCGTCGGGGCGCCGGTGGGTGACCACCACCGCGCACACGATGGGGCCGGTCACGCCGACCGCGTCTCCTCGAGGACCTCGCGCACGTGACGGGCGGCGTCCTCGCCCTCGTACGCGCGCACCACGTCCTCGATGCCGCCGGTCATCTTGATGGTGCCGTGGTCGATCCACATCGCGGTTTTGCACAGCCGCGCCAGGAATTCATTGGAGTGACTGGCGAATACCAGGATGCCGGAGCGCTCGACGAGGCTCTGCAGCCGCGACTGTGCCTTCTTCAGGAAGTCGGCGTCCACCGCACCGATGCCCTCGTCGAGCAGCAGGATCTCAGGGTCGATGCTGGTGACCACGCCCATCGCCAGACGCACCCGCATGCCGGTCGAATACGTGCGCAGCGGCATGGACAGGTAGTCACCCAGTTCGGTGAACTCCGCGATCTCGTCGACCTTGGCCAGCATCTGCTTACGCGTCTGTCCGAGGAACAGTCCTCGGATGATGATGTTCTCGAACCCGGTGATCTCGGGATCCATGCCGACTCCGAGGTCGAACACCGGCGCCACCCGGCCCGTCACCGTCGCGACGCCCCGGGTGGGTTCGTAGATGCCGGACAGCAACCGCAGCAGCGTCGACTTCCCCGCGCCGTTGTGCCCGACGAGACCGACGCGGTCGCCCAGTTCCAGCGACATCGTGATGTCGCGCAGCGCCTCGATGACGACGACGTTGGACTCGTTGCGACCGATCGCGCCGCCGGCCTTCCCGAGGAACGCCTTCTTCAACGACCGCGACTTGGCGTCAAAGATGGGAAATTCCACCCAGGCGTCGCGCGTCTCGATGTGGGGGGCCACGAACAGGCTCCTAGAGGTACTGACCGGTCCCGGCGCCGCCGCGGGGTCCGGCCATTCCCGGGGGAAGCGCACCCTGGCCCCGCATCTGCTCGAGCTGCTGGCGCGCGGCCATCTGCTGGGCGAACAGCGCCGTCTGGATGCCGTGGAACAGTCCCTCGAGCCAGCCCACGAGCTGCGCCTGTGCGATGCGGAGCTCGGCGTCCGAGGGAACGCCGTCCTCGGTGAACGGAAGGGTCAGGCGCTCCAGCTCGTCGCGCAGTTCGGGCGCCAGGCCGTCCTCGAGCTCGGCGATGCTGGTCCGGTGGATCTCACGCAGCCGGTTGCGGCTCGCGTCGTCGAGCGGTGCTGCGCGCACCTCCTCGAGCAGCTGCTTGATCATCGTCCCGATCCGCATCACCTTCGCGGGCTGCTCGACCAGGTCGGTCAGCGATTTACCGTCGGCCTCCTCCTGCGTCGCCATGCGCGGGTCGCCGATGATCTCGATGCCGTCGTCGTCGTTGTTGGCTGTCATGTCCCTCTCCGCGCCAATGGGCGATGCAGTAGCGACACTAGCCCGTCGGCCTTGGCGAACTCGCAGTCCGGGGCCTGTGAATGCATTCATCTACAGCTCCGGCACCATCAGCCACAAAGTGCTATGAGCACTCCGAACCCGGAAGCCGCTGCACTAGTATGGCTCGCCAGGTGACCCGTTTCGGGCCCGGCTGCGTAACAACGGGTGGAAGCCGGGCATCGTCCGAGATCGTGTCCGGTAGTGCAATTCAAGGACGCTTTAAGGTGGGCTGGCATGGCATACGACGTCGCCCGGGTGCGTGGCCTGCACCCGTCTTTGGGCGACGGTTGGGTGCACTTCGACGCCCAGAACGGCATGCTGCTGCCCGACGCCGTCGCGAGGGCCGTATCGACCGCCTTTCGAGGTTCGATGCCCACGTCCACTGGACCACATCCGTCGGCTCAGCGCAGTGCGGCGGTGCTCACAGCCGCCCGCCAGGCGGTGGCCGACCTCGTGGGTGCGGACCCCGAGGGTGTCGTGCTCGGCTCGGACCGGGCGGTGCTGCTCACCTCTCTTGCTGACGCCTCCGCTGCTCGCGTCGGTCTCGGATACGAGACTGTGGTCACCCGGCTGGATGACGAAGCGAATATCGCCCCGTGGCTGCGGGCCGCCAACCGCTATGGCGCCAAGGTCAAGTGGGGCGAGGTCGACATCGAGACCGGCGAGCTGCCCAGCTGGCAGTGGGAAGGCCTCATCACGGCGCCCACCCGACTCGTCGCCATCACCTCGGCATCGTCGACGCTGGGCACCGTCACGGATCTGCGGCCGGTGACCAAGCTGGTGCACGACAACGGCGGCCTGGTGGTGGTGGATCATTCCGCTGCCGCGCCCTACCGGTTGATCGACATCGACGAGATCGACGCGGACGTGGTCGCGGTGAACGCGCTCGCGTGGGGTGGTCCGCCGATCGGCGCGCTGGTGTTCCGCGATCCCTCGATCATCGACTCGTTCAGCTCGGTGTCGCTGAACCCGTATGCCCGTGGCCCTGCCCGGCTGGAAGTCGGGTCGCATCAGTTCGGCCTGCTCGCCGGGGTCGTCGCCAGTGTCGAATATTTGGCCTCACTCGACGAGGCGGCGCAGGGCACTCGTCGCGAAAGACTCGCCACGTCAATGCAATCGGCGTCGTCCTATATGAATCGACTGTTCGACTACCTGCAGATGTCGCTGCGGTCACTGCCCGCGGTCATGGTGATCGGGCGACCCGAAATCCGGATACCCGTACTCAGTTTCGCGGTCAGCGACGTGCCCGCCGAGCGGGTGGTGCAGCGGCTGGCTGACAACGGCGTCCTCGCGATCGCGAATGCGAGTTCGCGCGTGCTCGACGTCATCGGTGTCAACGACATCGGCGGCGCCGTCACCGTCGGGCTGGCCCACTACACGACGACCGCCGAAGTGGACCAGCTCGTGCGCGCGCTAGCGTCGCTCGGCTGAATTGTCGGCTCGGCCGACGTGGGCTAAGACGTCAATCTGCTACGCGCAGAAGGATTTTCCCGGATACCTCGCCGGACTCCAGCAGTTCATGCGCGGCGGCGGCCTGCTCTATTCCGAACTCGGCGCCGATGATCGGACGCACTTCACCGCCGGCGATCAGCGGCCAGACGTTGGCGACCACCTCGCTGACGATCTCACCCTTGCTCGAGAGTCCCGTCACCGGGCGCGACCGTAGCGCGGTTGCGATCACCCCGGCTCGCTTGCCGAGGAGCTTGGCGATGTTCAGCTCGCCCTTGACTCCGCCCTGCATGCCGATGATCACCAGGCGGCCGTCGGGTGCGAGTGCGTCGACATTGCGGTCGAGATAGGACGCTCCCATGATGTCGAGAATCACGTTAGCGCCGGCACCGTCGGTTTCCGCGCGCACGCGCTCGACGAAGTCCTCGTCGCGGTATCCGATGGTGATCTCGGCGCCGAGCTCCGCGCATAGATCGAGTTTGTTCTTAGCTCCGGCCGTCACCGCAACGCGGCATCCGAGCGCCCGGGCGACTTGGATTGCGTGCGTGCCGATACCGCTGGCGCCGCCGTGGACAAGCAGGAGTTGGCCCGCTTCCAGGCCCGCTGTCATCACCAGGTTCGACCAGACCGTGCACGCGACTTCGGGCAGGGCGGCGGCGTGATGCAGCGACACCGATTCCGGGACCGGCATCACCTGCGCGGCGGGCACGGCGACGTACTCGGCGTAACCCCCGCCCGCCAGCAATGCGCAAACCTCTTGCCCGACGTCCCAGCCGGTGACCCCGTCGCCAAGCCCGGCGATGGTCCCCGACACCTCGAGCCCGAGTGTTTCGCTGGCGCCTGGAGGCGGCGGATAATTGCCCGCGGCTTGCAAAAGGTCGGCGCGGTTGACCCCGGCGGCGCTGATCTTGATCAGGACTTCACCCGGGCCCGGCTCGGTGTCAGTAGTTTCTTGCCAGGTCAATACGCCTTTGCTGGCCACCACGATCGAATGCATTCAAATAAGGGTACTAGCCTGCGGAAACACGTCTGTATGTTCCTGCCCCAGCAACGACTTTGAGATTTACCATTGCCGAATGGAGCGGATCATCGGGGGGCGCACAGCCAGTGATATGCCCGGATTGGATATCGCCGAACAGAGGTCGTGGCAAAACTTCCTCGACTCGGCTCTGCGAATGTACGCGACTCTCAATCGGTCGCTGTTGGACGAACATCATCTGACTCTCAACGATGTGCGTCTGCTCGACATTTTGGACAAGTCCGCGACGGGGTCATCGCGGATGGGGGATTTGGCCGACGGTCTGATGTCGCTGCCAAGCCGCGTGACGCGCCAGATCCGTCGCTTGGAACTACAGGGTCTGGTGCGGCGCGGTGCGAGCCCCGACGACGGCCGCGGCGTGCTCGCCACCATCACCGACGAGGGCAGGACCGCGGTCCGAGAAGCGATGGCGACGTACGGCGAAGGCGTGCGAGCGCACTTCCTCGGCCGGCTATCGCGTCCGCAGATCGCGGCGATGGGAGAGAACTGCAGGCGCATCAGCGTCGCGCTCAAGACTGCGGCACCGCCCGCGAAGCTCGGCCGCGTCTGAGCCGCCCGCGACCACCAGTACGCTTGTCGACGGTGGCGTGGCAGAGCGGCCTAATGCACTCGCCTTGAAAGCGAGAGACGGCTAAAACCGTCCGGGGGTTCAAATCCCTCCGCCACCGCCACATCGCGATGACTTCAGGGCGATCCGCTGGTCAGCACTCCCATGGCGAACTTCATGTATTCGGCGGCGATGTCGCTCGACGGCTTCATCGCGGGACCTGACGGCGACATGTCATGGATGGCCGCTTATCTCGGGCCCAATCCCGTCGTCGATGACTTGATCGCGCAGACCGGTGCCCTGCTGGTCGGCAACCGCACGTTCGGCGGCGACGACCCGATGAAAGGTCGTGACGGGGAGGGTGAGGCGTTCGGTGGCGGATGGGACGGTCCGCAGTTCGTGTTGACGCATCGACGGCCTACCGCACCGGTACCGGGAGTGACGTTCGTGGCCGACATCGATTCGGCCATCGCGCAATCCGCTGCCGCGGCGGGCGACAAATACGTCAACATCCTGGGTGCCAGCGTCGCCGCGCAATGCCTGGCCGCGGGTGTGCTCGACGAGGTGATCGTCAGCGTGCTGCCCGTATTACTGGGCGACGGCACCCGACTCTTCGACCACCCGGGCGGTGACCTGGTGCGTCTAAAGCGACTAGACGTTACGTATGCGACACAAGTGACAAATCTGCGGTATCGGGTCGAGCCGAAACCTTAACAATCCCATAGCGATTCCACACTAGGCCGGTGACGGAACCGGCATTAGTCTTCGTCCATGAGTGCAGCGGTGGGGGCCGCGATCGGTCTCTCGGGGTTGGTCCTGTTTTCACTGGTGCTGGTGGGGTGGCTGCTGTGGAGTAGCCGCCTCGACAGAAAGGGCGAATCAGCCGAAGAGCGTTATCGCCGAAGCCATATGGAATTGCACAGTCCACGTAATCGTCGGGCAATGAAGGCTCAACAGCGTCGCAACAGGTGGGCCGCCGGGTCGGGCGGTGCCGCGGGCGCGGGCTACATCGGCTTCGGTGGTTCCGACAGTGGCGGTGGGTGCGGCAGCGGAGGTTGTGGCGGCGGCGGATGTGGCGGCGGATGCGGTGGCGGTGGCGGTGGATGCGGCGGAAGCTAACCCAACCCCCGGGCCAACTCCCGTACTCCCCGTTCGATCTGCGACTCGGTGAGGTTGGCGTATCCGAGCAGTAATCCCGGTGGTGCCGTGGCGGGTTCGGCATAGCACCGATTTACTGGCTCGACCCGGATCCGCATCTTCTCGGCGTGCGCGACAAGATCATCAAGGGGAAAGCCGTCGGGGAATCGGACGGTGAGATGGACTCCCGCCGCGGCGCCCAGCACGGTCGCATCGGGCAGATGTCGTGCCAGCGCGTTCAACAGCGCCGTCCGTCGGATCTGGTAACGCCTGCGCATTTGCCGTAGATGCCGGTCGTATTCGCCCGACGACAGGAACTGCGCAAAGGCCACCTGATCCATCACCGAACCTCCGGTGTCGGCAAGCCATTTCGACGACACCACCGTCTTGGCGAGGTGCGGGGGTAACACCATCCAGCCGATGCGCAAGCCGGGGGCCAACGTCTTGCTCGTCGACCCCACGTAGACCACGCGGTCGGGTGCGATGCCCTGCAGCGAGCCGACAGGCGCACGGTCGTAACGGTATTCGGCGTCGTAGTCGTCCTCGATGACCAGATGTCCGGCGCGGGCCCACTCCATGAGCGCGGTTCGCCGCGGGGCGGAGAGGACGACGCCCGTCGGTGACTGGTGCGCAGGAGTGGTCAGCACCGCTGTTGCACCGCTGCTCACGAGGGCGTCGACGTCGATGCCGTCGTCGTCGACGGGAACGGCGATGGGCTCGATACCGTTGTGACGGAATATCTTTCGGTGTTGCCAGAATCCCGGATCCTCCATCGCCAGCGGCGTGCCGCGCAGCGTCTGCCCGAGCAGCGCGATGGCCTGTGTCGCGCCGGAACACATGACGATGTACCGCGGATCGGCCAGCACACCACGGGTGCGACGCAGGTAGTCCGCGATCGCGACGCGGGTCTCCAGCAGGCCCTGGGGAGTGACGTATCCGAACGCGTCTGACTCGAGGCCCGCGAGCCCCTGTCGAAGCGCCCGCAGCCACGAGTGCCGCGGAAAGCTGGACAGGTCCGGCGATCCGGGGAAGAAGTCGACATCCAAGCGTGCCGGTTCGGCGGATCGGCGAACGGGCGTGGCCGCCACGTCGACGGTCGCGACGCGGGTTCCCGAACCGTGCCTGCTGAGCAGAAATCCTTCCGCGATCAGTTGGCTGTAGGCGTCGACGACGAGTCTGCGCGAAACCCCGAGGTCGGCGGCGAGGACGCGGCTCGACGGCAACCGGGCGTGCGGCATCAGGCGGCCGGTGCGGATCGCGTCACGCAGGCCGTTGGCGAGTTGGTGATGCAGTGGGGCCGACGCTGTCCGATCGAGTTCGACCAACAGCTCCGGACCAGAAGTGGTACCCGAAGTAGTCATCAAAGTGGCACCCATCTTGAGACCAGTCTCGTACTAGCGTGACCGTATGACGACGACTCCCACCCGCACAAGAGGCGGTTTCGTAGAGGTGACGCTGATCGTCTTCGGGATCTATGCCCTGGGAATCGGGCTGTTCATGCTGTTCTTCCCCGGCACGTTCTTCGACACGCTCGGGACCTTCGGCGTGCGCAACGATCACTACATCTTCGACAACGCGACGTTCGAGATCCCGCAGGGCCTGCTGCTGCTCGCCGCGGTGCGCCGGGTGTCGTGGCGGGTGCCCGCGCTGGCCTTCGCGACGCTGCACTGGGCGCTGCACTCGATCAGCCACATCATCGATCCGCACCACGGCGCCGGCGATCTGATCGGCTGGATGGAGGCCGGCGGCCTGGTGTTCACGACGGTGATCCTCGCGATCGCGTTGCGCGCCACCATTTCCAAGGAGCGTCACTGATGCGCGTGTTGGTCGCAGGCGCGACGAGTGTGCCGGGGATACCGCTGTTGCGGGAGTTGAGCTCTCGCGGGCACGAGGTGATCGGAATTACCCGGTCGGCGTCGAAGACGTTGCAGATCCAGGCGGCGGGTGCCACGCCGCTGGTGGCCGACGTGCTCGACGCAGACGAAATCAACAAGGTTGTCGCGGACATCGGACCCGAGGTGGTGATCTCGCTGCTCACCACCCTCCCGAAGTGGGGACCCAAGCGCCCCAAGGACTTCGAACCCGCACGCGAACTGTGGGGCGTGGGCGCGCCGAACCTGGTGCGCGCCGCGCAGCGGGCCGGGGTACGCCGCGTCGTCGCCGAATCGGTGGTGTTCGCCTACGGGTATCCGACGACCGGGCCTCCGATGGTGGACGAAACCGATCTCTATCCGGGGCCGCCGCCCCCGGGTGGTGACGCCATGCTGGCCGCGTTGCGCGGTATGGAGCAGACCGTGCTGTCGTCCGGCGAGCACAGCGACACCGAGGGAATCGTGTTGCGCTACGGCATCTTCTACGGTCCGGACGTGCCGCATGACGCGCTGTTCACGCGACTGGCCAAATGGTGGGCGCTGCCGGCGTTGAACGGTGACGGCATCGCGTCGTGGATACACATCGACGACGTCGCGAAGGCCACCGCCGACGCCGTCACGAAAGGCCGCGGCGGCGAGGTGTACAACATCGTCGACGACCGGCCGCAGTCGTTCGGTGACTACGTGCGCGAGCTGTCCGCAAAGCTGGGCAGGCCGAAGCCGCTGCCAATCTCGCACAAGCTGGTGGGACTCGTCGCGTCATATCCGGCGACGGCATTCGGCACGACGTGGCTGCCGCTGTCCAACGCCAAGGCGAAGGCCGAGTTGGGCTGGACCCCTATTCCCCGGTGAAGTTCGGGGGGCGCTTCTCTATCGTCGCCGTGATCCCCTCGCCCAGATCCTTGGATGCCAGGAACGCCGAGTTCCACACCGCCACATAGCGCAGGCTCTCCGAGACCCTCGCGATGCGCTGCTGATCGAGCACGTCCTTGACACCACTGACTACCAGCGGCGGGTTGGCGGCGATCTCAGCGGCGGTCGCATGCGCGGCGGAAAGCGAAGCTTCGGCGTCGGCGTACACGTCATTGACGAGGCCGATCTTCTCGGCGCGCGCCGCATCGATGTCCTTGCCCGTCAGCGCGAGCTCGCGCAGATGACCATCGGACAGGATGAGCGGCAGGCGTGCCAGGCTGCCAACGTCGGCGACGATGGCGATCTTCACCTCACGCACCGAGAATTTGGCGTCAGCGCTGGCGTAGCGCATGTCGACGGCCGAGATCAGGTCGACGCCGCCGCCGATGCACCAGCCATGCACCGAGGCGATGGTCGGGGTGCGGCAGTCGGCGACGGCGTTGATGGCGCCCTGCATGCGCAGGATCGTGGCGTGAAGTTCCGAGCGCGGACGAGCCGTCGCTCCTTCGGCGGACATCACGCCCGACAGCGTGCCGCCCATCGCCATCAGGTCGAGCCCGTAGCTGAAATTCCTGCCGGAGCCGGTCAGCACGATCGCCCGCACATCGCGGTCGGCGTCCAGCGAAGCGAACACCTCGGGCATCTCGGCCCAGAACGCCGGGCCCATGGCGTTGCCCTTGCCGGGACCGATCAGCGTCACCTGTGCGACGTGGTCGGAGATGTCGACGGTGACGGATTCGTAGCTATCGCCCATGCGTGCAGGCTAACGACTCACGGCGGCGAGCCCGACACCACCTCGCTGACCGTCATGTCCGGCATGAACTGGCACATGGCGCCGGCCATGAGCATCGCCGTCAGCTCCGCCGTTTCGTCGGTCACGCCGTCCTCGGTGAGTATCGCGCGGACGACGGCCTTCTGGGTGGCCTCGTCGAGACCGGTGTACTCCTCACACGTCATCGTCTGCGCATTCGCCGGTGCCGGCACGTCGGGCACATCGTCGCCGGGGAACCCAGGCAGGCCCGGTATGTCGGGGAGCTCGATGTCCGGCAGGCCTGGAATCGTCGGCGATCCTGTCTCGGTGTCCTCTGATGAGATCGGGGGACCCGGCTCGGTCGTCATGGCGACGGTGCCCTCGGTGGTGCGTGAGCAGCCGGCGGCCAGGCCCACCACGATCAGGGCCGTTGCGCCCACCCGCACGTACGTCTTCATCTGGGCAACGATAGGCGCAAGCGCGACGTAGCGTGGCACCCATGGCAGACCTGCGTGCCGGACCTGATTCACCACCGGCGGACGAACTCGAATGCGCTGAGGCCACCTTCGCGGTGCTGGAGCATGTGCTGCACGGAATCGCCACCGACGATCTCGGGAAGCAGACACCGTGCCGCGAGTTCGACGTGGCGGGTCTCACGGATCACCTGATGAACTCGATCACCGTGCTCGGCGGTGCGGCCGGTGCCGAACTTCCCGAGCGGGACCGGACGGACTCGGTGGAGCGGCAGGTCGTCCTCGCTGGACGGCCCGCACTGGACGCGTGGAAACGGCGCGGCCTGGACGGCACCGTGGCTTTCGGGGACAACCAGGCGCCCGCGACCGTGATGGCGGGCATCCTGTCGCTCGAATTCCTGGTTCACGCTTGGGATTACGCGGCGGCGATCGGTCGCGAGGTGAACGCGCCCGATTCGCTGTCCGACTACGTCTTGGGGATGGCGCGCAACATCATCACCCCGCAGGGCCGGACGCGCGCCGGCTTCGACGATCCGATCGACCTGCCCGACGACGCGGGGTCGCTGGAGAGGCTGCTGGCGTTCACCGGCCGCCGGCCGAGCTAGCCGCGTTCCAGGTAGAAGTACAGGTGCCGCTCACCGTCGAGGGCACCCTTGCCGTTCATGATGCCCATGACTGCGTTGTCGTCGATGACCTTGAAGTGGTCGTGCACGGGCCTGCCGTCGTAGACCATCGAGGCGACGACCTCGCCGCGGAATTCCTCCATCCAGAGGCTGGCCTCGCCGCTCATCGCCTCGGTGTTGGAGAACTTGTTACCGGCAGCGTCCAGGCACACCAGCGGCTTGGCATCGGTCGCGGACACGAACGTCTTGCCGAACCAGTTGAGGCGCTTCATGAACCCGTTGGCGCGGTGGCCGGTGTCGAATTCGCCGCCCGCCCACTCGCCGATCATGAAGTCGACGGTTGCCGGTGCCAGCGTGGCCCAGAACTCGTCGAGCTCGGCATCGGAGATCCGATCCGTGCGTTCGGTGAACTCGGTGAACGTCTTACGTGCCTCGGACGTTGAAGTCATGCGTCTCCGATCCAGCTGCGGGCGAATTCCAGGAACATGTCGTTCTCGTGCTGTGCGGCGATGGTGACGCGTACGCCGTCGTCGCCGTAGGGCCGCACGATGATCCGGCTGTCGGCGGCGGCGCGGGCATACTCCTGCGCGCGTCCGGGCAGCGGCAGCCAGACGAAGTTGGCTTGCGACGGAGGCACCGTGTAGCCAGCGTCGAGCAGGGCTTCAGTGACACGGGCGCGTTCGGCGACGACGGCGTCGGTGCGCGCCAGCAGCTCGTCGGCGGCGTCCAGGCAGGCGATCGCGGCGGCTTGCGAAAGGCTGGTCGCGGTGAACGGTACAAAGACCTTGCCAAGCGCGGTGATGATGTCCGGGTCGCCGACGGCGTAACCGATGCGCAATCCCGCCAGTCCGTACGCCTTCGAGAATGTCCGCAGCACAACGACATTGGGGTGGCCACGCACCAGCCCGAGGCTGTCTGGCACCAGTCCATCGCGGATGTATTCGACGTAGGCCTCGTCGATGGCGATGAGAATGTCCGACGGGACAGCCTCGATGAACCGGGCCAGTTTCTCGGGGTCGACGACGGTGCTGGTCGGGTTGTTCGGGTTGCACACGAAGATCAGGCGGGTGCGATCGGTGATGGAGGCGAGCATCGCGTCGAGGTCGTGCGTGTGGTCGGTCAGCGGCACTTGCACGGGGGTGGCGCCGGCGGTGCGGACCTGCAGCGGGTAGATCTCGAAGCTGCGCCAGGCGAAGAGCACCTCGTCGCCCACGGAGGAGGTGATCTGGATCAACTGCTGGCACAGGCTCACGGAGCCGCAGCCGACGGAGATGTGCTCCGGGGTGAAGTCGACATGCTTGGCCAGGTGCTCCCGAAGCTCGACGTAGCCGTTATCGGGATATCGGTTGATGTTGTCGGTGGCCTTCTCGATCGCCGCCCGCACGCTGGGCAGGGGCCCGTGCACCGTCTCGTTGCTCGCGATCTTGATCGCGCCCGGAACGGTCTTGCCGGGGGTATAGGCCGGTATGTCGGCAAGCTCGGGTCGTAGGCGGGCGGTCACAGGACCTAGTTTATGGGGCGCTGAAGTGCGCTTTGCTTGGTGCCGTCGGGCCTGTGTACTCTGTCGGATCGGCGGTAAACGTCGGGAGGCGTGCCAGAGCGGCCGAATGGGACTCACTGCTAATGAGTTGCCCGGCTTAAACCGGGCCGGAGGTTCAAATCCTCTCGCCTCCGCCAACAACTGAATATGCATGCGCCCGTAGCTCAACGGATAGAGCATCTGACTACGGATCAGAAGGTTAGGGGTTCGAATCCCTTCGGGCGCGCTCACTGCACTTACCGTGGCGGTATGACCGACACTCCGTGGGAACCGCCGCTGGCGGGCACCGAGGCCGAGCAACTGATCGGTGCGCTGGAACGGCAGCGGGCGACGTTTCGCTGGAAGACCGACAACCTCGACGCGGCGGGGCTGCAAGCGCGGATCGGGGCGTCGGCGATGACGCTCGGCGGTCTGGTCAAGCACATGGCAATCAACGAGGACTACATCTTCGCCCAGAAGATGACCGGCGATCCGGTCGGTGAACCGTGGGAGTCGCTGTGGGACGGCACCGACGACTGGGAGTTCACGTCGGCCGCGGCCGACGCGCCGGAGACGCTGTACGCGCTGTGGGAGGACGCGGTGACGCGGTCGCGCACCCGACTCGACGCCGCGCTGGCCCGCGGTGGACTTGACCAGCTTGTGCACGTCTCCGACGGCGACGGCAACCATGCGAACCTGCGCCGCTTGCTGTGCGACTTCATCGAGGAATACGGCAGGCACACCGGGCATGCGGATCTGCTGCGCGAGGCTGTCGACGGCCGGGTGGGCGAGGACCCGCCGCCGGGATGGCAGCCGCGGTCTGGCCGCTAGATTGGGGCAGTGCGGCTGCTGCTCATCGCCGATACCCACGTGCCCAAGCGCGCCCGCGACCTCCCCGCACGGGTGTGGGACGAGGTCGCGGCGGCCGACGTGGTGATCCACGCGGGTGACTGGGTGGAGCCGGCGCTGCTCGACGCTCTCGAAGCCCGCGCAAAGCGATTGGTCGCCTGCTGGGGCAACAACGACGGCGACGAGTTGCGCGAGCGGCTTCCCGAACGGACGGACGTCACGCTAGAAGGGGTGCGCTTCACCGTCACGCACGAGACCGGCGCGTCGGGCGGCCGTGACGCGCGAATGGCCAAGCTGTACCCCGACACCGACGTGCTCGTGTTCGGGCACAGTCACATCCCATGGGATACGACCGCGAAAACCGGCCTGCGACTACTCAATCCGGGCTCGCCGACCGACCGCAGACGCCAGGAGTTCTGCACGTACATGACCGCGACCGTGCAGGACGGCGCGCTTACCGACGTCGTGCTGCACCGCCTGGAACGCCATGCGTGACCGGCCGGCCCGTGTCGCCGACGTGCACGCCATTGCCGCCGCGATGCCCCACACCACCCGGATCGAAGGCCCCAAGGGCAACGCGATCTACCAGGTGGGTGGCAAGTCGTTCGTGTTCTTCCGCACGCCTCAGCCCGACGCCGAAGATCCCGAGACCGGCGAGCGCTACACCGATGTCGTCATGATCTGGGTCGAATCGGAGCCCGACAAGCTGGCGCTGATTCAGGATCCGGAGTCGCCGTTCTTCACCACGGAACGGTTCGACGGCCACCTGTCAGTTCTGGTGCGCGCCAGCCGGTTATCGGAGATCGGCAAGGTCGAGCTCACCGAGCTGATTCAGGATGCGTGGCTGTCGCGCGCATCGAAACGCCGCGCCGAACGGTGGTTGGCCGCACAGGAACAGGGCTAGCCCGCTTCGGCGGCGCAGATCAGCTTGATGTGTTTGGTGGCCCAATCACCAAGCGGGTTAAGCGCTTCCAGCAATTCCTCGCCGGCCGGGGTCATCGAGTACTCCACGCGGGGCGGCACTTCGTGATAGCTCTCGCGGTGCACGACGCCGTGGCGCTGCAATTCCTTGAGGTGTTGGGTCAGCATTTTCTGGGAGATGCCGGGGAGATCTCGATGCAACGCATTGAACCGCTTAGGCCCCGCCTGGAGCTCCCACAGGATCAGCGGCTTCCACTTGCCGTCGACGACGGCCATCGCGGCATCCAGGCCGCACGTGTACTTGCCTAGCGAAGCCACAGTTCACCCCCAATAGTTTCAAAAAGGTAAGTATCCCACTTTTTAGTGGGTACTTGTCGAAAACTCCGCGTCACCCCAACGATGGTGCCATGACAACCGTGAGCTTTCTCGGCCTTGGTGAGATGGGGTCGGCGCTGGCCGGCCACACAATCCGCGCGGGCCATCCGACGATCGTGTGGAACCGCAGCGCCGCCAAGGCCGCGCCGCTCGTCGACGCGGGCGCCGTCTCCGCGACCACGCCGGGCGACGCTGCCGAAGCCGACCTGATCGTCGTGTGCCTGTTCGACCACGCGTCGGTGCACGACGTGCTCGACCCGCTGGCCGATCGACTGGCAGGCAAGAGCGTCCTCAACCTGACCACCACGTCGCCCGACGGCGCCCGCGAACTCGCCCGCTGGGCCGCCGCGATCGGCGCCGACTACCTCGACGGCGGCATCATGGCCACCCCGGAGATGATCGGAACCCCGGCGGCCGGAGTCCTCTACAGCGGTTCGCGACGGCTCTACGAAGAGCACCGCGCCGTGTTCGAATTCTGGGGAACCACAGAGTATTTCGGTGACGACGCGGGTATGGCGTCGCTGTACGACCTGGCCCTGCTGTCGTCGATGTACGTGATGTTCGCGGGGTTCTTCCACGGGGCGGCAATGGTCGGCGCGGCGGGTGTGCCCGCCAAGGACTTCGCCGCCTCCGCCGTCGACTGGCTGCGCGCGGTGGTCCCCGCAATTGCCGAGTACGCCGGCGTCATCGATGGTGGCGACTACTCGGTGCCCGGTCAGCAGAGCCTCGCGTTCTCCGATATCAGCGACATCGTGGACGCCAGTCGCGCGCAGGGCATCAGCACCGAGGTGGTCGACGTCGTGCAGCGGCTGATCCAGCGGCAGATTGCTTTGGGCCACGGCGGAGACGGCTGCGCACGTTTCATCGAGAGCATCAAGAATCCGGAGGTGGCGGCATGACGACTGTGACCGTGTTGGGTCTCGGCCCAATGGGACAGGCGCTTTCGGGCGCCCTGCTCGACGCGAACTATCGCACGACAGTGTGGAATCGCACCGAATCGAAGGCCGACGCTGTCCGTGCCCGCGGCGCTGTGTGGGCGGCGACGCCCGCTGCGGCCGTCCTCGCCAGCGAAGTCACGCTGATCAACGTCGTCGACCATGACGCGCTCGACGACCTGGTGGAGCAGGCTGGCGAGGCGGTCGGCGGTCGGGTCATCGTCGGCCTGAGCTCCGACACGCCAGACCGGGCTCGCCACACCGCGAAACGTGTCGCCGACCTCGGCGGTCGCTACCTCGACGGCGCCATCATGACGCCGACCCCGACGATCGGAACACCAAGCGGCAGCGTTCTTTTCGCGGGTCCCGAGCAGGTGTTCGCCACCTATCGGGAGGTGTTCGTCGCGTTGGGGACGCCGACCTGGCTGGGGGAGGACTTCGGGCGCGCGGCGGCATTCGACATGTCGCTGCTGGACGTGTTCTGGACGTCGGTCAGTGGTTTCCTGCACGCGTTGTCGGTGGCCAGGATCAACGGAATCGCGCCGGACGAATTTCTGCCACACGCGCTCGGCATCGTCGGCATCCTCGGACCGATCTTCGACGAGGTCGCCGAACGCATCGCCGACGATCGCCACGACGACAGCAGCGCACCGGTGTCGTCGGTGGCGGCGTCGTTGCGCCACCTGATTGGTGCCTCCCACGACGCGGGCGTCGACGCCGGTGCGCTCGAGGTGTTCCGGCGCTACGTCGATGCCACCGTGGCCGACGGACATGGCGCGGACGAGGTCAGCAGAGTCGCCTCGGCGATGATGCGGTGAGCGTTAGTCTGCGCTTCTCGGCGGGAGAGGGGCAGCTATGGCGCGAGCATCCAGGATCAACGGGAAAGTCGTCGTCGTCACCGGCGGAGCACGCGGTATCGGCCTGGCTACCGCGACGATGCTGCATCGACTCGGTGCGAAAGTGGCGATCGGCGACGTCGACGAGGCGACGGTCAAAGAGGCCGGCGCGGATATCGATCTCGGGTTCTACGCCCGGCTCGACGTCACCGACCGCCAGTCGTTCACCACGTTCCTCGACGACGTCGAGCGTGAGCTGGGGCCCGTCGACGTCCTGGTGAACAACGCGGGGATCTGCCCGGCCGGCAAGTTCCTCGACGAACCCGACGAGGTCACCGCGCGCACCATCGACATCAACCTGTTCGGCGTCATCCTCGGCACCAAGCTTGCCGCTGAGCGAATGGTGAAGCGGCGCAAGGGACACATCATCAACATCGCATCGGTCGGCGCAGTGACACCGGTACCGGGCATTGCGACCTACTGCGCCACCAAGTTCGCGGTACTCGGCTACACCGACACCGCACGGCAGGAGTTGCGTGGCACCGGGGTGACCGCGTCCGTGGTGATGCCGATCCTGACGAATACGTCGATGATCGACGGCGTCGCCAGCGCGTCCGGACTCAAGAACGCGGAACCGGAGGACATCGCGAAGGGAATCGTCGCACTGATCGAAAAACCGAAGCCGCACTTGACGGTGACGCGCGCCGCGGCGGTGTTGATCGGTGTGACTCGGCGCCTACCGCTGCGGGTCTACGAAGCCATGAACCGCGCGATGAACGCCGACCGAATTTTCGCCGACGCCGCCGACAAGCCGGAGCGTCGTGACTACGAAGATCGCGCCCGCCACTCCTGACGGGTGCCTATCGTGGCGGGCATGGACCTCAAGCCGCCGACCGCCGTCATCGAGTCTGCCCACGCCGAGCATCTGAGCACGCTGCCATTCGACGACACCGCCGACTTCGATGCCGCCGACCGCGGCTTCATCGCCGCGCTGGAGCCTTGCGTGATAAAAGCTGCCGACGGCCGCGTCGTGTGGGACAACGACATCTACGCCTTCCTGGACGGCGACGCTCCGACGTCCGTTCATCCCAGCCTGTGGCGGCAGAGCCAACTGGTGGCCAAACAGGGTCTGTACGAGGTCGTCGAGGGCATCTATCAGGTGCGCGGGCTGGACCTCTCGAACATCAGCTTCATCGAAGGCGACAGCGGGATCATCGTCATCGACCCACTGGTCAGCACCGAGACCGCGGCGGCCGCGCTCGCGCTGTACCGAACCCACCGCGGCGACCGCCCGGTGGTCGCGGTGATTTACACCCACAGCCACGTCGACCATTTCGGCGGCGTGCTCGGCGTGACATCGCAGGCCGACGTGGATGCGGGCAAGGTTGCCGTGCTGGCGCCGGAAGGTTTCACCGAACACGCGGTGCAGGAGAACGTCTACGCGGGCACCGCGATGGCGCGCCGCGCCGGATACATGTACGGCGCCGCTTTGGACCGGGGTCCGCAAGGGCAGGTCGGCTGCGGTCTGGGGCAGACGCCCTCGACCGGCGAGGTGGCCATCATCGTGCCTACCATCGACATCACCACCACCGGTGAGACCCATACGATTGACGGCGTCGAGATCGAGTTCCAGATGGCGCCCGGCACCGAGGCGCCGGCCGAAATGCATTTCTATTTCCCGAAATATCGCGCGTTGTGCATGGCCGAGAACGCCACCCACAATTTGCACAACCTGCTGACGCTGCGCGGCGCGCTGGTGCGCGACCCGCACGGCTGGGCGGGGTATCTGACCGAGGCGATCGACACGTTCTCCGACCGCACCGACGTGGTGTTCGCGTCGCATCACTGGCCGACGTGGGGTCACGACGAGATCGTCGAATTTCTTTCCGTGCAAAGGGATCTGTACGCGTATCTGCACGACCAGACGTTGCGTCAGCTCAATCAGGGCTTCACCGGCATCGAGATCGCCGAAGGCTTCCAGATGCCGCCCGCCCTGCAGAACGCGTGGAACACCCACGGCTACTACGGGTCGGTCAGCCACAACGTCAAGGCGGTCTACCAGCGTTATATGGGCTGGTTCGACGGCAACCCGGCACGGTTGTGGGCGCATCCGCCGGAAGCCATCGGACCGAAATATGTCGAAGCGATGGGTGGCTTGGACAATGTCGTCAAGGTCGCGCAGAAGGCGTTCGACGACGGCGATTTCCGCTGGGCAGCAACCTTGTTGGATCATGCGATGTTCACCGACGAGACGCATGCCGCGGCGCGCCAGCTGTACATCGAGACCCTGCAGCAGCTGGCGTACGGATCCGAGAACGGTCCGTGGCGCAACTTCTTCCTCGCCGGCGCCACCGAGTTGGCCGACGGCAACTTCGGCACTCCGACGCAGGTCGCGCCGACAACGTTGATGGCACAGCTGTCACCCGAGCAGATTTTCGATGCCCTCGCCATCAGCGTCAACGGTCCCAAGGCGTGGGACCTTGACCTTGCGCTCGACGTGACGTTTCTCGATTCGAGCACCAACTACCGGCTGACGCTTCGCAACGGAGTGCTGGTGTACCGCAAGGCGAACGCGGACGAAGCCAGTGCGGGTGCCACGGTCAAGGTGGCCAACAAGGTTCGGTTGCTAGCGTTGGCCAACGGCGACCTGACGTCGCCAGGATTTGAGCTCGTCGGCGATGCGCAAGCGCTACAGCAGCTCACCGAATCCCTGGATCGGCCGGACCCGGGCTTCAACATCGTCACGCCATAGCGTTTCCCGCCGAGTGGCCAGTTATCCGACACTTTTCGGGGTTTTGCGTCAGACAAGTGGCCACTCGGCGTGTGAGGTCGATTTTGCCGGCGCGCAATCCACGGAAAACGGCTGTGCAACGGTGAGTTGGTCTACTCGCGCAATGTCAACGATTTACAGCCAGATCGGTGGACACGAAGCACTCGAAGTCGTTGTCGCCGACTTCTATGACCGCGTCCTCGCCGACGACGAGCTCGCCCACTTTTTCACCGGCACCAATATGGCCAGCCTCAAAGGCAAGCAGATCGAGTTCTTCGCCGCAGCACTCGGCGGGCCCGATCCCTACACCGGAGCGCCGATGCGGCAGGTACCAGGGCCGCGGAATCACGATGCACCACTTTGGTCTGGTGGCTGGGCATCTGGCGGACAGCCTCGCCGCGGCGGGAGTGCCCGCCGAGACGGTGGACCAGATCCTCGGAACCATCGCTCCGTTGAGTACCGACATCGCGACGGCGGTCGCTTAGGGAATGCCGCCGTCGACCCGGAGGATCGAGCCGCTCGTGTAACTCGACGCGTCGGACGCGAGAAACAGTGCGGCGCCGATGATCTCGGCCGGCTGCCCGAGCCGTTTCAAAGCAAACCGTTGCGCACCAGCCGTCGTCGCTTCGATGTCCCACGCCTTGCTGACATCGGTGAGGAACGGACCGGGCATCAGCGTGTTGACCCGCACGGTCGGCCCGTAGGCCAGCGCCAGCCCCTGCGTCAATGCGTTGAGTCCGGCCTTGGCTGCTGCGTACGGTAGTTCGTGCGGCCCGGGACGCACAGATCCCGTCGAGCTGACGTTGATGATGGACCCGCCGCCGTCGGCGACCATGCGCTCACCAACGAGCGCCGACAGCCGGAACGGGCCTTTCAAGTTCAGGTTGACGACCGCATCGAACAACTTCTCGGTCACCGAGGCCAGCGAGTCGTACAGCGGTGACATGCCCGCGTTGTTGATCAACACATCGACCTTGCCGAAGCGGTCGTACGCAGCGTCGACCAGGCCATCGAGCTCATCCCAGCGGCCTACATGCACCTGATAGGGAAGTGCGGCGCGGCCCGTCGCGGCGGTGATCTCCTCGGCGGTAGCCACGCACGCGTCGTACTTGCGGCTCGCGATGATCACGTCGGCACCGCAGTGCGCGGCCGCGAAGGCCATCTCCCGGCCCAGCCCCCGGCTGCCGCCAGTGACCAATACCACCCGGTCAGTGAGGTCGAATAGTTCGGCTACATAGTTCCGGTCGGAGCTCATGCACTTATGGTGACACGGTGCAGTTGCTACTCATCCGGCACGCGTTGCCGCACCGCAGCGAGCCCGGACAAGGCTCCGACCCCGAACTGTCCGAAGAGGGCATCGAGCAGGCCAAGCGGCTGCCCGACGCGCTGGGGCGCTTCCCGATCAGCCGCATCGTCAGCAGCCCGCAGATCCGGGCCAGGCAGACCGCGCAGCCCGTCGCTGACGCCCTGGGACTCGGAATCGACATCGACGACCGGCTCGCCGAATACGACCGCGACCTCTCGCACTACACCCCCGTTGAGCAGATCTCCGAAGAGGACATGAAGCGGCTCGCCAGCGGTGACCTGCCCAGCGGGGTGGACCAGCCGGCGTTCATCGCCCGGGTCCAGGCAGGCGTTGGCGACATCGTCGAGGCCGCCGACCACGAGGACACCGTCGCGGTGTTCACCCACGGCGGGGTCATCAACGCCCTGGCCCACACGGTGATGAAGACCCAGCGGCTGCTGTGTGTCCAGGTCGACTATGCGGGCGTCACCCGCCTCCTCTGGTCCTCGCGGCAGAAGTCGTTCTTCGTCGCGGGCCTCAACTCGACCGAGCACGTATGGGACCTGCTGCCCCGAAACCAGCAGTGGTAGACAAGTCCGGTGACCATATCGCTGGAAGGCCTTGACCTCGACGCTCTGGACCGCCACCTGCGCTCGGAAGGCATCCCCCGCGACGGCGAACTGCGCGGCGAGTTCATCTCGGGCGGCCGGTCCAACCTGACCTTCCTGGTGTACGACGACGCGTCCAAGTGGGTGCTGCGTCGCCCGCCGCTGCACGGGCTGACGCCGTCGGCCCACGACATGGCCCGCGAATACAGGGTGGTGGCCGCGCTGGCCGACACCCCGGTCCCGGTAGCCCGCGCCGTCACTATGCGCAACGACGACTCGGTGCTGGGCGCGCCGTTCCAGATGGTCGAGTACGTCGACGGCCGCGTCGTGCGGCACACCAAACAACTCGCGGCGCTCGGCGATGAGAACACCATCAACGGTTGCGTCGACGCACTGATCAAGGTCCTCGCCGATCTCCATGCTGTCGACCCCGAGTCCGTCGGCCTCGGCGATTTCGGCAAGGCAAGCGGCTATCTCGAGCGTCAGGTGCGCCGCTGGGGTGGGCAGTGGGATCTGGTGCGCACCGAGAACGATCCGTGCGACGCCGACGTCAAGCGCTTGTATTCGGCTCTGGCAGAAGCGATTCCGGCGCAGAGCCGCAGTGCGATCGTGCACGGTGATTACCGCATCGATAACACGATGCTCGACGCCCACGACGCCACGAAGGTGCTCGCGGTGCTCGACTGGGAGATGTCGACGCTCGGCGATCCGATCAGCGACGCCGCGCTGATGTGCGTGTACCGCCACCCGATGTTCAACCTGGTGCACGCGGATGCGGCGTGGTCGTCGCCGCTGATCCCTTCGGGCGACGAACTCGCGCAGCGCTACTCCGTCGCGGCCGGCGTCGACCTGGACCACTGGGAGTTCTACATGGCGCTGGCTTACTTCAAGCTGGCGATCATCTCCGCGGGAATCGCATACCGCGGTCGCGAAGGTGGCGGCGTCGCCGACGACACCGACCAGGTGGCCGAGGCCGTCGGCCCGCTGATCAGCGCGGGCCTGGAGACGCTGACGCGCTAGTCAGAAGCTCTGCGACTTGAAGTTTTTCTTCGCCGCGCGGCGCAGCTGAACGATTCTGGCGGTGCCGACGGCGACCGTCAGCAGACCGCCGCACACCGCGGCCAACAGAATCGCCACGCCCACAGGCAGATTCCACTCCCAGCCGAAGAAGTTGATCGACGTGGAGTTGGTGTTCTGCATGATGAACACCAACAGCACGATGAGAATCACGAAGCCGGTGATCAGCGCCGACCAGAGTGCTGCCGCACGCGTGAATTTCACCGCGGATTCCGGTTTCACCAGGTATTCGCCCGGGGTTCCAACCGGATCCGGCGGCAGTCCTTTCCCGGACGCCGGCGGTTCCGGCAGATCGGGCGAAACAGACGGATCGGTGGTCATGGGTTCCATCTTGCCCTTTTCGGAGTCGAATGAAACCACATTGGGTACTCGCGGGGTGCTCGCAGCATGATCACACTGAGCTAAAGCGCGGCGTTGCCGTGTGCATGTCGATAATGTCCGAGGATGCCTAAGGGCCGAGAGGGCTGGGAAATGTCGAGTCCGCGTAGATGGAATCTGGCAATTCTGGCGGCGTTGCTCGCGTTGATCGCAGCCATGTCTTCGGCCTGCGGCAGCTCCAATCCGCTGGGCGGCGGACAGATATCGGGCGATCTGAAGTCGATCGCCGTCGGTTCGGCCGACTTCACCGAAAGCAAGATCATCGCCGAGATCTACGCCCAGGCGCTGGAAGCCAACGGCTTCAACATCCGCCGCCAGTTCGGCATCGGCAGTCGCGAAACCTATATCCCTGCGGTACAAGACCATTCCATCGATCTGATCCCCGAGTACACCGGAAACCTGTTGCAGTATTTCGACGCCGAAGCCACCGCGACGACGCCCGACGCGGTGCTGCTGGCGCTACTCAAGGCGCTGCCGGGCGACCTGTCGATCCTGTATCCGTCACCGGCGGAAGACAAGGACACGCTCGCGGTCACCGAGGCGACGGCGCAGAAATGGAATCTCAAGACCATCGCCGATCTCGCGAAGCACTCACCGGAGGTGAAAGTCGGCGCACCGTCGG
This sequence comes from Mycobacterium sp. NPDC051804, assembly GCF_044452905.1. Classification (NCBI taxonomy): domain Bacteria; kingdom Bacillati; phylum Actinomycetota; class Actinomycetes; order Mycobacteriales; family Mycobacteriaceae; genus Mycobacterium; species Mycobacterium sp. NPDC051804. The sequence goes on along the minus strand of NZ_JBITCD010000001.1, from coordinate 52,648 downwards.
AGTTTCAGACCCGCGTCACCGGACTGGTCGGGCTGAAGGACAAATACGGCTTGGAAATCGCGCCCGCCAATTTCGTCGCGATCAGTGACGGCGGCGGTCCGGCGACGGTGAAGGCTCTGAGTAGCGGCGCCGTCACCGCGGCCAACATCTTCAGCACCTCGCCGTCGATCGAGCAGAACAAGCTGGTGGTCCTCGAGGACCCGGAGAACGTGTTCTTGGCCGCGAACGTCGTTCCGCTGGTGGCATCGCAGAAGATGTCGAACGAACTCAAGACCGTGCTGGACGCGGTGAGCGCCAAATTGACCACTGAGGCGCTGATCGAGCTCAACACGTCGGTGGAGGGCAACCAGGGCGTCGACCCCGATGAGGCGGCAGAGAAGTGGATCAAGGACAACGGCTTCGATCAGCCAGTGCAGAAGGCCGCCAAATGATCACATTCGAGAACGTCACCAAGAAGTATCCCGACGGCACCGTCGCGGTCGACGATCTGACGCTGGAGGTGCCCGAGGGCACACTCACGGTCTTCGTCGGTCCCTCGGGCTGCGGCAAGACCACCTCGATGCGGATGATCAATCGGATGATCGACCCGACGTCGGGCACACTGACTGTCGACGGCAAGGACGTCACCAAGGTCGATCCGGTGCAGCTGAGGCTCGGCATCGGCTACGTCATCCAAAGCGCCGGTCTGATGCCGCACCTTCGCGTCGTCGACAACGTCGCCACCGTGCCCGTGCTGCGGGGCGAATCACGGCGCAGCGCACGGAAATCCGCGTTGCAGGTGATGGAGCGCGTCGGGCTGGATCCCAAGCTGGCGAGCCGGTATCCGGCGCAGCTGTCGGGTGGTCAGCAGCAGCGTGTCGGGGTCGCCAGAGCGCTGGCCGCCGACCCGCCGATCCTGTTGATGGACGAGCCGTTCAGTGCCGTCGACCCGGTGGTTCGCGAAGATTTGCAAACCGAAATCCTGCGGCTGCAAAGCGAATTGCGCAAAACCATCGTGTTCGTCACCCACGACATCGACGAGGCGGTGAAGCTCGGCGACAAGGTCGCGGTGTTCGGACGCGGCGGTGTGCTGCTGCAGTACGCGGCCCCCGCATTCGTGTTGTCCAACCCTGCGAACGAACATGTTTCGGCATTTGTCGGAGCCGACCGTGGGTATCGGGGTCTGCAGTTCTTCCATGCGACGGGGCTGCCACTGCACGAGATCACGCACGTCGCCGAAACCGACATCGACAGCGCGTCGTTGAGTCAGGGCGAGTGGGCGCTGGTGATCAAGGACGGAAAGCCGTACGCGTGGATCAACGCCGAGGGCGTCGAATTGCACCGCGGCGGTCGAGAGCTCTACGACAGCACCGTCGGCGGCGGATCGTTCTTCCGGCCGGACAACACCCTGCGGCAGGCGCTCGACGCCGCGCTGTCCTCTCCGAGTGGGTTGGGCGTCGCGGTCGACGAGGACGGCAAGCTGATCGGCGGCGTGCGTGCCGATGACGTGCTCGACGCGCTCAAGGAGCAGCGCCGGGTTCCGGAGTTGGGCTAGCAGATGCGCTATCTGTTCACCCACCTCGACGATCTGTGGACGCTGACGGTGATTCACCTGCGGTTGTCGTTGGTTCCGATCCTGCTGGGGCTGATCATCGCGGTGCCGCTGGGTGCCCTGGTGCAACGGACCACCGCGTTGCGACGGATCACAACGTTGACCGCCAGCATCATCTTCACGATCCCGTCGCTGGCGTTGTTCGTTGTGTTGCCGCTGATCATCCCGACACGAATTCTCGACGAGGCGAACGTCATCGTCGCGCTGACGCTCTACACCGTCGCGCTGTTGGTGCGCGCGGTACCCGAGGCGTTGGATGCGGTGTCACCCGCGGTGCTCGACGCCGCCACGGCCGTCGGCTACAAGCCGCTGGTCCGCATGTTGAAAGTTGAGCTGCCACTCGCCATTCCGGTGCTCATCGCCAGTTTGCGCGTGGTCGCGGTCACGAACATCTCGATGGTGTCTGTCGGTTCGGTGATCGGCATCGGCGGTCTCGGTACCTGGTTCACCGAGGGGTATCAAGCCAACAAGAGTGACCAGATCGTCGCGGGCATCATCGCGATTTTCGTGTTGGCGGTCGTCATCGACACCCTGATCATGTTGGCCGGAAAAGCCTTGACGCCCTGGACCAGAGCGGGGCGGCCGAGCCGGGTCAAGGCGGTGACCGGATGAGCCCGATGACGTTCCTGCAAGAGGCGCTGGCTTACATCTTCACCGCGGCCAACTGGGGCGGTCCCGCCGGGCTGACCGCCCGCATCCTCGAGCATCTGCAGTACACGTTCGTCGCCGTCGTCTTCTCGGCGATCATCGCCGTCCCGCTCGGCATGCTCATCGGGCACACCGGCAAAGGCACCTTCCTCGTCGTCACGGGAGTCAATGCGCTACGCGCGCTGCCGACGCTCGGTGTGCTGCTGCTCGGAGTTCTGCTCTGGGGCCTGGGACTGATTCCGCCCACCGTCGCGCTGATGCTGCTTGGAATCCCGCCGCTACTTGCCGGCACCTACTCGGGCATCGCCAACGTCGACCCTCAGGTGGTCGACGCTGCCCGATCAATGGGCATGACCGAGAAGCGAATTCTGCTGCGGGTCGAAACGCCCAATGCGTTGCCGCTCATCCTCAGCGGGCTGCGGACGGCGACACTGCAGATCGTCGCGACCGCGACCGTGGCGGCATACGCCAGCCTGGGTGGCCTCGGCCGGTATCTGATCGACGGCATCAAGGTGCGCGAGTTCTATCTCGCTCTGGTGGGCGCGCTACTGGTGACGGCGCTGGCACTGATTCTCGATGCCCTGCTGGCTTTCTCGGTATGGGTTTCGGTGCCGGGTGCGGGCCGACTCCGCCGCATGCCGCAGCCGCTCATCAGCGACGAGGTGGCGCTGGAGTCGCGGTCTCCGGTCAAACCCGCAACCGCTGTTCGTGCGAAACGGGAGTCGATTACGGTAGATGAGTGAGTGATGCAGTCCGCTCAGAGCAGCAAGGTGCTTGGCCCGCCATTCTGACCTGGCGTGCGCACGACGTTCCGCGAATGGAGTCGGTGCGAGTGCAGCTCACCGGCAATCGCATCAAGGCATACGGTCGGATCGTCGCCGCCGCCACCAATTCGCACCCGGCGTTCTCCGCCTCCTATGACTTGGTGACCGACGAATCGGGCGCCACGAAACGGCTCTCACTGACGGTCACCCTCGCCGAGCGGGAGCGACAGTTGTCCATCGCGCGCGACGAGGAGAACATGTGGCTCGTCCAGCATCACACCGGTGAAACGATTCGCGCCGCGTATGACGGTGCGCTGGATGTCGACGTGATCTTCAGCCCGTTTTTCAACGCCCTGCCGATCCGGCGCACCGGGTTGTATGAGCGCAGCGAGTCCGTGACGGTGCCGGTCGTCTACGTCAGGCTGCCCGAGATGTCGGTGGACGCGGCGACGATCAGCTACAGCAGCGCGGCAGGGGACGGCATCAAGCTGCATTCGCCGGTCGCGGAGACCACGGTCACCGTCGACTCCGAGGGTTTCATCCTCGACTATCCAGGACTGGCAGAGCGGATCTGATCACCCCGCCGGCGCGGCCCTGGGCAGCCAGGTCCTCCCGCCAGCGTTCGGCACCGATGACGATGGTGAAGATCTCGGGGCGACCGAAGTTGTCGTAGCGCACGCGCGCGGAATGGCCGGCCTCGACGAACTCGGTGAGGGGCTTGTGCGCGGCCAGTGTGTCGCGAGCCTGGTTGAGCAACTCGAGTGCGCGGTCCAAGGCCGGGAGCAGCTGGTCGGCGTTGGCCTCGCACATGGCGCGAACGAGATCGGGTGCTGTCGCCGCCACGCGGGTGCCGTCGCGGAACGAGCCGGCGGCCAGCGCGAAGGCCAGCGGCACTTCGCCAGCCGTCGTCGCCAGTGCCTCGGACAGGAGGTGCGGCAGGTGCGAGATCGTCGCGGCTGCGGCGTCGTGCTCGTCGGACCGGGCAGGCACCACGACGGCGCCGCAATCGAGGGCCAGGTCCATCACCATGGTCCAAATGCCAGGGTCGACGTGATCGTCGACGCTGACGACCCAGGGAGCCCCGACGAACAGCCGCGCATCGCCGGCACCCCAACCGGAGTGCGCCGTGCCCGTCATCGGATGTCCGCCGACGAAACGGTCGAGCAGTCCGACGGCCCGGACCTCGTCCAGGACGCACGACTTGACGCTGGTGACGTCGGTGAGGGGGCATTCCGGCGCGACGTCGCGGATGCGGCCCAGCATCTGCGACAGAGCGGGCACGGGAACGGCGAGCACGATGAGGGCATTACGGTCCGCGGCGCGGGTCAGCGCCTCGTCGAGGTCCTCGGTCGCGTCGAAGCCGTCGGCGGTCGCAGCTTGGACGGCCTCGATGGAGCGGTTGTAGCCGAAAACCTCGCGCCCAGTGGCCGCGGCGGCACGCATCACGGAGCCGCCGATCAGGCCCATACCCACCACGCAAACCGGCGTTTTCGTCACCCCACCAGCCTGGCATATACCAGGTGTCAGCGGTCGTCGGCCTTGCTGCCGGTTCCTGGTCAAGTCCCTGGTCGGGGACTACCGTATGCCCCCATGGGAGCACAGCGCGCCGCGTCACCGAAGCAGGCCGCCGATCGGCCGGACGGCTTCGGCGTCGCTGTGATTCGCGAGGACGGCAAATGGCGCTGCGCCGCGATGCGCTCGGCGGCGCTGAACAGCCTCTCCGCGGCGGAAACCGAGCTGCGTGAAATTCGCAGCGCAGGGGCCGTTTTCGGGCTGCTCGACGTCGACGACGAGTTCTTCGTGATCGTGCGTCCCGCGCCGGCCGGCACGCGGTTGCTGCTCTCGGATGCGACCGCGGCGCTGGACTACGACATCGCCGCTGAGGTGCTCGAAAAGCTGGACAACGACATCAGCGAGGACGACCTCGACCCCGAGGAGCCGTTCGAGGAGGGCGACCTCGGGTTGCTCGCCGACGTGGGCCTGCCCGAGGCCGTTCTGGGTGTGATTCTCGACGAGTCCGACCTGTACGCCGATGAGCAGTTGGGCCGGATCGCGCGCGAGATGGGCTTTGCCGACGAACTGTCGGCGGTGCTCGAGCGTCTCGATCGGTGAATTGATCATCGGGCAGAAGCCGGTGACCGACGAAGACCTCATCCGGGCGGCGATGGAGGCGGCGGCTGCCGCAGGACCCCGGGATGTTCCGATCGGCGCGGTCATTTTCGCGGCCGACGGCACGGAGTTGGCGCGGGCGGCCAATGCGCGTGAGGCGACCGGTGATCCGACCGCACACGCCGAAATCCTGGCTCTTCGTGCGGCCACTGAGGTGCTGGGAGACGGCTGGCGCCTAGAGGGGACGACGCTGGCGGTGACGGTCGAACCGTGCACGATGTGCGCGGGTGCGCTGGTGATGGCGAGGGTGTCGCGGCTGGTGTTCGGGGCGTGGGAGCCCAAGACGGGGGCGGTCGGCTCGCTGTGGGATGTGGTGCGCGACCGGCGGCTGACGCATCGGCCCGACGTTCGCGGCGGTGTGCTGGCCTCCGAGTGCGCGACGCCGTTGGAGGAGTTTTTCGCGCGGCAGCGATGAAGCGCTAGTTCTGGGAGGCGTACTTCGGGCAGAAGTACAGCGGCGCACCGGCCATGATGTAGTTCGACAGGCCTTCATTCTTGGTGATGGCGTCGAGTCGCTGCACGATGGTCAGCTGATCGAGGCCGCGATCGTATTGAGCGCACACATCCTTTGCGAGGCTGGTCAAGGTGGCGCAATCGCCGGGAACTCCCGCTCTGGCCATGCTTGCGCAGTAGTCGGATTCGGGGGCGGCGATGGCACTCGGCGCGTGAACGAGTGACGCGATCGCCCCGGAAATCGCCAGGGCTGCGAGCGCAACGGTCTTCATCGCCACCTTTCTAGTGCTTGCCTACCCGATTGGGCGGTGGGCCACGCGCAGCCGCCGCGCGTCGATTCGGTCTCGAAAGCTCGCGATTTCAGAGACCTGGCGTGCTCCCGGTAAGCTGCCACGCGGTGGCGTGTCCGAGCGGCCTAAGGAGCACGCCTCGAAAGCGTGTGACGGGTAACCCCCGTCCGAGGGTTCAAATCCCTCCGCCACCGCCATAAGCTCGTCCTTTGCCATCGCGACCGTTGGGAACGATCGCGTTTGGCCGCTGATACCTTGCGTGCATGTCGGACTTGGTGGTCGCCATCGGAGCGATCGCGCTCGCCGTAGTGCTCGTTTTGGTGATCGGCGGGGCCATTGCTATGGCTTTTCGTCGACACAATCCGAAGCGGGCCGCTGCGAGTGTGGCGGTAGCGGCGAGTGTGCCATTCGAGCTGCAACTGCCGGGGAGCGCAGGCAAGCTGTTCTTTCGTTTCCAGATCGATGAGCACATCGGTACGCGGACCATCGGCAAGCTCGGAATGATCGTGGACCGCGGCAAGGACTTGCTGGTTTCCGGAGAGATCGTCGACGCCCATGGTGGCACCCGCGCATTCGCCGTCAAGACCGCGGAGCAAAGCAAGATCAAGGGTGCGCATAGCGCCCGATGGGCCGGCACCGAAGTTGCCACAAGCGATTCCAGCGGATCGATTTCACTTGCAGCCGTACACGCCGGCGATCGCGTCGTGCGCGGCGTGGTGCGCGAGCACCCAAAAGAGAAGCTACTCAAAGGGTGGGTGTACGTTCCCCGCCGTTGGTGAACCGTGGCTGATCAGCGGCCGGAAAGCGCCTTGAGTCGCTGTCCCAGCTTGTCTGCCAATACGGGCACCTTGCTCGCCGCGAAGAGGCCACGTAACTGCCAACTGTCGCCCGCCGGCAGGATGCTGACGCGCTGCAGGCCGTCGATCATGTCGTAGAGCGTCTCGCCCTCTTGCATGAGCCCGTCGGCGTTGAAGTGATAGCGGTCCACGGCAGGGCACTGGATGAAGCGGCCGTTGCCGTAGACCCGTGGGGCGGACTCGTCGAATGGGTGGAGTTTGAGCGCACCGGTCCAGTGGCCGCTGCCGATGTAGCGGATCATGGTGCGCACCGTGCCTTCCGGTGTGACGTCGATGTAGACCTGATCGGGCAGCGGGTCGTAGCGCCAGTCGGGAATCGCCTCGAAGAACGCGAAGTTGTACTTCACAAATTCGTCGATGCCCACGATCGTATGGCCGAACGTGCTGACGTCGTTGTACGTGAGGTCGTGTGCGTACAACTCGTGGTTGAGGTCCATGTCGCGGACCAGAAAGCTCCACCAATACTTCTTCGCCCACGTCATCACCCACGACAGGTCCATGTCGAAGTGCTTGCTGTAATGCTCGAGCTTGCGGTCGAATTCGACGAACCACTGCTTGGTCATCGCCTGTAGTTCGGGCTCCTGGTAGACCCGGATGGGTTCGGCCCGGGTGGAGTTCAAGTACTGCGGCACATCCCCCTGCAGTCGAGGCTGGTCCAGTGCCTTCTGAAACATCTCTTCATCGAACATGGCGATCTCCTTCGATATCAGTGGGATTCACATCGCGAACGAGCCGTATCGCGTTCCAGCACGAAGAAATGAGGACGCGGCATGCCCGGGTAGGCCATCAGGCCGAGCGTGGTGTCGTCGTCTATCTGACGAAACACATCGATGATGGGTCTGCTGTTGTACACCATCGCCGCGGTCCGCACGCCGCGATACGTGAGCAACTCCAGATGGGCGCCGTAGGTGCGAGCGCGGACCACGGGCCGCAGTAGCGACATCAGCTGGGGTGCAATTGTTTTGACGAACGCAGGTGTCCACACCGGCGACGTGATGAGCCGCATCGGTACGACCTCGGGATCGAGCGGGAACGGCGAGCCTGCGGCGTCCATGACCACCAGCGGGTGCACCCGGTCATTGTCATCGAATCGCTTGCCGTACCAGGACACGTTCGCCAGCGCACCGTCCAGCGGATGTCCGGTGTGCACCTCGCGCCCCGACCAACAGCCCCGCAGCATGTCCTTCGGACACGGAGGGAGGGCGTCGAACAGATCGATGGCCGCCCGCCCGGTCATTGTGCGCATGCCGTGAGAACCGTGTCGTGGCTTGGGGTTCGGCACATCGACGAAGCGCGTTCCAGCTCGGCTGCCTCGTCGGCACCGACGTACCAGGACAGCGCGGTCCGCCGCACCGTCCGCACACGCAGCAGAGCGAACAGCGGAAGTGACGACAGACGTATCGCCGCGAACAGCGGATCGGTCCCAGCACCCAGGCCGTGCAGGCGACGCGATGGCTTCGGCAGCACCGCGTAGCCGAGGATTCCGGAGAGGACCAGGAGGATGTCGGCTGCAGTGGCCGCAACATCCGCCCAGCCATCGGGGCGCAAAAGCGCCAGCGCGGTCTTACGTTGCGCCGCAGTGAATCCGGGGATGGTGACGAACTCGCTCGATATCGAACGGTAGTAGCTGTCCACGTCGGCGGTTGTCGAGGGAACTTTGTCCAACGGAACACCCATGAGGACGGCGATTCGAGTCATCTCGGCGAAGTATTGATCGCGATCGGTATCCGACAGCCGGCCCGGGAACCGCCGACCGTCGAATGCGAACTTTTCGTAGGCGATGAGACCGGCGTGGGTGATCGTGATGGCGGCGAACAGCATCGTTTCGGGATTGGTTGCCGCGTATCTCGTCTCGCCGTCGGCCTCGACGCCGTGCATCGGCCGGTGATAGTTGAACAGCCGGCGCGCGCAGGCAATCGCCGTCTGCTTGTCGCCGAAGATCATCGGCAGCGGAATCGTGACGGTGCGCTTGAGCCGGTCGTGGAAATGCCCGCTCTTGGTGTTGGGGTCCGAACCCGACGCGCGCTGCCGTTTCCGGTTCGTTGGAAACAGCGGGTCGTGGTTGGCGAGCACCGCCTGGAAGTCGCGGTGCGGAACCTCGAGAAGGTTGGTGACCTGGGCGATCATCAGCGCTGTCGCCGGTGCGCTGAGAACTCGCCAGGCGACGGAATCGGGCGCGAAGAAGCCTTGCTCGGCAGTAGTCATAGGAATCAAGTGTTTCCTATGACTCGACGCGTGTCAATTGGCTTGAAGGGCAGCTAAGGAGCATTCACGGTCGCTAGCCTGGGGAAATGCCGACTAATAGGAATCATGCGATTCACATCTCTTGTCACGGCGGGTGCGCGCAAGAAACATCAGCCCGAGTGAGAAGATCAGGCCGTGGCGGCAACGAACGTGTGGCGGGGGCAGACGCAGCGTGACCGTTCGGCGGAACGACGCGCACAACTACTGGAAGTCGGCGAGCGTCTGCTCGGATCGGACGGTTCGGCGGCGTTCACCATGCGGGCTGTCTGCCGAGAGGCCCATCTGAGCCCTCGCTACTTCTACGAGAGCTTCGATGCGCGCGAAGACCTCCTCGTGGCGGTGTACAACCGGGTCGAGGAAAAGTTGATCGCTTTCATCGTCGGTCAGATGTCGAACGGACCCGCGACTACTCGCGACGTTCTGGAGAGTTGCGCGAACTTCTTCGAGCAAGATCCGCGTCGGGCCCGGATACTGCTGCGCGAACCGCTGGCCGACGACACCCTGCGCATGCACAGCGCGAGCCGGACGCCGTCGTTCATCAAAGCGTTGATACCGGTGCTCGGCCCAGAGGTGCGTGACCTCATGTCGCGAGAGCCCGAGCGGATCGAGCTCATCTCGACGGTCCTGGGCGGCGCGCTGGTCGCCCTCTATCTCGACTGGGCGGACGGCCGGCTTCACCTACCGCGGGAGGCAATCGCCGATGCGGCCGTCGCCGTCGTCGAGGCGCTGATCGGCGCGCTGATGACCGAGCGCACCGGCGAATAACGTCGCAGCACCGTCATCCAGCTCGGATGGTCGGACGAGTCGCCAACCCACGCGATGTAGCCGTCCGGCCGGACGAGTACCGCAGGCCCCCCGTCGGACCGTTCGACTTCGGCGAGGCCCGCGACGTTGACTGGCCGTGCCTGCCGTTCACGGATGAGCACGAACCCCGCCGAGCGTTGAAGGTGCGCCAACTTCGCTTGCTGCAGCGGAATTTCCGTCGCGCGTGTTCCGACGAGCGGAGACTGTCCGCGCTCATGGGCGTACCGCAGCGCGGTGCCTGCGAAACTGCCCGCCACCGCGTCGCGCACACGCGGCACCCGAAGCAATCTCGGCGCCAACAGGTTCCGCATGGTACGCGCCATCCGGGGGCGTAGCGTGACTCCGCGCGCCATCAGACCCGACTGCCTCAACACCCGCTTACCGATCGGATGTCGCTCGCTGTGATAGGTGTCGAGCACCTCGTCGTCGGCACCCGAGAGCACCGCGTCGATCTTCCACGCGAGATTCGCGGCGTCCTGAATACCGGTGTTCATGCCTTGCCCGCCCATCGGCGAATGGACATGTGCGGCATCGCCGGCGAGAAAGACACGGCCGCAGCGATATTGGGCGAGCTGGCGCACGTCGCAGTGGAACCGCGACAACCAGCCGACCTCGCGGACCCCCAGATCGCGGCCCATCGCCCGGCTCAACACATCGATGACCTCTTGCGGGTCGACGGGGTCGGTATCGGGCACTTGATGGTCCCGTTCCCACAACATCGTCCGATACCACGCGCCGTCGGCATCGGCGAGCCCGTACGGCGCCAGGAAGGCGAACCGCTCACGGCTGCTGCCCAGTGTGAGCCCACCGCCATCCGGCCCGTTGGCGAGCTTGACATCAGCCAACACGATCGACGACAGCACGGTCTTGCCGGGGAAGTCGTAACCAATCAACTCGCGCACCGTGCTGTGTGCGCCGTCCGCGCCGATCACGTAATCCGCGCGCCACGTCGACCGGCGCCCTGGATTCTCATCATCCTTCGGTCGTGCCGTGACGGTGACGCCTTCCGGATCCTGTTCCAGAGCAACAACTTCAAACCCGCGCAGAATCTCTGCTCCGTGCGAGGCGGCGTAGCCGGCGAGCGCGTCGTCGACGTTGGTCTGCGGCGTGACCGCCACGAATTGGTATTCGGATTGCAGGTGTGTCAGATCGATTTGTGCACCGGCGAAGATGGAGACCCCGGGCGCCCGGTGAGCCTTCGCGAGGACGTCGTCGGCCAGACCCCGCGCGTCGAGCACCTCCAGCGTCCGGGCCATCGTCGCGAAGGCGCGGCTGGACGGGTTCATTTCCGGCCAGCGTTCGAGTACGACGACCGATCGACCGCACCGGGCCAGGTCGCCAGCGGCGGTCAGCCCCGTGGGGCCGGCGCCGATCACGAGCACGTCCGCATGCAGAGTCGTCATGATCAGCGCGCCGGGGTCGCGTCGGCCGGGTTCGGGTACCACCGGCGGATGTCGTCGGGTGTCGACGTAGGCGAGTAGTTGAACACGAACCGGCAGCCGGGGTTGGCGCTGTGCGCCGCATTGACGATCGCCTCGAACAACAGCGTGTTGTTGGCCACTAGGCGCACGCCCGCCCCAATGAGCACGGCGTCGTAGCGCTTGTTGGTCAGCCAGTTGCGGGCTTTCTCGACCCCTGCGTCACCGAAATCGATGAGGCAGTTGTCGACGTCGTAGCCGGCGGCCTGCAGACCCGCCACATTCTCACTGTTCGCCTTGGCCAACCGTTCCCTGGTCAAGCCGCTGAACTGGGCGAAGTCTGGAGATTCCACGTCGATGACGTCAGGGTGAAGCCCGATCTGAATCGCGGTGACGGCCATGGCACTCCCTTTCAGTTCAACGCTTGTTGAACTGACGGTAGGACCGTTTGCGAATTTTGTCAACAGTTGTTGAATACACTGACGGCATGACGCGATGCGGCGGCAACAAAGGCCGCGATCCTGGCCGCCGCACGGATGCAGTTCGGACAGAACGGGCTCGAGCGCACGACGATCCGGTCGGTGGCAAAGGCGGCGAAGGTCGATCCGGCGCTGGTCATGCATTACTTCGGCAACAAGGACAAACTTTTCGCCGAGGCGTCGCGGCTCGACATATCACCACCCGACTTGTCGGGTGTTGCGCCCGACTTCTACCCGCGATCAGCTGCAGTCGGGGGTGACCTTTTCGAAGTGAGCTCAGCGATGACGGGGGACGACGTCAAGGAATCGTTCGAAGTCGTTGTGGCTGTGGGGAAAATCGTAGGGCCGTAGATCACGCATGATCGTCGAGGCAACAGCCGTTATGCGTTTTGGGCCTCTGTTTCGCGAAACGTAGTCAGACGCTGAAGGTCTCTTGTTACGTACCCGCAGCCTAGGCCCATGTCCCTCTGTGCCTGTGAGCCGTCGCGAGAACCTCGATGGCCAGCTTCTCGATGGACGGCGGAGTCAGCCGGGAAAACTTCCGGAAGCGATGAAAGTCATCGACCACTTCTCGGAAACCATGTTCGCCCGCCCGATACGCGTCGAAGACGCGATCCAGCGCAGACTCATCGGCGGGCTCGCCCCTCGACGCGGCGCTCAGTTCTTCGTAAACGGTGGAAAACCACTCCGTGCCGAACTGCTCGGTTATCGGCCCTCGATGTTGGTGATGGTGAAAATCTCTTTCGAGAAACGTATCGATCGCGCGCTCATCCCGAGTGTCGAGATCGATCTCAAGCGCCGCGGAAATCCGCTTCGTTTCCCGGCGCCAGTCATCGAGGAAGTTGGAGTATTCGACGAACACACGCGGCAGGCCACGTGTGGTCCTCTCGGACAGCAGGTTGTATTTGAGCCATAGGGCACCCGAGAACTCCGGCGAGGCGCGGAGGAATCTCGCCATCGACGCAGTGACCTCCTCTGGGTGGCGTACGGCGATCACGGTCATGACTTTGAATTCCGACTGACGTGCCGCCTCAAACCACATCTCAGACAGCACCGTTATTTGCGGATCCTTGATGACCACCAACGGCGCGGCCGGAAGCGTAGTGAGATACCCCCTGATCTTGCCGATGCAGGCGGCCTCCGCCTCGGCGTCGATCGGAGCTTCCTGCAGCCGCAACGACGGGTCGATGCCCGTTCTGCCGAGGCTGCGCAGGATTGCCTTGTTCATAATCACGGCTGCGCGCGGCTCCCAATAGCCACGCGGATTGGACCGATTGGCGCCCAGCATCCCGGCTGGGAGCGTGCCACCACATAATGAGACAACGCGCGTAAGCGCCGCCGTTCCTGACCGAGCCATGCCCAGCACGAATAGAATCGCGCGGTCCTCCGTTTTAATTTCCACTCCGGTGGTGGTCCCCCGCCCCATAGCGGCCAACAATAGAGGACGGCCCAGCCAATGACCGGCTTATTCGCGGCTGTAATCGCTAGGCGGACTTCGCACTATTCGACTAGGGCAAAGGCTCCGGCTAGGCGGCATCGCAGGTGGACCGGTGGCAGCCGGTTGCATTCATCAGCGCACACCCGCGAATAACGTTTTATGCGGTTTGGCCCGGCAGGATTGCTGCTGGGCTCCGTCCGGTCGCATGCCTGGTTAAGTTCATGGCCGCCTTCGCATTTGAGGGCTCGGGTACGACTTCGGCGGACAACGACGCATTCGCACGCGCGGACTGCGAAGTGCCTATCGCGAGGATGTGTGCCGCCGAACGGGATTCTACGACCGCCCCTGCTGCACATACATATTGAGCAGTTACGTCGCGTGTTGGCGCGATTCTTCGGGGCCAGACAAGATGGCGTCTTGTCGGTGCCTGGAACCCGCCGGCCGTAGTCCGGGACAAAATGCCCAATATCCTGAGATGTTCGCTGCCGAGCTGTGATACTGCCGGTGTCCGAGGGTGCCTTTCGTAGCAAGGACCTAGGCGGTGGCCTTGAGCGAGACCCGAAGCGTCGGCGCCGTCGGCGGCGTGCACGGCCGGCAGTCGGCACGGACGTGGTTTCGCCCGGACATTGAAGGGCTGCGCGCTGTCGCAGTGTTGGCGGTCGTCCTCTTTCACGCCAACGTGCCTGGTGTGGGTGGTGGGTACGTCGGCGTGGACGTGTTTTTCGTTATCTCGGGCTTCCTGATCACCGGGCTGCTTTGGCGCGAAGTGAGTACCACCGGCACCGTTCGTCTGCGCCGCTTCTACGGGGCGAGGGCTCGTCGACTGCTCCCGGCCTCGGCGGCGGTAGGTGTCGCGACCGCGATCGGTTCGGCTGTCCTGTTACCCCCGTTGCAGGTCCAAGGCACAATGACCGATGGCATTGCGAGCGCGCTTTATGTCAGCAACTACTGGTTCGCTCTCAAGCTGCAAAACTATTTCGATGCCCAGCTTCCGGCGTCCCCGTTCATGCATTACTGGTCTTTGGGCGTAGAGGAACAGTTCTACCTGGTATGGCCGGTCTTGATGCTCGGTACGGCGTGGCTGATTCGGCGTGCGCGTCGGCGGATTCGGGGTGATGGCCTCTCGTCGCGGACCCCCGTCTTAGTAGTCCTTGCGCTGGTCGCGGCGGTGTCGTTTGCTATGGCGCTGGTGGTCACTTACGTGATGCCGACCGTGGCGTTCTTTTCGCTGCCCACACGCGCATGGCAGCTGGCCGTCGGTGGCCTGGTGGCTCTCACTGCCGGTTATTGGCGGCAACTTCCAGCAACACTTGCTGCGATCGCCGGATGGGCAGGGCTGGCGTTGACGCTGCTGGCCTGCACCCTGTTGAGCACGTCGACGCCCTACCCGGGTACTGCCGCGCTGTTGCCCGTGTTGGGCACGGTGCTGGTGATCGGCGCTGGCTGTGCCGCACCCTCTCAGGGATGCGGGCGCGTTCTGTCAATCGCGCCGATGCGCGCGATCGGCCGGGTGTCGTACTCGTGGTATCTGTGGCACTGGCCAGTGATGGTGCTAGCACCGCAATTGGTGGGCCACCCGCTAGGGCTGACCGGAAGGTTGGCCGCCGTCCTGATCTCTGGCGTGCTCGCGGTGCTCACCCTGCATTTCGTCGAAAACCCATTGCGATTCTCCGCTTCCCTGCGCCAGTCTCCCGGCCGCAGTCTCACGCTCGGCGGTGTCGCCACTGCGGTAGCGGTCATTGTGTGCGTGGCGCTGCTGCTATCGGCGCCCTTCCCGGTCGGCCGCGGAACACCGGCTCCGTCGCTAACCGTCTCTGCGACAATTCCTGCCGCGGGCAGCAACATCAGCGCATACGACGCCGCGGTGCAGGACGTGTTCGCGCAAGTACAGGCCGCTGTGACGGCATCTGCAGAGCGAACAGCCGTACCGTCGAACCTCAGCCCGGCACTTGCCGATGCACCAGCGGACCTTAAAGCCATGACACTCAACGGCTGCATGCGTACGCCAACACAAAGCGGACAGCCCGAGTGCGCAATGGGTGACACCGCCTCCGCGACGACGGTCGCGCTAGTGGGCGACTCGCATGCCGCAATGTGGACTCCGGCGTTCCAACAGGTCGCCGAGCAGCGACACTGGCGGCTGGAGATGCTGAGCAAGGGTGCCTGCCCACTGATGGACTTGCCCATCACCAAAATCCTCCACGGCCTAGCTGAATACTTTGGACACTGCGAGCAGTGGCGTCGTGAGGTCCTCGCCCGGCTACAGGCCGAGCGCCCGCAGTTGATCGTCGTAGGCCTGTGGCGGCAGTACGGGACCGCTAGCAGCAGCAATTGGGTGTCAGGCTTCACGTCATACGATCCGGTGTGGGTCGCGAGCCTGACCCGGTTAGTTCAGCAGCTACGCAGCATTGGTGCGAGGGTGCTGGTGCTCGGACCGACCCCGGACCCGCACTCCTATGTACCCATTTGTCTGTCCGGGCACCTCGATGACGTGACGGCCTGCACACCGCAAAGGTCGACCGCGGTTAACGAAGCCGGCATTGCGGCTGAGGCGGCCGCCACGGCAGCCGGTGGCGGACACTACGCTGATCTCACCGAGTTGTTCTGCAACGCTGACCGTTGCCCGGTGATCGTCGGCAACACTCTTGTCTACTGCGACGACGCTCATTTGACAGCTGAGTACTCCCGGCTGATGGCACCGGCAATTGCGGCATTGACTGATCGCACGCTCGCCGGCAGTTGACGTGCAGCAGATTAATGGCGACGCCCAGCACCGAATAAGGTCACGGTCCGAGCGCTAGCAGCGTTTGGTTGCCCGAGCCCTGTGACGGCTGGGTTGCCCCAGCCTGCGCCCGACACGTCGACGACGTCGGGCTGCAGCACGATTTGAATCGCGGTGACGGTCATCGATCACCCCTTTCAGGTCAACAATTGTTGAATACACTGACGGCATGGCTGCACGAACACGCGATGCGGCGGCAACAAAGGCCGCGATCCTGGCCGCCGCACGGATGCAGTTCGGACAGAACGGGCTCGAGCGCACGACGATCCGGTCGGTGGCAAAGGCGGCGAAGGTCGATCCGGCGCTGGTCATGCATTACTTCGGCAACAAGGACAAACTTTTCGCCGAGGCGTCGCGGCTCGACATATCACCACCCGACTTGTCGGGTGTTGCGCCCGAGGACGTGGCGGGCGTCATGCTGCCGTTGTTCGTCGAGGTGTGGGGACCCCACGGACCGTTCTTACCGCTGCTGCGCGCCGCGTCGTCGAGTCCAGCGGCGGCTGACGCACTCCTCGACGTTTTCGCCCGGCAGGTCGCGCCGGCACTGGCCAAGGTCGCGATCGACAGACCGACCGAGCGCGCCGCGCTCATCGGTTCGCAGCTGCTCGGCATCGCCGTCGGGCGCTACATTCTCGGCATCCCTCCTCTCGTCGCGATGGATGACAAGACGCTGGCCCGATGGCTCAAACCCGTACTCACCCACTACCTCACCGACCCGGCGCCGTGAGTCGGCAGGCATACTGCAGTGAGATGGTCCAGCAGCGGGCTCAGCTCTCGATGATGTGGAGGCGCGCCCGTTGACCAGCGATGACTTCGTGCCGGTCGGTACCCCCGTCGATCTCGACAACTGCGCACGAGAGCCGATCCATATCCCCGGTAGCGTCCAGCCGCGCGGTGTCCTGGCCATCGTGCGTGAAGCCGACTTCGAGGTGCGCCAGGTCAGTGCCAACGTCGCGGAATTGCTCGGCCGCTCCGTCGACGACGTTGTCGGTCGGCACTTGTCATGTCTGATCGGCGCCGACGAGGCAGCCCGGGTCGAGCAGGCGACCTCGACCCTCGGCGATCTCCGTCAACGCAACCCGCTCGAATGCGTGATCGACGTTGCCGGCGAGAAACGTGCGTTCGACGCGATTCTGCGCCGCGAGCCCGACGGTGTGTTATTGGTCGAAGTCGAAATCGCCTACGGCGCAAGGCCGTTTTCATTCCCGAACACATACCAGGCGGTGCGCGGTTCGGTCGACGAACTCAACCGTGCCGCCACGCTGACCGATCTCTACGATGCCACCGCGCGCGCGGTCCGCGAGCTCACCGGATTCGACCGGGTCATGGTGTACCGCTATGACGAGGACTACAACGGCGAGGTCGTCGCCGAAGCCAAACGCGATGAGCTCAACTCGTTCCTCGGACTGCACTACCCGTCCACCGACATTCCGGCACAGGCGCGGGCGCTCTACGAGAAGAACTGGCTGCGGCTCATCGACGACGTGGGCTACACCCCGTCGCAGTTGGTTCCGACGTTCGATCCGGAACGGGGCGTACCCACCGACCTGACGCATGCAACGCTGCGCAGCGTCTCGCCGATTCATATCGAGTATCTACAGAACATGGGCGTGCAGGCGTCGATGTCGATCTCGCTGCTGCGGCACGGGCGGCTCTGGGGGTTGATCGCCTGCCACCATTACGCCGGACCGCATCTACCGCCGTTCGGAACCAGGGCGGCGGCCGAATTCCTCGGGTCGACATTGTCGCTGCGGCTCGTCGACCAATTCGAAGACGAACAGTTGCACAAACGGTTGGCCGCGCAGGCCGTCCTGGGCAAGCTCACCGCCGCGACTCTGGACGACAGCGAGTCACTGCCCGCGCTGCTGCTGGGGGCTCCAGGCCTGCTCGATCTCGTGCCTGCCGACGGCGTCGTCGTCAACATCGGTGGCGAGTATCGCGTGCTGGGGTCGGTGCCGCCGCCCGCCGCCGTAGCCGCGGTCGCCGAATGGGCCCTCGACGAGGGTGACGAAATCGCAAGCAGCGAGTCGCTGTTCCGAGAGCTGCCGGATGTCGACCTCGATCCGGACGTGGCCTCGGGCGCGCTGGCGATCAACCTGCCCGATGGGCAGTACGCGATCTGGTTTCGCAGCGAGGTGGTGCGATCGGTCGATTGGGGCGGCGACCCGCACAACAAGGCGATCGCCGTGAGCGAAGGCGACGGGGTGCGGCTGAGCCCGCGCAAGTCGTTCGACCGCTGGCGCGAAATCGTGAACCGATGCTGCGAACCGTGGGCGATCACCGAGGTGGAGTCCGCTGAGGCGCTGCGGCGCCACCTTGTGGAGTCGCTCTATCGCCGAACCCGGGGCGCACTGCGCGTTGCCGAGACCTTGCAGCGCAGCCTGTTGCCCACATCGATCCCGACACTCGAAGGCTGGCAGCTGTCGGCACACTATGAACCCGCCGTCGGAGGGCGTGTCGGCGGTGACTGGTACGACGCCTTCGAGATCCGCGACGGCCGGCTGATCGTCCTGATCGGAGACGTCGCAGGGCACGGTATGGCCGCGGCGGGGACCATGGCACAGGTGCGAAACACCTTGCGCGCCTATCTGTTCACCGGCGTCGCACCGGCCGAGGCGCTCAACATGCTGAACGACTTCTGCGTGCACATGGTGTCCCGTGCGTTCGTCACCGTGATCGTTGCTCGTGTCGATCTGAAGTCCGGGGACGTCGAAGCCGCGTGCGCGGGTCACCTGATCCCGTTCCTGACCCGACGCGAGGGCGGGGCGGTGCCGGCGCCGATCACGCTTTCACCGCCGATCGGCGCGATCGGCATGACGTATGCACCGAGCGCATTCACCATCGAGGCCGGGCAGGGGTTGGTCATGTTCTCCGACGGCCTCGTCGAACGCCGTGTCGAGCCGATCGACGACGGTATTGCGCGCCTCGCCGAAATGCTGGGTGGCACAGTCGATTCGACGGCTACCGAGATCGCAACGGCAATGGCGACGGCGGAAACCGACGACGATGTCACAATCGTCACCCTCCGACGCCCCTAGGCTGTTACCGTCCGACCGTGCATCGGGTAATTCAATGGGGAACCGGCACGGTGGGCAGCGAGATGATCGCCGCCATACTCGACCATCGAGACGATCTCGAACTCGTGGGTGCGCTGGTCTACTCCGAGCAGAAGGACGGCGCCGATATCGGCACGCTCGTCGGCCGCGATCCGATCGGCGTGACCGCGACGACCGACGTCGAACAGATCCTGAAGCTGGACGCCGACTGCGTCCTCTACACCCCGCGCACCGCGCACCTCGATGATGTCTGCCGGGTGCTGGAGAGCGGGAAAAACGTTGTGACAACCGCATTTCTGTTCCATCCGGCGCGGATCGCCGCCGCGGATCGGGACCGCGTCCTTGCGGCCTGCGAGAAGGGCGGCAGCTCCGTCCACGGCAGCGGTATCAACCCCGGCAACCTCTCCGGCGTGCTGCCGCTGGCGCTTTCGGGCATGAGCCGGACGATCGACAAGATCACGCTGCAGGAACGTGCTGACTGGTCGGTCTACGAAAGCACCGGAATCACATTCGACAACATGGCATTTGGTCAGCCTGTCGAGTCGATCAGCCCGAGCGCCACCGACTTCCTGGCTTTCAACAGCTCGATCTTCACCGAACAGGTCTGGTTTCTGGCCGACGCGCTGAACGCCGACATCGACGACGTCTCGGCCACCGTGGAGGCCATCCCCGCCGAGCAGGACCACCAGATCTTCGACCACCTGCTCGCCGCGGGTACGACGGCCGGTCAGCGCTGGAACTGGTCTGGACATCGCGCCGGCGAAACGCTCATCGAGATCGAAACGCTGTGGACCGTCGGCGGCGAATATCCGGGACACTGGCCCAAACCGCAGCACGGCTGGACGCTGACCATCGAAGGCGACCCGTCGATGCGCGCTCACTTCATGTCGCTGGCCAGTTTCACCCGCAACGTCGGTATCGAAGAGCACGTAAGGTCGGCCAGCGTCGCCACCGGCATGCAGGTCCTCAACGCGGTTGCCGCCGTGTGCCAGGCCCCGCCCGGCTTCGCCACGTCGGCGACGCTGCCGCTCATCCGCAGCCAAACCGGGTTCAGGCGCGGACCCCGGACCGGGTAGCGACTATTGTCACCCATGTCACTAAAGAAGCGGTCACAGCGGCCACGGTGACGCGCGTGAGAAACGTGGTTGCCAGTGAGTCCGATATACAACCCTGTGATGAGTATGTCTCCTGATCAGTCCGCCACCCGGCGGCCGTTCACGGTGCTGCTCGTCGAGGACGACCGCGCAGACGCTGTGCTGGTCGAGGAACTGATCGCCGATTCGGGCGCCGATATCGAGGTGGCGTGGGCACCCTCGATCGTCGAAGCTGAACGCCAGCTGGCGGCCTCCCGGCCGGACTGCGTGCTGCTGGACCTCAACCTCCCCGATGCGAACGGGATCAAGGCGCTGGACCAGGTCGCCAAACACGACGTGACGATGCCGATCGTCGTGCTCACCGGTCTGCACGACGAACACTTCGGAGTCTCGGCCGTTGCAGCGGGAGCGCAGGACTATCTGGTCAAGGGCCGAGTTGAGCCCGACACCCTGCACCGCGCGCTGTTGTACGCGGTCGAACGTAAACGCGCCGAGCTGACCGCCCACGAACTGCACGCCAGCGAACTGCGTGCCACCGAGAACGCCCGCCTGGAACGCGGGCTCTTGCCGTCACCGCTGTTACTCGACGACCCGGGTGTGGACATCGTGGCGCAGTACCGGCCCAGCAGGCAGTTCGCGCTGCTCGGCGGCGACTTCTACGACTTCGTCCAGACCCCCGACCGCACCGTGCACGTCATGGTCGGCGACGTGGCCGGGCACGGTCCGAACGAAGCCGCGCTCGGGGTTGCGCTGCGCATCGGGTGGCGCGCACTGACATTCGCGGGTCTGCGCGGTAACGAGCGAATGCGTCAGCTGGAACGCATCCTGAGCACCGAGCGCCCGGGCACCAGCATCTTCGCCACGGTTCAATCTGTCGCGATCTCCCCCCACGATCTGAGCTTCAACGTGGTGTCGGCCGGCCATCCCGGCATGCTGTTGCACGGGCCCGATTCGGTGGAGTGGCTGGAGCCTTCGGTGGGCCCGGCTCTCGGCCTGAACGGGTTCGAATGGCCGCTCAACGTCATGGAACTACCGCCGGGGCACGGCCTCGTGCTGCTGACCGACGGCCTGTTCGAGGGGCGCTCCGGTAAGGGTGCCGAACGTCTCATGGAGTCGGGTCTGCTGGAAGTGGCGCGCTCCTACGCACACCTTTCGGGCGCCGAGTTCGTCAACGCGTTGATCGACGATGTCGAGCGTCGCGCGCAGTCCGTCGGTGGGACCAGCGACGACATCGCGGTCGTGCGCGTCGAGCGGACAGCGACTGAATGAGCCGGATGAAGTGGCAGCCGACAGTCCAGGGCTGGCAGAACCTGGTGCTTGCGGTCATGGGCGTCGTCGTGCTCGTCGGTTCCATCGCCGCGGCACTGTTGCTCAGTCGGACTGACGACGTGACCAATGAGATCACCGCTGAGATCGGACCGATGCGCCTAGGCGCCTACCAGCTGCAGGCCGCGCTGCGCGATCAGGAGACGTCGTTGCGCGGGTATGCGATCTCCGCGAACCCGCAGTTCCTGGAGCCGTATGTGGCCGGGCAAAAGGCGGCGACGGCCGCCGCGCAACAGATCCGAGATCACGCACAGAACCGCCCGAAGGTGCTCGACGACCTCGACGCGATCGAGAGCACGGCTGCGGCATGGCGAACCGCTTACGCCGAACCCTTGATCGCCGACGTCAAACCAGGTGTGCCGTCGGTCGTCGACAGCGCCATCGCCGCGCGCGGCAAGACCTCATTCGACACCCTTCGACAACTCTTCACCACGCAGCTCCAACGCCTGCAGCAGGAGCGCGACGCGGCGGACGATGAGCTTGCGACGGTGAAGAACTGGCGTAACGCCGTGCTGGCCGCCGTCGTCATTGCGATCGTCATCGCCGCGGTCCTCTCGGCACTCGTGATCCGCACAGCGGTCACCCGTCCTCTCACCGCACTGGCCGCGGCCTGCCGGAGAATCACCCAGGGCGACTTCAGTCAACAGATCGTGCCGGAAGGTCCCAGCGACATCCGGGCCATCGCGGCCGACGTCGAGGACATGCGTCAGCGGATCGTCGAGGAATTGGAAGCCGCCACCGAGGCGCGAACCCAGCTCGCCGAGCAGGCGCTCGAACTGCAGCGGTCCAATGCCGAACTCGAACAGTTCGCTTACGTGGCGTCGCACGACCTGCAGGAGCCACTGCGCAAGGTGGCGTCGTTCTGCCAGCTCATCGAGAAGCGCTACGGGGACAAGCTCGACGAACGCGGCACGGAGTACATCGCGTTCGCCGTCGACGGCGCCAAGCGCATGCAGATTCTGATCAACGACCTGCTCACCTTCTCCCGGGTCGGGCGGCTCAACCCGACGCGCGCCGATGTCGACCTCGGCGCCACGCTGGACGACGCGATCGGCAACCTCGAGACCGCGATCACCGAATCCGGAGCCGAGATCGTCCGCGAGGGAGCGCCCCTGCCGCGAATCGTCGGCGATCCCACGCTACTGACGATGGTGTGGCAGAACCTCATCGGCAATGCGGTGAAGTTCCGGCGTGAAGGCGTCGCTCCACGCATCTTCGTCCACTGTGAAGGCAGCGCGAACGAGCCGGGCGCTCCGTGGAGGTTGACCGTGACGGACAACGGCATCGGCATCCCCGAGGAGTTCTCCGACAAAGTTTTCGTGATCTTCCAGCGCCTGCACGGACGCGACGTCTACACCGGCACCGGCATCGGGCTCGCGCTGTGCAAAAAGATCATCGAACACCACGGCGGCACCATCTGGATCGACAACTCCTTCACCGGGGGAACCAGATTCCGCTTCACCATTCCCGTCGCTGTTGACACTCAGGTCGCGGCCAATCTGGAAGGATCACCGTCATGACACCGGCCGAGCGCGCTATCGATGTCCTGCTCATCGAGGACGATCCCGGCGACGAGCTAATCACTCGGGAAGCCTTCGAGCACAACAAGATCAAAAACAACCTCCATGTCGCCCACGACGGCGAGGAGGGCCTGGACTTCCTGTATCAGCGCGGCCAGTACGAGAACGCCCCCCGACCCGACCTGGTGCTGCTCGATCTGAACCTGCCCAAGTACGACGGCCGCCAACTGCTCGAGCAGATCAAGAACGACCCCGAACTCAGCCACATCCCCGTGGTGGTGTTGACGACGTCCTCGGCAGAGGAGGACATCCTGCGTAGCTACAAGCTGCACGCCAACGCCTACGTGACCAAGCCGGTGGATCTCGATCAGTTCATGAACGCGGTGCGCCAGATCGACGAGTTCTTCGTCCAGGTTGTCCGGCTGCCGCAGTTCTAGTTCTGGGGCGCGTCGAACGTGATCCGCACGGTCGTGCCCTCGGACGAGGACATGACATTGACGCCCGAGCTCACCGCACGCATGATCGGCAGCCCGTGCCCGCGGGTGCTCGGCTGCGTGGGCGGCGGCTTCCAGACTCCATGATCGGCGACGTCGATGACGATCTGACCGCAGTCGTGATTCGCGTCGACCAGGATCGGCCCCGCATCGACGCCGCGGTAGGCGTGCTCGATGCAGTTCGTACAGGCCTCATTGACCACGAGGACGATGTCCGCGATATCGGTGGCGGACACCCCTATCGGCTCGAGCCAGCCGGCCAGCCGACGACGAATATGGGCTAGCTCTTCCGCGACTGCAGGTACCTCGATGCGGAGCGAACCAACCGGCCGCGAACACGCATCGATTGCCACGCACGTCGTTGTACCCCGAAAGGGCTCAGATCTCACGTACGCGATCGGCGCGTTATCAGTGTGTGACCTAGCGGTAGAAGGTCCAGCTGTAGTCGGCGCTCCAGGCACCGCCCGTACAGCTGAGCGGGACTCCGTCGGGCGATTGCGCGACACCCGTCTGGTCGCCGCAGGGCAGCCGTAGCGTACGGACCCCCACCAGCGGCGGAGCCGAGATCCAGACGCTCTTGGAACTGCACGCCAATGTGTTACCCGAGGCGTCGACGCCAAAGTTGTAACGGGTGTTCTGGGTGCAGTGCTCGCCGGCGACCGCGGAGCGGTCCAGATACGGCACGCAGTCCGCGCCGTCGCAATATCCGGGGGAGGCCGATGCGGTCGACGCCATCACCATAGGAGCTGCCGCGAACCCACACGCCAGCGCAACTGCAGCCAGGATCTTCATGAGCCTCAGCGTAGGTTTTCCTGTGTACCGCGCGTAGGGTTTCCGGTCATGAAGCTGGTTACGGCCGCTGTGGCCGCTGCACTCGCGACCGCCGCGGCCACGGTGTCGCTGGCGCCACCGGCCGGGGCCGACACCGTCGCCTACCTCGTCAACGTGCATGTGCGGCCGGGCTACAACTTCCCGAACGCCGACGCCGCGATCGGCTACGGCAACACCATCTGCGACCGGGTCGCGGCAAAGATGGGCTACTCGCAGCTCGTCGAGCAGGTGAAAGCCGACTTCCGTACGACCGACTACTACCAGGGCGCCTACCTGATCAACCAGGCGGTCAACGAATTGTGTCCTGCGCAGATCTGGCAGCTGCGGCAGTCCGCGGGTGGCTACACCCTTCCTGCCTGAGGACACCCGATATGACAACGGCGGCGCCCCTTTCGGGACGCCGCCGCTGAACGCTCTCGATGTGCCCTGACTAGGGGCAGCTGACCTCGATCTCGAATGGCTTGTTCACCGGCTGCAGCGGGTTGGCCATATCCACACCCGTCGCGGTACCGGAGATCTTGTAGGTGCTGCCGTCCTTCTCCGCCTTGGCCTCGCCCTGCCCGGTGCCGCTCTGGTAACCGAGCGTCACTCCGTTGACGTTGCCCAGACCCACCGACTGGACCGTGGGCTCGTCGCCCTCGCTGACCACCGCTGCGATGCCAGTGGCGGCGTCGCCGATCGCGATGTTCATGTTGCCGCCCATCGAGGTGCAGACGACCGTGCCCGTGACCTGCTGGTCCTGTCCGTCAATCGTGACGGTGGACTTACCCTCCGCGGAAGCGGCGGACGAGGTCTCGCCGGTCGTCTCGGACTTCTTGTCGTCCGATGAACACCCGGACAGACCGGCGACGAGGATAGCCATGCCGCCCACGGCGACCACGAACCCACGCTTCACCACTGTTCTCCTTTGTGTCGTCGTGATCCGTCAAGATCGGCGGATCATCCCGGACAGTATGGTGCGCGGCACCCGTGAGGTCACCGAATTGCGAGAAAACGTGTGCTGATTGAAATGTGCAGCGTCGGGGCAGCTAACAGGACACTTTGACGCTGAAAGTGCCGGATTTACGGAAGCTGGGATTGTCGGTGAGGAAGCCATCGGCGGTGCCGGAGATGTCGTAGGTGCGGCCGGTCATCGTGACCTTCGCGGTGTCGCCGAACCCGGAGTTGTAGCTTCCGGTGAACCCGCCGAGGTCGCGGATGGCGACCGATTCGGCGGTGAGCTGGTCTTTGTTGGAGACCATCGCGGTGACGCCGCTGGTGTCGTCGCCGGTCGTGATCGTGGTGAGCGTGCCGGTGGAGGCGCACTGCACGGTATCTGTGGTGCCCGCGTCCTCGCCGTTGACGGTCACCTGGGCGGTGCCGGCGACGAGCATGCCGGGCCCGGGCTGGAACTCCGGCGGACCCGACGAGCAACCCGCCAGCGCGAGTGCGATGGCGGCGGCAACCAGCAGGCGAGTCCTCACAGTGCAGAATCTACGGCGTGACCGCGCCGAATACTCGTCCTCCGAGAGACTCGTCGGCGCCGTTCTTCAGCGTCGATGCCGAACTGCCTGGCCGGGCAGGCCGTGCGGGCGTGATCCGAACTCCGCACGGAGACATTCACACTCCGGCGTTCATTCCCGTCGGCACCCAAGCCACCGTCAAGGCGGTGCTGCCTGAGACCATGAGAAGTCTTGGTGCACAAGCTATTCTGGCCAACGCCTACCACCTGTACCTGCAGCCGGGGCCCGACATCGTCGCAGAGGCGGGCGGTCTTAGTCGATTCATGAACTGGCCGGGCCCGACGTTCACCGACAGCGGCGGGTTCCAGGTGCTGTCGCTGGGCGCAGGATTCCGCAAGGTACTGGCGATGGACACCGAGCGCGTTCAGGCTGACGACATCATCGCCGAAGGCAAGGAGCGGCTCGCCAACGTCGACGACGACGGGGTCACGTTCCGATCGCATCTGGACGGATCCACCCACCGCTTCACGCCGGAGGTGTCGATCGGGATCCAGCACCAGCTCGGCGCCGACATCATCTTCGCCTTCGACGAGCTGACGACGCTGGTCAACACTCGCGGCTACCAGGAACAGTCGGTGCAGCGCACCCATCAGTGGGCCATCCGGTGCGTGGTCGAACACCGCAGGCTGGTCAATGCGAATCCGGACAAGCCGCCGCAGGCTCTGTTCGGCGTCGTGCAGGGTGCGCAATACGAGGACCTGCGGCGCCATGCGACGCGCGGGCTCACGCGGATCGTCGGCGACGACGGCGTGGGCTTCGACGGCTACGGCATCGGCGGGGCACTGGAGAAGCAGAACCTGGCCACCATCGTCGGTTGGGTCACCAGCGAGCTGCCCGACGACAAACCCCGTCACCTGCTCGGGATCAGTGAGCCTGACGATCTGTTCGACGCCGTCGCCGCGGGCGCGGACACCTTCGACTGCGTGTCACCGTCCCGCGTGGCCCGCAACGCCGCCGTCTACTCGAGTGGTGGGCGGTTCAACATCACCAATGCGCGATACCGTCGCGACTTCACCCCGATCGACGCCGAATGTGACTGCTACACCTGCGCTCATTACACGCGCGCGTACCTGCATCACCTGTTCAAGGCCAAGGAGATCCTTTCCGCCACGCTGTGCACCATCCACAACGAACGGTTCGTGGTGCGGATGGTCGACCAGATCCGTGCGGCGATCAGAGCGGGTGAGTTCGACGAGCTGCGAGCCGACGTCCTGGGCCGCTACTACTCGACTTAAGTTGCGATTTGTGTGCGTTTAAGAGCGGTGAGCGCTCGGGAACGCACACAAATCGCTAAGAGAGTTCGGCGATGACGGCCGCTGCCGCGCGCTCGCCGGCGTCGACCGCGCCTTCCATGTAGGCACTCCAATATGTGGCGGTATCGGTTGACGCCCAATGGATCACGCCGACCGGGCTCGTCAGCGCCGGACCGTAGGTGGTCCACACGTGCGGTCCGTGGTTGGCGTTGTAGCAGCCGCGGGTCCACTGCCGCTCCGACCATTCGCCGTCGACGTAGAACTCGGGTTTGGCGGCCCTACTGCCGTAGTGGCGCACGAGTTCCGCGGTCAGCGCTTCGCGACGCTCGGTCTCGGGAAGAGCGCCGTAGGTTCGGGCCTGGGTGCCCTCCAGGAACAGCAGGATCACGCCGTGATCGTCGCCGGGGATGCACGTGTCGTTGGACATGCGGGCCGGACCGATATCGGAGATGAGCTGACCGTTGAAACCGTCGTTGCGCCAGAACGGTTCGTCGTAGATGAAGAACGCCTTCATCGCCGAGCCGTTGGGCAGCCGCTGCGTCAGCTGGTCCCGGATGCCCGGCAGCGGTGGGTCGTACATGATGCGCCCCGCCAGTGTCGGCGAGATCGCGACGATCGCCCGTCGGCCCCGCGCGATGAGCCCGCCCCGGCAGTGCACGGTCACGCTGTCGGCACTGTGCTCGATCGTCTGCACGGGGACTTCGAGCACGATGCGATCGGAGATCAGCGCCGCCAGCCGGTTCGGGATCTCACTGGTGCCACCGACGAACCGGGTTGTCTGGGCGCCGCCCTCGGATTCGGCGAACAGCTCTGACGTCACACCACAGGTCTTGATCGTGAACAGCAGATGGAGGAACGACACCTCGGCGGTCGGAACGGCAAGGATTCCGACGGTGCAGATCTCCAGGAGAGTGCGGGCCACCGGCGAAAGCCCTTGCGCGTCATACCAGGAGCCCGCGGTGAACGCGTCCCACTCGAGCGCCCGCGGCGCCGTCCACGGCGCTTCGACGGGGACCTCCGCGGCGAGCACGTCGAGCCGCTTCAATACCAGTGCGAGTTCCTGTAGCTCCGACTCGAAGCGGGCGTGAAACTCGTTCTCGCGCAACACCCCGGACCCGACGAGCTCGTAGGACGTCTGGCCCTGGTCGTATTGGGGGTAGGTCTCGATCCCCAGCTCCGCGGCCAGGCGGAACATCCGTTCGTGCGTATCGCCGATCCACTGTGCGCCGAGTTCGACCGGCACCCCGGGCATGACTTCTTGGGTGAGGATCCGCCCACCGACGCGTTCGTCGGCCTCCAGGATCAGCGGCGTGAGGCCCGCCGCGAGCACTTTTCGTGCCGCGATCATCCCGGAGAGTCCCGCGCCGACGATGATGACGTCCGCTTCCATGGTCGATGGCTGCGCCATCGGGCCACCTTCTCACAGCCCTGCGCTTTGAGTTGCCGGTTGGCGCCGCGAGCGACCGTGTTTGTACACCGACACGCCGCAAATGGCTGTACAAAAGGGGTCGCTCGCCGTTGGGTTACAGAGGGTTGAGGATGCGGTCCAGGAACTGGCGGGTGCGTTCTTCCTTCGGATTGCCGATCACCTCTGACGGCGGGCCCTTCTCGAGGATCACGCCGCGATCGGTGAACAACACCTGATCGGAAACCTGCCTGGCGAACTGGATTTCATGGGTGACGATCACCAGTGTCCAGCCTTCGACAGCCAGGTCCTTGATCACCGACAGCACCTCGCCGACGAGTTCGGGATCGAGTGCCGACGTCGGTTCGTCGAACAACACGACCTTCGGTTTGAGCGCCAACGCGCGCGCGATACCGACGCGCTGCTGTTGTCCGCCGGACAGCTGAAACGGGTACTGGTCCTTCTTCTCGGCGAGCCCCACTTGAGCGAGCAGCTCCGTGGCCTCGGCCTCCGCCTCGTCCTTCGGCCGTTTCTGCACGACGACCGGGCCCTCCGTGATGTTCTGCAGCACCGTCTTGTGCGGAAACAGGTTGTGAGACTGGAACACAAACCCGCTCTGCGCCCGGTACCGCCGCAGCTGGTCCTTGGCCACCGGTTTGGAGAAGTCGATCTCGATCTCGCCCACACGAATCACGCCCGCGTCGGGCACATCGAGGGCGTTGAGTGCCCGCAGCAGCGTGGTCTTCCCGGAACCGGACGGGCCGATGATCGCGGTGACCGAGCCCTGGGCCACGTCGAACGACACGTCGGTGAGAACTTTGTTGTCCCCGAAGGCTTTCTGCACGCCCTCGGCCTTCACGCGGTATTCCGTCTTGGAGTTTGTCACTGGGCCACATACCTTTCCAGCCGGCGCTCGTATCTGTTCTGCGCAAAGGAGAGCACCAGGCAGATGATCCAGTAGTACAACGCCGCGGTGCCATACAGCGCGAAGAACTCAAACGTGGGTGCGGCGACGTTCTGCGCGGTCCTGAACAGTTCGGTCACCAGGATCGTCGATGCCAACGACGTGTCCTTCACCAGTGAGATCAAGGTGTTCGACAGCGGTGGGACAGCAACGCGGGTGGCCTGCGGCAGGATTATTCGCCGAAGCGCCCCAACGTAATCCAGGCCGATGGTCTCGGCGGCCTCCCACTGCCCCTTCGGAATGCTCAGGATCGCCGACCGGATGATCTCGGCCGCGTAGCCACCGACGTTGAGCGAGAACGCGATGACCGCCGCGAGGAACGGGTCGATCTTCACCCCGATCTGTGGCAGCGCATAGAACACGATGAACAGCTGTACGAGCAGCGGCGTGCCGCGGATGATCGAGATGTAGAACCGGGCCAGTCCCGAGACGGCGATGTTCGACGACAGTCGCGCCAGCGCGACGACGAGGGCGATCGCCAGCCCGATGACGAAGCTGATGATCGTCAGCGGAATGGTCTTCTCGATGGCGGCGCGCGCGAGCGGCCAGAGGTTGTCGAGGATGAGCTGCCAGGTACTGGTCGGCCCGGCCTTCGACAGATCCGTGTCGAGGTACTTCTCCGAGATCTTCGTCAAGGTGCCGTCGGCGCGGAGCTCGTCGAGTGCCGTGTTCAGTTCGGGAAGCAGTCCGCTGTTCTTGCGAGCCGCGAACGCCTGGTCGCTGCGCTCGTCGGGAATATTGATGACCTTGATCGGTGCGTCGGGATGTTCGGCCTGATACGCCAGCACAGAGAGGCTGTCGTTGACGACGGCGTCCACCCGGCCGTCGTTGAGCACGGTCATCGCCTGAGAGAAACCGTCGACGGATTCGACCTGGGCGCCGTTGTTGCGTGCGAGATCGGCCCAGTTGCTGGTGGGGTTCTGCGCGGTTCGCTTGCCCTTCAGGTCCGCCAGCGAGGTGATCGAGTCGTCGTCCTTGCGGATGACGATCACGCCCTGGGAGATCGAGTACGGCTCCGAGAGGTCGTACTTCTGCTTGCGTTCCTCGGTGATCGTGACCTCGTTGGCGACGATGTCGAAGCGGTCGGCCTCCAATGCGGCGAAAATGGCGTCCCACGGCGTTTCGACGAATTCGATATCTACGCCTAGCTTTTCGGCGACAGCCTTCGCAACGTCGACGTCGTAGCCGGCCAGTTGCCCGCCCTGGCTCGGGTCGTGGAACGAGTACGGGGGATAGACACCTTCGGTGCCGACCCGCAGTACGCCGGCCGATTTGATGGGGTCTCCGGTGTCGGTGCCCGACGAACCACATGCCGCCAGCATCAACGTCGACAGCAGGAGTACCGCGAGGACCGATCTTGATAGACGGTGCACTTTCGGACGTTAACAACCGTGTGCCCGTCGACCAATAGTTCGGCTCAGGCTGAGGCCGGTGTGATTGGCTAGCGCCATGCCCACCGAGCTCACCGCCGAGCAGGCCGCTGCGCGCGTTCAGACCACCGACACACTGGGGATACCGCTGGGCCCCGGTCAGCCGCCAGCGTTCCTGCGCGCGCTGGGCGAGCGCGACGACTGGACCGATCTGCGGGTCTACGGCGCATTGATCGCGGTGCTCACCGAACTGTTCTCGCGCAATGGCGTTCACTACCTGTCCGGTTTCTTCGGCCCGCTCGAGCGGGCGCTGCGCGACGGCGGCGCCGACATCGGGTTCACACCGGCTGACTTCCGCCGGTTCGGGCCGCTGCTGGAGCGTCAGAGTCCACGCGTGATGACGACGGTCGCGGCGCCGCCCGACGCCGACGGCTGGTGTTCGCTGTCGCTGCACGCCGGCGGGACGATCGGCGAATTGCACCGCGCCGGAGCCGATCCCGACCGGCTGCTCATCGTCGAGGTGTCCGATTCCTACCCACGCACGTTCGGGCTCGGTGACGAGCATCGGCATGCGATACACGTCGACGAGATCGACGTCCTCGTGAGTTCGACCGACGCGCCGCTCGAGCTGCCCGGCGGCGACGTGCCGCCCACCGACGCCGACAAGGCGATCGCCCGGTACGCCGTCGAGTTCGTCCCGTCGGGGGCGACGCTGCAGACGGGTATCGGCTCGATCCCGAACCAGATCGCCACGCTGCTAGCCGAGGGCGACGGCGGCGACTATGGGCTGCACAGCGAGATGTTCACCGACGGCTGCATGCATCTGCACCAGGCGGGCAAGATCTCCAACGCGCGCAAAGGCCTGTACGACGGGGTGAGCGTAACGACGTTCGCGTTCGGCTCCGCGGAGCTCTACAACTGGCTGAACGACAACTCCGATGTCGCGTTCCTGCCGGTCGAGATCGTCAATTCGCCGGAGGTCATCTCCGCCAACAACAACATGATCTCGGTCAACGGGGCGCTGGCCGTCGACATCCAGGGTCAGGTCGTCGCGGACACGATCAACGGCGACCAGTTCAGCGGGATCGGCGGCGCCGAGGATTTCGTGGCGGGCGCCGGTCTGGAATTGTCGGACCGCTCGCTGATCTGTCTGCGCTCGACGTACGAGAAGGACGGTGAGCTGCAGTCGCGGATCGTGCCGTGGTTCGGACCCGGCGCGGTGATCACGACCCCGCGGCATCAGGTCGACGTGATCATCACCGAGTACGGCGCCGCCGAGTTGGAGGGCAAGACGGTCGCGGAGCGTGGTGAAGCACTTGCCGCGATCGCCCATCCGCAGTTCCGCGACGAGTTGCTTGCCGCCGCGAAGCGGGCGGCGAACGGTCGCTCACCCGTCGAGTGATCTTGAAACACCCACGTTCGGCGGCTAGGGGCGGTAGATCCAGGGCGAGCGGGGCAGGTGCGACGGGTCGAACTGCGGCAGCATTTCGTCGACGGTGCTCGCTTGGTAGCCAAGGGATTCCGCGATCTGTCCCAGCGCGCGTTCCACGCCGATCTCGGCGAGGGTGATGGCGCCGTCGCGTTTGGCCAGCCGCGCTCCGTCCTCGTTGAGCACCAGGGCGACGTGCGCATACGTCGGCTCCGGATGACCGAGCAGCCGGGCCAGATACGCCTGTCGCGGTGACGACGGCAGCAGATCGTCGCCGCGCACCACCTGGTCGATGTCCTGTGCCGCGTCGTCGACCACGACAGCGAGGTTGTAGGCCGGAACGCCGTCGCCACGACGCACCACGAAGTCGTCGACGATGCCGGTGTAGTCGCCATGCAGCAGATCGTGGACGGTGTAAGCGCACGAGTCGGTGCGCAGCCGCAACGCCGGCGGACGCCCGAGGTGCGAGCGCCTATCAGAGCGTTCGGTGTCGGTGAGATAGCGACATGTCCCCGGATACGCTCCCTCTGGAGCGTGCGGGGCGCGCGGTGCCTGCGCGATATCCTTACGGCTGCAATAGCATTCGTACAGCAGTCCGCGGTCGGCAAGCTCAGTAACAGCCGCGTCGTAACGGTCTGTGTGCTGGGTCTGCCATTCGGCCGGCTCGTCCCATGTGAGTCCTATCGCGGCAAGATCGTCGAGCTGGCGGTTTGCGATGTCGGTGAACGTGCGGTCATCGAGATCGTCGACGCGCATGAGGAATCGGCGCCCAGTCGAGCGTGCGAACAGCCACGCGAGCACCGCGGTGCGCAGATTGCCGATGTGCAGGTCGGCAGACGGGCTAGGGGCGAACCTGCCTGCACTCACCCCCGCAATCTAGCTAGTCCCGCTCCCAGGGCGGCTCCTCGCCCATCTTCTTGTAGTACTTGGCGAGGTGGCTCTTGACACGGTCGACGTCGTCCTCGGGCAGGTCGACGCCGCCGCGGGCGCCGTTCATGATGCCGCCGGCCGCCATGACACCGCGCGGCACGACCTCCAACTTGCCGCTCACGACGTCGGCGATCAACAGCTTGTACGCGGTGAAATTGTCCTTGTTCTCGCTGTCGTACCAGACGTGTGCGTCGCGATACTTCCGGTTCGGCTCGTCCTCGGCGTCCGCCCACTTGCGCACGCGTTTCTCTGCCGCGGCACCGTCCCACTCCCGATCACGGTCGGCCAGCGGGAGGTCCTGAAAACTCGTCACAGACATGGGTTATGCGTGCCCTGGTCGCGCCGGTTCAAACCGTCTCAGGCGTAACCACAAGGCGATTGCCAGGTACGGAACCATCAAGAGTGCGAAGGCGCCGGAGTGGCCGCTGAGATCGACCAACGCGGCGTAGCTGCCGTATACGGCGAGCGTCGCGATGTCTGCCGACATCCCCGCAAGCGACGTGACGGTCGCTCTGGCGGGCCCGGTGATGCTGTTCTGCAGGCGGGCATCGGCGACGACGGTGGCGCACTGGAACACGCCGAACGCGGCGGCCAGCGCGAGCACGCCGAGAGGGTGTGCCGACAGCGCACCGGCGGCCATCAACACCGCGCCGGTGCAGACAAACGCCGCGAAGGCCGTCGACCCCCAGCGCGCGACATGTCCCGCGGCGAGGCCCCCGGCTGAAGCGCCGGCCCAGATAACCACCATCAGCAGCGAGACGTCGGCCGCCGTGACGCCACCGCTCTCGATCAGCAGCGGCGTGTACTCGTCGAGGGCACCCCACACGGATCCAATGACCGCGACCAGGATCACCGCCGCCCGCACGGATTTTGACCGCCGGGTCTCCGTCAGACCAGCCGTCAGCGTGTCGGCCCAGCCGAGGTCGGGCTCGTCGTGCGGTCGAATCTGATTCTCCGGGAACAACATCGCAACGACGGACGCCAGCAGACATGCGGCGACGCTGGCCGCGCCGACCACGACGAAACCACCGGCCGAGATCACTGGCGCCGCGACCGCACCCGAACACATCGCGGCCACCACGCCCGCAACCTGACCGCGGCCCATCATCGTCGCGTACCTATCGGATGCGTCGATCCGCTGCAGTTCCTCGTAGACGAGGGCCTCCAGCGCACCCGACGTCAGGGCCGACTTGAGGCCCCACAGCACGAAACCGACTGCGAACACCCAGTAACCGGGCGCCACCACCCACAACGCAAATGCGACCGCCGTCAACAGCGGACCGGCGATCAAGAGTCTTCGGCGCGACGTCGCATCCGCCCAGGCGCCCGACGGCACCTCGAGCACAAGGCTGGACACCGACCAGATGACGAACAGCGATGAGATCTGCCAGACCGACAGTCCGGTGTCGCTGAACAGCAGCGTGTACACGGGGTACAGCAGTACGAAGTCGTCGAGAAACAGGTACCCGTACAGGACGCCCGCCAGGCGGCGGTGACGTTCGGGGCCCGCTAGCGGTCTAGATCAACATCGTCGGGTCATGAAATGAGACTAGGGGAGTACCGACGCACAAGCCAAGAATCGACGGCATGGTTAATTTGCCCGACAGCGGGTAGACCACGGAAGACTGCACACCGGAGGAGGTTGGAATGCGAACTCTGCGAGGGGTACTCGACGCGCTGTTCTGGTTCGTGACGGCCTTAGCCGCGTTCCTCGGCGTGCTGCTGTGCGTAACCGTTGTCTCCCTCGTCGGCTTCTGACGCGCGATTACTTTTCGCGGCCCGGAGGGTCTACCCATCGAGCCGATGGAGGGAAACGATCGTGACTGAAACCAGATCAGTGGCAACACCGAAAGTCGTCGACCGCGCCGCTTGGCAGGCCGAACTCGACGAGTTGCTGGTGCGGGAGAAGGCGCACACGCGTGAGGGTGACGCGATCGCGGCGGCGCGACGGCGGCTGCCGATGGTTGAAGTGGACGCGCAGGCGCCGCTCGTCGGAGCGACGGGCACAGTGCCGTTGATCGACGTGTTCGAGGGCCGCACACAGCTGCTCACCTACTTCCACATGTGGCACGACGGCAAGCCCGCGGCCGAGCAGTGCGAAGGCTGCACGTTCTTCACCGGGCATGCGCAGGAGCTGTCCTATCTGCACAGCCGAGACGTCACTTACGCGACGTTCTGCGAAGGCGCGTACGCCGAGAGTGTGCGGTACCGGGATTTCATGGGGTGGGATATGCCGTGGTACTCGGCGCGCAACTCCGATGCGCTTCTACAGGGCCGCCATTTCGGCATGTACGTGTCCTATCTGCGCGACGGCGACCGCGTCTTCGAGACGTACTGGAACACCGGCCGCGGCACTGAGGCCGGAGCCAACAGCTACCACCTGATGGATCTCACGGTGTACGGCCGACAGGAGCAGTGGGAAGAGTCGCCGCAAGGGTGGCCGCAGCCTTACGACCCCTTGGCGGGGGCGCAGTTCCGCAATGGTGAACGGCCGACGTCACAGTGGTCGCGGATCGAGGCGGGCCGATCCGACGATCTGACTACACCTTCACGAGGCTGATCGGGTTCTGCCCGCTGGTCCAGTCCGGATCGCCGCAGACGCCAGGCTTCGACCGGAAGCTGACGGCCCCCACCAGGGTCGCGGGGTCGAACGAATACATCAGATCGGCGGGTCCGGTGCTGCCGTTGGGACATATCCGGCCATTCGGGACGTCTGTGCGTTCGATCGTCCACGGACCGCCTGCCACCCGGAGGATCTGCTCGACCAACCCGGTGGACGACGAAATCGTCCCGCCGCACGTGACTTCCGCATTGCACTGCGTGGTGATGTTCCACGTGTTCGACACCGGACCGTTTATGAAGGTGTAGTCGCCGTCGAGCCGGTCATCGGCCGACGCGGGACTCGCCAGCCCCACAGCGGCGGCGGCCAGGGCTGCGACCCACACGCCGGACGCCGCAATCGCTCGAATCGTCACCACGCGAGCATCACACGGTTCAGCTGTCCAGGTCCCCAAAAGAGGCAATCTTCCAGGTCAACCGGCCGCGGGTAGTCGGGCTGCGGGATAGTCCGGCAATCGCGCTGCGTCGCCGCCGATGTTGGCCACGCCCGTCAACCGGGAGAGTGTCCTGCCGACCGGACTCGCGGCCAGACCCGCGCCCGCATGCAGGACGCGAATACCGTTGCGCGTCCGTGGATTTGCCAGCCGGAGCACACCTTCGCGCACCCTCGGAGCAGTGCCGACGAACGGCTTCATCAGATCCTGATATCGAGCCAGGGCCACGTCCGTGTCGGTGGCTTCGGAAAGCTCACCGGCGAGAATGTAGGCGCCGATGAGCGCCAAGCTGGTTCCGGCGCCGCCGAACGTCGCATTGCAGAACGCGGCGTCCCCCAGCAGTGCGATTCGGCCCTTGCTCCAGCGTTCTGGTTGCACCCGGCCGACCGCGGAGAAGTACATCGGTGCCCCCTCATGCAGGGCTGCGAGCACACGCGGAGCAGCGCCACCGACATCGCCGAAGGTGCGATGGAGGATGGTGAGCTGCCCTTCACGATCGAGGTCTTCGAAACCGCGAACGTCGGAAATGAAGGTGAGGATGGCACGAGTGGTGCCGAGGTTGTCGGGCCGCAGATGCACGGCGCGGTGGCCGGTCGCGTGCTGCCAGTTCCACCATTGATCGTCGTCGTCGGTCCGGGGGATCGTCGCGTAGGCGAAGTGCATGCCGAGGTCGGTGACGTCGGCGGACGTGACGAACCGGCGGGACCGGGAGCGTAGCCCCTCGGCGATCACGAGCACGTCGGCATCAAGGTGCGTGCCGTCCTCGAGCGTGACGACGACGTGGTCGCCGTGCTCGGTGGCGTCGGCGATGCGAGCGTCGAATCGATAGTCCGTCAGGTCTTTCGTGGATTCGATGAGGATGCGCGAGAGCTCTCCGCGCAGGATCTCGAATTCTGCTGTGGGACCGTCTGGTTCGCCCGCAGACGCCACCGGAAACGATGCCGCCGTCGAGCCGTCCGCTCTGACGAACCGGGTACCCACCTCGGTCGTGTTGGCGGCGCGGATCTCGTCTTCGAGACCGAAGCGGCGGACGACCTCGCGGGCGGCCCCGCGGATGTCGACGTTTTGCCCCTCGTCCCGCCGCTGTGGGAAGCGTTCGATCACGGTGGTCCGCCATCCGCGGGCGGACAGTTGATGGGCCAGAGCGGGTCCGGCGATGCCGGCACCGGAGATGACGGCGTGGGGAGTCATGACCTAGCTATCTGCCCAACGGCGGTTGTGCCTAAACGCCGGGAGTCGCGCCCAGCCCGGGGACGATGTCGCCGAGGCTGAAGGTGACGGGCTGTTCGAGTTGTTCATACGTGCATGAGCGTGGGTCGCGGTCGGGTCGCCAGCGATTGAACTGCGCGGTGTGGCGAAACCGCTCGCCTTCCATGTGGTCGTAGCGGACCTCGACGACCCGCTCAGGCCGCAGCGGGACGAACGAGAGGTCCTTACCTGCGTTCCACCGCGATCCCTCGTTGCGGCGCGGGGTGCGTTCGCCCGACATGTGGGCGGCCCAGTTCCATGGATGCTCGTCGAATGTCGTTACCAGCTCCTGTAATTCGGTGAACAGCTCGCGCCGCCTGGCCATCGGGAACGCGCCGATCACGCCGACCGACGCCAGTGTGTCGTCGTCTTTGTACAGGCCGAGCAGCAGCGAGCCGATCGCTTCATCGCTCGACTTGTGCACCCGGTAGCCGGCGACGACGCAGTCCGCGGTGCGCTCGGGCTTGATCTTGAACATGACGCGCTTGTCCGGCTGATAGGTGACGGTCAACGGTTTGGCGATGAGGCCGTCGAGGCCGGCGCCCTCGAACTCGGTGAACCACCGTTGGGCGGTGGGTAGGTCGGTTGTCGCGGGCGTGACGTGAATGGATGGGCCCGTGTCCGCCAATGCGTCGACCAGCGCGGCGCGGCGTTCGCTGAACGGCCTGGACGTGTAGTCCTCGTCGTCGAGTGCGAGCAGGTCGAAGGCGATGAACGACGCGGGCGTCTTCTTGGCCAGCATCTGTACGCGGGAGTCGGCGGGGTGGATGCGCTGCTGCAACGCCTCGAAATCCAGGCCGTCGCCGGTGGCGATCACGATCTCGCCGTCGACGACGCAGCGCATCGGGAGTTCCGCGCGGACGGCCGCGACGAGCTCCGGGAAATACCTGGTGAGTGGGCGCTCGTTGCGGCTGCCGAGCTCGACGTCGAAGTCGTCTCGGAAGCAGATCGACCGGAACCCGTCCCACTTGGGCTCATACGAAGCGTCCGGCGGGATCGCCTTGACGGCTTTGGCCAGCATCGGTGACACCGGCGGCATCACGGGCAGGTCCATCAGTTCATTTCAGCACCCCGAGGAAGGGACGCAGTGCCCATCCCCAGGTTCGTGGAGTACAGTCCACCCGTCGCGTAGACGGAACTCAAGTTCCGTCACACGGTTGGGGTGAGGAGGTCGGGTGTTTCGAATGCTGACGAAGGCGTGGATGCCGCTGCTTCTGGTGGTCGTCGTCGCGCTAGGGGCGTATGCGGTGCTCCGTATCCGCGGCGACATCGGCGGCCATGAACTGACGACGGGCGCCGACTCTGGTGGCGGGTTCACCGATCCTTTCAACCCGAAGAACATCACCTACGAAATCTCGAGTACGTCGTCCGGTGGCCCGGTCAGCGTCGATTATCTCGACGAGAACGGCCAGCCGCATCACGTGGACGGCACGCTGCCGTGGTCGTTCACCATCGTCACCACTCTGCCGTCGATGTCGGCCAACATCGTCGCCCAGGCCGACACCAGCGTCGACAATCTGCGCTGCCGCGTCGTCGTCGACGGTCAAGTGCGCGATGACCGCAGCACCGACGAATACAAGCCCTTCATCTACTGCTTGGTGAAATCAGTATGACGGCAACACATTTGAAGAATCGGCGTCCGAGAGTCGCCCACCTGATCCGCATCCTGTCTGTGCCCATCATCATCGGCTGGATACTGCTTGCGGTCATACTTGGCGCTGTCTCGCCGTCACTCGATACCGTCGCCGATGAACATTCTGTGTCGATGAGCCCGAAGGACTCAGCGGCATTTCAAGGAATGATGAACATCGGCAAGGTCTTTCACGAATTCGACTCTGACTCAACGGCCATGGTGGTCATCGAGGGACAGGACAAACTGGGCGACAGCGCCCACGAGTACTACAACCAGATTCTGGAGAAACTCCGCGCCGACCACGAGCACGTGCAGTTCGCTCAGGACTTCTGGGGCGACCCGCTGACCGCCGCGGGTGTGCAGAGCCCGGACGCCAAAGCCGCCTACGTTCAGGTGTTCCTGACCGGTGCGCAGGGCACCACGCCCAGCCATGAGTCGGTGGCGGCGGTGCGCGACATCGTGAATTCGGTGCCGGCGCCCCCTGGCGTACAGGCCCACGTCGCGGGCAATGCCGTTCTCGTCGCCGACACGTCGATCGCCGGCCACAAGAGTCTGGCGGTGATGGCGCTGGTCTCCATCGGCGTGATCCTGGTCATGCTGCTCATCGTCTACCGCTCGGTCATCACCGCGATCATCGCGTTGTTGATCGTCGGCATCGAACTCTTTGCCGCACAGGGTGTTACCGCGACGGCAGGCAACCTGAACATCATCGGGCTCACCCCGTACGCGGTGAGCATGGTCACGATGCTCGTCATCGCCGCCGGCACCGACTACGTCATCTTCCTACTCGGCCGATATCAGGAAGCCAGGGCCAGGGGACTCGACCGCGAAGATGCCTATTACGAGGCGTACGAGGGTGTGTGGCACGTGATCCTCGGTTCGGGACTGACCATCGCCGGTGCGTGCATGTGCCTGATGTTCACCACGCTGCCGTACTTCACCAGCATGGCCCTGCCCTGCGCGATCTCGTTGTTGGTCGTGGTGGCGGCCGCGCTTACGCTGGCGCCTGCAGTTCTGGTCGTCGGGTCCAGATTCGGGTTCCTCGATCCCAAACGTGAACTGTCGACCCGCGGTTGGCGCAAGGTCGGAACGGTCGTGGTCCGGTGGCCCAAGCCGATGATCGTTGCCACGTCGGTCGTCGCGGTCGTCGGGTTCGTCGCCCTGCTGACCTATGTGCCGCAGTACAACGACGACAAGTTCACACCGGCCGAGCTACCGTCCAACGTGGCCATGGGGGTCGCCGAGCAGCACTTCTCGAAAGCCCGGATGAACCCCGAACTGTTGATGTTGGAAGCCGATCACGACCTGCGCAATCCGGCGGACATGCTCATCATCGACCGAGTCGCGAAGAGCGTCTTCCACCTTCGCGGTATCGAACGGGTGCAAACCATCACGCGACCCCTGGGCGCGCCGATCGAGCACAGTTCCATTCCCTTTCAGATCGCGATGCAGAACTCGGCCACCCTGCAGACCGCCAAGTACAACAACGACAACACCGCGCAGATGCTCGAACAGGCCGACGAGCTGAGCAAGACGATCGCCAACATGCAGCGCATGTACGAGATCACCCAGCAGATCGTCGGGGTCACCCACGACATGACGGCGCGGACGCACGACATGGTGGCCACTACCAACGAATTGCGCGACCACATCGCCAACTTCGACGATTTCTTCCGGCCGATGCGCAACTACTTCTACTGGGAACCGCACTGCTACGACATCCCCGTCTGCTTCTCGATTCGCTCCCTTTTCGACTCACTCGACGGCATCGACGCACTCGCAGGTAAGCTGGAAGGGCTCAGCGGGGACATCGACCAGCTCGACGTCCTGATGCCGCAGATGCTCGAAGTGCTTCCTCCGACAATCGATTCCATGAAGACCATGCGTGACTTCATGCTCTCGACACACAGCACCATGGCCGGCATCCAGCAGCAGATGCAAGAGGCCGCCCAGGGGTCGACGATGATGGGCAACTACTTCGATCAGGCCAAGAACGACGATTCGTTCTATCTTCCGCCGGAGGTGTTCACCAACCCCGACTTCGAACGCGGTCTGAAGATGTTCGTGTCACCGGACGGCAAGGCAGTACGGATGATCATCACCCACCAAGGCGATCCCGCCTCAGTCGACGGCATCCAGCACGTCGCAGGAATCAGGGACGCCGTTGCCGATGCCATCAAGGGCACCCCGATGGAAAACGCCAAGGTATCGCTGGCGGGTACGGCATCCCTGTATGCCGACATGCAGAACGGTGTGAAGACCGACCTGCTCATCGCCTGTATCGCGTCGATGATCCTGATCTTCGGGATCATGCTGCTGATAACCCGCAGTGTCGTCGCCGCGTTGGTCATCGTCGGAACGGTCGCGGCGTCGCTTGGCACGGCGTGCGGTCTGTCGGTTCTGCTGTGGCAGGACATTCTGGGCCTCGGCGTCCAGTGGATCGTGATACCGCTGTCGGTCGTGATCCTGCTGGCGGTCGGCTCTGACTACAACCTGTTGGTGGTGTCGCGACTCCGAGAGGAGATCCACGCCGGGCTGAACACCGGCATCATCCGCGGCATGGGCGCCACCGGACGCGTGGTCACCGCGGCCGGTCTGGTGTTCGCATTCACGATGATGTCGATGATCGTCAGCGATCTGCGGGTGGTCGGCCAGCTGGGTATGACGATCGGTATCGGTCTGCTGGTCGACACGCTCATCGTGCGGTCGTTCATGACGCCCTCGATCGCCGCGGCGCTCGGACGCTGGTTCTGGTGGCCGCTGAACACGTTCGAGATCGTCGACCGGACGAGCCGGCGGCAGGCGGAGTACCTAGGCTCGAGGTGATGACGGAGGCGGAGTCGAATTCATGCTCTTCGCGTGAGCGCTCATCGGCGCTGCGGCAGCGGACCGATGGTCGGCTGGACCGCACGCGCGACCCCGCGATCCTCGACGCCGCATTGGCCTGCCTGTCCGAGAACGGTTACGACGCGACGAACATGAACGACATCGCGGTTCGGGCCGGCGTCGGCAAGGCCGCCATCTACCGACGCTGGTCGTCGAAGGCGGCCCTGATGGCCGACGCGCTGGTCTACTGGCGGCCCGACCTTCTCGACAACGACGCCCCGGACACCGGGAGCCTGCGCGGTGACTTCGACGAGTTGGTCGAAAGGGTTAAACGCAACGACGAATCCTTGGTGTCGACGGACCTGATCCTGCGCGTCGCGGTGGAGGCGGCCAACGACCCCGAGCTCGCCGCGGCACTGGACGACCTCATGCTGCTGAGGGGCAGGCGCGTCATCGGGGCGATCCTCGAACAGGCGGCCGCTCGCGGAGAAATCCCCCCCGACCGTGATCGGTCGCTGGTCGCCGACGTCGCCACCGGAATGAGCCTGCTGCGGGTGATCCGCGGCCAGCGCGTCGACGCCGCGTTCGTGCGCGAGGTGATCGACACCCTGGTGATGCCCGCCGCCGAACGCTGAGCCGCCCCGGCGGCGACATCCGGCGCTGAGTTCAGCGCTTCAACGGCGTGTGGCATGCGTCCGGATCGCCGCAGTAGGCGCCGGCTTCGACGGTGACGTCGTCATCGTCGAACACGAAGCCGTCGGCGGTCCAGCGCTGTAGGGGCCGTGTCGAGCATTCGACCGTGACGGACGTGCTCGCACCGGCCGCCACGGCGACCGCGGCGAACCCGGTGAGATGACGCACCGGGCGACCGTCGACAGTACGTACCGCGTAGATCTGGACGACGTGGCGGCCGTCGCGGTCGCTCGTGTTGGTCACCGTCACGGTGGCATCGAAGCGTTCTTCACGAACGGGGCTGAGCTCCAGATCCGTGGTGGTGAACGTTGTGTACCCGAGTCCGAAGCCAAGCGGGTACGCCGCCGGCACGCCATCGTGATCGAGCCTGCGCTGACCCCACCACCGGTCGTACGTCACAGTGCGTGCACGCCAATCCACTTGCGGCAGTTGTGATTGCTGTGTGGGGGTGGTGACGGGCATCCGGCCTGTCGGCTCGGCATCTCCCAGCAGCACGTCGGCAAGTGCCCGGCCACCCTCCATGCCGGGATACCACGCCATGAGGAGGGCGGCGACGTCCTTGTCCCACGGGTGGACGACGACGGTGCCTCCTGAAATGACGATCACCACGGTGCGCGGATTCGCTTGGGCGACAGCACGGATGAGTGCCACGTCCTCGTCGTGCAGCCGCAGATCGGAGCGATCGCCGCCAAACGTCCACCAGCGTTGCGAAAAATTGAACAGCGCGCTGACCAGTTTGGCGACGCGTGGCCGACGCATGACCCCGCCGAACAACTGCATGGTGTCGGGGCCGAGGGCGATCAGCGCCTCACCCTCGTCCTTGGGCGTCAGGCCGACGACGACCACCGCGACATCCGCGTCGCG
Organism: Mycobacterium sp. NPDC051804; assembly: GCF_044452905.1. Classification (NCBI taxonomy): domain Bacteria; kingdom Bacillati; phylum Actinomycetota; class Actinomycetes; order Mycobacteriales; family Mycobacteriaceae; genus Mycobacterium; species Mycobacterium sp. NPDC051804. The sequence goes on along the minus strand of NZ_JBITCD010000001.1, from coordinate 9,220 downwards.
TGGATCTGCCGTGACGCGGTGACTGCCGAGACGTTCCCGCAGCCCCTGCAGCACCGAAACGGTGTTGCGCGGATGCACATTCGACGATCCGGTATCACCCAGGTTCGGGCGATCGGCAAGGCGGCCCAACACCGCGACACGTCGAAGCTTCTGCTCGTCGAGCGGTAAGAGCCGACCTTCGTTGCGCAGCAGGACCGTCGCACGGTGGGCGACCTCGCGAGCCAGCGCACGATGTTCCGCGCCGCCCACCACGGAGCGGGGCGGTGTGGGCAGGGCCCGCGCGGCGTACTCGATCTGGGTGCGCAGGATGCGGGCGCCGGCACGCGCGACGTCGTCGCGCTTCAACTCGCCGGAGCGCAGTGCTGCCGGTAGCGCATGGGCGCGCTGCTGCCGGAAAGGCATCTCGACGTCCTGGCCGGCCGCCACCGATTCCACCGGATGGCGCAGACCCCAGACCCAGTCGGTGTGCACGAAACCATTGAAACCCCATTGATCGCGCAGGATTTCGGTCAGCAGGTGACGATTCTCGCCTGCCCACTGGCCATTGACCGAGTTGTAGGCGGACATCACGGAGTCCACGCCGGCCTCGACAGTCCGACGAAAATGCGGCAAGTATCGCTCGTGGATTACGTCCTCGGGAACGCGGACGTCGACCTGGAACCGCGCCTCTTCCATGGAGTTGAGGGCGAAGTGCTTCACGCTCGTGATCACCCAATCGCGGGCGCCTTCGGTTGCCGCCGAACCCATTTCGCCGAGCAGCAGCGGATCTTCGCCGTAGGACTCCTGGGCGCGACCCCAACCGGGGAACGGAGCGACATTGATGCAGAGACCACCCCAGAAGTTGGCGCCGTGAACGCGCGCTTCGGCGCCGATCGCAGCGCCGACCCGCCGTTCGATGTCGACGTCCCAGGTCGCTCCGCGTGCGATGGCGACCGGGAAGCTGGTGGACGGCGCGATGCCGACACCGCGTGGGCCGTCGGTGAATCGGAGCCCGGGGATTCCGATGCGGTCGATGCGGCCTGCCGTCACGGCGAGGAAGTTCGTTCGCGTGCGGACACCGTCGACGACGGACTCCAGCAGCGCCTTGTCGCCGTCGAGCAGCCAGAGCAGCTCCTTGTCCGTGAGCATGTGCAGCAGTTCGGCTGCGGCGTCATCGGAGGTTTTGTCGCCACGACGGACCGCGCTCACCGCCTCGTCGAATGCGGTCATCGGCGCGCGAACTCGTCGGCGACGATCGCGACGAAGCGGTCGACATCCTCGGGTGTGGTGTCCCATGCGGTCATCCACCGGACCTCGCCGCGCGCGCGATCCCAGTCGTAGAACCGCGCCCGCTCGCGGATCCGGTCGGCGACGTCGTTCGGCACGGTGGCGAAGATCGCGTTGGCCTGGGTGTCCTGGGTGAACGTCAGATCACCCAGGGTGCCGTCGGCCTCGAGCGCGGTGCGCAGACGCTGCGCCATCGCGTTCGCGTGGGCCGCGCTGCGCAGGCCCAGATCGTCGTCGAAGAGCGCGAGCAGCTGTGCGGAGGGGAACCGCATCTTGCTTGACAGCTGCATCGTGAGCTTGCGCAGATAGATCAGCCCGGTGGTTCGGTCCGGGTCGAGCACGACGATCGCCTCCGCGCCGAGCAGTCCGTTCTTGGTTCCGCCGAGGCTGAGAATGTCGACGCCGGCGTCTGTGGTGAACTCTCGGAACGGCACGTCGAGTGCGGCCGCGGCATTCCACAGTCGGGCACCGTCCATGTGGACTGCCATGCCGCGCTGATGAGCGAAGTCGCAGATCGCGCGCACCTCGTCCGGGGTGTAGACGGTGCCCAGTTCGGTGGCCTGCGTGATGCTGACTGCAAGCGGTTGGGCCCGGTGTTCGTCGCCCCAGCCCCACGCCTCGCGCGCGATGAGTTCGGGCGTCAGCTTGCCGTCCGGGGTGGGGACCGTGAGCAATTTGAGACCGGTGACCCGCTCTGGGGCGCCGGCCTCGTCGGTGTGGATGTGCGCGTTGGTGGCGGTCACGACGGCGCCCCAGCGCGGCAACATGCTGGTGAGGGCGACGACGTTGGCGCCGGTGCCGTTGAACACGGGGAACGTCTCGGCACGCTCACCGAAGTGCGCGCGGATCACGTCGGCCAGCCTCGCGGTGTACTGGTCTTCGCCGTAGGCGACCTGGTGTCCACCGTTGGCCGCCGCGATGGCGGCGAGCACCTCGGGATGGGCCCCTGCGTAGTTGTCGCTCGCGAACGCGCGCCAATCGGGATCGTGGAGCGGGTATATCGGCACACGTCGATCCTGCACCCGATGACTATGACGCCGCTGGGAGGTCTATCTACGTATGGACGACATGACGAAGCAGGAAGGTCCAGCAATCCCGTCACCCTCGCTGCAGCAGGAGGAGATCGCGCTGCCGGACATCGTCTCGCGGGACGCATGGCAGGCGGCCCGTAACGACCTCCTGGTTGAAGAGAAGGCGCTGATGAAGGCGCGGGACGCGCTCGCCGCCAAGCGTCGGCGACTGCCGATGACCCCTGTGCGCACCGACTACCGGTTTCTGGGTCCTGACGGCGAGGTGGACCTCCTCGACCTGTTCGCGGGAAGGCGTCAGTTGATTGTCTATCGCTTCTTCTACGCGCCTGATGTCGAGAACTGGCCGGATGGGTCCTGCTCGGGCTGTGCGTTTTTCGCAGACACGGTGACACATCCTGCACACCTGGCGGCCCGCGACACGACTCTCGCATTCGTGACGGCGGCCCCACAGGAGAATGTCGCGCAGTTCAAGGGACGGATGGGGTGGGAGCACCTGTCGTTTTTCACCCTCGTCGGTGACGATTTTTCGAAGGACTTCGGCGTCGAAGAGATGTTCGGTGTCATCGTCTTCATTCGTGACGGCGATCGCGTCTTTCAGACGTATTTCCTCAACGGACGCGGCATCGAGGAGATCGGCCCGGCGTGGTCGTTCCTCGATATGACGCCCATGGGCCGGCAGGAGGATTGGCAGGACGTTCCCGAAGGACGGCCGCAGGGCGCGCCCTACGAATGGTGGCGCCTGCACGACAACTACGGCGAGATCGCCCGATAGGTCAGGATCGAAACCGTGGATCTCCTCAGGATTTGCGCCGCCTACTTGGTTTTCTGCCGAAAGCATCCTGCGGTCGGTCGTCAGCTGGTCGCCGCGGCGGCGCGTTCATTGAATTGCTGGATCAACGTAGACAGTTCCGACCGTGAGGTGACGCCGGCCTTGGCACTGGCCTGATAGATGTGGCCCTCGACGGTGCGCACCGACAACGACATCGCTTCCGCGATCGCCTTGTTGGACAGACCGTCCGACACCAGCTTGGCGATCTCGTGCTCGCGCCGGGTGAACGGGAGCCGCACGCGGGACGCGCCAAGCGCTGCGCTGACGGCACCGCCGCAGTCTCGGGCGAGCTGATCAGCGCGGCCACCCGCGGTGAGCGCACTCCCACGTCGTCCGGCGCGGCGGTACACCGTGCTCGCCTGAGCTGACGCGTCGGCCGCTGCCAATGAATCGCCCATAGCCTCGAAATCGCGAGACACCGCATCGAGGCCGGCGCCGTCGTCTGCTGCCAGAGCATGCGCGTATCGGGCCGCCAATGCTGCGCGCGGCCCTTCCACCAGTGTCGCGAGTTCAGTCAACCGGGCGGCACCGCTCGCGTCGCCGAACTGTACCGACGTCTGCAACGACAGCACCTCCCGCGCCAATTGTCCGTGACTCCGGGCGAATTCGGCTGCGTGACGGCTGAAGTCACGTGACTCTGTGATGCGGCCGGCGCCAGCCGCCACCCACGCAATGGCGAGGAGGTAGCCGGATTCAACGTATTCGTATGCGGGATGGCGACTGGCACGGGTGGCCTCCAGCGACCGCGCCGCCCCATCGCCATCGCCTGATCTGGCCAATACCTCGGTGTGCAGGATCCGGAATCGGTAGAACAGACCAGAGACCTCGCCGTACCCGCCGAAACTCGCTTGCGCCCCGCCCAAATGGCGCAGCGCGGCCGTCAGGTCACCGCGCCCAAGGGCGGTCATGCCAAGGGCCGCGAGCGCCATCGAACGAGACATGCCCGGCACGTCCGCGTACTGCCGGTGCCACCGCTCGGCGATCGAATGCGCTTCTCCGACGTACCCGGCGGCCAGCAATGCGTAGGCGTGGAACTCGGCGAGCCCCGAACCGTGGAAGGACTCCTGTGGTGATTCGACAAGTTCGCGATAACCCGCCGATGCCCGCTCGCCGGCGTCCTCGGCGCGTCCGAGGTCACCGAGCGCGATCGACTCCGCAGCGTAGCCGAGGATCCGGCCGTGGCTATCGAGTTGGTCGTAAGCGACTGCCGACATGGTTTCAACCGCTTTGGCGGGTCGTGCTCCCATCGCCTCCCCGACCGCGCGGAGTGTGTACAGCGAATGGTTGCGGTCGGCATCGCCGAGTTGCACGGCATCGTCGATGACGGCATTTGCCCGCTCGGGATTTCGCAACGGCAGCAACAGATTTGCCGCCCGAAGGATGACGCCGTCGATGAAGCCGGGGGCCGCGAGCTCGCGAGGGTCAAGCGTGTCAAGGAGCGCCTCGGCCGCCTGACCCTTCTCCTGCAAGTACAGGATGTAGGCCAATTGCAGCGTCGTGGCCGGGTTGTTCTGCGCGTCGTGAGCTCCCCGGGCCAGCCGCTCGGCTAGCGGGAGGTCGAGCCGCGACGAGGCGATGTTGGCGGCCTGGGAAAGTATCTCGGCGTCGGGCGGCAGGTCGGACTCCATCCAGAGCAGCCCGAGCCGAAGCGGGTCTGCCCCGACCGACTGCGCCATGGCCGCAGCGACGCGTCCGCGCAATCCGCGCAGCCGCAGCGAACCGCATTGGCCGAGGCGGATCTCGCCGTACAGCGGGTGGCCCACATACACGGCGCTGGTCACGGAAGCCGCAGCGATAAGCCCGCGTTGTTCGGCGGCCTGGATCGCCATCGGTTCGGCCAACGTGGTCAAAATTTCTTGTTGGACGGGCTCGGCGATGGCGACGAGATCGACCACGTCGCGCACGTCTTCGGGCACTGCGCCGATTTGAAGTTCGACCAGTTCGACCAGGGATGGTGACACCGATGTTTTCCCATCCCAATGCCATTCGCCGGCAATGCTTTTGAGACGACCGGTTTCCCGTTCGTGCTCGACGAGGTGGTGAAGAAACAGGACGTTGCCTCGGCTCAATTTCCACATCCGTGTCGCGCAGTCTGCACTGACCGGGCCGTTGAGGACGGACTGGAGGAGGTCGTCGGATTCGTTGCGGGCCAACGGCTGTAGGTCCATGCGGCGCAGCAGGCCGTCTTTCCAGAGCGAGGTCACCGCGTCGGGGGCGCGCTCGCCGGTGCGTACGGTGGCGACGACGCTCGCCGTACCCTCCAACACCAGTTGATGCACGATCAGCGCCGACATGTCGTCGAGCAGGTGGGCGTCGTCGACGAGCACCAGCAGGTTGGCGCCGTCAGTCTCAGCGGCGAGTCCCGTGACGACTTTCTGCGCGAGCGCCAGAGGCGAGGCATCTGCCGCATCCGCCCAGCGGGCGAACGCACCCAAAGTGACCTGCCGCCCGGTGGTGGTACCGGCGACACGTCGCACCGTCCAGCCCGCCTGCGCAGCCGCATCGGCGGCGGCGCGCGCCAATCGTGTCTTGCCGACACCGGCTGGACCGGCGACGACCACGCCGCTGTGGGGGTTAGCGGCGAGCGCGTCGCTGATGACGCGAAGCTCCTCCGTGCGGCCAGTGAGAGGCCACAGGTCCACCATGGCGCGATCCTAGCGACTCGATTAGGTCATTTCAGTGGTTTGCTGAGTGCTGCGTCCAATTTTCGTCGGGCCAGGTCGAGCGTAGTCGCCAGGCCTTCTGGTTCTATTTGCAGATAGCCGCAGATGACATCGTCGGCTACTCCGGCATCGCACAGGCGCAAAGCCAGCGAATGCGCTTCGGGCAAGGTACGAAGCGCCGTCTCGTACTCATCTGGAGTCGTCATCAGTCGTCGTCAAATGACAACGGTGAACACCACGGTGTACTCGACGCCAGCCGGGAGGCCAGGCCTAGACACCGCCGGCTCCGCCAGCCCCACCGGTGCCGGGTTCGCCGCCGATGACGCCGAAGGCCCCCTGCGGGTCGCCACCGGGAGTGCCCGGCGTGCCGGGCTGCCCCTGCACCACGATGTCGTCGTCGATGTCGACCCGTTGACCGCCCTCGCCGCCCTTGCCGCCAGCCCCGCCGTCACCGCCGGGCTGAGAGGATCCACCTGGCGAGAACGAGCCCATGCCTCCTCGGCCGCCGTCTCCACCGTCCCCACCTCGGCCGCCCGCCACCTTGCCGCGGCCGCCGTGGCCGCCGTCTCCACCTTGTTCACCGGGGTTGCCGAATCCAAGGAAGGTGGATCCGCCGTCACCGCCGATGCCGCCGTCACCGCCGAGGCCTCCTATTCCGGAGAAACCGAAACCGCCGTTGCCGCCGCGGCCACCACGTCCGGGAGGGGCGGCGCTGATGTCGTCGCCGCCATTGCCACCCCAGCCGCCGTTGCCGCCGTTCGCTCCATCGCCAGCGTCGCCGCCGGTGCCGCCGTTACCGGCGGCGAGAATGATGCCCACGGTGTCGAAGCCGTTCCCGCCGTGGCCGCCGTCACCGCCGTCACCTTCGACGCCGGCAACCCCTGATGCGCCGACAGTGGAGCCCTGGCCCCCGACTCCCGCCGCGCCGCCGTCGGCGCCGAAACCGCCCCTACCGCCTCGACCCCCATCGCGTTCGCTCGGGACGAACGACTCGCCGCCATCCCCGCCGCGGCCGCCGTCGCCGCCGTCGCCGCCATCCCCGCCGTTGCCGCCAGCCCCGCCGACGCCTTGCGCACCGTCACTACCAGCGCCGAGTGCGGTGCCACCGGCCCCACCTTGGCCGCCGGTTCCGCCTGCCCCGCCGAGCCCTCCGCCGGAGCCACGGCCGCCTTCGCCGCCCTTCGGGCTTCCGACATTGCCGTCGGCGCCGGTGCGTCCATCGCCGCCCGTTCCGCCCACGCCACCCGTGCCGCCTTGGCCGCCGTCACCGGAGATGGTGCCGCCCTTGCCGCCGGTGCCGCCGACTCCGCCGGTGCCGCCGTTGCCGCCGTTCGCGCCGGGGGTGGCCGGGGTGGTGGTGCCGACGCCGCCCTTGCCGCCTTGGCCGCCAGTACCACCGTTGCCGACCGCTCCGCCGTCACCGCCGGTGCCGCCGGCCCGGCCGTTGCCGCCTGGGCCGAGCCCGTCAGCGCCCGCGCCTCCGGTGCCGCCGTTACCCCCGCTGGTCGCAGTGCTACCGGTGCCCCCGGTGTCTCCGGTGGTGGAGCCGGTGCCTCCGGTGCCGCCAGCACCGCCTTGTCCCGGGTTGCCGCCGTTGCCGCCCTTGCCGCCGGTCCCGCTGTTATGGGTCACCGTTCCGGTGGCGCCAGCGCCGCCGGTGCCACCTTGGCCGCTAGTGCCGCCCTTGCCGCCGGCCCCGCCTGCACCCTTGCTGCCGGCTTGGCCCGCCGCGGCGGTGCCTCCGTCGCCGCCGTCGCCGCCCTGTCCGCCAGTACCGCCCTGTCCGCCGGCACCGCCGTCGGTGCCGTCGGCACCCGAGATGGCGCCCGTCGCACCGTTGGCGCCCGTTCCGCCGGTGCCGCCCTGTCCGCCGGTGCCCCCTTGGCCGCCGTCGCCGCCGTTGCCGGCCAAGGCGCCGCCCGCGCCGCCCTGTCCTCCGGCGCCAGCCAGACCGCCGTCGCCGCCCGTTCCGCCAGTGGCCCCCGGCGTCGCCCCGGTGAGACCGGTGAGGCCGATGACTCCGTCACCGCCGGTGCCGCCGTTGCCGCCGTCGCCGACCAGGCCGCCGTTGCCGCCGTCACCGCCTTTGCCGCCCGGCAAGACGGTGCCATCGAATGAGTAGCCCATGCCGCCGTTGCCGCCGTTGCCGCCGTTCCCGCCGGTGGTCGCGGTGCCGCCGTCGGCGCCGTCGAGGCCGGTGATCGATCCTGACCCGCCCTTGCCGCCGAGACCTTGGGCGCCGGGATCGCCGCCGTCGCCGCCCTTGCCGCCGGCTCCGCCGAAGGAGCCCGTGTTGTCGCCGCCGTTGCCGCCGTCCCCGCCGGCGGCTCCCGTGCCGCCGGCCCCACCGGTCCCGCCGTTGCCTTGTTGGCCGGCCTGACCGACCGGTGCGGCGCCGCCGGCTCCGCCCTTTCCGCCGTCGCCACCGTTGCCGCCGGCCCCGCCGTCGGTCCCGTCCTCGCCGGTACCGCCGCCGTTGCTGCCGTTGCCGCCGTTGGTGCCCGCGGTGCCGTTCTGGCCGAAGCCGCCGTTGCCGCCCCTGCCGCCGACTCCACCGTCTCCGGCTTCGGTGCCGCCCTTGCCGCCCGCGCCGCCGTCGCCGCCGGTGCCACCGGAGCCGCCGGCTTCTCCGGCGCCGGTGGGAACAACGCCGTGGGCGCCGAAGCCGCCGTTGCCGCCGGTCCCGCCGTTGCCGACCAGGCCGCCGTCACCGCCCTTGCCGCCGGCCCCGCCCGCTTGACCGGTGTAGAGGAAACCGTGACCGCCGTTGCCGCCGTTGCCGCCGTTGCCGCCACTTGTGGGCGTGCTCCCAGCTGCACCGTCGGCCCCCGCGGTCGAACCGGCCCCGCCGTTGCCGCCGAGCCCGCCGGCGCCCGGGTTGCCGCCGTTGCCGCCGTCAGCACCTTGGCCGCCGGAGATGGCCGTTGAGGCTCCATTGCCGCCGTCACCCGCAGCTCCACCCGAGCCGCCGGCTCCGCCGGCCCCGCCAACACCCTGGAGGCCGAACACGCCTCCCTTGCCGCCGTGCCCGCCGGACCCGCCCTGACCGGCGGTACCGCCGTTGCCGCCCTCACCGCCAACAACACCGCTGAGCACCCCGCTGGTGCCGCTTGCGCCGGCCCCACCGGTTCCACCGGTCCCTCCGGCGCCGCCGGCTCCGCCGCTGCCGAAGAGCAGCGCGCCTGCTCCGCCTGCGCCGCCGGCGCCGCCTGTGCCGCCAGCCTGGCCGTTGCCGCCGTCGACGACACCCGAAAGTCCGTGCACGCCGACGGCGCCGTTGCCGCCGTTGCCGCCGGCTCCGCCGTTGCCGTAGAGGAGGCCTGCGGCGCCGCCGGCCCCGCCGGCTCCGCCGGCAGCGCCGTTGGTGAGGGCATGTGCGCCGTCGCCGCCTCTGCCGCCGTTGCCCATCAGCATTCCGCCGGCGCCGCCTG